>NZ_CAJVCE010000008.1:9162-344085 GCF_910594985.1 Paenibacillus allorhizosphaerae
TTACGGCCGTGTACGCGACGGCGGCGACGGAGTCAAGCGCTGTCGGGAGCTACGATATCACGGCGACGTTGTTGGACCCGGATGCGAAGCTGGGCAATTACAGCGTGACGAACACCAAGGGTACGCTGACGGTAACTCTGGCGTCACTGATGGTCAAGGTGTCGGATGTGTCGCGGGAATACGGCGCGTCGAATCCGGCGCTGAGCGGCGTGATCACGGGCGTGCGCAATGGCGACGTGATTACGGCCGTGTACGCGACGGTGGCGACGGAGTCAAGCGCAGTCGGGAGCTACGACATCACGGCGACGCTGTTGGACCCGGATGCGAAGCTGGGCAATTACAGCGTGACGAACACCAAGGGCACGCTGACGGTAACGAAAGCGAGGCTGTCGGTTACTCCTATCGATATGTTTCGATGGGCGGGTTTTCCTAATCCAGCGTTTAGCGGAACCGTAACCGGCCTGAAAGGTGCGGACGCCACTACCGTCACTTACAGCACTTACGCTCATGCTGACAGTCCGCCGGGAAAATATCCGATCACCGCCGTCTTATCCGACCCGGACCACAGGCTTGGCAATTATGATGCAGTGCTTCAATCCGGTACCCTTGCGGTATACGAACCGCCGAAAATTACTTTTGCCGGAGGAGACCAGGATGACGGGGTAACGGCGGATCTCACACTTCCTCAGCAAGATGCGTCCGGTACCGGCATTAGTTGGACTTCCACGGATAACAATATCATCGATGCCGCAACAGGCCGCGTCAGCCGGCCTTCATTTGACGAAGGAGATGCGCAGGTCGTAATAAAAGCGACGGTCCAAGCGAACGGTACGGAATATTATAAACAGTATCCATTAGTTGTGAAAGCGACGGCTTTGTCGGATTCGGACGCGGTAGAACGGGATAAAGCCGCACTGGCGGTCGGATTCACTCCTGGGGACCAGGCGGATCATATCACTCAACCGGTAGTGCTTCCTTCAGCGGGCGAATGGGGAAGCGGCATAGTCTGGACCTCGTCGCACCCTGCAGTCATCAATCCACGGACCGGACATATTCAAAGACCGGGAAGCGTTCAATCGGATATAGACGTGCTGCTGACGGCCACGATTGTGAAAGGCGCTGCGACAGCCGAAAAAAACTTTAACCTAAAGGTGATCCGATCGGCAGCTGTGCCGTCGGGCCTGATGTTTACCGAAGCCGGCTATTCGCTTTTAATCGGACAAACGCAATCGACGGTAGTTTCGATCACCTATTCGGACGGAGCGACGTACCGGTTATCAGAGGGGGTCCGTTTCGCATCGGAGCAGCCGATGATCGCCCAAATAGACAGCCAAGGGATGATTCAGGGCTTATCGGCGGGGCAAACGGTTATATCCGCGGTTTATAACAATCTGACCGCGCGGGCTACCGTCCTTGTATCCAACCCGGTGAACCCAGGCAATCCGGACAACCCTATCCTATCCGCCTTAACTTTTAGCGAACCGCTATATACGATACAAATAGGACAAAGCATGAACACCGTGTTGACGGCCGTGTATGGGAATGAAACGCGGGTAATCATCTCCTCTCAGGCGGCCTATCGGATATTGGATTCGGCTTACGCTCGAGTGGATGCAAAAGGGCAGCTGACAGGGTTGCTTCCCGGACAAACGGTCGTTTCCGCAACCTACGGCGGACTGACTGCGCAAGCAATGGTTATCGTGACAGATCCGGATCCGGATCGTAGCGGCTCAAGCTCCGGAGGGGCGGCCTCTCCCGACAATGCGGAGCCTCAAGCGGGGACGGATTTCCGGATGACCCTGCTTACTTCGGACGGTGTTCTTAAAGAAATCGAGGCAAGCGTGTCCCGAATCGAGGAAGGGATAGTTACAATCAACACCGGCTCCGAAGGAGGAAGCTTCCTGCTGCCGGGAGACGTGCTGAAGCAAATCAGAACGATACGGCCCGACAGCCTTCTGGTATTTCAAACGAAGTCCATGTCTTTCAAGATCCCGCTAAGCGAGCTGAATTTGCAAGAAGCGGCCGCTGCGGCAAGCTTGTCGGGTGACGGGCTGCATTTTGAGATTGTAATGGACCGGTCGGCCGCCCCTTCCGGGTCAAGGCTAACGGATGCGGAGCGCTTATCGGATTATGTACGGTTTGAAGTGCGCATTTCGGATGGAGCGGGCAAGACGGCTTCCATCCCGGCATTTCGACAATACGTGGAACGAACCGTTTCCTTGGGCGTTAACCATATTCCTGTCACAGCAACAGCTGTTTGGTGGGATGAGGCGAAAAGCGAGTACCGGTTTGTCCCGGCGGCATTTGATACCAAAGACGGCGAAACCGCAGCAGTAATGAAGCGACAAGGCACCAGCTTGTATACCGTACTCAATCGCCCGGTCAGCTTCAACGATATGCGCAGTCATTGGGCGCAGAACGAGGTATCGCTGCTGGCATCCAAGCTGGTAATTCAGGGCCGTTCCGCCGATAGCTTTGACCCCGATGGGTCGATTACCCGGGCTGAGGCGGCGGCACTGCTCGTCCGGGCGCTTGGCTTGAACGGAGCGCAGGGGGCGTCTGTGTTCGCCGATACAGCAGGTGGATGGTATGAGCCGGATGTCATAACCGCCACTCAGGCGGGATTGATTCAAGGTTATGCGGATGGAACCTTCCGGCCGGATGGCAACATAACGCGGGAGGAGCTGGCAGTCATGCTGATTCGTGCAGTTCGCTATACCGGCTTCACGAAGGGCAAATCCGCTCAAACGGCCAACCTGCCGGATGCCGGGCAGATCTCTGCATGGGCGCGGGCGGCGGTAGACGAAGCGGTGGGGCTTGGCATGATCCAAGGCGATGAGCAAGGAGCCTTCCATCCGCGGCAATTCGTTTCCAGAGCTGAATCCACAGCGATGCTGTACCGGATGCTTCAACAGCTAGCCTTTATCTGATCCATGTCTGGCAAAGCGCGACATCATCGGGCCGTGAACTGATAGCACTATTACACTCGGCCAGCCGGACCTGGTGACCCGGCCAATGACACATATTTCGAACGGAATCGCAAAAGCATTAATTGGTAAGAGATTATAAAGAATAATAAACGTGTGGCTCTCAACTAACGGAGAACGATAGCGCAAAAATCAGGGAGCAGATCGCCGCGGCAACTGCTCCCTGATCCCGTTGAAGTAACCTGTAGGATAGTTTAATTACAATAGGTGCTGTTTAAGGAGATATGGTAAATGTAGGGAACGATAAAGTATTGCTAAAGATGGTAAATATGGATAATTACAACTTTTGGCAAGGTGAAACGGTAAGATTACGGGGAATAGAACCTAGTGATGCCGAAACCATGTTTCAATGGAATGTAGATAGCGATGCAATTAAAAGGGTTGATGCTGTATTGCTACCTCGTTCATATGAGAACGTCAAGAATCATATCGAGGAGTCATCGAAAAAAGGACCTGATGGACATATCGGTATATACATTGCTCGACCTTTTTGGAATAAGGGGTATGGTAGAGAGGTAGTTCAGTAACTCCTAAAATATTACTTTAAAGAATTGGGATATCAAAAAGTTACTGTTCATGTCTATACTTTTAATGACCTTTCAATTAGGTTTCATGAAAAATTAGGTTTTCAAAAGGAAGGGCAATTAAGAAGAATGAATTTTAGACTGCCGGGTGTTCGGCGTAACCAAAATCTTACATCATTATTCCCATCCTAAATTAATGCTATAATATAATCAACGGTCATAAGTAGGTGGTGTGTACATGATTGTTGCATATTTAGGTCTTGTTGGAATGTTGTTATTTTATGCTATTTTATTTATTGTAGTTTTAAGTATTATTCGAAAAAAACTTGGTGTTAAACCAGCTATTATTTTTTTAGTTTTAATGCTTTTTGCTGCCTTTGTATATTCGATTTGGAATCATAATTGGTTACTGGCTGCATCTACTGTAATATTGAGTATCAGTATTAAAAAAGGTCTATACAGTAAATTGATGTAAAAAACCATTGTCGGGAATGGCACAATGAAACAGCGATAGTCTAGGACTTTATTTTCTCGTCCATGACTGCCGCTGTTTCTAATTTAAGGGTTTATACACATACATGAAACACAACCAGCCAGTCAGCCAGTCATAAATAATGATCGGATCGTTGTTAATGAAATGATGCAGGGGGCACAGAGAATCGAAGGGGAAGGTCCTCCAAGAAACTTGATTTAAGTACAATGCCGTCTCCGATAAGGTATTTCGGATATTTTTTTATAAGTTGTGTAATTGTTATGGGGGTTGTTGGAATTACCTTTATGATACTTGATAAATAATCGGAGGCTTATTGAAATAACGGGAACGATAGTGTGGAGCTGCCGCGTGGACAGCTCCTCTTTGATGTTATTGAAGTTACTGGAATTTTATTCTGAATAGGTTGTTTACACGGGAACAAATGTACGATATATTCATTTGATAATGGTAATTTATTCAATAGGAGGGGGCGAAAACCAAATGGGAGAAATCAAATTTGAGGACAAGCTAGGAGACATTACTGTAATTACTTGTATTTACATTCCGGTTAATAACGTTTACGAGTCCATTAAATGGTATCAAAAAAATTTAGGGTGTGAACCTACAACGATCCATCCTGTTGAGCCTGGGATGAAAATGGCAATCATGTAATTTCCCGATCGTAACGGAAAGCCTCATGGCCCTACGGGGCCGGTTCCTGCTATGTTCCTTATTGAATCAAGGTCGGAAGGTGGCCGGTTAGGATTTACAAACAATAAAGGAGAACGCCATGCAGTTGGGTGTTTCATTACTCCACGCATCCAAGACCTTTTCAAACGTTTTAAGGAAAACGGAGTGAACATTGCAGGCGACATTCGGATGACATGTGGTCCAAACCTAAAGTTCTTTGATCCTGACGGGAACATGTGGGAAGTATGGCAGCCACAATCGTTTTAATAAACTGGAAACTGGTAGAACGCAAGGGAATTAGAACATTGGAGGAGAAGCATATGAAAAGTAACATTCCGAAAATCGCGTATGACGGCGGACATATCGACGTATTATGGGATAATCATGAAGCGGCGCTGCAATGGTTTGAAAAATATTTTGGCTGGAAGAGACAAGACGAATCGCGCGCGGTAACGCGTGACTCCAATGCAGCAGAAATGAAGGAAACGCGTCTTCCGTTCGGCACGATGTTATCGTCGGTTATAACTGGAAAGCGGCTCGCACATCATCACGCCGAGCGCGGTACCATAGACGGCCATGTCCGCTGGTGCTGGAAGACAAGGAAACTGGCGGAGACACATGAATGGTTCAAGGCGGAGGGTATACGCGTATCAGGCATCTACTCAGGCCCCGGCGGGAAAGACTATTTCGATTTCTGGGCAACTGTGGAAGGCATCCGTTTGACAGCGGAAGGTGACCCGACGGGTTCGTCCGACCACCCGCGATTCGTACCTTCATGGGTGCGAATCGGCGTAAAAGATTTGTATGTATCGCTCGCTTGGTACACGACATATCTTGGTGCGGAGGTATTGGAAGATCGTTCGAAAGAGGGGTATGTAGTGCTCGGGTTAGCTTTAGAGCACCATGAAGAGCAATCCCGCTGGGTATTGGAGCAGTTGCCGGAAGATACGGAGACAGATAAATTCGACAACCCGACGAGGCCGTATTGCGTTCTTCACGATCTGGCCGAATTCGAATCGTACCACGCCTTTCTGCGTGAAAGTGGTATTCCTGTATCCGAAATCGTCGGCCCGGGGCGATTCCGCTTCTTCCATCTATACGATCCGGACGGTAACCGATTTAATCTGTACCGCTACTAATTCTAATTTATATCGGTGTGGTGCTTTGAATCTTGATGAATAGGCTGCCGTATGAATCGATTTGAAACCTGCTCACTCCTGACGGCCCCGTAAACGGACAATCAAGCAACCCTCGAACAAGAAGCTTGCTGCTCGGCTGGGCATGTTGGACAATCCCATCTATAGCTATCTGCGCGATTTGGAGCGAACAAGTAAAAGCGTGTTTACAATAACCAGAAATGGAATGCTTCGCGACATCTCATTAATGAGGATATGCGTGCGATGGCTGAAGGTAAGGCACAGGTGCGGGAGCGAATGGAGCACTGGCGAGCACTATTGGCTAGAAGGAGGCGGCAATGGACCATATTCAAGTAATCGGGGCAAGAATACATAACTTAAAGCATATTGATGTCACCCTACCAAAAGGGAAATTTATCGTATTTACAGGTGTGAGCGGATCGGGAAAGTCTTCTCTAGCCTTCGACGTTCTGTATGAAGAAGGAAGACAGCGATATTTGCAATCCATCGGCCAAACGCTGCGCGGCGAGGCCGTAGAGGAAAAGGAGCCATTCGATGAGATTGCAGGCCTCCCACCGGCAATTGCCGTTGAGCAAAATAAAATAAGACAATCCAACCCCCGAAGCATCGTCGGTACTAAAACGAAAGCGCTGCACGATCTCAAATGGCTTTACTCCCTTGACGGCCGAGGTTCTGACGGCGAACGAACCCAGTTAAGCCCAGACCACTTTGCGTTCCATGCTTCCGCTGCCGGAAGATGTACGGATTGCGGCGGTAGCGGATACTTCTCCAAGCTCGATGCCGACAAGATTATTCAAGATCCGAATCGTACCGTGAGCAAAATTGTTTCAAATGTAAGCGCACAGTTGGATAAGTATCTTATGAATCTGGCGAAGGAAAACAAGATTGATTGGCGTAATGCCGTATATGCTAATTTGCCGGAGGATATACGACACAAAGTTTTATGGGGGACAGATTCCTACGAGGGAGTTATGAATTTCATTAAAGGCAGGATGAGGAGAAAGCCAGAGAGCAGAGCTCAGTTCGAACAGGCGTGGTGCTCCAAATTCAAATGCGTAACATGTTATGGAAAAGGATTGAGCGATGAAGCGAGACATACCTATATAGGTGACAAAGATATTCGCGAGCTCTGTGAAATGACGATGTCCGAGCTCGATCAGTTTTTTACAAAATTAAACCGCGACAAATCGAGCTATTCCGTCGTCGGACAGCGTACCCTCGGAAGGTTATCAGCTCTGTTTCGTTTGTTTATCGAAGTCGGGCTCTCTCATATCACACTGCTGAGAAGTATCCCGACACTGAGCGGGGGCGAACTGCAGCGGCTTTATTTGATGTACCATTTGGAATCCAAATTTGATTCGCTGTTGTATGTATTCGATGAACCGACGGCAGGGCTTCACGAAAGGGAGAAGCAGTCGCTGCTTAATAAGCTCAAGCAGCTTACCTACTCAGGAAATACGGTCATTGTCGTGGAGCACGATATCAACGTCATCAAGCAAGCTGACTATATCGTGGAGTTGGGACCGTCTGCCGGCAAACAGGGCGGCGAAGTGCTTTTTCAAGGAACACTGGAGCACTATCTTCAATCGGAAACTTCGGTGCTGAGTCCCTACGTGACCGGACGGGCCAGAATTCTTTCCAAAGGCCCTCACGAATATCGAAAAGTCGGCAGTTCCACCAAGAAGCTGGTCATTCGCAATGCCAATACCCATAATCTAAAAAACTTGGCCGTAGAAATTCCGCTCGGCATTATGGTTGGAGTGTCAGGCGTATCCGGAAGCGGCAAAAGTACTCTGATTATGGACACATTGGTCCCGCTGCTGAAGCAGAAGCTGGATGCCGTCAACATCGAAGCGAATGAGGACGAAGATGAAGAAGCGGCTCCCGAGGACTCCGGATTCGAGCAATTGGAAACGGCTGTTATCGAAGGAGCGGAGCATATTCAGAAATGCGTGTGTGTTTCGCAAAAATTGATCGGTCGAGGCAAAGGCTCTACCCCTGCGGCCTATATTGGTATTTGGGATAAAATAAGATCCATCTTTGCCGGGCAGCCAGAGGCAATCGCGAGAGAGTATACGGCTAGCCATTTTTCCTTTAACACAGAGCAAGGCGGCTGTCCTTCATGCAGAGGAAGCGGTGTTGAAAGTATGGATATGGGCGCGATTGGTATTGTAAACCGGTGTTGTACAGCGTGTGGCGGGAGCAGGTTCAGGAAAGTAATTCTCGATATTGCTTACCAAGGGAAAAATATCGTAGATGTGCTCGAGATGAATGCAAGAGAAGCTCTTCCATTTTTCAGAGAGCATAAGGCGATCTCACAGATGCTGCAAACACTAATACAGGTAGGGCTCGATTACCTTCCCCTCGGTCAGCCAGTTCCTACGTTAAGCGGCGGCGAAGCGCAGCGCATCAAGCTGGCCAAGGAATTGGGGAAAGCGAGGAAAGAAAATACGCTGTACATATTGGACGAGCCTACCACAGGACTAAGCAGCCCAGATATTGAGAAGCTGATTACGTTGCTAGAAAGCTTTGTCGAGCAAGGGAACAGCGTCATTGTGGTCGAGCATGAACCTGCGTTATTATCCTACTGCGATTGGACTATTGAAATGGGCCCGGGAGGGGGAAGTCAAGGCGGCAGTATTGTTGCGTCTAGACCGCCTAGCGGATTGGTAGTTTCATTTTAACAGGGTCTTGAACAAGGGAAAGGAAGCTATGGAGTACATCCGCGCCAGAGATGTAGTCAATTGTTCAAGGAAACTGAAGAACTAGGATAACAATTTAACTTTTTGTCGGGTTCCCGACAGGGTCCCTCTCGATCAGGTCATTAAGCTAACGGAGAACGTTATTTGAAAGTCTGAAAACACATTGGCTATTCCGGAAAAGTCTTTGATATTCAAGGGCTTTTTCATTTTGGAAGCATAAGTTTGCCGTCGTAAATTGGAAGCATAAGCATGCCAAACCGGCAAACTTATGGGTTAAGTAACAGTGACAGCGATCCTAAGAGCTATAAAGTCGTTTAAATTTGATAACAAACGGCTATCGTCGTAAAGCTTACGGGCAGTATACCGCAATAGGAAATTATTTAAAAAGGGAGGACGATGAAGTGGCACCAAAGCATATAGTTTCTGCGGCAGCAATTGTAGTTAATGAGCGTAACGAAATATTATTGATAAAAGGACCTAAACGAGGATGGGAAATGCCGGGAGGGCAGGTTGAAGAAGGTGAATCATTGAAAGATGCAGCGATAAGGGAAACAAAGGAAGAGAGCGGTATAGATATAGAAGTGACAAAGTTTTGTGGTATTTTTCAAAATGTAAGTGCTTGTATTTGTAACACTTTATTTTTAGGCAGACCAGTCGGAGGAGAATTAACAACTACTATTGAGTCTTTAGAAGTAGGATATTTTCCAATCGAGACAGCATTAGAGATGGTAAATTGGGGAAATTTTAAGCAAAGAATTGAGCTTTGTTTGAATGAAGAACTTCATCCTTTTTATGTTGAATTTTCCATTCCGCTTAAGGATTGCTAGAGCGCCATAAGTTTTTTCCGTCAGACCGCGTAACCCTAACGGGTACCGAGGGAGTTCAATGAAATAGCGACAGTCTAGGACTTTATTTTCTCGTCCATGACTGTTGCTGTTTCAATTTCTAGGATCAATCTAATACTTTTTTACGGAGTCTGTCGGTTTTCTGATTTGAAAAGCCGCGTGGACTAAGCACATTCAGTCCGATTTTTTCATCCGGATGCGCCGTGGGGCTCCTGAAATATACGCCGTTCCGTACTGCGCAGGAGAGGCTAACAAGGCTATTGAGCAGTTTAAGCAGAAGGTAAAAAGAGGTAAGGTCCTGTGGGCGTCTCGATCGGGGCGGTGGAAGAAGGAGGGATGGATAACTAAATAACGGCGAAGCATCTTGACGGATTTTGTTCAGTTCGATTCGAGAGGAAAATTATTCCTCAGCGGCGAAGTTATGTATCGTTCTTACCATGTATTCAAGGAGTGGAATCCATGTCAACCAACCAAACCAAAATTCGTGGAGCGGTAATCGGGTACGGCGGCGCCTTTAATATGGGGAAATCGCACGGCAATCACATGAAACGCGTAGGCTTTGAATTTTCGGCGGCTTGCGATTTGGATCCAGCCAGGATGGAACAGGCGGCACAAGATTTTCCCGGTCTGCGCACGTATACCGACGTTCAGGATTTGCTCGCTCAGCCGGACATTGATCTCGTTACGGTCATAACCCCGCATAATACGCATGCGGCATTAGCCGAGCAGGTGCTATTAAACGGCAAGCACTGCATTTTGGAAAAACCGATGTGCATCCATGCCGATGATGCCGACAAGCTCGTCAAGTTGGCCAAAGAGAAAGGGCTCATGCTTTCCGTTTTCCATAACCGGCGGTGGGATGGATGGTATTTGACGGTCAAGGATTTGATGGAAAAAGGAGTGATCGGTGACATTTTCCATGTGGAGATGTTCATGGGCGGCTACAGCGCTCCAAAAGAGTGGTGGCGGGAAAATAAAGAAATTTCCGGCGGTGCGTTTTACGATTGGGGTGCCCACTACATCGATTATTTGCTCGGGATCGTTCCCGGCAAAATCAGATCGGTACGCGGGACGATTCACAATCGGGTATGGCACCAGAAAACGAATGAGGATCAGGTCGACAGTATGATTTTTTTTGAAAACGGTGCCATCGCTCACGTTGAGATTTCCTCCATTGCCCGCGTCGGCAAGGCACGATTCCGCATTCTGGGAACGAAGGGGGCCGTTGAAGTGATCAATACGAAAGATGGGAAGCTGAATTTGTACACCGACGCGGACGGGCAAAACCAGCTGTCCGAAGTGGAATTTTTGAAGGACCGCCAATCCGCTTACTATGACAACATCGCCGATTATCTGTTGAGGGGGGCCGAGCTGATCGTAAAACCGGAGGAAGCCCGCCGCATCATTGCGGTCATCGAGACGACGGAGCGGTCGGCCAAGGAAGCTAAAGAGCTGCCAGTGCCTTACGAGAATGAATGAGCTTTGAACGGTAGAGCCTGCAAATACTTAAACCTGACGGATTGCAATGTGTCGGTGCTTACTCGAGTTTAGGTAGTCGTCTGCAGATTTTTCCATAAAGATAAGGAACCATGATCATGAGATCCGATACTGCATCTGCCCCAATCTGTCATTTCGAACGCCTCCTAAAGAGAATCATTTTGCTTCATTGGACCCTTTGCTAATGTTCACTTATTTTGGATAACGGTTTACGGTGCGGTGCCGAGTGGAAAGAGCAAAGCAGTTGTCGCATAGATTCCATTGCGATGACTGCTTTTTGTAATGTAACAAAAATAAAACAAATTGTTGTGATAGCGCTTACCTGTTAAAATTATATATAAGGAATATATGGGAACGTCACTTTGGAAGTGAGGTGGTTCTATGGGAAGCATCAGGCATAGCGGCCGTATCCGGTTGCCGGTTAAGCCGGATCCGAAACTGTGGGTGAGCTTGATGCCTTTTGGGTTCAGAAAACTGAAGCCGCGGCATATTCACCAAACGCTGAAAGTCGCTTTGGACAATCGGATCAACTCCCTTATGCGTATCGAATCTTGACGCAGGGAGTATGCGACGGGTGCGCCTTGGGTGTAGCGGGATTGCAAGATCGGACCTTGGAAGAAAGGCTCAATGCTCTGGACAAAATCTAATAAAATCCAATGGGATGAGCCGAAGGCGAGCTTAAGATGTGTAAACGGAGCGGAGGAAAAGCTGCTTCTTGTTTAAAAAGGCGCGAGATTGGACGGCTATGCGGGGTCACGGCAAAGGTGCCGGTCCGGTTGAAATGAATGTAAGGAGGTGATGCCTGAATACTGTTCCGGATGATATCCGTACGGCTCTATACAGCATGATCTGCTCTCATGGCTAAAATACCACATTTTTAGTGAATAGGAGAATGAACTCATGGCAGGAAATAGAGCGGTTGTTTACACTGGACCGGGCAAAGTAGAAGTATCCGACATTGATTTTCCGGGTTTGGTTTTGAGGGACGGTCCGGGCGTGAATCCGAGAAATGTCGGCAGAAAATGCGAGCACGGTGTCATTCTTAAAGTCGTTTCAACGAACATTTGCGGAAGCGATCAGCATATGGTAAGAGGAAGGACAACCGCGCCGAGCGGTTTAGTGTTAGGGCATGAAATTACCGGTGAGGTTATCGAACTGGGCAGGGATGTGGAATTTATAAAGAAAGGCGACCTCGTATCTGTCCCTTTCAACATTGCTTGCGGCAGATGCCGGAGCTGTAAAGAACGGAATACGAATGTTTGCCTCAATGTGAATCCGGACCGGCCGGGATCGGCATACGGTTATGTCGACATGGGCGGCTGGGTCGGCGGACAATCGGAATATGTGATGGTCCCGTACGCCGATTTCCAGCTGTTAAAGTTCCCGGACAAAGAGCAGGCGATGGAGAAAATAAGAGACCTTACGATGCTGTCCGATATTTTCCCGACAGGATACCATGGGGCTGTAAGTGCAGGTGTCCGCCCGGGATCTACCGTTTATGTAGCGGGAGCCGGCCCGGTCGGTTTGGCGGCCGCTCATTCCGCCCAACTGCTTGGAGCGGCGGTAGTCATTGTCGGGGACTTGAACGGCGAGCGGCTTGCACAGGCAAGAAGCTTCGGCTGCGAGACCGTTAACCTTAGCGAGCATGCGAACCTCGGAGAGCAGATCGAGCAAATTCTCGGCGTGCCCGAAGTGGACAGCGCCATTGACTGCGTAGGATTCGAAGCGCACGGCCATGGGCACGGACATACGGAAGCGCCTGCGACCGTACTGAACTCCATTATGGAAGTGACCCGGGCCGGCGGACGACTCGGCATTCCCGGACTTTATGTAACGGGGGATCCCGGTGCGATTGATAACGATGCGAAAGTGGGTACGCTTAAAATTCGTTTTGGCCTCGGTTGGGCCAAATCCCATACGTTCGTAACGGGACAAACGCCTGTCATGCAATACCACCGGGAGCTGATGATGTCGATTCTGAACGGAAAAGCCCAGATCGCAAAAGCGGTGAACGCGACCGTGATATCGCTGGACGATGCGCCAAGAGCTTACCAAGAGTTTGATAAAGGGGCGGCGAGGAAATTCGTGATCGACCCTCATGGACTGATCAAATAAGTTAGTATTACATCAAAAAAAGCTGCTTCCACCGTAGAAAGAAATACGGAATGATGAGCAGCTTTTATTTTGCGCCTTTCGACCGTTAAATTTACAGGCCCATGCGCGTTATAGCTCCTTCAAACGATACGTCCACACGCTGATCGGCGGCCTCGTTCCACAACTGCGGACGAGATGAGTTCTTGTCGTTTAACGGGTCAAGTTCTATCAACATATTATGGACGGGAGATGATACCAAAATTCTCCTAAACTAAAACGAATTATCATTTGTCCGACGACATAAACATAGGTGCTTTGAGATCCCCGTTAATTGGGGATTTTTTATTTGAAAGTACATATGATTGTGTCGCAATGTCACGACATAAACATATGCGCATAATCGCGAAGGATTTGATGTGTAGGATCCGTTACAAAAAAGTTAAAGTCTATGCAACCCCCCCAATGTAACATCTTAAGTGGCTAGCACCCCATAGTTCCGAGTGGTATGCACAGCAGAATGCTGCTGGGAGCGATAGCCAATTTTTGGTGATCATTCACAGCGATTAATGTTAATATATATTTAAAACATGTTGACGAAGGGAGAGAGCTATGAGTCCACAGTCCGATGAAGAGGTTGACGAACGTCTAGCCAAACAGAAAAGCCCGAAAAGAATTCTTGATCCGCAGCAATTGTTGAGATTGGAATCAGGAGGAACGAAAGAAATACGAAAGGTCATTCGCCAGCTTGTCGGTCCGTCGCTTATCGAGAACATTCTGCTGAATGTGCTTCAGATGATTGTGATGATCATGGTCGGGCACGTTGGGGCGGAGGCGGTAACTGCTGTAGGCTTAACTAATCAGCCCATTTTTTTCGCATTGGCGATTTTTATGGCACTCAATATCGGAACAACGGCAATCATCGCCAGAGCGATGGGAGCGGGAAATGTAGAGGAAGCGAATCTGGCGGCCCAGCAAACTTTTATCCTCAGTCTGTTACTTTCCGTTGGAGTCATTATTCTTAGTTATTTGTACGCGGAAAACATCATGATATTCATGGGTGCTACGCCGGAAGTGCTGCAAGAAGGAGTCGGCTACGCGCAGATCATGTTTCTTTCGCTCGGTTTTACGATTTTGTCGATGAGCCTTTCTGCTGTGCTACGTGGAGCCGGAGATACGCGTACGCCAATGAAAATAAATGTACTTTCGAATATCATTGTTGTGGTGCTCGGCTATCCTCTCATTTACGGAATTGGCTCCATCCCCGGCCTTGGCGTTGCGGGAGCCGCTATTGCTACAGCTCTGGCTAAAGCGTTTGCGGCACTATGGGTGTTGAAAGTGCTGTTCGGAAAAGGCTCGTACATCAAGCTGTCTTGGAGCCAAGTATGGACCTTCGATTATCCGACGATCCGCCGGCTTGTAAAGATCGGTTTGCCGTCCATGGGTGAGCAGTTTGCCATGCGATTGGGCCAGCTTGTATTTACGATCGTAGTAAGCGGTTTGGGAACAGCAGTTTTTGCTGCACATACTATCTGCTTCAATATTATGGGGTTTTCCTTTATGCCGGGTATGGCTTTCGCGCTTGCCGCCAGTACGCTTGTCGGGCAAGGCCTGGGTGCTGGCAAGCCTGATTTGGCTGAAAAATTCGGTTGGGAGACCCAGCGATTCGGCCGAATGTTCGGAGGGATAACAGGCGTCTGCTTCATAATACTGGCTCCGTACATTATGATGTTGTATACAAACGATCAGACCGTCATCAACGCAGGGAGCAGCGCATTAAGAATTATCGGATTTATTCAGACTTTCCAGGCGACGCAATTTATATTGGCCGGAGCGCTGCGCGGGGCGGGCGACACCAAAATTCCGCTGATTTCGACTTTTGTCGGCGTCTGTGTTTTCAGAAGCTTATTAGGCTTGCTTTTTGTAATCGTTTTCAATTGGGGGATTATCGGCGCTTATTTATCGATTGCGATCGACCAAATCGTGCGAACAGCCATTATTTTTTACCGTTATAAGAGCGGCAGATGGAAAACGGCGGTTGTATAGGGTATTGGATTCCTGCTCTTAGGTGTTACCGCTGTTCCCATGATTTGATACTGTCCGAGCTAGATCGGGGCTTTTAACAATTGAATCAATTTGTATAAGCAGGATATCCCGCACATCTGGGACTCGATACTCTTATCTAGATAAGACCGGATATTCTCAGCCAGCTTCATTATGCTCTTCAGTCTGGGAATGAGTGAAACAAATTTTACGGATGAGACGCGATAAAAACCCACAATAGTAAGGCTGCCACCGGCAGCCTTACTGTGCTCACGGGCAGGCTTGAAGTGCGGCGGCTAATCTGCAATAAAAAAATCGTTCAATGATTACTAATGGGCAAGGTCGGAAAAAAATATTGCTTGCACATTGATTGACGCAAGCGGGACCCGGGAGATCAAATCACCAAATCATTTTCGGAGAGGGGAACATTTATTATACAGTTTACGCAAACATTTCCAGCATATTTTTTCCGGTCGCGTGTTCGCTTCGATCAACCACGGTTTTAGTTTATGGTCCAATCCGACATCGATCCCAAATAGTCGAATGCCGGTATATTTAGGTTCCAATCGAACGCATACGCGCCTCCCGAGCTCGTTAAGCTTTTTAATGATTGTGGCTTTCGTCGCTCGGTCGGTGTATTGGGCGAGCAAATCGTCGATCGATACTGCAGTTCCTCCGCTGCGGATGTTCGTTACAATTTTTTTCGGGTTTGCGGCGCGACCGACAAATCCTTCGTTCAACCAAATGTTGTTCCGTTGCTTGGTCATCATTAATCGCACGTCAAAAGGACGTTTTTTCCATTGGAGCAGAGGTATCGCCTGTTGTACGAGATAATCCGGACGAGCTCGGTTTTTCATTACATAAGCGTAAAGCAGATCGTTTGAAAAAAGCTTTTTTTGGCTGCTCCCTTTATGCACGACAAAGGCGGGCTCTTTTCCATCGGCGATAGAATGAACCCGCATTATTCCGATACCGAAAGCTCCCACATTCGGCTTTAAGTAAACCGCCTTATACTTGGAGAGCATGCTAAGCAGGTTTCGTTTGTTCAATTTCTTCGTATCGGGAAGGTGGCCCATCAGCTTATTGTCCTTTTTTAGCTCCAGATAATGTTCCCATTTGATCCCTTTTCCCGGTTTATTCATAAAAATCAGTCTCCTCGCTCGGGTGTTCCTATACTATATTCACCGTCATGCAGACGGATTGTAGGCCATCGTCCAATGAGCGAACAATCCGCCTTGGCTTGAATATGTTGAGCGTAGGAAAGATAGGGGTGGAGCCATGAAAATAACGATTGCTATCGTCGGAGATCTGTTGATGAAGAGTGAAATCATATCCTCGGCCAAACAGCAGAGCGAATACAAGTTTGAACGAATTTTCAGCAAGGTAAAGCCTTTTTTAAACAAACATGATGTAACGATAGGTAATTTGGAGACGACGTTCTCCGGCACAAGGAAGCTTGGGGTAGTCCGAAAGTGTCCTACAGGCAATTGCCCGAATGAGCGTCGCAATCCGCACACCGGCCGTCCGGTATTCAATTGTCCCGACGAGCTTGCTGCTGCTCTTAAAAGCACTGGGTTTGATGTATTGACCACAGCAAACAATCATTGTATGGACGGCGGAGCTGCCGGATTAAAGCGAACATTAGCCGTCCTCGATAAACACGGATTGAGGCATACCGGAACGTACCGTACATTCGAGGAATCGAAGAGGTATTTAATTTTACATGTGAAGGGTGTTAAAATTGGGGTTTTAAGCTATACGTCGGGAACGAACTCCATTTCTGTACCGCACCGGTGGATGGTCAATTGCATCAATCCAAATAAGATGGCATCGGATATTCGTAGATTGAAAGACAAGACGGATTTTATAATCGCGTACTTGCATTTCGGGAAAGAGTATCGCTCGTCGCCAACCCATAAACAAAAACAGTTGATACATTTTTTATTCAAACAAGGAGTTAACGTCGTCTTGGGCGCACATCCTCACGTGCTCCACCCGGTTAGCGTAAGTCAGGAGCGGGACATCCAAGGTCAACTGAGGCGACGAGTCGCCGCATCGTCTCTAGGCAATTTTGTGTCTACGCGCTTGAGAAACGATAAGAATACTATACGGGGAAAAATTTTGATCCTGACCCTAAAGAAACAGCAGGGAGGGGTAACCGATGTAACCAAAGTGGAGCACATGCCTACAATTGTCGAACAGACAGTTAGAAAAATGGGGACTTTCTATAGAGTTGTGCCTGATCGAAGTCGCGATAATGCTTGATCTCAGCTGTGCTCACTGGGATAAATTTATGAACTTCGAATCACCAAGACGAATTGAAGAATTTTGTGATGGAAAAATCATAATTAATTCTCAACAATCAAGTTAAAATTCTGCGGAATAGCTGATAACAGGGATATGCTTAATTTCTTGGCTGCCATCAGGCAGCCATTTTTTTGTAAATTTACAATTACCGTAATTTTATAGAACAGATATCATAAGAAACGACAAAATTAATTCCAGAAGGCGGCATTTCTTATTTACAAAACGGTTCGATATATCGCTTGAAAACCGACAAAACAAGTTACAGTTCACACTGTGTTGTTGTGCAACGGAAAATTAGTGAAATTTATTTCAAATGAATTGAAGTGGGTTGAACTTTGTCGTAAAATAATAATTAATCAAATTGATTTATTAATTTGAGTTGATGCAGGAAGCGGATGCGATGACCGAAACGAACAGAATGGCGGGGGGATCGCTTATCGGTTTGAACATGATGAGGAGGAAGGGGTACAAAGTTCGTCGTAGAAGCCGCCGACCGGAAAGGAAATCCGGCCGTTCCGGCAGCAGTCTAGAGCTTTTACGGTGAGAAAAGAAACATCATAGAGCATAGCAATGTACCGCGGTATTTTCATGATGCAATCATTATTAATCGTAAAGGGTGAAATTATCATGATGAACAAGAAACGTTTCACGATCACGCTGACCGCCACGCTCGCTGTTGCGATCACGGTAGCAGGCTGCGGCAAGACGGATCAGCCGAAGGCGACCGATGCCGGGACCAAACCGGGCAAGGCGGAAGAACTTGTCATTACGGAGCCGGTGACGGTCAAGCTTTACTCTCACTATGCAGCCATCAACACGCCGGCTGATGTGGATGCACTGTTTGGTACCATCAAGAAAAAGCATCCGAACATTACGATCGAGCTCATTAAAGGCACCACGCTGGACAAAATGATTTCCGCCGGCGAAGTGCCGGATTTGATCGCGACGTCACATTTTTATATGGGCGGGCTGCTTCCGCTTGAAGTGGGCAGCGACATGAACGATTTCGTGAAAAAATACGACGTTGATCTGAACCGCTTCGAGCCGCAGGCCATTAACGCCATTAAGATGTACGGCAAAAAAGGCGAGCTCTTCGGCATTCCTTATACGCTGAACTACGGTGTACTAGCATACAACAAAGACATCTTCGACCGATTCGGCGTGCCTTACCCGAAAGACGGCATGACGTGGGAAGAGACGATCGACTTGGCTGCCAAAGTCACCCGCATGGATAACGGCAACCAGTACATCGGACTTGATCCGGGCTCCGAGCGGACGTTTGCCCGCGGCTATTCACTCGGCACGATCGACAAGAATGGCAAGCCTGCTTTTGATTCGGACGGCTACCGCAAAGTATTCAATCTATTGGAAAAGATGTACAACATTCCGGGATATATTGGACCAGGAAATAAATGGCAGTACGGCATCGACTATTTCCTGAAGGATCAGAAGCTTGCGATGATGCAAACGTGGCTCGCAGCTCTGACAAGCCGTCTGCCGCAGCTGAACGAGCCAGGCAAGGGCTTTAACTGGGACGTTGCCGGTCACCCTGTATTTAGCGATAAGCCGGGGCTCGGCAGAGAGCTCACGTTCCAGTCCTTTATGGTGCCGCCTACCGCCAAAAATAAGGAAGCGGCGTATCGGATCATTCTGACGATGATCAGCGACGAGTCGCAAGCGGAGATGAACAGAGGCAACAACCTGACCATCCTGAATAATGAAGAAATGAAGAAGCAGTTTGCCTCCAGCACCGATATTTATAAGGGCAAAAACCTTCCGGGCGTATTCAAGGTGAAGCCGGCGCAGGCTCCGATTCCGTCTCCGGAGTACGACGAAGAGAACTATAAGTTTTTGAGAGAGTCGCTGCTCGATATGATCTTGAACAAAAGAGACGTCAACACCGTTCTTCGTACGGCGCAGGAGAAATCGGAGAAATACATTCAATCCGAGCAGGCTCGGAATAAATAAAAATTCATAGATTGCGGTTGATGCAAAATGTTTATGGAAGGATTGGTAATGTGGAAAAAAGAGAGAAGGACCCGATAGAGCTGTACGATCCCGGAATGCGTCCCAATGAAAAGTTCGATGGCTCGATTCGTTGGTATTCCCCTATGGATCAGCCTTTTCAGATTTCCGGGTTGGCTTGGTTTGAGCAAGAAAGAATCTATCGCAGATTGCCGACTTTGCCGCTCGGAGCCGTGCCGGAAGCCGTCGATCGCTTAGCCAATCATACAGCAGGAGGACAAATCCGGTTTCAGTCGGACTCCACTTCTCTATCGGTAAGGGTGAAGCTGAAAGGCAAAGCCAATATGGTCCATATGCCGGCAACCGGACAATGCGGCGTCGATTGCTACGTGGGTTCTCCCGACACCCTCCTTCCCTTGCGATACGGCAACACAACGAAATATGATCTCACTCTCACCGAGTACGAATGTGCGTTATTTACCAATTGGAATGCTTCGATGCGTAATATCGTCTTAAACTTGCCGCTCTATCAAGGGGTGGAGGAGATATGGATCGGTTTGGATGAGGGCGCGGCCGTAACGGCTCCCCCCAGCTACGCTTCCGGGAAAAAAGTAGTCATCTACGGAACCTCGATTACGCAAGGCGGCTGCGCTTCGCGGCCTGGCATGGCTTATACGAACATCTTGAGCCGAAGAATTCCGCTGGAATTTATTAATCTTGGTTTCTCTGGAAGCGGCAAGGGAGAGCCGGAGGTTGCCGAAATCATTTCGCAGATTCATGACCCTGCGTGTATGGTCATTGATTATGAAGGCAATTGCGTGAGCACCGAACTTTTCCGTAAGACACTTCCGGAATTTATTAGAATTTATAGAGAAGCTCATCCGGTAACACCAATCTTGGTTGTCTCACGAATTCGTTACGCGCGTGAGGAGCTGACCCCACACTTGCACGAGGCCAGAATGGAACGCAAGCGTTTCGAACAGTCTCTCGTTAACAAGTTGCGGGAGCAAGGTGACTTGAATATTTATTTCTTCGACGGCTCCGGATCGCTCGGTAATGAAGATTTCTTCGAATGCACAGTAGACGGCTCGCATCCAACGGATCTTGGTTTTCTTCGGATGGCGGACGCAATGGAGCCAGTTCTAAAAACACTACTTTTATAAAATCTACATAGCGCACAATCAAGCCGGCAGCGATTCGCAGCCGGCTTGCCGTGATTTTAATACGACTTTCCAAGCGTGGCGTAGACCTCGCACCAGCAGTACATTTCCAAAGCGATTCTCCATAGAGGGAGTTTTTTGAATCAATTATTAAGGAAATCTGGCGTTTTCGATGTAATGATTGGGGTTATTCAAGAGAGCAATCTGAAAGAAATCAATGCATTATTTATTTGCTAAGATTGAAAAGAGGAGTTGATCAATGATGACTGTAAAACTTACCCCTTATATAAATATGGAAATGAATGTAGGGGAAGCTACTTAATGATATAGGTTCCAACAAGTCAAAATCAAATTTATTTTGGAGGGATGGACATGAACCAAAACGACGCAACAAACAAAAGCGCAACGCAAGTAGGTGAACGCGAGATTGTGATCACCCGCGTATTTGATGCTCCACGCGATCTTGTGTTTGATGCTTGGACGAAAGAGGAGCACCTGTCGAAGTGGTGGGGACCTCGAGGTTTTACGACGACTTTTCAGAAGTTTGATATGAAACCGGGCGGAACATGGCAGTTTATCATGCACGGTCCTGATGGCGTTGATTTTCCAAACACCAACGTTTTTGTCGAGGTCGTTAAACCCGAGCGAATCGTCATCAAACATGCTGTGTTTCCCCATTTTCTTGCGACAGCAATCTTTGAGGATCTGGATGGTAAGAGCAAGCTCACTTATAGCACAGTTTTTGAAGAAGATGCCGCTGTATTCGATAAGGTGAAAACATATGCCGTCCCAGGTGCCGAACAGACCATGGATCGTCTTGAGGAGCATCTGGCCAGTATGTCTTAATATTGTCTAGAAACACCTGCCCCCCGCTTTTTGCTGCTCTATTGAATGGGTGCCAGCCTGCTGTACAAGTTCCGTTCTAAGGTCTGCCCCATTCCATCATTTTTTTCCGGAATTCGTTCGGGGAGCACTGGTTGAATCGCCGGAAAATTTTATAAAAATGCCCCATATTCTCCATCCCGATCAATTCCGCCACCTGCTCGTTGCTGATATCCTCCGTCAATAAGATCCGCTCCGCCATCTTGATCCGCCGGTCATTCACGTAATCGACAAATGACATGCCCGTCACTTTTTTGAAGCATTTTATAAAATGATGATAGCTGATGTTAGCGATCGCGCAGGCATCCTTGATTTCAAGTTTGCGGTTCAAATTTTGCTCGATAAAATCAAGTACCGGTTTGAGGCGATTGAATTCCTTTTGATCGTGAATCTGAAGTATATTGCGTGTATCGCTGCGCAGAAGCGTAAGAAAGATTTGGCGTATATGCATGCTGATAGCCAATTCGTAGCCGGATTGTTTGTCAGATGCTTCTTTGTATATATGTTCGATGGACTGGATGACCGCTTGTTTGGCCGCGGCATTTTCGGCGAAAATGTAATTCAACTTACTAAGCGGCAAGTTCATTCTCAGAAAAAATTTGATGTACTGTGCATTTGCCGGATCAATGTACTGCTGGAAGTCGAACTGAAAGACGAAATATTTCACAAGGCGGGAATAGTCTTGGTGCAGCTCGTTGGAACCGATAATAACAAGATCTCCCTGCATTAGCGGGTACATTTCCTTATCGATGTAAACATCAAGCCCGCCTTCCAATATGTACAGCATCTCGATTTGTTTATGGCAGTGCCAAAAGTTCAAATAACCGTCAGGTTTTTGATGGAGGAATATGCGCATCGGAACTAGCGGGTTCTCGTATCTCAGCTTTTCATGAAGAATCGGAAAGTTCATATTCATCCTCCTCCCATACTTCGAAATTCGCAAAATCGCGTACGATTAAAACTAAAATGCGACTAGTCCTGTTTCCATAATAATGATTTACTACATATTATAAACATTCCGGTACCGACATAGAAGATCAATCAAGCAAAAGGGGGGATGACCAGGTAAAACGCAGCTTATCCCGGTTTTCCTTCCATATTTTTTAAAGAGAAAGGTGAGGATGTCCATGCTGTCCACGCTTCGATTACATAAGCGTTTCATAATGCCAGCTGCTGTTGTATTCCTATCGGGGATCTTTTTGACCGTTTCGTTGACGTATGACCGGGCTTATAGTAAAACGAACCAAGAAAACTCGCTTTCGGATCAGTTTCTTGTCACGTTAGGAGCAAATTACGAAAGAAAAACGGTAGAATTCGATACGATGTTCCGTTTTCGCGACAAATCGCAGCCGGATAACGGCCAGAAAAAAGGGCACATCCAAGAAGGCAGCAGCATTACGAATGTCATTAACAGCATGAAAATTGATACAAATCAACCTCAGATTAAACTGGAAGTTGTTTCACCGGGCGGGATTGTTGCAGCGAAAGATACGGTTACGAATATGGCGCTGCAAAACGATCGTGAAGGCCACAGGGTGATCGCCGGCTTCAATGCGGACTTTTTTGACGTACCGACGGGGGTCCCTTTGGGAGTACAAGTAACCGACGGCGAGGTGATGACGTCGCCGGTCGGGAATACAAGCACAAATCTTGCGATCATGGAGAACGGTTCTTTCCGACTCGGCGGCGGCATAGCCGTTCGTTCATCGCTCCAAGCGGAAGACGGAGCGTCACTCGAGCTCAGCGGCGTCAATAAAATCAGAACGACCAGCCTTACGAATCACGCCTTTCTCATGACCGAGCGGTTCGGAAGCAAGACGATGTCTGCGGGGACGAAGGGGGTGGAGGTCGTAATTCGTCCGTCCGAACCGAATGTGAAGCTGCGGCCGGGCCAAATGGTTCAAGGTGTTGTCGAAGCGGTTTATACTACAGTGAATAATAATATTCCTAAAGGAAAATTCGTCCTGACGGCAAGCGGAAGCAAGTCGGACTGGGTCAAACAACATGCCGGTGTAGGGAAAACCGTATCATTCCAAATCGATTTCGGCAGCGAACTGAATAATGCCCGGTATATGATGGGAGGGGCGAATCATCCGAACGCGATGGTTTTGCTGGAGAACGGGAAGCTGACGAAAGAAGTAACAGATATCCTGAACGCGCGGATATTGGATCATCACCCGAGAACAATACTTGCCTCAAAGGGATCGGACTTGTACGTCTTTGAGTTTGACGGGCGGCAGGAAGGTTATTCGGACGGCTTGTCTTATCTGGAGGGAGCCGTGTATATGCAGTCGTTAGGCATGGAGCAGGCGATTAATATCGACGGAGGCGGATCTTCTACCTTTGTTGTCCGCAAACCGGGAGAAACTGGGCTGACGGTCATGAACCGGCCTTCTGACGGAGAAGAGCGGCCGATCGGCAACGCGCTGATCGTTGTTTCTACCACTCCATGATTGATTTGATGAGGGGGGCGCTTTGGATGATTCGCAGTCATGCAAGATCAAGGTCGATTTACTTGTTTTCCATCATGCTTGCTTTCCTCGCGGGGTGCAGCTCCGGTCAAACGAACGAACCGGGCAGTATGCCGAAAGCGGCGGGTGAGACGACAGCGCTGTCCGGCAAAAAACAAATAGCGGACGGCAAGCCGGTTACAATGAAAGTGTTTCAATCCAATGCAGGCATTACAGATCAGGAGTTTCAGGAACTTTTTGCCCTACCCGTCAAAAAGAAATATCCGAACGTCATACTGGAAATGGTACGGAGCGGAAAAGGGACGACGATTCAAGATTTGATCAGCACGAATAACGTTCCAGACCTCATCTATACGACTTCGCTGGATATGACGCAGTTTGTTTTGCTGGAAGTACTGGCCGATCTGAATGAATTGGTACGTAAATCAAATTTTGACCTGAATCAATTCGAGAAAAATCCGATCGATTCCATCAAGCTTTATTCCGATCGCGGCCAGCTGTTTGCGCTTCCGCTGCGGCTCAATTGGAATGTTCTGTACTATAACAAAGCGATTTTTGACCGGGTTGCGCTTCCTTATCCGAAAGACGGCATTACGTGGGAAGAGGTCATCGATACCGGACGGAAAATTGCTGCCAAGGACCCTAGCTATTTGACTGTCGATCCTAACGGTCTGCGGCTTGTCGCACAAAATATGCTGGTTCCATTCGTAGATCCGAAAACCGATAAATCAACCGTATCGTCCGACGAGTGGAAATATCTTTTCGACCTGTTTCAATCGATTGAGAACATTCCGGACAACAAGAAATCAAAGAAAGGCGTAGACGGTTTCGAGAAAGATCAGACGATTGCGATGTATGGCTCGTCCGGCGGGCGATTGGCCGAGTTTGAAGATCTGTTACAGCAGGGGAAAATGCCTGACTGGGACATGGTGACTTATCCGATTCGCAAAGACGCTTCCACGAAGGAACAAGTAACGCAAGCCCATATACTCGCGGTATCCTCCATGTCCAAAAACAAAGAGGATGCTTTCGAGATCGTCTCGTTCCTCACTACGAATCGGGAAGCGCAGGAAATCATAGCCCGAAACGGTTTTTTGCCGGCGCTAAAAGACCCTCAGCTGAAAGAACTGTTCGGTAAAAATCTAAAATCGCTTCAGGGTAAAAACATTCAGGCGGTCTATAAAAACAATTACGGTTCGATGGCCAAACCGACGAAGTACGATGATATCGTAAAGACGGCAAACCAGAACGCTTTTAACAAAATGATTAAAGAGAAGCTGGATCGGAACACGGCGGTTCGTATCGCTCAGGAGGAAGCCGACAAGGCAATTGCCGGCGAAAAAATGAAGTGATCTTATCGTTGGCAGCGATTATTGTACCCCGAAATATTCGGGGTATTTTATTTGACCGGACATACAAAAATGGACGCCCGCTTTTTTCGAATTATCGCCTAGGCGGTGCCCCGTCAGGGGCATGGATGGAAAGTACTGAAAAAGGGCCGAAGCTTTGCGCTGAGTCCTTACAGTGATCCGGGTGAAAACATGGCAGCTTTAATTATATTAAGGGCTGGGAAAAGTTCGCGATATTGCCTGCACTGTTGATGCTCCGTTACAATAGAAGTTGGGATGGAACCATTTAGCAATAATTTTCACTTGAGAGGATGAGGACTGTGTTTAAAAAACTGGCGGCAGATGCGTTGGGATTAAGCGATATCGGTAAAGTCATCGAGCGAAAGGACTTCGACAAAGTCGATGCTGACGATTATGTCATGCATGAGGATGGGGAGCAAATTTACTTCATCATTAAATCGAAGAAAGACGAGTACTGCTTTACCAATCTCGCATTGATCCATCTTGACGGTGAGAGTGCCATCAGCAGCAAGCGTATCCTGAAGCGCTACAGCTACACTGCCAATGAAATTTCGAAAGTATATTTAGAGACTGCAGGGACGGTTGATTTGGACATTGAGATTAAATTCCATATTGGCGACGTAAGCTTCTCCATAGACGTCGATAAGAGGCAAATTGAACAGATTAAGGATCTGTATAAAGCATTAATCAAAATTTCAGAAATTGTTGCGACTAACGACCAGCTATATGTGTATGCCATGTCAAGCGTACAAATAGCAAAGGAGAGCATCGGCCGTATTTCCACTCAGAGTGCATCAGCCACAGAGCAATTCAGTGCTATCAACGAAGCAGCGTATAACTGGTTGAAATCGAAACACGCCGAGCATAAAATCAAAGACTTTGGTTCTGTATTCGAAAAATACATCAATCAGTAAGGATATCCGTTAAAGAAAATAACAATGAATATTTTGCTTTGCTGTAATTTAGGCTTTCGTCCAGCAATCGAAAAATGAGAGTATATCTTCAGGCTGCCGAATATTCGGCAGCCTGTTTGAGTAACGGGAAGTTTAATTGATTTAAGGAATTTTTCAGGTCGTATCCGACGGCCGACGTGAACATCGGTGTCCACCCCGGATCCGTATATAGATGGAATATTATTTAACTTTTCCTAAAATTAAGCGAGTGCTTTTTCATATATAAAGACATTGAAACCGTCAATTATTGCCGCTCCTTTATGCTGATAACCGTTATTCGCAAACAGTTTTTGAGCGCCCGTTTGATTCGTAAGCGTGTCTAAAATGAGGTGGCTGATGCCAAGTTCCTTGGCTCTTTGCTCCAAGCTCGAAAGGATTTATTGACCGAAGCCTTGTTTCTGTCAAGGAAGGAATCTGCGGCTGCACAACGCTCGGACGCGATGAAGTCGTGGGAGCCATTAGTTTCAATTAAGCACCATTCAAAAAAGCTTGCTGATCGCAACTCCTGTTTTGCTCGGATCCATATTGCGAATTCCTATGGGCATTTATACCGATCGTTACGGCGGCAAACGAGTATTTACTGCAACCATGCTGTTTCTTGCGTTTCCGTTAATGCTAGCGCAATCTCGGGGGAGCTGCTGCCAGCTTTACATTGCCTTTGATGTTTAACCGTTTCGGTCTGACCTGGGTATTCTGGAGCTTGTCGATCATGATCGTCATCGTATCGGCCATCTTTTGGATCGGAGCGAAAGATTTGCCCTCGCCGGCTGCGGTCAAGACATTTACACAATCTATGGCCGTTCTTAAAGATCAATCCACCTGGTATTTATCCATTTTTTACTTTTTGACATTTGGCGGATTCGTGGCTTTCGGAGCGTACTTGCCGACGTTTCTTAAGGAGTTATTCCAGCTGTCCGCGACCGACGCAGGCCTGAAAACAGCCGGATTCGGTGTGATTGCGACGCTTATTCGTCCGCTGGGCGGTTATTTGGCCGATCGCGTCGGTTCGCGTAGTATGCTTGGGATTGTATTTACCGGTCTGATCATCACTTCGCTCGCAATGGCGGCGTCTTTGCACCAGTTCACTTTATTCAGTGCGAGCTGTCTGGCTGCTGCAGCCTTACTGGGAATCGGAAACGGGGCTGTATTCAAAATGGTTCCCGAAGTATCATCAGGCAACACGGCGCAGTAACGGGTATTGTTGGCGCAGCAGGCGGTGTAGGCGGATTTTTCCCGCCAATTGTACTCGGCATCATTAAAGATTTGTCAGGCGCCTATACGCTTGGATTCATCATGCTTATGTTGGTTGCTTTAAAATACAGAGCACGGCCTCTTAACAGCACAATCGTTTATGGAGAACTCAAATGTAAATTGAAAAATGATTTCCATCCCGGCAACTGCACCAGGCATGTTAACATTCAGTGAGATATTTTTCACATTTAAATACCTTAAGAAAAAGCAGATAGCATTAGTCATGTCTTTGCAAGTTCCGCGATCAGTGTCCCGTCGGTCGTAAATGATAAATAAAGCGTTCTGGTCACTATTTTTTCGTTGTCGAAGCTAACGGTAACAGTGATCTTCTCATGGGGGAAATCGGCAGGATTGATGTCTGCATTAGCAGCCATCTTCATAGAAACATACCAGGGCTGCCAGCGGACTGCCAACGACTGATCGCCCCATTCTTTATAATAGACGGCGGTTACCTTATTGCCTTTTTGCTCATAAGAAAGGGGGCCGCTTTGCACCATTATTGATCCGACACCCGGCATTAACTTGGCTTCATTGCGCGCCCGGATATACTCAGGATCCGCATCTCTCATTATGATGTCTGTATAGGTCAATTCCCCAAGCTCGCTTATATATGTCACGGATTTAATATTGTCGCCTGATACAGAAAAATAATTGGAGCCATTCAAATAAGTGTTATATCTGGTCGTGCCATCGGCCTGTGGAATTGCTTGATCCCGTATTAGTCTTCCGAACGGAAGTTCGACCTGCGTCCCTTCTAAAATAAGTGTTCTACTGCCATCCATATCCGCGGCGTAGGCTACCATCGTGAACGAGAGTGGTGGTGGGCCTTCTCTGAGAACACTGCCGCCTACCAAAAAACATATAACAAGTACCGCCGCAGTTACGCTTATTTTGATATTTCGTCTGTTCCCCATCCCGAACCGAACACCTACGGAGGACTCTTCTTCTCGTTTACGACGCAATAGATCATTTAACATTCTAGCTTTCTGCGTTTCGCTGGGCGTTAGATCATCAATCGAGCTTTTCAACTGCGCTGTCTTCATAGGTATGACCTCCTGTAAGGTTGATTTGCAAATGGTTTCGTCCAATTCTCAACCGCGCGCGCACCGTACTATCCTTTATACCAATGAGGCTGGAAATTTCTTTGCTGGAATAGCCTTCATAGTAGAACAGATACAGAACAATTTTGTATTTATCAGGCAGCGCGAGCAACAGTTCCAATATTTCTCCTGATGGAGGTTTCTGTACGTAGAAACCTTCAAATATTCGGCTAAAGGCAGCCCGTTTTCGTTTCCACCAATATTTCAGCGCATTTTTGCAGTGATTTTGCGCTGTAACGATCAGCCATGCTTTTTCATGCTCTCCATCTTTAAATCTTGGCCCCGATCGGATCAGCTTCAGAAATACCGACTGAACGGCATCCTCCGTATCCGGTACGTTTTTTAGAAACATGTAGCAAACCCGATAGACCGTGTCTACCTGCCTTCTGTAAATATCTGCAATCTCTTCGTTTGTTCTCTGTAAAGGAACCTTCATGTTTTCCCTCCCTTCATACTTAACACAAAGCATAGTGCCAAAATGTTAAATCCGACAAAAGAAATGAGCGAAAAATTTTGGGCAGGCCCGGCTAGTGTTGAAGCGTAAACCTCGAAAATTAATGGCTTGAGCGGCATAGTTCTCCTTGGCAATGTCGATGCCAATGACAAGAGTGGAAGTGGAAATACGTTCTACACGTTGATTTTGAGCTTTAATTAGTCTAGACTTCATAATAACGCCTCCTAAGGTGAGTTCTGAGGGCTGCAACCCAGTACATACTCATCCTAGCGAGGCGTCCGTTTTTCTGCAAATTGAATATACTAACACCTACAGGAATGTTAACAGTAACAATAGTTCAATCAGAAAGGGAGCAGAACACCACGGTGATGCTCCTTGTTCGCGTTGAAGCAATGCACGTGCCATCGTTGAACGTGAACGGAAAACCGAAATTATTATCCAGACTCGTAACAAGCCTAACGAACCGAAACAGTTGGAGTTGCCGGGGGGCCAAGTGGAGAAATTCGAGTCGTTATTAGACACGCTACGACGCGAAGTGAAGGAATGGATTGATGGAGAAGATACGCGCAGATCGATCTGATGCAGTTTATTAACATCGACAGTGCCGCCATCATGTTTTATTTAAAACACCGTGTAAATATCCTGCCAGTTGCTGAATCAAAATAGATTACTTCAAGTTACGCTATCGAAGTTTCATTTGAGCGGATTGCAACGGCAGCTGCTCCCTGTTTTCATTAAAGTAACGGATACGATATCAATAAAGGATTCTTTTCAAACGATGAAGGAGCTGCCGCGGCAGCTCCTTTTGACATACTCACACAATGATCTGGTTTTGTAAGCATGACTATGTAGTGCAACTAATTTGATTCTTTGGTAGCGCCGGGTGCAACTTCTGTTATACTGTCGGCTTGGTTAGACTGAGTCTTTCCGATTGGTCGTACGTGCCGAAGCTGCGTAACGATAAGGACGATGATAGCGAGCATGATAGCGCCGCTGGCTGCTGCAACGGCGTGCATCCCGCTGGTAAAGGCTTCACGTGCACCAGTGAGCAGCGTCTTGCCGACTTGTTCGGAGAGGCCTTCCGCTATAGCCGTGGCCCCGGCCAAGCTGTCTCGGGAAGCTTGTACCGCGGACGCCGGCAAGTCGGCAGGAATAGAGTTTGCCATCTGGCTGCGGTAAACGACCGTGCCGATGCTGCCAAAGACTGCGATGCCCAGCGCGAAGGCGAACTCGCCGCTGGTTTGCAGCATGGAGGCCGCCGATCCCGCCTTCTCCGGCGGGGCTGAGCCGATGACAAGGTCGCTGGACAGGCTCGGGAGCGGGGCTGCACCTATATTGAAGCAGATGTACCCGAGCACCAGAAACGTGAGACCTGACTCTACTCCGACCTGAGTTAGGAGAAAACAGCCCATGGTCGATATCAGTAGTCCCGTTCCGATAAGACGCGCCGGTCGTATCCGTCGTGCGATTAGCGGTGAGAAGAACATACCGACCATTGAGGCAATTACCCCGGGGAGCGTATACAACCCTGCCTGAAGCGGCGACATTCCTTGCACAAATTGGAGGTACTGCGCGATAAAGAGTAAGGTCCCTCCTGTCAGTGTAATACCGAACATGCCTCCCAGTGCAGCGCTGAATCCGGGACTCGCGAGTAGGCGTAAATCGAGTAGGGGGTTCGTCAGCCTGCGCTGCCGCGACACAAACACCGTGCCTAGGACGACACCCGCTAGCATCAATAGCGCTGGCACCATCTGAAGGCCGTACTTGGCGATTTCCTTGAGGCCGTATATGATCGGTAGAATGGCGACCAGCGATAACGCAACACTGATCAAATCCAGCCGGCCGGATTCGGGGTGCCGGTATTCGGGCAGCAACATGGGTCCGGTTATTAGTAGAAGCAACATGACTGGCACGCCTAGAAGGAACACCGAGCCCCACCAGAAGTAATCTAGCATGATACCTCCAACCACGGGCCCGAGCGCCATGCCGCCCATAGAGCACGTTAACCATATGCCGATGGCAAAGGAGCGCTGCTTATGGTCACGGAACATGTTGCTGATCAAGGCTAGAGTAGAAGGCGATACTGTCGCTCCGGCTATACCGAGTATTGCGCGGGCCGCAATGAGCATCTCAGCGCTTTGGGAGAATGCAGCCAATATCGAGGCTATCATGAATGCGCTCCCGCCGATCAACAGCAGTTTACGGCGACCGATCCGATCTCCTAGTGTCCCCATGGTGATCAAGAACCCGGCGAGCATGAATCCGTAGATGTCGATGATCCACAACTGCTGAGCGCTATCGGCGCCGAGATCGACACCAATGTGCGGCAGCGCGAGAATCATTACGGAGAGATCGATCGAGACAAGGAGGGCGGGCAGGGCTAGTACTGCAAGCCCTGTCCATTCCATTATTCCAGCCTTCATTTCATTTCCATGCAAGGCGTTCTTCATTCGTTCTGCATCTCCAAACCCAGCTTATCTAACATAAATTTTGTGCCGTGCTCGCGATGTTCTGGTAGATCGTGACCATCGAAGAAAGCTCCTTGTTCAGTATAGATGAGTTGAGTTCCGTTGTCCGATCGCTTTATTTCTACATACTTTACAGATCGTTCATTCATGGTTTATTTGTCCTCCCTTGGGATACATCATCTGCATACTCGCCAAGATAATCGCTAAGTCGGTCGAGATCGGATTCCCAGCTCGCTTCCCGCTCGGCAAAATATTTATGATGGCTCGTCCTCATGGCGCTCAATATTTTAGTGAATTCTTGAACGTCCAACGGTTCTTTTCTCAATGACAGAATTTGCTGCAGGCGTGCAATATCGGATTCGGTATAGATTGATCATCCCCTTTTTGTCGCGCGAGGTTTTTACCGGTTTCCACATCATAAAACATTCCGTTACGTAAGCTTCAAGTGCAAAATGATTTTTTATATATTTTCATGAAAATGAAGTGTTTTTTTCAGGATCTGGGGAACTAACGACCCAATAACTCGATATGGCGTTAAAGCACGGAAGCAAACGCCAGAGAACTGCTCGCTCGGACCAGGAGACTCAAAGATAGCGTGGTATTTCAAGTGCGAAGAGCATTTCTTTGTAATGAGGATGCTTTTTTATCTTTGTCTAAAATCAAGGTGATATTGAATTTAATGATAAAAATATAATTATAATCGGTAATTATTTATTGCAAAACGATAAATTGTGTGCTAAAGTCAAACTAAATTTAATAATAAGTGAGGGGCTGTTTATGAAACGAGGTACAACACTTTTTTTAAAGGTAGCCGTTATTCTTATTGGAATCCCAGTTCTTGCTTTGTGCATTTTTTTGGTGCCTGAGATAGCGAATTATGCAGCAGAATTGTATCCAGATATTACTTATATGAAATATCTCGTTTTTATCGAATTGTATGCAACGGCGATACCTTTTTACTTTGCTCTGTATCAAGCTTTTAAACTTTTAAGCTATATCGATAAGAACAAAGCATTCTCGGAATTATCTGTAAGGGCTTTAAAAAATATAAAATACTGTGCAATTACAATCAGTACCTTGTATGTATTAGGCATGCCACTCTTTTATCTCATGGGGGAGAAAGACGATGCCCCAGGTATCATCGTAATCGGATTGGTCATGATTTTTGCCTCCATGGTGATTGCCGTTTTTGCTGCTGTTCTCCAAAAGCTTTTAAAAGAGGCGATCGATATAAAATCAGAAAATGATTTGACGGTCTGAGGTGAATAACATGGCGATTATAATCAATATTGATGTGATGTTGGCTAAACGAAAAATGAGCGTAACCGAACTTTCGGAGAGGGTTGGAATAACAATGGCAAACCTTTCTATATTGAAAAATGGAAAGGCAAAAGCGATTCGATTATCAACTCTAGAGGCGATTTGTAAGGCTTTAGATTGTCAGCCCGGAGATATTTTAGAATACAAAAGTGACGAAGACAGTCAAGGATAAGAAAGTTGGCTAAGAAACATTGTGGAGGAAAGTAGGACTTCATATGACGATAATTAGGGGAGGTATAACATGGACATTAACAATCTGATTATTGAAAATATTGCTAACCCCCATGAGCTGGAGAGAATGTTTAGAAAAGAACCCGAAGCTTTTAAAAAGTCATTCTCATCCGCCTGGGAACAAAATCCTGATTCGCAGGTTCTTGCCGTTTGGTATGAAAGACTGCATTTCAAGGAGACGACAAATACAGAAAAAGCTTCCTTGCTTCAGAAAAATTTCTTGTCCATGGGCATTTTAGCAGTTCTGGCCGGGATTAGCACCAGGATCATTTTGCATTTTGTCGAACAGCAAGCAATAGCCCCTATTAACCTTGTTTTTGGTATACTTCCCTTTATTGCTGCCTATTTTGTATTGAAGCATACCCCTAAAAAAAATGTTCTTTACACCCTTATATCGTTATTCCTAATCTCCGGATTCTATCTTAATATGCTGCCACTAGAGCAGAAAGACAGTATTATTTTGGCTTATCTACACCTTCCCATTTTCTTATGGGTATTATTAGGGCTTGCATTTACAGGAAATGAATATCGAATAGGCAGCACAAGATTGGCTTATCTTAAATTTAATGGGGAATTTTGCATACTCTACGCCAGCATGGCAATCAGCGGAATGCTGCTAACAGCATTAACCATGCAGTTATTTAGATTCGTCGGAATGGATATATCTGAATTTTATTTTAAAAATGTCGTTCTATTTGGTGCTGCCGCTCTCGCTATTGTGGCTACATACCTAGTATCAAGGAACCTTAAGCTTTCTAAAAATATTGCACCATATATAGCCAAAATTTTTAGTCCTCTTGTACTGGTCACATTGCTGGTCTATCTTATAACGGTTATTTGGGTGGGGAAAAATCCATTCTTGGACCGCAATTTCCTCATATCCTTCAACGGAATACTCCTTAGTGTATTGGCCGTCACCATATTCTCCATTACCGAAAGCGGCACAGACGAGAAAAAGAACATTTCTGATTATATAAATTTTGCCCTTATTATTCTTGCTCTTATCATTGACAGCGTGGCTTTATCAGCCATCGTGTTCAGGCTTTCTTCTTATGGGATTACGCCTAACAGACTTGCTGCTTTAGGCATAAACATACTTATCTGGGCCAATCTAATTTGGATTATGATCTCCTATATGCGTTTTCTACAAAACAAAACCGGACCGTTGGCTATCCAAGATGCCGTTACTAAGTATTTGCCGGTCTACGGACTTTGGGCAGCTTTCGTTACATTTACTTTTCCTTTATTTTTTTATTAGAAAGGCTAATATCCAACCTAATCAAGTTTCTTCAACTCCCTCGGTACGATTTGAATATCTCACGAATACTCGCTTGTTCGCAGGATTTCGATCCAATGGCGTAGAGCAACAAGGCGAGGGGTAAGCCCATTGCGGGCCATTCCTAGTAAGATTCATTCAAGTCTGCCCCATGGTTTCATTATGGATTTCCGGTTCTATTGACACCGGATGAAATCGATGTCGTCACCCTGATTTTCCGTCCGTAGCTTGTTACCGTTCGCACAAAATTTTCATCAGTTCGGCAGATGTAATATGCTATAATACGAATTATGCAGGCTTCGGCGAAACCCGGGGCCTGTTCTCATGAAAAAATCGACACACAGCTAAGATGGGAGCGGCCGCAGTGGAAAGTGCAAAGAAATGGATTTATGTGGTATTAGCCTTCGTTGTCGTATCTTGGGGACTGAATATCGTGATGGTCAAATTTTTGACGCTATCGACGCCTCCCTTCCTGGTGGCAGCGGTACGCATGCCGCTTGCGGGGCTGGCTCTTCTTCCGTTTGCGGTCCGCAAATACGGCTGGTATAAGCCGAATCTAAAGCAGTGGATCCTGTTGACGCTCGTAGGGATAACGTCCATCTTTATCCACCAGCTGTTCCTCGCCTCCGGCGTAGAGATGACCACTGCTACAAACGCTTCGCTCATCCTTGGTCTCAATCCGCTAACAACGGCGCTGCTTGCCTCGCTGTTCGTCAGCGAAAAAATGACGCTCCGCTTGTCCTTGGGCATTGCCGCAGGCTTCGCTGGCGTCGTGATCGTGGTCTTGTCCGGTGGAGGGGAAACTCCGGTCGGTTTATCAGGTTGGGGCGACCTGATCATGTTCATTTCCATGCTGGGCTATGTTGTCGGTGGGTTGCTGATCAAGACAGTGTCGGCAACGAACATTCCGACTCTCGTCATTACGGCCTACTCCACCCTGATCGGCGGATTGATGCTCAATGTCGGTGCGTTCATGAAATACGGGGCTTCCGCCTACGGTCAAGTTCATTTCAGCGGAGTCGGCTGGGTCGTCATGCTGCTCTCCGCCTGGGTCGCCTCTTCTCTCGGCACGTTGGGCTGGAATTACGGCATCAAGCTTCTGGGAGCGAACAAAACGGCCATGTTCATTAACGGGATGCCGTTTGCCAGCATTGTCGGAGCCGTCATTTTCCTGCACGAGCGGATCCATTGGATCCATGTGCTGGCCTTTGCCCTAACGACGCTGGGAATCGTAATCGGGACATTGCAGACCCGGGGGAGCGGCCGAAGTAAAACGGAACCGCCACTTGTAACCACCGGCTCCCGATAACATCCATAGACTGAAGAGCGGACTGCCGTGAGCACCCGCTCTTCTTCCATGATCAGGGGTGAATCACCCCGAGCTCCATGCATGGATGGCCGTTTCGGATCGCATACACATTTCAGATTGATCGGGTTGTAAGTTCATGTTATAGTTTAAACACTACATAGTGTAGTGTTGCTTGAAGGTAATTTTCGATCTGGATCAAAAATAGAAACAAGTCAAACGGAGGATTGGTCATGGAATCGCACGCAGGCATGCATCAAGGGACGGACATGACATTTTTAGCTTTTGTATATAGGCGCGATAATAGTCATTGCTTCCGTTGCCGGATATGTGTATTCATGGAATTTAAGAAATAAAAACAACAGCGGCTTGAAAAAAGCGCAGAAAGCCGTTTTGAAAAAGAAAAGCAAATACGTTCTTATCGCCTCTCATACGTTACTCGGCGCTGCTTTGCTGCTTATTGCAATCAATCTGATTCAGTATACCGCCGGCAAGTACGATATTGAGAAGCTGAATTACAATGCGGAGATTCAGGTGACGAACGATAAAGATTACGGAGGAGGACACTCGGAGGCCCCGGTTCCATATGAAATGAAAATACCGACATCCGGCGTTCATAGCCCCCACGACTTGAAATACGGTTTTTATAATGAGAAACCGCCTTATGAGAAGCTGGTCCATAATCTGGAGCATGGCGATATCGTCATCTACTATCCTCCGAATACGGACGCGGAAACGTTGGAAAAACTCAATGTTCTTGCGCATTATAGAAAAGCAGGCTCGGGAATACTGGCCGTTCCGAACGGAGATGTGCCCGCTAACGATAAAATTGTAGCCACGGCATGGACCAAAACGATGGAGCTGCCGGCATACGACGAGGCAAAAGTCGGCACATTCATCTATAAGTTCATCAACCGGGGACCTGAAGTCATACCGCCGGAAATCCGGCAGGGTGGAGGGACGATGTAAGGAACCTCGCGAAAAATAAAATAGGTTTCATGCATTGGGCGTGCCGTCGTATGTTGCGGCGCGTCTTTTTGTTGTTTTTCTAAAAGGGCTGCTGTCCGGTGCATCCGGCTTCAGCGGCGAATCCGTCGCCTGGCTCTTTGCGGTTGTCGAACCCTCACTTCAATTTGTCGGTCGGTTTTTAACGGGTTTTAAACTTTGACCTTTATGCTATGAAAGCGAAAATAGTTTCATTAAATAGGATAAGAGGGTGGGATAGTTGAGGAAATGCAGTGCAGCGTTTGCGATCTTGCTTCTCGTGGTGCTTATGCTGGCAAAAAGCCAGGCTGTGCAAGCCGCGAACGGCGCGCCGCAGCTCGGCGGCACGAAAGACGATGTGATGTGGGCTTTGGGCTCCGGCAATAATGTCGCTACCTTGAGCAGCGCTACGTTTAAAAAAGGCGATGTAATGCAAGTCAACATCTTTTTCGATCAGAGCGTGTACGTCATGAAGGCGGCCATTCGTTTTAAATTGCAGGACGGGGATACGGATAACAACAACAACCCGTATATATCGGTTCCGTGCGATTCTCCCAACCATAACCAAACGATGACCTGCAAGCTGACTGTAGATGAGAATACGCCTAGCGGCAAGCTGCTCGGAGGAAACCTGGAGGGGGTTGTCTGGGATCCAGAGACCGATATCCGCAACTACATAAACGGCGGTCCGGGGGATCTGCAGGCCTATGCGATTGACGGCTGGCTCGGCACACTCGTTACGTATCAGTCGAACGTCGTCGTGGACGGCAGCGGCCCATACGTCACACAAATCACGAGCGTAAGCGGCGACGGCGCTTATAAGGCCGGAGATCTCATTGATCTGGCGTTTCTGTTTAACGAAACGATCGTATGGCGGGACGGGGCGGTGCATCCTCCGGCCGTCACGCTCAATTCGGGGCGCAGCGGGATCGATTATGTCGGCTCGGAGCAGGTCGGCGCCCAAACGAAGCTGAAATACAGGTACAGCGTGAATGCCGGGGAAAATGCGGTCAAACTGGATGTCCTGCAGCTAACCGACACCGGCGGCTGGATGATGGACGCGGTAGGCAACAGCGCGCCGACGAATTTGCTCGTGAAAGCGAACGCATTGTCCGCTGCGAGAAATATTCGAATCGATACGGCGGCGCCTGCGATCACGTTCGGCACGAATGCGGGCCAAAGCTGTCCGCCGCCAGATCCGAATCCGCTCTTCCCCGGGACAAGCCGGGGGCATGTGAAAATCGATGCTTCGGACGGTACCGGAGTGGGCGTGAGCCAAATTTTTTACCAGTGGAGCACGGCGCAGACTGGTGTCATCTGGATCGGCAGCGAACCGACGCTGCCAGCCGGCGGCTATAACTGCGTGCCGACCGATGCGGCGATGAACGGCAGCTATTATTTTCACGCCAAGGCTGTTGACCAGCTTGGGAATGAGGCGACCAGCCATACCGGTCCGCTGACGGTCGACAATACGCCGCCGTCGGTTACGCTGTCCGCCGAAAGCGGTGCGGCCCGGCGCAAGCATGACGTGACGGTGCAGGTCACGGATTCGTTGTCCGCGGTCGCGTTCCCGTTCACGTACAGATGGATCAATACGGACAACGGACGGGAGACGGCGGGAAGCAGCTATACCGGCAACGCTATTGTCACCGCGCCGGATGAGGAAGGGACCTATGAGCTGGAGGTTACGGCTGGGGACACCGCCGGCCAATGGCTGACGAAGAAGAGCGCCGGGCGATACATTGCCGATAAAACGCCGCCTACGGCCGAGTTTCATTCTGCCGGCAATCAAACCGCGGCGAAGGCGCATCAAGTGACGGTCACCTTGACGGATGCAAAAGGGATTCTCGGACCGGCTTCCTACGCCTGGTCGGACCGCGTCGATGTGCAGCCTGCGGACGGCAGCGGCTGGACGCAATTTTACGATGGGCTAGGCGCACCGCTGACAACGTTCACTTCCGGCACGATCGGCACGCCGCCGAATGCGAACGATACATGGTATTTGTGGCTCAAGGTTTCGGATAATCCGGGCGCTCCGAGCGAGGAGCGGAATATGGGCTACATCGTCGATACCGACGGATTTTTGCTGGATAATACACCGCCATCAGGCTCGTTTACGATCGCTGGTACCGGAGCGAATTACGTCAAATCGGTGGAGGCTGGCTTTAACGCTTCAGCCGATGTGACGGCGATCAAATATGCTGTGACGACGAGCCCGACGACGGACGGAAACGATGCGGACTGGACGCAGGCGACGAGGCAGGACAAGATCACGCTGAGCAGCCTGACGGGCACCTATTACATCCACGCAAAGCTGTACGATGCCGCCGGCAACAGCGTGCTGATTTCGAGCGGAGCGTTCCTGCTCGATAACGCAGGACCGAGAGGCAGCGCTGCGGCAGCGAGAACATATACGAATCAATTGCGTATTGATGTTGTTCTCGATGCCGTCGATCGCGTCGACAGCGAGCCCGAAAGCATGGCTTTCCGGATTGACGGCGGAAGCTGGAGCGGCTGGGTGCCTTACGAGCGCAGCTACAACGTGTCTCTAACGCAGCCAACGGAAGGCAATCATACGGTTGCCGTGAAGTTTGCCGACGCCCTCGGGAACGAAAGCGCGGAGTACTCCGATACGGTGATGTACGACGTCACGCCGCCGACGGCTACCGTATCGTACAGCACGACGGCTTGGACGAATCAGCTGGTAACGGCGACGATCGTTCCGGCTGACAACTATACGCCGGCAGGGCAAATCGAAGTGACCAGCGCAGGCGCCGCCGGGATGAGCTACGTGTTCCAGAATAACGGCGAATACGTATTCACGTTCCGGGACTTGGCCGGGAATACCGCCAGCGTTGCGGCACAGACCGGCAACATCGATAGGCAGGCTCCGCTAATTGTGCTGTCCGCAAGCGGCAATCCGAAGCCGGGCCGGTCGGCCATGAGCCGCGTGACGGTGACGGACGACAATACGCCGCCGCAGGATATTCGGCTGTTCGCCAAGTGGATGACAGACGCTGTTCATGCGCCGGCCGATTGGATGCCGGTGAGTGCCGACGGGACGGTCGAAACCCATGAAGGCGACGGGAATCGGTATTTATGGGTAAAAGCAGTTGATGCGGCCGGCAACGAGGCAGTGAAAACAAGCAGCACCTTCCTGCTTGACAATACGCCCCCGGTGGGGACGATCGTATACAGCACGACGCTGCGGACGGCGGGGCCGGTGACCGCGACCTTGAGCATTCAGGACGCCAGCGGAACGACCGTGACGAACCCGCAGGACGGCAGCAAGCAGTATACGTTCACCGATAACGGCAGCTTTACGTTTCAATTCGAAGATGAAGCGGGCAACAAAGGCACAGCGGTGGCGACGGTAAGCAATATCGACAAAAGCGTTCCTTCCGCTGTGGTGGCGATGGATCCGCCCTTCTGGACGAACCAGCCGATGACGGTCACCGTCGAAGTTCCGGGCGCGCCTCCGCGCCAGTTGGCGAACTTCGTCATTACCGGGGAAGCGAAGCTGGTCAGCTGCGATACGCTGGAGCGCGGTACGGTGACTTCCGCCGTCTATTGCGGTTCCATCGCGGGAGGCACGGTCACGGGTTCGGTTTACGGTTCTTCCGTCACAGGCTCCGTCTATGGCGGCAGTACGGTTACCGGTTCCGTTTACAGCACGACGGTAACAAAAGCCGTGTTCCGCTTTGCGACGAACGGGGAGCTTGCTTATACGGTGCGGGATATGGAAACGGGTCTGGAATATCAGGCGAACGCGCTCATCCATCAGATCGATACCAAACCGCCGACCGGCAAGCTGGTGTACAGCAAGAGCGGCTGGACGAACGAAGATGTGCTTGTGACGGTCATGTTCGATTCGGAAGACGGACAATCGCCGCCGAGCGTGACGAATAACAACGGCAGCCGGACCTATACGTTTACGGACAACGGCTCGTTTACCTTCAAGCTGCGCGATGCGGCAGGCAACGAAGGCGAGCTTACGGCCACCGTCGATTTCATCGATAAAACACCGCCGCATCCGGTCGTGACTTACAGCGAGAACGGCTGGACCGCCCGTGACGTGGTCGCTTCGGTGGCCTTCGATAACGAACCGGGAACGGTGACGCTAACGAACAACAACGGCAGTAACCGGTATACGTTCAGCCAAAACGGAGAATTTACATTTACGTTCCGCGATGCGGCCGGCAATACGGGGCAAGCGACGGTGCGCGTGGATACGATCGACCGCGATGCGCCAACCGGCAAGCTGACCTACAGCAGCACCGGTTGGACGAATCAGGATGTAACCGTCGAGCTGAGCACGGAGGACCCGTCCGGCGCCCCGGTGCAAGTGATCAACAACGGCGGCAGCAGCCGGTACACATTCACGGAGAACGGCCAGTTTACGTTCCAGTTCCAGGACGCTGCCGGCAACCGCGGCGAAATGACGGCGGTCGTGAACCGGATCGACAAGCAGCCGCCAACGGCGAATATCGCCTATTCGACGACGCAGCCGACAAGCGGTCGGGTGCGGGCTACGCTGCTCGCGAACGAATCCGTTACGGTGCTCAATAACAACGGCGAGACCGTGTATGACTTTGACCAGAACGGGGAGTTTACCTTCCAACTGCGGGACCGTGCGGGCAATGTTGCTTCCGTAACGGCGTCTGTCGGCAACATCGACCGGAAACCGCCGATTCCAAGCCTGACTTACAGCACGCTTGAGCCGACCAAGGATCGCGTCGTAGTTACCGTGAACGCGGATGAACCATTTGTGGTGCTGAATAACGCACGTAACAAGCAGTACGTCTTCGAAACCAACGGCCGGTTTACGTTCGTCGTTCAAGACCTTGCCGGCAATACCGCGGAGATCGAAGCGGCCGTCAGCAATATCGACAAGTCGAAGCCGAACGTTACGCTTGAGTACAGCGAATCGAAAATGACCTCCAGCGACGTGACGGTGACGATTCAATCGGACAAACCGCTGACGATATTGAACAACGGCGGCAGCGACAAGGTCGTGTTCCGGCAAAACGGCATTCAGTGGATCGAAGCGAAGGATGCGCTCGGCAATGAACTGACGATTAAAACGGAAGTTACGAATATCGACCGAGACAAGCCGGACATTCGTTTCCTGCGCGGTGACCTGCTGCTCGTGCCGCTAGGCGGCCAAATCGAGCCGCTCGCCGATGTGGAAGCGGTTGATGCCGTCGAAGGAAATGTGAGTGCGCAGCTGGCCGTTCAGCATAACATCAACCGGGACGTGGCGGGCGATTACACGGTTACTTATTCCGTTACGGATGCCGCCGGCAACACGGCGACGGTGGAGCGCAAGGCTAAAGTGGTCGAGGCGAGCCGTCTGATGCTTTATGTGAACAGCGCCGGTCCGAATCCGGATGAGGTCATTGTCGTCGGCGATACGATTTCGCTGGAGCTGTTTGGCATGCAAGGGGAGGTCGAAGCCAAGTGGGCGACCGGCAAGCTGAACAAAGGCGCCTTCAAGACGATCGATACGCTTGTAGAAGGCGGGCGGCTGACGGTTGCGAAGAGCGGCTACTATACCCTTTTGGTACAGGATCAAGAACGGCAAATCAGGCTGGTGCACGTCTATGTGTACCATCCTTAATTTAAGATAGGAGAAACGTTGCCATGCGATTCGGTAAAAAATTGCTAAGCAGCCTGCTGGCGCTTGTCATGACGGCGCTGCCTGCGACCGCTACAGTTACGATGGCGGTGGAGGACAATGCGGCGAAGCTGGACATGAAGAACGACTTCGTTTCCGTTTCCGTGCACAAGAACACCGGACGTTTCAGCGTCCGCACGGTGGGCGGGTCACCGCTAAAGGAAGGCGATAACGACAAGGCATTATTGTTTGTGCATCGCGTGCCGGAAACGTCCTTTACGACCTTTCGGATTAACGGCAAAGATTATATTTACGGCAATCATTACGGAATTCTGCAATCCGACGGCAAGTTTACTTATAACCCGGCCGTGCAAGGGCTGACCAGCGAGTCGGAGTGGAGCATCGAAGGGCTGAAGATCAAACAGACGCTGGTGCTGCTCGAGGACAAGGCCAATCCGAACGTCGGCAACGTGAAAGTTACATACACCGTCCGCAACGGCACAACGGAAGACAAGCAGGTCGGCTCGCGGATTTTGCTCGATACGATGCTGGGGGCGGAAGATGCCTCCCCGGTTTCGGTTTCCGGCAGCAGCACGTTCATCCGCAAGGAAACCGAGCTGAAACAGGCTCCTGTTTACTGGAAGGCCGTCGATGATCCGCTAGCCCCGAGGGTGACCTCCTACGGTCTCTTGAACGGCTGGGGCAATACGAGCCCGGACCGGATGATTTTCGCCCACTGGAACGGCATTTCCGAGACGAAGTGGGATTACGCCGTCCATCCGGAGCTGGATTTCACAAGCAAGCAAAACCCGTATGGGGCGGCGGACAGCGCCGTAGCGCTGTACTGGGATCCGGCGACGCTGCGCGCAGGGGAAGAGCAGGTGTACGAAACGTATTACGGCCTGGGCAGCTTTTACACGACGTTGTCCAAGGCGAATTATAACCTGCAGCTGTTCTCGCCGGAAAAGCTGACGCTGAATAGCGGCAAGGACGGCTATAACGAGCAGCAGTTCGCCATTGAAGTCGAGCTGGACAATACCGTCGATAAAGCTTCGCCGCTTGCGAACGTAACGGCTTCGCTGAATTTGCCGGAGGAGCTGGAGCTGGTGCCCGGGGACAAAGCGGTCAAATCGCTGGCCGGCGTCGCCGTGAACGAGGCGAAGTCGCTGAAGTGGATGGTGAAGGCCAAACCGCAGGCGAACTATAGGGCGGTGCGCTATCAAGTGGCCGTTCAGGCTGAAGGGCAGGACGAGATCGTACGGACGAATTACATCATACTCCCTGCATTGACCGGTCGGCCGCCGGATATTCAAGTGTACGACGTATTCCCGCGGAAGCTGTTCTCTGCCGATATGGAGAAGTCCATCGCCCTGAAGGGCAAAGGCTTTGACGTGCTGAAGGGCTCGACGTCCTGGGGCGCGCAGCTCATCCGCGAGGGCGACGGACAGTCGTTCTCGATCTCGCTCTCCGACGTGACGGTCCTTTATGACGGCATCATGACCATTCGTCTGGACGATGCCCTATTCACCGGCAAAGATGCGCGCAACGGGATGTATAAGCTTCGTATCAACACGGCTTACGGGGCGTATGAGCAGCGTATCGAGCTAACGCCCGAGGTGCAGTACAAGTCCCGCAGCTACGGCATACTGCTTGTTGTCGGCACGAAGAACAGCTACGATATCGTGCCGGTGGACAGCGAGGCGAAGCTGACGGAGCTCAAAGGCCAATACGCCGCGGCGGGCAAACGGATACTGCTTGAGCTGCGGGGGAATGTGAAGGAAGTGCCCGACGCCGCAGGCAGCTTCTATGAGCTGGAAAGCGGCGGGACGATCAATTCCGTAATTCGCTTCGATACGAACAGGGACGTTTGGGAAGCGTACCGGACGCAGTCCACGACGATGCGGATTCAGAAGCAGAAGCAGGATGCGCAGCATGGCGGCGACTACATTGAAATGGCGGGAATCGGCATTTTGTCCATTCCGAACTTTCCGTTTATGTCCGGCGAGTTCCGGATCGAGCTGGAGGACGGCAAGGCGTACTCGCTGAGCGCAGATCCGCAGGCCGGAGAAGAGCCGATCGAAATCGGGTGGGCCGTCCAATCCGGCAAATATGCGGTCCAGCAAATGGATTTCTTCCCGGTGAAAATCAAAAACGCCGTGGTCGGCGAGCAGTCAGTTACCTTCGGCGGCTCGCTGGCGCTGAACTTCGGGGCACTGCATAAAGTCGGCCGGATCGGCCCAGGAATCGGAGAAGAAGAGGAAATGGGATTTGACGGAGACGGCGTATCGGTACGGATTGACGTCGACGAGGCTCGTTACGGCATCCGCCAGGCAAACGATCGGACGGGAGCGAAGGGCACTTTCGGGCTGCTGGGACTCCGTGCGGAAGGCGAAGCGGGCTTCCCGGAAGACCTGATCCCGGGGATCGATCTTGGCGCATCAGGGCGGGTTGCGATCGATACGATCGACCGGAAATACGAGGTGGAAGCGAATGTCAAGTTTCAGGTGCTCGAATTGGGCGGCTTGTTCACCCTGCGGTTCACGGAAGGACATATTCCGATCCCCGACAACTTCCTGTTTGTCATCGGCGGGGACCCGGGCATTCCGATTATTCCGACGACACCGGTTGCGTATATTACAAAGGGCGGCGGAGGGTTTAAAAACTTGTACGATACGCTGCTCGGCAATTTCGAGGTGCTGCCTCCTTTAAAGCTGGTCATGATCGGCGGCATTGATATTGCGAAGGTCGTCAAAGCGGATAATGCGACGCTCGAACTGTCGATGCGGGGTGTTGAATTTTCGACGGAGCTGGAAATCGCCCGTTTGAAAATTCTTAAAGAAGTATATGGCCATATGCTGCTGATGGACTCTTTACGGAAGCTGGGGTTATCGGTCAAAATCGGAGCGAAGCTGGAAATTTTCGACATTGTTACCGGGGAAGTATACGCGAGCTTTGGTTACGATTCGTCCAAGCAAGGATTTTTCGGTCCGATTACGCTGGCCGGCGGCGGCAAGGTGTCGGTTCACGTACCGAAGGCGATCCCGATTATCGGGGGAGCCGAGCTCGGCAGCGCGGAAGCGGAGCTGAGCACCGAGCAGGCCTATTTCTCGGCAAAGCTGCTCGACATCCCCGTTTCGCTTACTTACCGGTGGGGTGATTCGGCACCGAAGCTGGCATCCCTGGGGATGGACCCCCGGACGATCGGGAGGCTCGAGCAAGGTGTGGCCAGCAAAACGTTCTATAACGAGGAAACCGGCGCGGTGGAAGGAACGATGCAGTTCGGTACGAATATTCGCAAGGCAGGCCGTTCGGATGACAAGCTCGCGGCGCTGCAGCCGATGAGCCCGACGGTTACCGCGACCGCCGACGGACTGGAGCACCGGATCCGGATTGCGAATCAGGAATACGCCTTCCTGGAGTTTGCCTTCAGCGGAGCCGTTCCTAAGCTGCAGGTGTACCGACCGGACGGAAGCCTGTATACGCTCAAGGAAAATGTAAACTACCGTATTCAGGAAATTCCGGCTGAGGAAAGCGAGTCCGGCAAGCTGGAGCAGCGCATGTATGTATCACTCGTGAAGCCTCAGAGCGGCGAATGGAAAGTGGCTTCCGATAAGCCGGTGCAATCGGCGCTGTACGAGGTCACGGCACCGCCGGTGCTGACGGGTGTGCAGGTGAAGCAAACCGGCAGTCACAGCATTCAGGTGAATTGGCAAGGCGAGCATGTTACCGATGAAAAGGTAGCGCTCTATATAACGGAAAATGCGGGCAATGATGCAGGACGTCTGCTCAAGGACGACATTGCCGCAGGCAACGGCATGGCCGAATATACACTGCCGGCTTCGATGGCTTCCGGAACGTATTACGTGAAGGCCGTCTTGTATAAGGACGGAACAAGTTACAGCAGCAAAACCGCCGAAGAGCCGGTCACTGTCGTGAATCCGTACCAGCCTTCGGCGCCGTCCGATATCCGGGTGGGGCCTGCGGGCAACGGCCTGCTGCAGGTGGACTGGAGCATGAAGGAAACGGCCGACGGCTATTACCTTCAGGTGCTGGATGAGGCGAATCAGCCGATCAAGGAAGCCGGCGTCATCGAGGTAAAGGGGGACCGGCGCCAAGCGGTCATCGGCGGGTCGCTGCAGGGGGAGAACGGGAGCCCGATCGGCATCAAGCCCGGGCAAACGTACAAAGTATCGGTCACTGCGTACAAGAACGCGGAGGAAGTGCAAAACTTCGGCTCTCCTTCGTATTCCGGAAACGTGTATGTGCCGGTACCGGCTCCGGCGAAGCTGCAGCTGCACATCGATGCGGTTGACGGCGGAATTGTTCGGGAGGCATACGACGAAACGGGGCAATTGTATTATTCGGTCAATCGGTCGCAGGCGGTTCTTCGCATGAGCTCGGATCAAAACGTAACGGCAAGCATGAAGATGAACGGCGCTTCCGTCCTGGAGGACAACCAGCGGAAGACAGTCTGGCAGCAGCCGGTCATGTTAAAAGAAGGCTCGAACCTCGTGAATGTGCTTGCCGTTAATGAAAAGGGCGATACGTCCGTAGCCGGGATTAAAATCGTCGCCGATACGGCGGCGCCCGAGCTTAAGCTGGAAAGCCCGTCCGCCGGGCAAGCGGTCGGCAATGGAGAGAGCGTCATCGTCAAAGGCGTAACGGAAGCCGGTAGCATGATTGCGGTTAATGGAACTCCTGTAGCGGTGACAGGCCCGGGGATGTTCGAAACGTCGCTGTCGATGGCCGGGACGATGAGCAAGAAGCTGGTCGTTACGGCGGAAGATGCGGCGGGGAACGTCACCGCGTATGAAACGAACGTCGCCAATCCGTCGATCGACGCGATAGAGAGTGTGCATATCCACCATGCTGCTGCCGGCGATGATACGGTCGGACTTCGTGGTAAGCGGCAGCTTCAGCTTGTCGGGACGGATGCGGGCGGCAAAGAGTACGTAATCGATGGCGGCAATGTGAGTTGGGACATCCTTGACGGAGACAAACTCGGAATGGTGAGCGAAACCGGACTAGTGGAAGCCGGCGAGCATGAGGGTAATATGGTCGTCAAGGCTTCCTACCGATTGTCCGAGAAGTATGCGCTTGAGGACGCGGTTACCGTCAAGATTCGGGCAAACGGCGGGTCGGATCCCGGGCCGGGAACGAAGCCGGAAAACGAGAATGACGACATGTACCGTCTGCCTCCCGAGAATCCGGATCCGGACCAAGGCACAGGCAGTTCCGGCGGGAACGAACCGGGGAATGGAGACGGTACGGCAAGTAATGGCGTCGGTGGTACCGGAAATGCGCCGGCCGCGCCGGGGACAGCCGCCCCGGGGACGCCGGCTCAATCGGAATTCGAGCGTGTGATTCGAAACATTATCGAAAACGAGAAAAATGTCGAGTTTTTAAAATCCGTCACATTATCGCCGGACGGGGACACCTTCATTTCGATCGGCGAAGACGCCGAGCTTACCGTTCCGCGGCAAACGCTTGGAAAAGCGGTCGGTCTCGGCATCGGAAGAGTGCGCGACTCGAAAGCATATGAAGACGGCGGAAAGAAAGTCGCAGGCCGTATCTATGAGTTCAAATTCAATACGCCAATGGAGCTGAACCGCCCTGCGCTGCTGCGGTTCAGGTTCAATCCGCAGCTGGTCAGCGATGCGGGCAAGCTCGCGGTGTATTGGCGGAACGAGCGCAAAGGCCGATGGGAATATGTCGGCGGACAGCTGAATGCGGCGGAGCACACGGTAACGGCGCAGGTCCAGCATTTCAGCAAGTACGCATTGCTGGAAAATCATGATTTCGTCCGGTTCGGCGACATGGACGGCAGATGGTCGCAGGATATCGTATACCGCCTCGCTTCCATCGGAATCGTGAACGGCAGCGGCACTGCCGGTGCCGAAGTATTCGAACCGGAACGGCACATTACAAGGCAGGAATTCATGAAGCTGATGGCCGGGTTGACTCAGACGCCGCCGGCGGAAAGCGACGCTGATCTAGGCCGGACGTTCGCCGATGCCGGGCAGGTGCAGCCGTGGGCGGTTCCGTACGTCAAAGCCGCGGTCAAGCGCAGCTGGGTCGGCGGGACGACGGGAGCAAGCGGCCTGAACCTTGAACCGCTGCGTTCCATCACCCGCGCCGAAGCGACGGCGATGATCGGCCGCATGCTGAGCGGAGTGACCGGCCCGGCGCCGGGCGGAACGCTGCCGTTCGCCGATGCGGGCTCGGTACCGACATGGTCCAGAGAGCATGTCGAAGCGCTGTACGCAAACGGGATAATTGCCGGTTATCCCGACGACACATTCCGTGCGGATGCGCCGATTACGCGGGAAGAGGCTGCCTCGATGATCGGAAAAACGCTTGATTTGTTATACAAAACCGGTAAGGAAATCCGTTAAATGCGGGTGGGAGATTCTGCAGCCGCGGCGCGAGCCGCGGCTTTTTTTGTACGAACGGAAGGACTATCGTTCCGTGTGTAGAAGCTAGAACATAGTGCGCTCGGAACAGTAACGGGTTCTGCTTGCCGTGCAGTGCCGCGATGTGCGCCGATCGGTAGTTGGCCATTTGAATTTCGCGGCCGTCACAGCCGGTCCAGAGCTTTTTTTGCGTGCTGGACTCTTTGTATTTTATATGTGAATTTAGATTATGAACGGATCGCGTTGGAAGAGAGTGTGAATGCTTGGATGCTGCAATCAAATCAACAGGGCCGGAATGCCGGACAAGGCCGTCCGGAAGCTCAAGACCATAGGCGTGATCCTACCGCTCTCAGAGGACTGAATTGCCGCCGCCATGCTTCCGGTTCAGCGGACGATCGACACGGTCGAAGTCTTTCAAGCCGTCTTTGTTCCATGTGCAGGAACCGTTTGCTGCTGCGGCTGTTGATGGTGATCGTCTTCTTCGCCGTTTTTTGCACGGCGGTACCCGGTCCCGGCCGCGCCGCTGCGCAGCAGCCACCGCTTCCGAACAGCCCGCCCACTGCGGAGAACGGAATCATCGATTTGGCCGGTTGGAATCTGGCGTCCGATGGGGTCGTGAAGTTGGACGGGGAGTGGGCAGTATATTGGCGGCAACTGCTTGAACCGGGGCAATTTGCGGCGGCGGTCAAGGGGAGCTTTCCCTCTCCCGACCTGTACGGCAGAGTGCCTGCGACATGGGGGCATTACGCGCTGGGCGGTACGGCGCTGTCGGAGCACAGTTATGCCACCTACCGCTTGACGATCAAGTGGCATCCTGCCGAACTCGGCGGCATCAAGTCGTTGTACATTCCGAATGCGGCGACGGCTTATAAGCTGTGGGTGGACGGGCGTCTGCTCGAGGAGAATGGGCTGGTCGGAACGAGCCTGGAAACGATGGTGCCCAAAAACTATGCCAAGGTCGTCGATTTCGTTCCGGCGTCGGCGCAAACCGAGCTCGTCATTCAGGTTTCGAACTTTGTGCAGCGCAAGGGCGGTCTGTGGGACCATATCACGCTTGGCACGAACGATCAGATCGATGCGCTGCGCGAGAATCGGATGGTGCTTCAGCTGTCGATCGCTTCCTGCCTGTCGGTGATGGGGATCTACCACATTCTGCTTTATACCTTGCTTCGCCGAAACAAAGTTACCCTTTATTTCGGAAGCATCTGTATCGCGATCGGACTGCGGACGCTTGTCGTCGGGGAAACGCTGCTGGTCCGCTTTATTCCGTCTATGCCTTGGGAAGCGGCGGTTAAACTGGAATACCTCGGTTTCATAACCGGCGTCCCGTTGATGGTTGCCTTCGTCCATTCGCTGTATCCTAGAGAACTCGCGGCCGGTTACCGCAATGTATCAATATGGATCGGCGCAGTCTGCAGCGCGCTCGTTGTAGCGGTGCCGGCGCGGATTTATACGTATATCATGCTGCCTTACCAGATTTTTGTTTTGATTAGCTTTTCGTACGTTGTATTCGCCGGTTGCTTGGCGGTACGTCATAAGCGGAGCGGAGCGAGGCTGAACGGATTTGCGCTGCTGTGTCTCTTGCTGGCGGGGGTTAACGACACGCTTTACTATAACCATCTGATTTCGACCGGCGACATGTTTCCGTTCGGCATGCTGGTCGCGCTGCTCGTTCAGGCGTATATGCTGTCGGTCCGGTTTACCCAATCGTTTGCGCAGGTGGAACGGCTTTCCGAGCAGCTGGCAGCATTAAACGAGTCTTTGGAACAAAAAATTTACGAACGCACCGCCAAGCTACAAAAAGCGAACGACGAGCTCGTGCAAATGGAGAAGTCCCGCCGCAAGCTGCTGTCGCACATTTCGCATGAGCTGGGGACGCCGCTTACATCGATCCAGGGCTTTGTCAAAGGGATGCTGGACGGCGTATTCCCGCCCTCCGCGACGTACTTGCAGCGGGTGTTCGAGAAGACGCGTCTGCTGGACCGGATTATTGGCGATCTTCATGATTTGTCGCGGCTGGAGTCCAGGCAATTCAAATTCTCGTTCCGCTCCATCGAAGTGCTGCCGTTCATTCGTCTGCTGTACGACAAGTATGAGCTGGATGTGGTCAAAAGCGGGCTTCTCTTCGAACGAGCCGAGCCGGAGTCGCAGAACGGCGAATGGGTTGCAGTCATTGACGCCGATCCGATTCGGATCGAGCAGGTCATCGCCAATCTGCTGTTTAATGCCTGCAAGTTTACGCCGGAAGGCGGGACGATCAAGATCGAAACCGTATATGTGAAGGATGGGCGGACGGTGCGTTGGGTCACGGGCTCCAAGGCATCCTTGCCGAGCCATGTCACGATCATCGTATCGGATACGGGAATTGGCATAGCCGAAGCGGACTTGCCGCACGTATTCGATCGATTTTTTAAAGGAAACCGTCCGGAAGCGTCGGAAGAGCATGGTGTTGGCCTCGGACTGGCGATTGCCAAGGAGATTGTCGCCTGCCATCATGGCGAAATCGGAGTAAGCAGCGCTTACGAGCAGGGAAGCCGATTTTATTTTACGCTGCCGGTGAAGTGGGTGGCCAAGACACGATGGAGAGAGGACGATGCGGTCGTATGAACGGCGGAAATATACTGGTAGTAGAAGATGAGGCGGACATCCGGGAAGTGATTACGGCCTATCTGGAAAAAGAAGGATTCCGTATACGGACGGCGGGAAATACGAGGGCGGCAATGGAAGCTTTTCGGCAGGAGCAGCCGGATTTGGCGATTCTCGACATTATTTTGCCGGACGGAACGGGGACGGATTTATGCCGGCAAATGCGGGAAATGTCAGAGCTCCCCATCTTGTTCGTTACGTGCAAGAGAGACTCGGAAGATGTGCTGAACGGCTTCAATCTGGGGGCCGACGACTATGTGACGAAGCCGTTTGACCCGGCCATCCTCGTTGCCCGCGTGAACGCGCAGCTGCGCCGGAACCGTCAGCGGCAGGGGCGCGTCGGTTGGAGACACAAGCGGCTGGAGGTCGATTTTGCCAGAGCGGAGCTGCTTGTGGACGGGGAGCCGGTGGCGCTGTTTGCCAAAGAGCGGCAGCTGCTTCATTTTTTCATTGAGCATCCGAACCAGGTGTTCAGTGTCAATCATCTGTTTGAACGGATATGGGGCTGGGACAGCGGCAGCGATGAACGAACCGTGATGGTCCACGTCAGCAATTTGCGTAAAAAAATCGAGGAGGACCCGGCCAACCCGCGCTATTTGCAGACGGTAAGGGGCTTCGGGTACCGCTTTTCGCTCGTGGAGTAGGTAGAACCGAAGTTTTGAATAAACAGTCCCCGCCTTGTAAATTCACAGGCTTCAGTTAAGATGGGAAGTATATTAGTCGACCGCGGAGGGTTTATGGAATTAGAAAATACGATTTCCAAGCTTGTTAACAGTCTAAAGCAAATAAACGGCGTGAGAGCTATAGTTCTTGGTGGTTCAAGAGCCAGAGGGAGTCATAACGATAATTCAGATATCGATATTGGCATATATTATGATTCCAGTGATGAATTAGATATTCCGGGGCTTCAAAGGGTTGCTACCGAAATGGATGATGCTGGTAGACATAACTTAGTTACGGAAATCGGCGGTTGGGGGCCATGGATTAATGGTGGCGGCTGGCTGGTTGTTAATCATTATCCTGTTGATTTTTTATATCGCGATCTGAATAAAGTATCTACTGTGATGCAGCAATGTTTCTCGGGGGAAATCACCGTTGACTACCAGCCTGGTCATCCGCACGGATTTGTCAACTCCATATATTTCTCGGAGATCGCGTTATGCAAAGTGTTATGGGATCCATCCGGAATTATCGGAGAAATGAAGAGAAGAACGATCCCGTATCCAGCGGAATTGAAAAAGGCAATTATTCAAAAGTTTTTTTGGGAAGCAACTTTTGCACTTGATACAGGGAGAAAGGGCGTGTATAAAACAGATTTAGCTTACATTGCCGGATGTTGTTTTCGGTCGTTATCTTGCTTGAATCAGGTTTTGTTTGCAGTTAACGAGAGCTACTTGATGAACGAAAAAGGGGCTGTTGCCATTGCAGATTCATTTCGAATGGCTCCAAGACAATACTCCGACAGAGTAAATCATATTATCAGTCTAGTCACAGAAGATCGGGAACATTTGGAAAGTTCTTTGAGTGAGCTGAGTGATCTGATTGAAGAAACAAAGACGTTTGTAACGATATAAATTGTTACTGAACCAGACGAGAACATTAGTTCGAATACAAAAATTGAAGCAGGCTGCCGGTGATTACTCGGTGGCCTGCTCTGCTATCAGTTCTTTACTTTCATTCAAAGATTTGATGTATACACTCAGCTTATGAATCTGCTTTCCTTGGGTAAACGGAGATGCTACTTCTATTCATTCACTGTGGCCCGCTTTTCATCCAGCACTTTCTTCAAACGATGGACTACATCCGTATATTCGGCATGTTCGATAAGATTGTTAAATTCTTTAGGGTCCTCCGAAATATTGTACAGCTCTCCCGGCTTCTCATCATACAAATTCAGCTTCCATGTTTCGGTACGAATCATGAAGCGGTCCTCCATTTGTGCAAATACTTCTTTGCGCCAATTGTCCGGAGCAACCTCGCTTTCCAACAAAGCTTTTAAAGAATGACCGTGCATATATTCGGGGATTTCCAATCCGACGATATCGCATAAGGTTGGAAACAGATCCACATGCGCTGCAAGCTCATCACGGACACCCGGCGCAAATTTGGGATGTGAGATCATAAATGGGATATGAACCGATTGCTCACGCATGACGAACTTGAAATACATACCGTGTTCCCCCAGCTGCTCCCCGTGATCGGATGTGAACACGATCAATGTATCGTCCGCCATATTCAGCCGTTCGACCGTATCTAATACCATGCCGACAAATTGGTCCACCATCTCTACCAATCCATAGTAACCGGCAAACATTTGGAGCGTCTCCGCGCTTGTCAGATGACTCCACTCTTTTTGTCTTTTTGTAATGAAAGGGTGAGGAGCAGGAGCCGTTTCCGGCATTTCTTCAGGAAGCTTGAACTTGGACTGATCGAATTTTTCGAAAAACGGCTTTGGCGGATAAAAAGGCGGATGAGGCTCGGGAAAGCCAACCCATAGATGGAACTTCTCCCCTTTGTCCGCAGCTTCCTCAATAAACTGCACGGCGCGTTCCGCAACCAGAAAACCTTTATGCTGTTCCTTCGTTCTCGTACTTGGCCCTGCGGTTAGCCGCAATACCGGTCTTGAATTCTCCCATGCGACAATGCTCTTATCCTGCTCTGAAAGAATGTCGTTTAAGCTTTGGGGACGCGCCGATTCGAAACCATAATCGAAATTTCCTTTTTCCGGAACCGCAGTAATGTGAGCGCTGCGATAGCCCACCGCATTAAGCTTATGGGCTATCGTCTCCAGAGGCTTGACCGGCTTCACTTCATTATCAATCACTCCGTGGGCGAATGGATACATCCCGGATATCAAACTATGTCTGGCCGGAGAGCAGATAGGAGCAGAAGTGAAAGCGTTTGTAAATTGAACGCTTCTTTCGGCCAGCCGGTTGAGATTAGGTGTTTGCACATAAGGATTTCCGTTGCATTGCAATGCATCGTAACGAAGCTGATCGCAGATAATGACAACAATATTCATGCGTCCCTCCATTTTTATGATTCTATTGTTTAGGAAAAATTTAGAGATAGCGAACTTCCTTCATTATACGCATTGTGATTGCAAAAATATAGCCGTAATTGCTGTTGGCATCGGATCGGCGGCCTTTATCTTTTTCTTTTAACACTGACATAATGGTGTCTGTGATCGTTTAAATCCAATTCCCGAAGGTTATACAACGGTCACACCATGGATGATCTCAAGAAACTCCGCCCAACTACTTGATTTTATTAAAAGTGCGTTTAAGGGGAAGAAATCGCTCGGGTATATAACCAAGACGGCTCGGTCGGACATGCAGAGATCCGGATCGGTAATGCTGTCGTTATGATGTTTAATGTGAAAGAAGAGTGGCCGGATACACCGTGCTTCCGACTGCTGTCACTCAAATGACCAATTCAAGGACTCCTTTTAGTCAAAGGATTGGACACAGAGCAACCGAAATTCTTTAATCATTGGGGCTGGATACTTTGCTGTAACGCAGCTTAAAAACAATATCCTGATCGTAGTTGCCGAATCCGGAGCCAAATAGGGTGAGCCCTCCGATATGCTCCGCGTCATCCGATACGGCGATACGGAACGTCCATTGTTTAAGACGGATCTCCACTTGATCCAGAGTTACATCCGATAACTTGACGCCGTCCATAAAGGTCCCGTGTTTGGAAATATTCAACTTTTTGAGCAATCCGTACTGGTTAATATCGCTGGACCACCAATCTGGATTCAGTTTCCCCTTATTCCCTCCATAATCGCCCGGACTCGTCCACATCCCTAATCGAACGCCGTTGAGAAAAAAAGTAATATCCGATGGCCAATTATTATTGGTCGAAGGGGCTTCCGAAGCGATTTCCATGGAGATTTCAAGCGCTTCAGGCCGTTCGCTGCTTAACAAATAATTCGGTATTTTATATTCGATGAATCCTTGGCCGAACCACAGGATCTTGGCGTTTACTCTGTCAGGCTCAAGAAAGTAACGGGGATCGTCGAATTCACCGATAATTTTGTCGCGCGTGCAGATCCCGCAAGTCGGGGTGATGTCAAAATCGGTGTAATGGCCGATGGAGACCTCTGTTTGATGGTACTCTGTTAAGCCTGTCTTTTTGGGAGGGAACGATATTTCGATGTGAGTAACGTTCAGAGTGCATACTTTCTTAGCCGCCCCTTTGCCGGGGACCATTTCCGTGCGGATGATTCCCGATTTTTCCAGTTTTTTCACGTGCATGGTCATGATGGCGCTGCTCAGTTGAAGCGCTTCGGCCAGCTCTTTAATATTCATCGGTTGTTCGGCGAGCAGTTGGATCATTTGAATCCGTACGCTGCTCGCCAGTGCTTCATACACGGCCAAATAGTTTTCCGAGATATCGATCTTCATAGGGCCTCGCATTCCAAATCGTTAACATTTTTATAAATAATATAAATGAGTTTGTAAGATTTTAGCAAGCGCTCATGATATAAGACGACGAGATTCTCCGTTAAACAAACAATAAAAAAATTGTTATTAAGCCATCTTGACTGGAGGATAATGGATACGATAATATGATTAATATAAATACATAATAGTTAATAAATATATTAATTATAAGAACGGAGGGAACGCTCAGCATGCAAAATAACGTCATCATAAACACGGATATCCATCAGGGAACGATCAACAAGCATATTTACGGCCACTTTGCCGAGCATCTTGGCAGATGCATTTATGAAGGCATTTGGGTAGGGGAACATTCTACCATACCGAATACGGACGGGATACGCAACGATGTGTTGGAAGCGCTTAAGAAGCTCGATCCCCAATCTGCGTTGGCCCGGAGGGTGCTTTGCGGACGAATACCATTGGGAGGACGGCGTCGGTCCCCGTGCCGAGCGAAAACGTATGGTCAACACGCATTGGGGTGGTGTGGTCGAAAATAACCATTTTGGCACCCATGAGTTTCTCAAACTATGCGAAATGCTGGGCTGCGATCCTTACATCAACGGCAACGTAGGCAGCGGCACGGTTCAGGAGATGCAGGAATGGGTCGAGTATATGACATTCGACGGTGAATCCCCGATGGCCGACTGGCGGAGAGCGAATGGCAGAGAGAAGCCGTGGAACGTCGCCTTTTTCGGTGTCGGAAATGAGAACTGGGGCTGCGGCGGACATATGCGTCCGGAATATTATGCCGATCTGTTTCGCCGCTACCAGACCTACGTCCGCAATTACGGAGAGAACCGGATCTTTAAGATCGCATGCGGGGCAAATTCAGAGGACTACAACTGGACGGAAGTTTTGATGCAGCAGGCGGCGCGATTCATGCACGGCTTGAGCCTTCATTACTACACCGTTCCCAAAACGTGGCAGGATAAAGGAGCGGCTACCGGCTTTCCTGAATCCGAATGGTTCGTCACGTTGAAAAAAGCTTTGTTCATGGACGAACTGATTACGAAGCATTCCACCATCATGGATAAGTATGACCCGCAAAAACGCGTTGGCCTGATCGTTGACGAGTGGGGCACTTGGTACAATGTGGAGCCGGGCACGAATCCGGGATTCCTGTATCAGCAAAATACGATCCGCGATGCGCTGGTTGCAGGGCTTACGTTCCATATTTTCCACAAGCATTGCGATCGGGTGCAAATGGCGAATATTGCGCAGACGATCAACGTGCTGCAGTCGATGATTTTAACCGAAGGTGAGAAAATACTGCTGACCCCGACCTATCATGTATTCGAGATGTTCAAGGTTCACCAAAATGCCACCGCTTTGCAGCTTCAAACCGATTCCAAGCCGTATGAGATGAATGGGGCCTCCATCCCTCAGTTAAGCGTTTCGGCTTCGAAATCCGCTCAAGGAACCGTTCATATCAGCCTGTGTAATATAAGCCATGAAGGAGAAGCTGAAGTTGAGGTCCAGCTTCGCGGTACGGCGTCTGCTATAGGAACGATCCGCGGCACGATCTTGACTTCGGACCGGATGGACGGACATAACACGTTCGAGCAGCCTGGACGGATCAAGCCTGCGGGGTTTCAGCAATTTACGGTTGAAGACAGCAAGCTTACCGTTTCTATGCCGGCGATGTCCGTCGTTGTTTTAGCCGTGGAGCCGTAATGTGGTTATAGGCGAGCTATTTATGGATAAAGCGGCGCCATGCAAGGGCTGCAGCGCGGATGTGATCGTGTCCGAGAAGCAAATCCAGCGTATTCTGGCTTCACTTGATTTGAAAGACTTTCAATGTGTTAGTCAAGAGTTGTATCAGGCACGAGTGAACAGGTGCATGCAATGTCCTTCCCTTCAATACGGTACGACATGCCAATATTGCGGATGCATTGTTCAAATTAGAGCGAAAATGATCGACAAACATTGCCCGAAGCCGGGAAAGCAGGAATGGTGAGAGGCGGCATGACTACGATTTAACAAGTTCTTTCCTCCAAAAATCGAATACCGTATTGTCGGGGATTTGCATAGAAGCCCATGAATTTTTCAATTTAAAGCCTAGTTCGTCCATGATTCTCATTAAGTCAGCTACTTCTGAATTTTCCACTCTTACTTCCATGGATAAGGTGTTTTGTAGTATTTTAGATAACGCATCAAAATTAACAGACGTCATGATCATTTTTTATCCTCCAAAGTTAGAAAATAACGGATGCCAACGTTATTATTTCCTCATCATGTGGAAAATAGTCGGATCATATTTGATTGCATAAACCCGACGAAGAACGTGTGAAATGTCTGGAGCTCAAATAAAGCCCTTCCGACTTCCTACCAGGAAGCGAAAGGGCTCGTTTGTTTTTCATTCCTTGAAACGTTTTGTTAATCCTAATGGACTCGCTAGTGCGAACCCGCTTGTATGATGTGTGCAGTCGAGGGCTAGTTAGACCTGCTCGATTTTATTGAAATATGCCCGCGTGTCCGCCCTGGATTGCTCAGGCAGCACACGGTCTAACTCCTCATTTAGCCAGGACAGCGTCTTGCTTTGCAGGAATTTGCGCATATTCTCTTCTGCCTCTAACATAACCAAATTAATGGAACAAGCGGCCGAAGGCGTACATGACGAACAAGCGGAACTATTTTGATCTCGATAGAGGTAGCTTTTGTCCATGATGTTCCGGCACTGAAAGATGGGCTTAGCCCCCTCAACCGCTTCAACGACATCCCAGAACGTAATCTCATCAGGGGATTTAGCGAGTCTGTATCCGCCTTTGACGCCAGGCACGGAACTTACGATTCGGACTTTGGACAATTTGCCAAATATTTTGGAGAGATAAGTTTCCGATACGCCTTGGAACGCCGATAGTTCCTTTATTCCGATGGAAGCGCCCTCGGGAAGATCAATCAAATAAACGAGGCAATGCAGTGCATACTCAACCCCGATACTATACTGCACATAAACACCTGCTTCCAGGTTGAAAAATGAATACTCTTATTTTATGAACAAATAATAACCGTGTCAAATAGGCGCATGCAAGCATTTCCTGCTGGAGGTTTGACAGAATGAAAGTTTCATTTTATAATGTCGACATATATAATCGACGATAAATATTATCGACATTATAAAATGAATGGAGAGATTGTACGATGAGCAAAATGCTTGTTTTGAATGCCCACCCGAATTCATACTCTACTTCTTCCGTCAGCTTGAAGGTACTTGATCGTTTTTTGAAGTCGTATGCGGAACTGAATTCAGACAATAGCGTTGAACTGCTTAACCTATATGATGAAAATATCCCGGCGGTAGACCGTATTGTCTTAAAAGCATGGGAGAAGCAGGCGAAGGGAGAACCTTATACGAGCGAAGAGCAGCGGGTGATGGATCGCATGTCCGAAATTTTACAGCAGTTTATAGGCGCTAAGAAGCTGGTTATTGTCATGCCGCTGCACAATTTCAATATCCCTTCGAAGCTGAAAGATTATATGGACAACATTATCATTCCTCGCAAGACCTACCGGTTTACCGAGAAGGGATCCGTCGGTATGCTTAACGATGGCCGCAGCGTGCTTGTCATACAAGGGAGCGGTTCAATCTATACGAATAACAATTGGTACACCGATGTAGAATTTTCCCATAAATATCTAAAATCCATGTTTGAATTCCTTGGCTTTGACGAGTACCGAATCATAAGAGCGGAGGGAACCGCCCTGCTGAACGAGGAGGACATATTGGCCAAAGCTTATAAAGAAGCAGAAGAAGCTGCCTTGCGTATGGCGTAATGCACAGTTACACCGGTCCTTGTAGAATTTTATCTGGAGTCAAATCTTTCGGCGGGAGGTGGACAGTGGGAAACCACGTTGTCGTTATTGAAGACGATGAGACGATCGGAAGTTGATTATAGGCATGTGGGTCGAATACGTCGGAGGATCCGCTGGATATAAAAAAAGACCGGCTCTTTTCGCGGCGAACTTGCTAACGAAAGAAAGCCGGTCGATGAAACCGGGATTACAGCAGTTTTGTTGTATAATCCTGATTCGATGGCACCGGATTTGCGAGGGGTGCCTTCTCTTATGCTCGCTTTGACAATAAAGAATGGGGGTCTCCGTCGTTCATTTAATAGATGAGGTTTCTGCGTTAGTCTTCTGGCATCGCTTCGGGCGCTAGCATCCACTGAATGAACCGGAAGATCATTTTTCTAGTCTATAGCATTGTTAGCTATTGCAAATCCACATTATAACGGCTGCTTAGACGTGCCTGCTCCGAACAAGATGACGTATCCGTCGGGGTCACGGACCGCAAACTCCTTCCAAAGCAAATCGCCCTGATCCTCATGCTTCATTTCATAATGAATGATAGCTCCATCCGCCCGAAATTGCTCGAGCAATCCGTCCATGCGTTCCCAATCGGTGTAGGCATATGTATCGCAGCCCGTAGATGGACCTTCCCAATTTTTCGGGTACGGAATTTGTCGCGGCTTCTTGTTTGGCACCACATCTTCGGAATTTTCCGCTTGATACAAAATAAATCCGAGCCGTGGGTCATTCCTTTCCACATGCCCCCAACCATCAATTTTACAGCCGAGCGCATGTTTGTAGTATTCCTTTGATTTTTGCAAATCGGAAACTAAGCGAATTTGATTCATTGACGGCCGGTCTCCCTTTGTATGGATTTTGCGTACATCAGAACAATCCACTCTATCATATACAAAAATAGGAAATAATGGTATCAAAATATCGATACTTTTTGCCCATTTATATTTGCGAAATAGGGGGACGGAATGGGAGTGCCGCCGATTGTGTTTATTCAGAGTTGGAAGGTTCTAAGAGAACCTCCGGAGTCATATTTCAGTGGTATCCTTCTTTTACAGGAAACGGCAGGTTAATTTAACCGCTTGGCGAATTGTAATATATGGTGATTTTAAGAAATTGAACATGAATAGGAGCATTGTTTCGATGACTGCGAAAGGTTCAAACGACATTCAAATTGTGCTTTATACCATGTGTTTAGTGAAAAACGACGATAAAGTCCTATTAGTGAACCGTCCTACTAAACGCGGTTTTCCCGGTTGGATCGGCCCAGGAGGGAAAGTGGATTTTCCCGAGAGCTTAACGGAGGGGGCTATACGCGAAGTTTGGGAAGAGACGGGACTAAGAGTAAAGGAGCTTGTCTATAAAGGGCTGGACGAATATGTAGATCCAAATCAGAATTTCAGATATATGGTGTTTAATTATTTGGCTACTTCGTTGAAGGAGAACTATTACAAAATCCTCCCGAAGGCGAATTAAGATGGATACCGATCAAGGAAGCAATGAATTATCCGATGCAAACGTGGTTTAAGCGAAGATTCCCTTTATTTTTTGAAAAAGGGACTTTTGAGATTTACGGAATATACGATCAATCCGAAAAAGTAACGTTTAAGGAATCTGTAAAGAATATATAGTGCACGGTCGGAAAATACGAGGAGCTAATAAAATGATTGTAAAAATAGACTTTGGAATGCACCAGGAGTTTATAGATATTGCAGATGAGTTGGGAGAACAGATCGAACAATTACAGAGAGCGTTTCTTGAGTGGATCTACAATAAGAAATAGATCATTCGTATTGGATTTATAAAGATGGAAGTAAATGGGGAGTAAATTACAGAGCATCGGCTTTCGTAGAGTGGCTGAATAATAAGGTAACCGTGAATAAGGAAACTAAATTACTTGAAGGGGACCAATGCAACTGGGCTAGAACGATTTTTTTCTAACGGGCACAGTTAACCTAATGCTGTTTAGTCTGGCAGAGTCCAAACTATGCTGGTTCTCCTCGAGCGCACAAATCGCGGCTTTTTTGAGTCAGGGGATAAAATACTTGTGATTTGACGATGACAAGAAATTTATCTATTTTCAATTATGGTGCAAATGTCCGTATTCCTCACCTTTTGTTCCGTTAATTGCATTTACTGCATCCTTGAGGAAAGATTACTATTAAACTGTATTCTGTTTGTAACTCAAGAAGATTACCAAAAGGAGTAAAACGATGCACAACCTCATACCACGACCTGAATACCCGCGTCCGCAGCTCGTTCGAGAGGAATGGATGAATTTGAACGGACAATGGGAGTTTGAAATGGACTTTGGACGTACGGGAAGGGGACGCGACCTCCATCAGTCGGAGCAATTAAAGCAGTCGATCGTTGTCCCATTCTGCCCGGAAAGCTCGTTATCTGGCGTAGGGTATACCGACTTTATGCCTGCCGTCTGGTATCGAAGGACATTTACGCTGCCGAAAAACTGGTCAGGCCAACGAATTCTTCTTCATTTTGGCGCCGTTGACTATGAAGCGGAAGTATGGGTAAACGGCGTCTCCGCAGGTACGCACCGCGGCGGCTACAGCTCATTTCAATTTGATATTACGAAGCTGGTTCGTGAAGGCGATAACGTCATCACATTGTGTGCCGAGGACGATGTACGAACAGGGCTGCAGCCGGGAGGCAAGCAAAGCGGGAAATATCATTCCTACAACTGTTACTACACGCGGACAACCGGCATTTGGCAAACCGTATGGCTTGAATGCGTTCCGGAATTCCATATCGACTCGTACCGGGTCGTGCCGGATCCGGCCAACGGTCAGGCGAATTTGGCGATTCGGTTTAAGGGAGGCTACCGGAAGGGGCTTTCGCTGAGCATCGATGCGTACTATAACGGGAAGTTAGTAGGCAGCCGAACGGCGCAGATCAGCAGCCATCAGCTTCACACACAGGTGTCGCTGGACGAAGTTCATCTCTGGGAGCCGGGGCACGGAAGACTGTATGATCTGGTCTTCACTTTGGAAGAGAACGGACAGGTGATCGACAAGGTTACAAGTTATTTCGGGATGCGAGAGGTCACGTTGACCGATAAAGCCGTGCTGATTAACGGACGGATCGTATTCCAGCGTCTAGTGCTGGATCAAGGCTTTTACCCGGACGGCATCTACACGGCGCCAACAGATGAGGCGCTCCGCCGGGATATTGAGCTTGCCATGGACCTTGGCTTCAACGGAGCCCGGCTGCATGAGAAAATGTTCGAGCCCCGCTTCTTGTATTGGGCCGACAAGCTCGGCTATCTGGTATGGGCGGAGCATGCCAATTGGGGACTTAACATTACGACGCCTATGGGGCTTCGCAGCTTTTTGCCGGAGTGGCTGGAAGGGATGGAGCGCGACTATAATCATCCGTCCATCATCGGCTGGTGCCCGTTCAACGAGACATGGGACCGCGACGGCACGAAGCAGGATAACGAAGTGCTGCGCATTACCTATGAGGTGAGCAAGAGCATTGATCCGACCCGTCCGGTAAAGGATACGAGCGGCCATTATCATGTAAAGACCGACATTTTCAGCCTGCATGATTATGATCAGGACCCGGTATCGTTTGCAGCCAGATTGGAGCCTATGAAGAATGGCGAAGAAGTGTATGTGAAGCATCCGAAGCGGCAAAAGTATGACGAGGGACAGCCTTATCAGGTGGCGGAATATGGAGGCATCTGGTGGGACCCCTCCAAAAGTCATGAGGAAGGTTGGGGCTATGGCGACCGCCCGAAGAGCGAAGAAGAGTTTCTTGCCCGCTATGAGGGACTGATGACCGTCATTCTGGATAACCCGTACATCAGCGGCTTGTGCTACACCCAGCTATATGACGTAGAGCAAGAGGTGAACGGGCTGTATACGTATGATCGTAAACTGAAGTTTCCGAGAGACGTGCTGCGCAGAATCAATACGAAGCCGGCTGCGATTGAAAGAACGGAACTCGCAAAGAACTAATGAGGGGCCTCCCTGAACGGGAGGCCTTAATGTTTTTTTTTGCTACGCATTGTAACCGCTTACGGTTCCGAGCTAATGATGTTCTTGATCGCTGAATTGGCTGCGGAAGACGGAGGGCCGCATGCCGTTTTTTTGTTTGAACAGGTTGGAAAAATAATGGGCGTCGGAATAACCCAATTGTTCGGAAATTTCATTGACCGTCAAGGTCGTATCGATCAGCATCAATTTGGCCGATTCCATTTTTTTGGTCAGCACATAATTGTAAATCGTGGTTCCCATTTCTTTCTTGAACACCCGGTTCAAATGTTTGGCCGACAATCCCATCTCGTTTACGAGCTGTTCCGTATGAAAAGGCTTTAACAGTTGATTGTCCAAATGCAGCTTAATTTGCCGCACAACCAAAGACAGCAGCTCTCCGCGACTTCGCTGAATTTCCGATAATCGGATTACGATTTGCATGAACAGATGCTGCAATTCTCCCTGCATTTCCTCGATCGTCTTGCTTTCAGCCCATTCAATCCCTTGCCTGAACAAAGATTCCAGCGACACGTTCGAGACGACGACTGTCGATAGCAGCCGGTAAGCCTCGAGTACATTGAGCGCCCATTGGCTGTGAACGTTATACCATATGAATATCCATGGCTCCTCCTGCGTCGCTTCGGAAATGACCTCATGGAAGCAGCCGCTTCGCATGATGAAGACGTCGCCTTGCTGCACGCGGCTGGTTTGCGCGTTCACACGAACTTTTCCGCGACCGGACAATACGCAGCCGATAACCGTAATTTTTGACATCCTTCTTACATTACGGTAATGAGGTGTGCAGTAGTTAATGCCGATGAAAGGCACATTGATGGGTGGAGGGATGTCGCCGATTGACGGAAAATGATAAATAGGTCCGTACTTGTCCATTATCCTCACCATTTCATCTGAAAGTTCTATTTTCCTGAAAGAGTCACTAGCCATTATTTTAATGAGTGATGAGTGTATTGTACCACAAGAGACCGATGGGGAAGAAGGCGTATATACATTGAGGGGAAGAGCGGCTATACTTTCGTTGCGGTATTGGTTGTCATGGCTTGCGGGCTGTGGCGAGATTGGAGCGGAGGAACGAACGAAGGGAATGATTCGGAAATACCGACAATGCCATTTCAAACGGATGAAGCTCATGCCGTTATCGGTATCGATACGAAGGGCGAGAAGCCAATCCCTTACGGAATGAGAGGCGTGAACAATTAGAGCAGCAACAAGGAAGCTTTCATAAATCACAAGCAAATGATCGATGAGGTGAACCGGTACGGACGTCTCGGGTTCATCCGCTGGCCGGGAGGCACAAACTCCAATGTGTTCAATTGGCGGACAGGAATGCCCGATATCGATTACGGCGCTTTCGCCTTTGGTCCTGACGGGACGACCCATGGACCGCATACGACGTTTCGGCTCGGCCAAGTAAAAGACGGTGAGCACATCTGCTGCGGCATGCTTATGCCGAACGCTCGGGCAAGGTCGTCCTGGAATGGCAATCCGTGGCGGGAGCAGCCGGCTATCGAATCATGTACGGCAAAGCCCCCGGACAATACACGGAGACGGTAGAGGCCGGCAACAATGCCGGTTGGCTGATGGGCGGACTGGACAACGATACCCGATATTATTTTACCGTTCGCGCTTATAACGCGCTCGGAGAGAGCCGGAACTCGGCGGAGCTCGATGCCGTTCCGAGGAGTCTGCTGCCGCTCGCTCCCCGCGATTTGTCGATCAAGGAGGAGCGCGGGCAATCGATCTCCATGCAATGGAAGCCGGCCCGAACCGAGGTGGCGGAACATAACTTCGAAGACGGAACGGCAGGATCGTTTCGTGCGGAAGGATGGAAGGTGGAACCGCATCCGGACCCTAACCGGAAGGTTATCGGATATCGGGCTCAAGACGGCAGCAGCGGATTTGCCGTTTGGACCAATACGCCGCAAGGAAACTAGGGGAGGCGGTCGTGGAATGGGCGGACTCCATGCAAACGGGGCAGGCGGGCGTCGCTGCGCGCTTTGTCGATCAGGACAATCATATCCGGTTTGTATACGACCGAACGGACAAACAATACAAACAGATTAAGGTCGTTCAAGGCAAAAAGCAGGTGCTCGCTTCCAAAAAAGAAAGCGGAGATCAGAAATGGCTCTATATGTATGTTACGGTGGACGGAAACAACATTTATGCCAAGCTGAATAACGAAGGCACCGTGCTCCGTGCAGCGGACAGTTCCCTTCCGGCCGGCAAGTTTGCGCTCTACAGCAGCGGCCCCGGCTCTTGGTTCGATACGGCCCGCATGTACACGCCCAATACGAGCTCGTACATCGTGTACAGAAGCGTTCAGCCCGATACGGGCTTCGAAGTGATTACCGAAGGGATCAGGGAGACCGCGTATACCGACAGCGGGCTGCCGGACGGACAGCGGTATTATTACAAGGTCAAAGCGATGAACGAGCTTGGGGAGAGCTACTCCTTCTCGAGCACCATTCGCAAAAATTGATCATTGCTATGTCCAAAATGCTCACTTTTCGAGCCCATTACTGTATTCAAACGGAATGCGCTTCTATGTATGATCATAATGACAAATAAATAAGGGGTGTTACCTAATGAAAGGGAAAAAAGCGTTATAGGCAGGCGGAAGAGGAAGTCAATAAAAAAATCGCTGAGGAAAAAGATGATCGTAAGCGTTGGCGACTGAGATCGTAAATCGATCTAACCGTTGCAACATGCGTTACCTGGCAACAGAAGCGCCGGATACAATCATATATAAAAATAGAGAAGGATAGGTGACAACTCCACATGCCACAATCAAACCAAAAAGAAACCGCTGGAGGGGCGCCCGCCTATGTCATGGGATATTTCCGGTCCGGACCGAACCAGACGCATACGGAGGAAAAGCTGCATTACGCGTATAGCCGGGACGGGCTTCACTGGTTCGAGCTCAATGAAAATCGCCCGGTGTTCGTGTCATCGCTCGGAGAAGGCATACTGCGGGACCCGTTCATTGCCAAGGGAGTGGACGGCAACTGGCACATGGTATTCACGATTCGTCCGAAGGGAAAAGATATCGGGTACTGCCGTTCAAGCGACTTGATCACATGGGAAGACGAGCGAAAGCTGCCGGTCATGGAAGGCAAGGACAATACGAAGAACAGTTGGGCTCCCGAATTTACGTACGACCATGAACGAAAACAATATTTGGTTTATTGGGCGTCCAGCTGCGGACAAGATTTGGGCAACAGTAAGCATTATTCCGTGTGGACATCGGATTGGGTTACGCTCACGGAACCTGAGCTCTTTTTTGATCCCGGTTACCAGACGATCGATGCTTCTTTGGCGGAGCATGAAGGCAGATATTACATGGCGGTAAAGGATGAAAGCGTCGTATACGACCGCAATGTTAAGCATCCATGTCGTAACGTACTCGCTGTGTCCGATCGGCTCGAGGGGCCTTATACAGTCGTGCCCGGCTTTCAAACGCCCGATTATACGGAGGGACCTGAGTTTTTGAAGCTGGAAGGGACGGACCGCTGGCTGCTGTTTTACGATTATTGGTCTTACGGCAAGTTCGGCATCATGGAGACGACCGATTTCCGCGACTGGCGTGAGCTTGACGGCAGCGAATTCCGCATTCCATACCGCGCCCGACATAACACGGTATTTCAGGTAACGGAGCCGGTGCTGGCCCGTCTGCTGGACGCTTACGCTTTATTGGCCCGTTACGGTACGCCGACGAATGCGCCCGTGCGTTTGGCTGCGGAAGAGCCGGACGGTTTCTTGCACGACGCTTTCTTCATGCGCACGGTCGTCATGCAATTTTGTCCGAATCGTCTGACCGGCACGCAGATGTTGTATGACGAAGGCGACCGCAAGAACGGCATGGCTCTGCGGATTCGCGACGGGCTCCTGGAGGCGGCTGTCGTGTCGGATGGCGAGCGCGTGACGCTCCAGGCCCGGGCGGATACGGTAGCCGGTGGCAAATGGCGGCATGCGGCGCTCAGCTTTGCCGAAGGCACGGTGTCCCTGTACCTCGACGGGAAGCTGGCGGACAACGTTCGCGCCGATTTCGGCATCGTCGGTCCGCATACGGGCGCAGGAGGTTATGGCGGACGCTTCGGCAGCGATGCGTTCGGAGATGCCCTAGCCACAGATGCCTTCGACGGAGTGATCCGTCAAGTAATGTTGTATTCGGTTCCGCTTCAGGAAGCGGACATTGCTATGATGGCCCGCGGCAAATGAGGTGACTAAGCCGAGGTTTTGCGATAACGTTTTATTTGCCAAGTGGATTTACGTCAATTTGGAGGGCTTGCGGAAGCAGGCTATAAAACTGAATCGCATGACGAATGCAAGTGAATAGAGAGGAAAGTCTGAATTGTTGCGATCACAATTCAGACTTTTTTATATAGTAAGAATGATCCGATACATAAACTTGAAAGTCACGGCGATAGAAGGCACCTCGCTTTACGTATTAAGAGATTTTGATAGAATGCACGATGGTGACCTGGCGCGCGCGTAGAGGTGCCACCGCAGTTTTGCAGTATAGCTTGCGGTGGAGATATGTACCCTAAATGCAGCGGAGATGTGCGAGAGTCTACATTGATACGAGTACGGAACCCGAAAACCCAGTAACAAAAACGTAGAAGTAAGCAGATGGTAGATCCGTGAGGGAATGGGTATGGGGTGGAAGAGCGGAGCGACCGCCTTTAAAATCGTGTGATTACCGCTAGACCCATTCAAAACCACACGATTTTAACAGCGGCTGGAATCCCATACCCATCCCTCCCATGCGCAAACGTATGGTTAAGCACGTGAAAGAACCGTCCAGACCCGGACGGTTTTCTTATCATAGATATAGGTGCGGCAGTCGGTAATATGGCTTGCGGCAGCGATCAAACCATGCGTGCCGCCGATACTTCGATCGCCTCAGTATCGGCGGCTTCCCATTGTCCGCCGCTAAGCGTGATGGATACGGGGCATGGGAAGCGGTTCTTTTCCAAGCTCGGCCCAGGCGTACTTGAGCAGCAGCTCGGACTTTAGTGCCGCGGAATCCGGATCGTCCCATAAGTTGCGAAGCTCGCCGGGATCCTCCAGCAGATCGAAGATTTCTCCGTAAGTCCGGTTATAGTAGACGGTGATCTTGTACCGTTCGTCCACATACGTTTTTTGATGGATCGTAGTAGGCTCATGGCGGAACTCGCAGATGGCGTGATCTCTTGCCTGTTGTTTACGCCCGGTCCAGACATCCCTCTGATCCATGCCCGTCATCGAGCGGGGGATAGGGATGCCGCAGAAAGACAAAAACGTAGGCGCGAGATCGACCAGCGATTGAATCGCTTCCGATGTATGTCCTGCCGGTACATGTCCGGGATATTTCACAATGAAAGGCAGTTTGATTAAGTCTTCGTAGTGAAAACCGCCTTTGGCCTGCAATCCGTGCTGTCCGTAAAAGTGTCCATGGTCGGTCGTAAACACGATGATGGTATTTTCCGAGAGGCCCAACTCATCGAGCTTGTCGAGGATTTTGCCGATATATTTATCCATCATGCTGATCATGCCGTAATAGACGGCCACCAGCTTCTTTTTGTCATCATCGGTCAGTCTGAACTTTGTGCCATACTCGTAGTAATGATGAGAGCGATAGCCGTGAATGCCGTATCCCGTCTCGGCCAAGTCGCTAAAGTCCGGATGGTCTTCTTGGGTTTTGCCGAAGTGGGGCGGGTTGAGATCATGCTCTCCGGGCACCATCTCCGGAATCGTCAACGCGTCCGGATCGTACATCGAATCCCAAGGCTCAGGCGCCAAATATTCGGGATGCGGGTCAAAGAAGCTGGCCCACATGAAAAACGGCTCGCCGGCTTCCTTATAATCGCTTAGCAGCGCATTGGTGCGTTCCGCAATCCACGTGTTATAGTGATATTTCTCCGGAATCGGCCATTTGTACGTAAGCGATGCGTCCATCGTACCGGTCGGAGGAAGGAAGTAATCCCGCCAATTCGTGCATCCTTTCTCCTCCATCCATAGCGCATAATGCTGTCCTACATGCGCTTCATTGGTGTGGTTGCGTGCGATCTCCACATGATCGAATCCATAAAACGGCCCGTGAAACGTTTTCCAAAAATCCAAATCCTGAAGAATCGGATAAGCTTCGACCGAAACGTACTCGTCTGTCGACCGCAACGGCTGAAAATGCGCTTTGCCGACGAGAGCGGTGCGATACCCGGCCGCTTGGAAGTCTTCTCCGACCGTATGCCTGTCCTCCAGCAGCTTGGTGCCGAGTGTCCACGCGCCGTGCTGACTTGGGTACATGCCCGTAATGATTGACGCTCTGCTGGGTGTACAGGTAGGATTGGGACAATAAGCGCGCGAGAACGTCGTGCCTTCGCGTACCAGCCGATCCAGATTTGGGGTATGTACCTCCTTGTTGTAGGCTCCGATTGTATTCCAGTGCTGCTGGTCGCTTGTAATTAACAAAATGTTAGGTTTACTCATGAAATAACATCGCCTCCTTTTATGATAATATTAGATTAAAGCCATTATTCAAATGGCATCTTGTTATATGGAGTTTATCATTTTGTTATTTGCAACCAGGGGAGGCGAGATGATGCAGGAATACGAACACGAATATGCGGAGTTTCTATACTATACGCCGAAGGAATTTGACAAGGAAAGCCAATTATGGCCGGTCCGGGCAGGCCGCAGCATAGCGAAGCCGAATTATAGCGTCGGGCCGAAACGGATCGAATGTTACAGTCTCCACTTTGTTCAGGCCGGAGCGCTTCGATTGGAGTACGAAGGCAAAAGGCTAGATATCGGTCAAGACCATTTGTTTTGCTTATTCCCGGGGGTTACGTATCACTATGCCATCGCCGCTGCGGAATCGCCGCTCGAGCTGCGTTGGATTGCTATAGATGGACCTCGGACTAAGGCGTTGTTGGCGCTGGCCGGATTAACGCCGGAGACGCCTTGTATACATCTGGCTAGGGCAGAAGCAATCGAGGAGAAGATGGATCGCATACAACAATTGCTGAGGGATACGGCGAACTGGAAGCTTTCGGTATCGTTGGAGCTGCAAAGCTTGCTGTTCGGTTGGTTTGCCGGGATGACGCCGGATGCGATTCCGAAGCGCGAGGCCGAGCCGGCTGGCTGGATTCGCGAATGCATCGATTTTATGGAGCTGCACGCTTCAGAGGGCGTGTCGGTACAGCAGGTGGCTGCATTTGCGGGAGTGCATCGTTCCTATTTTTCCACCGTCTTTACCCGGCAGGTAGGCATGTCTCCGCTGAAATATTTGCAACAAATCCGAATGGACAAAGCCAGACGGCTGCTGCGGGAAACGGACGCTACGATTACGGAAATCGCTTTGTCTCTCGGCTATCCGAATTTATTTTCGTTTACAAGAGCGTTCAAGAATGTATACTCCATTCCTCCGTCAAAAGTGTATAATGGGCATCGTGACGCTAATGCCGGAAAGCTTTAATCTACCGTCTTCCATCGATAGAGAAGAGATGATACCGTCTGGAGGTTTGCCGGAGTGGAGAAACGGTTGACAAAGGTTAATAAAATGTATGCCATGCAATTGGCTACGATTTTTGTAGGATTCATTATTTTCGGCTTTTCGGAAAACATCAAAGGGCCGGCCATCCCGCGAATTCAATTCGATTTCATGCTAAATGAGTCCCAACTTGGCACTTTGTTGTCGCTCAATGCGCTGGGCTATTTAATCGCGTGTTCATTCACTGCCTTTCTGACGCGGTTATGGGGGATTAAAATCGTAAGCATTGCCGCCTTCGGGACGATGATCGTTTCAGGGGTTTTGATTTATTTGTCCCGCAGCTATCCGATGTTTTCGTCGTCTTATTTCCTGATGTATATCGGCAACGGGATGCTTGAAATCGCGCTAGCCATTCTGGGGGCGCGAATCTTCGTGAAAAATACGGGGACGATGATGAACTTGACGCATGGCTTCTATGGCCTCAGTTCTACAGTGGCTCCGCTGCTTGCAACAGGGCTCATGTCTGTAACCGTGTTCGGTCATACGCTCGATTGGCGCGGGATGTATCTCGTCATGCTCTCGTTGTCCATTCTTCCGATATTATATGCATGGCGCAGCTCTTTCCCGGACGACGATCTCCCGCATGACGATCGGGTTCCGTTGAAAATACGGATGAAGGACCCGGTTTTATGGTTTATGGTAGCGATCCTCACCTTTGGTGTCGTATCGGAATTGGCGGTAGGCGGATGGCTGGTCAATTATTTGGAGAAGGCTTACGAATGGAGTGCCGTAACCGCCTCAGGCATGCTGTCCGCGTTTTTCTTCTGTTTTGCGCTCGCGAGATTGTTATTGGGGCCGGTGACGGATAAGATCGGATTCATCCTGTCGCTCATCGTCTCCTCGGGCATTTCCGCCCTTTGCACATTTGCTGCGATACTTGGAGGCGAAGGTTTGGCTTTTCTGTTCGCTGCGGCGGGAATTGGCATAGCCATGATATATCCGACGGTTATGGCATTTATTGCAAAGCGATATTCGAGCGGCAGCGACACCGCCATCACATTGACGGTTACGCTCATGGGTGTGGGCAGCGTCATTGGCAACTATGTTATTGGAGGCATCATTGAAGGAATTAAACATATTTATGGGGCTGAAACGCGTACCGGCTTGATTATGGGCCTCCAAGCGGGTTATGGATTTATCGGCTTGTGCGCGGCTATTAGCGCCGTATTCAGTTGTTTTTTATATCGTTATTTAAAAAAGCGCCAAGAACTGATTTAATGCAGCCGTCAGTGAATCGGATGAGATCGGCGGCTGCACAATACTTCGATTTAATTCAAACCATGGTTAATAAAGAGGGGCATTCCAATTTTTTTGGCCGCCCTCATCTGTGGAGTTACATCATCATTCAAGTATGTATTTTTTTTGTTAACACCCATATTGTTCCTCATTTTATATTGTCTCGAAAGATAGCAATCTTTTATAATGAAGAGAGTTTCGCTATCCTATATTTAAATAAAATGGGAGATGGTAGAAATCATGAAGTTCGGGAAAATCTTATCCGCAAGCGTGGTAGCCGGCCTGTTGGCCGCGGCTCCATTCGCCGCTGCTACAGCCGCAGATCAGGCGGACAACAAGGAAAAAGCGCAGCCGCACCAAGAACGCCAATGGCAAGCTTCGAAGTCGAGCCGGCACGGTAAATCGGGAGAACAACGCTCTGTCGGTCAGCTCACCTTTATTGGAGAGCAGCGGATTCCGAATGATGAAAAATTCAAGGATACGCTTGTCGGAGGGCTCTCCGGCATCGATTACGATCCGAAGACCGATCGGTGGGTCATGATTAGCGATGACCGTTCCGACAATAATCCTGCGCGCTTTTATACCGGGGAACTGAATTATGACACCAAAGACTTTTATTCGGTCCATATTACAGGCGTCACGGAGTTCAAGCAGCCGGATGGGACGGCGTACCCGAACAAGAAGCAATATACGGAAACGAAAACAGGCGTCGTATCGGATTTGGAGTCGATTCGTTTTGATCCCAAAACGAGATCGATTTGGTATACAAGCGAGGGGGATCGAAGCCTTGCCTTCGACCCGTTTGTCAGACAAGCTAATAAAAAAGGAGATTATGTTTCCTCTTTCCCGATACCCGAGGCCTTTAAAATGAGCGAAAGCAGCGACGGCAGCATGAAGAAAGGCTTCCGCAATAATATTACGCTGGAAGGAAGCAGTTTCTCGCCGGATGGAAAATATTATTTTACCGCTATGGAAGCGTCTTTGTATCAGGACGGAGACATTTCTACCGCTGATTCCGGTTCTTATGCACGCATGACCAAATACGACAGAAGCGGCGCGATCCTTGCGGAATACGCCTACCGGGTCGACGCAATTCCCGCCAAGCCGGGAGAGGGCAAGAACGCTGACAACGGTGTATCCGAAATGCTCGCGATCAACGACCATCAATTCCTCATGCTTGAACGCGCTGGGGTACAAGCCTCCGATGGCCAATATGCGAATTATATTCGCATCTATGAAGTCGATACCGACCAAGCGACGAATGTGAAAGATTTCGATTCTCTGAAGTCGAGCGAATTTACGCCGGTGTCCAAAAAACTGGTGCTTGATCTCAACACGCTCCATTTGCCCAAACTGGACAATGTTGAAGGCATCAGCTGGGGACCGAAGCTCAAGAACGGTCACGACAGTCTCGTACTCATATCGGATAATAACTTCAATTCCTCCCAAGTCACCCAATTTCTCGCATTTGACGTTTCGCCTGCAGCAAAGTAGGAGGGGAAGGTGAAGGAGATGTTGGTAAGCAACATTCGCTTAATAACGCCGCAATATTCGATTACCGGACATCCGGCATAGCCCCTTCATTGTAATATGGATCGATTCGTACCGGTGCGTCCCCTCCACGAATGTGGGGGGATTTTTTTGCGTATGTTGAAAAATCAGGTGGCATTGAGTATGGTGGAGGTAGCGAGAAATACCGGCACGCAGGGTCGCGATGTACAGTAGGAGGTATACGGCGTGGAAATCATGAAATTCAAAAAATGGGAAGACAATTTATACTTGTTTAATTATCGCCGTACGTATACGGAACCGGTCGAATACTTTCACGCTCACGAAGGTTTGGAATTACTGTACATCCATGAAGGCTCGGGAAAGTATATTATTGACGACCGCGTATTTTCGCTGCAGCCTGGAACCTTGATCGTGATCAAACCGTTTCAAGTGCATTACATCCGCATGATCGTGCCGCCCATTTACATTCGCAGCTTATTGAAAATCAAAGTTTCATTTATCGAACAGTTTTCTGCACTGTTCCCTCAATTCACCTCTTTTTTATCGCAAATGCTGGAGCAAAAAATGACGGTGCAAGTCTTTCATTTATCCGGCAAGCACAGCGTGCAGGTCGATTCTCAATTTTTGCAATTGCACGAGCAGATCAGGTTAGGGCCGCCGAACCTTCGCAAGGAAGGAGTCATGCTGTTTTTTCTTAATTTTTTTATGTTTTTTCAAACGCAGATTTATATCCCCGGTGAAAACGCTGCTCCTGCCCCCTGGACCTTATCCCGCGCAACGAAGCAGATTAACTCGATTTTGAAATGGATCGATCAACACTACAAGACGTCTTTCACCATTCCGTTCATGGCTTCGGAGTTGCATTTCTCGCCAAACTACTTGTCCAAGCTATTTAAAGAACAAATCGGGAAGACGATCATGGAATATACGAACGAAAAGCGATTGGAGGAAGCGAGAATGCTGCTGCAGCTGCGTTCGCATTCCGTTGAAGAAATTTGCAAAGAAACCGGCTTTACGTACACGTCCTATTTTATTCAAATGTTCAAAAAAAAGTATGGACTAACCCCCCATCGTTACCGGGAACGTCTGGAAAGTCAACGAGACAGCTTGATCGAATGAAAACGCATCCATAAAAAGGATAGAATAATGATATTTTCGGTTCGCAATATGCTATTCCTCCTCCATTATGATAAATCATGTAACCATCTAAAAATCGAATGCACGGCTCTTTGGATTGAGGCTGGAGATTTCAAGCATTCGACATGCATGATCACAAGGGGGAATAGAAGATGTATAAAAGAAAGCGGTTGCTGTTATCTGCGATCGTTACAGCCGCTCTGTTGACTGTGTCGGCGTGCGGCAGCGGAGGAGAAACGAAAGGGGCTGCACCGGGAAATAATCAAAACAACGTCAACCGGGAGCCGGTGGAAATTACGTTTTACCGTCCGAACAACGCAACGACGGAAGAGCAGTTCATGGATTTGATGGGCACAGCGATCAAAGAGAAATTTCCGTTCGTAACGCCGAAATTTATCCCATATGGCAACGGAACTAAAATGGAAGAAGTGATTTCTGCCGGAGTGGATCTGGATATCGTTCTTCTATCCATCGGCTTCTATCCGCAGTTTCAAAATTTGAATTTATCGACCAACTTGACCGAGCTGATCAAGAAGTATAATTACGATACAAGCCGTCTGGAAACGACGACCTTTGATTTTATTAAGCAATTCGGGAGCGGCGGCAAAATCGATTCTCTTCCGATCTTTACAACGGCCGAAGTGCTGATGTACAACAAAGATATTTTCGATAAGTTTGCCGTTCCTTACCCGACGGAAGGCATGACCTGGGATGACTTGTACGAGCTGTCGAAGAAGCTTTCCCGTACCGACGGCGGCGTACAATATTACGGATTTTTGACTTCGATCAGCCATATGCTTAATACGAACCAGCTATCTCTCCCGTTCGTCGATTCGAAAACGCTGCAGCCTGCGATCAATACCGAGAAGTATAAGAAGCTGGCCGAAAATTTCGCGCGCTTCTACAGCATTCCCGGAGCGGAAATTCCGACTGCCAAGTACGGCAAGGAAGCGGATATGTTCGTGAAAGACAAAAATCTCGCCATGTACGCTTACTTTAACAGCACGATGGTTAGTGCGGCCAAGGACATGAATATCGATGCGGTGCCGCTTCCGTCGTTTAAAGAAATGCCGGGCGTCGGTTCGCAAATGTACTCGACGTTTGCCAGCGTATACAGCAACAGCAAGCATAAAGATGTCGCCTTTGAAATATTGGCTTACTTGACTTCGGATGAAATGCAGGTGAAGTTTGCGAAAGATGGAACCGGCATGCCGATCGTGAAAAACACCAAGCTGCTCGAATCGTTCGGTCAAGATTTGCCGCAGCTGAAAGGCAAAAATATTAAGGCGTTTTATCCGACTAAGCCGGCCCCGGTCTCGCCTCGCACCATCTATGACGATTTGTCGTCAAAGTATGCGGTCACTGCGCTCCGGGAAGTCGCGCAAAAAGTCAGCGATGTGAATACGGCCTTCCGCAAGGCGGAAGAACAGGCGGCTAAAGACATCGAAGCAGCGAAGAAAAAGTAACGTATACAACCGTAGCGTTCATTCGAGCGATGCAGGATTAACGAAGAAGCAGGAGCAGGTTCTCGTTTCCCATGAGGCCTGCTTTTTGGCGTTTTATGAAACGGTGGCCAAAAAATAATTGCAAAAGAAGACGCATTTCGTCTAAAAATGTAACTTGATCTGTTCCTATGGTATGATTAGGGATATTGATATTTTGAGAGGATCAAGTCGATGAATCGTGAAATTCAACAATTTAAGGCAGAGTTTTTCAAGGCATTGGCACATCCGCTGCGCATTCGAATTCTCGAAGTATTATGTGAAGGAGACAAAAACGTCAATGAACTGCAAGCCATATTAGGAACAGAAGGCTCGGCCGTATCCCAGCAGCTTGCCGTTTTGAGGAACAAGAACGTCGTAAGCGGAACGAAAGAGGGCACCTCCGTTATTTATTCGCTTCGCGACCCGCTTATTAAAGACCTGTTGAAGGTCGCAAAGCAAATTTTTGACAACCATCTGGTGGATGCGATTTCGCTGTTGGAAAACATAAGAAATGAGTAAGCAAAGGGAAAAACAAGGTAATCTTAAATGCCGACTAAGATAACCTTGTTTTTGTTTGTTTATCGGAAAGAAACGGGGGGAGCGGGTGTAATTTGTTCATTGACGGAAGAGGATTAGGGGCATATATTATCATTATATTCAAATAATCAAATATATAGATAAAGAAGGAATGGCGATGAAGTGGTCCGGGAGATTTGAAGGGTATCATGCGAATGATTTTCGTCGAGACCTCGTGTCGGGACTGATTGTCGGCATTATTGCCATTCCGCTCGGGATGGGTTTTGCCATAGCTTCCGGTGTAAGTCCGCAATATGGAATTTACACGACGGTGATTGCGGGATTTTTCATTTCGCTGCTCGGCGGTTCAAAGTTTCAGATCGGAGGGCCGACGGGCGCATTTATCCCGGTTTTATTTGCGATTACGATGCAGTACGGGTATGAGAATTTGCTTGTTTCCGGGTTGCTGGCCGGGATGTTGCTCGTATTGATGGGGGTTTTCAAGCTGGGGGCGCTTATTCGCTTCATACCTCGCCCGGTCACCGTCGGCTTTACCGCAGGCATCGCCGTCATTATATTTACGGGGCAAATCGCGAGCTTTTTAGGCCTGAAAGATATTCAAAAGCATGAATATTTTTTTTCAAATATGAAAGAAATCGGTATGCATCTGGCCACGATCAATCCGTATAGCGTTGCGGCAGCCGTCATGTCCTTGGCGATGATTGTCATTACGCCGAAACTTTTTCCTAAGATTCCCGGATCCTTAGTCGGACTTGTTTTGTCCAGCATCGCCGCCGCATGGTTTATGGATGGAAAAGTGGCTACGATCGGATCGACCTATGGAGCCATTCCAAGCTCGCTCCCCGGTTTTCACTGGCCCGATATTACCTTTGAACGAATACAGCAGCTCATTGCGCCCGCTTTTGTTATTGCGATGCTCGGAGGGATCGAATCGTTGTTGTCCGCGGTTGTCGCCGACAGGATGTCGGGCACGCGCCATAGCAGTAATCGAGAACTGATCGGACAGGGGATTGCGAACATGATCACCCCGTTATTTGGCGGCATTCCGGCGACCGGGGCGATCGCCCGGACTGCGACGAATATACGAAACGGCGCCGCAAGCCCGATATCGGGAATGATTCATAGTATAACGGTGCTGCTTGTCCTGCTCGCGTTTGCCCCTTGGGCATCGCGTATACCGCTTGCGAGCATGGCGCCTGTCCTGATGGTCGTGGCGTGGAACATGAGCGAACGCAAGGAATTTATTCATGTATTAAAAACAAAGACCGGCGATTCCATTGTTTTAATGATAACGTTCGTGCTTACCGTACTAACGGATTTGACGACCGCCGTAGGAGCGGGATTGTTGGCGTCTGTGATTTGGTTTATTAAGCGAATGAGTGAAAGCTTGTCCGTTGCCAAAGTGCTCCCGGACCCGGATGCGAGGCATGGAAAGGTTGTCCCGTACATGGTTAGGGAGGGTCATGATTGTCCGCAAATCAGTATTTTTACGGTGGAGGGGGCGTTGTTTTTCGGAGCGGCGGCATTGTTCGAACAAACCGTCATGCGTGCGATCCATTACCGTCCGAACATTGTACTGCTCCGAATGGGGAAGGTACCGTTGATGGATACGACGGGGGAATCCAATCTGTCCAATGTGGTTGAACATTTTCATGGGCAGGAAAGGACCGTTCTTATTTCGGGCATCCAACCCCAGCCCAAGGAAGTGATGCAGAGAACAGGACTGGAGAAGCGGGTAGGGAAAGAGCATTTTTTTGAACATACGGGCGAGGCGATTCATTATGCGTTAACCCGGCTGGAAACCCGTAAATGCGCAGGATGCCGGCATTTTGCCTTTCGGGAATGCGCCTTATTATCGGCCCAGCCTCACGAGACAAAAATCCCAGATGGATCGTGAACATCTTGTTACTTCGGCACGATCAACGTTAATTGCGTTCCCTTGCCTGCTTCGGAACGTATCGTCAATTGCCCGCCTGCGCTGCGGGCCCGTTCTTCCATACTAAACAGACCGACGCCTTTGGGAGAAGTCTCTCTTGAAAATCCTTTGCCCTCGTCTTCGACCCGAACTTCGACGAAACCGTCCGTCTCGTGAATGCTTACGCGAGCCTCCGAGACGTCTGCATATTTGCCGATATTGGTCAGCGCTTCCTGGATGACCCGATACATTGTCGTTTCTTTATTCGGATCCAGCCGTTTCCGCAAATTGCATTCGAAATCGACTTTGATCCCGTAATGTCTGCCATAATTTTCAATGTAGGTTCGGATGGCGGGCACGACTCCCAAGTCATCCAATACCGACGGGCGCAATTCCCAAGCCAATCCGCGTACTTCCTCTATGATGGCCGCGACATTCCGGCGAAGAACTTCAAGTTCTTCGAACTTCGTCTGAGCAATGACCATGTCCATTTGAATCAGCAACGAAAACAAGCTTTGCCCTATGCCGTCATGCAGCTCGCGCGAAAATCGCCTTCGTTCTTCTTCTTGAACTTCTATCACATGCGTCATCATATGCTTCAGTTCGGCTTCGACTCTTTTTAGTTGCGTTACTTCGTTTCGGATCGCAAGATACTGATACGGCCGGTTTTGCTCGTCCAGGAAGGGAACGATGGTTGTGTTGACCCAGTAATATGTGCCGTCTTTCGCTTTGTTCTTTATATCGCCGTGCCACACGCTTCCGGAAGAAATCGTTTGCCATAAATTGCGCATGAATGCTTTATCGTGGTATCCGGAATTGATGATCCGATGATCTTGCCCGATCAATTCATCATACGAATATTTGGAAATCTCGCAAAACTTATCGTTAACGTATTGAATGATGCCGCGGTGATCGGTCATTGCTACGATAGAAGATTCGTCTAAGGCGAATTTGATATCGGTCAGCTGCTTTAACGATTGTTTCAACCCGTCTCGAAAGGCCGGATCGGCGATATGAATGTCCAACTGCTCAGATAAATAGTCGGCGTCTTGCGCAATTAGTTTAGGATTTCCTTTATTGGCATCGTTATTCAAACTGGAGCAGTCCTTTCTTTAATGCATACTTGACCAGTTCCGGTCTCGTTTTTAGTCCCAGCTTCTCCATTACGTTGCTTTTATGCGATTCCACTGTTTTTACGCTGATGACCAGTTGCTCGGCAATCTCTTTGTTGCTGTATCCTTTTGCGATCAGCGATAAAATTTCTTTTTCCCGTTCGGAGAGGGTTTCGTACGAGCTGGCGTTTTCGCCATGCCTCAGCTTCTCTAAATATTCGCCCATCAGCCGCTTTGTCGCCGTTGGATACAAATAAGCTTGTCCGGCTGCGACGGATCGGATCGCCGTCAACAACTCCTCGTGCGGGGCACTTTTTAATATATACCCGGACGCCCCTGCTTGAATGCCGCGGAATAAATATTCGTCGTCGTCGTGCATGGTCAAGATGAGTACGGCGATGTCGGGAAATTGCTGTTTCAATTCCGATGTGGCCGTAAGCCCGTCCTTGCCGTGAGGCATGTTCAAATCCATCAGCACGACATCCGGAAGCAGTACGCTTGCGGCTTGTATCGCCTCGTCACCGTCCGCCGCCTCGCCGACGACTTCGATTTGCTCTTTGCCATGCAGCAGCATTTTCAGTCCAGACCGGACCACGGCATGATCGTCCACCAATAAGAGCTTTACCATGATGAGCCCCTTTCTTCACGGCGTACTGCCGATGGTTGTTGGTATATCCACTATAACAAACATACAACAATTCCGGAAATATCAATGTCCGGAATTCAAATGGTATTGTTCAATAGTAAGGCTATGTTCGGCAAATGGTCGATAATGAGCGTCACATCCTGATTCGTATATTGTTCCAACGAACGTCTTGCCATGAGCAGCAGACCGATAACCGCATTTCCTTGCAATAAAGGAACGACCGCGGCGGATCGCAGCTGTTCTGCCGCGAGCAGCGGACATTCGTTCGATATTTTGCCGTTAGGGTCTGCTTGTTCGCTCCAAATCACCGGTTTGCCCGTACGGAGCGATAGTCCGTCCGGTCCGGCTCCCGGCTTTACCACCATCCTTCGATAGCGGTCGTTCCGGTTGCCGTAAGCATACTGCCATTGAAATCGCTGCCCATAGGACCCGACAAGCGACAATGAGGCGAAATCGCTTGACGTTTGTAGGCACAAGCGATCCAGTTCTTTTGCGATTTGCAGTGCGATCACGGGCATTTATGGTCGCCTCCGTCCCATGAATAAAAGTGAGATCATATCGTCTGATCTTATTGTAGCCCTTCTATTGCCGTTTGTAATTCGGGGAATTCCCTTAAATACGGATCAGGGAAAACCCCTCCGCTGCCCGCGAATACCTACGTGTGCTGTGATTTTTCTCACCAAGATAAGGTATGGCAGCATGGAGATTTGGCGATTGAATTTATGAAGTGGATGGGGCCCATGCATCGTTTGACGGAGGCCAAATTCCGCGATTTGATGATGTTCGGCAAGCCGGGTGCCCTTTGTACCGTGCTTATAGCAAAATGCAGCATAGATTCAACCATTTGTTCTAATCATATAAATGAAGATACCTAGCATCATAGAGCCAAAACTCCCGATACAAAGGATATATTCGTTAAAGAACATTGTGTTCGTATACTGGTTTAAAATAAAGAAACGATATATTTTAGAGTTCGGGTTGGCATCGTCTCCGCCTAGCTCGATCAAAAGTTTATTTTGATAATCGATCTGCGCGATAACGAGGACGACGATCAATAATGATAAAGCGATCGAAAGTATAGCTGCAGGAGGGTTGCCGGCACCGGATTTAGCGAGAAGCTTGACGGACTCTATACAAATAGAGACGAGTAATGCTGCAAAAAATATCAACGCTGTGATGACAAATAGCAGGCCTGGATTTCCGTTCCCTGAAATTCGTGTGGGCGGAATTGTAAACAGGAGTACAAGTAATAACGATATGACACACATTGCAAATGAAACGACGCAAACGATCCGATTCCTCAAAGGACCACTCCTCCGTAATCGTCATGCTCATAACCACCGCCCCGCATCCGTGGACGCTGGCAGTGGCATGTGTATAAATATTTTAAACAACGCCGGGCTGCATCCGGCGTTTTTTTGCAAATGTATTTTACATCTTCGGCTTCTCAATGATAATATTTATGTAATCTATTCATTATTAAACGATAAATTGTATCGTCTCTTTCCCCACTCGCTTGTTTAAAGGAGCCGTCGTCATGCTGCAGAAATGGAGTCTTCGGACCCGGCTATTCGCAATTTACTCGTTGATCGTGTTTCTCATTATTCCTCTCTCCTATGCAATATTTTACCATTATTACAAGTCGATGGCATACCAGACGTTGAACGGTTCGCTGCGACGGGAAGCGACGATATTGGCAGAACAGCTTAGCACGATCATCGATTCGGCGGATTTGCTGGCTATTAATGCGCTGTATAATCCTTCGATCGAGAATTGGATGAAGGAGACGTCGGATTTGAATAACAAGCCGGTGCTCAATGTTTTTAACAAGATGATTCTCGGCCTCAACATCGATCCGGACGGGTTTAACCGCATCTCGATCATTAAAGAATCGGGCACCTTTTTAACGTTTGGCGCAAATTACAACAGGGATCAGGTGAAGAAAAAAATTACGAGTCTCACCTGGTTTGACGATCTTAGCCGAACCGACCGCCTTGTTCTTGCCCCGCACCGGGACGACTGGGATTCGAAAGGGAAAATGGTCGTTTCCGTCGTTCGCAGGGGAGCTCCCGGTACGCTAATCGAAATTCAGATTCCGTATTCTTACTTGGATGCCATACTGTCAAAAGGTAAATACATAACGAACGGCAAACAAGTGATTTTGTACGAGGGAGACCGTCAAATCATACATCCCCTCACTCCGCTTCAACCTCCATCGGGCCAGGAAGTAACCGCCGAGCAAAATCTGCGCAATTCTGGCTGGAAGCTTGTCGTTACGCAGCCGATCGACTTGCTGCTTAAGTCGGTGCGAGAAACCGGGTATTGGATGGCTGCGATCGCGGTAGGACTTTCACTGCTGTCACTGGTCATGTTTTATTTTTTTACGACGAGAACGACAAGACCGCTTGTGCAGTTAAGTCAGACGATGGCGAGACTTCCCGGAGATGCGCGTACGAACGTGGAGCTGGAGAAGCTGTTTGCCCGTTGGGATGATCGGGAAACCCACAATGAAATCGTCCATTTGTACCATGCTTTCAAAGATATGCTGGAGCGGCTCGAGGAATCCAAGCAGCAGGCTGTCGATGCGCATTCTCGGGAGCTGCAGGCACAGTTTCTTGCGCTTCAGGCTCAAATGAACCCGCACTTTCTGTATAACACGTTAACTTTGATCGGCATGCTTGGCATGGAGGACGGGAACGAAGAGATTTTAAAAATAACGAGCGAATTGGTCCAAATGCTTCGCTATATTTCTTACGAAAGCCGCGAGCTTGTATCGTTAAAAGAGGAAATCGATCATACGCTCCGTTATCTCGACATTATGGAAACGCGTTACCGCGGTCATCTTTTTGTTGACGTCCGAATGCAAGGAGATCTTAGCAAAGTATGCGTACCTAAACTTACCGTACAGCCTTTTTTGGAAAACTGCGTGAAACACGGCTTTGAAGGAAAAAAGTATCCTTGGCGCATCGAGCTGAGCATATCCGTTTCGAATACGGGCTGGAGCGTTCATATCCGAGATGACGGGGATGGCTTTGATGCCGAGTATTTGCAGAAATTTACCGCCAAACAAAGCAATTTTAAGCGCAACGGCATGTTTAACGATCAAGGCAGCATGGGGATATTAAACACGTACATCAGGCTGCATCACACGTTCGGCAGCGCGCTGCAATTTGAAATTGGCAATAACGAAGCAGGCGGCGCGTCTATATTTTTGGGTTGCAAGTTGGCAGAGGAGGAAGGCAGCGTTGATCAAAATATTGCTTGTGGATGATGAAGTGGCGATTAGCAGCGGAATGAAAAAGCTGATCGCTAAACTGGACGGGGAAAGCTTTGTCGTTGCGGAAGCCTACGATGGGGCCGAAGCACTCGAGATGATCGAGGAATTCGATCCCGACGTATTGCTGACGGATATGCGTATGCCGCGTATGGACGGAATGCAGCTGCTTCGCGAAGCGAGAAAGCGTAAGCCCGACCTGCTGACGGCGGTCATCAGTGCTTATTCCGACTATGATTATATTCGGGAAGCGATGCTGATGCACGCATCGGATTATTTGCTTAAGCCGATTACGGCCCATTCGCTTCGAGAGCTGCTGGACAAGTTGAAGCAAAAATATGAAGGGCTCTTTCGCAACAAGGAACAGGAAACCGTTGAGATGCTTCTGCAGGGAGCGCCCTCGGAATATTGCCTTCCGGTGTTAAACTACGCTTACTATGCGCTTCTTCTCGTCTGTGCAGGCCCATATAGCAATGGAGTCGTCGAGATGTGCCCGGGTGAATCGTTCTGGCAGTCGCGAATTGTCGCCAGCCGCCTGGAGTCGCTGGAACAGCTTGGGATCCGACATTGGCTTGCTAACGGCGAGCGATCCAATGAACGGCTCGTTGTGCTGGCTTCCAACCGCGACGACGCCGAGGATTGCATAAGAAGGGAACTAGACGATTTCATCGGACAAATTGCGGCAGGCCCCATTCCCGTGACGTTTGCCATCGATACGGGACTGTCGATGAATCAGTTATCGGCAAGCAGCAAGCAGTTGCGAAGAGAATTGCTGCAGTCATTAATTTTCGCGAAGTCGTCACTTTTGTATGTGAAGGACAATGCCCCGAAAGAGACGGACGCGGAGCGTTCGTTTGTGGAGGAAACGGCAAAAGTAATGGAGGCAGTAGGGCAGAAAAGGTACGAATTGCTTACAGAAGAGCTGAATAAATTAACGGCTAGTTGGGAAGCTCATTATGCGACCCAGTACGTGATCTTGCAGACGCTGTATCGCGTATTGGCCGGGCTCGGACAGCTTGGTCTCGACCGCCAAATGGATTTGGAGATGCTCGTGTCCCAATCGCAGAGTTACCATGATTTGAACGAGAAATTATCGCCGTTTTTTTACGCGTTGTTCCAATCGGCCGACTTGGAGTATAAGCCGCCTTCATCGTATAGCGTCGTCGAGCAAGTGGAGCAATATTTGAAAGCGAATTACCGCGAAGCGATCTCGCTGCAAAGTTTATCCCGCGAATTCGGCCTTGTACCGAACTATTTGAGCGTTCTATTTAAAAAAGAAAACGGGCTTACTCCACTTGAGTATTTGATGGATTACCGAATCAACGAAGCGAAGCGCATTATGGATGCGCAGCCTAACCTGCTGTTGAAACAGGTATCGAGCGAGGTAGGGTATGCCGATCAACTGTACTTCAGTCGCGTGTTTAAGAAACGGACAGGCCTTTCTCCTTCCGAGTATGTTCAATCCCGACAACGGTAATTTGTCCATAAAGTCCTGCGATTTGTCTATTTCCATTGCGATAGGCGCTGAATATAATTGAAAGCGTTATCAATGTTAGGAATAGGCAAAAATACAGCGAGTTATAGGCAGATGCGGGGTGCATATGTAGTGGAAGAACGGTTACAGCGTTTCAAAAGCAAGCTCTATCAATGGTTTCACAAATATAAAGATCCGGTATATCGGCAATTTCTGAAATACAAAGAACGCGATATGATTTATATTATTCCGTTTGTACTCCTTTCGCTGAAAGTAAGACTGCAATATTTTTACTTTCTGCTGTCCTCGGAACAAGGTTTTCCCCAGTCTGACGATACCCGGTGGTATATCCACTACGCGCAATCCTTGATTGCAAACCATACGATCGGTCGGGATATGAACGATATTTTGTATATTGGGTATAATTTCTTGCTTGCACTGCTGCTGGCGATATGCAAGGATCCCGTTTACATCATTTTCATCCAGGCTGTTACGGCAGCTTTGTGTGTGATTCTGGTTTACAAAATTGCACAAATGCTGTTCAACCGAACAACCGCCGTGATCGCTTCGTTTATATACTGCTATCACGCTTGGGCTATTACGTTGTGGTCCTCCTATATTCTTTCGGACAGCTTCTTTATTAGTTTACAGCTGTTATGCGTTTACTTTCTTCTGAAATGGATGGAAACGAAGAAGAACAGCTACAAAATACTGTTTTTCGTTATGGCGTTTTATTTGTTCATTTTCCGGCCGGCCGGCATTATCACCGTATTGTTTATGATGATGTATTTATTCATCAATGCCCAGAAGGAAACATGGCTCGCCTTTTTAAGAAAATATAAGTATATTTCGAGCGGTTTACTGGCTGCTGTCATCGTTACGTTTGCTGTTCTTTTTATGGGAGGAAAGCTTGACCCGCTTCTCGCCTCCATGCAATTTAATGCGAAAAAAGTATTGTATAACATTTATGCGAACGGCTGGATTTTTGATAGCCCGTCGCCTCATGACCATCATTTCAAGCCGAATTACAAAATCAATATCATGAACAGTTTAATTATGAGTTTCCTCGTCAATAATTGGGATCATATCATGGTGATTTATGGAAAAAGAGCTGCTGCCTTTATCGGAAGATGGGTATGGTCGACCGATTTGACGAGTCTCAGAGGTATGGTCAAGTTTGTCGAACAAGCGTTCCCGACGATTTTGTTTTTTATCGGGTCTATTGCCGCCGTTTGGAACGGATTGTTTCGAAAGTCGTCCATTGTATGGCTGATCATCGTTAATGTATATATTTTTTGCATTATCTTCTTCATTGACGGAATGTACAGATACAAGGCGCCGGCGATCCCGTTTATTGCGGTCGCGATTGCTTACGGAGGGGATCGAGTGATCCGGGGAGCCATCTTCATTGTAAAATATGCATGGATGCGATTAGGGGCCAAAGGGCCGGCATCGGCCGGTCAAAGTCTTTCTGCTGAATTGAACAAAGTGCAGTCGGGTTAATTATAGCTGCGAATAAAATAAGGAAGTCGATGATAAGGCGCCAGTAGTATGCTGGCGCTGTTTGCATTTTTCTACGTCAGGGAGAAGCATATGATAAATATATATAAATTGGAAAATAGTTAATTGTCCATAAACACCTGCGATTTGTCTATTCTCGTTCAGATACTCGAGAGATATAATTTATGAAAGCGATGCCATTATTTAACTTCTTATCAACGAAAAATAGATGTATGTGCCTCTCCTAGTTATTTGTAGGAGAGAATTCATATGCATGAAAAGCAATGAGAGGAGTTAGGCCCTTGTTACCCTATAAAGCATTTCCAGCCCAAGGTAGTGAGCATCTTTCTCTTCCGCTCCGACTATGTTCCATTGATTACCATCGAGAGCCGTCTGTTACGAATCCATATAGCTTTAATGTTTGCCAAGTTATTGTTGGCATTAAAGGCAGGGGGGTGATGCGTCTTCACGGAGAAAAAGAATTCGTTCTGAAAACGGGGCAGGCTGTTATTATTAAGCCGGGAATTACACATGAATTCCAAAAGCAGGACGAAGCATGGGAGACGGCGGCCGTCTGGTTTGATTGCAATCCGTTTGTACTATCACAATTTCGCTTGCGTGCCCACAAACCTTTGGATCTGCATTCTTCGAGTAGAGTGATGGATCTGATTGAACGATTGCAGCGGCATACGCAGTCGGAAGAGGGAACAGCGTTAAAAACGTCGGAGATGATTTATTCGCTGCTGCTGGAGATTAAATTGCAATCCGAAAGTTTACAGCAAAAAGCGTCTTACCCGGTGCTGACCACGCAAAAAGTAATGGATTATATTCATAAGAATTACTCGCGAAAGCTCAACCTCGACGAGTTTTCCAGAGTATTCGGGTATACACCACAGCATTTAAACCGTATATTCAAAAAGGAATCAGGCTATTCTATTTATCAATACATACTGAAAGTACAGTTGGAACAAGCAGCGGATATGCTGGGGAACGAAGAATTCACGGTAGAGCAAGTAGCCGATGAAGTTGGGATGGAGTGGCGTTCCTTTTACCGATTGTTTCAACGAAAATACCAAGCGTCGCCCGGAGAGTTCCGGAAACATATTAAAAAAACATCAAGCTGACACACGAAATCCCTACGGCGAAAAAAAAGCCGTACGGGATTTTTCATTTATAAAGCAGAAAAAAGCATAAAAAAAAGGTTCCCATTGGGGAACCTTAAGAGTATGAAAGCGCGATCCGAGGAGGGAGGCGCTGAAAAACCGATAAATAACGAATTACCTTTACAACATGAATTATAGAGCAGGAATCCTGTAAAAAACATGTTTAAAAGAAATATGCTATATGGTTATTCTGAATGCTTCTTTGCTCTAATAACTAAACAACATTCTTTTGTTCTTTTTCACCATATTTAGGTTCAGTCCGTACATAACAATAAACTACTGATTTCGATACACTGAGCATAGTGTCATGAAAAACGTGACGGATGGGAGTGGAACCATGAATTTACGCTAATCGATTGAATTCCAAATTCCAACATTCGAAGCACACTAGAGGAGGAGAAAAAAAGAATATGAAGAAAAGTTTATCTGCTATTTTATCCCTGGCTATGGCGTTCTCGATGTTTTCTTCCGTAGCGTTGGGCGCAGAAGGTGAAGGTGATGCTGACGCAGCGAAAACATCCGCTAACTTCAGCGACCTGAAAGATCTCGATGCAGCAACAAAAGCGAAGTTTGACGCAATGATTTCCGCTGGCGTCTTCGACGGCGTTAAAGAAGGTACGTTCGGGCTGAAAGAAAAAATGAATCGTGCACAATTCGCAAAAGTTGCGGCTCTGATCTTTGGTCTGAAAGTTGACTCTTCCTTGAAAACTTCCAGCTTCACAGATGTGAAAGCTGACGATCCAGCTAACGGATACGCGCTTCCTTACATCGAAGCAGTAAAAGCAGCCGGTATCACTGACGGTTATGCTCCCGGACAATTCAACCCAGCTGGCGAAGTAACGAAAGAGCAACTCGCTACTTTCTTGATTCGCGGTCTGAAAAAAGATAAAGACGCTCAAGCAACTCCAGGTGTTGCTGACAAAACCGTTTCTGACTGGGCTAAAGGTTATGTTGCACTTGCAATTCAACTGAAGCTTCTGAGCAGCGGTACTGACGGCACATTTGGTGGTGCTTCCGCAGCAACTCGCGACCTGCTTGTTACTTCCGCATACGAAGCTCAAATCCAATATAAGAACTTGAACAAACCGGCTAAAGCTTCCGTAACAGAAGCAAAAGCAGCTGGCGTGTATACGGTTCAAGTAAAATTGGATAGAGACGTTGACACGAAGAAAGCAACACTGTCCTTGAAAAAAGGCAGCACTGATATCGCAACTACTGTGAAGTGGGACACCAACAACTCCACTGCAACGTTGACATTGACTGACTCCAAAATCTCCGCTGGTGAGTATTCTGTAACTCTGGGCGGCTTGGATGCAAAAGATCTTGACAAAACCGTTGCAAAATTCACCGCTGAGAACGAAGTACTGAAGAGCATCGACTTCCTGAGCGCGAACGACACGATCGCTTACTCCGATAGCGTAGTACTCAAGCTGGCTGCTAAGAACCAATATGGCGAGAAAGCTTCCTTCTCCGCCGGCGGTTACAGTGTGTACGGTGTTGATAACGGAAGAATTACAAAAGCAGACGACGGCACATTGCTGCTTAAGCTTGATACAAAAGAAGAAAAGTATCAGCAAGGTGTAACGATTATCCCGATTACAATCGTGAACAACGATCAGTATCTTACGGTGTCCAAGAGCTTCAAGTTGGGTACGGCTCCGATCCTGTCCAAGCTGGAACTGGGCGAAGCGCAATACTCCAACACGGAAGCAAAAGCAATCACTTCTAAGGGCGAATCGGCTTCATACGAACTGAATCTTTTCGATCAATACGGCGGTATGTTCGGCTATGATTCCAACCTGCAAGAAATCAGTAGTAATGCAAGTGAGTGGAAAAATATTGTCAATGTAATCTGGAATGACTACGTTGGTGACTCGACAGGCAAATCGGTAATCGAGCCGAGCTTCGAAGACAATGGCAATAATATTCCGAGAATGAAGCTTACTCTGACTCAGAATATCGACAAGTCTGCAGATTATGGCTTTACTGTAACGACGCAAGCGGCTACGGCAACCGGCAAAGTGAAGGTTCAATCGGCGAAAGTGGCGACAAAGGTTGAGATTGGCGACTTTAACGATGTGATCGCTGTCGGCGACAAGGACGTTTACATCCCGGTCATTGCATACGATGCGCAAGGAAACCAATTGACCTTGGATGATTTGACCAGCGACACGAACCGCGATCGTATCCAAATCACCAGCTCTTTTGCTGAGCAGAAGATCACTAATTCTGGCGCCCACAAAGGTAGCATTCACTTGAAAAACCTTGATGGTGTAAGTAAAAATAGCGCAATCTCGGTAACGGTAATGATCGCGACGCCGAATGCACAAAGCACCTCTACAAGAACGTTTACGGTAAGTGAAGCTCGTTATCCGGAGAAGATCAAAGAAGTGGTTGCACCGGCAAAAGAATATGTTCAAGGTGCATCTTCCAGCTTTAAGTATGTTCTTCTCGACCAATTTGGCAAAGAAATGAACTACCAGTCGTCTAGCGTAACAAACGAAGTATATATGACTCTTGAGGGCAGCAGCAACTTTAGACTGACGAAAGACGATGATTCGCAAGAAGGAACTCGCTACGAAACAACTATGTTTAATGCTAACAATGAATGGGATCCGAATTCCTACAAAGCTTTCAATGAAGGGTTCAGAATCGTTGCAGATACTGCTGCAGCTGCTAGTGATAAAGCAAAACTTCGCATTGAGATCCGTAAGAACGGTGTAACGCTTACTAAGACAGAGAAAGAACTCGGAATCACAGCTAACAACGCGGATCTGAACTATAGCGTGAAGGCTCTGAACACGATCATGAATACACGCGATCACGCGCTTACTAGTGCGGTTAGCAGCCCGAACCCGCAACCGGTAGTTTCCGTTGGTGGCGATGGATATCTAGCTCCGGCTGGATCAGTACCTGGAAGATATGTAAAGGATTCTGTAGTACATGTAGTGTACAGCCCGTTTGCCAAAGAGGTGGAGCTTGTCGTAACCAACTCTTCCGGAGATAAGGTGGCCGTACCGAGAACCGTAATTAAAGGCGTTACCTCCTCGGACAATGTTTCCTTGCAAATCGGAAAGGATGCCGACAAGTGGCGCGCGATTGGCTATAAAACCGGAACTGCAATTCTTAGCGTAACGTATGTAAACCAAAAAGGCGAAATGAAGACGGCCAATCAAACCGTAACAGTCAAGGGCGATCGCCAGAAAGTCGAGTCGCTTACGGCCGGCAAGAAGCGGGTGAAAGCTTCTGCAGGAAGCACTTATAAAATCGCCGACGCTTACACTGGGCCGCTTTCCAAAGGCTTGATGGATCTCAAAGTAGCGGATCAGTTCGGCATCGTTCTCGATGGCATTGATGTTTACGATTATAATTATGTGTTCGGCATTACCTTTATCGCTACCAATATTTCGCTGAAAGGCGCCTTATCTGCAAACCCGGCAGACAACGAAGTACGGATCAACGGCAACGATGTTTCTATTGGCAGCAATGTCGCCGGGTTTGACTTGACGGCCGTCGCTCCTTCCGGACTGTCTGTCTCTACGGAAGTGAATTCGAATTAACACAGGTTTATTTGACGAAAAAAATGCGAATCAGCAAACAACAATAGGGAGCCCTTGGAGGCTCCTTATTCCTTTTTCTGCATGCCTAGCCAAGCTAAGCATAAATATTCGGTGCAAGTCTGGTCGAGGAAAGATTAGCTGATAGGCAACTGGTGGAGAGATCCTAAGTGAAGCCCTGAGACAAAGTAACTCCTATGGCGAATTGAATTATTTCGAGGAAGCTTAATGGTCATCTAATTAATTCAGACAATCGACATCGAACTTTTAGTTCTGCAATAAAACAGGACTTTATTTTAGTATTTACGCTTCAAAAAGGGATCCGAATCGGCCCTCTCAATAATAAGTCACATAGCTTTCAATCCTACCTAACGAAACACCCCGGGTACATGCCGGTAGAAATGCTGATTCGATTCCAGCAGTTAATGACGTTGATCGCCATAATTAATTTGACATACTCTTTTTCGTCGAAATGTGCACGAACTTTCTCGTATACGTGCTGCGGCACTCCAGCCTCGGAAACCTTGGTGACGTATTCGGTCAGCTCGAGGGCCGCTTTTTCTTTATCCGTATAAATAGGTGTATCCCGCCATGCGGTCAGAAGCACGATCCGTTCGAGACTTTCCCCCGTTTGAAGCAAGTCCTTCGCATGCATATCGATGCAAAAAGCGCATCCATTAATTTGCGAAGCGCGAATTTTGATCAACTCATATAACGTATGGTCAATCCCGCTATTTCTTGTAAATTCCTCGAACTTCAACATCATCTGCAAAACTTCCGGGTTTGTACTCGTATAATCCAATCTTGGTTCCATTTGCCATGCTCCTCCGCCAGTTCTGATTTTGGTCTTACGTACTTAAGACGGGATAGCTTATTTTTTTGTGACGAAATGAGGATAGAACATTTAAAAATAGTAAACCGTGTACGGAAAAAAACTTGACTTTAAGATAATAAACATATCCTGCGACTTGAGATGCGAGGGATTATATTGCTCATTTGTACTTTATAAAATATATAATGCACATTAATAAAAATATTTTTTCTCTAACTCCAACTAAATAGTATGTACAATATAATTTATATAATGTACACTAATAGATGAGTAATGCATATTAAATGCAGGAGGGTTAGATATTGACATTCGCCGTCGGAATAAGCGGAGTAGGTAGAATAGGCAGATTACTGGTCAGAAAAATGTGCTCGGAAAAACAACCGTATCAATTGAAAGCAATCAATTGTATTTATCCTGTTGAAACGATCGCGCACCTCTTGAAATATGATACGGTGCACGGGAGATGGGATGCAGACATTTCCATCGTCGACGGAAAGCTTGTCATTAACGGAGAAGAAATACACATTATTTCTGAGCGCGATCCGGCTCATATCGCATGGCACGGTTTCGACGTAAGTTTGGCGGTAGATGCTACCGGTAAGTTTAACAACAGGGAAGGGGCTGGCATGCATTTGGCCGCAGGTGCATCGCACGTGCTAATTACCGCTCCGGGCAAGCGTATGGATTTTACAGTGGTGATGGGTGTTAATGATCATCTATACGATCCCCGAAAGCATCGATTGTTATCGACGGCTTCGTGTACGACCAACTGTTTATCTCCCGTCCTGCATATTTTGGATCAAGCATACCAAGTTCGAAGCGGGTGGATGACTACGGTTCATGCCTACACATCGGATCAGAACCACTTGGATAACCCGCATAAAGATCTTCGGCGAGCACGTGCATGCACGCAATCGATCGTTCCGACGACGACCGGCGCGGGGACAGCGCTAATCGATGTACTGCCGCATTTGACTTCGCGAATTCAGGGCGTTTCGCTTCGCGTTCCGACGCAGGACGTATCGCTTGTTGATTTGACGGTGCAAGTAGCTAAGCCCCCGGTTAGTCTGGAACAGGTGAGGTCGCTGTTCAAGACAGCATCCGAAGGAAGTATGTCTTCTTACGTAGGTTACTCTGAAGAACCTCTTGTATCCGCTGATTTTATAGGTTGCTCCCATTCCGCTGTCGTCGACGGGCAGACGATGATGGCGATGGGCGACCAGATTAAGGTGCTAGCTTGGTACGATAATGAATGGGCATACGCCTGCCGCGTAACCGATTTTGTACGGACCATAACGGAAAGGGTGAATCAACTATGCACAACGCCTCTCCTATTCCAATAGAACTGGGAACCATCATTTGCAAGCATTGCATGTCGGTAATCGGTACGATCGATTCGGAAAAAGTTACGCTATATTACTCAGAATGTCCGGACAGAGATTGCATAAATTCGCGGATAAACTTTGATAAAAAGGAATACGACGCTAATCTTCGGTTGGAGGGATGATGTAGCATGGAGGCCAATGTACAGCAGTTGCAGGTTGAACCCGTTCATTATAATTTATCCGTCCCCCGGTTGGTGGAACTGGCAGTCGAGCGAAAAGAAGGCGTCTTATCGGAAACGGGCGCGTTGCACGTATTTACCGGCAAATACACCGGGAGGTCTCCTAAGGATAAATTTATCGTCAAAGAACCGTTCGTGCTGGACAAAATCGATTGGGGGACCGTTAACCAGCCGATGACGCAGCAGCAATTTGATCGGCTATACCGAAAAGCGCAGCAGTACATGGCGGAAAAGGAGCTGTTCGTTTTTGACGGTTTCGCAGGGGCAGATCAAGAACACAGGCTTCCGATTCGCATCGTCAACGAGTATGCGTGGCATAATTTGTTTGTACACCAGCTGTTCGTCCGCCCAAGCAGGGAAGAACTGCTCGGACATAAAGCCGAATTTACCGTCGTCGCGCTGCCCGGCCTGAAAGCGGACCCGGCGGTAGACGGTACGCGCACGGAAACGTTCATCAGCATATCCTTCGAGAGAAAGCTAGTATTGATCGGAGGTACGGAGTACGCAGGGGAGATGAAGAAGTCGATATTCAGCGTACTGAATTATTTGCTCCCTTCCAAAGGCGTGCTGCCGATGCACTGCTCGGCAAACGTAGGCTCATCCGGCGATGTCGCCTTGTTCTTCGGTCTTTCCGGTACAGGAAAAACGACGCTATCCGCCGATCCATACCGTCAATTGATCGGGGATGACGAGCATGGGTGGACTGAAGCGGGAGTGTACAACTTTGAAGGCGGCTGCTATGCCAAATGCGCTCATCTTTCTCAAACGAAGGAACCGCAAATTTGGCAGGCTATTCGATACGGCTCGGTTTTGGAGAACGTCGTGCTTAATTCGAAGACAGGTACGGCGGACTATGACGATACGCGGATTACCGAAAACACGCGTGCAGCGTATCCGATCGATACCATCCCTGAAGCGATAATTCCGGGAGTAGCCGGCCATCCCCGTGTAATCATTTTCTTAACGGCTGACGCATTCGGCGTATTGCCGCCGATCGCCAAGCTTACGAAAGAACAGGCGATGTACCACTTCCTATCCGGCTATACTTCGAAACTTGCCGGTACGGAGCGGGGTGTAACGGAACCGGAGGCCACGTTCTCCGCGTGCTTCGGGGCACCCTTTCTTCCGCTGCCGCCTACGGTTTATGCGCAAATGCTTGGCCGGAAAATCGACGAGCAGCAGGTGAAAGTGTATTTAGTCAACACTGGCTGGACGGGAGGGCCGTATGGCGCTGGGGAGCGGATGAATTTATCGTATACTCGGGCGATGGTGACTGCGGCGCTGAACGGTTCGATTGAGCAGGCCACTTTTACCGTAGACCCGGTATTCGGACTTCAATGCCCTGATTTCGTGCACGGGGTGCCAAGCGAAGTTTTACAACCGTGCAATACATGGCGTAACAAAGAGGCGTACGAGATGGCTGCCCGCGAGCTTGCAGAACGGTTTATCCGTAATTTTCATCAATTTTCAAATGTAGATTCCCAAGTCGCCATGGCCGGGCCTGCATTTAAATAGAATAGTGTATTTTATGAAAGGCATACTGCCCGCTGCAGCATGCCTTTTCTTTATATAACCGTGAACTCGAATCCCGATTATCTTAATCGATTTCCAATTCATTTCTTACTTAACGACTTTCACTAGCTTTACTCTATAAAAACAAGTTCCTTATTTTTACAGATGCAACCCTCGATTCTTCTATAATTTTAGCACTCGCTTTCGAGGTCAGAATACTCAATATTCTCGACATTTTTCGAGTTATTTTTTATTAAAATACTTAAATATATCTTGCTCTAATGCAGATATATATGTCATAATTATTACATCAGATATAACCACATACGCCGTCTGGAGCTGTTGCAAAAAGTGTACGAACGATATAAAGAATACATGAGGTACGTGCACCAAATATACCGAAAATGCATGGACGTCGGTTATCCGCTTTTCCTGAAATACAAGGATCTAGAGTTTCTATATATTATTCCATTTTTATATCTGTCTCTGAAAGTGAGATTAGATTATTTTTTTTATTTGAAGTCGTCTGATATAGGCTTTCCCCAGTCTCCGGACTCCCAATGGTACCTCGATTATGCACGCGCTTTGATGACAAGCTTCAAGATCGGTCTGCACATGGACGATATTTTATATCTCGGTTACAATTTATTGCTAACCTTGCTGCTTGCCGTTTTTAAGGACCCCATCGCGATCATTTTCATCCAGGTCATCGTCGCCGGACTGAGCGTCATTCTTGTATATAATATTGCACGGATGCTGTTCAACAGAGTAACGGCTGTCATTGCGTCATACTTTTATGCCTATTCTTGGGATATTACCCTGTGGTCTACATATATACTATCCGATAGCTTTTTTATAACGCTTCTGCTCCTAAGCATCTATTGTCTGTTGAAGGCGATAGATACGAAGAAAAAGAAATATACCGTACTGTTTGTACTCATTTCTGTGCTCATGCTTGTGTTTAGGCCGGCGGGCATCATGTCCGTTGCTTTTATTATGCTGTACATCGCCATTATTCACCGGAAAACGATGACGGCATTTATCGTTAAGTACAGGCTTGCCATCGGAGGAGTCGTTACGGCGGCGGTTGTCGCTTGTATATTCCTCTTTTTAAATCACAAGCTCGATCCGCTGATCGAATCCATGCAGTTTAACGCCAAGAAAGTTCTGTACAATATATACGCCAACGGTTGGATCTACGACAGGCCGTCACCTTACGATTATAAATACAGGCCCGATTATACAATTAACGTATTGAACAGCCTTATCCTTAGTTTTATAATTAACAACTGGGATCATGTATTAATCATATACGCCAAAAGAACCGTGGCCTTCCTCGGTAGATGGGTGTGGCAGACGGATCTGCAAAGTGTAAACGGTATCATAAAGTTTGCGAAGCAGTCGCTGCCGACTGCATTGTTTATGACAGGAACCATCGCCGCGATCGTCAACAGGCTGTTTCGAAAGGCATCCGTCGTGTGGCTGACCATATTCGCCGTTTTCGTATTTTGTATCATATTTTTTATTGACGGATTGTACAGATACCGCGCGCCCGCAATGCCATTCATGATCATTGTGGCCGCTTACGGAGCTGACAGAGGGATTCGCTTGGTTTGGATCGTTGCCAAAATAATGATGGGGAAGCTGAGCCGCTATGGGAGAAGAAAAAGTACTGATTGTAGTTCCGGCATTCAATGAACAAAACAACATTTTGAAAGTAATCGGCGATATAAGGGAAAGTATTCCCGATTTTGATATTCTCGTCGTCAATGATTGCTCCCTGGACGGCACGTCGGCCAACGCAAGAAAGGCGGATGGCGTCAAGGTCGTCGATCTTCCGTACAATTTGGGCATTGGCGGGGCGGTACAGACCGGCTTCAAATACGCATATGCGAATCAATACGATTACATGGTGCAGATTGATGGCGACGGCCAGCATATTCCAAGAGAGGTCGACAAGCTTCTGGACGCCATGTCGCGCAGCGGATGCGATATGGTGATCGGGTCAAGGTTTCTCGATATCCAGTCGTACCGAACGACATGGACCCGCAGACTCGGTATCAAAGTGTTTTATCTTTTGTTCAGGCTGCTGATTCAGACGAAGGTAACGGACAGTACTTCGGGCTTCCGGATTTACAATAAGAAAAGCATTGCATTGTTATGCCGGCATTATCCCGACGATTATCCCGAGCCGGATGCCATCATTCTTTTGAAAAAACACGGGCTCACCATCAGCGAAGTGGGCGTAGAGATGAGAGAACGCGAACACGGTTCATCTTCCATCACACCGATCAAAAGTCCATACTACATGGCGAAGGTGATCTTATCGATCTTCTTTTCCTACACAAGAACAAGGTGGTGAATGGGTAGTGGATGGCGAACATATGTATAGCGTTCAAATTATGGGTGTTGCATTCAGCCTGATCATCATTGTTTCCGTGTTTTTAATGGTTAGAGCCCGAATGATCAGAGAAAAATATTCGCTCGTGTGGTTTCTGATCGGATTGTTTACGCTCGTGATGTCGATTTTTAAAGGCATGATGGATTGGTTTTCGAATTTAATCGGCATCGATTATGCGCCGTCGGCTTTCTTTTCCATCCTGATCGCCAGCGCCTATTTGCTGCTGCTGAACACGAGCGTTAGCATTTCGAGCTTGAAGATGCATAACAAAGCGCTTACGCAGGAGCTGGGATTAACCAAACTCAAGCTTGAGGAGCTCGAGAAGAAAATGAACGAAGGTGAATCATAATTAATTACTTGATGCTTTTATTGAGCGTGTCCATGACGGTGGCCGCGCAAACGCTGCTCAAACTAGGCAGCCGAAACGTTAACTTCGAAGGCTCGATGATTAACATCTTATTAGGATATATGACGTCGCCATTAATCGTAGGCGGATTCGCGGCTTACGCTCTGGCTGCAATTATATGGGTATATTGTCTGTCCGCGTTTGATCTCAGCTACGTTACGTTTGTATCCAGCGTACAGTACATTTTGCTCATCTTGGTATCGCTGCTCATCTTTCAGGAGCATATCAGCGTCATGAAATGGGCGGGGACTGGTTTTATTATGATCGGTGTATTTTTTTGGTTGAAAGGATAAACTTTGATGTTCAGGTGTATCGCATATTCGGAATCAATGAAGGACGAATGGGATCAATTTGCATGGACCCGAGGCACGGTATTTCATACGACGGCATTCAGACAAATATTGATTGATTCTATTGGGTATAAGTGCAGCTACCATGCCGTCCTGGACGGAAAAAACCGCTTGTGCGCCATCATTCCGCTTGTGATCGGACGCAACCTTGGGTTGAAAAAGGCAGCGGTATCGCTTCCGTTCGCCAATTATACCGACTTATGCGCAGACAGCGAGGAAGCCTTTCGATTTGCCGTTGAAGCGATCGTACAATTGAAAGCAAAACTCGGATTGAGCTATATCGAGCTGCGGCTGAAGGATCAACGCTTGGACGGTTCCGTTTGGAGCGCCAATCTCCATAACTATACGTTTATGCTCCCACTCTCGGATGACGAGGAGAAGGTATTGTCGCTCTCCAGCGGCAGTAACAGAAACCATGTACGCAAAGTATACAAGAACGGCTGGTTCGACGTTTCTTTTGACAAGAACCGATTGGATGATTTTTATAAAGTATATGTCAGAAGAATGAAACAGCTCGGAACGCCGGCGCCTGATATCCGATTTTTCAAAAGCTTTTTCGAATACTTGCCAGAGCATTCGTGCCTGCTTACCGTGCTGGACAAGCAGACCGGTCAAGTCATTGGCGGCATGCTGCTTATAACGAGTCCGGGTAACGCAACATTGTATTATCCGTACGGCGCCAACTTGACGGAGTACAATAACAAGTATTTGAACAACTTTATGTATTGGGAAGCCGTAAAGTTCGGTATACGAAACGGTTTGAAATATCTTGATCTGGGGCGATCGCCCAAAGGATCGGGGACATACAAGTACAAAGAACAATGGGGGGCCGCACCCGAGCAGCTCCGCTATTTGGTCTATGACGGCGGCGGGGCCGGTGCAGGTCCTCCCGACAAGCAGAGCTTGAGCTTTTTTATAGAACTGTGGAAAAAGACACCCGGATTCATTACCGATCCCGTGGGCAAGAAGCTGATTAAATATATTTTGCCGTGACCGTGACCAGCAACCTATTACATGTTTTCGCCATCGGAGGATGCAAATCATATGAGTAACCCGAATAACTGGAAGCAGTACTTTGACCAAAAGGCCGCAACACATGGAGCGTCTGTCAAATCATCCGATTATTTCGACGACGAAAGCTTTTTTATGCAGAGAAACAACACCCTGCGGTGGTTGGGGGATTTGAAAGGCAAGGAAGTGCTTGATGCCGGCTGCGGAGTAGGTGCTTTTAGCGAACCATTGGTAAAAGACAATACGGTATACGGCGTCGACTTTTCCGTGAAGAGTCTCGAGTTTGCCGCGGAACGCGGTCTTGTCACATCGTCGCAAGACTTGACGGCATTGAATTTCCAGAACGGCAAGTTTGACGTCGTGATGTGCATCGGCGTGATTCAGTTGATCGAACAATACCAGTCTGTCATCCAAGAGCTGGCTCGGGTCACAAAACCGGGCGGGACGCTGCTAATCCAGACATTGCATAATGGCTCGATTCAGCGGAAACTGCTCAAGTTGTTTGAGAAAAGCAAGAAGTTCGACAAAATGTACGCGATGGATGAATTGAGAGACGTATTTGCCAATCACGGCTTTGAACATATCGAATTTTTGAAAATGTATCATCCATTCAAGTTTGTAGCAAGCAGCCGCACCGGCGGGAACGTATCCGATGCGTTCTGCACCTCGTTTGCGATAAAAGGGAGTAAGAAAATTGACTAGGCAGGCTGCTCTTAACGAGACGCATCACCGCATAAACAATATGCTTACATTTGATATAGAGGAATGGTTTCACGCGAATTACGACCATATCAATCCCGATGATTTCAGAGGCAAAGGCTCCAAATTCAGGGCGCACATGGATGCGCTTTTGGAAATGTGCAGCAATACTGGCTCCAAAGCGACGTTCTTCGTACTCGGATGCATTGGGGAAGATTACCCGGATGTCGTGAAGGCTATCGCGCGGGAAGGGCATGATGTCGCATCACACGGCTATGGGCACCAACTGGCATACAAACAAACGTACGATGAGTTTAAGGCCGATGTGAAAAAATCCGTCGATATATTGGAAGATCTAACCGGAAGCAAGGTATTGGGCTACCGGGCGCCTTCCTGGTCGATTGTGGAAAGCAATCTTCACTATCTGGAAGCGCTCGTGGAACTCGAAATGAAGTATGACGCCAGCATTTTTCCGGTAAAAACGTTCCTGTATGGCATCCCTACGGCTCCGACCGAGATCCATAAACCGCGGGTAGACGGCATAGAACTGGACCTTTACGAAGTACCGATGTCGGTAATGAAGCTGGGCGGACGCAATATGGGCTATTCCGGAGGCTTTTATTTCCGATTTTTCCCGACGTTTTTTATTAAGCAGGCCATCCGGTCCGCCAACCGTCAAGGCAGCAACTCCATCGTATATTTGCATCCGCGGGAGATTGACGCAACGGAACAGAAGCTGAGCTTGCCGTCGAAGGAGCATTTTATCCATTATTACAATGTGAGCGGCACGAAAAAGAAGCTTGAACATATATTGAAAAGCTTCAACTTTACTTCCGTATCGGAGCATCTGAAGCACAATTACGGTTTGGATGTGCAGTGACGGTTGTACGGGTAAACAAGCTAAAGAGAGCACTTTTAACGCGGTTGAGCGTCGAGAGTGCTCTCTTGCCGGCTTAGCTGATGATTTATAAATCTTTGGCTCGAATGGTCCATTGACACAAACGCAGATTGTTGCTATACTCAATTCATACATAGCACATCGGAATATATGGTTATCTACCGGATAAACCGGAGACCTCCGCCTTGTTTGGCGTCAGGTCTCTTTTTTTGCTTTTTATGGCCGTTTTTTTTATAGCGGAAAGGTGGAATGAAGATGATTGCTTCCCTTATGGAGAGCAACGCGCTCGAGGCAGCAGCAAGAAGGCTTTATCGACGCTAACGTGATGGTGAAGAAAGCAAGAAGAGGCGATGAAGAAGTCATTGTCATGATCCGCTGGGAATCGGAAGAAGCGTGGAAGAAATGGGAGACGAGCGAGGTTCATCTGGAAGGCCACAGACAAAACAGAGGCAAACCAAAGCCGGAGCATATTATTAGCACCAGCCACGGCAACTATGAAGTGAAAGTAATCAAGAAGCCGTAACGCATTTCGCGAAATCGTGAATCCATAGAAGAGCAGGTACGATGCGAATCGTGCCTGCTCTTTTTGAAGTGACTCGGCAAATGGCATCATGTCCCTATATGAAACTATTATCGATTCGCTTTCGTCTAATAGGAGGGACAGGAGAGGAGACAGACGTATGAAAAGAATCACCGTGCTTGTGTTATTGCTATTTGTTGCAATGACGGGAAATGCATTTGCTTACGATGTGCAGTTAAAACCGTTCCAGGATGTGAAACAAACGGATTGGTTTTACGACAATGTATACTCGCTCGCCGCGCTTGATATTATTAACGGCGAATCCGCCGCCATTTTTAATCCTGACGGGGTGTTGTCGCGGGAAGCTTTCGTCAAACTGGCCGTCGCTTCTACAAGGGCGGATGTGTCGAATATGGCCGGTCCGGCTCCGTCGGATCTTTCTGCGGATCAATGGTCTTATCCGTATATCGCCTATGCGGCTCAGCATCATTGGATCGATTTTATGACCGATGCGTCAGGCAAGTTTTATCCTGAACAGCCGATCACAAGACAAGAAGTAGCTGCGCTTATCGGAACAACGATATTGAACTTGCAGGATGAGTCGGTACGCAACCTGTGGCTGCAGTCCGGATGGGCTAACGAAAAAGAAGCAAAGCCATTCAAGGACGGCCGTCAAATCACCGAATTGATCGCGCCTTATGTGTATTATGCCGTAAACCGAGGCATCATGGAAGGAGACGAGAGCGGCTTTAGACCGAGCGACCCGCTTTCCCGCAAAGAAGCCGCCGCCATCATATACCGTTGGGTAGATCAAGAAACGGCAGAACGAGTGCTGGATGTGACGGGCTTTTATGCGATTCGCTCCTATTCGGCTCTAAACCGGATGCCTTCCCTGTCAAACATAATATTCGGTTGGTCTCATTTGCAGTATGACGCGGCCGGCAAGGCGAGTTTGCAAACCGGGGATACCGAGTACCGCATTCCGGAAGGCTGGGAGCAAGCGGCGGAAGCGGCCAAATCGGCGAATATTCGCAGCGAGCTGATGGTCTATTACGGCAGCGGCAATTTGCGAGATTTCGTCAAAGATACGGCGGCGCAATCGGCTTTTATGGACTCGCTGATGCAAACGCTGGACGATCCGCGTTATTCGTTTACGGGCGTATGCATTGATTTTGAAGGCTTGAAGGAGGAAGCGAGCGCAGCCGATTATGCCGCTTTCCTTACCGCGCTGAAAGCGAAGCTAGGGAACCGTTCGTTAACGGTCGCCGTTCCGCCCGTCTATTACTACAAGGGGTATGATCTGAAAAAAATCGGCGACATTGCCGATACGGTCATTTTGATGGCTTACGATTTTACCGATCAAGGGAGCAAGCTGCCTTCCGCTCCGCTGCCGCTTGTGAACGATACGGTACGGCAGGCGCTTGCCGCGATTCCCAAAGAAAAGCTGGTCCTCGGCATTTCCAAGCAAGCGAACCAGTGGATTACTTCGCAGGGAATTACGTCCTATTACGAACCGGAAATCGATGCGGTGGAGCGGCGATTAGCCTCGCAGCCGGATGGGCAGACGTGGAGCTTGCCGTATCATTTGAAGCAAATCGTATTCCAGGACGAGCGCGGCAGCCACTTGATATATTACGAAGATACGGAAAGCATAGCCAAAAAGCTGTGGCTGGCCAAATACTACGGGCTCAAGGGCGTATCCTTATGGCACATGGGCAATGTTACGGCTGCGGACTGGGAACTGATCGGCACTGCCGCAAAGTGACCAAGAAAGCGGCAGGCAGCCGCGATGGGGAAGTCATAGATGCAGGCAGCACCACGCAATAACTGAAAACGTATGGCACGCATCACTTGACATTTCACGATCCATCCTGTATAAATGTTTCTAAGCATTGACATGATGTGAATAGCATGAATATTCATGAACGGGAAAGTAGTCCGTGACAAGCAGTCGCAGCGAGCCGGGTTGGTGCAAGCCGGTACGGTTGTCCAGGATGAAACGGGCCCGGGAGATGGTTTGCCGAAATACAACAGGCAGTAGGCGAATCCGGTCATGGACCGTTATAACATGAGTGGTTGGGCCCGTTGCGGCTTAACACGCAGAGTGGTACCGCGGGATCATTATAGCTCTCGTCTCTTATTGGAGACGGGAGCTTTTTATTTTTTTAGGAGGGTTGATCTTGAAGATGAAGATTAGCGATGTGATTGTAGGTGCAGTAGAGTCCGCTTTAAACGAATTGTTCCAAGCGACCGGTTTGCAGCGGCCGGAAGGGCTCAAGATCGGGATCGAGCATCCGAACTATATGACCTTTGGGGATTACAGCACCAATATTGCCATGCTGCTTGCCAAAGCTTTGAGAAAACCGCCGGCAGCCATTGCAAGTGATCTGAAAGACATCTTGGAGCGGGATGCTTCGATTCAAGCGTTGTTTTATAAAATTGAAGTCGCTCCGCCTGGGTTCATTAATTTGTATGTGGACTGGAAAAAATGGGCGTACGGTTATGAGACACGCACCACGGCACAATCTTCCGGGCAGCCTCGTAAAAAGGTGCTGATCGAGCATACTTCGATCAACCCGAATAAATCGGCCCATATCGGGCATCTTCGGAACTCGTGTATCGGCGACACGCTTGCGAGGCTATTGAAGCGAACGGGCTATCAAGTAGAGGTGCATAACTACATCGACGACTTGGGGAATCAACTGGCCGATACGGTTGTCGGCATGCTGCATACGTCAACGGAGCAAAGCTTTGCGCGCTTCGGCGATTTTTGTTGGGAAACGTACGCAAAAGTAAACAAGGCGTATAAAGAAATTCCGGCTTTACAAAATGAGCGTGCCGCCGTGCTGCATGAGTTGGAGAAAGGAAATACGAACATCGCCTGGATGGGGCTGCTGGTGGCAGAACGAATCGTACGTGAGCATCTGGAAGAGATGAAGCAGTTCGGCATCGATTACGATGTCTTGGTGTGGGAAAGCAGCATCGTCCGGGAAGGATTGTGGTCGCGCGCGTTTGACATGCTGCAAACGACGGCAAGGTTTCAGCAGGAGACGGACGGCAAGCTTGCGGGATGTTGGGTGCTCAGGCAGCCGAATGGGGAAGGAGACTCGGGGACGGGAGAAGGCGCCGATTATCAGGCGGACAAAGTGCTGGTAAGATCGAACGGCATCTTGACCTATACGGCAAAAGATATCGCTTACCATTTATGGAAGTTCGGACTGCTCGGCACTGATTTTCGTTACAAAAAATTCGCCGACAAGCTATGGTCCACCCACCCGGAAGGAACCTCCAGGAAGATCGGTCATGCCGATCTCGTCATCAATGTCATCGATTATCGGCAGGAATATCCGCAAGCGATGGTCAAGCAAGCGCTGCAAGCGCTCGGATTCCATGAACAAGCGGAGCAGCTGCGCCATGTCAGCTACGGGGTCGTATCGCTCAGCCGGGAGACGGCAGCCGGACTTGGGGTGGACACGACGGAGGAGAAGCATTCGTATCCGATGTCGGGAAGGCAAGGCATCGGCATCAAAGCCGCCGACTTTCTCGATCGCATGGAACAGGTCATCGAGGCGAAACGGTCCCGCAAAGCCGGTTTGTCCAGCCGCACCATCGCCGCTGCCGCAATCCGCTACTACTTGTTGCGATTCCATCTGCAGACGGAAGTCGTGTTTGATTTGAATCAGGCGACGGAAGTGTCCGGGAATACCGGTGTCTACATGCTGTACTCGTATGCCAGAGCGTGCAGCATTTTGGACAAAGCGAAGGCCGGTCTTCCGGAGCAAATCGAGATGAAGGGGTTCGACGAGCTGGACCCTCAGGAATACAGCCTGATGCGGTATATCGCTTATTGGCCGGAGACACTGGAAGCGGCGAAGGAGGAGCTGGCTCCCAACATATTATGCTCTTATGTACACGAATTGGCGACGCTGTTTAATCATTTTTATGCAAGTTGCCCGATTCTCAAAGCCGAACAACACACGATGCTGTTTCGCCTGTGGCTGACACAGCGTTTCCAGGAAACGCTCCACGATGCGCTGCAAGTGCTCGGACTGCCGACGCCTAAACGAATGTAGAAGCGCTCCCCCAGCTTTTCATTAGGTTGGGGGACTTTCTTTTTTTGATTGCATCAATCAAATAAATGGGTTAAGCCGACAGCATTTGTTAACAAAATTTAACATTTTTTGACTTTAGAAAGCGTTTACAAAAAAGAAATGGTCGTGCTATAATTCGGAAGGATATTCCAATTATATGTTCAAATATAATCAAATGTCCGGATATTCGACCGCCGTTTTTCTACATACTGGGTGTAAATAGGAGGAGGTGATAAAAACATACAGCACATTGCAGTCAGATCAGCATTTTTGTTAGATATGATTTAAATGGATTCAATCAAGCTCTCCTTGCAATTCTTCCAAACACCTCCTCAAAACGATTTGCGTACATATGCTTCTTGGCAACTCCTTTTATTAAACGATTACATATTTATAAAGCACGACCCTGCCTCAAAACGTTGGAAAAATGCAAGCGTTTTGTTTTTTTATATGCAATGACCATTGGAGGGTATCGATATTGATGGCTACACTACGACAACGGTTCACATCTGCCCTGGTATTGACATTCGTTTCATCGAGCATGGCCTTTGTGGCTGTGCCTCAACCGGCGAATGCAGCGGCTGCACTTCCGTCGATCATGATCACCGAAATGATTCCAAACGCAAAAAATGTAAAACCTCCAGGCGCTACGGCCAATTACGACGAAGCTTACGAAATGATCGAGCTGTATAACAATAGCGGTCAAAATGTGAAGCTGGGAGATTTACAAATCATTATTAGGGATGGCTTTACTGATAAAGACAAAGTGAATACGCCATGGAACTGGGGCAGCGATGCAAGTAATGTGATCCCTCCCTCCGGTATTATGATCGTATGGATTAAGCAGGAGAAAAACCCGTTTTCCTTCGATGATTTTTATAAATTTTATAAGGAAAAAAATCCGGATCTAAAGGCGGAGCAAATCGCGGTTGCTTCAGGTATGGGGCTTGTGAATACCGGGAAAAGAACGGTGATCGTCGCCAAAGCGGATGGGACGAGAATAAGCAGCGCCTCCTACGAAGGCAGTACAACGGAAACTGTAGACGACCGGGCCATTCAGTTCGCTTACCCGACGGACGGAAGCATTGACATGAGAAAAATCGACTCCGGTAAGGATTCTTTATCCACACCGGGCAAGCTGAGTGCGCAACAGGTGCCGCCAGCACCGGCCAAGACGGTTCCTAACGATAAGCCGGCGGACAAAACGGATGCGAAACCTTCGCTCAATGCAGTGGAAATAGCCGCCAAGCTCGGTATGCTGACAGGTGACGGAAACGGTGTGACGCCGGAATATTTGGCCAAAACACCGACGAGAATTCAAGCAGCTGTCATGTACTTGCGCTTGAAAGGCTTGGAGGTGGAAGCCGCCAAGTTTACTGATGAAGACAATTTCAGCGATGCGTCATCGGCTTCGTGGGCAATACCTATTCTTGCTTATGTAAAAGCCCATCCCGAGCTAGGAATGGAAGGCGTCGGCGACAACCGCTTTGACCCGAATACCGTTATCTCGGCCCAAGCCTACTATAAAATGATGCTGGAGGCGCTCGGATACAAATACGGCACGGATTTCTCCTGGGAGCAAACCTTCGACTTCGCTGCATCCATAGGCTTAGGCAAAGCGGCAAGCGAAGTCGATTTTACGATGTCGGAGCTGGCGACGGCAACGTTGGAAGCTTTGATGACGAAGGTGAAAGGTTCTGACAAGACGCTGGCACAGATGCTAGTCGAGCAAAAGGCGATAAGTGCTGATGTGGCCAAATCAATAGGATTGAATTAAAGCAAATCGCAAGAATGGTCCATTCGGCTGTTTGACAATAAATATATTATAGAACGTTTCTGTTATTTGGGCTTTATACGGCGAATTAAACGAAAGTTATCATTCTTTATCCATACTAGGAGGAACTCGATGTTTACAGTTAAACAACGACGCGCAATTATTCACACTTTACTTGTTTCATTGATATTATCAAGTTTTGGCTTTATAGCTGCTCCACAGACTGCAAAGGCGGCTGCACTTCCTGAGATATTCATTACGGAGATCATTCCGAATGCGAAGAATATTGCAACTCCCAAATATGACGAAGCCTACGAAATGATTGAGTTGTTCAACAATAGCGATCAAACTGTACGGTTAGGAGATTTAAAGATCGTTAACCAACAAGGACTTAACGAAACGGACAAAGAAGATAACCCGTGGACGTATGATGCGGTTGAAGCTGAGAAAACCATTCCTCCTTATGGAGTCATGGTGGTATGGTTAAAGCAATCGACGAATCCGTTCACATTTGACGATTTTTACAATTTTCAATTGACGAAAAATCCGGATCTCAAAAGAGAACTTGTTGCCGTCGCGATTGGGACTGGCGTTAATTTGCATAATACGATGAATAGAACACTTATTATTTATAAAAACAATATAAGAATTGTTAAAGCGAGTTACATTGGTCTTAACAGTGAGGATACAGCAGACGATAAGGCGATTCATTACTCATACCCTAAAGATGGTTCTATTGCTATGAAGAAGATCTCAGTTAAAGTCGCCTCCACTCCTGGACAAGTGAGTGACGGGCAATTGCCACTGCCTGAAATAAACAATCCCACCGTGGCATGGGGGGATAGTAAAGCGACAATCAGTTGGATAGCGCCGATTGTGCGAGGAACAAGCAACTATACACACATTAATATCTATGATCAATCAGGGACAAAAGTTGCTGGACCGATCACGGATACGACATCTGCGGTCATTAACGATCTTGTGAACGGAAATGATTATACATTCACGGTGAAAACGGTAAATGATCAGATCACTGAAGGAATCAGCTTTGGTGTAACCTTACCGGTAGGAAAGCCATCCGCTATCCCGCTAACCGAAGTGGAGAATCCAACGGCCGTGTGGGGAAACAAGCAGGTGTTAATCAGCTGGAAAGAACCGAATATCGACAATGATTTCAAAATCAATATTTACGATATGAATGGTACATTGATCGGTACCGTTTCCAAAGGGACGAATAGCTTTAATGTAACAGCGCTTGAAAACGGTGTGGATTATCAATTTAAGTTGACTACTGCAAGTCAGGGGCGGGAAAGCAGCGGAGTAGTAATGAAGACGGGATACCCGACAGACGGGGGGGCGCCAGCGAAACCGACGGGTTTAACAGGCAGCTCTGTGGACGGGGAGATTATATTGCACTGGACAGCCAATACGGACGCAGACTTGGCTGGATATAAAATTTATTTTGGTGATGCAACCAAGCCGACAGAAGAGGACAAGCCGATATCGGATAAACGAATCGATGCTGATGCGACACAAACAAGCATCCACCTGAGATTCTCGGACTTTGAAGATGGATATTCGTATCGGTTCACACTTAGTGCTGTGGACACAAGCCGCTTGAACTCTGAGAAATCAGCGCCTGTCTCAGTCAAGTATGAGGGAGGTCCGAACGGATTCAAGGGTATCGCAGGCGACAAGTCGGTTACCTTAAGTTGGAATCCATTGAGCATTGATTTACTGGGATATAAGGTATACCAAAACAATGTCCCCGTTTCTGCTTCGGTGTATACAGTAACATACAGCACTTATTCCTATACAGTGGCGGGCTTGACGAATGGAACAAAATACAATTTCGCGGTAACCGGTGTGAAAGATCGGAGCGAAACACCGAAATCTACAACAATTGAACTTACGCCATTCGCCTTCACTGGTATCAAAATGGTTGATGTTCCATCCACAATGTCCGTAGGTGCTGGAGCTACAGTTGTTGTGAAGGCATTATACGATGGCAAACCGGAAGAAGAAGTGACGTTAAATATCACTTATACCAGCGGTGACCCCTCGATCGTCTCTATTGACACTTCGGGGCAAGCGAAGGCCTTAAAGCCGGGGAAAACGTATATCGAGGCCAAGCACGGGGGATTTAGTGCAAAACAGGATATTGAGGTTAAAGCAGAATTAACTTCATTGGCAATCAGCGGTATCCCGACAGGCACCTTTTTTGTGGGAGATAAAGCACAGCTCAAAATAACCGCTACCTTCAACGACAATGCGATAAGTGATGTGACAACATTGGCTACATTAACGGTTACGCCAATCAGTGCTGCAAACATATCAAGCGCGGGTTTATTGGAAGCGAAATCGAAAGGGGAAGCAAGCATTACAGCAAGCTTAAGCGGTAAATCGGTGACAACCAGAGTATCAATCAGCGATAAACCAGCAGAAGTCTCATCTCTTGAAATGACCGGCATACCGACAACTTTTTATGCGGGAGACAAGGTGCAATTAAAAGTAAACGCCAAGTACAGCGATAATACTACGAAGGATGTAACGGCAAGTGTTGTTTACACGAGTAGTCGCCCAGATATTGTGGCGGTTTCCTCTTCAGGTCTGTTGGAAGGTAAAGTGAAAGGCGAAACAAACATTACAGCCGCCTATGGAAACAAATCAGTAGAAACAAAGGTGACGATAACCGATAGAACGAACAACAGCTGCTCGAATTGCGTGTTCTACGGTTCCGCTCCAAGAACGAACTCTGCGAGTTCGGCCACGCTCGGCAGCGACGCATTCAAAACGTCTGCTGCCAAGGATGCAGCAGGGAGAACGGTAACCAAGCTCGAAGTAGACGCATCCCGATTGTCAAGCGCGTTCAGCGCTTTGAATGACACCAATAATAAAGTGACGCTTGAATATAGCGGCAACGAGCCTGTTGTTCAAGTTTCGCTGCCAGCAGAAGCATTACAGCAAGGCGGCAAAAACAAACCGGATTCCAAGCTCACCTTGCGGGTGGGCGGCGTATCTTACGAAATACCTCTCAAAGCATTCAACTTCGAAGCGCTAGCCAAGGAACTGGGGACGAAAGTCGAGAAAATGAACATCACCTTCGTCTTCGCAGCGCAATCCGGTCAAGAAGCGGACCGCGTCAAAGCGATTGCCGCAGCGCGCAATGCCAAACCGTTAACGGCGGGTTATGACTTCGCAATTCAAATCACGGCAGCCGGCAAAACAGTCGAAGTGAAGCAATTAAACGGCGAATATGCAATAAGGACGTTAGAAGTCACGGGGAATGTGGATCCATCCAAATCGACCGGCGTACTCATCGATCCGGCCCGGGGAACGATGTACTTCGTGCCTACGATATTTACGACAACCGGTGGCAAGACGCAAGCTTCTATCATGAGCCAAAGCAACAGCATCTACACCGTCGTAGAACTGAGCAGGACGTTTCCCGACTTGAAAGGCCACTGGTCACAAAACGAAGTCGAGCTGCTTGCGACGAAGCTGGTAGTGAGCGGAGTGGATGACCATAATTTTGCGCCGGATGCACAAATCACCAGAGCCCAGTTCGCGACCATGCTGGTCACGGCGCTTGGACTTTCCGGACTTGCGGATAACGCAAAAGTTACTTCGAAATTCAATGATGTAGCTGCTAGCGACTGGTTCGCTTCGGCTGTCGCCGTCGCTTCCGAGAAAGGATTGATTAGCGGTTACGAGAACAATGAATTCCGGCCGAATGCGAATGTGACGCGTGAAGAGATGGCTGTGATGATCGCAAGGGCGCTCCAGCTTGTTGATAAGAAGAATGGCCCTACGGCAAAGCTTATTCAGTTTAGCGATGGAACGTCGATAAGCAGCTGGGCAAGCGCGTCGGTCGCCAAGGCCGTGGATACGGGGATTATCCAAGGCGTATCGGATACCTCCTTTGAACCGGGGCAAAATGCAACGCGTGCCCAGGCGGCCACGATGCTGAAACGCATGCTGCAATACTTGAAATTTATGAATTAACCGCCTATAAAGCCATGGAAAGCCCTGACCTTCCGTAAAGGATGAGCGGGGCTTCCCGTCTTTTCTATCCATATGAAACATTCCAGATACATATATTTACGCTTTGCATATACAATAACGGGGGCATTTGATAAAATTGGACTATCAACCAATCCACTAGCGAAGGAAGAGCTATGCAGAGAAGATCGATAACAATCGCCCCGGTCTTTTATAAGTATCTCGTTTCCTATATCATCGTCTTGCTGATCCCGGTAGGGCTGCTCGGCGTGAACGGATCGATGCAGTTGAAAGGAATTGTCAATCAATACGTCGAATGGACGAACAAAGAAATGCTCAGCCAACTGGGCGAGAGCGTAGACACGAAGATCCTCGAAATGAACCGGATCGCCGCCCGCATATCGGCCAATCCGGATTTAACCCCTTATGCGGTAACGAAAGACTTTTACAGCGCGTACCAGACCAAGCCGCTGCTCGATTACAAAGTATCCAACGATTTTATTCAGGAGGTTCTGTTCTACATCAGAGAACAGCCGAGCCTGTATTCTTCCGTCAGCACGTATCGTCTCCCGAACTTCATTAACGATATATACCATTTCCGGAACTGGTCCGAGGAACAATTTCGCCACGACTTGAACTCGATTACGAAACCGACGCTTCGGCCGGCGGAGGACGTCCTGTTCATGTCATCCGCGCACGAAAGATATATCAGCTACTTACTTCCAATTCCGACCTCAAGCCTTCATCCGTACGGTACCGTCCTATTTCTCATTAAGGAAAGCTCGCTGCTGAATTTTTTGAAATACGAAACGTATCCCCGCGCCGGCAATACGATCATTTACGACGAGAAGAACCGGGTAGTTACTTCCTACAAAGGGGAGGGGCATTCGGAAGACGAAGAGCTGTACCGCGCTCTGGAGCCGACGGGCAGCATGTTCTCCGTGCTGGAGCTGAATCATGACAAATATTTCGTCTCCCGTCTGAAATCGGATCAAACCGGATGGACTTACGTCAACGTGCTGCCTGTCGCCGATGTAATGAAGCCGATCAATGACGTTGTGTCGAAATGGCTACGCACGTTGTTTTTCATACTGCTTCTCGGCAGCCTCGTCATTTATGCCTTACTTCGTTACAATTACAATCCGATCAAGAAGCTGGCTCAGTTAGCGGAGATGCATCTGGGCAAGACGATTGCGAAGACCAATGAGCTCGATACGGTCCGCACGCTCATTGACAAGATCATGCTGTCCAATGACGAGCTTGGGCAAAAGTTCGAAAAAAACCGCTCCGCCATTGGCCAGCAATTGCTGCTCGATTTATTAAAAGGCGAAGTTGAAACGCAGGAACAACTGCAGGAACGGGGCAAAGAAATCGGCGTATCTCTTGAATACCCGGCTTATGCGGTGTTTGTGGTGGAAGGCGCCGGTATAACGTCCGCGGCGATGCAGCAGATAGCGGACACGATAACCGGCCGGTCGGGTGAAGGTCTTGCGGTCTACGGCAAAGAAAGCATCGGGAACGACATGATGATTTTTCTTATATCGACGAGTCGGTCGGAGGAGGAGTTGTCCGATTGGATGGGGGAATGGCATGAAGCCGTGTTCCAGGACTTCGGCGTCAAGCTGACATGCGGCGTCGGACAGCCGTACCGCGAGCTCAAGCAATTCGGTCGTTCGTTTATTGAAGCTTCGACGGCTTCTGATTACAAGTTCATTAAAGGGACAGGTAAAATCATTCATTTCCGCGAGGTTGCTTCCGACCACGCTTCCACATTGTTTGACTCCAGCTATGAAATGGAGCACTTAAGCTATTTGCTGCGCGAAGGAAAAACGCGGCAAATCGCCGAGACGCTGGCGCAATTCACCCATAAAATTAAGCAAGGCGGAACGACCTTGTTCGTAGCCCGCTGCTTATGCTTCGACATCATCCATACCGTCATGCAGACAGTGGATGAGATGAAGAACGAATTCCCGCAATTGACCGGGCAGATGCCCGACGTGTTGACGCTGATGAAGTTCCATACCGTTGAGGAACTCGCCGAGCTGATTACGAAAGCTTGCATCGATGTGAGCCAAGCCGTCCAGCAGCATCGGGGCCATCCGAGCGAGCGTCTGCTTGAAAGCATGATTGAATATTTGCACAATCATTGCCGTCACCTCGATTTTTCCGTGCAGGCGATGGCCGGTCATTTTGCGATATCCGCTTCTTATTTGAGCCGTTTTTTTAAAGAAAATACAGGACAGACGATCTCCGATTATGTCCATACGATCCGGATCCATAACGCCAAACAGCTGCTCGAGCAGAGCGATACTTCCATTAAAGAGATTGTGCAGCTTGTCGGATATTTTGATACATCGAGCTTTATTCGCAAGTTCAAGACGGAAGTCGGCGTGACGCCGGGCGAACACAGGAAAATGACGCGGCAGCAAGCGGGCAGCCCGCCAACCGGTTGAATGACCGGTTTTTTCGCGTTTCCGCTGCTTCATAAATCGCATATGGTCTGGTCAAATCCGACATATTCCGGACTGCATCAAGCCTGTCTTCATGCGCAGGTCATATTTCGCATATGGCAGTTGAAAGCGCTTATATACGCGATGCCGGGAACTTTTTTACAATAAGAAGCGAAACGGAAACCATCCACAACGGAAGAAGGGAGGCGGAAGATTGGCAGCGAGACCTATAGAGCACTCGGCTCCGGTAACACAGAAGAAGCAGGCGCTGCGGCGAAGCCCGGGTTGGAAACGCGTCTTGCACAACTATGAGCTGTATTTGTTTATTCTTCCTACGCTGGCTTACTTTATTTTGTTTCACTACGTTCCGATGTACGGCGTACAAATTGCGTTTAAAAATTTCATCGCGGTAAAAGGGGTTGCCGGCAGCCCGTGGGTCGGATTCGAGCATTTCGAACGGTTTTTCGAATCGTACCAATTCATTACGGTCATGCGCAACACGCTGGGCATCAGCCTGTACGAATTGCTTGTCGCATTTCCCGCGCCGATTCTGCTCGCACTGCTGCTCAATCAGGTCACGAGCGAACGGTTCAAAAAAATCGTGCAGACGGTCACGTACGCGCCGCATTTTATTTCCGTCGTCGTCATCGCCGGCATGCTGTATTTGTTTTTATCGCCCAAGCACGGTCTGGTGAACCAAATTCTAGTGCTGCTCGGAGTCGATCCGGTCTTTTTTATGGCCAGTCCGGAATGGTTCAAGACCATTTATGTCTTCTCCGGCATTTGGCAAAACATCGGCTGGGCGGCGATTATTTACTTGGCGGCGTTATCCGGCGTCAATCCGGATTTGCACGAGGCCGCTGTCGTCGACGGCGCAACGAAATTGCAGCGCATCCGGCATATCGACCTGCCGACCATTATGCCGACGATCGTCATCCTGCTCATCTTGAACGTCGGGCATCTGATGAGCATCGGTTTTGAAAAAGTGTATCTGCTGCAAAACCAGCTCAACATCGACGCTTCGGAAATTATTCAGACCTACGTGTACAAAGCGGGTCTGATGAACGCGCAATTCAGTTATTCAGCCGCCATCGGGCTGTTCAATTCGATCGTCAATTTCATACTGCTGATTTCGGTCAACCAATTGGCCAAAAAGACGAAGCAGGCCAGCTTGTGGTAAAAGGAGGAGGCTCAACATGATCGCAAGCCGCACCCGAACGGATAAAGCGTTCGACGCTTTCACGTACGCGCTTTTGTCCCTTCTTCTGCTAGTCGTGCTGTACCCGCTTTATTTCGTCGTCATTTCGTCGATCAGCAACCCGGATTTGGTCAATTTGGGAAAGGTGACGCTGTATCCCCGGGGCGTGACGCTGGAAGGCTACCGACGCATTTTCTCCGACGCGAGTCTATGGCTCGGGTTTCGGAATTCGTTCTTGTACACGATACTGGGTACAAGCTTGAACGTCGTGTTGACGATAACCGCCGGCTATGCGCTGTCGAGAACGGATTTGGCCGGACGCAATGCGTTTATGTTCGTTATCGTATTTACGATGTTTTTCGGCGGCGGGTTGATCCCGACCTATTTGCTGGTCAAAAGCTTGGGACTCGTCAACACGATATGGGTGATGATTCTTCCGAATGCCGTCTCCGCCTACAACATCATCATTACGAGAACGTTTTTTCAAAGCAGTGTTCCGGGAGAACTGCTTGAGGCGGCCAAGATGGACGGGAGCTCCAATACCCGCTTTTTCCTGCAAATTGTGCTCCCCATCTCGCTGCCGATCGTCGCCGTAATGGTACTGTTCAGCGCCGTCGGGCATTGGAACTCGTACTTCCAGGCGCTCATTTATTTGAAAGACGACGAGCTTCAACCGCTGCAAATCATTCTTCGCAAAATATTGATCAGCGGCGAAGCGGCGGAGAGCATGGTGGACGGGCTTGTGAACCAGGCGGAAGTTGTCAAAATGGCCGAAACGATGAAGTACGGCGTCATTATCGTGTCGAGCCTTCCGGTGCTCGTGCTGTACCCGTTCCTGCAAAAATATTTCCTTAAAGGCGTTATGATCGGTTCTCTGAAAGGATAAGCTTTCAAAAACGATGAATGTTGGGGGAATGGTAAGATGAATAAAAAATGGTGGGTACACGGCGGGATAGCCACCGCACTCGTCATGACCGTCGGACTTAGCGGCTGCGGCGGGGATGGCGGCGGAAGCGGAACGAAGACGAACGACAAGCCGCAGCAATCCCAAGCGCCGGCGAACATGAACGCAACCGGATTGCCGATCGTCAAAGACAAAGTAAACCTGAAAATCGCCGGATTTTACGGCATTGCGGGACAAAAGCCGTTCGGCGAGCTGCCGTTCTTCAAGAGTGTCGAGGAGAAAACGAACGTTCACGTCAACTGGCTGATGAACGATTCGAACGGATTCAAGGAAAAGAAAAATTTGATGTTTGCGAGCGGTGACTTGCCTGACGCTTTTTACGGCCACTATATTCTGGACACGGACGAAGTCGTGAAATACGGCTACCAGGGCTTGTTCATTCCGCTTGAAGGCTTGATCGACAAATACGCGCCGAATTTGAAAAAAATATTGGACGAAAACCCCGACTATCGCAAAGATTTGACCGCGCCGGACGGCCATATTTATTCGCTGCCGACCATTGACGCTTCGTACGCCAAGTCCAAGGACGCGCTGTTCATCAATAAGAAATGGCTGGACCAGCTAGGCTTGCCGCTGCCGACGACGCCTGACGAATTTTACAAGGCGCTGAAGGCATTCAAAGACAATGACATGAACGGCAACGGCAAAAAGGACGAAGTCCCGTTCACGTTCCGCGTTCATGCGATTACCGGCATTTATTCCATGTACGGCTCGTTCGGGCTGCTCGATAAGCAGGATCACATCATTATGAAGGGCGATCAGGTGATCTACACGGCCGTTCAGCCGCAGTATAAAGAAGCGACCAAATATTTCAATAAGCTGTTCGCCGAAGGCCTGGTCGATCAGGAATCGCTGACGCATGACGAGAAAGTGTACGGTTCCAAACTGCGGAGCAAGGAGAAAAATGTCGGTGCGTTCGTCGCTTGGACGGCCGCTACGTACATGGATCCGGATCAGGCGGCCGATTTCGTACCGTTGATGCCACTCAAGGCGCCGGACGGATCGCGGGTGTGGAACCGTTACCCGTCGGGCATTTTGAGTAAGGGCGCATTTGCGATCACTTCGGCGAACAAAAATCCGGAAATCACGATGCGCTGGATCGACTATATGTACGATACGAAGGTGAGCCTGGAGGCGGTGAACGGAACGATCGGCACCGTCATGAAGGAGAACGGGGACGGGACGCTTAGCTACATCGATCCTCCGAGCGGCATGAATGCGAACGAATTCAGGCATACAACGGCGCCGGGCTCCACTTCCGTCTTCGCGAAAACAAGCCGCACGCCGGCCGTGACGGGGAAACCGAACGATAAAGGCGATCTGGATAAAATGTATGACCCGTACCTGGACAAAAACATATTCCCGAACATGTATTTCAGTTCCGAGGAAACGGATGCCCGCACGCGCTACTTGACCGATATTGACGCATACGTCAAGAAAATGCAGGCCAAATGGCTTATGCAGGGCGGTATTGACGCCGAGTGGGACGAATATGTAAAGAAGCTGAAGGATATGAACCTCGACAAGCTCGTCAAGGTGTATCAAGACGCTTACAACCGGTATAAGGCTATCAAATAAAATAAAAGGGGCAGGGAGCGAATTGTACGCTGCCTGCCCTTTAAACCATGCAATCGAATCGGAACTACTGATAATTCGGATTCCAGACGCGCGCCTTGTAGAAGGCAGCCCCCGTTCGGCTGCGGTACGTATCCGGCGTTACAAACCGGACCGTATCGGTGCACCAATCGCTTTGGCAGCCTTTCTTCGGCGTAGTCAGCACCACCTGGCCCGTCAGCAGATTGCCGACGCTTTTGATCCCGCGCACATTGATCTTGGGCGCATCGGGGAACCCTCTGGACCAGTTTTTCTCCGATTTCACGTACTGATATACTCCTGATCCTGTACTGACCCAGAGCCGGTCGGTGTTTCCGTATACCGGCTGAAGATCGTGCCCGTCGGCCGAAGGGAGGTCGACCTTCTGCTCTTCTTTCAGCGTGGGAGCCTCGGGCGTGCCTTCTACCTTGAGGGCGACCAAATGATCGTGACCTAGCGCCCAAAGCACATTCTTCTGCGGGTCCCAGAGCACGCCGTGGGCGGTCTTCATCGGATATTCGGCGTATTTTGAGGATGTGGGTCCTTGAGATGACGTATAGACTCTGACCCAGCCGCCTGTGCTTGCGGCAACCGCAATATTTCCGCTAGGCAGCAGCTCCGCCTCATGCGGGTTGCCCCCAACATGAAGCGCCCATTTCTTGCTGTCCCCCGCAGGATAAGGAACGATGGCGGCGAGGCCCTTGGAATCGGTGACGACCATCCATAGTCCGCCAAACGTGTCGTTCTTTCGCAGCTTGACGCCCGACGGGAGTCCCCAGCCTGGGGTAATCCCGCTGAATCCGTTCGTAGAAGTCGGTTTCCAAGACCATTTGATCGCCTGTTCGCTGTTCCAATCCTCCGCATTCGGATCGAACACGATAATTTTTTGCGAGGCCTGGTCCGTCACGGCGACGAGATTGCCGTTTTCCGGCTCGGGGGCTTTAACCGTTGCGGCGGTCTTGCTGTTGCAGCCTGCGACGATGACCGCGGTCATCAAAATAAGGAACAGGCAGAGGAAGCTTGCGTGTCTGAAGCGGCCGGTTATCACTGTTTTGCTCCTTTCGATAAGTACTTAAGCTTCGTGATTTCATTATACAAGGATAATTTCCAACGATACATTTAATTTTGTAATTATTGGAAAATGTTTTCTCACTGCGTCATTTTGCGTCGATACGCTTCGTTCATTTCCGCTACCACTTTTTTATAGCGATCGTCTTGTTTTAATTTCTGAATCCATTCGTCGTACGCTTCGATTGTCATCTGTCCGATAATGACTTTCATCCGAACGTCGTTTACCGAGCTGGTAAGGCTTGCCCATGCATCGTAATATTTTTCGGGATATAATCCGACAGCCGGATTCGGAGGAAGAGACTTGCTTCTTTGCTCTACAATTCGCTTGTTTCGCTCATTTATTTCCGGGGAAATGCCGATAGCCGAAACGACCTGCGTATCGCCTAGCGGTCTCCAGATTGATCCCAGATTGTCGCCGATGATGATCAAATCTTTTTTGGCCTGCTCCGTTGCCGTTTTTATGCCGTCCCGTTCCGTATAATGAATGCCTTTCAGACCGAAGTTAACCAGGTCGTTTCCTTCCGGCGAATAACCGTAATCGAGAAACTGCAGTATTTTTTTCATCTTCGATTCCGGCACGCTCTTGGGGATCAGGTAAGCGCCGAAGTAGCCCCCTTCCGTCGTTGGTACATACGGGACGCCATTCGGTCCTTTAAGAAAAGAAAGCGGCAGGATGTCGGCTTTCGGATTCGTTTTGCGCAGTTCTTCTATGAACTTCCAAACATAACCCATCGAGAGCGATGTTGCGCCAGCTTCGCTGCGTTTGACCGCTTCTTCCATTTGCGTCAGCTTAAGAATCGGAAGGTTCGGATCGATGATTTTGTTGTCATACGCCTTTTTGATCCACAGCAGCGCATCCCTGGACGCATCTTCGGTGATAAGCGGGTGCAGCGTTCCGTCCCGGAGCTTCCAGGCGCCGCCGGTTTCATTGAACGCGTTAAAGACAAACTGCAATGCGCTGAAATATCCGGAGAACCCGATCGTATCCTGCTTGCCGTTTTGATCCGGATCTTGATAGGTAAAAGCATAGAGTACCCGGTATAAATCGTCCATCGTCTCCGGAAGTTCCATCTTCATCCGTTCCAGCCAGTCGAGACGCAGCATCGGAAATTGTTCACCCCCGACAACCGGGTAATAGCGCGGAACGGCATAATGCTTGCCGAATATTTTCGAGTTTTCCCATGAATAATCGGGTAATGCAGCTAAATTGGGAAATTCATGGATGTATGGAGTTAAATCCCAAAATAACCCCTCCTTGACCAGGTCTTTCAGGATTGGCATGTTCAGGTTGATGACAAACGTCAAATCCGGCAAGTCCCGGGAAGCAAGCAGCATGCGGATTTTATCGTCAAAAGAAGTGGAGGGAATCCAGGTGATTTTCAGATCGGTATGTGTCCGTTTCTCCAATTCGTTCCACAACGGATTATCTTCGCCGACCATTGTTTGCGCATAATTCATAATTTGCGATGTGATCACGGTAGCTTTGGTCGAATGGTCGCCGTTCAGCAGACTGACGCCGCTGCTGCAGCTAGCAAGCATGAAGGCGCACGCTGGGAGCAAGCAAAAAAGGAGGCGAACAAGCGGCTTGGGGTTCAACATGACGGTGTCCTCCATAGCGATAAGAATCGTGAGGAATGTGCGAGCTAAGCGTATTCGTTTTGCCCGTTTCCGTCAATATTAACCTTTTGCAAGCCGCGTGTACCCCCGGGAATAAGCTTACCTCGTCCACTCCTGCTGTCCGAGCTACCGGCACTATGTCGTTGTTAACAAACCCGTTTCCGGCAGCCGCTGCGTAATTCTGTTAATCGCTGCCTGTTATTTCATCAGTTCGGCAATTTTTTTGTTTGCTTCCTCATCCGCTTCTCTAAGCGCCGTATTGATATCTTTCTTATCTTTCAGCACGCCGGTGTTCATCGCTTTTTCGGCGATCAGCTCCACTTCTTTGTCATATCTCGTCGGCGTCGGGTTGGCGTTGTACACATTTTTGAACGCAGCCTGAATATTTTTGCCTTTGAGCGAAGGGAGCTCGCTTCCGAACAATTCTTTCGTTTTCGTATCGTTCAGCACCGACACTTGACCCCGTTTGGCGACCAGCTCCTGGACTTCCTGGCTCGACAAGAAGTTCATGATTTTAAAGGCGAGTTCCTTGTTCTTGCTTGTGGAGGACAACAGCAGGAGGCGTTCTTCCGTTTCGATGCCTTTGGGGCCCGATCCGGACTGGATAGGGAACGTTGCGACATCCCAGAAGCTCATGTCGGCTCCTTCCTGATGGTACGCCTCGCTGTTGCCGAAGGTACCGCCGTACGTGAGCGTCATCGCTACATTTTGGTCCTTGAAGAAGCGGTTTACCAGATTGCCGGACGTGGCGTTGCCGGGAATCGAGCGGATTTGCTGGTACAGGTCAAAATATTCTTTCCACGGCTCTGTGTTGAGCAGTGATTTGTTCGTCTTCGGATCTACCTTCGGGAGCAGGCGGGAGATGCCCAATCGCGACGGCGAGTTCGGTTCGAGCGCGGCAATTTTACCTTCGCTGGCTGCGCCCAGCACTTTGGCGATCGCAATCGTCTCTTCGAGCGTCATGCCGTCCTTCGGATACGGGACCCCGTACCGTTCAAAAATGTTTTTGTTATAGAACAACAAGCCGAAGTTAAGAGAAAACGGCATGGCGAGAATTTCGTTTTTGCTCGAAAACGATTTGATTTCGTTGACGGCGCGAGGCTGAAACTTATTCAAATCTACATTATATTTCTTGATCAGCTCGCTCACGTCGGCGGGAATATTCAAATCGGTAAAGTTCAGCATATTGAGCGAGCTCGTAAACGTGATGTCAGGGTACTCGCCGGTCGATAGCAGTTCCACCGGCATGGTCCCTTTGCCGGCTCTGACCAGCTCAAGCGTCACCTTCGGAAACTTCTTCTCTACCGGTTCTTTCATCCAGTAATTGAAATCCAAATCCGTAATTCCGGCATACTGTTGGAACACCTTGATCGTGACCGGTTCGGTCGGCCCGGTGTCCGGGGATGCGGTCGTTCCCGGCGTCGGCGCAGCGGACGGTTTTTGTTCGCCTTTGCTGCAGCCGACAAACATCGATGAACATAGCAATGCCAAGCTTGCAAACACAATTGCTTTCTTTTGAACCCCTAATATCGATCTCATAAGTACCTCCTAGAATGTCGCTCTGAATCGAGCCGTTTGCACGGTAATCGTATGTCCGGCATCCATTCCGGTCAATAAGAACGTTTTGCACGGCGATTTCCGGCCGCTGTCTTTTTTTGCAGGAAGTCGAATCATGTCGGCAGTTCGTGACAATCGGGCGGGGAACGTTTACAATAAAAGGGAGTCATAATTGCTGCAAGGCGGGTGAAACGGCACTTTGAAAGCGATGCTGCGCTATAGAGGCACCTTTTACTGGAAGAGCTTGATGCTCGTACTTGTTGCCATATGTTTGCCTGCAATGCTGATCGGAATAAGCATTTATTATGTAGGCGCGCATACGATCGTGAGAGAATTGAACAGCGCACACAAAGTTCAGATGACGCAAACGATTCAGCGGTTTGACGATTATTTGTCGAATTTGGAAAATTACTGCGCGCTGCTTGCCTTTAATCCCGGTGTGGATCCAACGCTGAATCAAATGGATTTCGCCCAGCAGTATCAGAGCACGAGAAACTTGTTCAAAACGTTAATGCTCATGAAAGGTTCCAATCCTTTGATCAAAGACGTCGCCTTATATTTGAAGGAATCGAACAGCATCATTAGCGATTACCTGGGCGTCAGAACGCTGCAAACGGCCAAAGACAGGCAGCTTGCCGGCTCGCTGCTTAATACCGAGAAGCTGACGTTTATGACCGATCTGCAGCTTGACGCGCTCTCCGATACGTCGAAGGTCGTCGCAATCAAATTGTCCGACCAAAGCGGCCGGGCGCCGTTCGGGGCGTTCTTCATCTTTATCAATCAGTCGATGCTCGATCGGCTCGTCGGCAGTTCCGCAACGGGAGGCGGCTCTGCGTTCTTGATGGACGATAGCGGTCGGCTCGTTACGAACGGCTCGGCTGCCGATCCGCGGTTTCAGCAGGCGCTTAAGGACGCGGTCATTACTGGGGCGTCGTCGGATGATACGTTTGTTTATACGTATGACGGCGACTCCTATTCCGTTTCCCATCAGGAGTTGTCCAGGCTGGGGCGTAAATGGATTTACGTATCGGCGACGCCGCTGAGCCAAATTACGGCTCCGGTTACGTCATTGTCCCGGATTATTCTGATCATCGGCACATGCGGGCTTATCGTCGTACTGCTGATCGCGTGGTTTACGTCCAACCGGATGTACCGTCCGATTCAGCGGTTGATCAGCCGGCTGCAGCCGGGCAAAGAAGCCGAGAGCGGGCAAAACAATGAAATCGCCCGGATTGAAACCCACTGGGAGCGGCAAATGGAAGAACGGATGGCGCTGCAGACGCGGATCGAGAAATCGCTGCCCTCGTTAAGGGAAGTGTTTCTGCTGCAATTTTTTCAAGGGAAATATTACAGTCTGACGGAAGCAGAGATGAGGGAGAAGCTGCAGCAATACGGGTGGAATGTGGAGCGCCGCAAATTCGCGTTCCTTGTGCTGCAGCTGCACGGCGCGGTTGCGCCGGAGCGCAAAATGACGGATAAAGACAACCGGTTGGTCGCCTTTGCCGCCGCCAACATCCTGGAAGAGCTCGCCGAAACGCATGCGGAGCACGGGCAGGTTATCCCGTTCCACGACTCGTCCATTGCGGCGTTGATTGTGCTGCCGCCGGATCGGTCGTATGAGGAAGCGCGTCGTCATGCGGTCGACTTCGCGCACACGGTTTTGAATACGGTCAGCCAGCTGCTGCGACTGCAGGTGACGGTGGCCATTAGTAGGCTGAAGGACGCGGTGCTGGAAACGCCGGGAATATTGGAGGAAGCCCGCAAAGCGCTTCGTTACCGGCAAATCGGCGAAGCGTGCCAAATGGTGGATGTCCATGAGCTGCAGCTGCAAGGCGAAGAGACGGTGCAATTTCCATTTATATTGGAGAAAGAATTGATTCACGACTTGCGCATGGGCTTGGAAGAGCAGGCGAATATCCATTTGCGGCAGTTTTTGTCTACGCTGCGGGACGATGGAGGTACGGAATTGTGGATTCAACAAGGGATGATGAAGCTGCTCGGGAGCATCCATGAAGCGGTGCTCAAATCGGAGATGAATCCTTCCGTGTTGTTCAACGGAGAGCATATGTACGACGAACTGTTGCAAATCCGAGACCCGGAAGAGATGATCCTCTGGTTTCAAGGCAAAGTGATCCGGCCTTTCATTCAGCGGGTTCCCAGAAGCTACAACTCGCAAATGAAGGAAACGGTAGAGGATGTGCTGGAGCAAATTCATGAGCTATATTTGACGGACATTTCACTCGAATATTTCGCGGAGAAATCGGGTATAAGCGTGTACAAACTTAGCCGGGCCTTCAAGCAAGTGACCGGGGAAAACTTCATCGATTACGTAACGCGTCTGCGGCTGGCGAAATGCAAAGATCTGCTCGTGACGACGAATTTGAAAATCAACGATATCGCCGAAACGCTCCGTTACAACCCGCCGTACCTGGTGCGGATTTTCAAAAAATACGAGGGCATCACGCCAGGACAGTACCGTGAGAAACATGCGGAAACGCCGCATTAGCACTAGGATTCGCCGAGCATTGCATGATGAATCCCATCTGCAGCTCGGCGGAAGTGCAACTTTTGTTTCGTCTCCATCGTATTACTGGGTATGCTGCACTTTAGAGCGGAACAGCTGCTCAAATTGCTCGATGAGCGGCTTGTTCTCTTTTGCGAGCGTTATGAAGTAATTGTACATTCCTTGGATAATGATTCCGTTCGCCTGCTCTTTGCCCATTTCGGCGGAGAGCGCCTCAAGCGTCTGAAGCAAGGCCCGGCTGCACTGCTTGTCGTCCACTCGCGTCGTGATCCAGTTTCTCAACCGATTGATGCTGGTTTCGAGCGTATACGGATCGGATAGGTTCGTTGGTTCATGATGGAGATACGATGATTGAAGAACCGGCTTGGTTTGCTTTTGTAATATGCCTTGCACGAGATCGTCCAGGCGCTCGACTAAATACTCGGATAGTTTGGTGCTGTCGATCGGATGGTTATGAAAGATGGCGAAAAAAAAGTATTCCTTGAGCAGACCATTCAGCATGCCGGCACAGTCCAGCGAATTCGGCGCAATGTCGGGGCCGTACAGCTCGGTGATCCGGTCCTGGAACCATTTCAAGCTTCGCACCGATTCCTGCAAAAACAAATCGGAAAGCACCTGGTTATGGGAGAAAGCGATTCCTTTTACGATCATACAAAGAAAAGCCTTGTCTTCGAATACGAGCTTGCACTGGAGCTGAATCGCAATAATGAGCAGCTCTCTGGGGGTTCGCGATTGATTGAACTGCGCCTCGTGAAGATCGGCGTGGAATCTTTCGAAATAATGGCGATAAATGGAGACTAGCATCTCCTCTTTGGACTGAAAATGCTGGTAGAAGGCTCCCTTGGACACCCCCGCCAAGCTTACGATGTCTTGAACGGAAGCGGTGTGATAGTCTCTTTCGCCGAAAAGCCGCATACCGGCGTGGATCAGCTGCATCTTTTTGTCATTCATTGCCAGATTCACGTCCTATGTCTGTCCTGGGTAGGCAGAAGATTCATATTACCGACATTGTATAATCAGAAATTCGGTTCGTCAAGCTATTGACTGACCGGTCATTCTGAAAAGGTTCACAAAAAAAATGATTGAAAATATTAGCATTTTTCATTATATTACTTGGTATGACCGACTGGTCATTTTTGGTTTCCCGCTGTCTGGGGCAGTTCCCACGACGATATATGGCGGGATGAATGGGGAGATGATACGCGCTTTGCCCAATACATATACCGAATTGCAAATGTCCGTCAGTCACTATTTGTCGTTATTGTTTGAAGATCACGGATTCAGCCCGCTCACCGGCAGATTGTTTACGCTGCTGCTATTTGCCGATAAACCGCTCAGTTTGCAGGAAATGTCCGAGAAGCTGGAAGTTTCCAAGGCGGCGGTCAGCGTACAAATCCGCTCGCTCGAACGGGAGTCGCTGTGCCGCAAAGTGCCAAGCGGCAAAGACCGCAGAGATTACTATTGCATCTCCGGCGATCTATGCGCAACCATCATTCGGAGCAAGCTGGAGCAGGTTAGGAAATTTCGCGATACCGTCGACGGCATTTTGGACGCGCTTGTGAAGTGCAGCGCAGTCGAACCGCAGGACGAGGCGTCGTATGCCGCGTTCAAGGAAAGATACAGTGAATTATCGATGCTTTACCATCTGCTTGCAGGCAAACTGCAAGGAGTGGAGAAGGAGTGGTTGCAAGGGCGGGCCAACTCCCGGGGAGAACTCGATTTTCGTTCACCCGAATATATATAGCCCACGGAATGGAGTGAAGGAATAGAACGATGAACTATTTAACACGGTTTTCTTTAAAGAACGTAGCGGCGATCATTATTATCAGTGCCCTATTGTTCATGGCCGGCGCTTTTTCGGCAACGACGTTGAAGCAGGAGGCAATGCCTGACATTTCGCTGCCTGTTGTCTTCGTGAGTACGATTTATCCCGCGACGCCGAAAGACGTCATGGAGAATGTGACGAAAAAGCTGGAGAAACGGGTTGTCGGGATCGAAGGGGTGAAAAAAGTCAGCTCCACTTCAAACGACAACTATTCAGCGATTACGGTCGAGCTGGTGAATGGACGTAGCCCTGACGATGCCAAAAAAGACATCGAAGCGGCGATTTCGGACGTCAAGCTCCCAATTGGGGCGAGCAAGCCTAAAGTTTCCAAGTTCGGAAGCAACGAATTCCCGGTTTATTTCGCAGCGGTGCACGGCAATGAGAACATGAACCGCGAAGAACTGAATCGGATCTATAAAGACGTTATCGAGCCGACGCTCAGCGCAATGAAGGGGATCGATCACGTCGATTCCGTCGGCGAGGAAGTTTCGACATTAAAGCTGAAGCTTGATTTGAACGCATTGACCAATTTCGGTCTGACGCCGGCAACCGTTACGCAAAGCATTCAAGCCGCGCTGACGACAAGTCCGGCCGGTACGGCCGAATTCAACGGAACGACGCAGTCGGTTCGTGTGGAAAGCGACTTGAATACGATTTATAATTTAGAGAATATGAAGATTTCGACACCTACGGGAGATACGCTGCTTCTGAAGCAAATCTCCAAGGTGGAGGCGATCTCCGATTCCGAATTCATTACCCGCCTCAACAAAGAACCTGCCATCGGCATTACCCTTTATAAAGCGAAGGACTCCAATACGGTGCAGTTCGCAAACGACGTTGAGAAGCTGATGAAAGGCTGGGAGAAAGAGTTCCCGAACATCAAGTTCACGACCGTCTACAACTCGGCTACCGATGTTAAGAAATCAATCAACGGCATGTTGAAGGAAGGGGCCTCCGGCGCCATCCTCGCATCCATCATGATCCTTCTTTTCTTGCGGAACGTGCGGATGACACTGATCGTTCTCGTGTCGATTCCGCTGTCCATTCTGACAACGCTCTGTATCATGTCATCCCTTGACATTACATTGAACATCATGACCTTGGGCGGACTTACGATCGCGGTCGGGCGGGTCGTCGATGACAGTATCGTCGTTATCGAAAATATTTACAGCGAGTTGCAAAAAGCGCAGGAGCGCAACGAGTCGGTCATCAAGATGGCGACCTCGCGCGTGGCATCGGCCATCACTTCTTCCACCATCACGACGGCCGGCGTGTTCCTTCCGATCGCTTTTGTCGGCGGCATTCTGGGGGACATTTTCAGACCTTTCGCCATCACGCTGATCGTCTCGCTCATGGCTTCGCTTATTGTAGCCCTGACGGTCATTCCGATGCTTTGCAAACTGCTTGTGCTCAACAATAACAAGATCAAGTACCATGACGAAGAGCATATTGGCAAATTTGCGCTTCGCTACAAGAAGGTTTTGGACTATTCTTTACATAACCCGAAGAAAATTTTGTTCGCTTCGTTTCTGATCTTTATCTTGGCGATCGGCGGAACCGTGCCTTTCCTGGCCGCTGCCTTCATGCCGGAGAGCGCGACGGACAAACAAGTTCAATTCACTTTGAAGCTGCCTCGGGAAACATCGTTCGAATCGATGGATTTGAAAGTGAAAGAAATCGAAGAGATGATGAGCAACGCGAAAGATGCGACCGGCCAGCCGGAATTCGATTATTTCGAATCGATGGTCGGCTACGACCAGAACAATATGAGCGGGGAGCGAACCTCTTACCGCGCGATGATTATGGCCGCGGTTTCGCAAGCTTCCAATGCCAAAGAGCTTGCCGCTTCCTACAAAGAGAAAATGTTGTATTTGCTTCCGAAAGGCTCTGAAGTGGAAGGATCGCTGCTGTCGGGCTCGATGGGCGGCACGGGCGAAGATTTTGCTTACCTGCTGAAGGGCGATGACTTGATCCAGCTCATGGCAGGAGCGGAGCTTGTGAAAGCGAAGCTGCGCGAATTCCCGGAAATGCAGGAGATTAAAGACAACCTGAGCGAGAAGAAAATGCAGGTCACCGTTAGCGTGGATCAGAACAAAGCGCGTCTGTACGGACTTTCCTCTGCACAAATAACGGAAGCAGTCAGCGGCTGGCTCGCGAAGACGGACATCGGCGAAGTCAAATTCGACAATGTCACCTATGCGACCAAGTTGATGCTGGACGATGATTACAAAAATTCGCTTGATAAGCTCGGGCGCATTCACATTAAAACACCGACAGGCACGATGGTGAATTTGAACGAAGTCGCCAAAGTACGCCAGGTCGATGCTCCGGCATCCATTACGCGAGAAATGCAGGAGCAGTTCGTGAAAATTACCGCAAAAATCGACAGCAAGGATAAAGGCGGCGTCAGCACCAAAGTGACGGAGGCGCTCAAAGCGGTTGAGCTGCCGAACGGCGTGCGTACGCAAGCTCAAGGGGTTAACGAAGATATTCAGGAAAGCTTCGGCCAAATGGCTATTGCGATGCTGGCCGCGATATTCATCGTCTATCTCGTCATGGTTATCGCTTTCGGCAATGCAAGCGCACCATTCGTCATTTTGTTCTCCTTGCCGCTTGCCGCGATCGGAGGATTTCTGGGACTGCTTATTGCGAACGAATCGATCAACATTACATCATTGATCGGCTTCCTTATGCTGATCGGCGTTGTCGTTACGAACGCGATCGTCTTGATCGACCGCGTCCAACAGCTTCGCGAAGAAGGAGCAGGAGTGCAGGAGGCGTTGATCTCCGCAGGACTGTCGCGCTTGCGTCCGATCATTATGACGGCCGGTGCAACCGTGTTTTCCTTGCTCCCGTTAGGGATTGGTTTATCGGAAGGATCGCTTATTTCCAAAGGATTGGCGGTCGTTGTAATCGGCGGCTTGACCACTTCGACCGTGTTGACCTTGGTCGTCGTACCGGTTGTATACCAAAGCATCGACCGAATGAACAATCGCATTGCCCGTCTCTTCAAGCGAAAAGCGAATACCCCTGCGGATTCCAAAGCGGCTCCCGCTGCGCATTAATCCGTGAAACCACCTTATGGAGAACAAGGGAAAAGGAGAATCGTCCAATGAAGCTTATCAATTCACGTACGCTTAAACATAGCGCGAAGCTAGCAGGAGCGGTCATGCTCGGTGCGGCCCTTATAACGGGCTGTACCGCAGCCCCGGATGCCAAAACCTCGCAGGCGAATACAAGTGAAGTGCAAACGAAAACCGTAAAGGTCACGAAAGTATCGAAGAAAAAAATTAGCGAGCCTCTCGAGCAAGTAGCCGATGTCGTCTCTTCGCTGCAGATCGATATTATTACGAAAGCCGGCGGCGACATTAAGGAAATATTGAAGAAGCGCGGCGATATGGTGGAGAAGGGCGACGTCATTCTCCGCCTCGACCCGACGGACGTTTTAATCCAGAAAGAGAAAGCGCAGATTGGCGTAGCCGGCTCGCAGCAACAGCTTGTAAAAGCGAAACAAGACCTCGAAGACGGCAAGCAGGAGCTGAAAAACGGCATCGCCAAGCTGGAATCTTCTTTAAAGGATGCCGAGAAAAATTACAGCAAAATGCGCAACGATTACGATCAGGGGCTTGTGGAGAAAATTCAGCTGGAACAAACGGAAACGCAGTTAAACAACATGAAGCTTGATCTGGAGAACACACGTAATAAGCTGCAAACAATGGAAAAAACAAACTCGCTCGCGCAATTGGAACAAGCGGTGCAATCCGCCGGGGTATCGATCAAGGAACTGGACCGAACGCTTGAGAACCTGGATGTCAAAGCTAGCGTCAGTGGCGTGCTAACGGATTTGCCGGTGGAAACGGGCATGACCATCTCGGCCGGATTCAAGGCTGCGCAAGTGCAGCAGCTTGACCCGATCAAGATTAAGGCCGAACTGACGGAACAATCTGCCGCCTTGATCAGAGGTAAGAACGAGCTTACGTTCTACATCCCGGGAACGGTAGACAAAACGAAAGCCAAGGTCAATTATATCGCGGATGTCATGAGCACCCAGTCCAAATCGTATGCTTTGGAGCTTGAAGTGGCCAACCAGGACCGGAAGCTGAAGCCTGGCATGAAGGCGCAAGTACTGCTGTCGGAAGAGCAGGATCAAGTCGTTGTAGCGATTCCTACGCTGAGCGTCGTGCGTGAAGGCGGCGACACATTTGTATTCGTGCTTGTCGGCGATCTGGTAGAGAAGCGGAAGGTCGAACTCGGCCGATTGAACGAGGCTGATCAGGAGGTCATCTCCGGCCTGAAAGAAGGTGAGCAACTCGTCACCACGGGGCAACATCAGCTGAAAGACAAAGAAAAAGTCAAACTTGGCCAATAAAGCAAATGCTTAACTAACTGGAGGATAATTAGCCATGAACAAAAAAATGAGACGCACATTGACTTCCGTCGCTATCTCGGCTGCTCTGATGAGCAGCTACGCTTACCCTGTGCTTGCTGCAGATGCTCCCGAACCTTCCGCAACGGCTGAAACAGTAAGCAGCTCGGCCGTTGCAGCATACTACACGCTTACCGATACGCTGGACGTACAGGTAAAGAGCGTTGTCAACGAGCATGTACTTGACGGTACGCGGCTCGGTATTGTCGTCAAGGTGAGGAACAACGGCGGCAAGATTACCCGCGTGCCTGAATATGAATTAAGAGTGACGACATCGGACGGCGTTACGTACACGCTGCAGCCGAGCGCATCCAACCCGAAATCGATCCAACCGAAGGCGGATACCGAACTTAGCTACATGTCAGTCATCGACCGGACCGACGACTTTACATTAAGTGAAGTCAATTACACTGATGTCGATTATTACGTATATCCAAAGACGGAGACGCTTGTCGTCGCCGTGCCGGTTAGCGAGCAATCCTGGAAAGGCAGCGACATGGCGATCACGAACCCGGCTGCGGTGAAGAAATGGTCCGACTCGTTCACGATCCCTTATTCCAATTCGCCGATCCAATTTACGCCGGTGGGCATAACGAAAGAACTGCGCGATCAAGGCGCGGTATATGTGGTGCAAGTTCTGGCTAAGAACGATTCGGACAAAAGGGAGACCGCTCCGGACTTCCTGGTCGACGGCAAAACCGAAGCGAAAGTATTTGCCGGCGAGCGCGTAGAGAAAGATGCCGTCGTACTTGAAGCGGGCGAGCAAAAATATATTCATTACGCGATCCCGACGGATCAAGATACTGTACTTGCCAGCCTGAACGTACTGACAACGGAAAAATTCGTTCAAGCCGGCGCTGCCGCTTCTACCGTGTTGCAATACAAAGTAGGACGTTTGAACATCCTGCTGCCGAATCAAGCCTCCGGCGTCGCTTCTGCTCCGTATACGCTAGGTGAGACCATGACGTTCGATGCGAACAGCCAGCTGATCCATCCGGATCTGAAAGTGTCGGTCGTGGAGTTCAATATGAACGACAATGCCGAGGAAGGCAACAAGACGGTTACCGCGAAATTTTTGTTGAAAAACGGAAGCGACCGTCCGATGAACGTGCCGGTGTTCCAGACGAGCCTGATCAGCTCGGATGGCTATCAATACGACGGAAATCGCCAAGCGGCTACTGCGGCTACGGTGCTTCCGAACTCCGGCTTGACCGTGAATTACGCCTTCACACTGCCAGTATCCGAGACAGGCGAAAACTTGACGTTGAAGGTCGAAGACGCTGTCATCGCTGCACCATATAAGACGCCGATCGCTGCTTATGCGGTACAACTGCAGAAAAATAAATCGACGGATACGTTCAGCGTTTATCCGTTTGACATTAAGCTGAACAGCTGGAGCGTAAGCTTGGCGTTCAATGGCCAAGCGTACAGCTACAAAGGCAAGCTCTACTTGGATATCCAACGGAAAAACGATGTACAGATCGATTCGAACTCTCCGGCGATACTGCTTGAGGTTTATGACGACGGTGGGCGTATGGTTGCCACAATTGAAAAGTCGCTGCTCGGTCAAAATAGACTGGCAACCGGTGAAAACCTTTTGAACTTTACCGGAACGTCGGATCAGTTCGATCCTACCGTGAAGTTAAAAATCTATGAAGTGTTCAAGACGAAGAACGGACAGTCCAAGCGACTGCTTGCCGATTTAACGCAAAAGTAATTATAAATCCATCATCTGATCGAGATCCCTGGGAGACATTCTCCCGGGGATTTTTCATCACACGGAGAAGGGACACTGAGCAACAAATACATTCTCGAAAAGTAGAAAAAAATGGTAAACCACCAAAAAGTGAATCCTTTTCCGCAAATGAAAAGTATTATAGTAGTAAAGTATTTTTCGCGAAGGAGGCTTTCATGGGAATCTTATCGAGGTTCAGGGACATTATGGTGAGCAACGTGAACGCCTTATTGGATAAGGCGGAAGATCCGGAGAAGACGATCGGCGACTACATGCGGAGCTTAAACAGCGACTTGGGCAAGGTGAAAGCGGAGACGGCCTCGGTGCTGGCGGAGGAGCGAAGGGCGAAGCGAACGCTTGATGAATGCGCGGCGGAGATCAAGAAGCTGCGGCGTTATGCAGAGAAGGCTGTGGAAACCGGCAATGAGGATGATGCCGGGAAGTTTCTGGAGAAAGCTGCGGCGCTGGCTGCGAAAGAAGCTCCATTGCAGGCGGCTTACGACCTCGCTTCTTCGAATGCCGCAAGTATGAGGCAGATGCAAGAGAAACTTGTATCGGATATCGGGGAGCTTGAGGCGCGCTACGCTGAGCTGAAAGGAAAAATGGCGGCAACCAAAGTGCAGCAAAGATTAAACCGTATCGGCTCACCGCTGGGTGGAATTAACGATTCCGTTTTCGCAGAGTTGGAAGAGAAGGTCGAGAGCACGTATAACGAAGCGATGGCCATTACGGAATTGCGCGCGGGTGCGAAGGGCAATCTCGATGAGGAACTGGCCAAATTGGACATCGACACGAAGAAGAATACCGAAGATGCGACGGCCGTGATCAAGGAGAACATGAAAAAGAAGGAATAACCGTTTCTTCGCTAAAGAGGTGAGCAAATGCCGGTTATCGACTATAAATGCCCGAACTGCGGAAGCGGGATGGTCTTTGACAGTGAGACAGGCATGTTGTCCTGTCATAGCTGCGGAAGAGAAGACAACATCGAGGATATTCGCGATCCTTTGACGTGGAATACTTTCTCGGAAGAGGAAGCGATAGAGTATCATTGCAAAAGCTGCGGAGCGATCATTATGACCGATGCGGATACGGTGGCGACAACCTGCAGTTTTTGCGGCTCGGGCGTGGCCATCGGCGATCGGTTGACGGGGAAACTGGCTCCGGCGAAGGTCCTCCCCTTTAAGATTAGCAAGGAAGAAGCGATCCGGGCGTTCCGGAAATGGTGCAAGAACGGCAGGCTCACGCCGGACGGGTTTATGACGGCGGATCGAATTCAGAGCATCACTGGGATGTACGTACCTTTTTGGCTGTACAATTTGAATAATAAAATCGAGGTTCATGCGCATGGCACGAGAGTGAGAACGTACACTCGAGGCGAGTACCGCTATACGGAAACGCAGCATTTTGATGTGTACCGGGATATCGTGTTGAATTATGTGAAGGTCCCGATCGATGCATCTGCTAAAATGAATGACGAACTGATGGATAAAATGGAGCCTTTTCCTTACGACCAGCTAAAAAGCTTCAAAACGCCTTATCTTGCCGGCTACATAGCCGAAAAATACAATTATGACGATCAGGAGCTCCTCCCGAGGGCGAAAGACAAAATCAGTCCATTTATTGATTCTTACATTCAATCCGAGATGACTGGGTATACGACCGTTAATTATACAACCAAGCAGATCGACACCATGTTAGAACGCGCGGATTATGTGCTGCTCCCGGTTTGGATGGTACAATATGATTACAAAAAAGAGAAATACACGTTTGCGATGAACGGCCAGACGGGAAAAGTGGTCGGCAAGCCCCCTATTAGCAAGGCGAAAGTGTCCGCATGGTTTGCCGGTATTGCCGGCGTGTCGCTGCTCTCGCTGAAGCTAATCTCCTGGACGATGGGAGGCGGATTCTGGTGAATAGAATGGGATCGATCGTATTCGTACTGCTATTCATCGCTCTGTTTATAACCCTTCCCTTGAAAACTGCGATAGCGGAAGCGGCTGCAGCGGAAACGAAGAAATTTGTTTATGATGATGCAGGTGTTCTGAATCCGGAACAATCCGATAGGCTGGAAGCGATGGCGAAGGAATATGGGGCTAAACGAGAAACGGACATTATTATGGTTACGACGAAGAATACTGGGAATATCGATGTCCAGAAGCTGACGGAAGATTTTTACGACGAGCATGCACCCGGATATGATAAGCCGCACGGCAATGCGGTTATCATGACGCTGGATTTAAAAAATCGAGAGATGTATTTGGCGGGATTTTATAAAGCGGAGCAATACCTGGATGATCGCAGGCATGATAAAATACGCGCGAAGATGACGCCGGATTTATCGAACGGCAACTATGAGCTCGCTTTTCAGAAATACGTGAAAACCGCGTACAAGTATATGGGCATCCGCCCGGGAGTGAATCCGGACAATATATTGTTTAATATGTGGTTTCAATTGGCAGCCTCGCTCGGCATTGCGGGGATCATCGTCGGAACGATGGCCTACCACTCGGGAGGCCGTGTGACGGTGCATCGACGAACCTATGAGGATACAAGCACTTCCAGGGTCATCGACAGGAGAGACCAATATATTCGAACCACGACAACGAAACAAAGGATTCCAAAGAATAACGGTGGAGGCAAAGGCGGCAGGGGAGGCGGCGGAGTTACCGGAGGCGGCCATTCTCACAGCGGCAGCAGAGGGTCATTTTAACCGGAAGGGATGGGTATACGATGGCGTTTTTCCGAAACCAATTTGCCACTGTGGTGGAATGGGAAGAGTTCAGGGATGATATGATTTTTTGGAAGTGGAGCAACCGCGAGATTAAAAAAGGAAGCAAGCTCATCATTCGTCCGGGCCAAGACGCGATTTTCGTCAATAACGGCAAAATCGAAGGGATTTTCGAGGATGAAGGGGAGTATAGCATCGATTCGCAGATCATCCCGTTTTTGTCGACGCTAAAAGGGTTCAAATTCGGCTTTAACAGTGGTATGAGGGTAGAAGTCTTATTCGTCAATACGAAGGAGTTTACGGTCAAATGGGGGACGCAAAATCCGATTCTGATCCCGACGCCTCAGCTCCCGGGCGGCATGCCTATTCGCGCCAACGGCACATTCATTTTTAAAGTGAACGATTACGTTACATTGATCGATAAGATTGCCGGGGTGAAAGACAGTTATCTTGTAGAGGACGTGAAAATCCGGATCACATCTGCGCTCGATCAGTTGCTAATGAAGTGGATCAGCAGAGAAGGGAAGGACATGTTCAATCTGCAGGCGAATGCTTTTGAGATTGCCCAAGGCATCCGCGAAGATCTCGACATGCAAATGTACGATATGGGCATGACGATTACCGGGTTTCAGGTGATGAGCTTCAATTATCCTCAGGAAATTCAAGACATGATTACGAGGACCGCATCTCATGAAATGATCGGCAATTTGCAAAAGTACCAGCAAGTGAGAATGACGGACGGCATTGCGTCCGGCAACGTGAAAGGCGGCGGCAGCGCCGCGGACATGGCCGGCATGATGATGGGCATGAACGTCGCGAATGAAATGATGAAAACGATGAACCAGAACCAGGACCAAAAGTCTGCGGCTGATACCAAATCTGCATCTACTCCTCCTTCCGAGGCTCCAGAAGGCGGCAAAAAGCCCAACTTTTGCCCGAACTGCGGTGAGAAAACGAACGGGGCCAACTTCTGCTCGAATTGCGGTCAGAAACTGAACTAAGAACAGCCTCTCCGTTATTTTTCATGTTTATGTAAAATATGGGAAACATAGCTTGGGAACGCGAAATCGAACACAAAGGTTGCTGATTAGACATGATTGAATACGAAGAAGCCGAAGGCAGAGAAACCCGAAACCTCGTCGACGCGAACCAGTTGAAGGATTGGGCAAAGTTTCTGCTAACCTACAAATTCGCCATTGACGAAATGGAAACGAAATTCAATATTTTAAACGAAGAGCTTCAGTTCGTTCAACAATACAATCCGATCGAGCATATCAAGTCCCGAATCAAGACGCCGAAAAGCATACTGGACAAACTTAAAAGAAAACAGCTCGACCTTACCATTGAAAATGTAAAGACGCATATTCAGGATATCGCCGGAATCCGCGTCATTTGCTCGTTCAATTCGGACATTTATCGCTTGGTAGACATGATCAGCGCGCATAGCGACATCCGGATCGTGCAAATAAAAGACTACGTGAAGCATCCGAAATCGAACGGATACCAAAGCTTGCATCTGATTGTGGAAATTCCGGTGTTTTTAACCGACCGGGCCGAGCGGGTTCTGATGGAAATCCAGATCCGGACGATCGCGATGGACTTTTGGGCGAGTCTGGAACATAAAATCTACTACAAATTCGATAAGCAAATTCCGGATCATATTGAACAGCAGCTGCGGGAAACCGCACATATCATTTCGTCGCTCGATGAACGCATGCTGCAGCTGCATCTGGAGGTGCAGTCGTACAAGTAGGCAATGCAATCGGGGGGAGCACCGTTAGTACGGCTGCTCCTCCAGTTTTATGCGTACGAGGTCCTTGCGCCGGTAAATGCCCAGTACGATGCCGATGGCCGCGAGCTCTGCAAGCAGGTGGCTGCCGCCGTAGCTTAGGAACGGAAACGGCATGCCGGTCAACGGAACGAGGCCGAAGGACATCAGTACGGAATAGCCCATCTGGAATCCGAGCAGTGCCGTGATCCCGATGATCATCGTTTTGCCGTAAGGTTCGTGAACCGCTTTGCTCGATTGCACTACACGTCCGATGAAATAGACGACTGCGACGGCCACAGCCGCTCCCGCCAGCCATCCGAAACAGTACATGACATACACGTACACGAGCTCGTTCGGAATGGATGGAAGTCGGGAAAGCGGAGATGCAAAGCCTTGCCCGAGCCAACCTCCGGTTTGGATTGCACTCTTCATCTGCACGGCCACGTATCCGGCCCCCGTCGGATCGGCTTCCGGATTCCAGTAAGCTGCGAGGCGCTTGATGATGTACTGTTTGGTCAGGACAGCCGGAATCGCGACAGCCAAGAAGGTTCCTGCGGTTTGCGCGAATGCAATGAACCAACGCCGCGATACAGCGCCGTATACTGCCGTGTATCCCGTCAAATAAAGAACGGCGGCAACGAGGTTCGGCGAACTCAGCAGTAGGAACACAGGCACGATGACAAACGCAAGGTAACTGCGACAGAATGAACGTTTGCCGCGCCAGCTTAACAAAATTCCGGTCGCAGAAATGATCAGCAAGTAGGGACTAACGCCCATCCAATCTACGGCGAACCTGCCGAAGCTGATATAGCTGCGGGCGCCGTTGATTGGATTGCCGAACACGAGGACATACAGCATCCCCGTAACGACGATACCATAGATCGGCCAAGACCATTTGTATAACTTGCGGTAATCCCAGAAATAAAAGAAGCTCATGATCAGCAGGCCCAAGGCGACGGCCGCCGTTTTGCTAAGGAAGAAATGATAGCTTGCATAAGGCGATGGCTCCGATGCAACGCTCAATTCGAACATGTACATCACGAAGATGCCCAGCAACACAAAGCCAAGCGCAGCGAGCAGCAGCCCCCAGTTCATGCGGGGACGGTGCACCTTATGCAGGCCGCTTCCGATGGCGGCCGGATCTCCCATCTGCGATACGGCCCAACGGGTCGAATCCTCGCGGCTGAAACCTTCCGCTTCCTTTTCCACCGTCAGCTCCTCGATATGGTCTAACAGTTCCTTGCGTATGTCGGCATGCACTTCTCTTGCTTTAATATGTAAGCAGACTTCGCCGAGAAAACGGCGCACTTCCTCGTGATCGCGTATCATGCCTGTCCCTCCCCAAGCACGGAATCGACGGCATTGCGGAATAAGCGCCATTCGGCTTTTTTCTCCTTCAATTGCTGTCTTCCCTGATCCGTAATCCGGTAATATTTGCGCTTGCGGCCTTCCGCTTCCTGCCAGTACGCTTCCACCGTGCCGGCAGATTCCATCGCGTGAAGAATCGGATACAGCGTGCCCTCCTTTAATTGAAATGCGCCGCCGGAGCTTCGTTCCAATTCTTTGATCAGCTCATAGCCGTATAGCTCGCGACGCTCAAGCAGATTCAAGATCATCGTTCCGGTGCTTCCTTTGAGCAGCTCCTTGTTTTTGTGCATGCTCGGCTCTCCTTTCGTAAGAAATGTGGCAAACTGGTGCGCGGGTATACTTTGTAAATCTATGCATCGTAAATCTATGTATAATTATAGGAGGATGCGCCTCCATTGTCCAGTAAGAAAAAAACCGCACGATTGGTGTGCGGTTGGGAGGTAATGCTCAAACGGTTGTAAAAAAGAGTGGGCAACCGTTACAGCGTCGCTTTCCAGCGATCGATGCGCTCTTTGTAGTGCGGTGATACGAGAGGTGGGCGGTCCTTTTGCAAGACGAGCCGGCCGCCTTCGGTCAGGCCAGCCTCGCGCGGGTCCAGTACGTGAACGAGCCGCTCGCGCCAGGCCACGAGTTCTCCTGCATATGCTGCTTCTCCCGACAGATCCCGGCATTCTCCAGGATCCGCGCCGAGATTGAACAATTGCTCGGTCCCGAGGCGCGGGAACCAGATGTATTTCCATTGGCCGTCCGTCAAATATTGCATCTCCTGCTCTTCGGAGTAGCACAGCGAATGCTCGCCGTGCACGAATTCGCGCCATGGCGTACGTTCTCCGCGGATGAGCGGCAGGGTGCTTCGCCCGTCGACGGTTTCCGGGACGGGAACCCCGGCCGCATCGAGGATGGTCGGCATGATGTCCTGCAGGCATACCGGGCTTGCCACCTTATCGGTTACCTCGGATGAGCGCATCGCTTTCGGCAGTCTGACGATCAGCGGAATGTGGGCGGAGCCTTCGTAGGCATACGTTTTGCGCCACAAATAATGGTCGCCGAGCATGTCACCGTGATCCGAGGTGAAGATGATGACGGTATGTTCCCACACCCCGATTTTTTTCAAATACATGAACAGCCTGCCGATTTGCTGGTCGATCTGGTGAATGAGCCCGTAGTAGCCGGCCCGGGCCCGGTTCGCTTCTTCGTCCTTGCGCTTTCCTCTCCAGGCATCGGGCTTCTGTGCGTCCTTAGGTTGATCATGCATGCTCGCCCACTCGCCGATAAATGGAGCGGGGAGCGTTTTTTGCCGGTACAGATCAAAATAAAAGGGCGCCGGATCGTAAGGCGAGTGCGGGCGGGAGAATGACGTTTTGAGAAAAAACGGCATCGAAGGGTCGCGCTTTTCCAGCAGTCGGATCGATTCATTTATCGTCCAGTTGACCGGATGCAAAAACTCCGGAGCGTGGAACGGGCGGGACATCCACGAATTCCAGTCGATGCCGTGGTCGGTCATCCCGTAATCGCCGGTTTTGTTCTTCTCGAACCAAGCGATATAATCGGAGACGAATCCGGGCGATTCGACCTTGCCCTGTTCGTCAAGCGATGTCTGATGGAAACCGTTGAGCGCCCGCTGCGGATCGAAATTCATTTTGCCGACGCCGAGCGTGTAATAGCCGGCTTTGGCCAGCTCCCCGGGCAGCGTATGCGGGAAGCCGCCGCCCATGCGGCCTTGCCCGCGGCCCGTTCCGAGTACTCCCGTATGCCACGGGTCCATTCCCGAGATCAGCGTCGTCCGCGCCGGAACGCAGGACGGAGTGCAGGAGTAGGCGCTTGTAAACACGGTCCCTTCCTGCGCGAGCCAATCCAGGTTCGGCGTTTCGATGATCGGGTTGCCGTAGCAGCCAAGCGCGTCCGAACGATGCTGGTCCGTCATGATAAGCACAATGTTAGGTCGTTTCAACGTCTGAGTCCTCCTTGTTATCCGGGCCATTTTCCAGAGAAGTTCCGGACGTTCCGGACTTTTCTGATTTTCAGAGACTTGATGAAGAGGCGGTCCCGCATCTTGTTATGGGCCGCCGAATGTGCCAAGATCATTTTTTTCTCGCTTTTTCCGCTTCAATCGCTTTATCTGCGGTTTCCTGCGCAAAACGAATCGTCGTATTCACGTCGAGCTTCTCTTTGATCATTTTGTCCAACGCGCTTTGAACCGCCGTTTTGACGACATCGTCATAGCGGGTCGGTTTGCCCATCGTGCCGTAAACGTTTTTGAAGATGGCTTGAACGTTTTTACCCTGCAGCGTCTTGAAGTCTTTGCCGAACTGGCTTCTCGCCTCCGCGTCTTTAATCGCCGGAACGGCGCCGCCCTTGGCCAGGCGGGTCTGGATTTCTTTATCCGTCGTCAAGTACGAGATGACCCGGAAAGCATCGTCCTTGCTCTTGGCGGTGGAGGAGACGGCCAGCACGTGCGCTTGGGTCGCGACTTCTTTTGAAGGATGTCCTTGGCGCAGCGGGAACGTCACCATATCCCAGTTCAAGTTGATCCCTTGCTTGGACAAATCTTCAATTTCGCCGATCCGTCCGCCCGACGAAGCATACATCGCGAGTGTCTGGTCTTTCTCGAAGCCGGCTACGCCTTTCTTCGTCTTTTTGTCGTCCGGAATGTCTTCGATCGCTTTGAACATCTCGAACAAATATTTCCAATCGTCGGTGCTTACGGCCGCTTTCTCCGTCTTCGGATCAACGAAAGGCACGAGGAAGCTTTGCGCAATCCAGCGCAGTCCGTTCGGGTCGATCGCCCGGATCGTCGGGTCGGCGGCTGTCAGTTTTTTGCCGAGCGCGATCACATCTTCCCAAGTCATGCCGTCTTTCGGGTACGGAATGCCGCTCTTGTCAAAAATGCTTTTGTTGTAATAAAGCACTTCGAAGTTAAAACTGTAAGGCAGGGCGAACAATTCGCCGCGGTCCGAGTACAGCTTAATCGAATCGATTGTATTTTTTTCATATTGGTTCAGATCGAAGTTCGATTTCCGGACGTATTCGTTCAAATCGGTTAGCAGGCTTGCGTCTTGAAACTGCACCATGTCCCAAGAAGTCGTCAAAATGATTTCGGGAAATTGCCCTGTGGTCATAAGATCTTCTTTCGTTGTACCTTTGCCGCTTCGAACCAGCTCCATCGTCACGTTGGGGAACTTCTTTTTGACCGCGTCGACGAAATTTTCCTGAAATTCCTGGTCGGTAATGCCGGCATTCATCTGAAACACTTTCAGCGTAACCGCTTTGCCGTCCGCAATAGGTTTGGCGGCTGAGGCATCACCGGAGGCCGAGGGAGTGGGGGCGGAAGAAGGATTCGCTTGATTGGACCCTCCGCTGCAGCCGCTGACGGCTAACGCGACGAGTGGTAATGAGCAAACAATACGATTCATTTGTTTCCGATTCATCGATATCATCCCCCTATCTTATCTATGGCTCGTCCGTGGGACAAGGTCATTCCGATGCGGTGGAAACGACGAGCAGTGCGTTGGCGATCGGCCGCTCCTCTTTATCGGAGGGGCGGTTGAGCACGGTCAGCCGGCTGTCATCCGGTTTGCGCAGTACGTAGGTCGAAGAGCCGCCGCCGTCCACATTGATCGCATAGTCCATGCCGAGCGATTGCAAATAACGGGCGGCTTCGAGAACGGATGCGCCGTCGGAGTAGCCCTTTTGCCGGCCGTCAATGACATATACGTACAGCGTCTTGCCCTTGGAAGCGAAAATCGTCCGTGGATGGTGCTCCAGGTTGTTAACGTCCGTCATATCTAGCACTTCCGGAGGAACCTGTCCTTGCTGCACTAGCACGTCGGCAAAGCGGTGATCCGCCCCACCTACCGCGTACAGCGCTTCGTTCACACCTTGATCAAAGTCGGCCTTGAACGTTACCGTTTTGCCGACGGGCGCATTTTGCTTGATCCAGGTTGCTTTGCTTCCGGTCGCCGTCAGGACGAACTTGCCGGGCGGGATGGGATTGTTTGCCGTCGTATGGATCGCCTCTACAACGCCGTTAACCGGTTGGCCGGGAACGAGCTTGGCATTGGGCGTCGAAGGAGCGATGATGACCTCAACTCCAGTTCCTTCCGATAAGGTTGTATCGCCGTATCGGTCCGTCAGCAGAAAACTATGGTTTGTCAACGTTTTCGCGCGAATTTTGTTGATGCCGTTCAACGTTAGCTGCGGTCCGTTCTCGGCGGTAAGGACAAGCTGAATCGCGATACTTTTGCCGAGCGCGAACGACCCGTCTTTTTTCACGGCAAGAAACGTATCCGTTTTTGGGCCGGGGGATGTGACGATTTCGCCGTTCGTAATTTGCAAACCGAGCGGGACGCCGGTCGGTACATGAAAGAAATCGGCGTTAAACGCGCCGAGCACTCGGTGTCCTGCGCGGTCGTTTGCTTTGGCAATGTTCGAGACGGTGTCTTTGCCGGCCACATGGGGCGCTGCGGAGACGATCTCCAGCCTTGTTTGCGGATTGGCAGCGTCGATCTTCAAAGCGAAGATTTTGTTGGTTATTGAGCTGCCGTCGTTCGCGCCTCCCTTGCCGCGGATGGCTTTATCTTGATCCGGCGATTCGGTGAACCGGAACATCGTTTCGAACCGAACAGTCTTCGTTTCGTGCTCTACGCCGCGAGCGACAACAAATCCGCTTTTCGAATCTTTGGCGGTCTTGTCCTCGCCGTGAACCATGGCTCCCGCAACCGGGATGATGAGTGCAGTGCCTAGCAGAAGGGTAGATATAATCGCAACCTTTTGTTTTTTGGCAAAAGCGAACACGCTGACTCACCCTTTCGATATGGAACGTTGCTTACGACCAGTCGATCGTCTGGAACGTACCGGTTTGCGCCGACTCGCGCGCTTTCAAGCACAGCAGGGCGCTGATCAACCCGTCGTTCAGCGTGCTTACGGATGTTTCTTTCCCTTGCATGAGCTGGACGAAATTCGCCGCGAGCGCCGCGTCGCCGCCGAAATGTCCTTTCTCCGTATCGAAGCGGTGCGTTTCCACGAGCGGGGTGTGGTGCATCATGACCTTTATTTCATTGGAATAAAAGTCGAACTCGACCGTTCCTTTGTATCCCATGAACCGCGCGCCGCGCGCTCCCGCTTTCCGCCGCACGAAGAAGTTTTGCGAGTAGGAAAGATGCATTCCGCTCTCGTACCGCACCAACGCGCTGCCCGAATCCTCGTTGCCAGTATCCACGGCGAAACTGCAATAGGTCCATGCTTTCCGGGTCGCTTCCGATTCAGCGAATGCGGTGCTTTCCTCGCAAGTGCGGTTTTCTTCGCAGTCGACGCACTTCAGGCCGGCCGGTTTGTCGCCTTTGAAGATTTGCTTTGATGTCATGGCGCACACGCTGACCGGACGCTGCTGGAGCACATAATTGAGGTAGTCGAAGTCATGCGTCGCTTTTTGCAGGAACAGTCCGCCCGTTTCGTTCTCGTCGCGGTACCAGTTATGGTAATACACGCCGCCGTACGTCACGTTGTTGATTGCCTGCACATGCTCGACCGTACCGATTTTGCCGGAGTCGATAATTTCTTTGACGAGCCGGACCATGCGGGAAGTGCGGAGCGGGAAGGAAACGACGACCCTGTCGCTGTGCGCTTCGCCGCCTTGTTTCAGCCGCTGCAAATCATGAAGCGTAGTGGACACCGGCTTTTCCAGAAACAGCGGGATGTTGCGCGGCAGCACCTTGAGCGCCATCTCCGTATGCAGCGAACAGCGCGTGCCGATGAGGATGCCGTCCAGCCGGCCCTCGTCCATGATTTGCTCCGGCGAGTCGTACCACTGCGTCCCGTCCAGCCGGCCGTCGGTAATCTCCGACACAATCTTCTCCTTTCGGATATCGACGATGGCAGCCAGCTCCAACGCCGGATCCTGCTTCTTTACTTCGTTCAAGACGCTTCGAATGCGGCTTCCATATCCAATGACGCCTACTCTCATGATTGAATCTCCTCCTGTTGTTTGCCATGTCGGCATATATGATTGCGTTTAGTTACATTATAGAGAGTCGCACGGTCCAAAGGCTTTGTTCTAAAAGCCATATTTTTTGCTTTTTCGGACGGAACGAAGAGCGAGCGAAATGCCGGAACAAAGCGGTAATTTTACCAGTACGTCTAACGAAAATTCGCACTTTTCAGCAAAGAACGGCTACGGTATGATGAAGGGATAATAGATCCTGTGCGGGAGAGACGGCGATGTCACATCTTCGAACGCGATTGAAAAAAACGATCGAGATCAAGCAGATGATTACGATGTACTATTTCGAATTCGGGAAGGAATACGTATATCAAGGGGAAAAACATGATTTTTGGGAATTTTTGTATGTCGATAAAGGGGAAATCGAAGTATTTGCCGATGACCGGCGGCTTCATCTGGAGCAGGGCTCGATCGTATTTCATAAGCCGAACGAGTTTCACCGGTTTCATGCGAATCGGGTAAAGGCGCCGAATGTGATCGTGATGACGTTCGACTGCGATTCCCCGGCGATGAAGCATTTTCATAACCTGGCTATCCGGCTGGAAGCGGACGAGCGCAATTTGCTTGCGTCCATTATTGAAGAAGGAACGCATGCCTTCGGGTTTCCGTTCCGTTATCCGCTGCGCGATCACCGCCTAACGAACGGGCCGATCGGCAGCGAGCAGATGATTAAGCTGTATTTGGAAATGTTCCTCATCCGTTTGCTGAGGAGGGTCCGTACGCCGACTTCGGACAGCCTGCTGCCCTCAATGGTCAAAGAAAAAAGCGACGAGGCCGTCGTCAAGTCGATCGTGCGTTATTTGGAGGAAAGGGTGGGAAGCCCGGTTACGCTGGGCGATATCAGCGATTCGCTGCATTTGTCCAAAACCCGGCTGAAAGAGCTTTTCAAAAAAGGAACCGGTCTTACGATCATGGAGTATTTTGCCAAGCTGCGCATTGAAAAAGCAAAGCTGCTCATCCGTGAGCAGCCGAATAATTTTACCGAAATCGCCGGCATGACCGGGTTCGGCAGCGTTCACTATTTCTCCAAAGCGTTCAAGAAAGCGACCGGAATGAACCCGTCGGAATATGCGCGGTCGGTCAAAGGAAGGCTGAAGAGCCAGGGATAGCGGTTTATGATTCCGCTATTTTCGCTGCACGGGTAAGCGACGATTCCCGGATCATGAGCTCGGAATCGAGCACGAGCACCCGCTCTTGCGCAGGTTCATCGTGTTCGAGCTGATTGATCAGCTTCTCGACAATGGCGCGGCCCATTTTGATTTTCGGCTGGTTGACCGTGCTCAGCTTCGGCTGAATATACCGGCTGATGCGATTGTTGTCGACGCCGACGACGGCGAGCTGCTCCGGAATGCGGATCCCGAGCTCGGCGCATGCCTTATAGACGCCGAGCGCCATTTCGTCGTTTGCGGCATAGACGGCCGTGAAGTCGGCCTGCTTCTCTATCAGCCGCTTCATCGCTTCGTAGCCGCCCTTTTCGCTAAAGTCCCCGTTCTCGATAAGCTCGGGGTGGAACGGAATGTGATGCTCACGCAACGCTTTCAAATAGCCTTCCAATCGCTCATAGCTGTCAACGGCATCCGCATAGCCGCTCAAAAAGGCGATTTTCCGATGCCCCTGCTCAACGAGGTGAGAGACAACCTCTTTGGAAAATTTCACGTTATCGGTATACACGCACGGGATTTTGTCATGATCGACACGGCGGCCTACGATGCCGATCAAGTAGTTCATATCGGCAATGTGGCATAGCTCTTCGTCGGATAAGTGCGGTGTGACGAGAATCATACTGTCCGCCGTTTTATTCATCAGCAGGCTTATGAAGTCGAGCTCCTTCTCCTTGTTGTTTCCCGTATCGCATATGATCACCTTATATTTTTGCGCGTACGCTTTGTTTTCGATGCCTTTAATGACTTCGGCATAATAAGAGTTGTTGATTTCCGGTACGATGACGCCGATAATCATGGATCTCTGGGAACGAAGGTTTTTGGCAGCGGCGTTCGGCTGGTATCCCAATTCGTCGATCACTTTCATTACTTTTTCTTTCGTGCGCGCCGTCACATTCGAATTGTTGTTCAATACCCGGGAGACGGTGGCGGGGGATACGCCGGCTTTGGCGGCAACGTCTACGATTTTAATGTCCATTTTCATCAACCTTATACGGAATTGGGAATGAATGTAATTTGAATAACTTACTAAAGAGAATAAACGATTCGGAAATCGATTTCAATCTATTTCGTTGGAAAGTGCGTTGAAATCGCGCGATGGCGACTTCTTTTCGTTAGCCTTTACTACAAAATAAAATCGATTTCATTTTGTTGCGCAAAAGTACAGATGTTTCCGAAAATAATTGTTAGAATGAATGGAAGAGAATTGAAACGGTTAAACGCCCTTGTATATTAAGTGTTTTTGAGCAAAAGGAAAATTTTTGATTGACTTTCGCTTGTCAGGATGATTATAATTCATGTTGAAATCGATTTCAACAACTAGATTGATCAATCGCTAGTTTGCAGCATTCATAATGATTGCCAGGGGGGCATAAAAACAATGAATAAGCAATCTCTCGCACTTCTCAGTTCTTTACTCATCTGTGGAACCGTTTTCTCGGGGTGCTCCAGCTCCAAGCCGGAAGCGGTTTCAAAGGATTCCGGCGCTTCCGCTTCAGCCATCACCAAGCCGGTGGAATTGTCCTTTTATCATAACGCGGGCATCACCGAGGAGCAGTTTCAAGAACAGTTCGGAAAATACATCCAAGAAAAGCTCCCGAACGTCACCGTCAAATTCGTTCCGAAAGACAAAAGCGTAAGCTTGGCGGAGATGATTACGAGCGGTACGACCAAAGTCGATATCTTCATCGATTCCATCGGCCAAATCGGACTAAAAGGCTCGCTGATCGATATCGGGCTGAATCAGGACTTAAGCGACCTCGTCAAAAAACATAATGTCGATCTGAACCGTTTTGAGCCGAGTACGCTTGATGCGATTAAAGTCATGGGCGGTTTGTACGGCCTCCCGATCAGCAACAGCGCATACGTGTTAATGTACAACAAAGACGTTTTCGATAAATTCGGAGTGGCTTATCCGAAAGACGGAATGACGTGGGATGAAATCTCGGAAATATCCCGCAAGCTGACGCGATCGGACGGCGGTACGCAGTACGTAGGCTACACGACCTCGATTAACCACTACTTGCGTTTAAACCCATTGTCTCTGGCCAACGTCGACGCCAAGACGAAGACGGCTTCGCTGAGTACGGATGCATGGAAAAAGCTGATTCAGGAATCCATTCTTAATCCGATGTCTGCCGACGGCTACAAGCAGGTAGCGAACGAGTTGAGCAAGCAATGGTATAAAATTCCTTATATCGACGAGTTCTCGAAGAACCGGACTGTCGGCATGTTCACCTTTATGTACGCAGATTACGCATGGGCCAAAGAAATGAACTGGGATGTCGTGTCCTTGCCGGTGTTCAAAGACAAACCGAAGCAAGGCAGCCAGGCTTATCCGACCTACATGTTCGTCACTTCGACGTCCGAGCATAAAGATGAAGCAATGGAAGTGGCGAAGCTGTTCATTTCGGATGAATACCAGACCCAGTTTTCCAAAACCGGCGGTATCACGGTTCTGAAAAACGACGCCATCAAGCAAGTATTCGGCCAGGAGACGCAGATGAAGGACAAAAACATCAAAAACGCGGTGTTCTATAACACGGCGGCTCCGGCGGCGCCGAAAACGCGCTTCGACACGTATGTGGAGGATGCGGTAAAGGCACAAATTAGCAGCCTGCTGAAGGGCGAAACCGATCTCAATACGGCGCTCAGAACGGCCGAGGAAACCGTCAACAAAAAGATCGAGTCGGAAAATAAGTAAGGCGAGCTCACTAATCAAGCCTCCAATGCCGCGGTTCATGCGGTGTTGGAGCTTTCGTTTTTTTGTTCAATGCATGGTAGAGTTCGCGTCCCCTTGGTAGATTCGCAGCGCACCATGCTAGCGTTCTTCCCACCTGCTAACGATGAAATCCATAATGTCCTGCTTCGTTTCTTCCGTCAGTCCATTGCGCAGCGCGACAATGAATTCGATAAAGAGCAGCGATACGAGCTCGTCCAACTCCATATCGATGGGGAGACGTTTCCACCGCAGGTCGTCGAAAAACACTTCGACACGGTTCACTTCCCGCGGGTGCAGCGTGATGGATAAGGTCGGGCAATCGTCTTCTTCCGCTTTGCCGCTCTGGTTCGCGGGCAAACTCCAGCGGAACCTGGACACACCCGATGCCGCGACCGACTTTTTGGGCAAGCCGGCCTTATAACCGCCGGAATCATGCCCAGCCGCTTCCGTTACAATGCTTCCGTAGGATTCGCTAAGAAACACCAGGTAGTCATACAGATCTATATCATGCCGGATTTTCTCCAGAAAGTTATCGAACAACAGCTTCACGAGAAACGCTTTGTTCAGCCCGGGCAGATGCTCCTTCGTCATGACTTTTACGTCCTCCAGGAATACATCGGCCCGTCTAAAATAATCTCGGGGAACGCGAACCTGTACTTTATGGCCGGTGTCGCTCGTCTTGCCGCCGAACATGCCAGTCCACTTTTTAAAGGCGATCATCGTGAAATCCCCTCTCTCAACTTATCTAGTATATCTTTATTCTGAAACTAGCAAGAATATGACACTTGGATTTTAAGAGGAGGGGGTTTTTCTAAGAGATGAGGTCTCTGCATACTAATAGTAAACCGTAATAAAGCCGAACCATTGCATCTGCAAACGGTTCGGCTTTTATCCATTCAATTGCCCTCGGCGGTGGCCATCGGCTCCAAATTTTTGTCCAGCGTGACCGTCACCTTGAAATAATCGCCGTCGATTTCGATGCGCAGCTCGCCGCCATGCAGGTCGACAATGCTTTTGGCAATCGCTAGTCCTAAGCCGGAACCCTCGGTATGTCTCGATTGATCGCCGCGCTTGAACCGCTCGAGCAGCTCGTCGACCTCGAACTCGATCTCATAGGCGGATACGTTCTTTATGGTGAACATCACCTGATGTTCATTCTCGGTTAATGAGACGTATACCCGCGTGTTCGGCATGGCGTACTTTAAGGCGTTGCCAATCAAGTTTTCGAAGACGCGCCATATTTTTTTGCCGTCGAGCCGGGCTGGCACTTTATGTTCCGGTATGGAAACTTTGAACCGGCACGAAGACGCTTCGATGCGCTCGCTGAATTCCGCCATCGCCTGATTGAGCAGGGAAGCGACATTGACTGTTTCCAGATTCAGCTCCGCTGCGCCGCTGGCCATTTTGGACGCTTCGAACAGATCGTCGATCAACGCTTTCAGGCGCTGCGTTTTTCGATCCAGGACGGCGATATAAGCTTCGCGTTCCGCTTCAGTAATGTCGTTTTTTTTCAACAGATCGACGTAGCTGATAATGGAGGTGAGAGGCGTTTTCAAATCGTGCGAGACGTTCGTGATCAGCTCGGTTTTTAAACGCTCGCTCTTCATTTGGTTTTGCAGCGAGGTTTGGAAACCGTCCTTCATGCTGTTTAGTTGTTGAGCAAGTCGGTACAGGTTGCCTTTGCCCGCAGGTTTGACCGTCGTTTCGAAGCGGCCCGCAGCGATCGCTTCGGAGCCGGCGACGATGGTATTGAAAGCCGCAACCCGTTTCAATACATAGGGCAGTACCGCAAATAAATAGAAAGCGATGTAAGCGGTGCAGAGCAGGACGGCAGCGTCCAGCCCATCGTCAAAAGCAATGGGGAGAATCACCGCTGTTACACCCAGTACAGCGGTCAAAGCGAACAGAGCGGCCGATTTGAAAAACAAACCGCGATTGTCCAAGATTTGTGTAATCAGCACTTTTAGCTTACGGCTGTATGACGTTTCCCATTGACGGCGAAGCTCTCCTTTGGTCCGGAACAAAAACAAGGTCTCTTTGATTTGCACCAAAATGAATGCCGTGCATAAACAGAGGAAAAACCAAGGAAAAACGGCGTCAAAACGAAACGGTAGCTTGAATACCGATGCGAGATCCGCAAATACGAAGAACAGGTAGACGACAGCCAGCAGGATCAGCGCCCGAATATCAAGCGGAACCCGGCGGTATGGCACAATGATCGATTCGATCCATTGCGGGAGGCCGATTCGAAATTTGCGGGTGCCGTAAAGCGCTAAGGCAGCCATTAGCAAAGCAGCGCCGGCGAGAACGCATTCCTTGAGGAGTCGCTCCCGGATCGACAAATAATAGCGGTAATCGGCATGAATTTGGCTAAATTCTCTTGGTTCCTTGTATACAAGAATCGTGCCTTCCAGTCGATTTTGCTTGAAATACTGGCTGATGGACAACAGGTTCTCGGCTTCTCCAGGGGCGCTTGGAAAAGCATGCCAATACAGAGCCATGTCTTTCAGCCAGCCTTGATCGGGCTCGCCCGATAAATTCGTATAGATTTGGCCTGTGCCTTTATTTTTGATGAAGTAGCCGAAGATGCCGTCGCGGCGTTCCACATTCCGCTTCACGTCTTTGTACTGATTTTCCAAAAAGGCGATATGCTCGGAAATATCGCGCTGCAGCTGGGCGTTCAGCTGGGCGGCCGCTTTTCCGATCTGCTGGTTCATCTCCCCGGTCTGCGGTTGCGGCGGTGCCGTCCCGTCGACCGGTGCGTAAGCGCCGTTTGCTTCGTAGCTTCGGCGAATTTCTTGTTCCTTCTCGCGAATCATCGATTCGTAGCTGCTCCGCAATTTGCGGATATATTCCGTATTCGTCTTGGCGGCGGGTCCCCACTCCGGATAATTTTTTAGATCGATATGATAATATTGGAGCAAATCCCATTCTACCGTGAGCTGCGACGTAAACGGTTCGCTTTGAAAGTAATAGTCGCTTTGCAAATAAGCGCGATTTCGGATCACATCCCAGACCGAGAGCAGACCGACCAGCAGCAGTATAATCGCCAAACCCCAGATTAGAGCAGGATATCGTTTATTTTTCGATTTTGTATCCAATGCCCCACACCACCTTCAAATATTGCGGTTCCTTCGGGTTGATTTCGATCTTTTCCCGAATTCTCCGCACATGGACGGCAACCGTATTTTCCGCATTGATATACGGCTCTTTCCATACGAGTTCGTAAATCTCTTCAATCGAAAATACGCGTCCTTTATGCTCCATCAGCAGCTCGAGAATTTTGAATTCCGTGGCCGTGAGCCGAACTTCCTCCTGATCGACGGTGACCGATTTGGTCCGCTTGTTCAGCGTCAGTCCTTTGACCCGCAGCTCGTCCTCGCTTGGCTTGTAATTGCCGAGGTGCCTGTACCGCCTTAATTGCGACTTCACCCGGGCGGTCAGCTCCAGAGGATTGAACGGCTTGCCGAGGTAATCGTCCGCTCCGACCGTAAGGCCGAGAATTTTATCGGTATCCTCGGTTTTGGCAGACAGCATCAAGATCGGGATGTTTCGGCTTTCTCTTATTTTGAAAGTCGTCTTGATTCCGTCGAGCCGGGGCATCATGATGTCCAAGATGATCAGATGAATGTCCTCCCGCTCCAGTACGGCGAGCGCAGCCAATCCGTCCCCCGCTTTAAACACGTTCATGTTCTCGTTCTTCAAATAAATTTCGATCGCTTCTTGAATTTCCACCTCGTCGTCGACAACGAGGACGTTGTAAGTTGATGGCATGGTTATACTCCTTGAACTTGGAATTCCGATTCGTGCGCTTTTCGCGAAAGGCATACATCTATACTAAAAGAAACGTTTAACAAATTACCAATGAAAAATCTTACAACTTTATGAAGATGATGGCTGTGTTAGCCGCGCGGAAAAAAATAAGCTCAGCCCGGCCGCTTGGAGCGGCTAGCGGACTAAGCTGTTAACGGTCAACCGGCATGCGTATTTACGCCTGGCCCCACTCCTCGTTGGCTTTGCGAAACTCCCCCGGGGGAACGCCCAACGATTTCTTGAACATGCGGATAAATGAATTGACGCTTTGATAGCCGACCAGTAAGGAAACGTCCTGAATTTTGAGATCGGTTTGCAGCAGCAGCTCCTGCGCTTTGCGAATGCGGAACGTGTTGACATAATCGCTGAAATTCGTTCCTTTTTTTTCCTTGAAGTAAGTGGACAAATAAGCGGGCGAAATATTAAGCTTGTCGGCCAGCAGGTCCAAAGACAAATCCTCCCGGTAGTGCGCTTCTACATACTCAATAACGAAGCCGGTAATATAGTCGGTTTCCGCTTTCTTCTTCTTGATCAGTGCGGAGGCCGAAGCCAGGAAGTAAGACATAAACCGCTCATAATGCTCGAATTGATAGCAGTCCCGAATTTGATCGTACGGGGAATAGGAAGGAAAGGCTGTCTCCATCTCCAGCCGCAGCGAATCGAAGGCGCGGTCGACCTTCTGAATGACCTCTGCGGCGTACCCGGCGAATTGAGCGGCGGTCGCCCCCTTGCGGTGCATGGAATGGAGCGTCCGCTTCACCAGCTGCAGTACGCCGTTTTCGTTCCCGGCGAGCAGATTGGCGGTAAACTCCTGTTCCTCTTGCGGGCTCCAGCCGGTCTTTTCCGGGACGATGTCCTCCTCGGTAATGATTTGCGTTTCTTCACCCAGTTTCCTCAGCTTGATCCGGTGCAGCAAATATTCGTATGCATCCGTAAACTCGGAGGAATCCCGATGAACCGGACTGAATGCGACGGTAATGAGGCAATATTTTTTGTCCATATCGAACACTTGCTTGAAAAACTGCAAAATTTCCGTCACATCGCGTCCGCCGGCGTCTTCGGGGAAAATCATCGTCAATATTTGATCCCGTTCCACTTGAAAGGTGAGACAGTCTTTGTAATACTCCGCGAAATGCGATTGGATGAACTCGCGAATGTAGTAGGACGCGCGGTTTTGTTCGACCTCGAGCTCTTCCTGAAACCGCTGCAGGAAGCTGAGCTGGAACAGGACGAGCATGAACGGCTTGTTCGGCTCGGGCTGCAGCTTTCCGTCGCCCATCTGCGTGTGGATCATTTTGATTTTGTTGATATAGGCGTAGTACTTGAGGAAAGAATTTTTCTGGTTCAAATCCGTGTTAATGTCTTGATTTCGCTTGAACATATCGCTGAGCTGATCGCTGATGAGATCGAATTCCTTGATCCGGCTGCGCGGCGAAGCCGAGAAATTGAGCTGCTGAATCGACCTGACGATATTGGCGATCGGGTTGTTTACTTTCAGACTGAACACGATGGAGACGCCGATGCTGATGACAATAGCGGCAACGAGCAGCATGGCGAGCAGGATGTTCATGCGCACAATTTGGGAAGCGATCCGTTCGTTCGGAATAATGCTCAAATACGTGAAGCCGCTCTCGACCCCTTTTTGGTAAAAATAATAATTGTTCCCTTTCTTTACAAAGCCCTGATGGTCGGGAAGCGAAGGGAACGAAAGGCTGTCTGTCTCGCCGGAGGCGCTGAACAGCAGCTGCCCGTCGCTGTTGCTAATAAAAAACCGGTTCCCCAGGGACGGCTGGAAAAACGCGTCGTACAGCTTGGCGCTGTCCAGAAAGGCGATAATGGCAAACTGGCTGTTGTAGGAGTTCTTGATCAGGAGAGGCATGAAGGTGCCTTTGACGACCTGGTTCTCCAAGCCTTGTTCCACAAAGGTCGCCGACGGATAAACTTTGAAGCTGAGCGGCTTGCCGATCTCTGCCTTCCAGAAATCGGGCGTATATTGATCCGATTTGTAAAATTTGGTAAACATGGCCTCGGTGCTGCTGCTACCGTCCTTCTCAATAACAACGGACCGGTCTGAAAAAAAATAAATCATATTGTTCAAAAACAGCAGCGGGTTCTGGAGCATTTGCTGCAAATCTTTGCGCACCTGGTAGACGACGTCGTAGAACGTTCCATCCGCCTGACCGCTGCTGAGAATCGGCGCTTTGTCGTTAAAATAAAGGCTGAGTCCCAAATTCCGTACGAGGTTCAGATGCTTCTCGTAATTGTTCACCGTCGCATTCAGGTTGAGGCTGTTGTTCTTAATAATTTCACCCTGGATGTTGGTTAGAAAAAAACGGTACGACACGAAGTTGAAAGAGACGAGCAGTACAATGATGACGATGAAGCTGGTCAGCAGTTTGAAAAACAAAGAACGGCTGGCGGCTGTTCGCTGTATCGTCTCCTGGATCATCCGAGCCCCTCCTCATCCTGTCCTTTCGATTAATAAAATTATACCACCGGGCTTTCGCCAGAGGAACCGTTTTGCCGCAATCGGCCGATCTCCATTTTTTTAACTAGTTACCGATTTTTTAAGTTTTCGTAATACGGCTAATGTTTGCAAGACATGGCGATAGGCGACGAACCCTTTTGCGGCTTATGATAGGCCCATAGCAGGAAACATCGCTGCACAAAAAAAGGGGAGGGAGGAGGATATGCTATGGCAGGCACGGAAAGTGTTCAGGTAGACGATTCGCGTAGAACGACAATTCGCAACCGGAGCGCATTTGCGGCCGGTTGGAAAAAAATCAAGAAAAGCAAATATTTGCTGCTGCTGTTTCTGCCCTGTTTGGTGTACTTCATCTTATTCAAATACATGCCGATGTTCGGCATCGTCATCTCCTTCAAAAATTACAACTTGTATAAAGGCATTTGGGGGAGCGACTGGGTAGGCTTGAAATATTACAAGATGTTTTTTGCCAATCCCGATTTTTTCGTTTTATTGCGCAACACGTTTCTGCTCGGGCTGTATAAGCTGATCTTCGGCTTTCCGGCGCCGATCGTGCTCGCGCTCATGTTGAACGAAGTCAAGCATGCCTTTTTCAAGCGGTTTGTGCAGACGGCGAGCTATTTGCCGCATTTTATATCCAATGTCGTCATCGCCAGCATGGTCGTCATGTTCCTGTCGCCGTCCGGCGGACTCGTGAACCGGCTGCTCGGAGCGTTCGGCACGGAGCCGATCAACTTCCTGGTGCTGCCCGAGCTGTTCCGTTCCATCTATGTAGCGTCCGAAATATGGCAGCATATCGGCTGGGAAACGATCATTTATTTGGCGGCGCTGACGTCGATCGATTCGATGCTGTACGAAGCGGCGGAGATGGACGGAGCGGGGCGCTTCAAGAAGCTGCTGCACGTCACATTGCCGGGCATCGCACCGGCCATCGTCATCTTGTTTGTGCTCAACGTCGGTAAGGTGCTGGAGATCGGGTTCGAGAAGGTGTTCTTGCTGTATACCCCCGCAACGTATGAAACCGCCGATATTTTGAGTACCTATGTGTATCGCATCGGGCTACTGCAGGGCAATTTCAGCTATGCGGCGGCGATCGACCTGTTCACCGGCGTTGTCAGCCTTATATTCATCTGCTCGGCGAATTATCTCAGCCGGAAGCTGTCCGAAACAAGCTTGTGGTGAGAAGGAGGTGAACGATGCGTGAAACGAAAATGGACTTTATTCGGCGTGGTGAACGGATTGATCCTGCTGGGCGTCGTCGTCGTCACTTTATACCCGTTTCTTTATATGGCGGCCGTGTCTTTGAGTAAAGACGTCTACGTGATGAAGGGCCTCGTCACATGGTATCCGAAAGGGTTCAATGTGGATATGTACAAGTTGGTGCTGAAAGATCCGCGCATCTTCCAGTCCTATCTCAATACGATCGTATACACGGTGGTCGGCACGGCGATCTCGCTGGCGGTCACTTCCGCAGGGGCGTACGCGCTATCGAAAAAAACGATGATTTTTCACCGCGGTTTTACGCTGATGATAATATTTACGATGTTTTTCAGCGGCGGGATGATTCCGACGTTCCTGATCGTCAAATCGTACGGGCTGATGGACACGATATGGGCGATGGTGCTTCCCGGAGCGGTCAGCACTTGGAATTTGCTCGTCATGCGCACCTTTTTCCTCGGCATTCCGGCGGAGCTGGAAGAGTCGGGCCGGATGGACGGTTTGAACGACCTAGGCATCTTTTGGCGAATCGTCATCCCGTTGTCCAAGGCGGTTTTCGCCACCATCGGTTTGTTCTATGCCGTGGCGATGTGGAACAATTTCATGCTTCCGCTGCTTTACTTGCGGGACCCGAATATGTTCCCGCTGCAAGTCATCCTGCGCAACATCGTATTGGCCGGCCAAATCAACTCGGCGGAAGCGAGCAGCATCGGAGGCGACAATATGGTCGTGGAGGAATCGCTCAAGTTCGCGACCATTATGGTATCGACGGTACCGATCCTCATCGTCTATCCGCTGCTCCAAAAATATTTCGTGAAAGGCGTCATGATCGGCGCGGTCAAAGGGTAAGCCCTGGTGCTGTGGGGGAAATTCCGTGTTGAAAGCTTTGAACATAAATCCGCCAAAAAAAAGGAGAGATTGGGATGAAAAAGGGGATATTCGCATCCGCATCGGTAGTGCTTGCGCTGGGAGCGGTTGTCGGTTGCAGCGGGGGCGATAAGGCGCCGCAGGCAGCGGGAGGCGATAGCGGAGGGGCCAATACCAAGAAGACCTTCACTATGCTGACGGAATCGCATCCGAGCTGGCCGTACAACAAAGACTGGCTGATCTGGAAGCTGATTGAAGAGAAGACGGGCGTCACGCTGAATATGCAGGTGCCGTCAGGCAAGCTGGCCGATACCATCAACCTGAACGTCGCTTCCGGCAACATGCCGGACATTATGTTCATGCTCGACCGCGGACAGGCGAACAAATTCGGTCAGCAGGGCGCGCTCGTCAACATTTTGGAGTATACGGATCAGATGCCGAACTTTAAAAAATGGATGGCCCAATATCCGGACGACACCCGCTCGGCCATCGCCGCCGACGGCAAAATGTACATGTTCCCGAACCAGGGCTTCGGCGAAACGAACCGGATGGTATGGCTGTACCGGGAAGATATTTTCAAGAAGAACAATTTGAAGGTTCCCGCCAACTACGATGAGCTGTACGAGACGCTTAAAAAGTTGAAGCAGCTGTATCCGAATACGTACCCGTTCAGCACCCGTTTCGGCATGGATCTGGCCTTGATGAAAAACTTGTCCGCCAATTTCGATACGAATGAAGGCTTTTATGTCGATCCGAAAACGAAAGCGGTCAAATACGGACCGATCGAGGACGGCTACAAGAAGATGGTGGAGTATCTCGCCAAGTTTTACAAAGACGGACTGATGCCGGCCGATTGGCTGACGATGGATACGAAGCAGTGGCAAGATATTATGTCAACGAACAAATCGTTCGTCACGGTCGATTACATCAGCCGGATCGATTTCTTCAACGCATCGCTGCGCAAAGATAATCCCGAATTTACGATTAACTTAATGGCGCCACCGGCCGGATCGCCGGGCGGCAAGCAGGTGAACGCGTTCACCAGTTACCTCGAATCGGGGATGACGGTCTCTTCCACCTCGAAAAATATTAAAGACATCATGAAATTTATTGACTTTTATTATACGGAAAATGGAAGAGATATTGCCAGCTGGGGCCAAGAAGGTGTAACCTATACGGTAGAAAATGGCAAGAAGAAGATCAAGTCCGAGTTCATTGATATCGCCGACCTGCGCAAAAAGACGGGGCTCGCAACGAACGGCGCTTACCAATGGATCGATTACGACGCGCATTTGTCTCTGGCTTCCAAGGAGCTTCAAGCGGCTTACACGGAGTCGCGGAAATATGACGGCCCTTACAACCAAAAGCCTGCTTTCAACGAGAAGGAGCTGGAAACGATCTCGACGATCGGTCAAGCGATCGATAAGAACCGGCTGGAGACGATTTCCAAGTTCATTCTCGGAACGAAGAGCATGGACGAATGGGACAAATACGTGGATGGCGTCAAGAAGCTCGGACTTCAGCAGCTGCTCGACACGTACAAAACCGCCTACGACCGCACGTCGAACGTTAGTCTGAAGTAGCAGGAAAGGAGTTCTTCGGCCATGAGTTACCGCGTTGCATTGGTAGGGGCAGGAGGCATTGCCGCCAGGCATCTGGAGGCGCTCGCGAAGACGGACCGGTTTCGGTCCGTTTCCGCCGCCGATCTGGACCGGGACAAAGTCGAGAAGCTGTCGGCCCAGTACGGCATTGGGCCCTATACCGATTACAAGGAAATGATCGAACGGGAAAAGCCGGATATTGCGGTCATCACGCTTCCCCATTTCCTGCACAAGGAAGCCGCTGTCTTCTGCGCGGAGCGGGGCTGCCACATGCTGCTCGAGAAGCCGCTGGCTTTGACGCTTGCGGAATGCGACGATATTGCCGAGGCGGTAAGGCGCAGCGGCGTCCGTCTGCTGGTAGGCCACACGCAGCACTATATCGCCGAGAACCGGAAGGCGAAGCAGCTGATCGAGCAAGGCGATTTAGGCGCGCTAGTCATGATTAACGATACGCGTCATATTCATTATTACCGGGATGACCGTCCGGGCTGGTTTCTGGAGAAAGAGAAGGCGGGAGGCGGAATCCTCTTCAATCTCGGATCGCATTCGATTGACAAAATCCAGTGGCTTTCGTCCATCCGGATTACCGGGGTCAAAGCGGTGCTGTCCCATTACGGTCCAAGGGGCGACGTGGAAGGCAGCGGGCTCGTCTTTATGGATACGGACGCCGGCGTCCCGGCGACGATTGCCCAATCCGGCTACCCGGGTGCCTCAAGGAATGAGACGGAATTTGTGTTTACAAGAGGCATGCTTCGAGTGGCGACGGGGCAAAGTCTCTGGATCAGCGACGGCGGGGAATACCGAAAAGTCCCGGTTGATCCGCAGGCAGCGCCTTTTGTGCTGCAGTTTGAGGACTTGGCACGCTACATCGATACAGGTATGGAACCGGAATGCGGACTGGATTATGCGCGCAGCGTTGTCGCCGTAACGGAAGCGATTTATCGTTCTCATGAACAGAAGTCGTATTGCATCGTACAAAACGGTAAATGAGGTGAATCGAATGGCGGATAAATTAAGATTCGCGATCGTCGGGGCCGGCGTGATCGCTCCGTTCCATGCGAAAGCGATTACGAATAACCCGAACGCCGAGCTGGTGGCGATTGCGGATGTGGAGCCGGCGAAAGCGAACAAGCTGGCCGGGGAACACGGCGTCGGGACGGTCTATGCCGAATATGAGCAGATGCTGAAGAACGAGGACATCGACGTCGTCAGCGTCTGCACGCCGAGCGGCCTGCACGGAGAAGTCGCCATTGCAGCGGCGCAGGCGGGCAAGCACATTTTCTGCGAAAAGCCGCTGGAGATTACTTCGGCGAAGATGCAGCAGATGATCAGTGCCGCCGAGCAATATAACGTGAAGCTGGGCTGCGTGTTCCAACGGCGCGTCATGCCTTCGTCGCTTGTCGTCAAGAAGGCGGTGGAGGAGGGCAAGCTGGGCAAGCTGGTGCTGGGCGACGCTTACTTGAAATATTACCGCAGCCCGGAATATTACCGCAGCGCCGGTTGGCGCGGCACGTGGGCTCTGGACGGCGGCGGCGCGCTGATGAACCAGGGCGTTCACGGCATCGACCTGATCCAGTGGCTTATGGGCGACGTCGAGTCCGTCTTCGCGCGGTCGGCGGCGCTTGTGCGCGATATCGAAGTGGAGGATACGGCGGTCGCGGTCGTTAAATACAAATGCGGCGCTTTTGGCGTCATCCAGGGGACGACCTCCGTTTACCCGGGGCTGGAAACCCGCTTCGAGCTTCACGGGGAGAACGGCTCGATCATCTTTGCCGACAGCGGCATCAAGCAATGGAAATTCGCGAACAGCGACGAAGCCGCCCCGGACGCGGGCGCTTTCGTGAGCTCCAGCAGCGATCCGAGCAAAATTGCCGACAGCGGCCATTATGTGCTGTGCGAGGATTTGATTCAAGCGATCCGCGAAGACCGGGAGCCGCTCATTTCGGGCAAAGAGGCGAAAAAATCGGTCGATCTCATTCTTGCGATTTACGAGTCGGCGCGTACCGGCAAGGAAGTCTTTTTGGCGTAAAGCGCTAGGAAGCCAGCATTTCGATGGAAGGCGCTGTATGCGCTTATGATGCATGCTTCCCCAGCGAAGTTCAGCTAATGCTTACGAAGCCAGCTTTCCAAAGGAAAGCTCGGCTAATGCTTACGATGCTAGTTTTCCAAAGGAAAACTCAGCAAATGCTTACGATGCCAGCTTTCCAAAGGAAAGCTCTTAGGAGGTTAAAACCATGAACAACATATTAAAAATCGGCATGATCGGACTGGATACATCCCATGTCCCCGCTTTTACAAAGCTATTGAACGATTCCGAAGCGCCATACCACATCCCCGGAGGCCAGGTGGTCGTAGCCTTTCCGGGCGGATCGGCGGACTTTGAACTTAGCATCTCACGTGTAGAAGGGTACACGAACGAATTGCGGGATAAATACGGCGTGCAAATCGTCGAGTCGCCTGAACAGGTGGCGGAACGCTGCGACGCCATCCTGCTGGAATCGGTGGACGGGCGGGTGCACCTGGAGCAATTTCGGCGAATCGCGCCGTACGGCAAACCGGTTTTCATCGATAAACCGTTTGCCGTCAGCTCGGAGGATGCCAGACAAATCGCCAAGCTGTCGCGTGAGCACGGCGTGCCGGTGATGAGTGCATCGGCGCTGCGGTTTGCCGAAGCGCTGCAGGACGCGAAGCGCGTAACGGATCAAGGCGACGTGATCGGCGCCGACTTTTACGGGCCGCTGGCGCTGCAGCCGACGCAGCCGGGATTGTTCTGGTACGGTGTACATACCGTCGATATGCTTTATCAAATCATGGGCGGCGGCTGCGTGGAAGTCATCGCGGCGACGCAGGAGGATCACGACGTCATTACCGGCTTCTGGAAGGACGGCCGGATCGGAACGATCCGCGGCAACCGGAAGGGCAACAATAAATTCGGCGGTGTCGTGCATCGGGTGAAGCGTACCGATTATATCGACGTTTACGCCAATCCGAAGCCTTATTATGCGAGCCTTCTTGAGCAAGTGATGGAGATGTTCCGCACGGGACAGCCGGGCATCGACCTGGAAGAGACGGTGGAAATCATCCGTTTCATGGAAGCGGCCAATGAAAGCAGAAGCACCGGAAAGCGGGTCCCCATATAAAATCGGAGGATGTGAACGGCTGATGGAAACGGCGAATCCGCACCGTTGGAAAATAATCCACATCGTCAATGCAGGCACGTTCATGTCGACGCTTGATGTCGGCATCGTCAACGTATCGCTGCCCGCGATGGCCGACCAGTTTGGAGCGCCCTTATCGATCGTTCAATGGGTCGTCACCTCGTATCTTTTGATACTGGTGGCGGCTTTGCCCGTTTTGGGGCTCGTCTCGGACAAAATCGGCAGGCACCGCGTTTATAGCCTCGGCTTTCTTGTATTCGGCGTCGGCTCGTTTATGGTGGCCGTATCCGGCGGCATGGCGGTCATGCTGGCGTCCCGCTGCGTGCAGGGCTTCGGCGCAGCCATGATTATGGCGAACAGCCAGGCGATGGTTCGGCAAGTGTTTCCTGACAATGAACGGGGCAGAGCACTCGGCATGAACGCCGTTGTCATCTCGATCGGCACCTTGTCCGGGCCTGCGTTGGGCGGGCTGCTAATGGGCGTGACAGGTTGGCCGGCTTTGTTCTGGATGAACGTGCCGATCGGCGCGGCCGCTGTGGTACTGGGGATGCGGTGGTTCCCAAAGTCGGAAGCAGGAGGAGGCAAGCAGAGGCTGGACTACGGAGGAGCTTTATTGCTCTCCGTCGCAGTCGCTCTGCTGATGATGGCGACCACGGATACCGGATTTCAAAGCGGATCATGGGGAGCGGCAGGACCGGCGGTCATAGGCGCATTCCTGCTTGTCCTTTTCCTTTGGTACGAAAGCCGGATCGATTACGGTGTGCTGGACCGGCGGCTTTTTGCGATCCGGCCCATATGGACCGGCAATGCATCCGCTTTTATTATCCATTTGGCGCAGATGGCCGGCCTGCTCCCGCTGACGTTTTATATGCAGCAAGTGCTCGGCTTCGCGCCTTCACAAACGGGCCTGTACTTGGCGCTTCAGCCTCTGGCGATGGGCATCACCGCGCCTTTGGCCGGCTGGTATAGAGACCGACGCGGGGCGTTGGCGCCGCTGCTGCTCGGGCCTGCGCTTTGCGCGGCGTCCATGCTGTGGATGGTGCTGCCGCAGACGGTGTCGCTGACCGGCATCGTGCTGCATCTTACTCTGTATGGCATCGGCATGGGGCTTTTTCAAGCAACAAATAACGCCGAAATGATGAGCGCCGCTCCGTCGTCCAAGGTCAGCTTGACCGGAAGCCTGCTCGCTTTAATCCGGTATCTCGGCATGATCGGCGGGGTAGCGCTCGTAGCACTGCTCGTAGGCGACATGGGAGGTTCCGTCGTCAGCGCAGAGGCGGTGACCCCCTGGGTCCGGCTGTTGTTCAGCGTGTGCTTCCTGCTCTGCCTCGGAGCGGTAGCGATCGGGCTGCTCCGAAGGAGACCGACCCCGAAGTTATCGGATGCGCGAACGAATCATCCGAGCTCGAAAGCTACGTGAGCCGGCAAGCGAACCGATATTTGGAAGCTATAAAATATCTCGTCATCGTACGCGGGTTAAAGCCTTCGGAAACGAACATTGCAAATTTGCCCGAAACTCAACTTTCGTCCGATACTCATCGTTTACAACATCTCCCGGCAAGCGTTATCATGAAGCCATGGAAAAGTTAGCCAGACAGGGAGTGGTCTTATGAATCCGTATCGATGGGAAAAAGAACCGCGGGAAGGCCCGGGCATCGTTCATGTATCCGATTCGCAGCAATTAGCTGAAGCATGCAGCAACGCGGTTCCCGGCACAACGATTATTATGGCGACTGGCGAGTATGACGGCTCCGAACCGTTCAAGATTCGGGCCAAAGCGACGATTGATGCGCCGATTACGGTAAAAGCAGCGAACCGGGGCAAAGCTGTCATCACGGGAGAGGCGCGTATCGAGCTTCAGGAATCGGCTTATGTCATGATTGAAGGACTAACATTCGCGAATACGGGGCATAGCGCCGTTCACTTGAACAACTGTCATCATATCCGTCTGACCCGCAACACGTTTGCGCTTCGGGAGGATGGAACCGAGCTCAAGTGGCTGCTCATCAGCGGTGCGGACAGTCACCATCACTGGGTCGATCATAACGATTTCGGTCCGAGACGCGACAAAGGAATGTATGTGTCCTCCAACGGCGGGAACGGCCAAATGTCGCAGTACGACGTATACGAGTACAATTATTTTCATGGCTCGGGACCGTCGTTTCCGCGCAGCGAAGGCGAGATCAAGGCGATGCGGATCGGCTTGTCGGGCGTGTCGATGTCGGACGGCTATAATCTCATCCAATACAACTTGTTCGAACACTGCGACGCCAATCCGGAAATTATTTCGGTCAAAAGCTGCCGTAACGAAGTAAGATACAATACATTCTTGAATTGCGAAGGGCATCTGACTTCGCGTCACGGCCACCATAACAGCTTCTACGGCAACATTTTTATCGGAGACGGAAAGCGCAAAGGGATGGGCGGATTTCGCATTTACGGAAACGATCATCGGATTTACGAGAACGTGTTGGAACATTTGACCGACTGGGCGGTCAATGTAGACAGCGGAGGCTATGACGGCGGACCGGAAGGCGACGTGTACACGAAAGAGGTATTGACGGCGCATTGGCGAAATTATCGCTCGGAAGTAAGCCGAAACGTAATCTCGGGAGGACCGGGAATCGTCGTCGGGGGGATCAAGACGTACGAGCCGGTAGGCGTCAAGGTGACGGACAACATCTTCATAGACGGCAACGGGCCTAGTGTCACCGAAAAAGCCGGAACGAATACGATTGTCCAAGGAAACCGCTCGATCGGCGGCGATGAGCCGTTACCGTCGTTTCCGTCGGGGAGAAAGCCGCTAACGAAATCGGAGACAGGCCCCGATGCTCCATAAAATAGTGAAGGCCGCGTGGACGCATGCTCCATGCGGCTTCTTTCGTGTAAACGTTGATCACGTTGCGCCTGGTGAATGAGATGGTTGCAAAAGCTTTTCGCAGCTTAAAGGATTATTGATCGGCAGCTACGCTTTCCATCCATGCTGCTCACCCTGCGATAAAACTTTCAACGGCATGGGAAGTGCAGTCGCAGATCGCGTCCTCATCGTCACGTGTGCGCAGACGCATATAAAGCTATAATAGGAGTATACATAAGAAACTTGTTTAAGGGGGAGCAGCGTGTTTTTACGCAGAGAAAGCTTGAAGCAGTACATCCGGTTGTACCCGGTGACGGCAACCATTATCGTCATTCATCTCCTCGTCATGGCCGCGATGGAATGGTACGGTTCGTCGAAGGACAGCGTCACCTTGCTCCGATTCGGAGCGATGTTCGATCTGCCCGGAATCGAGCCGGAACCTTGGCGTCTCGTCACGTCCATTTTCATTCACATCGGTTTCGAGCATTTGTTGTTTAACAGCTTCGCGCTATATGTGTTTGCAGCTCCGCTGGAAGGAATGATCGGATCGTGGCGGTATGCGCTGTATTATTTGGCATGCGGCGTGATCGGAAACGTGGCCAGCGCCTGGCTGCACTCCGACCATTATATCGGCGCGGGGGCATCGGGTGCGATCTACGGCGTATATGCCGCTTACTTGTATATGTCGGTATTCCGCAAAGACTTGATCGACTACCAAACGAAACAAACGGTACGGACCATTGTCATCGTAGGGTTCATCTCGTCGATTATTATCCCGAATGTCGATCTTTACGCACATGCCGGCGGCTTCGTCGGCGGACTGGCCGTGTCCGCCTTGATGACGCTGTTCATCAAGCGAAGACGGGAGGGAAAGTCCGAGGAAGAACAGTTTATCGTATAATTCATGACCACAACCGCCGCACAATCCACATGCCCTTATAAAAAAATCCGAAGAGCCGGCTCACTTTTGCCGCGGCACTTCGGATTTTTTCGCTTCATCGGTCAGTCGAGCACCCCGCCGCCGAACAAAAAACGATACTCGAGATGTTTCCACCGGATGACATCGATCCGCACGCCTCCCGTTTCCTTGGAAGCGCAATGGATAAGCTTGCCGTTCCCCAAATAAATGCCCATGTGGCTAATCGGTTTATCTTCAGGCTTCAGCCCTTCGTAATCCGAAGCATGCGGCCCGAGGAAGCGTGTAAAGAACAATAAGTCTCCGCGGCGGGCTTGGCTTAAGTCGGTGTACTGTCTTCCCGCAAATGCCTTGACATAAGCCGATTGGCTTCTGGAATCCCACGGTAAGTCCATGCCGAGCGCACTCAGATATACCCATCGCGTAAAGTCCGAGCAGTCGAAGGTGGAAGGTTCCAGCCGATCGGAGCCGTATTCGTAAGGGGTGTGCAGATAAGACTTGGCCATTTCGATTACATTGTCGGCATAATTACCCCGGATCGGTTCGATGCTCGGATTCGGGAACACTTTGATCAGCGGGAAACCGTTCGGATCAAGCAATGGCGTCTTCCTGACAGGTTCGTTCTCCAAACTCCGCATATGGCTGGGGAATAAGATGCGTTCGACTCCCAAATCCCCAACCTTCAACGCTTCGTCATGTTCGATGACGGATAGCTCCGACATTTTCCCGTCCGTTTCGAGTTCGTCGGCCGGAAGCTTTTCTTCTTGAACGGATTGCTGCCGAATCTTCGCGGAGGCGCATCCGTTAAGAAGGATGAAGCAGCATAGGCACGCTGCCATAAAAGTAATATTTCGCATGATCCAACCCCTTGCATACATAATGAGGTTAGGATGCCAATGATTCTCATTTATTATGAGCGGAAGTAAATTTCAGTTATGATCTTTCATATTCAAGGATAATTTGCTTCCAGCACTTGAACCCTGTACACGTTTACCGTTTGGCTGCCGATTTTCATTTCCTCCGTTCCTGCGTACATACCCGTAATCAGGGCGGACCCGCGCTTCCAATTCGTCTTCCCGCTGCCGACCAGGTGCACATACCGGTTATCGCTTTCACCGAGCGCATTCGAACCGTCAACCGTGACGATATCGCATTCGAAGCGTACATTCTCCGCTTTGACATCCGGCAAGTCGGATACGGTAACTAGTTTATATGCTGTCTGCTGCTGCGGCTGCTGAGTTTGCTGCACTTTTCGCAGCCCGCCGTCGCGGTATTCATACAAAGCCTTGCTGCCCGGCCCTTCCCCGGCGGGGCTATCGAACTGCACGGCTCCTTTGCGGATGGCCGTATATCCGTCCGCCTCGATATCCAATAGCATCCGCAGCTCCTGCGGCTCCGCCTCATAGAGGATATAACGGGCTTTGCGGCTCTTGGATGCCGCTTCCAGCAGCAGCATCGGAGAAGCACCGGAGCTGATCGAATCCGTCAGCTGAATCGAAGTGACGGTAACCCCTTTACCGACCCCGATTTCCGTCTTGCTCACCGTGCCGTCTTGCATCAGGCGTGCCAGGATCAGCGTTTTGTTCTCGGCCAGTCCCGCAGCGACCGCTTTGGCACCCCATTTTCCTTTGACATGAACCATGTACGAGAAATCCCGGTCCTCGCCGGCCGCTTTGCCCAATAACCGGGCGGGTTCCGTTTCCATCCAGCGCTGCTCGGTCTCTTGAATCTCTTTATCCGTATTCTGGTAGCTGCCGAGCAGCGTGTACAGATCGACGGCGTCCTGAAATTTTCTCGAGTCGGCAAGCTGGCGGGCGCGGGCCAGCAGCTTCTGGACGGAGGAGCGGACATACGCATCCGTTTTGGAGCCCGGCTTCACGACTGCCGGATGCTCCTGGAGGAGGCGGACGTTCCCCAAAAAGCCTTTTACATCGTTTTTATCCAGCTGGCTGGATAACACGTTTTGAATAAACGGCTCCACTTTGCCTGCAATCCACGAGCCGTCGAGCCGATAGCCCGTATACAGCTGGAGCAGCTTGTCGCTCTCGCTCAATGCTTCCGTCAAAGCCGTTCCTTTGAGCGCGCCGTTCAGCCGGGCTTGGCCGTATTTTAGCGCCAGCCGGTTCAGTTCCGCATGTTTTGTCTTCTCATCCGGATAATACGCCGCAGGAATTTGCGCCAAGAAAGCAAGCAGCCGCTCGCCGTCACCCGCGTTTTTATTCGCCGACCAGCTTTCCAGTCCCGCCGTCAAATTTTTCTTCACCTGGGCGAAAGCGTCGGACAAGCGCTGCTCCAGCCCGTATTCGGCTTCGATTTGCGCAAACGAGGAACGTGTTTTCTCGTCTTGAGCGGCAACGGTTTGTTTCATCTGCGACCATTGTTCCGCTGCTGTAGCCAGCGTCGGCACATCGCTCACGTTCCGTGCGGCCTCGATATCCGCCGAGAGCCGCGCCTCCGTGCGGTGCATATCCGTGACAGGGCGCAGCGCCGACAAGGCGGCCGCCGTCTCGCGTTCTTTATAGTCGATTGCGCGCATCGACTGTACGCGCACAAACGCATCCTCCGCCTCGAGCAGACGGCCTTGAGCTTGCAGCTCGACGGCATGCGCATAAGTCTTCATTTTCGACCACCCGTAAACTAATTTCCATCCCGACAGGACGAGCAGAATGACAAAAAAGACAAAGGCGGCGTTACGATACCGCCGGGAGCGCTTGAAAGTGAAATTCATTGGAAGTTCGCATCCTTGCCTAAAATGGGTTCGAATTCGGCGTCATTGCCGTACATTCGTTCAGCCTCGTCCATCGCCTTATCAAACAGCCTTGCGTTGCGCCTTGAGGCCGGTATGTCTTGAAGCAGGCGGCACAGCCGGAGCAGCCGGTCTCTGGAAAGCGCGCCGACGTGATCCGCGATCAAATCCGGATACTGCACGACGTATTCTTTGACGCGCAATGCGGCTCCGGCCAATTGAGCCATGGTTTGCGGTCCGATCGCAAGCGCTTCGATTTCGGGGCGGTAACGCCTTGCATAATCAAGCATGTCCCGGCGGATGAGCTCGGGTTTTACTTTGCAAATTTCGTTCACATACCGCACGAAATCGGGGTCGAACGCTTCGGGAATGAGCGTGCCGAGCTCCAGATCCATGTCGCGCCGCAAAATAAATCGGTTCAAGCAATAAATTTTGAGCATCTTGATTTGATCGCCTTTGAGAAAATGTCCGATCTCCCGCAGCTTCAAGTAAGCGGACAGCTCGTCCTCCGATTTCAAATCGCCCGCGGCATTTTCCGCGTCCAGCAGCATGCCGTCCCGCACTTGCGCGCTTTCCTGCTTGAGCAAATGCAGCAGCGTGTGCCGTTCCCGTTCCACGGCGTACCGTTTGCACAGCCAGAAGTAAACGGCGACGAGCAGCAGGCCGACGGCAAGCGAGACGGACATTTGCAGGGCATTGCGTGCAAACACGAAACCGGCGAGGCCCGACGCACCCAGCAGCAGCGCATCCCGCAGCTTACCGTGCCGAAGCACAGTTCGGGCGATGTCGGCGACTGGACGCCCGCTGTGTTCCGCCTCACAGTTGAGGCATGTTTCCAGCCCGAGAGAGGAATAAGCGCCGCAGCGGACGCACTGCTTCAGCCGCTCGTAGGCATGGCGGGTATGTACAAGTTGTGGGAATTGAACGGCCTTTTTATTCATGACGAACCTCCTGGTTCAAAAGTTGCAGCAGTTCGCGGTCGATTTGCTCCGGCGTCAATCCACTGCGTTTCCACTTCACAAACCGGACGGTACGGAAAACGGCGAAAGCCGCTCCGGCGGCAAGGAGCACATAAGTAAACATCGACATGAGCATCTTGACTTCTTCCTTTCCGTGTGATATTGAACCTCAAAATCTTAAGAATGTTATAAGAATTGAAACCTAGCAATTTGAAAAACCAAACGTTAATATGATTAAATAACGACAACGAGTCCTATTTTACTACCACCTTTTACAAATTACTACATCAGGGCTCAATAGAGGAGGAAAGCATCGCGTGATGAAACGAAAGAGCCTGCTGCAGTGGGCCGCAGCCCTGTTGATCGCTCTATCCATAACGATACCGCAGACCTACGCCGCTCCGGCGGCATCCGATACGAGAATCGATGCCGTGCTATCGGTGGATGTGAGCAATTCCATGAATGAATCCGACGTCAATAAAGTCAGCTATGAAGCGATGAAGATGTTCATCGACATGGCTTCCGTCCAAGGGGACCGGATCGGCGTCGTCGCTTATACCGACCAAGTGATGCGCGAGAAGGCGCTGCTTAAGATCGGGGGAGCGAAAGATAAAGACGAGCTGAAAAAGTTTATCGACCAGCTCGCTTTGGGACCTTATACCGATCTGGCCGTCGGCGTCGACGAAGCGGTAAAGGTGCTGGACAGCGGCGCCGAGCCGGGACATGTCCCGCTCATCGTGCTGCTGACCGACGGCAACAATTCACTCAGAGCCGGGCAGACGCAGGAGAAGTCCCAGGAAATACTGAACCAGGCGGTTCAGAAAGCGAAGGGTAAAGGCATCCCGATCTATACGATCGGCCTGAACGCGGACGGGCAGCTCAACAAGGACGAGCTAGACCGCATCTCCAAGGAGACGGGCGGCAAAATGTTCGTGACGAGCACGGCGGACAAGCTCCCGGAAATTTTGAGCGAAATTTATGCCAGCCATCTGAAGCTGAAGGTCGTGCCGCTCCCCGGCTTGACGGCGAACGGCGATTTTCAGAACGTTGTCGTGAACATACCGACCGCGAGCGTGGCGGAAGCGAACATATCGATCATGTCGCCGAATCCGGTGGAAGTGAAGCTGAGCGATCCGGCTGGCAAGGAGCAGCCGATTCCTTCGGACCGCATCGTCTATTCCAAGTCCAAGGCATACTCGCTTATCAAGATTTTAAACCCGGCCCAAGGCGATTGGAACTTGAAAATCAAGGGCGTGTCCAAAGACAAAATCGACATTAATTTAATTTATAACTACGAATTGAAGGTGTCGATGGTTCCTTTGTCGTCTATATCCTATAGCCCCGGCGACTCGGTTCCCGTGAAAGCTTATTTGATGTCGAACGGGCAGAAGGTGAACGATCCCGGTCTATATAAAAACGCAAAAGCTTCGCTTGTGCTGACGGACCTCGATACGAAGAAGACGACGGAGTCGCCGCTTACCTCGAATCCGGACGGAATCGAAGGAAGTATCAAGGTGCCGGAGGCGCATGATTACGAGCTGAAAGTGAAAGTGGAAGACGCCAATTTCTTGCGCGAATCGGAACCGGTTGCCATTTCGGCCAAAAAGCCGGCTTCGCAGTCTGCTCCGGCGGAGACGTCTCAGGAAAACGAGGGACGCTGGCTCAAGTTATCCGCTTGGGGAGGCGCACTGCTTGTCGTCATTGCGGCGGCTTTGGCCGCTTTGGCTTACTGGAAAAAGGCGAACCGAGGCTTCGTCGGGCAGCTCGTCGTCGAGATTCGGGACGAGGACACCGGCGAGCGAACTTCGCCCCAATACAAGAAGCTGCACATATTCAAAGGCAAATTCAACCTCCATCAGCTGCTGCAGCTTGCGCCCGACTATGCCGAAACGGCCGACATCGTATTCCGGCCGGGACGCGGAGATACGCTGAACGTAGTCAATAAGTCCGGCTGCGTCATGGAAAAAGGGGGCCGTGCGTTCGAAGCGGAAGGCGGCAAAGAAATTTTTGCCCGAGATTGCATCAAAATCACGCTCAAAAACGTCAATAAAGTAATAACCTTGGAATATTTGAAATAAACAGGGGGACATGGACCTATGAAAGCCGTAGTCAAAGAACATATACAGCAGCTCGACGTCTCTTTGGGCGGGGGCATCATCAGCGAGAAAATACGGGTCGACACGATCGACAACCCGATGCTCGTCATCGGGCTCGGGGGAACGGGGATCGACGCGCTGCTGCGCCTGAAATACCAGATCAACCGCCGGTTCAAGCTGCCGGAAGATACGATGACGAAGAAGAAGAAGGATAAGCCGAACAACGTCGAGTTTCTCGCCATCGAGACGAACGAGCATGACCGCAACAAACGCTATAAGGGCGTCGGGCTCGACCCGATGACCGAGTTCGTGCTGCTGTCCAACCCGGAAATCGGCAGCGTGCTGCAAAACCGCAGCGTGCTGGAGCCGTACATAAAGGAATGGCTGTCCCCGGAGCTGACGATCACCGACGGGATCAACGGCGCTTCCGGCGTCAGACAAGCCGGGCGTCTGCTCATGTTTACGAAAATCGTCCACGTCGTGCAGACGATCGAGCGTAAAATCAAGACGCTGTCCATCGGCACGAACAAGAAGCTGATGGTATTCGTGCTGACGGGGCTGTCGGGCGGCACCGGGAGCGGCTGCTTCCTCGACATCGCCTATATCGTCAGAGGCATCATGGAGCGCGACTACGGCTCGGCCGGCGTCGATAAAGTGAACCTGCTCGGCTATTTGTTCGCGCCCGACGTGAACCTCGCCAATAAGAGCTTGACCGAGCATTCGCGCGAATACATCAAGAAAAACGGCTATGCGGCGCTGAAAGAGCTGGATTACTGGATGAACGCGGACGAGCGGGGCGAGCGGTTCAAGCAGCAATATGCCAGCATCTTGACCGTCGATTCGCCGATGCCGCCGTTCAATCTGGCGCATCTGATCTCGGCGACCAACCTGGAAGGCAAGCTGCTCGAGAACGCCTACGATTACTGCATGAACGTGACGGCGGAGAACATCACGAACTTTATGGCCAGCGAAGACAAAGGCTCCGGCGAAGAGTTCGCGATCCACGATTACATCAGCAACATCCGCACCAACATCAACCAGATGCCGAAGGCGTACGCGGCTAATTACCAATACAACATATTAGGCGCTTCCTCTGCGGTGCTGCCGATCGAAGAGATGACGACGTACTTGGCGTACAAAGTATTTCAGCGTATGGAAAAAATGTTCACAGCCGGACCTTCCCAGGAAGATGTGGAGAAGCTGGCGCGCAAGCTGAATCTCGATCCGGATTCCGTTCACCGTGAATTCAACAAGCAGGTGCCGGAGCCGCTTCCGGGCTATCAGAACAGCGAGCGGTTAAGCTACGCCAACGTCATCAAGCAGCAGAACGTAAATATTGACACGGAGCTGGAGCAGCATTACTTGTCGAGGGCGCGCGAGGAATACATCAAAAGCCGCAGGCAGCTGCCGGGCCAAATCAAAGAGGTGTTCACCGAGCAGATCACCAAAGTGTTCATTCATCCGGAGCAGGGGCCGTTTTACGCCTCGCGGATGATTTTGCAGGATAAAGGCTTCTGCCTGCTGAAGCTGATCTCCTCGTACATCGAATCGCTCAAGGAAAGCATTTACCGGATTCCGCGGGATATCGAATATGCGGAAGAGCAGTCGCAGCAAAAAATGAGTGAAGCCCGCAGCGCGTTCATTTCCAAGGACCGCAAAAAGGATGCGTACATCGAGGCGAAAATCGGAGAATACCTGCTTCACGCCGACCGCGAGCGGATGGAGCAGATGGTCGAGTTTTACGAGGATTTGTACAATTTGATCAATGCGGAGAATTCGCGCTTGTATCAAGTATTTACCGAGCTTTTGAGCGAGCTGAACCGGATCTTCGAGAAGAACGGCAACATTTTGACCAGCGGGCAGGAGGAAGTCGACCATAAAGGAAATCGTACGTATTACTGGAACGTCGTAAGCGTACCGGATATGGCGAAGCTGATCGGCCAGGTCATGGACGAGAAGAACGTGAACGATCTCATCCGGGATTTCACGCAGGAGCTGCTCAGCAAGTCGAACCAATGGACGAAGGAGCAGGAAGTGGATGTGATCGGCTCGATCTCCGACTTCCTGACGCAGCATTTCAGCGATCTCATTACGAAATCGATGGAGGAGTACCTGGTCATTAAATACGGCCAGGAAGATTCGATGGAGAAGCTCGTCGAGCAGCGGATCGCCAGCCGTCTTCACGAAGAGGCGAAACCGGTGTTCCATCTCAGCAACAGCTCCGGCAATTTCAACTTCCCGTCGTGGGGATTCGTCTCCGTTCCTGTGAAGGCGCCGAATATTTTCAAGGGCATCCGCAATTTTCAGGACAACGCCATCGCCAACACGCGGTTTACGATCAAGGAAAGCCAGGTGAAAAACCGGATTTTCTGGCTCAATACGCAGAACGGCATCCCGCTGTTCTTATACACGCCGATGAAAGTGTATGAGACAAGCTATGAGCGTACGATTCTGGAGCCGGAGGGCATCGGCCGCCATCTCGTGCAGACCGACAAGGTCAACTGGACTTACCTGCCGTCGCCGATTCCCGAAAAATCTTGGGGCGATACGTATGAAAACGGGCGCGTGCGTACGTTCAACGCGGAAATCAGGGAGCTGTTCGACAAGGCGCTAAGCCAGGGTATCATTCGGGAAAAGGGATCCGACAGCGGGACGATCAACCGTTACGCCTGCACGTTCACGAAGCCGCTGGATCTCGGCCGCTTTCTTGCCGCGTACAATCTGCAATTGACCGCACAGAAGCCGAATCTAGGCGAAGTAAGCCGCTGCGTGAACGATTTGAAGGCGCTCCTAGCGGGCGGACTCGAACCGGCCGGCGGCAAAGATATATTCGGCAGCGTAAACGAAGAGCTGGCCAAAGAAAATCTCATTCGTTACCCCGAGCTGCAAAAGCGGATCCGGGAGGAACTGGACAAATACGAGCTGATTAAGCTTAAGATTGCCGAGCTGGAGCAAGTACTCAGCCGTCTGCAGGACGAAGAGAAGCTGCTCGCCTTGTTTATCGAAGCGATGTACACTTCGTCGATTGCGAAGAAAGGGGCTCTGTACGTTTATGACCACGACGCGGACGAAGATCCGTGGGACGCTTTCGTCAATTTGATGCAGGTTAACAAATTTGTGGAGTTTGAAATCTTCACGAAGCTGAGCGCATTGGAACCGAAGAAGATGGGGCTGCTGCAGCGCAAAGCCGCGAAGCGCAGCCAGCAACTGGTCTCTTCCGAAGACATCAGCGCGCTGGTGGCGAAGCTGAAGGAGATGAGCACCGCATTCCAGGAAGCGAAGTCGGCGCTTGACTACGAACGTTCCGAAATCGCCAACGGCGAAGCGATGTACCAGTTTTATAAGCAAGTTTCCGTCAAAGTGGGCGACATCGTCAAAAAATTGGCATAGCACACGAATGCATGCATTAGCGCTGAAGAGAAAGGGGAATGCGGATGAGCCTGCGTGAAAAATTGACGGCGTTCGCGGGTGATTACGCCGCCGAACTGGAGCATCGGAGCAGCGGCGAAGATGCGCTTTCCACCATTTACCACCCGGTCGTATTCCTGTTTCTCGGCGACCGGACGGCGGAAGACGTGCGGCATGCCACCGACTGGCTGCAGCGCAGATGGCATAACGGGGCCGGAGCGATTTGCCTGCACGCAGGCATGTCGGTACCTGCCTCGGAAGAGCCTGTATACGGCTGGCAGCTTCCGGTTGCGGAAACGGGCTCGCTTTCTGAGCGTCCTGATATTCGCCGCCGGTTTTACGAGGATGACGGGAAGCTGCTGGAGCTGAACGTGACGCTCCGCAAGATGGTGAACAAAATCCGCGCCATGGGCCGGAGCTACGATAACTTGCAGCGCTTGAATATTGCGGTTGTCACCCGGCTGGACGATCCGTTCCATGTCTTGCTGCCCGACTTGACGGTATTGATGAAAACCGTCTTCGGCGAAAGCTCCCGCTCCGTAATCTCAGACCTGTACGTTTTGGCGGACGAGAGTCAGGAGAGCGAAGACTTCGCCTACCGCAGCGCCATCGGCGTCAGTTTGCTAAGAGAACTGGATATATATCAAAACCGGGAGTACCGTTACGAACAGCGGCTTCAGGTGACAGGGGAAGGCGTGCGGCTGCCTGCCGTACATCCGCCGTCGCCGCTGTTCGACACCGTGTATTGGCTGAGCAACAAGGATGAACGAGGGATATTCGTCGACGGCGGCATGCGCAGCGGCGCGGAGCTCGTCTGCCGCTTGAGCCTCCTAAAAAATGCCAGACCGGCAGGTGATCCCGGTTCGCCATCCGGTCCGGCGTTTGAATCGTACAATCATCAGCTGTTCAAGCAAAGCATTACGCCGGCTGACGCGCGAGGGGCCGTTTACGCGTCCGCGGGCTGCGCACAAGTGACTCGTCCCAATGCGGCGATCGCTTTATCGGTGCTGTATCATTACCAGAAGCGGGTGCTGCTCCGGCTGCGGGACAATGCGCAGGCCGGGCTCAGCCATGCGATGCCGCTGCTGCAGCTCGACCCGCACGATACCGAGCGCGAGGTACGAGGCTTGATGCCTGAACCGGAAGCGGCGATGGAAGGCATGCGCGGCTTGATGCACGCGGACATGTCCTTCGCGGACTTGAGGCCGATGACGCTTCGGCAGGCGGAACTTGCGCTGTTCGGGGATAACGCCCGATTATTTTTCGAGAAGAACATCGCCGCGGCGGCCGAGGCTGCTCTGGAGCAGAGCGATCCGGCGCGAAGGCTGGAGCGGCTGATAGACCAGAAGGTCATACAGGAGCCGGCTCTCGGGCTGTTCGGCGTGTACCGCTGGACAATGCCCGGGGAAGCCGGAAGCTTGTCGGAACAGCTCGACGAGCGCATCCGCCAGATGGCCGGCCGCATCGCGCAATGCCGTGTCGATCTGGAGATGGCGCGGGACGAGAAGGTCGAATATATCGTACCGGTCAAAAGTTCTCCTCTCGCATGGTTTAGCGGAAAGCCTTCCGTGAAGGAAGTGATCCGCCGCCTGTTAGACAACATCTACAGTCTGCAGTGGGAAATGGCTTTGCTTGAGCTGCACAGGAAACTGCTCGTTCAATACCGCGATAAGCTAAGCGAGCTGCATCGCAAGGTGAAGCCGCTTGTCGAGCGCTTCATCGGACTGGAACAGGAGTGGCTCAAGCTCAGCCGCAGCGAAGCCGCCGCTTTCGGCGGACAAGCGGGCCGCAATATCGACGAATATTACGGACACGTCGTCGAGCGTATTTTGAATGAACTGGAAAACCGGATGCACCGGTTGTTTTATTTCGAACATGCGCGTCTCGGCAATGCTTCCGTCTTATTCGCGGAGCAGGAAGAAGTGTGGCTGCTTCGGCTGACGGATACGGTGCGCAAAGACTTGTTCTCCCATGCGTTGTTCCATCAATCGTTCGAGGCGGAGCTTTTGGCCCGGGCGAATGTGACCACGTCGTATGATAATCCGCTTGTCTTGACCAAAGAAGACCTGTTCCGCGATATTTCCCGAACGCTGGATAGCGAATCGGCGATTCGCGCGGATGTATACCATTCGACGCACCGGCACCGCTATGAGGAGCAATATTACGCCGGCTATGTGCAGAGCGAATTTATCGGGTATGCGGTGAACGCCCAGCAGACGAACGGCTCCTGCAAGCTCGGATGCATCCATGAGGAACGGACGAGCAGCGTAGAAAAGATTCATTTGATGGGCGGCTTCCGCGGAGAAGATCTGATGTATTTCCGCCACGGCAAACGGTATTACGATTCATATGTAGAAAACGGATTTCAATTTCACAGCATCGATCCGAATGCTGTGCTGGAAAGGCAGCTGGGTAACGGTGAAACAGCGTAAATGGAATGCCCTCCTGACCGTCTTCAGCCTGGTCGGCGGGTTCGCCGGCTTTCTCACAGGCGAGTTGGTATTGGCCCGATGGGGGGGCGAATGGCATGAAACAGTATTGATGGGCGTATATTTCGGCCAGCTTGCCTTCTGGGTAGGGCTTGGCTGCCTTCTGGCGGAAATCATCGCTCCAAGACTGAACGGGCAAGAGTGGAGGCTGCGCTATGCCCGGGACGGATGGAAGTTCCTCGTTCCGGCAACCGTTGTCGTCCTGTTTGCGGCTGGAACGCTGCTGCAGTTTATATATGCTTTTTATTGGGACGGCCGAAAGCCGGTGCAAGATTATGTTCTTGTCATGGACCGGTCGGGGAGCATGAATCAGACCGATCCGAAGCTGCAAAGCATCGCGGCTGCGCAATCGCTGATTAAACGAATGGACAAGCAGAAGCGGGTGGCTGTTATCGCTTTTAACGAACAAGCGAATGTCGTGCAGCCGTTTGTCGGTTTGAAGGATCCGGCGAGCAAAGACCAAGCCGCAGCCCGCATCGCCTCGATGCCCGCCCCTGATGGGCAGACCGATATCGGCAAAGCGCTGTCGCTCGCCCGCGAACAAATCGACAACGGCGGCGGGCGCAAAGCGGCCGTTATTCTCATTTCCGACGGGTATAGCGAGGTCAATTTGGATCAGGCGCTGTCCCCGTTCGTCCAGAGAGGCATCGCGGTCGACACGGTCGGCTTCAATCCGGCCGATGAAGAAGGCAATCGGCTGCTGCTGCAGATCGCTTCCGCCACCGGCGGGTCGTTCCATAACGTAGAACGGGCGGACCGCATCGTGGAGGCGTTCGGAGCGATCTATACGGGCGACCGCGCATGGCACTTGGCCGGCGAACGTTCTGGCGAAGCGGCCGGCGACATATACCGCGGATGGATGCGCATAGGCATGCTGGCGATCATCGGCTCGTTGATGGGGCTTGCGCTCGGCATCATTTTCGATAACCGCTTTTTGGCCAAAAGCTTCATGATTGGCGGCATCGTCGCGGGACTCGCGGCAGGCCTTATTCTCGAGGCGGGATTGCAAAGAGGGATGGCGCATGCATGGTACCGGGCGGAAGCCGATCTTCTCCTTGCGCTTGTGCTGTCATTCTCTACGCTGCTGGTGGCCGTAGGCGATTCGGCGGCCGGACATACGCAGTCATCCGGATGGTTAGCCCGCAGGGGCCTGGGGGATGGGCGAACGGTGAAGAACGGCAGGCGCGCGAAAATCGGCAAACAATTCCGCTAACGCGATAGATCGGAGGACTTTATGTGCAGTGGGGCGATGTTCAGGAACCGTATCGGATTCGAAAGCTCACCTTCCAGCTGCAGGATACGGATTGCTTGCTGACTTGGCAGTGGCCGAAAGGCGTCGATTCCGTATACATCTACGGCTTTAACGGGGAAGAAATAGGACTGACACCGAATCACTTGCCGGAGCCGGAACGGATGAAGCTGTTCACGAGAGAAGAGTACAAAGCTCATTCCGGCTACCGGGTCCGGCTGGACCGGTTCGGGCGATGGGGGTACCGCGTGTTTCCCTGCCTGCCGCAGGATGGGCGAAGAACGGCCCTAAGGCAGTTGGACGAGGATAACCTCGTGTTCGTCCGTGCGGGGCGGGCCAAAATCCGCTGCACGGTCCGTTACGGAAACCGCTGGTTCGGCAAGTACAAGTCGGTTCGAATGGAATTGTACTGCGAAGTCCCTGTGCCGAAGGAAGCGTTATGTTATGTGAAGAAAGAAGGGGGATACCCCGCACATAAGGAAGACGGAATCGTCTACCCGTTCCTGCACGATTTTGCCGCCGGAAGAACGGTATTGCCGGAGGCGGAGATCGGACGAAACAGTTATATTCGCTTGTTTCTTTCCGACGGGCGAACGTACGGGGATTTATTTGAACTGATAACCGAGTAAGGGGGAGGAAAGCAAATGCTCCGTTTTTTGAAGCAGATGTTCGATAAACAGCCGCAAGAAAAAGAAAAGCCGGACTATTACAGCATCGTTTGCCCGCACTGCTTCAGCAAGTTCGAGCCGGACGAGGTGGTGTTCCGCGCCGCACATGTGCGGGAGGACGACGATGATTTCATGCTTCAGGAAGATGCGAAGCTGAATGAATGGCGGCGCAAATTCCGTCTGGCGGAGGCGGACATGGAGGCGGTCATCGAGCTTCATACGATTCCGGAGGAAAACCGGACATACGCCAGCAACATTGTTGTCGCCGTCACCGACCGGTATGGGGTAACCTCGAAGCGCAGGCTTTGCCCGAACTGCCATAACGAGCTTCCGATTTCCGCGGGCAAGGTGCCAAGCAACATTATATCGATCGTCGGCGCTTCGCAAGTCGGGAAATCCGTGTATATGACCTCGCTCATTCATACGCTGCAGCATAAGACCGCCTCTCATTTCAACGCAGCTTGCATGCCGCTGAGCGCGGAGATCAGCCGCAGGTTCCGGCAAAACTACCACGAGCCGATATTCGAACGGGGCAGCATGCTCCAGTCGACGAACCCGAACGAGCTGCAAGAGCCTTATATTTTTCAGTTCGTATTCAAAGATAACAGCGAGGCGACGCTCAACCTCGTATTTTTCGATGTGGCGGGAGAAGGCATGGTCGAGCGTAATTATCTTGACATTTATGCGGCGCATATCAAAAACTCGTCCGGCATTCTGTTTCTTGTGGACCCGCTGCAAATTCGCAGTATCCGCGACCGGATTCGCATCAAGCTCGGCGACGAGCAAGGCGAGTTCGCCAACCGGTACGACGAGCCGCGCGAAGTAGTCATCAGCTTGTTCGAAAATTTTATCGCGCATCAGCACGGCAGCAAAACCGACATCCCAACGGCTGTCGTTCTCACTAAAAGCGACATGCTGCAGGTTTTGAAAGAGGAAGACGGCGACTACATCCGGCCGAACAGCAACGTATTCCGCAACGTGACGCACAAGGGCTACTGGAACCGTACCGAATTTGAAAATATTAACGGCGAAATCAGCCGCTTTATCGAGACCGTGGACAGGCCATTCAAGGATGCAATGGATGTATATTTCACCGATACCGCTTATTTTGCCGTATCGGCGCTTGGGGCGAACCCGGTCAATCAACAGCTGGAGGGCGTGATCGAGCCGATCCGCGTGGACGAGCCGTTCATTTGGCTGCTGCATAAGCTGGACTATGTTCCGGGGAGAGATGCGTAAATGACCCGGACGACCGTTCAGCAGCATTATTTTACAAGGGAGCGGGAAGGCCTCTTTCGTTCCAATGAAGGCTTCGACACCGTTGCCAAGTCCAACGGGCTGGAGCCTGCATTTATTAAAAGCACACTGCATCCTTATTGTGCCTACAAGCCTCCGAAGGAGCTGTCGGAGCGCGGTGAAGCGGACGCGTCGCGGTATCCCGACTCTTTGGCCGTGTTCCACGCCGACGGCGGCGAGCTGGTGATTGGCCGGAGCGTATATGTCCCGGCGGATTTTACGGGGCAGCGCAGCGCGTTTTTCACACATCAGTATGTCATCCCCGAGGCCGGCAAAGAAACGTATATTCGCGAGCCGGAACGGCTTCTGCGAGTGAGCGGCTTTCAAAGCAGCTATGACATTAGCCAAGGCAAAGAGCTGCCCGAGCTGCAAGATGTACCCTATGACCGGCCGTTCGCCGCAGGAGAGCGGGATGTGCAGCTCTCGGGGCTTGGTGTGGACCAAACCCGGTTCCAGCAGCTCGTGCAAGCGGCAATGTCGTCCGTTGGCGGCAAGCGGCAAGTATATGTTGCGCTGAATTGCGACGTATCGGAGTACGCCCTGGAGGCACGCCGGTTAATGGAGCTGATCTATTGCTCCTTGCCGTACGCGATTCGGCGGCAGCTCGGCTTCATGACGTTTAACGGCGAGTCTGAAGGGAAGCAAAAAATTCACGTGACGTTTGTGGAGAAAGGAAGCTTCCGGGCGCAGGACCGCAATCCTTCGTTTGATTTTGCCGGCAACCGTTTCGTCAATACGGACTTGTCCGGGACAGGGCAAGTGTACCTCGACTTTGTATGGGAAAACCGTAACGATCCGGAACGGCTAACCGATCTGTTTGAGTTTTGCGACGAGGCGCTGCTCGGTACGGATGCGAAAGAGCGCTTGAAACCTTCCATCTACGAGCAGCTCGCCGTCCTGTTTGAAATCGAGCAGGGCAACCGCTCGCTGTACGAAAGCGACCCAGCGGGGCGTCTCGCGATGATTCTGTCGTTTTTATCGGCGGGAACCGTAAAGCAGCAAAGCCGGCTGAACGAGCTGTTCATCCGGCTTATGCAGAAGGAATCCGCGGCCCCGGCCCGCAGTCTGCCAACGCCCGAGTTGGTGCTCGCGCTGATGCAGTATGAGAAGGTGGCGGGCGACGATATGAAACCGCAGCTGCTGCGTTGTCTTGCCGGCTTCGTGCATCGGGTAACGGCCGCTTCGGGGGAAGACTTCGGGCAGGCAGCCTGGATCTACGATACTTTGCTGACCGATGACGCCGTTTTTGCTCAAGTGATCCGCGAGGTGTTTAAGGCAAAGGCGGACGAAGCGGAATCGTATGCGGCCTACCGAATCGGCAAAGCGGACTCGATCAAGACGGCGGTGGAAGAAATCGGATTTTGGCGGAAGCATGGCGAGTACATGCTGGAATCGGATCCATTCGCCAAGCATATCACGAATAAACTCGGGCGGCTGCTCAAGACGAACCGGGCAGGTCGATTGGAAGCGGCCGCGATATTGCATCATGATTTGCAGCGTATTGCAGGGCGAGAAAGCTCCGATCCGGTAGCGCGGCTATGCCTTTCTATCGGCATGGAGCTTCAAACGGATTTGCTGGAGCAATTCCGTTTGATGGAATTGTCCGGCATAAAGGAGCTTGCCACGCTCGGGTTTATGCTTGACCCTGTCGATGTAGAGTGGAGAAGCGGGCTGGGCAGCGGGGCTAGGCAGCTGCTGGATGAATGGACGGCCTTGTACAAGGTGCTGGAGCTTGGCAGCGGAAATGCGGCTCAGGCGCGCCAGCTGCTGCAAGAGCTGGGCCCTGTGGAGCTCGACCGAATGCAGGATGCCGCCAAACGATTATTTACGGAACGGCTCGAACCGGAATATTTCCGGGTCGTTCCCCATTTATTCTATGTGCCGCAATTCAGCGTTGCCTCCAAATACGACGCCGAATACGATTATTCCCGCATGCTGTCTTTCGTCGCGGCGCATTCCAAGGAAGCCGTCTACGATTTTCTGCTATGGTCTTTGGGCGATTCGCGTTTCGTGGAAAACAAAGGGCAGCTCAATCCGAATTACCGCGCGGCGGTAGACCGTTATTTTGACCGGCTGGACAAGCAAGCGGTCAAAAACAAACCGGTCATGAAAATGCTGCTTCATACGGAAAACGAAGCTTTTAACGCACTCATGCTCTCGGTTAAATTACGGCAGTCCGGACTATTGACCCGGTTTTATTACCGGAACCGCAAGAAGCTGATGCTGGCCGGCGGCGTGTTGATCCCGCTGCTGATCGTCTTATTCGCGTTCCGCACGCCGATTTCGCTATGGATATTAAGCTTCGGCCCGGCACCGACGCTGCAAGTGACGGCGATTCCGGAAATTTCCGATTCGGCATCGGTGCATGTATCGGCCAGCGCCAAGAACGGCAACCCGGACGTCAAAATTTACTTGAACGGTCATCCCGCCGGCGACGGAAAGATCGACACGGAAGTGCCGCTGCGCGAAGGCGCCAACGTCGTCGAGCTGTATGCCGTGAACCGCAGTGGGAAAGCATCGGAGCCGATCCGCAAAAATGTGGAATATACGATTCCGGCTCCCGCATTAACCGTAACGGAAATTCCCGAGTCTGTGAAAGCCGCGTCCGTTGCCGTGAAAGCAAGCGCTACGGACCGCAACGACCCGCAGCCGAAAATATACATTAACGGCGAGCTCGCCGGTCAAGGCAGCGTCAGCAAGTCCGTTGCATTGAAGCAAGGCGAAAATATGATCGAAGTCAAGGCGGTCAATAAAGACGGCAAATCGAGCCAGCAGCTGGTGAAGACGACTCGGACAAATTAAGATCAGCTTGTTTCGGGTAAATGATGCCGATCTATCCATCCTCGCTTACAGGTTGTTAGCAAGTGTATACAGAAGCAGCAGGCAAACCGATCAGCATGATGGGTTGCCTGCTCTTTTTTTAGCACCGATCCGGTTCCTCCCCTATATATCCTCATCAGAATGACCGCTGCCGTTACCTCCTTGCTGATCTAGCGAAGCCATATGCTGCACGGTCAGCTCGCAGAAAAGTTCCATCGCTTTCGTATAGAACGGCGTTTCCTGCCGGATCAATGAAAATTTCCGAATATACGGAGTTCCCCGTACTTTAACGGTGCATAACGAGCCTAGCGCAAGCTCTTTGCGTATCGTCCATTTGGACAGCAAGGTGACGCCAAGGCCCGCTTCCACTGCTTCCTTGATGATTTGCGTGCTTCCGAACTCGAGCACATGCATCGGAACCATTTGAAAGGCCGCGAACAAGTTGTCCGCGGCTTCTCTTGTCCCGGAACCGGCTTCACGTACAATCCACGTCTTGCTCTGCAAATCTTGCACCGTCACTTCGCCCTGCTGTGCCCATCGGCCCCGGGTGGAGGAGATGATGAACATCGCATCATCCGCGAACGGCTCCAAGCGAAGCTGAGGCTGGCGAACTTCGCCTTCGACAATGCCTACATCGAGCAAGCGGCCGCTGACTTTTTCCGCGATTTCTTTCGTATTTCCTATGGTAATCATCGGATGGATTTCCGGATACTTTCGCTTCAGCTCTGCAATAATATGAGGAAGCACATATTCTCCGAACGTATAGCTTGCGCCGATCGCAAGGTTGCCGCTGGCTTTATTCGACAAGTCGTCCACCAGGTTCTGCATCCGGGTATGCAGGCCAATGATTTCTTTGGCGTGGTGGTAAACGATTTCACCGGCCTTCGTCAGCCGGACATACTTATTACTCCGGTCAAGCAGTCTGGCTCCGACGGTTTGCTCCAGCAAGCGGATGTATTGGCTGACCGCGGGCTGCGTCATATGAAGCTGCTCGGCGGCACGCGAGAAATTTTCCATTTCGGCCACGGTGACGAAGACATGCAGATGCTGATCCGCCATATCAAAACTCCTTTTTGCAGCTCGTGTATATGAAATTACTTATGATCATCATCATAATGATTTATTTCCCTTATTTCAATATGACGACTATGCTGTAGGAGAAGCAAATGAGGGGGATGAACATATTGGCCACAGGAAAAACAATGCAGCTGACAGAGAAGAAACGGTGGGAAGGAGACGGGATTCACCGCGCTTCCTCCGTATGGCCCTGGGCAGGCGGAATCGCCTTTACTTTCGTTATCGCCTGGATCGGTTACGGCTTATCCCGCTTGCCCGGTCCCGATCACGTCGGGCAGCTTGCTTGCGCGATTCTGATTGCCGTTGCCTACAGGCAGTTGTTCGGATATCCCGATGCAATCCGTACCGGTATTCAATTCGCTTCCAAAAAACTGCTGCGATACGCCATCATTTTATATGGATTGAAATTAAATATGACCGTCGTGTTCCAGCAGGGCTTGGGCTTACTGCTCCGCGATGCGGGAGTCATCGTGTTCTCTATCACGTTAACCATGCTGCTGGCGAAATGGTTGAAGGCGGAAAAGTCGGTATCGCTGCTGCTCGGCATCGGAACCGGCATCTGCGGCGCAGCCGCGATCGCGGCGGTATCGCCGATCGTCAAAGCGAAGGAAGAGGATACGGCGATCGGTGTCGGGATCATTGCGCTCGTCGGAACGTTATTTGCCATTGGTTACACGATACTGTTACCGCTGCTGCCGATGGCGCCAGTGCCATACGGCGTATGGTCGGGCACCAGCCTTCACGAAATCGCGCATGTGGCGCTGGCCGCGGCGCCGGCCGGGGAGGACGCTCTGGCGATGGGGCTTCTCGCCAAGCTCGGGCGCGTGTTTCTGTTAGTCCCGCTATGTTTCATTCTCATGTACTGGATGAAACGCAAGGATGTGGAGGCTTCAGGTGCGAAAGTGGAATTCCCATGGTTTCTGGGTGGGTTTTTGCTTATGAGTTTGCTTGGAAGCTACGTGTTCGGCCGCTATATCGCAATGCCGTCCAGCGTGATGAATCATGTTTCCGACGCGACGACATTTCTTCTCACGATGGCAATGACGGGACTCGGGCTCAATGTAAGCTTGCGCGATTTGTACACGAGAGCGCTGCGTCCGCTGATAGCGATGTGCATTACATCAATGCTATTGTCAGTAATTACGTACTTCATGCTGGCATAAGCGATGCGTTTAACAGGGGCTGTCCCTACTAGACTGACATAGAACGAGGCACGTGTTTCGACGGCGCATAGTCGATGTCAGTCCTCTTGGGGATTGCCCCATACTTTGATAGGGCTATATTTTGTGGACGAGCAACTGGATTTCGATCTGTACCGTTTTCCGCAAATGGTCATGGTAACGGCCCCAATTCCCCTGGCTGTCCCGACGGTTGTATTTGTATCGCCGCGCTAACCTTCTGGTGCCGATCCATAATGCCCATAGGTCAATTTCTACTTGATCTTCGTACGATAGTTCCCTCACTTCGTTGTATCCCGCGGCTAGGGAGCGGAAGCCCAGACGATCGTGATGATACTGGCCGTCATGCAGCTTGAAATGCCCCAAATCATACAGCGGACTGCTTCCCTGGATCTCGCCAAAGTCAATGATCCCCGTGTATGTCCCATGATGCGCGAAAATATGATCATCGTCAAAATCGCCATGGACTAAGCGGGGGGCGTGCCATTCCACCGTCTACGCTTACTTGATTGATAAGGGGGATTTGTTTTCCTGCGCCGTACTTACAAGCAAGCCTAAGAAGGTACTCTCTGCCAGGACATAGCCCCACGTTTGAAAGGGCATTCTCCACCTCGAGTCCGAGATGCGCTGACTAGAGACGGAAAATATATATATTGACAATGAGAATCATTATCATTTAAAATGCCCTTATTGGAATTTAACAATCAAGGGTGTGAAACGGTATGGGTTCGCTCGAACTTTCCGGAGGGCTGGCCTTGCAATATTCGGACACGCAGGAATATAAGATGGATAGCCGATACGGCGTAGTGATAGCGAATGAGCCGTATGGCGCCTTCGGATTCGTCATGAAAGGCTCCGTTAAAGTAACTTTGGAAGCGGAAAGCAGGGGACGCACCGGAAAAGCAGCGTACGGCGAAGTATTCTACGTTCCTCCGCATTGCCGATGTACGATGCAAAGCAGCGACAAGCAAACATGCCATGTCATGATGATCCGCTTTTATTTCTCGGGGAGAGAGCCATCCGAATCTTCGTCCTTGGAAATGTCCGCTTTGCTTGGCCGTACGGACGAGCTGCGGCTTCACCGCTTTCGAATGCCTCGGGTCCGCAGTTGGGCGCAGGATTTGTTGAGTAACCGGTCCGGAGAGGACCCGTCCTTTTATTATCTAGTGCACTCCTATTTGTACGTGATCGCGGCGGAGTTCATGGCGCACCTGACCAAATCGAAGGATAAAGACGTCGACTTGACCGACTACGTGCTCCAAATTAAGCAGCACATGCTGGAACATAGCGATGCGCCGATGGATATCGAAGAGATCGCCCGTTTGTCGGGGGCAAGTCCCGCTAGATTTTATCAAGTATTCAAACAGCATACCGGACTCAGTCCGCTGCAGTTTATCACGATGGCCAAATTGAACGAGTCGCTTCGGCTGCTCGCGAGCTCGACGTTGTCCGTTACGGAGGCAGCCCAAGCGGTCGGTTATCCGGACCCGCTCTATTTCAGCCGGCTGTTCAAGAAGCATATGGGCCTCACGCCTACCGACTACGCGGTCTTAGCCAAAAAGCGGGTAGCCAATCTATGCCCTGTCTTCCGGGGGGATTTGGCCGTACTCGGCATCACACCGGTGCTCGAGCTGCCGCGTGAATGGTACGACGCTCCCGATAAAGACAAATTCGTAAAGCAGATCGAATACTGCCGGCCTGAGCTGATATTTACGGCGCCGGTGCCGGACGAATTGTATGCCACATTGTCTCAACTGTGCCCGGTCGTCATGATTACTTGGAAAGGGTATCCGTGGAAAGCACGTTTGCGCGAAATCGGCGGGGTTCTCCACATGCCGACCGTGGTGGAGCGATGGCTGTCCTATTTCGAAATGAAGCTCGACTATGCGCGTTATCACATTCGCCGTCATCTGGACAGTAACCCGTATCTGGTCGTGAGCGTGTTCGAGCCTTTTTACCGCGTATACGGCACGCAGCGGATCAAAATGAGCGACTTGTTCTACGGGGAGCTGCATATTATGCCGCCGGTGTCGGCACAGCAAATCAGCTTCCTCGACACCCCTTCGTTCGAAGAAGTGGCGGAGCTGGACTGCGACGGGATTTTGTTGCTGGTGCCTGCATCGATTACCGACGACGCCTGCATCAAACTGGAGGAAGAGTGGCTTCGGCTTAAGCGGCATCGGCCCAGAAAGCACTGCATCATCATTCGGCACGAAGAGCCGCTATTATACAACGCGTCTTTTTACGAGGGTTTAATCGATCAATTCGTTAATACATTGCTCATTTACGGAAATTAAGAAATGTCCATATCGTTTACAGGAATGTCTATTCCAGAGCCTCTTAATTTGTGTAAAATAATGAGTGGTAATGATAATGATTATCAATTTCGTTTGCACGAAAGAAGAAAAATACATAAAGAGGGAGCAATTCGAATGGAACTAGCCCGAGTCATAAAAGAAAGACGTTCCGTGCATCAATTCGAAGACCGCCCCGTGCCGATCGAATTGGTCAAGGAGCTGCTGGATACAGCGGTATGGGTGCCGAACCATAAGCTGACGCAGCCATGGCGATTCGTTCTTGTTCACGGCGAAGGACGCCGAAGACTGGCCGAGATCAGCCGCGCAGGTGCGGAGAAGAGAGAGAAAGATCCGGAGAAGCGTCAGGAGTTCGGCCAAAGGTTTTACGACCGGTTCATGTCCGTCCCGTTGTTCGTGGCGGTCGTCATGAAGGAAAACACGCATCCGGTCACATGGGAAGAAGATTACGCATCGACCAGCTGCATCATTCATAATTTTAGTCTTCTTGCATGGGAGCAAGGCATCGGACTTGTCTGGGAAACGTACCCGCTGCTGCATTCGCCGGAATTTCGCGAAGCGCTCGGCGTCGGCCCGGGGGAGAAAATCGTCGGCAGCCTGCATGTAGGCTATCCGAGCAAAATACCGGCAGCGCAGCCGCGCATACCGGCCGATCAAATGATGACCGTGATTGACAGTGCTTAGGTGGGATTAACGGAATGAAGCTTAAATATTTGGCCGTTTTACTAATCATTTTGTCCGTGGCCTCGATTTTTATCGGGGTCAAAGATATTAAGCCTTGGGATATATTCAAGCTGAGCCAAGACCAGCTGGAGGTACTGATCATCAGCAGGTTTCCGCGACTGATCAGCATTATTATCGCAGGCGTCAGCATGGGCGTAGTCGGGCTCATTATGCAGCAGCTCAGCCGCAACAAGTTCGTCTCGCCGACTACGGGAGGGACCGACGACTCCGCCAGATTGGGCATCCTCGTCTCCTTGACGTTGTTCACTTCCGCAACGCCGATGCAAAAGATGCTGGTCGCTTTCGTATTTGCCTTGGCCGGCACATTCGTTTTCATGAAAATACTGGACAAAGTGAAATACAAGGACGCCATCTTCATTCCGCTGGTCGGCTTGATGTTCGGGAATATCGTGACTTCGTTTTCGACCTTTTTCGCTTATAAGTACGACCTGATTCAAAGTCTTTCCTCTTGGCAGCAAGGGAACTTCGCTTTGACGATGAAAGGACGCTACGAGCTGCTGTATATCAGTATTCCGGTTGTCGTCATCGCTTACCTGTACGCCAACCGGTTCACGATTGCCGGGATGGGAGAAGAGTTCTCGGTCAATCTCGGGCTGAATTACAGGCAGGTCGTCAATATCGGCCTTGTCATCATCGCCCTGGTATCTTCCGTCGTGATGCTTACGGTCGGGACGATCCCGTTTCTCGGGCTCATCATTCCGAACATCGTCACCTTGTATCACGGCGATAATTTAAAGCGGAACCTTCCGCACACCGCTATGCTGGGAGCCGTATTCGTCTTGTTTTGCGACATACTGGGGCGGGTCATCATTTACCCGTTTGAAATTCCGATCGGCCTGACCGTCGGGGTAATAGGAAGCGGAATTTTTCTTTACTTGTTGATGAGGAGAAAGGCATATGACGCATAAGGCAAAGATCGGTACCCTGTCCATACTCGCGCTCATCGTCATTGCCGTCTTCCTGTTTATCGATATTGGCGACAACTGGAGCTACGTGCTTTCGAGAAGAGGTTGGAAAGTCGCGGCGATGGTGCTGACCGGAGCTTGTATTGCATTCTCGACGGTCATCTTTCAGACGATTACGAACAACCGGATTTTAACGCCGAACATCATCGGACTCGATTCGATGTATATGCTGGCACAGACCGGCGTCGTCTACGTATTCGGCTCGTCCACCAAGCTGCTGGTCGACAACAATTTGAATTTTGCCCTGACTCTTTGCTTGATGGTGCTGTTTGCAGGCTTGCTGTACAAGATTATGTTTCGCGGCGAAGGCAACAACGTTTATTACTTGCTGTTGATCGGCATTATTATGGGCACGCTGCTGGGCAGCTTGACCACATTCATGCAAGTGTTGATCGATCCGAACGAGTTTCTCGTGCTGCAAGGCCGCATGTTCGCCAGCTACAACAAAGTGCAAGGGCAGCTAACCGTCATCTGCACGATCGTCGTTATCCTGATCGCCGCTTACTACTCGCGGTTCGCCAAATATATGGACGTTTTGTCGCTCGGGAAAGGGCAGGCCGTCAATCTCGGCGTCGATTACAATTACGTCGTCAAACGGCTGCTGATCATTATCGCGGCGCTCATCTCCGTGTCTACCGCTCTGGTCGGTCCGATTACGTTCCTCGGGCTGCTCGTCGCGAATGTGACGTACCAGTTTATGAAGACGTACCGACATGCTTACTTGATTCCGGCGTCGATCCTGATGAGCATCGTTGCACTGGTCGGCGGACAATTGATTGTGGAGAGAGTATTTACGTTTACGACGACGTTAAGCGTCATTGTGAATCTGGTCGGCGGCGTATACTTCCTATATTTACTGCTGAGGAGCAACAAATCATGATCGAGGTAAGGCAAGTATCCAAACAATACGGCGGCAAGCATGTGGTCGAGAACGTATCGGTCCGGATCGACAAAGGCAAAATTACGTCGTTCATCGGGCCGAACGGAGCGGGTAAGAGCACGCTGCTCTCCATGATCAGCCGGCTGACGACGAAAGATACCGGAGAAGTGCTGATCGACGGCAAAGAAATCGGCAGCTGCAAAAGTTCGGATCTCGCAAAGCAAATATCGATCCTGAAGCAGACGAACTATATCAATGTGCGGCTGACGGTGAGGGAATTGGTGTCCTTCGGGCGGTTCCCGTATTCGCAAGGCAAGCTGACGGCAGAGGACTGGAAACACGTCGATGAAGCGATCGCCTATATGGAGCTGCAGGAAATGCAGCACAAATATTTGGACCAGTTAAGCGGCGGCCAAAACCAACGGGCCTATATCGCCATGGTCATTGCGCAGAACACCGAATACATTTTGCTTGACGAGCCGCTGAACAATTTGGACATGAGACATTCCGTGCAAATTATGAAAGTGCTGCGCCGCCTGGTCGACGAGCTGGGCAAGACGGTCGTTATCGTCATTCATGACATCAACTTCGCTTCCTGCTACTCCGACTACATCGTCGCACTCAAGGACGGCAAAGTCATCAAGGAAGGCTCCACCGATGAGATTATCGATTCGGCGGTGCTCCGCAGCGTCTACGACATGGACATTCCGCTCGAGACGATCAATGGAAACAAGATTTGCATTTATTTCAAATAAATGAGCTGTTTGATTCAAAAAAATAGGAAAAGGTGGTCCAACATGAAAAAGATAGTATCCACGTTACTTCTAGTTTTATGCTTCGCCGTTTTTGCCTCGGCTTGCGGCACGAGCGGCACGACTCCGTCGAACGGTGCGGCACCCGCTTCCGGCGGCGGCGGCACACCGGCGTCCGAGCCTGCACAGGAATTGACGTTCAAGCATCAGCTCGGCGAGACGAAAGTAAAGAAAAATCCGAAGAAAGTGATCGTATTCGACTTCGGCGCGCTCGACACGCTGGATAAGCTTGGCGTGGAAGTGACGGGCGTAGCGCAAAAGAACCTGCCGCCTTACCTCTCCAAGTACAAAGAGAGCAAATATCAAAATATCGGAACGCTTCAAGAGCCGGATTATGAGAAAATCGCCTCAATCAACCCGGATCTGATCCTCATCTCCGGCCGCCAGCAAACCGCTTATCCGGAACTGAGCAAGCTTGCGCCTACGCTGTATGTCGGTGTTGACAACAGTAAATATATGGATTCCTTCAAAGAAAACATGAAGCGCCTCGGACAAATTTTCGGCAAAGAATCGGCCGTCGATGCGGAGCTTGCCAAAATCGAGCAAACCGTCAAAGACGTGAAAGCAAAAGCTACGTCCAGCGGCAAAAACGCACTGGTCATTCTCGCTAACGAAGGAACGATCAGCGCATTCGGACCGGGTTCCCGTTTCGGACTTGTCCATGATGTGCTGGGCATTGCACCGGTCGATAAAAATTTGGAAGTGTCCACACACGGGCAAAGCATTTCTTTCGAATTCATCGCACAAAAAAACCCGGATTACTTGTTCGTCATCGACCGGGGAGCTGCTGTAGGCGATGCGGCAAAAACCGGCGCCAAATCGCTCGTTGAAAACGAGCTTGTAAAGAAAACGAAAGCTTTTGCAAACGGCAATATCGTTTATCTGGATGCGAATTACTGGTATCTTTCCGGCGGCGGGCTTGTCTCGTCCGGCGAGATGATCAACCAGGTGGCAAAAGGCTTCAAATAAGGAGCTGTTCGATTGCCGCAAACAATCCAAGCCTGTCCTCCGACAAGAGGGCAGGCTTTTTTCATGTGCATGCGATTATTATTTCTGGTTCTCTTTCCAAAAGGCTGCATACAGCAGAAGAGATAAATCGGCGATGAAAATGAAGATAATGTAGGGGAGATAGCGGATCTGATACCATAATGCCATCATGAGAAACGATACAATCAATACGATTAATATCGTTATATTCATTCCATTCATTCTTACTTTTGTCGCGCGGGCTGGGGAGACGAACGTAAGTCCGAGCCGGTTGTGCTTTAACAAGTAAGCCAGACCGATATACGCAGCAGCGCTCACGGTCTGAATGCAGTAGGCGGTTACGCTCGTATTGGACATTTCACGGAAGGAATACCATCCAAGCCAATCGGGGACGAAAATAATGATCGCTTGAACGAGGCCGTATCCGACATAAGCCAATACCCCCATGAATGCGCACCAGATCAACGAAATGCTCGATAAAACATAAAACAGCAAAATCAACACAGAAATAAGGAGGATTGGCGCGTAGGCCGCTTCTCCGAAAACATTTCGGACAACCCACGAGATGACCGTTAAAATTGCGGTCAAAAAATAGATGCTGTATTGATAATTTTTGAACTTAAACCGAAACAACCACATCATCATTATGAAAATGGCAAGAAATTCGGCAAAAGAAAACAAAAAGAACAAGAGCATGTCAGTCAAGGTGTAATTCATTTAAAGAAGCCTCGCTATGGTTCATTTGGTTCGCTTAAAAAGTAAACTATATCAGGAAACGGTCGAGTTGACAATGAGTTGGATCATTTTGTAATTTGTTGCCGTCCGACGACGCGCTAGTTTTGTGTCAGTCACGTCGGTCATGATGCGAAGGTGTAAAATGGAGAGGGAGAGAATGGATTACGGTTTATCGAACCAGAGCAGCCTTCTGGTCAACATCTTATGCTTGGGGTGCGTTCTTTCGGCGTTACCAGACGGTTCGTATCCCCATGCGGATAGTTCGTTTTCAAGCTCGCGGGCTTCCTGTCGTTCGCTGTTCGGTCCCAAGATGAGTCTTCCGCCCGGAGCGACATAGTGCTGCAATACATGCTCCAGAAAGGCTCTTCTGCGCTTCTTCGGCACATAACTCAATTCTTTCACGCAGACGAAGTCAAATTTTGGGACGTCAGGAACCCAAGTAAAGGCGTTGCCGACAAAGAAGCGACCTGTCCATTCCGGAAGCCTTTGTTTCGCCAGCTCGATCAAACCTTTGGATATATCGAGCCCATACCATTCAAGCTCGTAAAATCCCAAGCTTTTGGTCCAGCGGTCCAGCGATTCCAGTAAATAGCCATTAGCACAGCCGACGTCTATGAATGTGCCGTTTTTATGGATCGCTTGCAGCAGCATCGCATGGGTTTGGAAATAATGGCGCTCATCCCCGCTGTGACCGGATTGCCCTCTTGGGTTATCCGCGGCTAAATAATGGGCGGTACAAAAGCGGTTGTGCGTCTCAAACCATTGTTCTTCGGTGATGGCTCCGTCATCGAGTAATTTTTGCTGTTCTTCCACGAAGTCGTAAGCCCGGTTAATAATCTTGTGGATCGAGAGATCTTCCATTTTGTGCCTCCTCGTTTGCTTTATAAGTGGGATGCACCTGTAATCATAAGGATTATTTTGGAAAAAGTATAGACTTATTTCCAAACAAAAGCAAAACCGTCCACGTAGGCGGTTATTATTTTATCTGTGATTCCTTAACAGGGCGACGGCCTTTTTTACAGCCCATGCGTGATGTTCATGAAAGAGCAACTCGTCCACTTCATCCGAAACGATCCATTTTAAGTCATGATCGCCGTTAATCGGCTTTTGTACTTTTTTAACAAACCGTGCCATAAAGAAATTTCCGACTTGCAATAAAGGTTCGTTTCGTGGAGTGATAAAATATCTTTGAGCCTTACCGATGTAAGAACCTACGCTTACCTCATACCCTGTTTCCTCTAATAATTCGCGTCGCAGGCATTCTTCAGGCGATTCCCCGGCTTCCATCCCGCCGCCAGGCAAAAAATAATGACCTCGAGTCGTCAGGATCGCCGCAACATGGTGACGATTCACATCGATTATAACGGCATAACATCCTTCTCTTTTCGTATATTCAAGACGGCTGTCTTTCTCGCCAAAAGCCAATGTGTCTTTCAACATCGTCACCTCATAGCATTATGGTATAGATACGGATAAAATGGAGCTGCACTCGCCTCGTTCGAGTCTATAGGTTTGTTGCTTTTAAAAAGAAGGAGCCGGTGTCGGCTCCTTCAATCATTATTGTTGGGCTACAAGCCGTTCAAGCCCGTTTATATAAGGTCGCAGCGCGTGCGGAATGCGGATGGAGCCGTCCTCCTCCTGATGGGTTTCGAGCAGCGGAATCAATATTCGCGGCGAGGCGACGGCCGTATTGTTCAGCGTATGGCAATAAGTTAGTTTACCTTCCGCATCCCGGTAACGTATGTTCGAGCGCCGCGCCTGAAAGTCGAGCAGTGCCGACGACGAATGCGTCTCGCCGTACGCCTGGCGGCTCGGCATCCATGTCTCGATGTCGAACTGCTTGTAGGTCTTCTGCGACATATCGCCGATACAGACCGACATGACGCGGTACGGCAGCTCTAGCAGCTGCAGCAGCTCCTCCGCATGGCCGGTGATTTCATGGAGCATCCGATCCGACTGTTCGAGGCTCGCTTCGCATAAGATCACTTGCTCGACCTTGGCGAACTGGTGAACGCGGTACAAGCCGTGTACATCTCTTCCCGCCGAGCCGATCTCATTGCGGAAACACTGCGAGACGGCTGCGTATTTGCGCGGCTCGCTCAATTCGATCACCTCATCCGCGTGATACGAAACGAGCGGTACTTCCGACGTACCGACCAGCCACTTGTTCTCCTCCGCGATCCGAAATGTCTGCTCCTCTCCGAACGGAAAAAATCCGGTATGGGTCAAAGCTTCGGTGCGCACAAGCAGCGGTACCTCAAGCAGCGTAAACCCTTTGCCGATAAGCAGGTCAAGCGCAAGCTGCTGCACGGCACGGTGGAGCAGGGCGCCGGCTCCTTTGAGATAATAGTTGCGGGTTCCGGCGGTTTTCACCCCGCGCGGAATATCGATCAGATCGTGAAGCTCGCCGAGCGCTACATGATCTTTTGCCGCAAAATCAAACACCGGGGGCTCCCCGAACCGTTTCACTTCTACGTTATCTTGATCCGACCGTCCCGCCGGCGTATCTGGCGAGACTGGATTCGGCACGCGCATCGCCAGCAGCGTGAACTGCCGCTCCGCTTCGGCCAGCTCCGCCTCCACTTGGCTTAATCGGCGAATCGTCTCCTGCACGTCTTGTCTTACTTGCTCCGCCGCCTCCCGGTTTCCTTCACCGATCAATCGGCCGATGTCCCGGGAATGAACGTTTCTTTCCTGACGCAGCGCCTCCGCCTCTTGAAGCAGCTTCCTTCTTCGCTCATCCCAACGCAGCAGTTCGTCGATCGAAAGCGTAATCCCTTTTCCGTCCGCAACCGTTTGTAGCATTTCCCGATGTTGTCTAATAAACTTGATGTCCAGCATGTCACCGCGCTCCTTTTTCGATAAAAATACAAAAAGCGCCCTCATCCGTATGGGACGAGGAGCGCTTATCTCGCGGTGCCACCCAAATTGACCGGACAGCAAGGCACTGTCCAATCCGCTTTCATTCCGCGATAACGGGCGGGTCCGGTTGACTTAGGGGAAACAGGGAATCCCTTGACGAGAACGCCTCCGAGTTGGATGCTCTTCACTGGCATGTTGTCGCTTTGTTATTTTGTAAGAAGTATAGCGGATTGCAAAGCAATATTCAAGCATGTAACATGTCGCGATTGTTCCCGGTCAAGCAAGCGATAGAAACGAATATGCTGGAGGAAGTTTTGCGCCCGGTACACGCTGCATCCGAACGCGTGATTCCGCTCACGTTCCGTCCTTTCGAAATTAAGACGATCCGGCTTTCAATGAAATGAACGGGCGACGATAAACCAAAAAAGCTTGTCAATGACATCAAAACGCGATATGATTTCGTAGACAAAGATTTGATGAACCGGATCGCAACTGGAAACGGAAGCTACAGCGATCAAGCTTTATCGGGATACCGGCTGCGGGGCCCGATGAGGCTTGATTTCGTTTTGTCCAAATGACTGTACGTCGTACGATGAGCTACTAGGACGTCAGATTTGCAGCTTGTTTTTGTGAGTTACATCCGGTTAAGAACAATGTGGAGATGACAACATGGCAAGGGAACAACAGCGACAGGGCGCATCGCTCACCAAAGGTCTCGTTTTTTTAATGGCGGTATCGTGTGGGCTGGCCGTGGCGAATTTGTATTACAATCAGCCGCTGCTGGCTGAAATCGGCAGGACGTTTCAAGCGAGCGACCAAATGACGGGCATGATTTCGATGCTGACTCAGATCGGTTACGCGGTCGGGATGTTTTTGTTTATTCCTTTGGGAGATATCAAAGAGAGACGCGGAATGATCGTTCTTTTACTGCTGGCCGTCGGTGTCGCTTTGGTCGGCGTGGCCGCCGCACAAAATCTCATATGGATGTATGCGGCCAGCATGGCGGTCGGCATCACCACTGTAGCTCCGCAGATGATCGTACCTCTCGCCGCACATCTTGCGGCCCCGGAAGAGCGGGGGAAAGTGATCGGCAACGTGATGAGCGGATTGCTGATCGGGATTTTGCTGGCTCGTACGGTATCCGGCTTGATCGGCGGGATGTTCGGATGGCGGTCGATGTACGTCATTGCGGCGGTGTTAATGTTTGCTCTGGCGTATACACTGCGCCGGAAATTGCCTGCGAGCTATCCGGAGATGCAGCTTTCGTACGGACAGTTGGTCCGATCTATGGGAAGCCTCATTGCAGGGGAGCGCACCTTGCGTGAGGCGGCCATGATCGGCGCGATGATGTTCGGCGCGTTCAGCGTGTTCTGGACGGCGCTGACGTTTTATCTGGAGGGGCCGCATTACGGATACGGGAGCGAAGTTGCCGGATTATTCGGTCTCGTCGGCGTCGCAGGTGCGGCGGCCGCGTCCGTGATCGGGCGGCTGACGGATCGATGGAGCCCCAGGCTCATTGCAGGCATTGCGGTTATTATAGCGCTTTTGTCCTATGCATCGTTTTGGCTGGTCGGTTCGGTACTATGGGGGATGATCATCGGCGTCATTTTACTCGATTTGGGCGTGCAAGGGGTACAAATTACGAATCAGGCCCGCATTTACCGGCTGCAGCCCGAAGCACGAAGCAGAATCAACACGGTGTTCATGGTCAGCTGCTTTGTCGGCGGCGCCGTCGGTTCTTCGATGGGAAGTTATGCCTGGAGCCGATGGGCTTGGGACGGGGTATGCGCAGTAGGCGGAAGCATGGTTTTGCTGGCGTTCGTCTTTTGGCTTTCTTTTCGGGCGGGAACCCGCGGGGAGAAGGGATAGTTCCGAAATGCGAGATTCATATTGGAGGAAGATGGGCTTGCGGCGGCAAGCTCTTTTTTTTTCATTAAAAAAATGCCATGATCAGAAACGTACTCCTATTAAAAAAACAGCCGAACTCGATTCGACTGTTATCCTTGTACCTTCTTGCCGTTTTCAAAAACGGCTGCAATACTGTTTCAATGCAGTAAGCTCAATTTTGTAAAAATCAAGCTTGCCTACCTCCGTACGCTGCATATCGGGAATTTTCGAAAACAACCGCCTCAGCCCGCTATGGCCGCCCGGCCCCCAAAACTGGATTTGCCGAACCGCTGCATTGTCTTCCGAGACGAATGCGGTCAAAAATTTCAATCCCCGCATAAAGAGCGGTGTGCTCCGAAAAGGCTCGCGCAAGAAGGCGACCTCGATCTGGCATACGTCCTGATCCGTAAAGTCATTGGCTCCGGTCCCGTACACGCAGCCGATTGCGCCTTCCAACCGATGCTCCTCTTCGTCAACACAGACGATGACTTTGCCGTGCATGAGCGGACTTGCGATTAAGCAAAGCTTCGTAGCAAAATCGTAAGGCAAATTCAGCTCGCCGTGATGCTCTAACAGTAACGTTAGGTAGTGATCGAACATGGCTCGATAATTGCAGACGGAAAATTGCAAAGACATCTTATTGCTGCGGCTGAACTCTCAAGGTGTCGATTGCTTTGATGGCGGAGTTTATCGAGATGTGGCTTTTTCCATCTTTTTTGAAGATGTTTGGTGGCATTGGTACCATTGTTCTATTCCTCCTTTTTTTGTTAATGGTATTAATATATCATACAATATTTGGCTGAACAATGATTTTATGATCAAAAAGAATTACGGAGTCTAGGAAAATCGATTCAGATAGGCCTGCAGTTTGTCGATATCTGTCCTATATCTAAGCTTATCTTCCTCCACAGCGACAAGATCGGCAATTTTGGGGTACAGTTTGCGCAAGTATTGGTTCTCTGCTTGGGCCAAAAACTGAAATTGGCGCACCTCCGGTTTCTCTTCGCGTATGGTGCGAACCAACTGCTGCAGACCGCGAACAAAGGCGAATGTGTTACGTTTTGCCCGGGCAAGAATGGCCAAATCGACCAGAACCGTATGGGTATCTTCATATTCGCCTTCAGGCGTTCCGTAATAATAACCGACAATCGCGGTCGTTTCTCCTTCCGAATCCGTAACGCGGCCCAAATGTCCCTTGGTCAAGTATCCATACAGCGTCGAGACCGTATCGATCGTCTCAAAATCAAGCCGGAGCTCGAGCCGGTGCTTCAGAAAGAAGATGCTTACTTGGGCGTAATCGTCGTCGCTGGTACATTTCTTAAAATGCAGGGTCATCCTGCCATCCCCCCCCATATTTTTGATTCTTATGTATCCGTTCTTTTGTTCGAGCGGCGTGCGGCGTACGCTGCTCCAATATTTCTATTGGCAGCCGTATGCAGGCTGCTTCAGTACGAGACCTCTCTTGCGTGCAGCTGCAGCTCGCCCCGAGATGACCGGAATCCGGCTTGTTTCTCCCACATGTCGCTATACAGCCCTTTTCGGCCGAGCAGCTCCTCATGCGAGCCGGATTCGACGATTTCCCCATTCCGAAAAACAAAAATCAGGTCGGCATGGATGATGGAAGCTAACCGGTGCGTGACGGAGATGATGGTCGAGCGCCCCTTCAACTGTGCGATCGTCCGGTTAATTTCCGCCTCGGTAGCAAAGTCCAGCGCGGATGTCACTTCGTCCAGAAGCAGCACGCTCGGCTTGCGAAGCAGCGTCCTGGCAATCGATAACCGCTGGCGCTGTCCTCCGGACAGGCTTGCGCCTTCTTGAACGATCGGCGTGTCGTATCCTTCCGGCCAGCTCATGATCGTCTCGTGCATATCGGCTGCCTTTGATGCGGCAATCATTTCGTTTTCCGTCGCATCGGGGCTGCCTAACAGCAAATTATCCTTGACCGTTGCGTTGAAGAGGAACGTATCCTGAAACACGATGCCGACCTGCTCGCGCAAACTGCGCTCGCTCATTTGTTTTACATCGAGGCCGTCGTAGGCTACCCGTCCTTCGCCGGGATCGTAAAACCGCAACAGCAGCTGCAATGCGGTGCTTTTACCGGAACCGCTCGGTCCGACGAACGCCGCGAAGCTGCCGGCTGGAATGGTCAGCGACACGTCTTTTAGAATGTTCTGCACATCCGTATAGCCGAACGTCACATGGTCCATAGCGATTGCATGGGCGAGTGGCGGCATATTCACCGTCAGGTCCGCTTCAACCACAGTGGGCGCATCTTCCATCATTTGATGGACCCGTTCGAAGCTGACGCCGGACGCAATGAAATACGGAATGAGAAAAGACAGATGAAATACCGCCTGACTGACGCTCATAAACAGTGTAAAGAAAGCGATATATCCACCGATGCTGAGCTTGTCTTGAAAAATCAGATAGCCTCCAAAGCCGATCATGATCGCGTTCAGTGCCATAAGGGATGTCATCGGAATGCGTTCCAGCAGTGAGTTCATAAAGCTTCTGCGAAGCCCGAACGTATACAGCGAAAGGATTTGTCTGCGAGCCCGTTCCAGCATTACCTCTTGCAAATGCAGCCCTCTGATCGTCTTATGCCCTTTGAGCGACTCGTCGATTGTGCTTGCGAAATCGCCCTCCGCTTCTTTTACTGAGCGGTTAGCGGTTTCCGCCCGTTTCTGCAGCAGCTTGGGGCCGATGAACAGCAGACTGGATCCGAGCAGCAAGGCGAGCGCGAGTCTCCACTCCAGCGTGAACAGCAGACACAATCCTGCCACGGCCGTAAAGCCTTGCTTGAGCCCAAGCGGAAACGTGGCCCCGACGACCTGTTCGATCGACAGCAAATCGGAGTTAAATCGAGTGGTGATATCGCCTACACGGTACCGGGAATAAAAGTCGATCGACTGCTTCTGAACATGCGTGAACAATTCCGTGCGAAGCGTTTGGAGCATTCGGCCGCTCAGCTTGGCAAGCGTGTAATCGCCTCCGGCGCCTGCGGCGATATTGAGCAAACCGCCGATAAGGAGCAGGGCGAGAATGAAGATAAACGCTTGAACGTCCTTCGGAATGAATGCGGTATCGACCAAATACTTCAAGCTTAACGGAAATGCTACGGCATAGCCGATTTCTACTACGACGCTCGTTGCATACAAAGCGCACAGCAGCTTCAGGGGAGCCAAATAACGGCGCATGATGCGGGTAAAATTCAATGGGATCTCCTACTTTTTTCGTGTAATCGCTTTTGCGCATAGTGCGGACGTACCTAATACAACATCATAACTTTGGCGGAAATATAAGTCTACAATTATTGCAAATGATGTGCGATGATGGGCAAACAACCGAAATGGAGGCGAAAATGACGATGATGGCAGATATGGAAATTGTGGAGCTCGACGCTTCCTTTATCCAGGAAGCAAGCCGGCTCTTGGCAAGCTACCAGTATCCTGACGGCTGGAAAGACGAGCAGCGAGAACAGTGCAAAGCCGCCTTGCAGCGGTTGCTGGAGAGCGGCTATATGTCCTGTATTATGGTAAGGCGGCAAGGAGCGTGCGCCGGATTCTTATCGTACTGTTGGGGATTCTCCACGACCAAAGGACTACCCATCCTGCGAATTCAAGATGTGTACACCTCGCCAGATCACAGAAGGGCCGGGGTAGCCGAAGCTATGCTGCAACATGTCATCGCTGTTGCCCGAGAGCGTGGAGCCCACCGATTGCAGCTGGAGACCGATACCGATAACTTGCCGGCACGTTCCTTGTATGAAAAGGTCGGATTTGAATGGATCTCGCACAAAGAAGTGTATATGTGTCCGCTGAAGCAATGGAATCGGGCCGATTGACCGGCGTCAATCGAAGGCAAGGGAAACGGGCGCGTTTCGAAGGAAACGGAAGAAAATCGCATTATGAGTCGCTGAAGCAAGCGGACAGTTTGTTCGTCAATTGCCAAATCCTATGTTATAATCATCTCGATTTATGTCCTGACGCGAGCATATGTTCACATCATGACGGTACATTAAGGACGACTTTGGAGCATGTCGCTTTTGATTTGGGAGAGGAACCTGGGAGGGGAAAAACATGAAGTTGGTCGTAATGGGGGATTTTCATTATCCGAGAATGGCGGATGGGCCGGAAGAGCTGCGCGAAGCGAGAGAGCATTTTTTCAGCGGGATGTTGAAAGCGTTTTTGGAAATCGATGCGGATTATCACGTTTCTTTGGGGGACTTTACGAATGAGGGCGTAACCGAGGAATTGGAGTACGTATTCGATCGCATCAAAAGCTATGGGGCGGAGCGGAATTTCATTCACGTGCTCGGCAATCATGATGCTTACTCGATCCCGAAGTCGGATATTTTGGCCATCTCGGGGCAGCAGCGCTACCATAAAATCGAGACCGATGAAGTGGTTCTTGTTTTTCTCGATACCACGAAAGAAATGAACCGGAAAGATTATGGCGGCGAAGTAGACCCGGAGCAAACCGCATGGCTGGACAGCGTGCTGCAGCAATCGTCGGACAAGCCGGTTTTTGTATTCGGCCATCATCCGATTCCTAACACAACGAAGCTTTCCGACAAGCCGATGCTTCACATTCATCCGGAATATGACATCTGGCCGTTAATGGAGAAGAAAAACGGGCGCGGATATTACTTCTGCGGCCATAATCATATGAATTCCATCGTGCAAAAAGATCAATGGCATCTCGTGCAAACGGCCGCTTGCCTCGATATTCCGGCATTTCGTATGATCGAGATCAAGGGAGGCAAAGTATCCGTCGAAACGGTACATATTCAGGATCAACGGCTTCTCGAGCTTGCCGCCCATATCGGGCAAAACATGAAGCATTTCAAGCCGAAAGACGGGGCGCTCGGAGAAGACGCGGACTTAACGTTAACTGTGGTTCACGGTTAGAAGGCGATAGCCGTATATATGCAAATCAAATGGCGTGCAAATTGATCATCAATTTGACATGCCATTTTTGTTCTGTGCTAACGCAGGCAACCGCGATATGAGCTGAACGGATTCATGCACGATTTCGAAGGGGAGCTTTCTTATGGAAAATAACGTTACACTTAGAGGGTTGCAGCAGTATATCAAAGCGAATGATTATAAGCCGGAGCTGAAACATGTGTATTTTCAAAAGCTGATCGAAGAAGTCGGCGAGCTGTCCGAAACGCTCCGCAAAGACAGCAGGATGCAGGGAGATGCCATTAAAGGAACGATCGAAGAAGAACTTTACGACGTGCTCTACTATGTTGCGGCGCTGGCCAACGTGTACGACGTTGACCTGCAGACGTGCATGCATCTAAAAGAAGCGCTGAATCGGGAAAAATACAAGCACAAAGCATAGCCGTCGGAAAGATCGGTTTATAAAGGTTCTTTCCGTAGCTGCCGCCGTCCGTCAACGCTATAATAAGAAACCCGATTCGCTGTTTATGGAGGAATGATAGAGCATAACGAATTATATCCGGTGTTTCCGGGATGCCATGGGTATCCTGTATCGGTTGGAGCGGAGGCCGGTCATTATCATGGCGTGCTTCATGCTGTTGTCCGTCCCGTTCACCCCGGTGGAGCTTTGGCTTGTCAAGACGCTGGTCGACCGCATTCAGGCATGGACTCCGCCGCTGCCGATAGGGCCGATTGTCGAAGGAGCCGTTAGGCTGGCGCTGCTTATGGCGATGAACAATATCGCCTTCGGGGTGCCGATTCCGATGGCGCAGACGCGGCTGATCGAGATCGGCACGCTGGAGGAGCAGCGGCTCGTCATGCGCAAGACGACACGGCTTCCGCTGAAGGACGTCGAAGCGCCAAGCATCAAAGACGTGCGTGAACGAGCGTTGCGTGTATCGCTTTACGGCATTTATAGCACTGGAGTACATCTTCTGCAGTCGAGCTTCATGCTTGTGGCATTAAGCCTGGTACTGCTTATGTACGGCCAGTGGATTCCGCTAATCGCCGTTTTCGCGTCCGCACTGCTGCTGACGTTCGTATCGGGCAAATCCGAAGATAAGCTGGAGAAGCTGTCGCGGAAGCAGGTGCCGAATCGCCGGCTGCTGCGGCATTACGCCGATCTGATGACGAAGCGGGACGCCGCCAAAGAGATTCGCTTGTTCGGACTCGGCCGCTTGTTGTCGGAGCGGTGGAGTGCTTTGTCCGCGCGGCAAGCGCACGAAACGGCGGAGGCGGTCCGCGCCGCCGAGCTGCGCAAGATCGGTCCGGAGCTGCTGTTCGCGCTGCTGGGCGGCTTGCTCCTTGCGCTGCTCATACTGCTGCCCGGAGCGAATGCATTGTCCGCAGGGGACTTCACCTTGCTGTTTATGACGCTCACGATGCTGTTGTCGCAGTTAACCGGCTGGATCGGTCACGCAGTAACCATGCGGCGGCAGTATATGCGCTGGGAAGATTTTCGAGCCTATATGACGCTCGAGGAAGATGCGAATCGCGAGCGGCTCCCGGAGCTTGCGGCCGCCTGTAAGGAAAGCGCCGCCGGTTCCCAAGCCGCGCCTGTACCGGCCCGTTTGTCGGCGCCTTACGGCAGCGGTACGATTTCCGAAAGCAATCTTTTACCTGAAGCGGAAGATGGCGACGCTATAGCCGGAAATTTCCACAGCTTGCGTCTGCAAGTGCGAGATCTGAGCTATCGCTATCCTGGCGTGGCTCACGACACGCTTCACGGACTTCATCTGACCATTCCCCCGGGCTGCCGGGCCGCCCTGGTCGGAGAGAACGGATCCGGGAAATCGACGCTCGTCAAACTGCTCACCGGATTGTATAAGCCGACGAACGGCGCGGTCGAATGGGGAGATGGCGATGGAATCCCGCTATCCACGGATATGGCTCAGGCGAAGCTTTCTGCGGTGTTTCAGGATTTTACCCGGCTGTACTTGACGTTAAGGGAAAACGTAGCGCTCGGCAACATGACGCTGCGGGAGGAAGATGCGATTCTGCAACAAAGACTGCAGGCGTCGGGAAGCCGACTCCGGGATTTGGAAATGCAGCTCGGTGCCCCGTTCGGAGGCGTCGAGCCGTCGGGCGGCGAGTGGCAGAAGATCGTGACGGCGAGAACGCTGCTTCGCGATGCGGGGTTTGTTTTCTTCGACGAGCCGACGGCGGCCCTCGACCCTCAAGCGGAGAAAGACGCCTTTGAGATGTTCCTGCGGGTGACGGAAGGCCGTTCGGCGCTGCTCGTAACGCACCGGCTCGGGGCGGCCAAACTGGCGGACGTTATTTTTGTGTTAAAGCAGGGTCGTCTCGCGGAGCAGGGAACGCACCAGGAGCTGATGAACAGCGGCGGCGAATACAGCCGGATGTTCCAAATGCAGGCATCATGGTATGTATAGACGTGGATGAAGCGAGCGTTGCTTCTCGTGAGATTGTTATTCTTGGATCGAGGTGAAGGATGGGCAATCATTCCTTAATCAAATTAAAGCATGTCGCTCGGTTGATCTTCCGGGTATGGCTCACCATGCCGCTGCTGACAACCGGCTGGCTGGGCGTTCCGCTGCTGCTCGGGGCGCTCGTCGTCCCGGCTTACGGCGCTCAAAAGCAGTTGGTCGACTTATTCGTGAAAGGAACGGCGAACCGGGAATGGGCGGAGATGTTCGGCATGGCTTTCCCGGCGCTTGCCGTATTTACGGGTGTCGCCCTGCTGCGCGCAGCGCTTGCCGCATGGCAGAATATGCTGGATACGAAACTTCGTGACCGGGCGTCGATGCACATCCAATCCGAGGTACACGAACGAGCGGTCAGCGTTCCATTGGCAAGAATGGATGACCCGGCGTACTACGACCGGCTGCAGCGGGCTGAGAGCGTGGCCGGGCAAGAGCTGCTCGGCGTGCTGCAAAATGCGATCGCCTGCGTGCGGATGCTGTGCGAGCTGGGCGGTCTTATGACCGTTGCCGCCGTTGCTCACCCGGCGGTAGGGGCAATATTGGCCGTCGTATTTACGGTATCGTTTGCCATACGGCTCGAATCCGATCTGGTAAAACGACGGCTCAACCGGGATTTGACAACGTCGGGACGTCAATCCGATTATTTGCGCGATACGGTCATGGAGCCGAGGACGGTAAGGGATATGCGGCTCTCCGGTTCGACCGGTTATTTGATCGGCAAATGGAGCGAAGTGATGGGGCACTCGCTATCGCTGAGGATGAATGCGAACCGCAGGGAAATTCGGCACGGCATGATCGTATCGACGGTGCAAATCGCAGGGCTGCTCGGTGCGATCTTGTGGATGACGCTGCAGTTGAAGTCCGGCGGCATTACGGCCGGTACGTTTGTGGTCGTGTTTCAAGCGATGCGTCAAGCTCACGGGATATCGGGCCGGATGGCATGGCCCGTCGGCAAAATGTATATTCAAAGCGCTAAGATCCACGATTTGGTCGAATTTTTACAGGAAGCGCCGGAGCGAGCTGAAGCGGGTATGTCCGGTATGCCTGTTGGCGCTGTTGTGTCTTCTTCCGGCCGCAAGCGGCAACAGCCGAGAAACACCGGCCGCATCGAGCTTGAAGACGTTGCGTACGCCTATTACGGCACGAACGTACCGGTGCTTCGCGATATCCGGCTCACGCTCAGACCCGGCGAGACGGTGGCGCTGGTTGGCGAGAACGGAGCCGGGAAATCGACGCTCGTCAAAATATTGCTCGGCTTGTACCGGCCGTCGGCCGGGCGGATCACATGGGACGGCGTCGATTATAATGACCTCGACCCGGATCTGCTCCGCGGAAACATGTCGGCGGCATTCCAGGATTTCGTCCGGTACGAGACGACGATGCGCGACAATGTCGCCTTCGGCCGGCCGGAGGCAAGCCATACGGACGATGCGATACGCCTCGCGCTGGTGAGAAGCGGCGCAGCCGGGATGGAGGCGGCCGCCGGCGGGCTCGATGCCCGGTTAGGGCTTGTCTCGGAAGGAGGCCGCGAGCTGAGCGGCGGACAATGGCAGCGGCTCGCGATTGCAAGGGCGGCGCTCCGCGATGCGCGGCTGCTCGTGCTGGATGAGCCGACGGCGGCGCTTGACCCGCAGCACGAGACGGAGCTGTACCGGTCGTTCCGCACGCTCGCGCAGGGCAAAGCGGTGCTGTTCGTCTCGCACCGGCTCGGCTGGGCGCGCTTCGCCGACCGGATCGTCGTGCTGCAGGACGGCCGGATCGCCGAGGAAGGCACGCACGAGACGCTGCTGGCGGCGGACGGCGCGTACGCGGCCATGTTCCGCACGCAAGCCGAATGGTACCGCGGCTCGGAACAGGAAGGCGTGACGGGCGCAGGGCGTGCGGCGTTCAAATCACCGCAATGATGAAGGAGGTTGCCGATGGAGAAACCCGTAATTACGATGAAGTGGAATGATAATGTGTCTTTCCAATTGCGGCAATACCACGACTTTGAATGGCTTCGTCCGTTCGGAAACGTATTTTGCGTCTTCGACCAGCAAGATTCCGGCAACATCGGTTTCGGCGTTGAACGGAATGGGAGGAAAGCTTTTATAAAGTATGCGGGCGCGCAAACGGCGCATTATTCAGGTGAACCGGCCGACGCCGTCGTTCGGTTAAAGCAGGCTGTTCCTCTCTATGAGCGGTTGCGGCATGAACACCTCGTGCGGTTAACGGATCATTTCGCAACGGAGCAAGGGTATGCCGCCGTCTTCGAATGGTTTGACGGAGAATGCTTGCACGCGCACTGGTCTTTTCCGCCTCCGGCCAAGCATACGCATCCGGACTCGCCTTTTTACCGATACAGGCAGCTGACGGTGGAGCGTCGTCTGGCTTCGCTGCAAGCCATATTCTCATTCCATGCGCATGTTGAATCGCAGGATATGGTCGCTGTAGATTTTTACGACGGCAGCATCTTATATGATTTTACAACGCACATCACGCGAATATGCGATATCGATTTCTACCAGCCTAAGCCGTTCGTCAACTCGATGGGCCAGCTGTGGGGCTCGTCGCGGTTTATGTCGCCGGAAGAATTCGGACTGGGCGCGGCGATCGATGCGAGGACGAATGTATTTACCATGGGGGCGACCGCATTCGCCCTTGTCGGCGGAGAGCGTGACCGTTCCTTGGCCAAGTGGGAAGCAGGGAGCCAGCTGTACGAAGTGGCCGCTCGCGCCGTGCAGTCCAATAAGAACGATCGGTATGCGACGGTTGCTGAATTTTGTTCGGCCTGGACGGATGCGGCAAAAGTATAAGCCGGGAATCCGCTGTATACGCTGCAACGATGCGGCAAAGTCGCTATATGGCAAATACGGTTTTCGGCAACAATATAACAGGATTCATTATGTTAAGATTTTTTCGTCTTAGTTTGATAAAGATTCAGTACCCCGGCACTCGCACGACGAGTTGCGACTAACCTTTGGAAGGAAGGGGACTTATATTTGGACAATGTAATCATTCGATCGGAACGGCTTGACGATTACCATGCCATCGCCATGGTTAACGCCATAACGTTCGACTACAGTTTTGGCATGGGAGAAGTACCGTTAATTAATGTGCTCAGGAACCGAACGACATTCGATCCGGATTTGTCATTGGTCGCCGAATACCGTGGAGAGGTGATCGGTCACGCACTTTTTACGCCTCAATCCGTGCGCGTGAAAGGCGATACTTTACAAGCGGTGATCCTGGCCCCCATTGCCGTACATCCGGACTTTCAAAAACTTGGCGTCGGTTCAATGCTGATGGAAGAAGGCCACCAACGAGCCATGCAGCGGGGATTTCATTTATCGATGCTGCTCGGGCATCCCTCCTATTACCCGCGGTTCGGCTATCGAACCCGTATGTTTGGAGAGTCGCATATCCGAATTCAAGTTGAAGATCTCCCTGCTTCCTCACTTTCCGTTACCGAGCGGAGAGTAGAAAGAGGCGATGTAGCTGCGCTATGCTCCATGTGGGAGCAAATGTATGGTGACGGCAGTCTGGCATTCATGCCCGGAGATTCGATTATGGACTGGATCAGTTACGGGAGCGGCGTAAGAGCGTCTGCGGTTACAGTTGACGGGAAGCTCTCCGGATATATTCGATATGTTCTAAAAGACCCGCAAAAGATCATTGTATTTCTTGCTGATCGTCATGATACCGCTGTTGCAATATTAAATGAGATGAAGACCCGATTAATGCCGGAGAAGCAGGAGCTGCTGCTTCCCTTATACCCGTATTCGAGAGCCGTAAAAGAGCTGGTCACGATCCCATACGAATCTGAATTCCGTGCAGGCAAAGCCAGCATGATAAAAATATTATCCGATCATCAAGCCATTGCAAGTTATTGTAATGAAGTAGAAGCCGGTTCGCTGGCACCCGGTTCCGTCATCTGGCCGGTGGAATTCGAGGTGTTATAGTAGACCCGCTGCGGGAGGAGAGCAGCTGCATGGACATTTAACTATCTTTAATCCCATACGAAGATAAGGCGGTTCTGTAACAGAAGGGAACAATGCGGGATTTGCTCTGGTCATGCTCGACGTTCCGTCACAATATATGAAGCTCAGCTCAGCGGCAAGCACCAATGTAATCAGTGATTTCTTTATCATGCGGAAGTACAGGCACAAAGGATTGGGCAGGGAGGCTGCTTTCCGGTTATTCGATCAATACCGGGGTACTTGGGAAATCCGGCAAACGTTATCCAACCATGATGCTTACCAGTTCTGGAGGCGCCTGATTGAAAAATATAAAGGCGATGAACCGTTCCGGGATGAAATCGTTCGCAATGACCGTTGGAATGGACCCGTCCTCGTGTTCCAGTCTTAGTCGTCGCAAAGACAAAAAGGTATTGACAGTTCATTTTCCGTTGGATAATATTTCCTTGTATTTATTTTACTATGAGAAGAGGATTATGTATGTCACCAGGCTTCCGTATCGACAAGTTGAGGTAATACGCGCAATTGATCCGCCTGTAAAGGTTTATTTGCGTTGTCTTTCACCCGACCTACAATGAAACGGAGGCTTTGCCATGTCCAACAAAAGACTTGTAATTATCGAAGGAATGCCGGGTTCCGGAAAAACGACCTATGCCACGATGATTTCACATAAATTAACTTCCTGGGAAGTACCGCATCGGTGCATCTTGGAGCAAGAAAAACATCATCCTCTGATGATTCCCGAATACAAATTCACTAGCTTGGCAGATGACGGCCAAGCGGACGTGTTCATACAACAGCTGCAAATCAGATTTGAAGCCTTCGTTCAAGACCGGCTCCAAAGCGGGCAAAATGTGACGATTATTGAAAGCGTGCTTTTTCAAGACGTCATCAATTGCGCACATCATATGGGGATGAACCGTGCGAAGCTTTTACAGTTTGCGTCGACATTACAGCGTATCGTAGCGCCGCTCCAGCCGGTACTGATTTATTTTTACCAAGTTCATGTGGAGGGCCAGTGGAGGTTCATATGCAGCGTTCGCGGTAACGTATGGGGTCCGGTTTCTTTGCATACGGATGATGATTTTAGAGAGGCCGGCACGTTGTGGAGCGGAAGCCAGGCGTTTGTCAGGGCGATTGTCGATTCGTGGGACATTCCGAAACTGATCATTGAGAACAAGGATTATGTATGGGATGAATATTCCAAACGCATTACCGACTTTATATTCGAGCATATTGTTCGTTAAAAGCATAGCGATCGGCCACTCCGTGCATTCGGAGTGGTTTCTATTTTGCTGCACTAAAAAAACATTTCTCCCAATATACATAAAATGGTAAAGTTGTTGTATAGATTCGAAACCATTCGAATGGGGGACTGAAATTGAACAAAACGGTGTTAAGCAACGGGTTAACGGTCATTACCGAGCATCAGGAAAAAGCGGTGTCCACGCTCATTTGTTACTGGGTTAAAGCCGGAGGGCACCATGAATTGAATTATCCGTTCGGCATTGCTCATTTCCTCGAACACATGAGGTTCAAGGGAACGGCGTCGCGCTCGAAAGAACGAATTATGGAAGAAGTTTCGGAAATCGGCGGCCGTCTGAATGCATCGACCTCCCCGGAGTGGACGCGTTATTTCATATATACCCCATACGACGAATGGCAGCACGGTACGGAGTTTCTCACGGATCTCATCTTCGGCTCGATCTTTCCGGAGCAGGAAATCGCCATCGAGAAGTCGGTCGTGATCGAAGAGATCAAACGAGCCGAGGATAATCCGCAAATGTATGGCAGCAGGCTGCTGCTGCGGATGCTTCGCGGGATGCATCCCGAACGTGCCGGCAATCTTGGCACCGAGTCTTCCGTTACTTCCATAACACGGGACGATCTGATCCGTTTTAACCGCGAATATTATCAGCCTCATAATATCGTCCTCGTTGTCACGGGCCATATCGATCACGGGAAGCTTGTCGCATATTTGGAATCGATCGTTCCTCCGGCAGAAGGTTATAATGCGCCGCCGAAACTGGAGAAGCTGAAGCGAAGCAAGCTAGACGGTCGGACGGTATATATCGAACGCGACATTCGTCAGGCGCAGCTGCACTGGGGGATGTACGGGCCTGACAGGGAGTCGCCGGACCGGTATGCCGGGTACGTCGCGGTGCGGCTGCTCCAATCCCGATTGACCAAAGAAATTCGTACGGAACGGGGACTCGCCTATGCGGTAACGGCCGAGATGAACACCATGTTCAGCGAAGGAGCGATTACCGGGTATGCGGCGGCCGCCCTCGACAGGATCGATGAGGTCAAACGGATTATTGTCGCCGAATTCATCCGGTTAAAAACCGAGAGCGTACCCGAGGATGAGCTGTTTCGGGCGAAAAAGTCGATAACCGGCAGGCACCTCATAGCGGAGGACCAGCGGGAGTCGCTGAACGCGCGGCTGGCATCCGAGCATATATTCGGCGTGTCGTTTGACCCCGTTGAATTTGCGGATCGAGTTCTTGAAGTAGAGGCAGACGATGTGATGCGTTTCGCAGAAACGTATTTTCAGGACAACAGCATGCTGTTCGTTCAAGTAAGCAAGGATGCGGGAGAGAGCGAGTCGAACGCGGAGCAAACCGCTTAGGGAACTCCTTGCGTTGCGTGCAGCAAGAACGAGTAGTCCGTTTATAAAAAAAATTTACGTGAGGTTTATTATGGTAAAGAAGTTAGCATTTTTACGTATTTTGGTCGGGATGGTATGCATATCGCTTGGAGTTTATGGATATATGTGGTGGAATCATCTTTTAAACGATAGCGGAGGACCGGATCAAGGGAGTGGAATAATGATGGTCGTACCACAATTCATTTCAATCATATTGGTCGTCATCGGATTCGTCTTTTTCGGGCAAGGAATCATTAAAATATGTAAAAGAGGCGTAAAAGACCGATCAACCACCTGAACAATCAATAAGCGCAGAGCTGCTGCCAACGACGATACTTCTTGCGAAGGGAGGATTTTCTTGAACATCTCACATGCTTTGGACCATATCGCGGCAACGTTTAAAGAAGCGCTCAAGGGCAATGTGCTGGGGATCTATGTACACGGGTCACTGGCGATGGGATGCTTTAATCCGGGCAAAAGCGATATCGATTTGTTGGTCGTGGTAAAAGAAAAGCTGTCTCCGCAGACCATGAGGCAAATTACCAAAATGACATTGAAGCTTGAAGAACAACTGCCCGCTGCCCGCGGACTTGAATTCAGTATCATTCTGGAAAAGCAGCTGGAGCCGTTTGTGTATCCGACCCCTTTTGAATATCATTACTCGGAGTATCACAGGGAAAAGTACAGGGCAGACGAAAATTATATTTGCGGAGGGTTCGAGGATGCCGATTTGGCTTCGCATCTCGTTGTCGCCTATGAGAGGGGACTGACGCTGTATGGGCAGCCGTTAAGCGAGCTTTACGGCCCAATCGATAAGCGCGTGTATGCCGCTTCCATTCTTCACGATGTGGAAGGGTTCGTGCAAAGCATCCTGCACGATCCGCCGTCATATGTGGAGCCTGTATACATCGCTTTGAACCTTTGCAGAGTCCTTTATTTTATGAAAAAAGAGGTCGTATCTTCCAAGCGGGAAGGCGGGGAGTGGGGACTGAGCGAACTGTCGGAGCGGTTCAAACCGATCATTAAGTCATGTCTGGATGAGTACAACGGGCAAAAAGATCATTGCGTTGTAACCCGTCATGATCTGCTGGATTTCGTCGATTATATGATGCAGGAAATAAGGCAAAATAAAAAGTTTTAAAACGATTCACAATTATTCCTATTAAATGCATAGGAATAATTCTTATTTTGAGGTATAATCTTGATTGTATATAAGGACTAGGTTATAATTTTCTCACAAAAGACGAATAGGAGCATGATGATGGAAAAAGTACTTATTTTTGGACACAAAAATCCGGACACGGATACGATTTGTTCTGCCATTGCTTACGCTCACTTGAAGACAAGCATAGGCGTAAATGCTGAGCCGGTGCGTCTGGGCGGCGTTAACGGAGAAACGCAATTTGCGCTCAACCAGTTCCAGGCTGAAGCGCCGCGTCTTGTTGAATCGGTCGCAGGCGAAGTTAAGAGCGTCATTCTGGTTGACCACAACGAACGCCAGCAAAGCGTATCCGACATCGATCAAGTACGTGTAGCGGAAGTGATCGACCATCACCGTATCGCGAACTTCGAAACGAGCGGACCGCTGTATTACCGTGCCGAGCCCGTAGGCTGCACAGCGACGATCTTGAACAAGCTGTACAAGGAAAACGGCGTGGCCGTCCCCAAACAAATCGCCGGCTTAATGTTATCCGCGATTATTTCCGATACGCTGCTGTTCAAATCGCCTACATGCACGAGTGAAGATGTGGCTGCGGCACGCGAATTGGCGGAAATCGCCGGGGTGAACGCCGAATCTTACGGTCTTGAAATGCTGAAAGCCGGCGCCGACTTGAGCGACAAGACGATCAAAGAGCTGATCAGCCTCGACGCCAAAGAATTCCAGATGGGTAGCGCCAAAGTGGAAATCGCGCAGGTCAACGCGGTGGATACGAATGACGTGCTTGCGCGTCAAGCGGAATTGGAAGATGCGCTGAACGCCATCATTTCGGAAAAAGGTCTGGACTTATTCCTTTTCGTTGTAACGGATATTTTGAACAATGACTCCGTCGGATTGGCCCTTGGCCGCTCGGCTCATGCCGTCGAGAAGGCGTACAACGTGAAGCTGGAGAACAACACGGCCGTTCTGAAGGGCGTCGTTTCGCGCAAGTCGCAAATTGTGCCTGTTTTGACCGACACGTTTAATAAACTGTAATCCATACGGAACCAATCGCTTGAGGTTAAGCGGTTGGTTCTTTTTTTGACATACGGATAGAAAAAAATATGCTGAGGCGATCGTTTTCCGTAAATTTGTCCGGCGGGTCGCCTTTTTCCATATGAGTACTGTCACTGAATTAAATACAGTTAAAAGGGACGATGCCGTATCTTTTTTGGCGTTATTGTTTGCGAAAGTAGGCACCAGCCGTTTTCTCGGACGGATGTGATCCATACATTGTTGTGGGTAGATGCTCAAGTGCGAGCTTTGAACCAAAACCTGACGAGGAGCTGGAATATGTCTAAAGAACTGGGCATGACAACTACAAGAAGAGTGCACGCGAATACGCAACGAAGGATAAGAAGATTGGCCAGAATGTTAGTAGGCAAGGTTGTTATCGTTCGCACATTGTTTGGTACTTTTACGGGATGTTTGCTTAGTGTCGGACCGAATACGGTTCGTCTGCGGATTTTCAGCGGAATCGGCCGCACCTTTATTACGATCCGTATCCCGATAGGAATCATTATCGATATTTTCCGTTTCCGGTGCCCATAACCCGGGTAATGGATCCGAGCGGGGGCTTCCGGTAATGCCAAGCCCCTGCTGTTTTTTTAGATGCAGATGACTTTTCGGCAAATTCGTGCGAGAATCCGCTATGTAAGACAAGCTGTGGAAATTATATACTAAAATGGTACTCGCTTCGACTACGTATGGAAGGGGGAAGGCGTTTAAGCACGATGTAAACCAATGATACCGAAAGGTGGAGAACGGTTTGTTTTCATTGAAAAAAACGATCAGCCGCTGGATGGCTTCCATGCTGCTTCTGTCCGTACTGCTGCCGGCGATGCCGGGAGGCGTTCTGCCCGTACATGCGGCGGATGAACTGGCGAACCTGGCATTGAACCAGAAAGTAACGAAAAGCTCCGATTGCTCCTGCGGACGAGCAGCGGAAGCCGTCGACGGCAATACGGCGACCTTCTGGCAGCCGCTGGCCGCAGACAGGGCAGACGGCACCGTGTGGATTGCCGTAGACTTGGGCGCTTCCTACGCCGTCGATGAGGTGAAGCTTGACTTCCGAACGGGAAGCGTCAGCAGCTATGCGATTCAAACTTCAACCGACCAAACGGTTTGGCACGATGCAATAGTGAAAAATGTGACCGGATCGATCTCCGGTAAAGTGGAGAAGGTAAACTTCCCGGCCGTGGACACCCGCTATGTCAGATTGCTCGTGACACTGGCCAATGTGAATTTTCAATTAAATGAAATCGGGATATACAGCACGAATTGGACCCCGCCTCCGGCCGTTCTTGACAGCGTTTACATAACGGATGTGCAGGGGCGCAAGCTGGGCGAATACGACACGACGACTTTGAGCAAAGGAACGTCTTACCGGTTTACCATCGGCGGAACGATGACGGACGGTAAGGCTGCGGACTTGTCCGCCGCAAACGTAAGCTGGGCAAGCGCGAAAGCGGATGTCGCCGCCGTTGATGCCGGCGGAAATGTAACCGCCGTCAGTGAGGGTGCCGTTAAAATCACCGGCAAGGCGACGATGGATAAAGTGACGAAAGAATCGAGCGTCTGGGTGGACGTGTATGATCCGGGCACGCTGCTCGTCGATGTTGGGCTGGATCATGCTTTGATGGCAAGAGATATCGGCCAGCCGGCGCTGCTGAATATTGGGGAAGTGTATCCGTCAGTTCGTCTCCAGCCTTATGCCGACGGTACGGCGACCGCTTCTCTCGTATCGGCTTCGGACGGGCAAGTGATTCAGTCGCTGCCTGCATCTCCGCTGCTTGCAGGGACGAATAAGACGCTTGCGTTCTCCGGAACCGTACAAAAGTACGGATCGTATGAAATTCGTTTGCAGTTCCAGTTCGCGGGCAAAAAGCCGGTGTACGATACGCTGTATTTCACTGCGCAAAATCCGGCTGACGTCGGCCCGGACGAAAGCAAAATCGCGTATACCGGACCGGACGGGAAAATGATGTACGTCCCGGATTACCGGGGCAATCGCATTATCGATTTTTCTAATGTAGGGTATATGGGCGGCGGCGTGAAGCTTCCCGATGTGCAAGCGAGAATCGCACTCGAGCCTATGGCGGGAGAAGCCGATGATACGGCACGCATTCAAGCGGCAATCGATCAAGTGTCGCAGATGCCTCTGTCGGCTGAAGGATTTCGAGGCGCCGTGTTATTGAAAAAAGGGACATATCGCGTGGCCGGAACGTTATATATCCGTGCCAGCGGCGTCGTGCTTCGCGGCGAAGGCCAGGGCGAAGACGGTACGATCTTGTACGCGACTGGCACAGCGAAACGAAATATTCTCGAGATTCAGGGAAAAGCACCTAGGCTGCTGACGGACAATGCAACGAAGATTGCGGATTTGTTCGTTCCATCCGGCGCGAAATCGTTCAATGTGGACGATGCAAGTAAATTCAAGGCAGGCGACAAAGTGAAAGTGCGCCGTTACGGCAATTCCAGATGGATTCATGAAATTCATATGGATACGATTTTTGAAAGAGACGGTACTGTACAATGGACACCGTTCAATCTGGACTTCGACCGCGTCATTACAGCGGTAGACCAGAACAGGAACCAAATCACCATCGATGCGCCGCTGGCGAACTCGATAGAACGCCGGTGGGGCGGAGGCGAAGTGATCCAATACGAGGACCCGGATCGCATTGAACAGATCGGAGTGGAAAATCTTCGCGTCGACTCTGCGTTCGATCCGAGCGTAACGGCTACGAATGCCGGGAAAACATATTACTCCGACGAAAATCATGCCGTCAGCTTCGCTATTTTCACCAACGTGAAGAACGCATGGATGCGCGAAATAACCGGGCTGCATTTGAATCATGCTCTGGCGCATGTCAGCCGCGGCTCCAAATGGGTCACGGTGCAGGATAACAAATCGCTCGATATGGTCAGCGTCATTACGGGTGGCAACCGGTACCCGTACAAGATGAGCGGCGAGCTCACGCTGATGCAGCGGAACTATGCCGAAACGGCGAGACATGCGTTTGTCGTAGACAGCCGCGTGCAAGGGCCGAACGTGTTCCTCGACAGTCAATCGGTGAACGAATTCGCAACGAGCGAGCCGCATCACCGCTGGTCCGTCGGCGGATTGTACGATAATGTATCGGCCGATATCGCCATTCAAGACCGCGGACTGCTCGGCAGCGGCCACGGTTGGTCGGGCGCCAACTACGTCACCTGGAATACGGAAGGGGATTTGGTCTCCCAGCAGCCGATCACGGCGCAGAACTATGCGATCGGTCATGTAGGCGCCAAGAAAAAGCCGTATTTGCCGAATGCGGACGACAAACGGCCGCGGAACGACGCGTATTGGGAGCATCTTGGCAGCCATGTAGGTCCAAGAAGTCTCTATTTGCAGCAGCTGCAGGATCGGCTTGGACCGCAGGCACTGCAAAACATCGCACAAACTCCGGTGGGCGGTGGGATGTTGAATGTACCGATGCTGCCGAAAAACCTTCCGTTGCTCAAAGGAATCAAAATAAACAACAAAGAGCTGGATGGTTTCACGCCGGAAGTGTTTGATTACAATGTACAATTGCCGGCCGGTGCTACGAGCGTACCGTCCGTGAGACCGCACGATATGAGGCATGACGCGGAGGTGGTCGATGCGTCCACTGTCTACGGAACATCGATAATCATTATTCGCGAGAAGAAAAATCCGTCCAATTCGGTCAGATACAATGTCCGCTTCTCGGTCCCGGCTTCGACCGGCGATCTGGACGAACCGAATGAACCAAGCGATCCCGGCGAATGACGCGAATCGCCATGAACAAGCCGGCTGCCCATGGCAGCCGGTTTGTTTTTTTTTGGCGACGATTGGAAACTTGTTGTCTTTCAAGGGGGCTGGTGAGATAATAGGCTTCGTATTCGGACGGACGATACTAAAACGAAAGAGCGGATACCGGCTATGATGTATTTTCTGTTGTTCTATGCAGTCGTTTATATGGGAAACGCCGTTTATGGCACCTATATTCCCGTCTATTTCCAATCGATCGGCGCTTCGCCCGCACAAATCGGGACGCTGCTGAGCTTGGGGCCGCTGGTCGCGGTGCTGGCGCAGCCGGTATGGGGGGCTGTCTCAGACCGGGCGAAGACCAAAAACTCCATACTGGCGTTGCTGCTTATCGGAAGCGGAGCGGCCATCTTGTTGTTCCCTCTCTCCCATATGTTTTACTACTTGCTGCTCATGGTTTGCTTGTTTACCTTCTTCCAGACGTCGGTATTCGCCATTAGCGATGCCATCACGCTGGAAGAACTGGAGAAGCATAAGAAATGGTCGTTCGGCCCGATTCGTATGGGCGGAACGTTCGGATTCGCAGCGATGTCCGTAACCTTCGGTTTTATCGCCAAATATAACATCCATTACTTGTTTCCCGTCTACGCGGCGGTGATGTTTGTCTCGCTGCTGCTGCTTACCCGTTTTCCGGCGATTTCCGGTTACCAGTCCGGGGGCAGTAAAATGCAATTGTCGGTTTTATTTAAAAACCGCAAGCTGATGACGTATATGGGCATCAATTTGATCTTGCAAATTACGCTCGGCTATTACTACTCGTTCTTTCCCGTTTACTTTCGCGAAATAGGGGGAGACAACGTACTGCTCGGCTGGTCCATGGTTATCTCCTCTCTGAGCGAAATTCCTTTTTTGCTTTTTGCAAACCGGATTTTCCGGCGATTTCGGATGACGCATATTTTGCTTGTATCCAGCATCGCCTCCGCGCTCCGCTGGTTCCTTTTCTCTCTTACCGATCAACCGGCATGGGTGCTTCCTGCTCAAGCGCTTCACGGGCTGATCTTCATTGTGCTCTCCGTCACCATGGCGATGTATATTAACCGGGAAGTTCCGAAGGAGCTGAAGGCCAGCGGTCAAACGCTGAACGGCCTGCTTAGCTTGGGGATTGCGCGGATCATCGGCAGCTTTGTCGGCGGATTCGCCAGCGAGGCGTTCGGCATGCGCAGTGTATTTTATTACAATGGATGGATTGCGATCGTTTGCTCCGTATGCATCGTCATCATCAGTATGAAAGCCGATCGTTTCGGTTCCGGCAAAAAAATGAGTGCTTGATTGTTTGCGCTGTTTCGGCGCTCGACGGCTGTCGAACAATGAAAGGGGACGGTGTCATGATTTCAAGCGATTCGATTGTAACCGCGGGTGTGTTCATTCAATGCCGCGGTCTGTTTCCGTTTCAGGTCGGTCCGACGAAAGCAGGGACGACGCTTGGCGTTGTCCGCATCGGAGGACACAGAGAGCATGGCGAAACCGGATGGCAGTGCGCCGCGCGCGAAGCGTTCGAGGAAGCGGCTGTCCGGGTGTTCCCGATCAAACCGCCAGCCACTTATTGGTACGAGGCATCCTCCGAGCCCGAACTAACGTTAGGGGACTGGCCGTCTGACGACGTTGTACCGATTCTGGTCGGTATGCGCCAGACAAGCCGCCAGTTGACTCCCATTTACTTGGCCTGTTCGGAAGATAAGCCCGTCCCTTCCACGGAAGCCAAAGCGCTGCTGCTGTTGAGCCCGGGCGATATTGCGGCAATGGTTGGGAGCCCGCCGACGCTAGAGCAGTTTATGGAGTCCGGCGGACAGGCCGTCATCAAAGAAGACATCCCGAGGCATCTTCGGCTGGAGCCTTTCCCGCAGCTTCGAATGCTTAACGCATTGCTGCAAAAGCATCCCGAAATCGCTCTCCCGCCGGTATCCGGGTAACGCAACGGAGCGTTAGACAGTTCACAAGCGAGGAGTTCTTCTAGGACAGGGAAATGCGGGTAATCGCTAACGCAGCAGAGCCGGCGCCTGTCCGTTGAATTCACGTAGCCTCCAGGAGATGCATAAGCAGCGTTGGTTCTTGCCTCAAGTGCGGGGCGCCGGCAGCCGCTTATTTAATTGCTACGGGGTACAATCAGACGTTCTTCTGCAACTTATTGTTTCGCTGCATCGTCTTCGTATATATAACAACTAGAGGAGTGAGAGCGGATGAAGAAGCTGAAGAAGATTACCGGGGTTGTGCTCCTTACGTTGGCCTTAGCCGCGGCGGCGGGCTGCGGAAGTAATTCTGCCCCGGACAATGCGGGGATCACGGGTCCCAACGCAGGTGCGAGTCCAGGATCGTCCGGTTCACAGGTCGAAGCTCCCGTCCCGTCGGGCAGTGCCAATAATAATGTGCCGCCGAAAGAAAACGGCCCGAGCGGTTCAACGAATCCATCGAATCCGTCCGATCATAAGGTTGTCATGAGCAATATTGCTTCGGTCCGTCTCATCGATCCGAAGTCCGGCTGGATTGGCGGAAGCGGATGGATCGCACGAACGGATGACGGCGGGAAACAATGGAAAGTGCAATATGAAGGTAAGCAGACGGTGGAGCAGTTGTTTGCTTTGAACGGACAAGAGGCTTGGGCGGTGCTGGGACCGGTTTCAACTGATGCGAAGGAACGCCGCCTGCTCCATACCAAGGATGGCGGAACGCAGTGGTCTGATGCCGGAACGGTGCCGGGTGGCGGATTTCTTCATTTTGTTTCGTCGCAAGAGGCGTTTGCCGCGAATGCGTACTCGTCCGACGGAGGAAAAAGCTGGATTACGTTAATGGTGCCGGACCACATGGTGGGCGACGCATATTTTCATGATCGCAAAAACGGCTGGGTCGTGACCGGGGACAACAATAAAATCGCGGTACAGCGTACTGTCGATGGCGGTACGACGTGGAAAACGGTGATGTCGAGAGAATCGGCGGACTCGCTCACCGGAGCGGTTATTCGCTCCGCTGGCCAAGATGACGCGTGGGTGGAATGGATCGGCGGATCGGGAATGTCGCAAACGTCCTATTCGTTATTCCATACGTCGGACGGCGGGGCGAATTGGACGACGGTCATCGCGAATTCTACGGCGGGCGCCGGACCGGCGCCAGGCTTCTCGTTAAACGAAAACAGCGGGCACAAGAACGATGGTTCAAAACCGGGGGCGCTATATGTCGTTAGTCCGAAGGTTGCTTTCATGGGAGGCTATTGCCCGGCCTGCGATAATCCAAACACGGTCGGATGGACAACGGACGGCGGAAAAACGTGGAACAACGGCAAGGAACAGCTGCCGGGCTACGGCGGCGCACTGCTTGCGATCAGCGATGCCGAGCATGGATGGCTGATCAGCAACGATCATGAGCAGCCGCCCGTTATATATACCACTTCCGACGGCGGCCGCCACTGGGTCAAAGTGCATACATTTGATCGTCCGGCAACATGATGCCTGTTTTCTCGGTTGGCGATACTGTAACAGGAGTGAAGGCGAATGAAAGGAATCAGCTCGATGGTGGCGGAGTGGCTCCGTATACTGCTCATCCTCATCATAGGTTTGCCGTTACTCCATAGCGCGGAGCTGCTGCTTCTTTCGCTGTTTGGCGCCAAATGGAACGAAGGGAGCGTAAGCACCGTAATCTTCGCCAACCTACTGATCGTGTTTATGTTGTACCGCAACAAGCTGCAGTTCGGAGGATGGTATCGGAGTCATCGCAACCGGCCTTTGCCGGGGCGGGTGACTTGGCTGCTGTCTGTCGTTTCCGTAGTATTGCTGCTCGCGGCGGTCGAATGACGATTACTTTACGAAAGCCGGCTGTATGGGCGATGATGCCTGTGAAGCCGGCTTTTTTATTTGTCGAGTAGGGAGAAAAACAGGGCTGCGAAATCCTTTCATACTCTTTTTGCAAACGCTTAAATAATATCGATTGACGATACGTATCCCGTTGTATATAGTTATTAATGAGTCAGATACGAGTCAATATGTAGGTGGGACGACCGTGCACTATTTTATTCGAACAAAAGGAGTCATCGTATCGATGGGAATGTTCGTGATGCTTGCAGCCGTTTTAAACGTGACGGGATGTAGTCCTCGTGAAAAAGAGCAATTGAGTGCAGAGCCTGCGTTTGCGCCGGCGCTGTCCGAGGCCAGGGGACTCCCTGGTGAGGCGCCTGTCCTCGCGCAACCGGCAGTGTCTGTCGCCCCAAAAGGGGTGAAGCTTTTCGAAGATGTGGAGATCGGAATGGCAGGAAGCCGGAAGTTGTACACTTCGATCGCCATTCCGGACACTCCGCCTGAAAGTCCGCTGCCCGTTATGGTGTATATTCACGGCGGAGGGTGGAACCACGGCAACAGGAAAGATGCGCTCCGTTCGATCAGCGGGTATGTGACCAAGAGAGGTTACATCGGCGTATCTCTGGAATACCGTCTTACGCCGGAAGCTGCGTTCCCGGCGCAAATTCAAGATGTGAAGCTGGAGATCCGCTATTTGAGGGCTCACGCCAAGCAGTATCATCTCGATCCGAGCCGAATCGGAGTGTGGGGCGTGTCGGCGGGCGGCCACCTGGCTTCGCTGCTTGGAACGACCGGCGATTTGACCCCGGACGCCGAAGTGACGCTGGACAACGGCAAGAAAGTGAAGGATATCGATCTGGGAGGCTCCAGCGGCTGGCAGCAATACTCGGATCAAGTGCAAGCGGTAGCCGATTGGTACGGACCGGCAGATTTTACAACCCCGGAGGCCGATAAATATAAATCGCTCACGGCGCTGCTCGGCAATAAGTCGGCGCTTTCCGTCCCTGACTTAGCGAGATTGGCTATGCCCGGGACGTATGCATCCCCAAGTACGCCTCCGTTTTGGATACGGCACGGGGATGCGGATACGACGATACCGTTTTCGAATAGCGAGAAGTTTGCCAAGCAGCTGGAGGACGCGGGCGCACCGGTCGTTGATTTTAAAATCGTCCCCGGCCAGGGCCACGGCTTTAAGGGAGAAGAAGCCGCTCAGGCTAGCGAGGAAGCATGGGCGTTTATGGATAAATATGTGAAGAACCGCGTCGTGACCGAACCGATCCTGTTCAAGAAATAAGGCCGGTTACAGCTTTGCTTTAGTGAAACGGCAAAAACGGACTTGTCTTATACGCGGCAAGTCCGCTCAGAGTGTTGAAAAAGTGTTACTAAAAAGAATATAGATAAATACGGAGGTGGGGTATCCGTTGGAGGAGTGACAGCGTTCGCCTTTGTCTGCGGGAGATGACCGCTTTTAAGCGGCTCCGATTCAAGATTTCCTGCAGACAACAGCGACCGGAAGCGGATACCCCACCCCCTCGTACTATTTATTACTTCAATGGAACACTTTCTCAACAAGCTCAACGGACTTGTCCTTTACGGGGCAAGTCCGTTTTAAGTTATTTGGACCCCAGATTTCGAAAGCTGAAGACGATGGTCAGCATTCCGAATACGGTAACATATAGCCCTTTGGAAACAGGCAGAAAGGTAAAAGGCATAATGGCAAAGATAAAGCCTGTAAGCAAGATCAGCAGATTCGGCAACGAATCTCCCGCGCGTTTATAAAACGCCCACAGCGAACAAATGACTTGCACGGCGCCGCATCCTTCGCTCACCCAGAGCGCGACGGGATGATCAGCGAAACCGACCGTCCAAGGCGCAACCATGAACCAGAGACCGAACAGAGCTGTTAAGAGGCATCTTGTCTTCATAAAGCACCTCCAAACTTTATTTAGCTTCACTACATGTATATGCGTAAAGTATGATTAATGGTAAAGAAGATAAGGATTATTTTGCGAAAAAAATCATTATAAAATTATCGGCAGGGGGAATTAGGTTGATCATACGGCATATGGAACCGGAAGATTGCGGAGCGATCATATCGGCGGCACCCGACTGGTGGGGGAGCACCTATGCGAGCGATATGTTTTCGAGCTGGTACATTCATCATTTTCGGGAAACATGTCTGGTGGCTGAACAAGGCGGGGACATGATTGGATTTCTTATGGGGTTCTTGTCGCAGACGGTACCGGACGAGGCGTATATTCGCATTGTGATGGTTGATCCGGTGGCTCGGGGACAAGGGGTTGGGCGGGCATTGTACGGGAATTTTTTTGACCGCGCCGCAGCGTCGGGTCGGACGACGATACGATGCGTCACCGTGCCGCGAAAGAAAGATTCGATCGCGTTTCATACCAAGCTTGGGTTTAGCATTGAACCGCAAGAGCAGGAACTGGAAGGTGTTCCGGTGTGCCTTAACTATGACGGTCGCGGCGGTAACAGGGTCATGTTCAAAAAGCTGCTGGTTCGATAGCGGCTCTCGACGCAGGAACGCGCGCTCGCTACTTGCTTCTTGAAGATGTAGGAGCAATATAGGAGCAATGTATCGTTATAACGATTTTTCCCCTACGGACTCGGGGTGAATTATGATAAACTATTGCATATTTGATCAGGGGGCGTTGTCTATGACAAGTAATGTAATCTTTTTCGGGTATCATATGGAAGGGGACAGCGCATAAATAACCCGACAAACCTGCGTGATTCCTCTGCTGCGAAAAGGGGTATACGAGAACAGTGGAAACGAATGGCGTAAACGATCCGAGCAATACTAACGAACAGGTAGTGTCTGAGCAGGAGGTACTATCCGCTGATAAATCCGTGAGCCGTGAAGGGAATGTCGTGCTTCGCCCGTCCGGTCCTTGGACGCCGAATGTGCATGATTTGCTAAAGAGTCTGAAGCGTGACGGCTTCTCCCATCTACCGGACGTCGTCGGTTCCGGCATGAATGAAGACGGACGTGAGATGCTCAGCTATGTGGAAGGGGAATTCGTCCACCCCGGACCGTGGAGCGATGAGGCGCTCATGGAAGTAGGGCGCATGCTGCGCAGGCTTCACGATACCGCTGCTTCATATGTTCCGGCTGACGGCGCCGTGTGGCAGCCCTGGTTTTTACGCGAGCTGGGCGGAACGTCCCGCATCGTCAGTCATGGCGACATTGCGCCGTGGAACATGGTAACGCGGGACGGAATGCCGGTCGCGCTCATCGATTGGGAGTTTGCCGGCCCGGTCGACCCGATGGCCGAGCTTGCGAGGGTATGCTGGCTCTTCCCTCAGCTTCACGATGATGACGTGGCGGAGAAGGTTGGATTGCCGCCAGCGGCTATCCGTGCGAAGCAAGTGCGTCTGCTCGTCGATGCGTACGGACTGGCTGCGAAGGAACGGCTGCTGCTGCTGGACCGCATCATTGAGGTCGCTGTACGCGAGGCTGCCGAAGAAGCGGTTGAAGCGGGCATTACAATGGAGAGTATCGGCCCGCAATGGGGGCTTGCATGGAGAATCCGAGCCGCGGCCTGGATGTTGCGAAATCGGCGGATATTGGAACAAGCTTTAGCCTAGCGCTACGAAACAACGAGAATTCCCGACAGCCGTTATAGAACATGAACCTATCGAAGTCATCGGCGCCTTGCCGATGGCTTTTTCTTTTGAAAACGAGAGATTCATTTGCTCGAAATAAATGTAAAAAATTGGAACGATGTGATGTTCGATACGTAATGAAGTGTAGAATTTCATTCGTACATCCTAGGAGTGTGAGCCATTTGACAAAGTTCGCCTGTCTTTTTGAAAAAGCTGTCGTCGATCGAATCGCCGGCCGACTTGCAAAAGACGTTCAAGGAAGTTGCGTTTGATCTCGATGTGCAGTTGGTGCAGGCGAAGTAGAATTGCTGCGTTCCTGGTTCATTCTAAATGGTCCGATTACGTACATCCTTGCGCTAAAGAAAGCGGGTGAGGTATGGTAAGGCAAATCATATACGGCGCTTTATTTTTCGGAATCCTCATTTTCAGCAAATATGTCATCGTTGCGCTTGCGCTTCTGGTCGTATTTTTCCTGATTCTGGTATTTTGGAAGGATAAAAACAACAATAGGTAGAGGTTTATCGGAGCAGGCGGCCTCGGCGGTCTGCTTTCTCATTTTACAGCGAAAGAAAAGCGCTTTGCCTCATTTTCCTTTTGTGTATAATAAGAAGAAAGCACTTACACCGAAGGGATACGGAGGTTAACGACTGTGAAGCTCCAACGGATCCGATTTTACAAGCGCAGCGTCATCGTCAACTGGCTCATCTCCTATATCTCCGTACTGCTCGTCCCGATTATGATCAGCGGCATTATATATGCAGCAACCTGGCACGTCGTAGAGTCGGAAGTGAACCGCGCCAACGAATCGGTTCTCCAAAAGATGGAGCAGGCGATTGACAGCAACCTCGGGGGGATCGAGCGGTTAAGCATGGAAATGGCCCTGAGCAAACGGCTCGGCGGTTTTATTAACGTCAATAAGCCGCTCACGGATAACGATTATTATGACCTGGTCAACATCGCCAACGATTTGCGGGTGTACAAGATGGCCAACGACTACATCGAGCAAATCTACGTTTATTACAAAAACAGCGATACCGTCTTATCGACGCGCGAACATATCGACAGCCGCACCTTATTCGAGACGATCGGCGCCAAGGATGACCAAAGTCTCGAGGAGTGGAAAGCGTTTTTTGGCAAACGGTACATTCAGGAATACGTGCCGATCACAACGCAGGAAGACGGACCGCCGGTCAAAGCTGTCATGTTCGCAAAATCCGTAATTCTCGACAATCCCGATCTTCCGGGCGCCGTCATCTTATTTATCATTAAAGATTCGAAGCTGCTCGAAAACATCAGAACGCCCAATGACGCTACGGTGGCTGTACTCGACCAGCATAATCGCATGGTTGCTTCCACCGGATTCGAAGAGCGACCCGATTTTTTGGCGCACAACAGGCTGCCTGGCAAAAACGGGCTTTTATACGGCGATGTTTCCGGTGAGAAGGCGGCCGTCTCCTACACGACGTCGGACAGTACCGGGTGGAAATATGTATCGATGATTCCCGCCGAGCTGTTCGATGAAAAAATGAAATACGTGAAAAACCTCATTTATATGAGCATCGGTTTAAGTCTATTAATCGGCGGACTCGTGACTTATCTGTTTCTGAAAAAAAACTACAACCCGATCAGCGTGCTTATCCGCAGCCTGTCGACAAAATCAGGCATCTCCTTTGAGGAAGGATCGAACGAATACGGTTATTTGCAGGAAGCATTGAACAATACGTTTGCCGAGAAGGAAAAGATCGGTCAACGGCTCGAACGGCATCGCAACGCGATCCGGTCGCATTTTTTGCAGGGCTTGTTAAAGGGGCGTCTGGAACAAAACGTCCCCGTGCACGAATCGCTAGCGGCTCACAACATCCGGCTCGCTTCGCCCTATTTTGCCGTGCTGTTGTTCCATATCGATCATTACGGCAAATTCGCGTCGTCCGGTGACGCGCAGCCGCAAAAAGAGAAGCTGGCGCATTTCATCATGATGAACGTTGCGGAAGAAGTCGCCGGACTTCAGCATCAAGCTTTCGCAGCCGAACTGGACGGTATGCTGGCATGCATCGTTAATTTCGACGAAACGCATAAAGCCTCCGATCTGGATCGCATCGCGGAACAGGTGAAACGGTTTTTGCTCGACCATTACCACATCCGTCTGACGGCGGCGATCAGCGGCATTCATCAAGAGCTGGAAGGGATCTCCCGCGCATATCAGGAGGCGATTGCGGCACTGGAGTACCGTCTTGTCATGGGAAGCGGGGAAATTATCCGGTACGATGAACTGCCAAGCTCGGAGTCGGGAGGCGGCTCTGCCGGTTATTACTACCCATTGCATGTGGAGCAGCAGTTGATCAATTTTGTGAAAACGGGCGATTATGAAAAATCCAAAGCGATGATCGACGATATTATCGAGGTGAATGTGTCGTCCGCTTCCGTATCCGTCCCGCTGGCCAAGTGCCTCATGTTCGATCTGATCGGCACGCTGCTGAAAACGATGGATGAAATCGGCACGGGTAATAAGCGGGAATTCATCAACCGCGTGAATCCGGTCGATCGGCTCATCGGCTGTGAGACGATCAAGGATATGAAGAACCAAATCGGCGAAGTATTGGATCAAGTATGCCGGTCGATTCTCGAAGATCGCAGCCAAGGCCAGAGCCAGCTCAGTGAGCAGGTGATCGCCTACGTGAAGCAGCATTACAGCTCGGAAAATTTGAACATTACGATGATCGGCGAAGCATTCGGATTGACGCCTTCCTACGTGTCCAAACAATTCAAAGCACATACGGGTGAAGCGTTGCTGGAATTCATCAATAAGACGCGGCTGGAAGAAGCCAAGAAACTGCTGACCGGGCAAACGATGCCGATCGCCGAAATTGCGAGGCGCGTAGGTTATGCCGACATCAACACGTTTAACCGGATCTTCAAAAAGTATGAGGGGATCACGCCGGGCAAATTCAAAGAAATCGTCTAGCCCTAGGTATACAGCCGAAGGAAGCCGCCATGAGCGGCTTTTCCCGTTTTTGCAGGCCGAATGCCGATTTTGAAGACGATCACTTTCGATTTTACAGATCGATTTCCGGTTTTGATGATTTCGAACCGGCATCATTTCGTTACATAATAACGGTAAGGTACACGAGCAGCATGGTGTGCCATTTGAAAGAGGGGGATTCGAATCCATGGGGAACCATTCCAAGAAGAAGACGATCAGTATCGCGGTTTCCGTCGTTTTGGCTTCAACCGGCTTGCTCGCCGCATGCTCCAAAGACAATACGGCCGGCAATGCGCCGAAGTCGTCGGCGACGCCGTTATCCGAGGCGGGGAAGTATCCTGTCAACACGCAGGAGACGATAACGTCTTGGGAGCAAATCAACACGAACTTAACGACGTTCGTGCCGAATTTGGCCGACTCGCCGTTCGGCAAGCAGCTCGAGAAAGAAACCGGCGTGAAGGTGAAATACGCACACCCGGCCGACGGGCAATCGAAGGAGCAGTTCAACCTGCTGATCGGGTCGAACAATTTAACGGACGTGATCGAATACGATTGGAACAACGCATATCCGGGCGGGCCCGAGAAAGCGATGGCCGATAAAGTCATCCTGCCGCTCAACGATTTGATCGACAAGCAGGCTCCGAATTTGAAAAAAATATTGCAGCAGGACAAAGAATTGGACAAAATGCTGAAAACGGACAGCGGCAAATATTACGTGTTCCCGATGATTCGTCCGGACAACGGGCTCGTATTTCGCGGGCCGATGATCCGCAAGGACTGGCTGGACGAGTTGAAGCTGCCGGTCCCGACGACGATCGACGAATGGTACACGGTACTCAAAGCATTCAAAGAGAAAAAAGGTGCGAGCGCTCCGTTTACGGCGCAGTACAGCAACGAACTGAACATTCAGGATGCGTTTATCGGAGCTTTCCGCACGGCGAACCGTTACTATATCGACGATCAAGGCAAAGTCAAATACGGCCCGATCGATCCGCAATTTAAGGAAGCACTCGCATTGCTCCGCAAATGGTATGCGGAAGGGTTGATCGACAAAGACTTTGCGCTCAACACCGACTCCAAGGCGCTCGACAACAAAATGATGAGCGACGCTTCGGGTGCTACGGTCGGCCTCCTAAGCGGCGGGATGGGTCGCTGGATGGAGGCGGGCAAGAAGAAAGATCCGAAATACCAGTTGGTCGCCGCACCGTATCCGACTTTGAAAAAAGGAGAGCGCGCGTTTATCGGACAGCGCGATTTCAAATACAACCCGGCTGCCAGCAAAGCGGTGACCACTGCAGCCAAAAATCCGGAGCTTGCCGTGAAGTGGCTTGATTACGCCTACAGCGAAAAAGGCAGCTTGCTGTTCAATTTCGGAGTCGAAGGGGAAAGCTACGCAATGAAAAACGGCACCCCGACGTTTACGGATAAAATAACAAAAGATCCGAAGTACAACTTGCAGCAAATGGTTTCCCAGTACACGAAGCCGAACGGTCCGTTCCTTGGCGATCCGAGAAAAAATTTCAACACGTTCCCGGAACAGGATGAAGCGATTAAAATTTGGGAGCAAACCGATGCCGCGAGGCACGTCCTGCCGCTGTTTATTACGCCGACGGTCGAAGAGAGCAAGGAAGTGGCGAAGATCAATACGGCCATCGCAAGCTATAAAGAAGAGATGTTCGTGAAATTCGTCATGGGCAAAGAGCCGATCGAGAAATTCGACGAGTATGCGAAGCGCATTAAGGAAATGGGCAGCGACAAAGTGACGAAAATTTATCAGGACGCTTACGACCGTTATAACAAGAGATAATAACATAACCGTCTAGGGGGACGTGCTGACTCGGACAGGCGTTCCCCGCCACAAACGACGGGAGGATGGAGTGGAAACGACGATGGCCGCGATCGATCAACAACGGACTTTTGCACGAATAGAAAAGAAGCGGACGACATGGGGAATCGTGCTCGACATTCGCAAGAACAAGCTGCTGTATGTGATGCTGTTACCGGTATTGCTGTATTACGTCGTATTTCACTATGCACCGATGTACGGGGCAATGATTGCTTTCAAGGACTTTTCCCCTCGCCTCGGCATTTGGGGAAGCGAGTGGGTAGGCTTCGAGCATTTCGAAACGTTTTTCACGGGCGCGTATTTTTGGCGAACGATCAAAAATACGATCATGATCAGCTTATACGAACTGATATTCGGGTTTCCGGCGCCGATCGCTCTAGCATTATTGCTCAATGAAGTGAAGAACGCCGTCTTCAAGCGCACGGTGCAAACGGTTACCTACATGCCGCATTTCATATCGCTCGTCGTTATTTGCGGCATTGTGAAAGACTTTACGTCCAGCGAAGGCGTCATTAACGATGTGATCGCGTTTTTTGGAGGCGAACGGTCCACCTTTTTGCTTGAACCGGGATTGTTCCGTTCCGTCTATGTTTCGTCCGGCATTTGGCAGCATATCGGCTGGGGAACGATCATTTACTTGGCGGCTTTGACCGGAATCGATCCGGAGCAGTACGAAGCCGCCCGCATCGACGGCGCCGGAAGATGGAAGCAAATGGTACACGTCACTGTTCCCGGCATTATGCCGACGATTGTCATTCTGCTCATTCTTGAAATCGGACGAATGATGAACGTAGGCTTCGAAAAAATCATTTTGCTGTACAATCCGGGCACGTATGAAACGGCTGATGTCGTCTCGTCCTATGTATACCGGGTCGGCTTGCAGGACTTTAACTACAGCTTCAGCTCCGCCGTCGGCTTATTTAACTCTGCCGTCAATTTCACGCTGCTTTTTTGCTCCAATTGGTTAAGCCGCAAATTGAACGATACGAGTCTATGGTAGGAAAGGGGGAGCCTGGATGAACCGGCCGACTTTATCGGAAAGATGCTTTGACCTCGGCAACATGCTTTTACTGACCTTGCTTATGATGGTGACGATTTACCCGCTCATCTACGTAGCCTTTGCTTCCATTAGCGATGCAGGACAACTGATGGCGTTCAGCGGATTGCTGTGGAAGCCCCTCGGATTTTCGCTCGATGCTTATGCCAGCGTCTTTGCCAATCCGATGATTCTTAAAGGCTATGCGAACACGTTCTTTGTTGTAGTGGTCGGCCTTGTTTTTAATATTTTGCTGACCTCGCTCGGAGCGTATGCGCTTTCCCGAAAAGGGTTGAAGTACCGCAAGCAGATTATGTTATTTATTGTGTTTACGATGTTTTTCAGCGGCGGACTGATTCCGTTTTATCTTGTCGTCAAGGGTGTCGGCCTGGCCAATACGCTGTGGGCGCTGATCATCCCGCAAGCGATCAACACGTTTAACCTGATTTTGATGAAAACGGCGTTCGAATCGATTCCCGATGCGTTGGAGGAATCGGCCAAAATGGACGGTGCGAACGATTTTGTCATCCTGTTCCGGATCGTCTTGCCTTTATCGATGCCTGTCATCGCCGTTATGCTGCTGTACTACGGCGTAAGCCACTGGAATTCGTGGTTTCATGCGCTGATCTTTTTGCAGGACCGGTCGATGTATCCGCTTCAGCTCATACTGCGGGAAATATTGCTGCAAGGCGAAGCGAGCACGATGGCGGTCGGCGCTTCCGATACGGATGCGGCGATGCTGTCGGTTACGTTGAAATATGCGACGATCATCGTGGCTACAGTACCTATTCTGCTCGTCTATCCGTTCTTGCAAAAATATTTCGTGAAAGGCGCGCTGATTGGCGCGATTAAAGGTTAAGGATATCGCTTAACCAATATCGAAAAAAGGGGCCAAACTCAATGAAAAAAATAAACCGGGCGCTGTGTTCCTCCGCCATCGGCGCATTATTGATCACGTCCGCGTGCGGCGGTGGAGGCGGGGACAGTTCCAAGCCGGGAGATGCAGCGAAAGTAAACGAAGCAAACGCAAACCGCAAGCCGGTGGAAATTGCGTTTTACCGGCCGAATACCGCCACAACCGAAGACCAGTTTATGGATTTGATGGGCAAAAAAATTAAGGAAAAGTTCCCGTTCGTCACGCCGAAGTTCATTCCGTACGGCCAAGGCACGAACGTGAACGAAGTCGTTACCTCCGGGGTCGACCTGGACATCGTCATCTTTTCCATCGGCTTCGTGCCGCAAACGCAAAACTATAATTTGCAAACCGATCTGAGCGATTATATCAAAAAATATTCGTATGATACGAAGCGTCTGGAATCGACGACATTGGATTTCATTAAACAGTACGGCGGCGGCAAAATATATTCGCTCCCGATCTTTACAACAGCGCAGGTACTGGCGTATAACAAGGATCTGTTCGATAAATTCGGCGTGCCGTACCCGAAGGAAGGCATGACCTGGGATGAGCTGTACGACGTATCGAAGAAGCTGAGCCGCACAGACGGTGGAGTACAATATTACGGCTTTCTGACCTCCGTCTCGCATATGCTGCGGATGAACCAGCTGTCGCTTCCGTTCGTCGACGTGAAAGCCAACCAGCCGGCGATCGGGACGGAAAAGTTCAAGCAGATGGCGGAAAACTTTACCCGGTTTTATCGCGTTCCGGGGGCCGAACTGCCGAAAGAAAAGCAGGGGAAGGAAGGCGACCTGTTCCTGAAAGACCGGACGCTCGCCATGTACGGATACTTGAACAGCACCGTGATCGGCGCGGCAACCGCCGGCATGAACGTAGACGCCGTTCCGCTCCCTTCGTTCAAGGAAGCGCCGGGCACCGGCTCGCAGATGTACCCGACGTTCGCCAGCGTGTCCAGCACGAGCAAGAACAAGGAGGTCGCCTTCGAAATATTGGCCTATTTGACCTCGGATGACATGCAGCTCAAGTTTGCTAAAGAAGGAACCGGTCTGCCTGTAGTCAACAATCCGAAGCTGATCGAAGCGTTCGGCGAAGATATCCCGCAGCTGAAAGGGAAAAACATCAAGGCGTTCTACCCGACCAAGCCTGCTGCCATCAGCCCGAAATCGGCGTATGACGATTTGGTGGAGAAACAGGCGGTAACGGCATTCCGGGAATTGGCGCAGGGTATAAACGATGCGAATACGTCTTTCCGCAAAGGCGAGGAACAGGCAGCCAAAGATATCGAAGCGGCTGCGAAGAAATAGGGCTGTGAATCTATGGAGGTAGAGTGCGCACTCTGTTTTGCGAAAACGCTTTTATTAACTCGATGGAAAGGATTGCGGTTCACGAATACCGGCAAAACGGCGGTTCTGCTGAACGGTTCTAACAATATCCGGGTGACACGCAACACGTTTGCGCTGCCGGCTATCGGAGGCGACCTGATCTGGCTACAGGTCAGCGGCGTGAACAGCCACCATAATCGGATCGACCGCAACGATTTCGGCAACAAGACCGACACGGCGCCTCTCATAGCTTACCAGGGAGACGGCAACGGCAATATTTCGCAATTCGACGTCATCGAATATAACTATTTCCACGACGTCGGTCCGTGGGTATCCAACGGCAAAGAAACGATTCGTCTCGGTCTCTCCAGCGTATCACTCTCGAGCGGCTTTAATACGATCCAATACAATTTATTTGAGAATTACCGACGGCGAACCGGAGATCGTATCGGTCAAAAGCGGCAGCAATACGGTCCGTTATAATACATTTAAGACTTCCAAGGGAGGACTAACCTCGAGACACGGCCATAACAACAGCTTTTACGGCAACTTCTTTCTCGGGGACGGCGTGGAATCGGAGCAGGATGGCATCCGGATTTACGGAAACGACCACAAAATTTACAACAACTACATGGAGAAGCTGACCGGCAAGGCGATTCTGATCGATAGCGGCGATTATGACGGCGGTTCGAGCGGCTATCCTTCAAATCCGTCTTCCACCGATCTGCAGGCGCAATGGAAAGTTTACCGTGCTCAAGTCGTCAATAACACTATCGTGGACAGCGCTGCAGGCATCATCGTCGGTTCCGGCAAGACGTATGCGCCTCAAGACAGCAGAGTAGCGAACAATATCGTAAGAAATTCTACCGGCACGTTGTACAACGAAGCCGCCACGACCAACACTGTGTTCGAAGGAAACATCGGTTACGGCAGCACGGTGACGAACAAGTCCAGAACGACAGCCGAAATTTGGTATCAAAATCCGCTGTTCTCAGCGATCGGCGGGCTGCAAAAGCTGTCCTCGACGAGCCCGGCGATCAACTATGCGAAAGGAACGTATTCGTTTGTGACGACGGATATGGACGGGGAAAACCGCTCGACTCCCGATGCCGGCGCGGACGAACGTTCAAGCGCCACAACGTTCCCGATCCATCCGTTGACGACGGCGGAGGTAGGACCGAACGCGCCTTAACTAAGTGTCACCTAAAGCGTAATGCTGCAGGATCAAAAGCCGTACATTGCTTCATATGTGCGGCTTTTGGTTTTGTCCGCATTTACGGGTTTGCGCATCGGCGGCAATGTGACGTTGGGTGGCGCTTTTTCGTTGATTAACGGGATGGAATGATTGAAAAGGATTGTAGGAAATTATAGGGAATTATTTATTTATTGTGATTATCTAGAAATATAGTATCGAAAGGAGTTATCGATTTGGACAGCATGAAGCTCCCCCTAAAAAAGTTTAACGCAAAAAGACCTGGAGCCCTTATTGGTACGATTACGGAAGTGTCGGAATACCTTAGATTGCTTTATGCAATGGTCGGGAAGAGTGGCCACGGGTCTTGGACATCTCCGGATTCTTCAGAAAACAGTCTAGATGGGGCTTGCTTTTCATGTAACGGGACCGGTACTGTCCTCGGCGATATCGATCCAAGCCGCATGACCGTACCGGAACTGTCACTTAAACACGGAGCCATGCTTTTATGGGCTGGTACGCATTGCGGTCCTGTTGAGATGATCAAACAATTGGCAAAGATGATCGGGATTGACTTTGTGAGGCCGCTTGCCGAGCAGGATAAACGGTTTACCGATATTTTGCTTTACGGATACGATAATGAACCTGTTTCATACATTCACAAAAATAAGCAAATGAAAGGGTTTTATCGCGGATGTGTTTTCGATTTGCGGCAAATGCGAGATGCTGGTACGACCAGTTGGGGAAACCTAAGGGCAATCCATTTTTTCTCACATCAAGTTAAGTGCCCGGAGTGTAATGGAAGCGAGCTGGTCCCAGAGAGTTTACCTATTACGAGATTACCGATTTCGGAATTACTGCCGTTTATTCAAAATTTACCTAGTTCGCTCGACGATCGTGACTTGAAGATTTCTAGTGAAGTAATAGATGAAATTGAATTGCGGCTGATCTACCTGAAAAAAATTGGCCTCAAGGCTTTGCCCTCTGTCAACGTCAATCCATTTTTTACCCAATTAGGTTGAGTTGCTCGGATTTTGGAGCCCACGCTATATTCCGTATTCTTACGCAGACAACGGTCATGTGATCGCTAACGTTTCGGTGAATATTCTCGATTGCATCATGGACGGCAACCGGCCGCAAGCGATGCAAATCGGAACCGTGATGACGCATCCTGATTATCGGAACAGAGGGCTATCTTCCGATTTAATGAACATCGTGTTGGCGAAGTACGAGGAGCAATGCGACTTTATATACCTTTTCGCCAATCGCGACGTATTGGACTATTATCCTAAATTCGGCTTTCAGGCTATGCAGGAGTCTTTATTTTATATGGACCGATCGCCTGAATCCCCGCAAAGTTCCGATGCCTTTATAGACAAAGGCATTCGTAAATTAAACGGGAAGAACAGTGAGGATCTCCGGTTTATTTACAAATTCGCGTCGGCACGAAGGCCGGTTTCCCGCATTTTTGGCACGGAGCACACGCTGGGCATTCTGATGTATTATTGTTTGAACGTATTTTACAACGATATTTATTATTTGGAACGCGAGGATGTCATTGTCCTTTACAAGCAGGAGCCGTCACGAATCGATATGTTTGATATCATTAGCAGAACGGAGATTAACCTAGAACGCATTTTGAACACAATATCGCGCGCGAATACCGCAAAGATCGTGTTTCACTATACTCCCGACGACCATGCAACGAGGATGGAGAGCAGTCCTTATGCGGAAAGCGATGTATTGTTCGTAAGATCGCGCGATCCTATTTCGTTTCCTGCACGGATGAAGCATCCGAGTACGTCGCAAGCATAACCCTTACTGAGTTCCAGCACAGTCAAAAGACGGTCTTGCTAAAATTGGAGAACAATGTAAATTATTCGTGTGAGCCAGACTTAAGTCGAGTTCCAATTCCCGCCCGGGGACCGGAGGAGTTCTGGTCCTGCGACTGATTTGGATATCTTTTCCTTTCTGTATAGTTAAAGTAACAAATTACAGAACAGGCGGGAATAAGATGAGAAGTCGTACGGTTGCAGGAAAGAAATCATGGGTCCACCACTTCGAGGAGGAGAAATGGCTTTATTTAACGGGATTATTCGGTTTTCTGCTTGCCGGAATATGCGCGGTTTGGGTGTTGTTGTTCGGAGGGGAGGTTGCTCCCCGAGGCGATGTCTCGAAAGCGATCTCCTTCAATGCGGCACTCGGCATATTTTTGCTCTCGACGGCTGCCATTATGCCGTTTGCCGCAATGGGGAAGAGGAGCAAAGTTTTTTTTCGCGTAACGTACATCATCCTCGTGCTTTATTCTTACGGTGCAGAAACGGTGCAAAATTTCCGCGGCGTCAACCCGAGATTCGTACATAACGGTACGATCTTTGATAAGACGATCGGCAACATCTTTGCTTTTGTCGCGCTGATGCTCGTATTGAGTTATCTATTCCTCGCAGTACATTATTTTCGCCGAAAAGCATACGTTCAGCGCCCGGAAATCGTGGTAGGGATTCGTTACGCCATGGCGGCCACCGTCATTTCGTTTGCAGCAGGCGTGTGGATTTCGGTCAATCAAGGTCGGTTCACCGGCCTGGAAGGAAACATCATTTGGCTGCATGGTCTCGGGTTCCATGCGCTTCAAGCCGTACCGATCGTCGCCTGGTTAACGGAGTATACCTCGCTTAAGAGCACGGTTCGCCGGACCATGGTTCATATTACGGGTATTGCATACGTGCTTGGACTTATCTCGATCGGCGTATTGACGTGGAACGGCCATTCCGTTCTGGAATGGTCGGCGCTACAGGTCGTCGCAATCGTCAGCTTTCTGGTTTCGATCACGGCAGGCGCGTGGGTGCTTGGTCAGTCGGTTACGGAGCTGCGGAGGGCATACAAGGGTTACGGGTTCAAAGGCTTAATGTCCACGATGAAATGAAACGAATAGTTTGGCGTGAGCAAAGCAGCCGGCCGCAGGGATATGCGGCAGGGCTGCTTTTTTCGTATGCCGGTCCGGCTGGTGCGCAGCTAGTGCGGCAGGCTGGATTCTCTGATCTTCAGTTCCGGATGTAAGTAAGTGATTTTACCCACTTCTTTTCCCTCGAGGACGTCGTTTACGAGCTGCACGGCCATGCTGCCGAGCTTGGATATGTTTTGGGTTACGCTGCTCAAGCTGGGCGTCAAGTAATGGCATAATTGAATATCGTCGTAGCCGACTACGGAGACGTCCCCGGGGATAGCGTATCCCGCCTCGGTCAGTTTTTTCATGACGCCGACAGCCATCATATCGTTCGCGACAAAAATGCCGTTAAACTCGCTCCCTTTCTCAAGCAGCGCTTCGCAAGCGGCATATCCGCCCTCCATGTTGTCTTTGGGAGCGTTGACGATCAAATCCTCATTTACCGAGATTTGGTTGCGGCTCAATGTTTTAATATAGCTGTCTTTCTTAACGACGCTGGGGTAGGAGAAGTTGAAGCCATTAATGTAAGCGATCCGGTCGCGCCCGGTATCGATGAGATGCTGAACGGCCATGCAAGCCCCTTCGGCTTCGTCGGAAAGCACGCAATAAATATTTTTCCCGACCAGCGCATGATTCGTGAGTACGACCGGTATGCGTTCGGACGTCTTCATAATATGATGGCTGTGGGGGTCGGTCACGTTGCGCCCGCCGACGAATATAATCCCGTCCACCTGTTTCTTCACGAAAATTTCGACGTATTTTTCCTCTTTTTCAATCCAATTTCCCGTGTTACCGAGCAGAATCGAATAGTTGTTGTGAAAGGCATGCTTTTCGATCACATGCACCATTTCCGCATAGTAAGGATTGTTCACCGTTGCGATAAACACGCCGATCGTCCTCGTAGACCTGGATACAAGACTTTGAGCCAGCGCGTTAGGCGAGTAATTCAAACGTTCCATAATGGAATGAATTTTCGTCCGGGTTTCGCTGCTTACTTTATCGGGGGTGTTGATCGTTCGGGATACGGTAGCGGTGGACACGCCGGCTTCTTTGGCAATATCGTATATGCTTGCATTTTTTTTGCTCACTAGAAAATTCCCTTCATCGATTTAATGATATGACGACGGTGCAATAGTAAGAAACCCATTACATTCGATTATATCGTACGGCCACTTTGTTTTCAATCGCCGCGATTTGCGGCAGCCTGCGACCGAATATGGTAAAAGTGTGCTAATCAAGACAGGATGCGAGTCGTGGTATAAAGACTTAGTAAATGCAATGGAACGTATTGTTGAAAAGTAAGCAATGGTATATAATGACGCATGTAACGGGTTACATTAAGTTTCGTGTTTGTTGTTATAAAATCGGTATATATTACATGTATTTTATAATATTGTTGGATTATTGACGAGGTTAATGTAATGGGTTACATTCATTTTGTAATTGTACGAGTGTAGTGTTTGCTAGTGAAGAGATTCTCATCGTTAACAGGGGGGATTGCCGGACAGATCGAGGTATGAATAATGCAAGAGCGTTGTACGTGTAGAGGCGTGAAGGAGAAAAACATTCCGTACGAATATTTGGAGGAAGGCGCCGGCTTATGCTGGGGAACGACGTCAAAGTAGAGCTGTTCGGTCCGCCGAAGGGCGAGCTGCCGGATGCCATCCAATCGTACAACGACGCGAAGCTGAATTATTACTCCATTGTCGTAAAGCTGACGTATAAGAACCAGTCCTTCTTATTCCCCGGCGACATTTACAAGGACATGGAGGAAAAGCTGAACGCGCAATACGGCGACCGTCTGAAGGCGGACTATTTGCATGCGCCGCATCATGGCGAAGTCACCTCGTCATCGCCCAAATTTATCGAGAAAGTCGCGCCGAAGGCGGCTGTGCTGAGCAGCAATATATGGGTGAACATGCCGCTCTTGGAAAGACTGGAAAGAGGCGTAACGAAAGCTTATAATACAGGGATTAATAAAAATATTTTGATCACGTCGGATGGCAAGCAGCTGCAGGTCTTCCCGGAAAAAGACAGACCTGCGCAGAAATGATCGCGGAGAGGGAGAAGAGGATGAGCAAGTCAAAGCTGACTTTCGGCATTGCTGCCGACATTCATCATGATTTTATGTACCAGGCGGAGGAACGGCTCTCGCAATTCATTGAAGACATGAACCGCGAGCAGGTAGATTTTATTATCCAGCTGGGCGACTTCTGTTATCCGCTGCCGGAAAACCGATCGTTCGTGAACGTCTGGGAGCGGTTTCAGGGGCCGAAATACCACGTGCTCGGCAATCACGACATGGATAAGTGCAACAAGAAGACGATTATGGACTACATCGGCATGGAGCGCAATTATTATTCGTTTGATCAAGGAGAGTATCATTTTGTCGTGCTGGATGCGAATTATTTGCTGCTCGATGGGCAATATGCCGATTACGAATTCGGCAACTACCATAAGCATCCCGCTGCGATCAGCAACTTGACGCCGGAACAACTCGCATGGCTGCGTGAAGATTTGGCCGCAACAGACAAAACGACGATAATATTCAGCCATCATAACCTGGAATCTCCGTACAACGATTTCAACTATGGCATCAAGAACAGCGACGACTTTTTCGCCGTGCTGAGAGAAGCGAACCGATCGGCCGGATTCCGTAAAGTGATCGCCTGCATGAACGGCCATAACCATTTGGACGGCGTGAAGGTGATCGACGATATTTACTTCGTCCATATCAACAGCATGTCTTATTTCTATATGGGCAAAGAATACGAAACGATCAGATACAATGAGCAAGTATCGGCGAAATATCCGATATTGACGCGTTCCGCCCCATACGAGGAGCCGTTGTATACGAAGGTGACGCTTGAGGAGGGGAGGCTTACGCTGACGGGCAGAACGTCGCAATTCGTCGGGCCGTCCCCGGCGGAATGCGGGCACCGTAACGTCTACGGCGGCCATGTGGTGACCGCGAAAATATCGGACCGCGTGTTGAAATATTAGCTTATTTGTACGTAGGCTATGGATCGGCACTGGCGAACGGACCGGTTGGGCATACGAAGCACGGTTCGTGCTGTAAAAGCAAAAAAGCTTATTCAGTTCTTCAATAGACTGAATAAGCTTTTTTTTCTTGGCGCTACCGGCTGTTTGCGGTGAACCGGTTATCCGCGATATTTGCGGTAAGCGGAGTGCATCGTCGGCCCGACATACGAATTGATCGGGAAGCCGTGACGAATCGCCTCGGAGATGAACGCTTTGGCGGTAGTGACGGCATCATGGATGCCGCTGCCTTTGGCCAGCTCGGCCGTTACGGCGGCGGAGTAGGTGCAGCCGGCGCCGTGCGTGTGGCTCGTTCCGATTTTCTCCGATTCGAACAGTTCGAAGGTTGCTCCGTCGAATAACAGATCGACCGCCCGCGGATGATCCAGTTTGGCTCCGCCTTTGATCAAGACATATTTCGCGCCAGAGGCGTGGATGACTTGCGCCGCTTCCTTCATGTCGTCGAGCGTTTTGATCGGAGGGCGGTCCGCAAGCTGCGCCGCTTCGAACAAATTCGGCGTTACGACGTCGGCCAGCGGGACAAGCAGTTCCCGTAAGGCGACCGTCGATTCCGGGTGGAGCGCTTCGTCATTGCCTTTGCACACCATGACCGGATCGATGACGATACGGTTGAGCGATTTGGAGCGGATCGTTTGCGCTACAAGCTCAATAACTTCAACCGAGCCGAGCATCCCGGTTTTGAGCGCATCGATGCCGATGCCGTCGAGAACGGTCTTCAATTGCGTCTCTATCGTTGACAATGGGACAGGATGTACGCCGTGCGACCAGCCACTCTCCGGGTCCATCGTGACGATCGTCGTAAGTACGGTCATTCCGTATACGTCCCGTTCCTGGAACGTCTTTAAATCGGCTTGTATGCCGGCGCCGCCGCTCGTATCCGAGCCGGCAATCGTCAATGCTTTTTTCATGCTCAAAGTTGTTCTTCTCCTTCATGCCTGTGATGGGAAATACATATATCATTTATCCTAATGATTTTACCGCCATTTTACAACCAGCAAATTTAACAAAAAAGCAGAAGAAATGCGCATGGAAGCGTAAAGAATTGGCGCTGCCTTCATGCTAAAGTAAAAAGCGTACGAACCATGAACTGTATCGAAAGGAGTGAGGTTGCAGCGGTATTGGGATGGATGAATGCGGAAGATTTCGATGCAATGAACGGCGAAATGGATACGATGGAGAAATGAAGGAGGAACGTAACGTACATGAATAAAAGGGAACGAGTTGAACGAACAAAGACTTCCGCAGGACGGCGTTTGTACCGGATGGATAGCGTTTCGTTAAAACTAGCGTTGATTGTACTTTTATTTGTAAGCGCTTTATTCCAAGCTCCGTATGCCGTTATGGCGGCGGAAACGATAACGGTTCCGGACGGCAATACAGCGTTCATTAACGAAGATTTCGAAACGACAACCGATCCTCCGGTAACGGGAACGACCAGTCCGATGACGACGGTCGCCGGCTTTACCCCGACCATCACGGCGAGCGACGCTTATGGTCTTTCCGTCTCGGACAACAGCGGGACGGCGGCGCCTACTGCTTTCCCCAGCAGGGCGTTGCTGCTGAAGGACACCGGTACGGGCTCTGTGAAAATTACGAAAAGCTTCGCGGCTGTCACCGGAACGGTGCTTTCCGTCGAGCAGGATATGTATTTTGAAGGTCCCGTAGGCAACGGCTCTACGCCGCTGCAAATTCTCGGGACGGTGAACGGCTCGTCATCGTCTTCCGACCTCTTGATCGAGGTCGCTTTGAAAAATTCCAATATCGCATGGCGAGACAGCGGAGGCACGGCAACCGCCAATTACCATAATATCAGTACGACGGCGATCGCGGCCAAGACATGGTACCATTTGAAGGCGGTGCTGAATTTAAGTACATACCGGGTCAATTACTATTTGACGAAACCGGACGATCCGTCGACGAGCTACGGAACGTTATTGGACCAGCCCTTCTTTAACGCCGCGACGACAAGCGCGGTAGCAAAATCTTATTTGGCGACAACGTCCGGTTCGTCCAGCGCTTATAACGTAGCGTTCGATAACGTTCAGGTGTACCGTTTGAACGCGGTTCCGGATCGCCCCGCAGGGGTAACGGCCATTGCCGGAAATACGCAGGTGGCGATCTGGTGGGCGGAGGCGAAAAATGCAACGACGTACGACCTGCTGCGGGGCACGTCGGATACGGGGCCGTTTACGGCGGTCGCAGCCGGCTTGACTGCGGCGCCTACCCAATCGTCGCCGTTTAATGACGCCCATCTGACCAACGGCACGACCTACTACTACGTCGTTCGGGCATTGAACGTGTACGGCTCCACCGATTCGGCGCCGCTTGCCGTTGTGCCGACGGGAGCGACGCCTTTGCCGCTTCCGCCGTCGGACATTGCGGCGACCGCACGCGATTCGGCCGTTACGCTGGCGTGGAATGAGGTAGGCGACGCGGCGACTTATACGCTAAAACGCAGCACTTCGCTCGAAGGGCCATACTCGACGCTCTCATCGGCGTTACCGTCTTCGCAGACAAGCTATTACGACACCGGGCTCAACGACGGCACGACGTACTACTACAAGCTGAGCAGTCAAAATATTGCCGGAATCGGCACGGAAAGCGAGCCGGTGACCGTTACGCCGGTCGCGCCTTTTGCCGCACCTTCCGGGCTAAAGGCGGCCGCCGGCCACAACCGGGTAACGCTGTCGTGGGACCCTGCCGCAGGAGCCGTGTCATATACGGTCAAACGGAGCAGCGTGTCCGGCGGGCCTTACACGATCGTTGCAAGCGGCGTAACGGTACCGGGCTATACGGATACCGCCGTGTCCGACGGAACGGCCTACTACTACACGGTTAGCGCCGAAAGCGGGCAAACCGAGAGCATGAACGCCAAGCAAGTGAGGGCGATCCCAAGCGATATCCCGAGCGGAGCTCCAAGCGCTCCGACAGGCGGGAAGATCTCGGCGGCGCCTAGCCGTGTAAGCCTTAGCTGGGATGCCGTATCCGGCGCATCCGGCTACATAGTAAAGCGGGCTGCGGCTTATGACGGACCATACGGCACCTTGGCCGTCACGGCGGGAACGGCCTATTCGGATACAGGGGTTACGAACGGTACGACGTATTATTATATCGTAACGGCAAGCATTGCCGGCGGAGAAAGCGAAGGCACGCAGCCGCTCATCGCCACGCCGTCTCAAGTGATCGTTGTCGCTCAAGACGGGGCGGGCGATTATGTCAAAATCCAGGATGCGATCAATGCGATTCCATCGAACAATAAGACGCGAATCGTGATTTACATCCGGAACGGATTTTATAAGGAGAAGCTGGTCGTTCCAGCGGATAAGCCTTATATCAGCTTTGTAGGCGAAAGCCGGGAAGGGACGGTGCTTTCATATGACAACAGTGTGGGCGCCAATCCGAACACGCAGGTGCAAAGCTTCGATATTCGCGGGGCGAATGCCACGATAGAGAAGGTGACGATCCAAAATACGGCGTTCCCGAGAACGGCGCCCGCCCCGGGATTCAGCGCGGGTCAGGCTTTGGCGCTCTATCTAAGCGGTGACAAATTCGTCGTCCGCGATGTGACGCTGTTAGGGTATCAGGATACATTGTATATAAGCAACGGGCGGCAATATTTCCACAACGTGTTGATCGAGGGTGACGTCGATTACATTTACGGCAACGGGGTCGCTTATTTTGACCGCGCGGAGCTGAAGCATGTCGGCAAAGCGGGCGGACATACGACCGCTGCATCAACGGATCAAGGCATGCCGAACGGATATGTCATTGCCGATTCCAGGCTAACCCGGGGTACTTCTTCGTTGAAATCTTTTCTGACGGCGCAAGGCAATTGGGATTCGTCGTGGGATATCGATGCGAACGGCATTCCATTGACGAACAACACCGTCGATTTGGGGAGGCCATGGAGACCGTATGGCCACGTCAAATACATCAATACGTGGATGGACGCGCACATCAAACCGCAGGGCTGGGACAACTGGGGCAATCCGGCGAACGAGCTGACGGCCGTCTATGCGGAATACGCCAGCAGCGGCCCCGGAGCGAATCCGAAAGGAAGGTTCGCTTGGTCGAAGCAATTAACTTCGGGCGAAGCTGATGAATTGACGGTACAGCGCGTGCTTGGAGGCGCGGACAGCTGGGATCCGACCTTAACGGGCGTTTTTGCCGCACCCGTTCCAGGCGGTATCGCCGTACCTGCGGCTCCGGGCGGGCTAAAGGCTGAAGCGGGAGACAAGCGGATCAGCTTAACCTGGAACAACGTGACAGGTGCGGAGCAATATACGGTGAAACGCAGCACGGCCAGCGGCGGTCCGTATGAGGCCATCGCCAATGTGTCCGATGCCCGTTTCACGGACACCGGGCTTATGAACGGCACGACGTACTACTACGTCGTAACAGCCGGTAATGCGGCGGGGGAAAGCGCCGATTCGGCGCAGGCAAGCACCAAGCCGGTTCAGCCCGGCGTCATTGTGAAAGCGGAAGTAACGGCGCCGACGACGGTGAAATTGACGCTGGGGCAGAAGCTGACGACGTTCGTTCCGTCCGATTTCGAGTTGAGCGGCGCAATGGGCACGTGGTACAGCTTGAACGCAAATCTGTCCAACAAATACTTTACGGTGAAGCGGGCGACAGCGGAAACGAACGCGGAAGGGAATACCGTCGTTGTGATCGAGACGGATCAGCCCATTAACCCGGATGCTACGATTACCGTTCCGGTCACCGAAAATCCGAAAAGTGTTCCCTATTTAAGCACAGCTTATTACTCGGGAGATCGGGCCAAAGACATTCAGCAGGCGGAGTACTTGCTCGGCTGGCAGATGGATCACGGCGGCTGGTTCAAGTTCAGCGGCGACAAGTACAAGAGAGCGTGGGACGGAAAGGAAGCGAAAGCGGACTGGAAGTCGAAGGACGGCAAAGACTTGGGCACGATCGATAATAATGCGACAACGAACGAAATCTTGTTTTTATCCGTCATGTATAAAGAAACGGGCGATGTGCGTTACAAGGAAGCGGCTCAAAGAGGCGTCGAATTTTTATTGAAAATGCAGTACCCGAGCGGCGGTTGGGCGCAAGTATATCCCGCACGCGGAAACTACTCCGATTATGTGACCTATAACGACAACGCGATGATGCGGGTCATGAACGTGCTTACGATGGCGGTGAAGAAGCAGTACCCGTTCAACACGGACATCCTCGACGACGGTTTGCGCAGCCGATTGCAGCAAAGCTTGAATCAAGGGCTCGATTATATTTTGAAATCGCAGATCGTCGTTGACGGCGTCCCGGCCGCCTGGTGCGCGCAGCATGACCCGGTGACCTACGAGCCGCGCGGCGCCCGCGCCTACGAGCATCCGTCGATATCGGGTTCCGAGTCAATCGACATTATGAAGTATTTGATGGCGCTGCCCAATCCTTCACCTGAGGTGAAGCGTGCTGTGGACAGTGCTCTGTCCTGGTTCGACGCGAATAAAGTAAGCGGCATGAAATACGTCTCCGGCGATCCGAATAACGTATATTTCGTTCCCGACCCGAACAGCACGATCTGGTACCGCTTTTATGAAATCGGGACGAATCTGCCGATTTTTTCCGGCCGTGACGGAGTAATCAAACATAACATTCTGGAGATTGAAGGAGAACGGAGAAACGGTTACAGCTGGGCAGGAACGTGGCCGCAGAAGCTGCTGACCGTCGCCGGAACGACCGGTTTTTTCGAGAATCGCGCTTACGTGAAGATCGTCGGCGATCAATCCCAAACCGCATCAGGCGCCAAATGGACCGTCGGGGAGGTAAAGCGGGTGGAAGGTACCTATACGGTAACCATCCCCGAAGCTCCGTCGGGTGTGACGGCAGAAGCAGGCAGCGGCGGACAAACGGCACTCGCCTGGAATAGTGTAACCGATGCCGTATATTATAACGTGAAGCGCAGCTTGACGAGCGGCGGACCTTATACGGCGATCGGCACGAACTTGAGAACGGCGAGCTACATCGACATGGCGGCTGCGGACGGCAACACCTACTACTACGTCGTTACGGCTGCGAATACCGCGGGAGAGAGCATGAACTCGGGCGAAGTCGGCGTCGATAAGACGGCACCGGTGACGATAGCGGCGGCCAGTGCCGCTACCGGCAGCAACGGCTGGCATACAAGCAGCCCGACCATTACATTGTCGGCACGCGACGATTTTTCCGGAATCAAACAAACGTTATACCGGCTGAACCAAGAGGCCTGGGAACCGTATTCGCAGCCGGTTACGATTACAGCGGACGGCATTCATACATTGGAATACAAAAGCGTGGATCAAGCCGGTAACGAGGAATCGTTGAAATCGATGGAGGTAAAAGTAGATAAAACCTCTCCCGTTGTTCATGTAACGCTGGATAAAAATACGCTTTGGCCGCCGAACCATAAACTAATTACAGTCACGGCAAGCGTGTATGCTACAGACAGTGCTTCTCAAATCGACTCGATTGTCCTTACCTCCATTACGAGCAGCGAGCCGGACAGCGGCTTGGGAGACGGGGATGAATCGGGCGACATTCAAGATGCACAGTACGGCACGTTCGACGTTTCCTTTGCCCTGCGTGCGGAAAGACCGGGCAAATCCGGACGTATATATACGATTACGTATACCGCGACGGAGAAAGCAGGCAACCAGACGATAGCTTCGGCGACGGTCCAAGTTCCTCATGACCAATCAGGAAAAGACAAATAACGTGACATAATTTCATCAAATATACGCAACGCAAGCAATCGACCGATTCCCAGATGTTGTTCCGGGGCTCGGTTTTCTTTTGTTACAAGAGCAGACAATCATAAATTGATTGCGCAAACATATATTTGTTATAAATGAACATACAACATATTTACAAGTTCGAATATCAGTGATATGATTTGTTCTGTCGCAGGAGATACATGGAAATGTAAGCGCTGTATCCGAGTGTTTGAATCAGGGGAGGCAGGTGACGTTACGAACGAAGCCGTTCTATGCGCAGCAAGTCATACGAAGCGAGACCGGAAACCTAAGCTGCGGGAAGAACGGGACATGGAAGCAGTCTGTCTAGGCGGCAAGAATCCAAAACTTGTTGACGCTGGTAGTGTAACGGGCGTGGATAAAAAAGCGAATAAGGGGCGTAAATCGATGACCGAATGGAACTTTTTTTCGATTAGGAAGGCATCCTTCGTATTGACAATCGGTTCTCTCTTTGCCGGAGCGCTTGCGGGCTGCGGCGGACCGGACCAACCGGCTGCAGCGCCGTCGGACATGAAGACGAAAGAACCTGTAGAGCTTACCCTTGCACCGTACTTTCTCAATATGACCGACGCGGAGTTTCAAGAAGTTCTCATTAAACCACTCACCGCAAAATACCCGCACATCAGTCTGAAAGTCGTTCGCGACGATATTACGAAGCTGGTTTCGGCAGGGCAGACTCCCGACATCGTGTACTCCGCCAACTCCAGATTTTCCGTTCTTCAGGAACTGGACATTCCGTATGATTTAAGCGCGCTTGTAAAAACGTACAACTTGGATTTAAACAAATTTTCCAGCCCGAATATCGATTGGATCAAGGAGCTTGGCACAAAAGGCGAAATATATGGAATCCCGTTCGGCCTCAACCAAATGGCATTGTTCTACAACAAAGATTTGTTCGACAAGCGCGGGGTGGCGTATCCGAAAGACGGCATCACTTGGGACGAGTACTTCGAGCTGACCAAAAAGCTGACCTACAATGAAGGGGGCGTGCAGTATCGCGGCAGTCTTCCCCCGAATCCGGAGTTCATCTCCCGCATGAAATCGATGTCCCTCGTTGATGCGAAAACGAATAAAGCGCTGGTCAACAACGACACGTTCAAGAACGTAATGGAGCTTGTACAGGCTTTTTATCAAATTCCAGGGATGGTGCAGGACGGCCAAAAGCTGCCTGCGGGGAGCAATCATTTCGTCAAAGACTTGCAAATGGCGATGTATTTGAATTGGATCCCCGATACCGTAGGTTTCATTCAGCAATCGGCGGCCCAGATGAACTACGACCTTGTCGGCGCTCCGGCGTTCAAGGAAAAACCGGGGATTACGATCGATCACGGCGCGCAGATGATGGTCGTGTCCAAGTCGTCGCAGCATAAAGAAGAGGCTTTTCAAGCCATTCAGCTGTTCGCTTCACCAGACGTGCAAAATATAATGAACCGAAAAAGCCGCCTGACCGTACTGGCCGACGAATCGCTTACCAAGCAGTTTTTGGCCGACGTTGAGGTGACGAAAGGAAAAAACATCCAAGGCGCATTAAAAGTCAAATCGGCTAAAATGGCGCCGCCGAATCCATATCATGTCATCGTTGCGGGGAAAGTCAATGCGGCGGCTGAGACGTTCGCTACCGGGGCGAAGGACATCAATACGGTTCTCCGGGAAACGCAGGAGGAATCGGATAAAGCCATAGAACAAGAGCTGGCCAAGAAAAAGAAATAGGCTCCCGCCGGAGCTGCTTATGCATAGGTCCCGGCAGCGGAGTTTCCATCGTGAAATGGCCGGCAGCGCAACAGCTGCCGGCCGATTATTGCGCTTCAATGCCAGACGCGGAAGCTGGTATGGAAGCGGGGCCGGCGGCGCTTGCCGTCGAGCTTCGGATGACGAGCGTATTGGGAAGCACGACGTTGCGGCGGTCCTGCGTCGGATCCTGTATGAGCGACAGCACCAGCTTGGCCGATTCCTTGCCCATCGCTTTCTCGTTCTGGTTCATGAACGTAAGCGGAACTTCAAACAAATCGGATTGCTCGCTGTTGTCGAAGCAGACGATGGACAACTGTTCCGGAACGCGAATCTTCAAGAAATCGGCCGCTTTTTTGGCCATTTGGCCGATCGTTGCGTTCGTCGCGACGATCGCTTGCACATCCGGGTTATCGGCCAAATAGGTTTTGATCTGTTCGACCGGGCTCGCGGCGTTCAAACTTAGACGCAGCCGGTAGTCGATGTAGAGCCCGGAATCGCTGAGCGCCCGTTCGTAGCCGTGCAAGCGGTCCTCGATGCTTGTCGTGCCAGCAACGGCCGTGCTGATAAAGCTGATTTTCGTGTGTCCGAGCCGGGTTAAGTGCATTGTCGCTTCATATGCTCCGGTGTAGTTGTCCGAGCTTACGCTGTTCGTATCGAGTCCGCGCAAATACCGGTCCACAATGACAAGCGGAAAATGATTCAGCGTCAGCTTCAATATTTCTTCATTGAATGTCTCGCCTTCCACCGGGTAAATGATAATGCCTTTTACGCCAAGCCCAGTGAGTTCTTTCAATATTTTGTTTTCCAAAGGCTGCGAATCGTGGGTAAGCCGGAATACGAGGTGATAGCCATGATGGGACAGCTCTTCTTCGATTCCGGCCATCAGGTTGGCAGTGAACAAATTGTTCAAGCGTGGCATCAGGAAAGCGACAAGCGATCCGCCGCCGGTCTCCTGCTGTTCGTACGTGATCCATTGCTCTGACGCACCGTCGGCGATATAGGAACCTCTCCCCTGGATTCTGTAGATGAGACCTTGTTTCACGATATCGGCCATCGCGTTTTTGACCGTTATCCGGCTTACTTGGAATTGTTCCGCGAGTTCGTTCTCCGACGGAAGCTTGTCTCCCGGTTTCCAAATGCCTTTGTTCATCTGGTCTAAAATGTAATTTTTTAATTGGATATACATGGGGACCCTTTTTGGGGCTTGGGACATGATGGTGTTTCTCCTTGTATTTTAATTTATAACAAATATACAACCAAATGTCGCATTCGTAAAGTGACCCAGCCGAAATAAAGAAACAAAGATACAACTTTGACAAAAGGAGTGGAATTCATGACAGTACAAAAGACAGCCCATGTCATATCGCATTCGCACTGGGATCGGGAATGGTATTTGCCATTCGAGAAGCATCGCGTACGGCTGGTCGAATTGATGGATGCATTGATTGAGTTGTTGGAGAACGATCCGGAGTTTCGAAGCTTCCATCTCGACGGGCAGACGATCGTGTTGGAAGATTATTTGCAAATCCGACCTGACAAGCAAGAGATCGTTACGCGGATGGTTCGCGAGGGCAAGCTTCATATCGGCCCGTGGTACATATTGCAGGATGAATTTTTGACCAGCAGCGAGGCGAATATACGCAACCTGCTCATCGGCCATTCCGACGCCCGCAAATTCGGCGCAATTAGCAAATTGGGGTATTTCCCCGATTCGTTCGGCAATATGGGGCAAGCCCCGCAAATCTTATTGCAAGCAGGCATCGATACGGCGGTATTCGGCAGAGGGGTAAAACCCGTCGGTTTGAATAATGAGGCGAAGGGGGACTACGAATCCGCGTTCTCGGAAATGAACTGGCAAGCTCCCGACGGTTCCGCCGTCCTCGGCATTTTGTTCGCCAATTGGTATAACAACGGCATGGAAATCCCGGTCACTCCGGATGAGTCAGCGGCTTATTGGGCGCGGAAAATGGCGGATGCGGAGAAGTATGCTTCATCGCCGCATCTTCTATTCATGAACGGCTGCGATCACCAGCCAGTCCAGACGAATTTATCGGAAGCGCTTCGCACGGCGAGAAGCTTATACCCGGATGTGCGGTTCGTTCATTCCAATTTCGACGATTACGTTGCGCAAGTGAAGGCGGCCTTGCCTTCCAATCTTTCGACCATTCGCGGAGAATTAAGGAGCCAGCGGACGAACGGTTGGTGGACGCTGGTCAATACCGCCTCTGCACGGGTGTATTTGAAGCAGGCGAATCAGCGGGTCCAGACGCAATTGGAGAAAGTAGCCGAGCCTTTAGCCGTATTCGCGATGTTGACAGGTCATGCGTATCCCGAGCATTTGCTTGCTTATGCGTGGAAAACATTGATGCAAAATCATCCGCACGACAGCATTTGCGGCTGCAGCGTGGATGAAGTGCACCGCGAAATGATGACGAGATTCGATAAAAGCCATCAAGTCGCCGAGCAGGTCGCCGCCGATAGTTTGCAAGCTATCGTCTCGCATATCGACACTCAAGCGGTATTTGATCCATCGTCTCTTCCTTTCACTGTATTTAATACGTCGGGTAGGGCCCGCACCGGGGTCGTCAGTATTGTACTCGAAGTCAAACGGCTTCCGTTTGCCGGAGGGAAGCGAAAACAAGTCATCGGCGAGTTGAAGGAACTGTCTCTGGATGGCTTTGTCGTAAAGGATGCAAGCGGCAACAAGCGTGACGCCGAGGTAGAAGATTTAGGCGTGACGTTCGGATACGAGCTGCCGAAGGACCGGTTTCGTCAGCCGTATATGGCGCGTTCCGTTCGCGTTAACTTTCTGGCGCAATGCGTGCCGGGGTTAGGTTACCGGACATTCGCCTTATGCCGGGACGATTCCGTAAGCGCCGCACCGGATCGACCGCTTCCGCCGGCAGAAGGGCGGAGGATGGAAAACGAATATTTGACGGTTACGATCGCGGATGACGGGACGTACGGGATTGCCGATAAACGAAATGGCGGCGATTTTACCGGCCTTGGCACATACGAGAATGTAGGCGACGTGGGCAACGAATATATATTTCGGGCGCCAGACGGCGACGTCCCGCTGACGACGCGCGGGATGCCCGCCGACATTCGCGTCGAGGAGCATACGTCGTTCCGCACCGTGATCGCGATAGTTCATCGCTGGGACATTCCCGCAAGCGGCGATGACACGCTGGCGCGGGAAATCGCCGAATTCGTGCCGTTTCTGGAGCGGAAGGCGCAGCGTAGCGAGCGGACCGTACCGCTTACGATCACGACGCGTCTCACCTTGGAGCAGGGCGTCCCGCAGCTTAAGGTGCAAACGAGCTTGAGGAACGAGGCCAAGGACCACCGGCTGCGGGTGCTGTTTCCGACGCAAGTTCATTCGCCCGTTCATTATGCGGATTCCGTCTTTGAAGCGGCGGAGCGGGAGACGAACCCGGCGCCGACATGGGCGAATCCGAGCAACTGCCAGCATATGCAAACGTTCGTCAACGTAAGAGACGAAGTCCGCGGACTTACCGTCAGTACGCTTGGGCTGAACGAGTACGAAATATTACGCGACGGCCAGGGGACGATTGCCGTTACTTTACTGCGAGCGGTTCGCGAGCTGGGTGATTGGGGAGTGTTCCACACACCGGAGGCGCAATGCCTTGGTGAACATACATTCGAATATGTGTTAATTCCTCACGGCACGGGCCAAGACATTGAACAATCGTACGCAGCCGCCTATCAAGCACAAATACCGTGGACGGCGGTGCAAGGGTCGGTGCAACCCGGAAGCTTGCCGGCCGAGCACGAGTTCATTCGCTGGTCAGGCGATGGGCTTGCGTTATCCGCCGTCAAGCGGAACGGGTCATCGGAAGACGTGACGATGCGTTGGTTTAACATGACGAAGCGACCTGCGCAGCTGCGGGTGGAGCAGGTGCACGGAGCAGGCGGAGCATTGTACCGAAGCAACGTCTTGGAAGAGGAAGGAAGCGGTATCGGACACGGCGAGTGGATCGCGATACGTCCGGCGGAGATCGTAACCATCGGAGGAAAACGGCCGTAACGCCACCGCTACGAAAGGAAAGTAAAAAAACGACGATCAGTGTTCGGGAATCTTTCGGATGCTCAGAAAGACCGCATATGCGGGATGAATTCCTACGAACGGCCCACGCAGCAGCGGAGGGCTGTTTTTGCGTTCTCGTCAAAAGCGTAAGACGATATACCTAAAATTATGGTGCTTAAGACATTAATTATTCTTTACATATGACAATCTGTCATGTTAGAATGATGCTGAAATATATCGAATAATGTCGAATGATGGTGTAAATCGGAAGGCGGCAGCTCTATGGATCGGCGCAATCAAATATTGGACACCGCAACGTATCTTTTTACACAGTTCGGTTATGAGCAAATCAGCATCCAGGACATTAATCGAGCGTGCGGCATCGCCAGAGGAACATTCTATTTGTATTTTAATAATAAAGACGATCTGCTGAATCAAATTCTTTCGAGGACGTTAACGGAAGTATTGAATGAGATCGTCAACCAAATGGACCCCCTTGTGGCCATGCCCGATCTCGATCGTGAAATCGCTTTCATTGCCGAGGCTGCATTTTCATATTTTAAAGAAAAGACGGAGCTGTTGAAGCTTGTCGCACGATCCCGCGAATTCAACATACCCGTCCTTGAAAACGACGAGCTGCTCCGCTTTTTTACGGCAAGATATGCACCTTATCTCCGTTTTCGCGGATTGGCGGATTCGGAAATAGAATCTTATATTACGATAAAATTATTAAGCATTTACAACCTCGTTGCGTTTGTCGTCATTAAGCATCCGGAAAAAACGGAACAGTATTTGAAGCTGTTGAAGATGGCACCGATCTCCTGAAGCAGGCGATGGCCTACTGACTGAAGGCCATAGGCTAGTTGTCCAGCGCCACGGAGAAATATATAGATGCTGAACTGTCCTTAAGATGGTTTGTGGCACAGTTTCATTTTACAAAGGGGGTAAGAAACAGCCGAGAGATTTTTTGCAGGGGCGTTTTCCTTGGATTCAGAGAAATTGCTCGAAGGCTACAAACAAGGTGTGAACAAACGGCAGCACTTTTTATGAATTTGTATTATAAAATCCAAGGGAGGATTATCAAGATGAAATGGTTCTTGAACTTGAAAACTTCTGCTAAATTGATCTCCGCTTTCTTACTCATTTCGCTCCTATTGGCGGGAGTCGGGATTTATGCACTGCAGAACATGGGTGACCTAAACAGCAACTCAAAAGAAATGTATAATAATAACCTCATCTCCGTCAGAGACTTGTCGGCCGTTCAAATCAACTATGAAAAACTGAAAGTGCGGCTGCGGGACATTGCAATCGCTCCTACCAAAGAAGACAAGGATGCGATTGCCAAACAAATTCCCGGTTTGCGGCAAGACATGACGGACAAGATGAATACTTACCGTAATACGACCATTACGAAAGAGGAGCAGGAGCTTCTAAAAGTTTACGATGCGGAATGGCCTGCGTATCAGAAACTTTTTGACACGGCCGTACAGCTTGCTTACGCATATCAAAGTAACCAAATCGAGTTTGTCAAGTTCGAGGAAGGCCCGTTGACCGAAACGGAGAACAAATACAGAGACAGCCTCGTGAAGCTGATTCAGATTAACGTAAAGCTTGCGGGCGAACAAAATGAACACTCTTTCAATACATATAAAGAGGCTCGCTCGACGACCATTACCATCGTTATCATCGCAGTCTTGTTCAGCATTATTCTCGGCTATGCGATTGCGCAATCGATTGCTCGTCCGCTCGGTAAAATGGTTGCCGTCGTGGCCAAAGTGGCGGAAGGCGACTTGCGGGAGAAATCGGATATCGATACGAAAGATGAAGTCGGCGTTCTTTCCCAATCGATTAACCAAATGGTTGACCAGCTGCGGGTCGTGGTCGGCGATATCGCCGAATCGTCCCAAAGCGTAGCTGCAGCCTCCGAACAAATATCTGCCAGCACGGAGGAGATTGCGAGCGGCAGCACAAGTCAGGCGCAATCGGCTTCCATGATTGCCGAGCTATTCAAGGAACTGTCCGTTGCCATCAATACGGTTGCCGAAAGCGCAGAAGAGGCGGCGGAGCTTGCGAACGATACGATGAAAACCGCCAGTCAAGGCGATAAAGTCGTCAAAGCATCGATCGAAGCAATGCAAGGCGTGAATCAGACAATGTCCCGCCTGGAGGAAGATTCCAACAAGATCGGCGACATTATCGAGGTGATTGACGATATTGCCGAGCAGACGAACTTGCTGGCGTTAAATGCCGCGATCGAGGCGGCTCGGGCAGGAGAACAGGGCAGAGGGTTTGCCGTCGTTGCCGATGAAGTAAGGAAGCTGGCCGAACGTAGCAGCGAGGCGACAAAAGAAATTACATCCATTATTAAAGTGATGCAGGAGAACACCAAGCAAAGCGTGTCGGCCGTCTTGGAGAGCATGAAGCAATCGACCCAGACCGGGGAGGCGTTCAACGGCATCATTCAAATGGTCAGCAATTCCACCGGCAAAGTGGGCGAAATCGCTGCAGCGTGCGAAGAAGAAACCGCGCAAGCTTCCGAAGTGATGCAATCGGTGGAATCGATCGCCGCAGCGAGCGAAGAGGCGGCAGCGGCATCGGAAGAAACGGCGAACACTTGCCAGTCGCTCGCACAAATGGCGGACAAACTGCAGGCTTCCGTATCGCGGTTCAAAATGTAAGGAGCAGGAGGGATACGCATGCAGGGAACCGGTCTGGAACAATATATCGAATTTGGCATTGGAAACGAGCACTATGCAATTCGCATTCAGGACATACACGAAATTATTAAGTTACAGGATATTACCGAAATCCCTAATGTGCTGCCTTATGTTCGGGGGGTTATCAATCTCCGGGGAAAGATCGTGCCTGTCATCAGTTTAAGGGGCTTATTCCGCCTAGAAGATCAACAATATACCAAACAAACCCGCATTATCGTCGTTCACCAAATGGAGGAGAAGATCGGCATCGTCGTCGATCGCGTGAATAAAGTGACGACCTTCTCGGACATTCAGTCCCCGCCGGAGCGAGTCGGGGGAAATGACGGCCATTTGTTTACGGGGATCGGACTCACGAAAAGCGGACTTGTCGGCATCTTAAAAATGGATGAAGTTTTACTTCACGAACAGGAGTGACGTCCGTGCTATCCGAATACAAAGAGCTTTTTCAGGAGGAGCTTCAAGATCAGCTGCAGCTGATGGACGATGAAATATTAAAGCTGGAGCAGCACGGAGCCTCCGATCAGGTCATACAAAGCCTGTTTCGGGCGGCGCACACGCTCAAGGGCTCCTCTGCGGCCATGGGTTTCGAGGAGATGAAGCAGGTCACGCATGAGATGGAGCATCTGCTCGATCAGGTTCGAAACAAGAAGCTGGGGGTAAGCGGTCCGCTCATCGATCTGCTGTTCAAATCGCTGGATTGTTTGAAGCGGCTGAAGTCCGATTTTGAAGGGCAAGGATACGGGGCGACGGAGATTTCGGGAACGATTCGCGAGCTTCAATCGTTTACCGAGACGCCGGGAAACCAGCCCGAATCGGCAGCGACAGGTCATGGGCCCGCTCTGAATTTGCATATGACGCTGAAGATGGAAGAAGCGCTCGATAAGGGAGCAGCGGTCTATTGGATTCGCGTACAGATCTCGGCGGATTGTTTTATTAAAGGAGCAAGAATGTATGTCATTCATTCCAACCTGAGCGAATGGGGAGAAGTGCTGTTCAGCGACCCCGAGTTGGATGCAGTAGATGAGCAATGTCAAGGACTGCTCCCGATCACATTCTTGTATGCGGGAGGACAAAGTGCGGAAGAACTCCACCGACTCGTTGCAGGATTGACCGATGTTGCCGAAGTACACGTTGATCCTGCATCCGTACAGGCAGAGGGACAGGTGAGTATCGAGCCGGCAATATCGGCGAAGCCTGCTGAACCTAGTTCGGAGAGGTTAGAACCGTCGATTGAACCATCTCGGGAGCATCGGTGGATAGCCAAGACGCAATCCCAGACGATTCGGGTTAGCGTGGAGCGGCTGGAGCATTTGATGAATTTGGTGGGCGAGCTTGTCATTGACCAAACCCGGATTCACCAAGTGAAGCGAATGATCAGCCGCCGTTATTCGGATGAAGCCGTGAGCGAATTGGGGCAAGTCGCAGACCATCTGACCCGGATTATCGGCGATTTGCAGGAAAGCGTAATGAAGGCCCGGATGCTTCCCATCGAGCAGCTGTTCAATCGTTTCCCGCGCATGATCAGGGATCTCTCCCGCGATTTGGGGAAAGAAATCGAAATGGTCATCGAAGGCAAGGATACTGAACTGGACCGGACGTTAATCGAAGAGATTGCCGATCCGCTCATTCATTTGATTCGGAATGCCATAGACCACGGCATCGAGCTTCCGGAAAAAAGGCGGCAGGCGGGAAAAGCCGCCAAGGGAACGCTGCGTATCCGCGCTGCTCACGAGGATAACCAGGTTGTCGTCTACGTCGAGGACGACGGCGCCGGTATCGATCCCGGAAAAATGAAAAAGTCGGCGATCCAAAAAGGAATATTGTCGCAGGCGGAAGCGGAGCAGCTCACCGATCGAGAGGCGATCGGTTTGATATTCCGTCCGGGCTTCTCGACGGCACATACGGTAAGCGATATATCGGGTCGCGGGGTCGGGATGGATATTGTTCGCAGCCACATTGAGAAGCTGAACGGCTTGATCGATATCGAGACGAAGCTTGGCGCCGGGACGCGATTTATTATAAAGCTGCCGCTAACGCTCGCGATTATTACCGGACTGCTCATCCGGCTGCATGAGCAAACCTTCATTATTCCGATGAGCAATATTACGGAAATTATAAGGGTGACGCCAAGTGACATTACGACCGTTCGTGGACAGTCGGTCATTTCGCTGCGCAACCAAGTCATACCGGTCGCCTGGATGCACGATCATTTCCAAATTCCGAGAAAGCATAACGGCAAAAAGCATATTCCGCTAGTGATTGTAGGTTCGGCGGACAAACGGCTTGCTTTGGCCGTGGACGAATTGATCGGAAATCAGGAAGTCGTCATCAAGTCGATGGGCTCCTATGTAGGCAAGATGGACTGCATTGCCGGGGCGACGATATTGGGCAACGGCAAAGTGGCGCTGATCTTGGAAATATCGGGAGTCATATCGAAACTGGGAAAATAGCATTCGTATCTGTTCAGCCGTCCGGCGTCATGTTTCCGGACGGTTTTTTGTCGGTCAAAAAGAAGTGAATATCGTGCAAGAACACATTAGTTTTGTGCATTAATATGCAGTACCTACCTTCATATACTTAAATGAAAGCGCTTTTATAAATGGCACGCTATCTGCATTTTGTTTATCGATGAAAAGGGGGCAAATGCATGGGGGGACAATGGTACAAGAAAATGGTTTCGATCTCGGTGGGACTAGCCGTATTTGCAAGCGGATGCAGCTCCGGCAAAGAAGCGGCTCCTCCATCCGGCGAACCGCAAAATAAAACAAGCAGCGAGCCGGTGACAATTACGTTTTTTACGGCGCAAAATTCCGTATATGCACAAGAAGGAGGCTTCGAGAACGAGATCGGACAGTACATCAAGAAGAAGTTTCCGAACGTAACGATCAAACATATTCATAAGGCGACCGGGCAAGATTATCCCGATTTGATCGCCGCCGGTACGATACCGGATATCGTTCTCGAGTCCAGCGGCAACATTGTTTCCAGACTGAAAGAGCTTGATTTGGCGGATGACATCGCAGGGCTGATCAAGAAGCATAACTTCGACCTCGGGCGGCTCGACGAAGCGGCTGTCGCTCAAGTCCGGAACGCGAACCCGGATGGACAACTGTATGGCATCCCGTTTACGCTCAGCAACATCATTATGTTCTACAACAAAGATTTATTTGACAAATTCGGCGTTCCGTATCCGAAAGACGGCATGCAGTGGGACGAAGTATATGATTTGGCCAAAACATTAACCCGAACGGTCGACGGCATAGCGTACAAAGGATTTTCGGCTCATCCGGGCGTCATGATGGGGTACAACCAGCTTTCGCTGACACCGCTCGATTTGAAAGAAAACAAAGCGGCGGTCAATACGAATGCTTGGAAAACGCTCGTTGAAAACTTCAAACGGTTTTACGAGATTCCCGGCAATGAGTATACGAACATCGACGATTTTCCGAAAGGGCAGACGGCGATCGCCGTTCATGTCGCGGAGAAAGTAACGAGTTGGTACAACGCCAACAAAGATTTGAAGTTCGACATCGCCTCGCCGCCTTCGTTCAAAGAAGTTCCGAACACCGGGATGCAGCCCAATACGTATTCGCTATTCGTGACGAAAAATTCCAAATATAAAGATCAGTCGTTCCAGATCATTCAGTATCTTCTCTCGGACGAGGTGCAGTCGGAGCTGTCCAAGCAAGGCATCGTGTCACCGCTTAAAAGCAAAGCCGTTCGCGATTTGTATGGGAAAGACTTGCCTCAGTTGAACGGGAAAAACACCGGGGCGGTCTACTTCAGCAAAAATGCGCAGCCCCCGGCACCGAGAGCTCCCGGACTTGTGTATTACAGCGTCAATACGAGCAAAATATTCGACAACATGTTCAAAAGCGGCATGGACTTGAACACTTCGCTTCGTTCGGTGGAAGAAGAAGCAAATCAAGCGATTCAGCAGCTGGTCATCCAGAAGGGCGGAAAGTAAGCGGCGCATTTGGCATTCGTCATTCGGCCGCCGAAAATTATTTTGCCAACTCGTCAAACCGATCACCTCGTATCCTCGTTTACTTCGTTGTATGCTGTTTCAACAGTAAACCGAATATATGATGGGGAGGATTCGACGCGATGAAGAAACGAAATAAAAAGTTGGCGGTCATGCTGCTGGCCGGTGCAATGATGCTGTCGTCGGGTGTGCAGGTTTTTGCCGCCGATACGCCTGCGCCGGTTAACGTGAAGACGGATGCGCAGGTAGCGGCCGAGCTCGGGGTGCTGCAAGGGGACGGAAGCGGGGTGACCCCGGGCTACTTGGCCAAAACGACGACGCGCATCCAGGCGGCGATATTGTTTTTGCGTTTGAAGGGACTGGAACAAACGGCGCTTGCCTTTAAGGGCATGGACAATTTTGCCGACGCCGGTACGGTCGGGGACAGCAACAAAGCCACTATGTCCTATTTGAAGGCGAATCCGAATTTGGGTTGGACCGGAACGGGGGAAGGCAAATTCGATCCGCTCTCCGGCGTAACCGCACAGCAATATTATAAAGTACTGCTGGAGACGTTAGGATACAAGCAGGATACCGACTTTACTTACAACGATGTGATTACATACGCGAAAAGCCGGGGACTCTACCAGATTTCCACTGCAGGGGCATTAAGAAACGGCCATATCGCGACGGCGACGGTGGAAGCGTTGAAAGCGAAAATAAAAGGCGGAAGCAAGACGCTGGCGGAGACGCTGGCCGAGCAGAAAGTCATCGACGCGGGCAAAGCGGCGCTGGCTGCATACGCCCGCATCAATATTGCGAAAGACGCTACGCTCGGTTCGTACTTAGTCGATGAAACAGGAAAGACGCTGTACTTTTTTACGAAAGACCGCATGGATACAAGCACGTGCAAAGACCAGTGCGCCGCCAATTGGCCGATCTATTACGCCGACAACATTCAAGTTTCGGGCGAGCTGAACGGTGCCGATTTCAAAACGATCGTTCGGGAAGACGGCAAAAAACAAACAACCTACAAAGGGATGCCGCTTTATTATTACGTCAAGGACGAGAAAGCGGGAGACGTGAAAGGGCAGGGCGTCAATAATGTATGGTACGTTGTGAACTTCTCGACAGTATCCGTTTCTTCGCAGGAAGATCTCGGCAAGTTTTTGGTCGATTCGAGCGGCAGAACCTTGTATTTGTACACAAAAGACAGCAAGGATAAGAGTGCGTGCTATGGGATGTGCGAAACGAACTGGCCCATTTTTTACTCCGATCATATCGCTTCCGGCGCCGATCTGAAATCCGAAGATTTCGGTACGATTGTCCGTGAAGACGGCACGAAGCAAACGACGTATAAGGGAATGCCGCTGTACTACTTTGTAAAAGATGAAAAAGCCGGAGACGTGAAAGGTCAGGGCGTTAACAACGTATGGTATGTCATCGAACCGTCTTCTTCCGGCAAGCAGGCGGAACAGCCGAAAGCGGCTGCGGGCAAAGCGTACGCGATGGATATCGCCGGATTTGCCTTCGCTCAGCCGGAAATGACGATAGAGGCCGGCTCCAGCATTACATTCACCAACAAAGATGCCGTGAAGCATAACGTCGTATCCGATGCGACGGCGGACGGCAAGCCGCTGTTCGAAACGCCGCTGCTTGGCAAAGGCGAAACGTTCACGCTGACATTCGATAAGCCCGGTGAATATACGTACTTTTGCGCACCGCATAAAAGTATGATGAAAGGCAAAATCATCGTGAAATAACGCTGCACCTGTTCCCGAACTCGTCGCGAGTCCGGCATACCCGGAAGACATTTTTCCGGGTATGCCGGATTTCTTTTTGCGGCCCGCATATTGCAAAACAAGCCGGGATATAGGAAGATCGATATACCGGATCGTGTTTTGTAAATCGCTTACGTTATTCTAAATGGGTCGTTGATCGACGCGGGGAGTGCCTGAATCGTGCAACAATTTTCCGATGAACAATTGATGCGAATGATTATGGAGAAGCAAAGCACGGCGCTCGAGGAAATGTACGATCGCTATGCCAAGCTCGTTTATTCGTTCGCGATGAAAGCAAACAGAGATACGCAATTTGCCAAAGAGGTCGTTCAGCTTGTGTTCACCCGTTTGTGGACGACGACCAAAGGTTACGATCCGCAAAAGGGACAATTCGTCAATTGGCTGCTGACGGTGACGCGGAACATATCGATTGATCAGCTGCGCAAATTGAGAAAACAGGCGGCGGTCGTGCCTTATGAGCCTTCGGCATGGGAACGGCTCCCGGATCACCCGCACGAGCATCCCGAGGAAATCGTCTCCCGCAAATGGCGGAAGCAGCATATCGAGCTAGCATACCGTTATTTGTCGGACAGCCAGGTGCGGTTGATTCAAGCGTTATATTGGGAAGGCTACACGTTAAGCGAAATTGCAGAGCAGAGCGGTGAACCGCTTGGTACGGTGAAAAGCAGACTGCATCAGACTTTGAAAATTTTGCGGAAGCATCTCGGTCCGGCCAGAGGGGAGGGATTCGAATGAACGAGGAGCGCAATCGCTGCGAGCAGCTGATTTCGTTTTTTTTAGGTGAGATGACGGAGGAAGAAGAAAAGGCATTTGAAAGACATATGTCCGAATGTTCCGATTGCCGGGAAGAGCTGATGCAGCTGCAGGAAGCGTGGAGTGTCATTCCTTATTCGATGGATCCACTCGAACCGCAGGCAGAGCTGAAGGTCGAAACGTTGGGAGCCATACTTGATGGATCGGAAGGAAAGCCGGTTGCGACCGAGATACTGCCCGAACATACGGAGCGGCTGAAGTACCAACGGTCCGAGGAGCAGTCTCAGGCTGTGGCACCGTATGAACCGTCACAACAGGCACCTGCGGTTCGGCCCGAACCGTCGGAGGCGCAGCCTGTACCCGCGGTACGGTATGAGCAAGTCGTGAAACGGCCCGAAACCGTATTGGAACGGATCAGACGCCGCTCCCCTCGCTACGCTGCGGCAGCCGTATTATTGGTGTTGCTTCTGGGGTACGCCGGCTGGCTGCAGTTATCACAATGGCAACAGCAGGATCCACGGGCGCAGCCGGATCTGCAGTTGCCTGCCCATGTGCTCGGCGCGTACAATTTGAAGCCGTTCGACCCGGCCATGCCGGCAGCCCGCGGGCAGGCTTGGCTTATGAAGCAGGGCGGCACAATGCAGCTTGTGCTGCAAGCGAGCGGGCTGCCTGAACTGCAAGGGGAGCAGGCCTACCAGGTATGGCTTGTGAAAAACGGCGATCGCGTCAACGGCGGCACGTTCCGGGTCGATGCGCAGGGCAACGGCGTGCTGACGTACAAGATCGATGAAGCCGAGCGATCGTTTGACACGATCGGCATTACGCTGGAACCGGATCCGAAGGGGACGAAGCCGAGAGGGAAAAAGGTGCTCGGCACATAGGATTCGCATCTTTGCAGTGATTTGAAATCCGTCAGCTTAGGCTGGCGGTTTTTTTTGTTGTCTCTGAGGCGAAACAGGGATCAAGTATAGGGAATAAAATTAATCACATAAAGATGTGTCATATTAACGTTATATAAAATAACATAATATAAAATAAAGTAGTTGTAATTTGGCTCTTTATCAAATATCATGTTAATAAAAATAACATGTTACGAGACGGGTCTGGCATCGGATAATCGGGCGCAAAGGAGCGTTCGCGACCGCATGACCGACGGCCTGATCGAACGATTCCGATGCGAGTCGGCTCTCGATTTCGTGGCGGGCGGTTGTAACGGCAAGGCGATGCCGCCGGCGGTTTTGCCTGCAGCATGTTCCCGAGCTTTAAGATGCTGCAAGGGGATGCGGGGGTTCGAGCGCTCTTGTTATCTCCGGCTTACAAAGGGGTTATGGCGGATTGCGAACCGCTCGCGTTTGCCGTTGCCGATGCGCCGGAAGACGTTAAGGACATGATCAAAATGATGAAAAGCATAATATAACATATGATTCAGGCAGAGAAGCAGATCGAGAACGGAGGGGTAAAATGAAGGTGAGTTACGCGGAACAAGATCATGTATCCTACTTGCTCCGCTGCGTTCAAGTATCAAGAGTAGCCAAAAACAGCGGCAATTTCCCGTTCGGTGCCATACTGGTAGACTCGCTGGGCAACGTATTGCTGGAGCAGGGCAATATCGAAATTACGGAAAACGTATGTACCGGGCATGCCGAAACGATGCTGATGGAAGCCGCTTCCCGTGTATTTTCCAAATCGTTCTTATGGAACTGTACTTTGTACACGACAGTGGAGCCGTGCGCGATGTGCGCCGGATCGATTTATTGGGGCAATGTCGGCCGTGTCGTGTACGGCATTTCGGAACAAAGACTCGCTCAGCTGACGGGCGATGATTCGCGTAACTTGACCCTGGACCTTCCTTGCCGCGAGGTATTTGCGAGAGGCCGCAAGCCGATTGAGGTGATGGGGCCTTTTCCTGAGATCGAGGAGGAGACGATTACGGTGCACGAAAACTACTGGAAGCAAGGCAGACTGCATAGTTTATAGCATAAGCGGCTTGCGAGGGGAGACTTCCTATGACAACGGCAACCATTCTTATCAAACATGCCCGCATCGTAACGATGAATGCGAACCGCGACATTGTCGACGGCGATGTGCTGGTGGAGAACGGCCGATTGGCCGCCATCGCTCCCGAATTGAACGTGCAGGCGGAACGCGTCATCGACGCGCGGGGGAAAGTGCTGCTGCCGGGCTTCGTGCAGACGCATATTCATTTGTGTCAAACGCTGTTCCGCGGCCGGGCTGACGATCTGGAGCTGCTCGACTGGCTGCAGCGCCGAATATGGCCGCTTGAAGCCGCACACGACGAGGAATCCGTCTATTATTCCGCGCTGCTTGGCATCGGAGAGCTGCTGCGCAGCGGAACGACGACCATTCTGGATATGGAAACGGTCCATCATTCCGAGTCCGCCTTTCAGGCTATAGCCCGGAGCGGAATTCGCGCCGTTTCGGGAAAAGTGATGATGGATCATGGCGCTAACGTCCCGGCCGGGCTGCTGGAAGATACCGATAGATCGATAGCGGAGAGCGTGCGTCTGATGGAGAAATGGCACGGATATGACGGGGGGCGCGTTCAATACGCGTTTTGCCCTCGTTTCGTCGTATCCTGCACGGAACGGCTGCTCAAGGAAGTGGCTGCGCTCTCCGGCGCGCACAATGTCAAAGTACATACGCACGCATCGGAGAATCGCGGCGAAATCGCCTTGGTCGAACAGGAACGGGGGATGCGCAACGTCGTCTATCTCGACCGGATCGGGCTTGCTACACCCCGGCTTGTGCTCGCCCATTGCGTCTGGCTGGACGAGGAGGAAAAGCGGATTATTCAGGAGCGCGGCGTGAAAGTAACGCACTGTCCCGCGTCCAACCTGAAGTTGTCCTCGGGGATTGCGGAAATCCCGGATCTGCTCTCCCGTCATATTCATGTCGGTCTCGGGGCGGACGGGGCGCCCTGCAATAACAATCTGGATATGTTCCAGGAAATGCGCCTGTCGTCGCTGATTCACAAAGTTCAGCACGGACCGACCGTGATGAAAGCCGAATCGGTGCTGCGCATGGCTACGATCGGGGGAGCGGAGGTGCTTGGCATGGAGCATGAGATCGGCAGCATCGAAGTAGGCAAAAAGGCCGATCTGCAGCTGCTCGACCTGAACGACTATCATACGTTTCCGTCGTACGAAACCGATCTTTTCTCCCGTATCGTCTATTCGGCCACGCGCGGCGAAGTGGACACGGTACTGGTCGACGGCCGCATCGTGATGGAGAACAAACAGGTAACGACGATCGATAAGACCGAAGTGCTCCAGCAATGCGACACAGCTATAAAGCGATTGCTGGAGCGACTGAACTAAACGTTGCGGCGGCTGGCGGCGGCGGAATTCCGGCAAGAGGAGGGCGGCCTCTTCTTTTTTGCATGGGAGCGACCGCATCGCTTTTCCAGAAACCGGACGTCGATTTCGCCACTGCCGGCTGCATTAACGCCAAACTTGAGGCGGAACGCATGTTTTTTCAATATCTTTTTCACTTGAAGAGGTGTAAGGCACGGCTTTTTTTGCAGCAGCTGTGCGGCCGCACCCGAGACGATGGGCGTGGACATGCTCGTCCCGGACAGCGTGAAGTATCCTTTGCCGACCCGCAGCCAAGGCAAGCTGCGATCAAGGAAGGAGCGGGGAGCCCGCAGCGAAATGATCGCTTCGCCGGGCGCGACCAAATCCGGTTTCTTGCCGCCGTTCCTGCTAGGGCCGCGGCTGGAATAGAAAACCATCGTATCGTCGGCTTCCTTGACGGTCCGCCGATCATCTACAGCCCCGACTGTGATCGCCGACGGACTATTGCCTGGGGAATCGATGGTCCGAGGACGCGGCCCTTCGTTACCCGCGGCGACAACGACGACGAGGCCGGCGCGGACTGCTTTTTCCACCGCTTGGCTCAGCGGATCTTCTTTCAAAGAACCGGGTGCCGGACCGCCGAGCGACAACGAAAGAATGCGTAATTTCAGCCGCTTCCGATTCGCGATGCACCATTCGACTCCCTTGATGATTGTAGAGTCGGAGCCGTTACCGAATCTGTTCAATACTTTGACGCCTACGATTCCCGCCTTCGGAGCGGGACCCCGGTATTTCCCTTTACTCATCCATCCGTTTCCTGCCGCATCCCCTGCCACATGGGTTCCATGCCCGTTATCGTCGTAAGGCAATTTCCTGAAGTTGACGAAATCTTTGAAGGCGACAATTCGATTAACGGGACGGGTCAAGTCCGGGTGCGGATACACGCCGGTATCGATAACAGCGACGTTGATCCCTTTGCCGGTAAGCCCTTTTTTTCTTTGAACGGCCGTAGAGCCGATCGAAGGCGTCGCGATATCGAGCGATGCTTTTTTGATTCCGTCCAAGTAAATTTTGCCGATCGATTTCAAGCCGCACATGCACCGCAGACCCTTCATCGTAACCTTGAGCATGACCGCATTGATCAGCGGCAAACGAAGCGGATTCGGCAAAGAGTCAGAGCCTAGACGATTTTGCAAGGAACGCAGACGGGCTGAAGTCATTTTCTTTTGAAACTGAACGATTACCGGAAGGGAAGCTGGCTTACGCTTTAATAAGTGCGACCGCCGAACCTTTTTCCTCAAATGGGGATTCATTTTTACGGCGTACTTATGCAGCCAGGCCTTTCTTTTCATGCGGGCGTCTCACCTCTTTCTCATGCAGTATATGTGCGGTAATGCAAAAGTTGAGGAAGATACGGAAGAACTAAAATCGATAATGCATTCTAGTAAATATGCCTTATTTCATAGTGGTAGGTATCTGACGTTTCAACATGAGAAATGAACGCATTAATTATAACTATCTCACAAGCGAAGGGGTGAAATGAATGGCAATCGTTAAGAAAAAAACAGTAACGAAAAAGCCGGTAAAAAAAATCGGTGTAACGGCTCCTAAGGTGCGGAGACGGAGAATCAGACAGACGTTGGATCGTTTTCATGTCATTGCGGTAAACGCTAACCTGGTTCCAGTTACTACAACCGGCTGGACAGCCGTGTTAACGAGAGGGGATACAACCGAAACAGCAAACTTTGACAGTTTCGGTGTTGCAAGATTTAATAATCTTACTACTTTAACGAACGTATCCTATACCCTAAGAGTTAGGAATGCTGATGGGGTTCAGAGAGCTCAAAGAAGTGTGCCTGCAGACCTTGAAGCTATCGTTATTCAGGTTTGAGATCGTTAAAATAGATATGGAGAAACGTAAGCCGCCTCGTTCTTGAACGGGGTGCTTGCGTTTTTTTTTTTTTTTTCTACGGAAATATGCTGCTGCGAATGAGATCATCCCTTGACATTTTGCAGAATTTCGTGTAGAACTAAACATAATTGAAAACAGTCCTTAAATTCGTTGACGAGAACGAGTACGCTAATCCCCTTGTTCCCCAGAGAGTTGGCCTTGCGCTGAAAGCCAACGTACAAGACTTATTCGAAAATCCTCTCCGAGAAGGAAAGCTGAAGCAATGAAGTAAGCTGACCCGGGATCCCGCCGTTACAAGGGACGCGTATGATGGTACGTAGTATGAGGTGCCGTAAGTCAGGTCAAAAGCTGTATGATCGCTTGCGGAACAAGGGTGGTATCGCGAGATGGAATCTCGTCCCTTATGGGGCGGGATTTTTTTGCGTTTCGACGAAGTTGTTCGAAACGGTTGTTCGAAGCGATACTGTCCTCTGAACCATCGCCTAATTGGACCGAAGAGAGGGTGGTAGCATTGAGGAAAGTAGATGTGAAGGAGACGGCGAGATCACGCGAGCTGCGCGTGCTTGACCGGTGGAAGCAGGAGGACACGTTCCGCAAATCGATCGAAAACCGCGAGGGGAAGCCGAACTTCGTCTTTTACGAGGGACCGCCGACCGCTAACGGTAAGCCGCATATCGGGCATGTGCTCGGGCGGGTCATCAAAGATTTCGTCTGCCGCTACAAGACGATGTCGGGCTACCGCGTCGTTCGCAAAGCCGGTTGGGATACGCACGGTCTGCCCGTCGAGCTTGGCGTCGAGAAGCAGCTCGGCATCTCCGGCAAGCAGGAGATCGAGAAATATGGCGTAGCGGCATTCGTGGAGCAGTGCAAGAACAGCGTATTCGAATACGAGAAGCAGTGGCGCGAATTGACCGAAGCCATCGCGTATTGGACCGATATGGACGATCCGTACGTTACGCTGGCGAATGATTACATCGAGAGCGTATGGCATATTTTATCGGATATTCATCATAAGGGGCTGCTGTATAAAGGCCATCGGGTAAGCCCGTACTGTCCGGACTGCCAAACGACGCTCAGCTCCCATGAAGTCGCGCAAGGGTACGAGGACGTGAAAGATTTGAGCGCCACCGTCAAATTCAGGAGCAAGCAGGGCGGGCTGACGTTTTTGGCCTGGACGACGACGCCGTGGACGCTTCCGGCTAACGTGGCGTTAGCGGTCAACCGCAACGTCGATTACGTTAAAGTTCGGCAGAACGGCGAAGTGTACGTTGTCGCCAAGCATCTGGCGGAAAAGGTTTTTAAGGATGAGTACGTCGTATTATCGATGCACAAAGGCTCCGAGTTGATCGGAATGCCTTACGAGCCTCCGTTCGGCTACGTTCGCGTGAACAAAGGGCACGTCGTTGTGGACGCCGATTATGTCAGCGACGCTAGCGGTACCGGGATCGTTCACATTGCTCCGGCGCATGGGGAAGACGATTATCGCACGGTCCGCGAGCATGAACTCGATTTCGTCAATGTCGTGAATTCGAACGGGCGATACGACGACAAGATAGCGGATTTTGCCGGCCGTTTCGTAAAAGATTGCGACGTCGATATCGTCAAAAGCTTGGCCGAACGCGGGCTGCTGTTTGCAAAAGAGCGTTACGAGCACAGCTACCCATTCTGCTGGCGGTGCAAATCGCCGCTGCTCTATTACGCGATGGAAAGCTGGTTTATCCGAACGACGGCGGTCAAAGAACATTTGATCGAGAACAACAGCCGGATCGACTGGTACCCGTCGCACATTCGTGAAGGTCGTTTCGGCAAATTTCTCGAAGAGCTCGTAGATTGGAACATCAGCCGTAACCGTTACTGGGGAACGCCGCTGAACGTATGGGAATGCCGGACGTGCGGAGCGGATTACTCGCCTGGAAGCCGGCAAGATTTGCGCGATCGGTCGACAAAGCCGCTCGATGAGTCGCTGGAACTGCATAAGCCTTACGTTGACGGCGTGAAGCTGCGTTGCACGTGCGGCGGCGTGATGGAACGAACGCCGGAAGTGATCGACGTCTGGTTTGACAGCGGCTCGATGCCTTTCGCGCAGTATCATTATCCGTTCGGAGACAAGGCGCGGTTCCAAGCGCAGTTTCCTGCCGACATGATCTGCGAAGGAATCGACCAAACGAGAGGCTGGTTCTACTCGCTGCTTGCCGTTTCCACCTTGTACCAGGGCACGGCTCCTTTCAAGGCGGTCATTTCTACCGGACACGTACTGGACGAGAACGGGCAAAAAATGTCCAAGAGCAAAGGCAATGTCATCGATCCTTGGGAGATCATTGGCGAGTTCGGCACGGACGCCTTCCGCTGGGCGCTGCTGTCCGACAGCGTGCCTTGGAACAACAAGCGGTTCTCCAAATCCATCGTTGCCGAAGCCAAATCGAAGGTGGTCGACACCATTCATAATGTGCATGCCTTCTACGCGCTTTATGCGACCATCGATCAATATAAGCCGGAAGAGCATCCATCGCAAGTTTCCGCCAATTTGCTGGATCGCTGGGTATTGTCGAGACTGAACAGCACTTTGCTGCAGGTGGAGAAGGGGCTGGCGGTCAACGATTTTCTGAATCCGGCGAAGCAGATCGAATCGCTTGTCGACGAACTCAGCAACTGGTACGTCCGGCGCTCGCGCGACCGTTTCTGGGGCAGCGAATGGACGGAGGACAAAATGTCGGCATTCCGGACGCTTCACGAGGTGCTGCTCACACTCGCACGGATGATTGCGCCGTATGCGCCGTTCATTGCCGACGATATTTACGCGAATCTCGGCCGCGAAAACAGCGTTCATCTGGCAGATTATCCGAAAGCGGACGTATCGCTTATCGACGCCGCCCTTGAGCGCGACATGGAAGCTGTAATGCAGATCGTCGAGCTGGCGCGCAGCGTCCGTAACGAAACCGGAATCCGAACCCGCCAGCCGTTGTCTGAGCTGATCGTTTCGTTTGACCGCGATTTGGATTTGCGCCGATTCGAGGACATCGTAAAAGACGAGATCAACGTCAAACATATTCGGATGGAGCACAGCGATAGCGGCTTCGTCCGGTTGAACCTCAAGCTGAATTTGAAGGAAGCGGGCAAAAAGTACGGCAAATACGTCGGACTGCTGCAAAGCCGCTTGAAGCCGTTGTCCGCGGTGGAAACGAAGCAAGCGGTCGATCAAGGTTTCATCGATATCACGACCGACGACGGCGTTTCGCACCGTGTTACGCTTGACGAGCTGCTTGTGGAAAAACAGGCGAAGGAAGGCTTTGCCGCGGCTTCCGGCTACGGAATGACCGTCGCTTTGAACACAACGGTCACCGAGGCGCTGGAACAGGAAGGGATGGTTCGCGAAGTCGTCCGCGCGGTTCAGGATTATCGCAAAAAGCTGGAGCTGCCGATCGAGAAGCGGGTGATGCTTGTTCTCGATGTCGATCCGGTATTGAAACAAGCGTTGGAACGATTCGATCATGTGCTGCGGGAAAATGTGCTGTTGTCCGGCGTAACGTTCGTTAGCGAGCCGGACATGGCATCGGTGCCGATGGGAGACAGGAGCTTGCGGCTGCGGATTGAGCATTGACGTTTTTTGGCATATACAGGTGGAAACCGGCAGCCCGCGGCTGCCGGTTATTCCGGTGATGAATGATCGGTACCTTAGAGCGGCCCGTAAAAAAAAGGAGGACTAACGATGCTGCACAAGCTTGAACGTGTGGACCCTATTTTGAACACGCCCCCGTTTACTCAAGCGGAAGTTTCTTACAATCTGCTGCACCGGATATGCGGCGACGCCGAGGTATTGGGTTGGAAATCGACGGACGGCAACATGATCTTCGCGCAAACCCCGGGCCACCGTGCATGGCTCTGGATTTACGATAGCGTGGAAGGGCCGGAAAGGAACCGCTATATTAGTGAGTTGATTGACGCGCTGCGCGGCATTTCAATACCCGGCATATGCAGCGGGCCGGAAACGGCGGAGCGGTTTGCAGCGGCGTATTCGAAAGATCGGCGCTGTATGTTCCGGACGCATATGGCAATGGAAGCTTACTACTGTCCGAAGGTTATTCGCCCTTTGAATGTGAACGGAACGATGCGCCGGGCGTCGCGGCAAGACGCGGAGACGGTTGCCGGATTTCTTGCGAATTTCTCTACGGATGCGTATGGGGTCCGTTCCGAGCCTTCGGTGCAGCGGCTGGCGGCCGAGCGTATGATTGATGCCGGTAACTTATGCCTGTGGCTTGTGAACGGCATTCCCGTGTCGATGGCGAACATCGCGCATCGTTCTGCAAGACATGCGCGGATCAACAGCGTGTTTACTTCACCTCGGCATCGTAAGAACGGCTACGCCAGCGCGCTTGTTGCCGAGCTATGCGCGGTCATACGAAGTGAGTACCTGGTGCCGATTCTGTATGCGGATTTGAAAAATCCCGACTCCAACAAACTGTACGCGGGCATCGGGTTTGTCGGTTGCGGGAAAATAGCGGATTTGAAGTTTACGTGAAAATGAGCAGCGAGCCGGGGGAGACCGGGAAAGTGTTATTTGCAGCAGCCTTCACCAGCACGCGCTTCCACTATCGGCCGGTATGGGACGCTGCGCAAGCAGCGATGTCTCCGGGTGTGCCGCAGGCTACGACGGAACCTCTGCCGCGCCGCCCTCCGGGCCTATCGGATCTAATCAGCCGTCATCATGACGTCGAGAATCGGATTGCTTGCAAGCGACGGTAGTTCTTCTGACCGCCATGCAATCGCTTCTGCGCCGCCGCTAAAACGTTCTGATGTTAAACCGGTTGCCGTCCGGATCGAAAAGATGAAACTTCGCGAGCCCCTTCAAGCTGCCTTCGATATCGCCGACGGCGATGTTTTGCTCGGAAAGGAACCGGCGGTATTTCACAAATGCCGACTTTTCGACGTAGGTGAACGGTCTTGCCCGTTCATCTTTGTGAATGTCTGTGTCCATGTCCCAGAGGACCGCGATAAATATCCGTGATGTCCTCGCCGTTTTCCGACATCTCGCTGTGCAGCTTTTTCAGATCGCGTACTTTAAAGCACCAACGGATATTCGATTGTGCCGCCTCCGGCAGCGTCATCCGGTCGTCGCAGTAAATCCATACGCCCCATTGCAGCTCGGTGTTAATGTACGCGTCGCTTTTGAATTGTTTGCCGGATCGTTTCCAACCGGCATATTTCTCAAACCATGCGATCGTTATTCGTGCCGTTCTCTGGGGACGTGAATCGTGCCTCCGTCATAGATGACCCTCGGTATGCAGTAAGCATCGATTTGCCGCTCGCTGAAGACGGCAGCCTCCTGATTGCCGTTTTCCGCGTTCCCTTGGATTACTCTGAAGGCTTTTGGAACGGCAACAGGCTTATAGCCGTCGGTATTTTTTTGACCCGTCAAATCGTTCTGATTTCGATTCATAGCATTTTCACCCATACGTATTGCCTCCTTATTGTTCAATTATCGGGATATAGCATCGCACCGACGTCGATCGTTCCAGATCGTCTCCATCGCCCGCAACGTATTCAGCAAACCATTGCCTGTTTTCATCGAGCGCGTAGGTCTCGTTTGCATACAGCCAGCGGTGCATTTTGTCGAGCAAACCGGTCATCAGCCCGTACGCGCCGGCGGTGAGACAGGCGTACAGCCCGCCGCCTAACGTATGGAAGCGCAGGGGAGCATCGAGGGAAATGCCGTCAACGCATGCGCAACAAGCGCGATCAGGGTGTAGTGCTGCCTTGGCGAAACTTTCGGAGACCCACACCGAGTTGTGCACATTCTCCGGAATCGAAACGCTGAGCTCGTACCAATAGCCATCCTCCGGCTCAACGCCGTAGCTGTACGACATGAACAGCCGCAGCTCCGTCGTTCCCGTCATGCCCGTGCGCATCAGCCAAGAAGTCAGCTCGTGATCCGCCTGTTTCCGGGCTTCCGGCCCGTATGCTCTGCAAGCGACAACCGCAAACGGATCGATCGTTACCGTTTCGAGCGCAGCCGCCGGTTCCGGCTTTCGTTTCACCGGAAGGTAAAGCTTCAGGCGGGTTATGCGCCCTTGGTAAGTAAGAAACTCTTCGACATACGAGTGGTCTCCGAGCTCAAACGCGCTTCGGGGAAGCCACTCGGACAACAGCCGGTCCCAAGCGGCGACAATTTGCGGTCCGCTCGTTTCCGCGCTTTTGCCGACAGCGTACAGCCCGCCGGGAAACGTCGCGACGTGAAAGTCGTCCGAAGCGGCACATGCACCGGTATCCGGCAAAGGGATCATGATATCGTAGCCGTAAGGCAGTTCCCATGAAGCGAGCTCGACGTTCGAGCCGAATAACCGGATCCGCTCCATCGGCCATCCGGCTTGTTCCAACTTCGCGAACACAATGCGGTAAGCTTCTTCTTCGATCCCTTCCGGCGACGATGCGCGATGCCGGTAAACGGCCGTTTGCAGCGGCGGAAAGCGAATGACCGATACGTCGGGGTACCGATCGAAAAGCTCTTTTTCCCCCACATACGAAACGTCTGCAAATAGATTTAAGGCTTCGAACGTGTAATACAGATCGGCGTTCCGATACGCTCCGGGCGTCATGCCTGCTACTTTTTTGAACATTTTCGTAAAGGCTTGGTACGAATCGAAGCCGCAGTCGAACGCGATATTCCACACCAGCTTGTCGGAATGCCGCAAATGCATCGCCGACATGCTGATGCGCCGTTTACGAATGTATTCTTTAATCGGATGGCCGGTGAGCGAATAGAAGGCTCTGTACAAATGAGGTACGGACATGAACGCCCGATCGGCGATCTGCTGCAGCTCTAAAGGCTCGTATAAATGATCTTCAATATAATCGATTGCTTGTTGTACGCAATGTATATATTTCATCGAACACCCCATTTGCAGGATACGTCTCATTTTTTTCCAGTGTAGCAGAATGGCGGTGGCGGAGGGTGTATTTTTTTATCAAAATCGATGGTTCCGGATTTTCACGATATCGGGTATCCGAAGGGTACCAACCGGCTTTCGATTTATTTCGTGTTTGGCGATTATAAACATTTAGTTGAAATATTAATTAACTTTTAGTTAAAATAGTAAATAAGCTAAAAAAGAAGTGAAGGAGCATTTGATTGAAGCCTACCATACAAGATATTGCTAACATAGCCGGGGTATCCAAAGCAACCGTCTCCTTGGCTTTAACGGATCATCCGCGGATTTCGAGCGAAACGAAAATAAAAATCCGCAATATTGCCAAAGAAATCGGATACGCGAAAGGGATGGCCGTCGTCTCGGAAAAAACAAAAACCGACGTATCGCTTGGCGTCCTGTATCTCGGCGGCAACCACGACATGGAAAAAGGATTTTTCCGCGATACCCTTATGGGCATATGCGAAGAAGCCGCCCGATCCGAATTCGACGTAACGATGATCGGGATTCATATGGACGGGAAAAACAATGTAGAGGAAAATATAACGAACAGAGTCATCAAGTCCGGAGTCGACGGAATCATTATTATAACGAATAACCATCAGCTAACCGGATTTGACAAGCTGCTCGAGATGCGGTTCCCGATGGTATTTGTCGGCAGCAGGAAAGTCGCCGGCTACAGCAACCCGCTGCATTGCGTGTCTTCGGACAACTATAATGGCGGGAGAATGGCAACGGAATATTTGCTGGGCCTTGGTCATAAACAAATTGCGATGGTCATCCCTCAGGGGGCGCCTCATTGGGAAATGGAGCGGGTGGACGGTTATTGCGCCGCGCTGCGAAATGCCGGTTTGACCTCTAGCGATTACCGCGTGATCCGGGTGAACAGTCTCTATCAAGCGGAGGATGAATGCTGGCGGGAACTGGATCGTATGGATTGTACCGCCATATTTGCGGTCAATGCCAGAGTAGGCATCACCTTGCTGCATTATTTGCGAAATACGGGAAAGAAAATTCCCGATCAGGTCTCGTTGATCGTTTTTGACGACTTCCCTTCCTTTTCGCTTGAAGATCCTCCCGTGTCCGTCATTATGCAGGATAAGAAAACGTTGGGCACCATGTCGACGAAGCTGCTTGCCGACATTTTGGGCAATACCAATGAATACCCGAGACAAATCATGATTCCTACACAGCTTATTGAAAGAAAATCATGCATGGCGCAGGATCGAGTCGAATAATCGAGCGAATCCACTACGCGCAATGGAAACGATGGCCGGACCGATTGACGTTCCGGCTATTTGTTGTTGCGATTTCTTTAGCACACAGAAAGAAAGAGTCGCGATGTAACTGATGACATGCAGCAAATTATTTTGAATGCTAAAATAATTAACTTAATTAAGTTAATAATTAAATAAAAATTGTTGAAAATATAAATAAATGATCTTATAATGTTAACGAGATACGAATAGGTGTTAAATACATAACCGACCAGGGGGAATGCATTCATAAAAGAGAGTCGCAGCGGATTGAAAGTGTGTCGACGCAGGAGGGGTCAAGCGTAATACTGTGAGGAGTGATACATCCATCTATAGGAGCAGTCGGGAGCCGGCAATTTTACTTTTTATGAAAACGGTTACAATACTTTTTCTCGACTTTGTGAAATTCGCGGTTAACCGGGATATGAAACTGTTTAACGGGGTGATGAGGTGAACATTGCGGCAAAATTGACAGGCTTGGCTGTGCCGGACATAACCGTGACCGGTTGCACCAATGGAGTGAAGCCGATCGAAAGAGATGATAAGGAACAGAGAAGTCTACGATCAAATCGGGCAAAGCCCGGCCCCGGCCCCTGCGACAAGATACGATGCCATTGCCAAAACAGCCGTGAATTCCGCCTTCAACAAAGTAAGCACCGACCAGCTCGATGTGAATACATCCTTTAGGCAAGCGGAGGAAGACATCAACAAACAGATTGAGGCGAGTCGAAAAAGTAACGTAATGCTGTACATTCATCTCAATCTCAATTCAAAAAGGGAGGTCGAAAAACAATGTCCCATTGGCGCAAATGGGTTGTACCGTTCCTAGCTGTAACCGTTTTCTCGCTATCGGCCTGCTCCGGCAAGCAAAGCGATGAGCGCGGAAAACAACAAACCGGGCAAACGACGGAACCGGTGACGATCGTTTATTTCAACGAGGTCGGCGGAACCGGCATCGTGGAATCGGTTGAGAGGCAGGTGAAGGAAAAGTTTCCTCATATTACGTTGAAAATGATCCAAAATGCGAAGGGAAGCAGCATTCAGGAAGTGCTGAGCAGCGGAACGACGCCGGATCTGATCTCGGGCTCGCTCGGATTGCTGTGGACGCTGAAAGACTTGCAGCTCTTGTCCGACCTGACGCCGCTCATCCAAAAATACAAATTCGATATGAACCGTTTGGTGCCGAATGTCGCGGATTCGGTCAAATCTTATTCGGACAACGGGGACCAGCTGCTGGCGATGCCTTTTTTCCTTAACAACACCGCTCTGTTTTACAACAAAAATATTTTCAATAAGTTCGGCGTCCCTTATCCGAAAGACGGCATGACCTGGGAAGAGCTGTACGATGTCGTGAAGAAAGTGTCCCGTACGGCGGACGGCGTAGAATACAAAGGGTTTCAAATGAATTCTTTGAACATCGTGTATAAAGACCAATTAGGGCTGCCTCTTGTGGACCCGAAAACGAATAAAGCTGCGGTCAATGTCGATGGATGGAAAAGATGGATGGATGTCATGGCCGGCTTGCACAAAATTAACGGGAACGCCCCGGCCGGCAACGTGGAGGACAACTTTATGAACAAACAAATTTTGGCGACGCGTACCGGACCGAACATTCTCGATCAGATTCCAGCCGCCGCAGCGAAGGGATTGGATTGGGATGTGGTAACGCTGCCTGTATTTTCCGGTGCGAAGGAGATCGGCTCCCAGCTGAACGCCCCTTATTTTGGCGTTCCGCCGACAAGCAAGCACAAGGAAGAAGCGTTTCAAATCATTGCGGCTATGTTGTCCGACGAAGCGCAGACGCAATTGTCCAGACAAGGCAGAATACCGGTAATCAACAATGACAATGCAGTCAAAGCGTATGCGGCGGATTTACCGGGCATGGAAGGAAAAAATTTGCAGGCCTTCTTTAAGGAGAAAATCGCCAAACCCATCCCGGCAACGAAGTACGATGCGATCGCCAAATCAGAGCTGAACGCCCGATTGGCCGATATTTATCAAGGCGGCAAGGATGTAAATACAGTGCTGAGAGAAACGGAGCAAAACATCAACAAGAAGATTGAAGAAATGTTGAAACAATAAAACGAAGAATGGAGGGTAGCAATGTACGAAGACAATCTTCACGAAAAGCTCATGAAACAAGGCCTGCCGGTGGATGGGATCGAAGGGGGCCCGAACATCCGGAACGGCAAGCTCAGCCGGCGCAAGCTGTTATCTTCTCTCGGCATGGCAGGCGTTGCCATTGCAGGCGGGGGCTTGCTCGGTCCGCTGGAGGTCCATGCGGCAGAGGGGGCGCCGCCGCCGGGCGATCCTGCCAACAAGGCGGGCAAGGCAGGAGTCGTGAAAAGCGTCGACCAACTGCGGGTTACGCCCGGCGAATATGACGGGCAGCATGTGAACCTGCTGGGCTATTACGCCGGCAGCCCCGGCAGTGGCGGCGGTGTGCTGTTCTGGGATGCGGCCGGCACGGAAGCGGACAACGGCGGAACGGTGTTTGCCGTCGCCGGGACGCCGGTCGGGCGCTGGAAGCGAAGCTATTCGGCGCGGGTCCATCTCGCCTGGTTCGGGTGCGACGGCCGGGGCTTGCAGGACGACTCCGCACGTGTTCAAGCGGCGGTGAATACGCTTGTGTCCGGGGGCGTGATCGAATATGGCAGCGGCAAGATCAAAATTGCGAGGACGATCAAGGTGGAAGCCGTGCCGATCGTGTTCGAAGGCGCCGGAAGCACGGACAATGACGGGTTTAGTACGCAATTTATCGTTGCCACGGGCACCGATCACGGTTTTCTGCTTTCCGGCGTTCGCGGTGGAGGCTTCACGGGATTGCAGCTGCGCGGAGAAGGATTGACCGGGGGCAGCTTAGTCGCTACCGAACGCCGGGGCGGAACAGGCAATTATATGCTTTCTTTTTATAATGTCCGCTTCAAGAACGGGTATAACGGCATGACGTTAAGAGCGTGCAATACGGTCAGATTTCAAAACTGCGTATGGAGCGGGTTTAACGGCGAACAGGTCATTTTGCTGAACGGGTTGGACGATGAATCCAGGGCCGATCCTGTTGAATTCGTGCAGTGCGGCATCTCGGCCGGATCGAATCCGAATACGGATAACGTGGTGATTGACGGGATGGGCGGCTCGATCAAATTTTTTGCGACTGCCATCTTGTTCGGACGGCACGGCTTGTGGTTGCGTAATACGACGGGACAAAAAGGGACGCCCAAATTTTTATATTTCGAGGGCGGCGGATTCGAAAACGGCGAAGGCGTTCCAGTATTGCTGGAAGCGGGCGCACAAGCTCAATTCGCCAATACATACATTTCGTGCGACGGCCAGGAGGATAACGTCCGGATAACGTCCGGCTTTACCGGCAGCGCCACCTTTGTCGGCAGCGTCATCCGGGGATGCGGCCGGAACGGGATCGACATCGACTCGTCGCGTGTGACGATTACCGGCTGTCTGATCGGCAACAACGGCAGAACGGCGCACACGGCATTTGCCCGCACGATTACCGGCGTTGCCGGCAGCGGCTCCGGCGGCATCCGGGTAACGACGCAAGCGGCGCACGGCTGGGCGACCGGCGACAGAATAACGGTTCAAGGGGTGGCCGGCACTACGGAGGCCAACGGCAAATGGAAAGTAACCGTCGTTAGCCCAACGCAATTCGATCTGCAGGGCGCGGCTTTTGCCAACGGTTATATATCGGGAGGGTCGGCATGGCGGAACGGCGCCGGCATCCATATCAGGCCGGGCGCGTCGAGAGTCGTAGTGGCGGGCAACGCCGTCGGATCGCTTGCGGACGGTGTCTCCCGGCAAGATTACGGGATTGTCAACGAAGCGGCGGATGTGCTGGTTAGCGGCAATGATCTGAGCGGAAATACGGCCGGACCGTACCTGATTTTGGGATCTTCGACGAGCCAGACGAGGTTCTCCGGAAATAAAGGCGTCGAGCAAATCGACGGTTGGTTAAGCGCGCAACTATCGGGTGCGGTCGCTAACGGACTGTATGATCTGAAAAGCTTTTTATATTTGGACGGCCAGCAAATAAGAATCGTGAAGGTAACCCGCAAGCTTGCTTCGGGGACCTGCGATGTGCGGCTGGACGCAGATGGCTCAAGTGCGGGCGGCAATCCCGTCGCTGCCTCATCGACGCTGCAGACAACCAATATAACGCCTCCATTTTCGATTGACGGCATGAGCAAACCGAGAAAACTGCAGCTTAGAGTACTCAACGCTTCTTCGGCAGCGGATTTGGACGTACAGTTCGCCTATCAGGTTATGAGCTGAACGTAAACCAAATGGAAGAATAAAGTACGGAGAGGGACCGCTTTCTTGTTGATTCTTGTAAAAAATAGTAGTCAACAAATAAACTGTATTGTATAATTCGTTTAGCATATAAGTTAACAAAAATTAAACTTGTTTAATTATCATTGCCGGTATGTCTACATCAAGGAGGGAAGACGTATGCAGAAACGTCAAATAAGAAAAGCGGATGTCGTCATTTTGGGGGCGACTCCCGGAGGAATCGGAGCCGCTCTGGCGGCGGCCAGACGCGGGAGAAAGACGATTGTGATCGAGCCGACGGAATATATCGGCGGATTAATGGCAAGCGGCCTTGGGGTGACGGATATTCATTCGCTGGATGCCGCAGGATCCGTGTTCCGCGAGTATGCCGCGAACATTGTTCGCCATTACACAGATACGTATGGCGAAAACTCGGAGCAGGTTGTGCACTGCCGCAAAGGCTTGCGGTTCGAGCCATCCGTCGCGAAGAAAGTGCTTTGGAGCATGGTGAACAATGAGCCGCAATTGGAAATGATGCTGCAGCATGAGCTGGTTGCGGCAGGGCTCGACGGAAATGCCGTCTCCTCGGTTACGGTTCGAAATCATGCGGGAGAAGAGACGGTATATGAAGCGGAAGCATACATCGATGCTACATACGAGGGCGATCTTGCCGCGATGGCCGGCGTTCCTTATTCGTTAGGCCGCGAATCCCGGGACGACTGGAACGAGGAATATGCGGGGACGTTGTATCAAAACTTCCGTACCAAAGAAATATTGGTTGGAAGCACGGGCGAAGGGGACGAGCGGATTCAAGCGTACAACTTCCGGCTTTGCCTGACGAAGAACGAAGGGAACCGTGCAGTTTTCAAGAAGCCCGATGCATACAACAGACTTGATTACGTCAGCTTGATCGACGATATTTTTGCCGGCAGGATCAAAGGCTTTAGCGAAGTGTGCAATACCGTCATGATCCCGAACGGCAAAACGGATACGAACAATTATCATTACTGCTTGTGCTCCACGGATCTGCCGGAAGAAAACCAGGAATATCCGGAAGGCAGCCGGGAGGTCAGGGAACGAATCGTCCGACGACACCGCGAATACATTCAGGGCTTGCTGTGGTTTTTGCAAAATGACGAGGAGCTGCCGGAATGGTTCCGGAACGACTCTGCACAATGGGGATATGCGGCGGATGAATTTGAAGATACGGATCATTTTCCGCCTCAGATCTATGTGAGAGAAGCAAGAAGAATCCACGGCGAATATGTTTTTACGGAAAATGACGCAAGGCTCGCGCCGGGACTGGGCAGATCCGCGATTCATTACGACAGCATTGCCTGCGGCGATTACGGCATCGATTCCCACGCTACGCGAAAGCGAAACGAACTGAGCCAAAATATAGCACTCGAAGGGTTCATGGCCATCGGATTTTTAACGGAAATTTATCAAATTCCTTACAGCATTATTGTGCCGCAAAAAATGGAACGGCTGCTCGTTCCGGTAGCGGTTTCCGCTACGCACATGGGACTCGGCACCATCCGGATGGAGCCGTGCTGGATGCAGATCGGCTATGCGGCGGGCGTGGCGGCGGATTTGAGCATTTCCGAAAGGGCGTCCGTCCGTACCTTATCGATTGACGTGCTTCAGGACGAATTGCTTAAAGATAAACAGGTCATCACGTATTTTAAAGATGTGAAGCCGGGAACGGGCGAGAGCGAGGCGGTTCAATATTTTGGCGCAAAAGGATTTTTGACGGATTACGAGGCAAGGCCGGACGAATCGGTAACGCTGGAAGACGCTTCCCGATGGATTCTGATGTCCAGGGCACTGCCCGGCGGGATCAAGCTTCCCGTTTTACCGGCAACGGATCGGATTGTCTCGCCTGGCGTAGATATGGGCCCGAGGTCTCCGAAAGAAGAGCCGACGCCGCGCGATTACTGGAAAGCACACCCGTTCCTTACGTCACAGATGGCTATCCGGTGGGCGAATGTCGCTTCACGTGCATTACAGGTGCAGGTTGACTCTACATTCCGCGAACAAGAGGGCGGCACCGCTACACGCGGGCAATTTCTACACTATTTGTATCGCCTGCTGAAAGAGGCGCGGGCTTCCATTCGGTCGGAAGCGATGCCCTCATCATCGAACAGGATTCGTTCTTAAGGAGGCAAAGCCAGATGTTTTTTACGGAAGAAAAACTAGCGTTACGAATTCGGGAATTAGCCGGCCACAGGTACCGGGATGCGGTGAAACTTGCCGATCTAAAGTTTCAAATCGACGAGAAAGGAGAAATTGGAACATATCCGCCCGAAGACGGTCAATGGAACGAAATGCGGATCGGCGACCGTTGGAAAGGCCGCGATGTATACGCGTGGTTGGCTGTGGATGTACGCATCCCGTCGGAATGGAAAGGGCGGCCCATCGTAGGTTTGTTTGATTTCGGCTTGCCGGGAGCGACGGCGGCAGGCTTGGAAGCGCTGCTGTATTTCAACGGCTCGCCGTACCATGGCGTAGATGCCAATCACCAGGAAGTTTTTTTTCCGGAGGACTGCGCAGGAACGACCGCGTCGTTGCGGTTTCGCATTTGGACCGGACTCGATGCGGCCAACACGGCCAAGCCACGGGAATGCGAGCTGAAACGGGCGGAAATCGCCTGGCTGGACGAAGCGGCGGATGATCTTTTTTATACCGCATCCGCCGTGCTTGATACGGTCAAGGAACTAAGCGACAACCGGCCGGAGCGGCATGAGCTGCTGCAAGCGCTGAACGCTGCGATGAATCTGGTGGATTGGTCTTATCCGGGATCGCCGTCGTTCTATGAATCGGTTGCGGGCGCGCGCGAATCGCTGCGGTCCGCCGTCGGCAGGATGGAGAAGCATACGCCCGTGACCGTCCACTGCGTCGGCCATACGCATATTGACGTGGCGTGGCTTTGGCGGCTGAAGCATACGAGGGAAAAGATCGCCCGTTCCTTCTCGACCGTCCTGCGCTTGATGGAGAAATACCCCGAATATGTATTTTTGCAAACGCAGCCGCAGCTCTATGACTATATTAAGACGGATTATCCGGAAATATACGAGCAAATTCGCGCGCGAGTGAAGGAGGGGCGCTGGGAAGCGTCCGGGGGCATGTGGCTTGAGGCGGACTGCAATGTAACATCCGGCGAATCGCTCATTCGCCAAATTTTGCTCGGCACCCGGTTTCTGCGGGACGAATTCGGAGCCGAATGTACATATCTTTGGCTGCCGGACGTATTCGGTTACAGTTGGGCGCTGCCGCAAATATTGCAAAAATCAGGCATTCACACGTTCATGACCACGAAAATCAGCTGGAATCAATATAACCAGGTGCCGCATGATACGTTTCAGTGGAAAGGGATCGACGGTTCGGAAGTGCTGGCCCATTTTATTACAACTCCGAGATTGGGTGGAAAAAACGTGCCGCGGCACGGGTATAACGGCGTGCTTCGGGCCGAGACCGCGCAAGGGATATGGGACCGGTATCATGATAAAGAGCTGAACAGCGAACTGATCATGTCTTTCGGTTACGGTGACGGAGGCGGAGGCGCCAATCGGGAAATGCTGGAGTATCGCCGCCGTCTCGATGAGCTCCCGGGCATGCCGATAATGACGATCGGAAGAGCGGATCAATATTTTGAGAGGCTGCAGCAAACCGTTGCGGAGACGAATGCTTACGTCCATCAATGGGATGGCGAACTGTATCTGGAGTACCATCGCGGCACGCTGACGAGCCAAGCGTATAATAAACGGATGAACCGCAAGCTGGAGCTGCTGTATAGGGAAACCGAATTTTTGTGTGCGATGAGCGGCTTGCTTGGGAACAGCTGGAGTCATTATCCGCAAAAGCAGCTGACCGACGGCTGGAAAATCGTGCTGCGCAATCAATTCCACGATATCATTCCTGGCTCATCCATTCATGAAGTGTACGAAGACAGCCGAGAGGAGTACGAAGAAGCGGAAGCCATTGTCGTTAGGGAATGGAAAAACGCAGCAGAATCGGTAACAACTGGCGAATCCGCTTCTGGCAAATTGACCGTGTTCAATTCAGCGAACTGGCGGCGAAACGATTTGTTGAAGGTTTCAGCGTTCAAGGATCGGAAAGCGGGCATATGGACGGACGTTCACGGACAAGAGCTGAAAGCGCAGCGCGCCGATGACGATAGTTGGCTGGTCGAACTAACCGGGCTTCCTTCCATGGGCTACGCGGAGGTTCGTTTTACGGAAGCCGAAGCTTCGGCAGACAAAGTGAAGTCGAATACGGGGCCATTCACCCTTCGCGAATCCGGATTGTCGACGCCGCATTATGAGATCGATTGGAATGCCCAGGGGCAGCTGACGCGTATATTCGATAAAAAAGCCGAACGGAATGTGCTGGAGAAAGGCGCGCGAGGCAACGTATTCCAAGTATTCGAAGATAAGCCTCTCATGCACGATGCCTGGGACATCGATCTGTTCTATCAGGAAAAGATGCGCGAAATCGACGGAATCCGGCGCATTGAGCTGATTGAAGCCGGGCCGCTGCGGGCGGTAGTTCGTTTCGAATGGGAATACGGGAAGTCGGTCATTCGGCAGGACATGGTCGCTTACAGCGGCAGCCGGCGGATCGATTTTGAAACGAACGTCATTTGGCACGAAAGGCAGCAGCTCCTGAAGGTGGCGTTTCCCGTGGAAATACGCGCGACCGAAGCGACATTCGACATTCAATTCGGAAACGTCAAGCGACCGACCCATTGGAATACGAGCTGGGACTTTGCCAAATTTGAAACGGCCGGCCACCAGTGGGCGGACTTATCTGAATACGGATACGGCGTCAGCCTGTTGAATGATTGCAAATACGGCTATGACATTAAAGGAAAGACGATGCGTCTGACTTTAATCAAATCCGCGATCCGACCCGACCCGCTTCAGGATCAGGGGGAGCACGCTTTTATTTACGCTTTGCTGCCGCATGCCGGCGGCTGGTTCGAGGGGAATACGGTCCGTGAGGCGTGGCAGCTTAACAATCCGCTCACGTATGCGACTGGACAACCCGCACAACCGGAAATGTCGCTGTTCCACACGGATGCGGCTAATGTAATGATCGATGCGGTGAAAAAAGCGGAAGATAGCCAGACGGTGGTACTGCGGCTTCACGAGTTTGCTGGCAGTCGAGGAAGGGTGGACATCTCCAGCAGTCTTCCAATTCGGTCATGGCAGGAATGCGATTTGTTGGAGCGCCCGTGCGGCGAGACGTTTACGGAGCCGGTGATTCGTCTTCCGATCACGCCATACGAGATCAAAACGGTACTCATCGAATTTTGAAACGATTGATTTTTATCGATGCATTTTCGAAGCTTGAATCAAATGTTGAATCTACTATTCCTCACTTAAAAGGCCGCCGATTAAGCCACAAGCTTAAAGCGGCTTTCCTTATATCGTCTTTTCAAATCATCTTCGTCGTTGTTCATTCGTGCGCGAGAAGGTATTCCCAATCGGATTACAGCAGGCAATCGCGGTTATGCAGCATTCTTTTTAACAATGAAAGGGGTAGAAATCATGAATGCAAAGGTCGTCGCATTCGGAGACAGCATCACGCGTCTAGGGACGAATAAAGCGGCTCATACGGAGGAGGCTGCTGCGCAGGACAAAACGTACTGGCTTGATGCGCTTGCCGCAAAGTTTTATTGGGAGCTGGTGAACTCTGGAGTTAACGGCGATACGACAAGCAAGGCGATGAACAGAATTCAACATGACGTACTGACTCACGAACCGGATTTTGTGCTGATCAGCTTTGGCATGAACGACCATGTAATGAAGAAAAAGAATGTACCCAACGTCTCGCCGGACCAATATGAAACGAATCTAAGATCAATGGCGCAGATGGTACGGAACAGCGGCGCGGAACCGATCTTTATAACTACAAATTACATTGACGAAAACAAGTACTACACCAGACACGATCCTGCATTTTACGAAGACGTGAATGGAGCGCAAGCGTGGCTCGACAACTACATACAAATCATGCGCAAGGTGGGGGAAGATCTGAAGATTGGTGTGGCCGACGTCAGGGCGGAATGCGATCGGTACGAGCTTCACAAGTTTTCCGTAGACGGCGTTCATCCGAACGCATTGGGACAATCCGTATACGTTAAAGTTGTCGGCGGTTATCTCGAGGCTAATAATGAACGGTGGAAACGGAAGGGATATTCCGTTTGAAATTATGTCCGGACAACGCGAAAAAGGAGTGCATCGCACCCCTATGAGGAAACGTCGATTTCCAGTATGGCAAAACTCCGTCGTTTAGCCCGATTCGGGCAACTATTCCTCGAGCGTATGGGAGAGGATAGTAACGGGCGTACTCACTACCTGCTCCTTCGTATCCGTCAGTTGGATAAAATAAGCAGCCGTACCTTCCGGAATGGCCGCATGAATTTCAGACGCATTGGCGTCGACGGCCGCTTCCGTGCAGTTCCACTGCATTTCGAACCAATCCGACGTATCGGTAGCATAGTACAGCTCCGCTTTAAGCACTGGGTTACCCGAACTATAACCGACGGTAGCCCTTCGTTCACCGCTCTCGTATCGCAATACTTGCGGTAACGGCGTGCCGCCTCGGGTCATTTGATCGGCGAAGCTGTAAATTTCCTGCCTTTTCCAACCTGCGGCGTGCGAATGCCCCAATTCGAAATGAATGCTCATCCCGGAGGCCTGGAACCCGTTCCGAGCGGTCACATAAGACTTGCTGAACAAATGCAGCGGGAAATGCGGATCGCCGCTCCAGGTCAGCCACAGCATCGGGAACGAAACGCGAGGCAAATAAGCGGACGGATCCCATAAATTTTTGATTTTTTGGGAATCATCCGCAGGCATGGCAGCGAAGCTTTGACCGTACTTGTTGCTCGATTCATATAAATATCCGCATCCGTAGACGGGAACGCCGAAAGCGAACCGATCGTCTACACCCGCGACGATGCCGGTTACGATGCCGCCCCAAGATATGCCGGTAATCCCGATCCGGGCGCAATCGACGTGATCCAGTGACCGGAGAAAAGAATGGGCAAGGATGACATCGGCGGCGGCATGATACATCCATTGATCTTCAGTTGGCAGCGCGAAATCTTGGAATTCGCCTTGTCTGGACGGCCCGCTCCATTCATGCTGCGGCCTTGTGCCGTCGCTGTTTTTGGCTGTCGGCAAATGCCCCTCCAAATCCATGGCAATGGCCGCGTAGCCTCTCGCATTCCACAACTGCACCCACTCCTTGAATGCCGTTCCGCCGCCGCCATGCACCAGTACCATCGCGGGAACGGTCTCGCCGGGAACGGCGGCCGGCACGCTATAGTAAGCAAAAAAGCGCGTCGGTCTGCCTTGGTAAGGCATTCCTTCAAGAAGTACCGCCTGGATCTCGTCATCATTCATTTCGTATGCAGGAAACGATTGCGGCGATTGATACAGCTTCTGCAAGTCCCATGGCGAATGATTTGCCTCGTGAGGCGTTCTTGCGTTTTCCATTTCGTATCGTCCTCGCTTTCTCCTCTGTGCCTGTTACATTTCCATATTCGCTTTTGATTAGCGTTATCCTGCCGGCATCGCTGGCAGCAGTGATGCGGAACGGCAGGACAAAACGGACGGCGAATTTTATTTGTACGGCCATTTGGCCAAATCGAATCCGCATTGGCTGCGTACGGACGGTCAGGTGCTTGTGGTGTTTTATGGTTTGCCGCCTGGCAGCCCAAATAAAGCTCAGGTAAGGGAAATGCCGTTTGACAGCGTCCGTCCGTTTGGGTAGAATACTTCGTAATTGAATGACTCTCGATGAAGGAGAAAGTAGTCGGTCGTCGTCGGCAAGCGCAGCGAGCCGGGGATCGTGCAAGCCCGGAGAGGCGGACCGTGCGAAATGGCGCTCCGGAGAGAAGATGGGAAAAGAGCGGGTTCTCTTCAGGAGAACCAAGTAGGGTGGAACCGCGAGAGCTTCGGCTCCCGTCCCTACGTCTGCCACGGCGGCGGACGTAGGACGGGAGCCTTTTTTGCATGACCGCTCCATCGCTCCGGACGGACGCATGCCGAATCTCATTCTCAAGGAGGAGCGATTCGCTATGAACTTTCAGCAAATGACGCTGACGCTGCAGCAGTTTTGGGCGGAGCAAGATTGTATCGTCATGCAGCCGTATGACACGGAGAAAGGCGCGGGGACGATGAATCCGATGACGTTTCTGCGCACGATCGGTCCGGAGCCATGGAACGTCGCCTACGTGGAGCCGTCCCGCCGTCCGGTCGACGGCCGTTACGGGGCCAATCCGAACCGGCTGTACCAGCATCACCAGTTTCAGGTGGTGATGAAGCCGTCGCCCGACCATATTCAAGAGCTTTATCTGGAAAGCCTGAACCGGCTCGGCATCGATCCGAGCCGACACGATATCCGCTTCGTTGAAGACAACTGGGAGGCCCCGACACTTGGCGCTTGGGGACTCGGCTGGGAAGTATGGCTCGATGGGATGGAAATTACGCAGTTCACTTATTTTCAACAAATCGGCGGCATCGATTGCCATCCGGTGGCGGTTGAAATCACCTACGGGATGGAAAGGCTCGCTTCCTATATTCAAGAAAAGGAGAACGTGTTCGATCTGGAATGGGTTCAAGGCGTCACGTATGGGGACGTATTCGGACAGCCGGAATTTGAGCATTCCAAATATACGTTTGAGGTGTCCGATGCCGAAATGCTGTTCCGGCTGTTCTCGATTTACGAGGCCGAAGCGATGCGTGCGGTGAAGGAACATCTCGTATTTCCGGCATACGATTATGTGCTCAAGTGTTCGCATACGTTCAACCTTCTGGACGCTAGAGGCGCCATCAGCGTAACGGAACGGACCGGATACATCGGAAGGGTGCGGAACTTGGCACGCTCCGTTGCTTCCGCTTACTTGCAGGAGCGGGAACGGCTCGGATTTCCTTTGCTGAAGGAAAGGGGGCAGCGCCATGCCTAAAGATTTGCTTCTCGAGATCGGCCTGGAAGAGATGCCGGCCCGGTTTGTACGCGCGGCGATGGAGCAGTTGAAGGAAAAGACGGAGAACTGGCTGAACGACAGCCGTCTTTCCCACGGCGGGATCAAAGCTTATGCGACGCCGCGTCGGCTTGCCGTATGGGTCAAGGATGTGTCTGACAGGCAAAGCGATATCAACGAGGAAGTGAAGGGCCCTCCGCGGCGCATTGCGTTGAATGAATCCGGGGAGCTGAGCAAAGCCGCGCTCGGATTTGCGCGGAATCAGGGCGTGGAGCCGGAAGCGCTGTTCTTTCGGGAGCTGGACCGCGTACCCTATTTGTATGCGCGCAAGCTCGGCAAAGGCTTCGAGACGTCGCTGCTGCTGCCGGAAGGGCTGTCCACTCTCGTAACATCGCTCGCCTTTCCGAAAAATATGCGATGGGGCAGCCATGAGCTTCGCTTCATTCGACCGATTCGATGGCTCGTCGCGCTTCACGGTTCGGACATCGTCGATTTCGAAATTACGGGCGTAGCCTCTGGCAACGTGACTCGCGGTCACCGGTTTCTCGGACAAAACGCAGTGGTCGGAGAGCCTTCTCTGTATGTTGAATTGATGAGAGCGCAGCACGTGATCGCCGATGTCGAGGAGCGCCGCCATCTGATAGTTTCCGGGATGGAGGCACTCGCTGCGGAGCGCGGCTGGCGTATCGACATCCAGAAGGATTTGCTGGAAGAAGTGTTGTTTCTGGTGGAGACGCCTACGGTTCTCGCCGGCTTGTTCGACCCATCGTTCCTCCGCATCCCGCAGGAGGTGCTGGTTACTTCGATGCGGGAGCATCAAAGGTATTTCCCCGTGCTCGATCAAGCGGGAAAGCTGCAGTCGTACTTCGTGACCGTACGCAACGGGGGGAGTCAGTCGCTGGACATTGTGGCAAAAGGAAATGAGAAAGTGCTGCAGGCGCGGCTGTCCGACGCGAAGTTTTTTTACGAGGAAGATCAAAAGCTCGTCATCGCGGATGCGCTCTTGAAGCTGGAACATATCGTCTACCACCAAGAACTTGGCACGATGGCCGACAAGGTACGGCGTATCCGAACCATTGCTGACCGGCTTGCACAGCAATTGCACTTCAATGAAGCGGTGCGCAATGACGTCAGCCGCGCTGCGGACATTTGCAAATTCGATCTCGTCACCCAAATGGTATACGAATTTCCCGAACTGCAGGGCATGATGGGCGAAGATTATGCCCTGCTAGCCGGAGAGAGGGAGGCGGTAGCCCGTGCCGTGAACGAGCATTATTCCCCGCGCAACGCGGCCGATCAGCCGCCGGCGTCCGTCGTCGGAGCGATCGTCGGGATCGCTGACAAAATCGATACGATCGTCGGCTGCTTCTCGATCGGCATGATACCGACAGGCTCGCAAGATCCGTATGCGCTTCGCCGGCAATCGGCGGGCATCGTCAGAACGCTGCTTGCGCATAGTCTGGAGCTGACGCTGCCGGAGCTGTTCCGCATCGCGCTGGACGCGCATGCCGGTCGCGGACTTGCTCGGGAGATATCAGACATCGTCCGGGACTTACGGGAATTTTTCGCGCTGCGGGTCAAAAACGCGCTAACCGAGCAAGGCATACGCACCGACATCGTCGATGCCGTTCTCGGTGCGGGTACGGAAGATGTGCGGCGAACGCTGCTTCGGGCCGAGGCGCTGGAAGCGGCGGCTTCGGGGGACAACAAGGAGCGGTTCCGTCCTTCGCTGGACTGTTTCCATCGCGTCTGCGGCTTGGCAGCGAAAGCGGAGGGGCGGCGGGTGGATGCCGGTTTGTTCGCGGACCCGGCAGAATCGGCGCTATACGAAACGTGGCAGGCGGCTCACGCGCAATACATGAGGGCGAATGCCGAGGCTTGCATGGGAGATGCGCTGCTTGCATTGTCTTCGCTTTGCGACCCGGTAACCGTCTTCTTCAATTCCGTAATGGTCATGACTGAGGACGAAGCGCTGCGCTGCAATCGGCTTGCGCTGCTTGCGAATGTGGCGGAAGACGTGAAATCATTCGCCGATTTCTCGAAAATCATGGGTTAAGGTAAAATTTCGGGGGGCTGCTGCGGTAGCTCCCTTGGCGTGCATATGCAGCAAACGCAAGCGCGCCTCAAGATTAAGGAAACCGGTCAATCGCTGTGCGCCGCTCATAGGGGATCGGCTCCCACCAGCCTTTTTTCAAAGCGTCACCGTACCACTCCGGCGAAAAACAAAATTTTGTCTCTTTGGCGATGGAAACGATCTTATCGATATCGTACTCGACCTTACGAAACGACAGAGAGCCGTCTGCGGTGTCGAGAATCGTATAGGAAGCCCTCCAATCGCCGTCCAGCGAAAAACCGACCGCTCCCGTATTCACAAACGCTTTTTGATGCGACCGGAACAAAAAAGGCGTATGTATATGTCCCATAATGATCCAATCTGCTTGCACCTCATCGATATGCTTCGCAAGATGCTCCATGGTATCGCCAGGCCGAATGGCGGCATTGCAATCCTTCGGCGTGCCGTGAACGAAAAGAAACGATTGGCCGTCGGACTCGATTCGATATTCCATCGGCAAATGCAATAAATACGTCAAGTCGGCTTGATCCATCCGGTCGGTATGCCAAGTCAAGTAAGGATGCGCTGCCGCGGGCTGCGACGTAGAGCTGCTGCCGTTACAGGTATGGCCCGCCGCCTCGAGCAGATACAAATCCGTATTTCCATAGACGCAAGGTATGTGCAGCTCGCGGATTTTTCGGATGCACTCGCTCGGAGCAGGGCCTTTATATGCGATATCCCCAAGGCAAATGACGGTATCGACCGATTGCGTTTCGATATCCCGCAGCACGGCGTCAAGCGCGACAATGTTTCCGTGCATATCGGAAATAGCGGCAATTTTCAAATGGACCAATCCTCCACAATAGGAAGTTTTACTACCACCCCGAGCCGATTTCTACTTACCGGCCTATCAACACAGTCCTATCTTCAGCCGAAGATCACATACCGTCGCTCCTGCGCCTGAACTCCCTTGGTCCGACGCCCGTAGTCCTTTTAACGAACCGCGAGAACGAAAAAATATCTTTGAATCCAAGCTCTTCGGTAATGTCCGATATATTAAATTCGCTGTACTGCAGCATTTCTTTAACTTTTTCCATTCGCACCCGGTCGATGAACGATTTCAAATTTTCGCCGGTATGCTGCTTGAATTGATTGGATAAATGACTGCGCGTATAAGACAAGCGATTGGCAAGTTCGTCTACGGTTACCGGTTTGCCGTTCTTCTCCCTCACGATGTCGGATACCGTCCGCACCAACTTGCTCGCATCGTCTTCGGCATGGCCGTTATCGTCCGAGCGAAGGTATATGAACAACGCATCGATCAGCGCTTCCACGAACGCTTTTTCATACGGCCTCAGGACGGTACCGGTCACCATCGTTTGGAGAGAGGCGCTGAATTTTTCCGTAAACACCGACTTCCGGATGACGCCGCCCGGCCCTGCAATATCCGTTCCGCTGCGTTCGAATTTCAGGCTGATCCAAGCCGTTCCGGGATCGTCATAGCAGAACTGATGCTCTCGATAGGGGGGGATCCACAGCATATCCCCGGCATTCAGTGCCTCGCTCTCACCGTTCAACGTGTAGACGATACGCCGGCGCGTGGCAAGTTCCACCTGCCAGAAAGGATGCGAATGCAAGCCGGTTTTACCGGCGCTCTGTCTTACGGTTTTATAGAAAGTGAGCAGATTCGTGCTCATACGTGAGGCCACCTCCCTATAAGCTAAACAATATCAAGAATCATACAAAACGACAAGTAATGAAGCGATTTTGCCATTCGTTCCATATGCCGGCGATGGTATATTTGTTTTGAAAACATAATGGAAAGGTTGTGCCGTTCAAGATGGTCCAAATTGGAGTGTTATTGCCGATTAGCATGCAAAAAGCTATATTTTCCGAAGCTAGCCGCAACGATCTGGAAGCGGTTGCAAATGTTCGTTGGAATGAAACGGACGAACAACTGAATGATGAGCAAGCATGCGAATTCCTTCAAGGTTGCGAAGTGTCCATCGGCTCATGGAGAACGCCGAAGCCGAGCAAAGCGATTCTGGAGGCATGTCCTACGATTAAGCTTTGGGAGCATGCAGCCGGGTCGGTCAAAGCTTTTTTTACCGATGAACTGCAAGGAAAAGAGATCATGATAGCTTCATGCGCCCCGGCGATCGGGAGAACGGTCGCGGAGATGGTTCTCGGCGAAATGATTATCGGCCTGCGCCGCATTATTCCGAATGCGCAGAGCAACCGTACGGAGCGGAGAACGCCCGTGCCGAATAAGCTGTATTTGGCGGCAGCGACCGTCGGTATCATCGGCGCATCGCAAGTCGGGCGGTATTTTCTGCAGCTCGTGCGTCCATTCGGCCCGCGGGTGCTGCTCTACGATCCGTACATCACGCATGAAGCGGCGGCGCAATTGGGCGCAACGAAAGTCGATTCGCTGCTGGAGCTGTGCGCACAATGCGATGCCATCACCATGCATACACCGATGACCGATAGTACGAGGCAAATGATGGGGGCTAAGGAATTTCAGGCGATGAAAGACGACGCCGTATTCATCAATTCCTCGCGCGGGGGCTGCATCGACGAGCGGGCGCTCATTGCGGAATTGGAAAAAGGCCGTCTGTTCGCTTTCCTCGATGTCTCCGATCCGGAGCCGGCGGATATGGACAATCCGATCCGAACGATGCCGAATGTCATTTACACGTCCCATCTGGCCGGCGGTCAAAGCTACCATATCGGCAATCAGGTTGTGGAAGACGTTAAGGCGTATTTGAGCGGGCAAAAGCCGAAAATGGTCGTCACCTGGGATATGCTCGACCGGCTCGCCTAACCATATTCGGGAGGTATGACCTATGAAGGAGATAACATACTCGCTGTTCCCTAAGTTTTTCCAAAGCTGTAGTGCGGATCAACTGGCGGAGATCGCTTTGGATTGCGGATTTGATGCCGTGGATCTCGTTGTACGCGACGGCTATTGGGTAACGCCGGAGCGTATGGCGGAGGAAGCGGCGGCGTTTGTCAAAACGATGCAGCGGCATAAGCTGAACGTCACGTTCGCGACAACAGGTTATTCGCCGGAGATGCTGTCCGAGGACGATACGCCTTTGCGGGTGATGGCGGAGAATGGCATTGCGAGTTTTCGCATGTCGTATTTTTCATATCAAGCAGACGAAGATTTGTTTGCGCAGATGGAGAAGGCGCGCATTCAGATGCAGCGCATGGCCGAGCTTTGCGAAAAGTTTCGCGTCAAGGCGGTGTATCAGGTGCACCACGGCGATCGTATGCTGATCCAGCATACGTATGAGGCGTTGGCCCTGATCAAAGACTTGCCGTCCGAATATATTGGCATTATGCCGGATCCAGGCAACCAATTTCATGAAGGTTCGGACAACTGGAACAAGGCGATTGCCGGTTTGGGAAGCTACGCTGCAGCCGTGGGCGTGAAGGACGGCACATTCCGGTTTCGTCCCGAAGATGCAGCTTTGCCGAACAAAGGCTGGTCCAAGGTATGGACTCCGTGCCAGGAGGGGGTTACCAATTGGCATGTGATCGCCAAGGCGCTGCGCAAAGCGGGTTTTCAAGGCGTGTTCAACTTTCAGCCATTCTACCATAGCGGCAGCCTCGACCTGTTGATTCCCGCATTAAAGGAAGAAGTGCGGTATATTACGAAGGTGCTGGAGCAAACGGAGGTCGCCGATGAAGCCGTATGATATAATGGTAAAAGGACTTGAGCTGTACTACTTGCCCGTGCAAACGCGCGTCCCCTTGAAGTTCGGATCTGAAGTGCTTACGAGCGTGACCTGTGCCAGAGTGTGCGTTCGAACGGAAAACCGGCGCGGTGAACAGGCGGAAGGGTGGGGCGAAACGCCGCTCAGCGTACAATGGGTGTGGCCGAGCACGCTGGGTTACGACGTTCGCGAGCGTGCGCTCAAACGCATGTGCGAACTAATCGCCAAAGATTTGGCCGATTGGAAGGAGCAAGGACATGCGTTCGAGCTCGGTCACTCGTATCAAAAGCAGCGTCTTCCCGAACTGGTTGGCGCCTTTAATGCGACTTCGGGCTTGCCCGAGCCGATCCCGTATTTGGCGGCGCTCGTCTGCTTTTCCCCCTTTGACATCGCCTTGCATGACGCCTACGGCGTTACGAATCAGATTCCCGTCTACGAAACGTACAAAGCCCAATATATGAACGCGGATTTATCCGCTTATCTGGAACCGGCAGCCGGGTCAACGATCCGGTTTGACGAATTGTACCCCGAGCACTTTTTTGCGGCTCCGCCTGCCAAGGAGTTGGTCGCTTGGCATTTGGTCGGCGGCAAAGACTTGCTGTTCAGACATGAGCTGACCGGGAACGAGCGCGATGACGGGTATCCGTATACGCTGGAAGATTGGATTGAGCGGGACGGCTTGCAATGCTTGAAAGTGAAGCTCGCGGGCAACGATGCGGCTTGGGATTATACCCGCCTCGTTCAGGTCGGTGAAATTGCCCTTGCCAGACAGGTGCAGTGGCTGACCGCCGATTTCAATTGCCAGGTTACGGACTGCGAGTACGTGAATGACATATTGGACCGATTGCTGCTGGAACATCCGGCTATTTACAAATCGATTTTGTACATCGAGCAGCCGTTTCCTTACGATTTGGAGGCGAATCGTCTCGATGTTCGCAGCGTCAGCGCCAGGAAACCGCTCTTTATGGACGAGAGCGCCCACGACTGGGAACTCGTGAAGCTCGGCCGGGAGCTCGGATGGACCGGCGTCGCGTTGAAAACTTGCAAGACGCAAACGGGAGCGCTGCTCAGCCTTTGCTGGGCCAAGGCGCATGGGATGACGCTGATGGTTCAAGATTTGACGAATCCGATGCTGGCGCAAATCCCCCATGTTCTCTTGGCTTATTACGCAGGCACGATTATGGGAGTAGAGACGAACGGGATGCAATTTTATCCCGAAGCGTCCGGGTACGAAGCCCGAGTTCATCCGGGATTATACCGGAGGCAGCAAGGCAAGGTGCAGCTTGACAGCATTTCAGGCAGTGGGTTCGGTTACCGCGCCGGGCAAATGGAGAGGCCGCTGCCGGAGCCCACAGCTCGTTATTAGACAGCAAAAAGGCGGTGATTCCGGTGAAACCGGGAAATGGCAAAGTCAACATCGGCATAATCGGAATGGGAAATATGGGGCAGCTGTACATGGAGCAGCTGTCCAAGATGGATCGCTGCCAGGTCGTGTCGATCTGGAGCCAGAAAGAAGAAAAAGTCAGGAAGTTGTCCGCGGAACATCAAGTGCAGGGCTATACCGATTACATCGCTTTATTGGATGCCGGGGACGTAGATGCGGTGATCCTGGCTACGCCCCATTATCAGCATACGCAAATGGCGATCGAAGCGCTGCGCAGAAACATCCACGTACTCGTCGAGAAGCCGGTCGCCGCGCATACAAGGGACGCAGAACGCATGATTACCGCGCATGAAGAGCAGAAACGGCACAACCCCGATCTTGTATTCGCCGCCATACACCAGCAGCGGACGAACGAGCATTGGCGCAAAGTCAAGGAGATGATACAGGACGGCAAATTTGGAAAATTGATGCGCTACTCCTGGATCAATACCGGCTGGTTCCGTCCGCAGGCTTACTTCAACGTCGGCAATTGGCGCGGAACGTGGTCGGGAGAGGGCGGAGGCGTCCTGTTGAATCAATGCGCGCATAACCTGGACATCTTGTGGTGGTTGTTCGGGCTGCCGCAATCGATCACGGCGACGGCCTCGTTCGGAAAGTACCACCATATCGAGGTCGAGGACGAAGTACAGGCCCTACTGCAGCATGATGGGGGACTGGTCGGCAGCTTTATCGCTTCCACTGCCGAGTGTCCCGGCACCGACCGGCTCGAAATCGTAGGCGAACATGGGAAGCTGGTTTACGAAAACAAAAAAATCGTGATGCATATCAACGAGGAATCGGCTCTTGACTATATTCAGCAGTCGCAGCGAGCTTTCGGCACGGTGAAAAGTCACGTGGAGGAGCTTGAGTTCGCCGGAAAGGCGGGCCCGGGGCATGAGCAAATATTGGAAGACTTCGTTCAGGCCATCCTCGAACGGAGAGCCCCGCTCGTTCCCGCGGCCGAAGGCCTGAACTCGCTGATGATCATCAATGGAATGGTGCTGTCGGCATTGCGCGAAAGCAAGATTCGCCTTCCGCTGGACGGTGGAGAATTCGAGCGCACGCTCCAAAGTCTTATTGAACAATCTACCTACAGCAAACCGGTAACGGATCACGCTGAAGTCAAAGTGGATGTAAAAGATTCGTTTCGCTAAAGGTACAGCCGATTCGCATCTGGGCAAATATGGGACGCTGTTATATAATGGGTGAATTCAAGCTCCGCCACTTATGCATGTAGAAACATGGTGATATCGATGAACGGACAACCGGCAGGCGGCGGCAAATGGCTGCTGCTGTTGTTCATGTTGTGTCTTCTTTGTTCCGGCTGCGTACAGAAGCACGTCGACTTTGCAGAACCGCCGAGCGCGCCTGATAAAGCAAGCGATCTGACGCCGGGCGCCGTACAAAAGCGGCGTCTTCAAGGCGATGCCGCGATGGAATATTATATTTACGTTCCGCGAAAAGGAGGCGATGGCGCGAAACTTTTCGTGACCGTGCACGGCGTTTCCCGAGACGCCGACCTGCATGCCGAGAAATTCGCGTCGTTGGCCGAACAATACGGCGTCGTATTGATCGCTCCGGTTTTTTCAAGCAAACGATTCCCAGGCTACCAGCAGCTCGGGAATAAGGAGCAAGGGAACCGCGCCGACCAGGCGCTCATGAAGATCGCGGCCGAGGCGGGGCAACTGTCCGGCGCCCAATCGGACCGACTTTATTTATTCGGTTTCTCCGGGGGCGGGCAATTCGTCCACCGGTTTGCCATGGCGTTTCCGGAACGGGTGGCGAAGCTGAGCGTAGGCTCGGCGGGTTGGTATACATTTCCCGATCCGAAGCTGCCTTATCCGCAAGGAATCCAATCGGTACCCGATCTTCCCGGCGTCCAATTCGATGCGAACGCATTCCTGAAAATCCCCACTCTTGTTACGGTGGGGGAGCGCGATACGACGAGAAACGATCCGCTGGAGAAAGACCCCGAGATCGATGCGCAGCAAGGCTTGACCCGGGTCGAACGGGGAAAGCGATGGGCTCAAGCGATGAAGGAAGCAGCGAATGCGGAAGGGATTACGGCGGATTACCGATTCCAAACCGTTCCGAATGCGGGTCACAACTTCGAAAACTGCATGGATAAGGGAGGAATGGGGAAGAGCGTCTTTGAATTTCTGTTTGGCACCGCGCCTGTATAGCAGGAGCGGCCCGACCGTACGCTGCACCGCTTCCACCGGTTGGAATGGGGTATGCTGGGGTGTGCGGCACGCATCATTCGCATCCAGCGACGCCTGAGCGTATAATCCTCTCCTTTGTGACTTGAACGAGCTCCTCATACAGCCGGGACTTCATGGACTGCAGTTCCGCATCTCCCGGCTTTGACTCCGCCGAATTCATTACGTTCCGATCGGTCCACCATACCGGACCTCTCGGCTCCGCTTCGTCATTCCTCCCAGGCAGCATAATACATCCACTGTAATACATCGCGGGCCGAATCATAATGGATTTTTGTTGCGCGATTCCAAAATACGGCACATTGCAGCCTAATACAATTTGACTGAGGATATCCCCAATGGACCCTAGCATAGATTCAAATCTGATCACGTTATTGTCGGATATTCGGCGTACTGCAAGTTTTGACAACTATGAATTTCTGCTTAAAGGCCATTCGAACGCCAAGAAGGTCATTCTTTTTCAGTCCGGCGAACCGGTCTATTTGCTGCGCGTATATGACGCAGATTCGTTTGCGCGCCGCTCAGAGGAATACGATTACCTCGAGCGGCATTACAATCATGGCGTGAATTGCCAAAAGCCGGTTGCAATCGGTTTGGCTGACGAGCTGAAGCTTTGTTATTTGTTATTGACGTATACGGAAGGGCAGAGCGGCGAAGAAGCGCTACCCGGCCTATCGCCGGAATCACAATATATGCAAGGCGTGGAAGCGGGAAAGCAATTGCGAATCATTCATATAGTCGAGCCGAAAGTTCCTTTCCGTTGGGCGGATAAACGATACGGGAAATACGTTAACAAAAAGGAAGTGCTCCGAGAGCTGAATTTGAACTTCTACAAGCAGCATGAGATCGAATCGTTTATAGAACGCCACTTTCATTTGCTCGAGTCCAGCCCGGTACGATTTCAACATGACGATTTTCATCCCGCCAACATGATATTTAAGGATGGCCGGCTTAACGGCATCATCGATTTCAGCCGGTTTGATTGGGGCGATCCGTGGGAGGAGTTTTTCAAGCTTCCCAAATATACTTGCTGCGTAAGCAAACCGTTTGCCCGGGGGCAAGTTCAAGGCTATTTCGATGGACGGATTCCGGACGAGTTTTGGTTGAAATACCATTTGTTCGTGGCGCTCAATCAGCATGCCACTTTGATCGGCGGCTATCAGAGCCAAAGAGTAGAAGAAACGCAGGAGAAAATACAGCGGACGATTCAGTCGCATAATTTTGCGGATGGGGGACCGCCGAGTTGGTTTATATGTAAAAATTTTTTTAGTTGACATTATCTGACTTAGGAAATATGATGGTTATAATCATATGAGCATACGGCAAAGGCTTGAGTCCTGGAGAAAACCTTATCCGTAATCATATCCTTCCATTGTCATGGGTCGGGGGTATGTTTACTAGGATAAGGTTTTTTGTCACTATACGTTGTTAACGTTCTCAAAAGCGGTGACGGCCTACAGTTCGAATAGCGTTCGCTTGTTTTTTGGAGGCTGCAGTGCATCTTGTAAGCGTTTTAATTGGCGGTAAGTGGAAGAGTGCGTTGACGGTGTTCGTTTTGCAGTACATGGGCAGGGGGAGCTTGATTCAGAAGCGGCCATTTTGAAAGCGCATCAATTTTATCGGAAGCACTTACATTGCCAATTTCCTAATCGGAGGAAATATTTACAATTGCTTATCATTTCCCAAACATGGCTTTAACAATCCTCAATTATGATAGGAAAGGTTCTTAGCTTGTCTGCTGTTAAAGGCCGTTGTCGCCGGAGTTTTTGCGCAAGATGAATATCCGGAGGCAAACGCTTGAGGGGAGGTGATGGAAATACCGAGCATCCGAGTGCTGGGATGAACGGGACGACATGAGCCGTATACTTTAACGTTTTTTGACTATCATAACACATTCATCAAAAGGGGAGTACAAACATGGGTAATCATTACAAAAAAATGACTGTGGCCATGCTTGCCGGCATGATCGCATTGACCGGGTGTTCTTCAGGCAGCAAGCCTGCCGAACCAAACAAAGCGGCGCAGGAAGCCGAAGTGAAAGTATCTACCGATCCGGTCACTTTGAAGTTTTATGTTAATGTAACAAGACTTTCGCCTGTGGAGTTCCAGACGTTCTTCGTCGAACCGCTTAAGAAGAAGTATCCGCACATTACGCTTGAAAAAATCGAAGGGGACCTGGAGAAGCTTATTGTCGCCGGAGAAGTACCGGATCTTATTTTTTCCGACAACGATTGGCACATGCCGCTAGCGGCTCTGGATCTTCCTGCGGACTTGACCGATCTGGTCGCGAAATTCAAGCTTGACCTGAACCAATTTATCCCGGAAACAATTCAAGCCGTCCGAAATCTCGATTCCAAGGGGAAAGAGCTTCAGGGCATTCCGTTTAGTAGAAATACGGGAGCTTTATTTTACAATAAAGACATTTTTGACAAGTTCGGGGTTCCATACCCGAAGGATGACATGCTCTGGAGCGATGTGTTGGATTTGGCCCGTAAATTGACAAGACAGGCGGACGGCGTTCAATATATCGGCTGGGATCCGCGTTTTCCTGACCATATCATCAGCCCATATACGCAGCCGTTCGTAGATCCGAAGACGAATAAAGCGCTCGTGGATATTCCGATGTACAGGAAAATTCTTGAGCTGTTCCAGGCCAACTACAACATTCCCGGTGTAGTCAATGGGAAATCGTATGCCTATGCAGAGGCTACGTTTATGAAGGAAAAGAGATTGGCCATGGAAGCGGACTGGGTATCGAAATTGATCAGCCAGCTTCTCGAAGCGGAAGAGACCGGCGGCGCTCCGAACTGGGATATCGTAACGAATCCGACCTTTGAGGATGCGAAAGGGAAGGGACGTCATGCGCTGGCAGATATGCTGGTCATTACGAAACCAAGCAAGCATAAGGAACAAGCGATGCAAGTGATCCAGATGCTCACTTCCAAAGAGTCGCAGCTGCAAATTAGTAAGTTTTCCCGGATTCCTGTCCTGAAAGATCCGGATCTCGTAAAAGCATTCGGTACGGAGAGCCCTCTGCTGAAAAACAAAAATTTGGCGGCCATTTTCAAATATCCAAATACGCCGACGCCGCCGCCAAACAAATATGACAAAGATGTGCAAACGCTGATTCGTAACATGCGGGCGGAGCTCGCTATAAACAAGAAGGATATCAACACGGTGCTCAGAGAAACACAGGATGCTGCCGACAAGAAAATTGCCGAATTGATGAAGCAATAAGCGAGCTTGTGCTTGTAAAAAAAGAAACATGCATAGGAATCCGGCATTAAACAGACAAACACTGACCCGCGCGGTCAGTGTTTGTTGCATTTTCATTCGTTTTATTTTTTAGAGCTTTCAACGACCTTGGTGACGCCTTCCTCCACCTCGCGGAACGCCGTATTGATGTCTTTTTTGCCGAGCGCCATATCGATCAGCGGTGCCCGGAACGCTTTTTCCGCATCCCCGTCATATACGGCTTTGGGTGAAATCGGAGCGAACTTGTTGTAAAACACCGATTTCAAGTTTTTGTTCTTCGCATTGCCACCTTGCCCGTACACGTCTTTCACTTTTTTATCCGTTAACACGGGCATAATGCCCGATTTGGACAGCTCCGTCTGAAACTCTTCGGAAACCAAAAATTTGATGACTGCCATAGCCGGATCTTTTTGCTTGCTGATGCTAGTGATGCTGAAGAACGTCGGGTACGATTGGGAACCTACGCCGGGAAGCTCTTTAAATGTCGGATATGCAACCATATCCCAGTTGAGGCCGGACAAATCTTTTTGCACGAACATATACGATTGATAACCGTACATCGCAAGAACCTGATCTTTCCAGAACATCGCATCCGCTTCCGGCAGCAGGTTTCTTTGCTGAATGCTGGTACGGAACGCATCCAGCTCGGCCGGCTTTAAAATCGCCGATTCGTATATCGTTTTCCAACGCGGATCGGTAATCGTCGCTTTCTCGGTTTTCGGATCGACGTAAGGCAGCGAAAACGAGTTTAGACGGAAGTAATGAATGTTGGACATGCCGAAGCCCAAATACTGCTTGCCGTTCTCGAAACGGGTCAGCTTTTTGTTCAGCTCGACCACATCGTCCCACGTCATCCCGTCTTTTGGATAAGGCACGCCGAAGCGGTCGAAGATGTCCTTGTTGTAAAACAACGCCATATTGTTGTTGGAAACAGGCAGCCCGTACATTTTACCGTCGGATATCATCTTGATCGCGTCGATCGTCGTCGGCTCGAATTTGCCCAGATCGACTTTATTTTTTTGGATGAGCGGCGTCATGTCGTATTGCAGATTGTACTTGATCAGACCGCCGACGAATTGTCCTACCGACTCCCAGTATATGTCGATCGGGGCATTCGCCGCCATCAAGGTGTCCAATGTTTGTTCTTTTGTTTTTTGCAGGTACGTAATTTTGTAATTCGGAAATTTTTTGCGGATCGCATTACCGAACCGTTCGTCGAAACTTTCGACGGGATCGCCGCTGTTGGAGTAAAATACCAAATCGGCGGGCGCGTTCGGATCGAATGACTGGCTTTGTTTATCGGGATTGGTCCCGGTGCCGGCACTGCATCCGGCTAATAGGCTTATAATTACAATGGAAGCTGCGGCAGAGTTGAATTTGGACATTAGCTTCACCTCTTGTTAGGAGTGGTCATTGGATTCAATAAGAACTATTCCAGCTGCATGCGTAAGCTTTGAATTACTTTAGGATGCGGCTCCCAAGCGTATTTCCCCGACAGCTTTATCTGACGGTGCTGCTGCTTATAAGTGCCGCACGCCTCTTCCAACCTGTCGATCTTAGAACGTACGTCTTGGACAGTGATGGCGAGTGGATCATGGCGAATCAAGCGAATGGCGAAGTAGGCCGCTTTGTATAAGCGGTACAGCTCTTCCCAGGAGCGCAGCGCGTGCATTCCTTGAAGCCACTGCGGATGACGATCGAACTGCGAGGCATGGCGCTCCATATAAGCTAAAATGACATCGAGATAAAAGCGGGTCTTCTCGTCATCGGCCTGCAAAATGCGAATCCATTCCTTCGTAGGACGGTCGCACAGCTGTTCGGCCAGCCGGTCTTTTGAAGCGGACGTCCAGACGGGAAGCCGGTCGGCATTTCCGTCCTTCAAATGGGTTCGAGCGTAGTCGTGCTCCGGAAGATTGGAATGATTCGCGAGCCACAGCTTTTGAGGGAACAGCATCCGCCGTACGACTTCCGTCGCTAAGCCAAGGAGATGCGCAGCTCCGGGAAAATGTTCTTTCTCCCATTCGCTAACGATTTGTTCCAGCCGAATCTCCGGATTGGCGGCGTATTTGGCGAAAACTTGCAGTTCCAGCTGGCCCCAAGGCTTGTAGATAGCGCTGTTGCCGGCATCGGCATCGTATCGGTCCAGCCGGAGACAGCATGTGTCGATGCCGGACTGCCGGGCGCACTGAATGCGCTTCAGCAGCAGCTCCGGTTCGGCGAAGGGCAGCACGGTCTGCATCTCATATTCATGACCCAGATCGAACTCGATCCACTGCTGCTTGGGGCGAACTTGTCCCAAAACGGGATTGTCGGGATAGTATGGATGCCAGTCATGGGGGACGCATTTGCTCATGACAGCCACTTCATCGTTCAGCGAGCGGATGGCCGACAGCATGTCCCCAATCTCTTTTTCCCTGTACACGAAATCCCGAACGCCAGGCGAGCGTTCATCCGCTTGCACGTCTCAAGCATACAGTCGACCAATTGCCGGGTTTTGCGCATGAACGCGTCGCTGCCGGAATGCAAGGAATCCACATTCTTGTTTTTGTAAACCTCGTACTGTGTTTCCGCAAATGTGAGCACCAATCCGTCCAATCCGGTAAGAAGCGTACTCAGGAAAGCTTCGTACTTCCGCTCCAGATGAGGCGGTAACCGGGGATGATCGAGATCCAGCCGGCCGTCATGAACGCAATCTTCCGGAGGATCGTAAATTTCATGTGTCCAGCACCAAATTTGAAACCGATGGTTTTTCAGGAGTCCGACGATTTCTTGCACTTGGGCAAGCCGTTCCGAGTCGTTCATCACATCATCCGCGTGGTGGACAAGCCGATGGCTCAGATGAAACGCGCGTACGCCGCCATAACGTTCGGCCAGCAGGGCCGCATCTTCGAGGTACTGCTTATGAAGCGTCAATGGAAGGTAGTGCAGGTTCATTTGCGAAGGAACTCACCTCTTTATATCCATTTGAAAAGGCTTACAATATTGTTTATTATATTGCAATACAGTGTTATATTCTTGGATCAATATTGCCGAATTTGCCGTATTCTTACCTTATATTGCGATAGCAGCGATATGGAAGAAGGAGTGGTTGGATGCAGGAACAAAGAGTTTTTCAATATGACAACGCATCGCGTACGTTCCATTTTAGCTATTTGATCCGCAAAGGATTGTACGACCAGAAGAAAAGCCACCTGCATGAACATAGCTACGAAATCTATTATTTGCTGTCGGGGAAGCGGAATTATTTTATTCAGGATCGGGTGTATGCCGTACAGAAAGGCGATCTGATCATCATTAACAAGAAGGAACTGCATCACACGGCGGATCGCGGCGAGCCGGGGCATGAAAGGCTGTTGATCAATGCCGCGGAACCGTTCGTTCGTCCCGCAATCGACCCCGGAGCGCCGGCGCTGCTCCCTTTTCACCGGGGATCGGGAGTGCTGCGGCTAAACTTGGAGGAACAGTCCGCTGTAGAAACGCTGATGCTCCGGATCATGGACGAACTCAAAGGAAAGCAAGCGGGCTATGAGCTCTATGCCGAGGCGCTGCTCACGGAACTGTTGCTTCTCATTTACCGATGGGAGGAACGCTACGTCTCGCAGGACGCCCCTTCCCAGGACAATTTGCAGGAAAAAATAACGCAGGTGGCCCGGTATATTTCCACTCACTATAAAGAAGACATTACGCTCGAAAAGTTGTCCGATCATTTTTTCATCAGTCCGTACTATTTGTGCCGCATATTCAAAAAATTGACGGGGCTCAGCGTGGTCGAATATGTTCAATTGGCCAGAATGAGGGAAGCGAAACGGCTGCTCGAGGAAACGAACGAGAAGATTATCGACATTGCGGAAATGGTCGGTTATGCCAGTGTAGGCCACTTTAACCGGGTATTCAAAAAAACGGCGTTCATTACTCCGCTGCAATTTCGAAAGAGAATGAGGAAGCAGGCGAGGTAACGAAGGAGCATTTTCAGCGGGCATTCAGCTAATCTTTAACAACCATTAAGTTTATATTCATTTCTATTTCATAATTTCATTCTATTATTTAAAGCGTAGGGTAAATTATCCAGGTGAGAGGCGGATTACATATGAACAGCAAAAATAAAAAAATAATTGCCAGTGCCATTGCGGCGAGTTTTTTGATCGGGGCCGGTTTTGTCGGAGTGCATTCCCAAGTGTTGGCGGCAGATACAGGCACAGGCGACGCTGCAAAAGAAAAGTCGGATGCAGGCAAGGGCAAGGCCGGTATGGAACGCGGCAAAGGCTTTGACGTCAAGGGGCAACGGATGGGCGGTCACGGAATTGGCTTTGGCGGCGGCAACCTGGTGAAAGAAACGGCAACGGTACTCGGCGTTGAAGTAAGCGCGGTCATGGATGAGCTGAAGCAAGGGAAGACGCTGGCGCAAATCGCCGAAGCGAAGGGACTGGCGCTTGACGCGTACGTGCAAAAGCTGGTCGATGCGCAGACGAAAGCGATCGATGAGCAGGTTGCCGCAGGGAAGCTCAAGCAGGAGCAGGCGGATAAGCTGAAAACCGGCCTTGCCGAGCGTTTAAATAAGGAAGTCACCAATAGTGGTTTCGGGAAAAAAGGGTCTTCCATCATCGGGGGCGTTTACGACAAAATGCAGCAAGGCCGGGGGCCTGGTTTCGGCTTTGCGGGCGGTAATCTGGTGAAAGAAACGGCAGCGATCCTGGGCGTGGAAGAGAGCGCGGTGCAGGATGAGCTGAAGCAAGGGAAGACGCTGGCGCAGATCGCCGAGGCCAAAGGACTGGCGCTGGATGCTTACGTGCAAAAGCTGGTCGATGCGCAAACGAAAGCGATCGATGAACAGGTTGCGGCAGGGAAGCTCAAGCAGGAGCAGGCGGATAAGCTGAAATCCGGTCTTTCCGATCGAATCAAAAAGTCGGTAGAGAGCAAAAGCTTCGGCGGTCCGGAGAATCATCCCGGCGGTCATGGATTTGGCTTTGCGGGAGGCAACCTGGTGAAAGAAACGGCAACGATCCTGGGCGTGGAAGAGAGCGCGATACAGGATGAGCTGAAGCAAGGGAAGACGCTGGCGCAAATCGCCGAGGCGAAAGGACTAGCGCTGGACGCTTACGTGCAAAAGCTGGTCGATGCGCAGACGAAAACGATCGATGAGCAGGTTACGGCAGGTAAGATTAAACAAGAGCAGGCGGATAAGCTAAAATCGGGGCTCGTGGATCGAACCAAGAAGTTCGTGGAGAGTAAAGGTTTCGGTGGTCCGGGACAGCGTCCCGAAGGTCCGGGATTTGGGTTTGTGGGCGGTAACCTGGTGAAAGAAACGGCAACGATCTTGGGCGTGGAAGAGAGCGCGGTATCGGATGAGCTGAAGCAAGGGAAGACGCTGGCGCAAATCGCTGAAGCGAAAGGGTTAGCGCTTGACGCATACGTGCAAAAGCTGGTCGATGCGCAGACGAAAACGATCGATGAGCAGGTTGCCGCAGGGAAGATCAAGCAAGAGCTGGCGGATAAACTGAAGTCCGGTCTTGCCGAAGGAATCAAGAAAAAAGTCCAGAGCACATTGCGCGACGGAGGCCAAGGAAAACGGCACGAAGCTTGGGCGGCTCCGGGAGAACTGGCGCAAAAGCTGGGTATGACGACGGAAGAACTGGTGAAGCAATTGCAAGCAGGTAAGACGGTTGCCGAGCTTGCCAAGGAAAAAGGAATTACGCTCGATACGGCCGATTTGAAAATGAAGCTGGATGGGAAAAAGAACCATAAAAACAAAGACGGGCAGCAGCAGGAGACTTCTGCAGGAGCGGCTGCACAGTAATCCGCAGCAGCGAGTATGTGCTGCAATAAATAAAGCTAAGAGGCGGTATCCGATTTGGGATACCGTCTTATTTGCGCGAGCGAGCAGGTGGAAGCGCTGGGTCTGGTGGAAAAAAACTTATGCGACTGCAGCTGTTATTGTGGTACGATTATGGGAAAATAACCTTCCGGAGCTTTGAATATGTTCTCGATCCAATCAAGAAAGGTGATGTATAGATGAACGTACGAAAGGGGCAGTTATCGGATGCCGGGCAGCTGTGCGGCTTGTCCGAACAATTGGGATACGCCGCAGAGGAGCAGCAAATGCACGAACGGCTCTCCCGGATCTTGAAGGATGCCGACCATGCGGTTTACGTGATGGATGACGAGGAACATGGGGTGGTCGGTTGGGCTCATGTGCATGGCAGACATTTGCTCGAAAGTGATCCGTTTGCGGAAATCGGCGGGCTCGTCGTGGATGACCGGCATCAGCGCATGGGGATCGGAAAAAAACTGATGCGCGCATGCGAGGGGTGGGCGAGGGAAGCGGGCTACGGCATCGTGCGGGTACGATCCGGGGCGCAACGAAAGGAAGCGCATGAATTTTATAAAGGCATCGGATATGAACATGTGAAAGCACAGCAAGTGTTCAACTTGAATTTGAACCGGGAGTAATAGTGAGGTTGGTATTCTTTGAAATACGCAAGGCCGTCCCGGTTCATTGGCCGGGAACGGCCTTTTTGAATGATGCTGAATATGCTCTAGAAAGTATTATAAATGTTTTGGCATTCTTCTGCTGTAGGCTGGTAGAAGCAGTGCAGCTTGTAACGAGCTACGAGCGGCTGATTGTACCATGTCGGAGGGCAATCTCCTTGCGGTCGGAAATACCATAATGAGAATTTGCCTGGCCAATGCCTTTCCCCATTGACAGAACGACGAGCCAGACGTTTTTCACTTTCTCTGGCCTTCTGGTAATAAGGCCCGTGCAGCAGCGCTTCAAACGCATGCGGTTGATTGATCATTTGCGGAATGGTGCGGATTCCTTTGAAGTCGGAGCAATTCGCCCGGATTCGGTTGATCCCTACATTGCCGACGAGCAGCATGCCCTTCTCGCCTTCCCCTACCGCTTCCGCCCGGAGCAAACGCGCTAACATGGCAATATCTTGGTCCCTTGCTTTCACTACGGCCATAAGGCTCACCCCTATAAGTGTTATACCAACAAGATATTAGGTTAGAGCGGTTAGGTGTCTGTACCATACAAAAAGGTACGGTTGCTCGATGTATGGCGAAAGCATACTAGTATGAATAAGAACAGCCGTCCTCGGAGAGCCGGGGACGGCTGCGAATCTGAACAGGCGTAGCGCAGGTTTAAGCCAAGGTGCTCAATGCGGACGCCTCGACTTCGCCAGTAAGCGGCTGACCGGCGGTAAAATGCCGGACTTCCGTAACGGCAAACCGGCCGAGCCGGCGCAAGCCGTTTGTGACCGCGCCGGCGATATGCGGCGTCAACACGCAGTTAGGCAGCGTACGGAATGGATGGTCGGCCGCCGGCGGTTCCGGATCGGTGACGTCCAGGCAAGCAAACAGCCTTCCGCTCTGCAATTCGGGAATGAGGGCGCTTTCGTCGATGATTGAGCCTCTGGCCGTATTAATAAGAATGGCTCCGTCTTTCATAAGGGCAAGCCGTTCCTTGTTGATCATTTTGTTCGTGGAAGGCAGCGACGGCGCATGAATCGAGACGACATCGGAGGCGGCAAGCATCTCTTCAAGACTGCAAAGGGTGACGCCAAGCTGCTGCGCTTCGGCGGCGCTCAAGAACGGATCATGTACCAGCACCTGCACATCGAACAGCTTGAGCAATTGAATGTAATGACGTCCGGCTTTGCCTGCGCCGAGCACTCCGATGCGCACGCCTACCATTTCCCTTACCCGGTCGCGACCTTCCTTCCATCCGCCAGAATGGGTTGACCGGTTCAACGTCCACATGTTTTTCAGCGCGGTGATCGTGAACCCGAGAGCGGTTTCCGCGACCCCTTGTCCGAGCGGTCCATTGCCGCTGGAAACGCGGATGCCCCGTTCCCATACGTCGGGTGAAGCGATACCCTTGATCGTTCCGGCAGCGTGTACGATCAGCTTCAGGTTGGGCGCTCGATCGAGCACATCGGCGGTTAGCGCTGGGCAGCCCCAGGAAGTGATCGCCACGTCAGCCCCATGAATCGCTTCCATGACTTGTTCTTTAGACGGATCGCCTTCCGTTTTGTTGCATACGACTTCACCCATTGTTTTTAATTCGGCGATATGCTCTTGGGCGAACACGGCATTTTGTCTCACAGTCGAGGGAAGTATTGCAATTTTCATCGTTATTCCTCCATAAGTAAAGAAGTAGTGATCGTACGTTTGCCTTGCGTCTTGTGAAAATTATACAAGCGACCAGGAGCGCATACAATCGGATCAGCTGACGAAAAAATGACCAAAATAGAGTTCTTGCGGGCGTATGTAAGTACGAGCCGGAATGTATTCATATTTTGGCAATTAATCGATTTGTCCGGCGGAAATCTCTGGTTTACAATAGCACTGTCTGGTGAATTTTGTTATTTTGATCTTGTAATCGACAGTATCGGAAACGAAAGGGAGCGAACACAATGGACTTGGCTTTGAGCATGTGGAGCGTGCACCGGACAGCGAAGGAAAAAGGGTGGCGCGCCATCGACTTCCTGCAATTTTGCGAAGCGGAAGGATACCGGAAGGTCGAGCTGCTTGCCCATTTTTGGCAGGATGCGGCGCGCGAGCTGGAGGAAACGGCAGCCTGCGCGGAGCAATGCGGCATTACCGTCGTCAGCTATGCCGTCAGCAACAATTTTGTAAGTCCGGACCCGGAAGCGCGACGGAAATCGCTGCTCCAGATAACGGAAGCGTTTCCTGTTGCGCTAAGCCTCGGAACCCGCACGATTCGCGTATTCGCCGGGAATTTGCTGGATGGAATCGAATATGGCGACGCGTGGCAATGGATCGTCGATGGACTCGGTGCAGCCGCCAAAGAAGCGGAGGCAGCGGGCATGTCGTTGTGCCTTGAAAATCATGGGAAGCTTGCGGGTAAAGGAGAGCAGGTCCGGCACATCATTGAAGCGGTCGGTTCGCCTGCGCTTAAATCAACGCTCGACGTCGGCAACTTTTTGCTCGTTGACGAAGATCCGGTTCACGCCACACGCTCGCTGTTGCCATATATCGGCCACGTCCATGTGAAGGACTTCAAGAAAAGCGACGGCGGGCGGTACAAATCGCTCCAGAACGTAACGTTCGACGGAGTACCGGCAGGCAACGGGGACGTCGATATCCCCGCTATTCTCGGTTTGTTAAAGCAGTTTGGATACGGCGGGTCCTACGTCCTGGAGTACGAAGGGCAGGGCATTGAAGCGGACGGAATTCGCGAAAGCTACCGCAATATGAATTTACTTTAGGAGGCAGGCTTACATATGGGTAACAAATTAAAAGTAGGCGTTATCGGCGTCGGTTCGATTTCGGAACATCATATCAAATCGTACTTGAATAACAAGGAAGTCGTGCTGCATGCGTTTTGCGACAGCAACGAAACTCGCGTCAAGCAAAAAGCGGAGAAACACGGCGTCGCCAAAACGTATACGGATTATCGCGACCTTTTAGCTGATCCGGAGATCGATGCTGTGAGCATTTGCACTTGGAATAATTCGCATGCGCCGATCAGCATTGCCGCGGTTGAGGCGGGCAAGCATGTGCTCGTGGAGAAGCCGTTATGCAAATCGGTCGAAGAAGCGCTGCAGGTGCAGGAAGCCGTGAAACGTTCCGGGAAAGTGCTCCAGGTCGGATTCGTGCGCCGTTTTGGAACGAATACCGAAGTGCTGAAAACCTTTTTGGACAATGGGGATCTCGGTGAAATTTATTACGCGAAAGCGACCTGCATTCGCCGTTTGGGCAATCCGGGAGGATGGTTCTCCGATATTGAACGTTCCGGCGGAGGACCGCTGATCGATCTTGGCGTTCATTTTATCGATTTGTGCTGGTATTTGATGGGCAAGCCGAAAGTAAAAACGATCAGCGGAAGCACGTTCAAACGTCTTGGCAACAGGTCGAACGTTCGCAACCTCAATTTCTACAAAGCGGCCGACTATAATGCCGAACATAACGATGTCGAGGACTTGGCTTCGGCGTTCATCCGCTTTGAGAACGGGGCTACGTTGACAGTAGACGTAAGCTTTACCCTTCATGCCAAAAAAGACGAAGTTTCGGTCAAACTGTACGGGGATAAAGGCGGAGCAGAGGTCGAGCCGGAATTCTCGATCGTCTCGGAGAAGCACGATACGATTTTGAACATCACTCCGCAAATCAATCAGCTCGGCTTTGATTTCGCCCGCGGCTTTCAGGAGGAAATCAACGGTTTCGTCAGCGCATGCTTCGGCCGGACGGAAACCAGAAGCCCTGTAGAAGACGGCGTAGAAGTGATGAAAATGCTGTGCGGCATTTACGAATCCGCCCGCTTGGGACGCGAAGTGGAGTTGTAGGATCAAACATAAAGGCGGTATCGGACCTAAGGTCCGAGCCGCCTTTACATCGTTATACGTATGTATACTTATCAATCTTGTGCATGGAAACGTCGCAGCCGGTGCCGGGGCTTCCCGACAGCCGGATCGTGCCGCTTTCCAGGTCCGGGTAGCTTTCGACGGGATCGTCCGCCAGAAAGAAAGGACCGTTCAGGTCGACCGGCGTTCGAATTTGCAGGTGCTGGAACAATTGAGCCGAGGCCGACAGACCGAGCCTTGACTCCGTCAAGCCGCCACCGAGCAGTCCGAGGCCGGAAGCTTTGGCGATTTCGCCGCACAGTTTGGCACCGGACAATCCGCCCATTTTCGTTACTTTCACGACAATCGTATCGCACGCTTCCAGACGGATCGCCTGCAGCGTATCCCCTGGGGACCAGACGCTCTCGTCGAGTGCGATCGGGATGCCGATCTTTCTTCGCAGTTCGGCATGGCCGAGCAAGTTGTTTGCGGCCAGCGGCTGCTCGAACACGTCGACGCCCAGATGTTCCATCGCCTTTCCCGTCCGAATGGCGGCAGGCAGATCGTACGCCTGATTGGCGTCAACTCGGAAGAACAGGCCCGGGGCGTGCTGCTTGACGGCTTCCAATATTTCAATATCTTTGTCCGGGTTCAGGCCGATTTTGACATCGACGCCGAGATAGCCTTGCTTCTTGGCGGCCATCGCATGAACGGCCGCTTCCTCCGGGTTCGCGGTGCTGATCAAATACGATAAATTCACCGTTCCGTGCCCGGATGACAGCCATATTCCGGCAAGCGGGACTTGCCGCCGTCTGGCGATCAAATCGTGCAGTGCCATATCTACCGCGGCCTTGGCGATCGGCTGTCCGGCGCTGTGACCGCCCGCGATCTGCCGGTTCATTTGCGCCGTCAAGCTTTGCAGATCTTCGGAAGGCTGTCCGATAAGCAGCGGTTTCACATAATGATTGAGCGTCGATACGACGCTTTCCAACGTTTCATAGCTCCACCTGTGGCTTGGCCGGCATTCTCCCCAGCCAATATGGCCGTCTTCGTCCGTGAGCTTGACATAAACATGCGGGGCACCGGACGAAGGGTCGCCGACTTTGCCGCCGGAGATGGCAAAGCTTTGCTTCATCGGAAGCCGCAGCGGATATACATCGACGTACTTTATTCTCATGGTTTGTCCTCCTGATCTTGCATGCATTTATTTAATTCTAGTATATCTTCTCTGAAAGCGTCATCCTTGTCATTAATATGTCTTTAAATGGAACGGCGGGTAGTGCGAACGCAGACAGAATAGATCGCAAATCTGGCAAATTTCCAATTGCTGCTGCACCGTTTTCCTAGTATCATAAGACTGAAATGATTGAATGTTTCTTTTAAATGATTTAAAGCATCATTTTAAATGAAAGTGATCATCAAAAAAGATAAGATTGCAATCGCAATTGGGGGAGGAAACGGGTAATGGTACAACAGCATGTCAATGATGGACCGGAACGATGGCTTACAGGCACTTCCACGGGCGTAAGGTCGGCGCTCGATATGAACGATATAAGGGCGGCAGGTCTCGGCGCAATTGAACTGACCTGGCAAAAGATGAACATGTTCGATCCGGAGGTAAAGGCACGTTGCGACGCGAAAATTGCCGCGGCCCGGGCGGCCGGACTTGAAGTATGGTCCGTCCATATCCCCTACGGGACGGACTGGGATCCATCGTGTCTCGACCCGGAGATGAGAAAAGACGTTATCGCAAAAGTAAAGGCCGTGCTCGCTTTTGCGCAGGAATGGGGTGTCCGCCGGGCCGTTTATCATCCGAGCTGGGAACCGATCGCATCGGAGGACCGGGCACGCCGATTGAAAACATGCAAGGAAACGCTGAGCGTTCTGGCAGAGGAGTCGGTGAAGTACGGCGTCCAGCTTGCCATCGAGTGTTTGCCGCGAACTTGTCTGGGCAACAGCGCGGATGAGATGGAATATTTGGTCGGCGACGAACCGGCTCTCGGCATCTGCTGCGATGTGAACCATTTGTTCAAGGAAACGCCGGAGCAGTTTATCAAGCGGCTCGGTTCGCGGATCGTAACGACGCATATTTCCGATAACGACGGCAACGACGAGAAGCATTGGTTGCCCGGCGACGGTGTCATCGGATGGCGAGCCGTACTTGATGCGCTGGTCCAAGCCGGTTACGGCGGCACTTTCATGTACGAAGTGAGGAACCCCGATCCGCGCGTATTGGCTGACAATTGGCAGGCGCTGAACAAGCTGTACCGGGGAGAAGGCGGCCCGCTGCTAAAAGGATGAGCGACTCGCCCGTAAGGAGGCTGCATGATGAATAATTCAACTGGAAACCAAGGCGGCGATTGCTGGATCGCGGTAACGGACCAGGCATCCCGGCGAATTCTCGTATTCGATTCCGAACGGAAAGACTGGAACTCGGCTGAAGCGCTGAAATGGTCATGGTCGCCTAGCGCATTGAACGGTTTCAGCGATGGGCCCAAAGGGTGGGGCCTTCCCTCCGACGTCAAGCTTCGCAGAAACACCGCTCATGGCGGCGAGTCGATGATCGTGTGCGATTCGTACGGCTTAGCAGCGATCGTTCCATACCCTGCGGGAAATGCGCGTCAATGGTCTCAGACCATTCCCGGCAACCTGCATGCGGTAGAGCTGCTGCCGGACGGCAACATCGCGATTGCGGCGAGCACCGGCGGCTGGGTGCGGCTGTATGCTTCGTCTCAAGGACCGGACGCGGAGAAACATAGTCACTATGATCTTCCGGGTGCGCACGGCGTCTTATGGGACCCGCAGGAAAATTTGCTGTGGACGATTGGCGACGACTGGCTTGTCCCTCTCAACGTATGCGGTACGGCCAGCGATCCGGAGCTTGCGGAAGATTCGGATCGCAAGATTCGGCTGCCGAGCCGGTGGGGGCACGACCTTTATCCCGTTTACGGCGATGCGGACAAACTGTGGGTCACGACGAATTCGGCCGTGTACCAATACTCCAAGTCCGCGAATACGTTCTTGACGAATTATGCTGGAGCCGATGAAATCAATCGGATGCACGTAAAAGGGATCGGGAACCAGCTGTCCGGGCAAGTCGTACAAACCGCACCCCGAGAGGGCGGTCTATATGCGTGGACTACGGATACCGTACGTTCGTTCTCGCCGAACGAGACATTTTCGGTAACAAACGGCGCCTTCTATAAAGCCCGGATTTGGTGCGCCGAATATCAATAAGCGCCACCGCGTTACCAATAACTAACACAAAAACGTCTTAAACAACCGTGCGCCTGAAGGCTCGTAAACGTCTTTATCGCCGACGGTTTGCCATTCGGAATACAACGTTATGCTTCATCCGCAACGAGGGGGGCTATGCATACGCAATGGAAGCGCCAAACCCGTTAGAGCATGTGCGATTTCTAAAATCCCGCAGCCGTGGGAAACGAACGTGCGAGCCCGGCTGGTTTTGGGACCATCAGACCCCGTTTCAAGATTACGATATTTTCTACGTCGTTTCGGGCAAAGGCACGATGCAGCTTGGGGACGAACTGTTTCACCTGACGCGCAAAAGCTGCGTCGTTATGCGGCCCGGCGATCTTCCGAAGGCGACGCAGGATGACAATGACCGGCTCGTCGTGCTCTATATGCACTTTGACATCGAAGACAACCGGCCCCCCGAATGCCGGCCTGCCGCGTTCCCGTTCCCGCGCTTTACGCAGATGAACGATAACGTTCAGGCGGAGAGCATGCTTTCTCAAATGCTGGAAGCACTGGAGTTTCCTTCGCTGTGGCAGGATTTTGAGTTCGACTGTTTGATGAAACGTTTCTTTGTGACGCTTTACAGGCAGCACTGGAGCGACAAGGATCACCGCGGGCTGTCGGCCAAACAGATTCAGAACATAAGAAAAGTCGTCGCTTATATCCACGAGCAAAAAGGAAGGGACGTGCAAATCGAGCCATTGGCGGAAACCGTGCAAATGTCGCCGCAATATGTAAGCCGATTGTTCAAACGATATGCCGGCTGCTCGCTCAAAGCGTACATCGCACGGATTAAGCTGGACTATGCGCTGGATCTGCTCGCCCAGTCGTCCTTGACCGTGACCGAAGCGGCGCTGGAACTTGGCTACGCGGATGTATACGCGTTCAGCAAACGTTTCAAAGCGCTGCACGGCATGTCGCCGTCGCATTATATCGCGCAGCTGCGCCCCGCGAAGCCCACGCTCGGGGATCGTAAAAGAACGCAATAAACGGAATTGTTGAAATATACGGTTCAGGACATCAATGTATGCCGTAATCCATTCCTTCCTTGATCGCGCTAGGGTTATGATGGAGTTAATCCAGTGGAAGGAGGCATGGAAATGTTTAACCCGGCTGAAGACCCGCAATCTATTGCAAGGAAGCTGTATCGCTATAATAAAACGGCCGAGCACCGCATTCGTACGCCGGAGGAAGTAAACGAACAAACGGCAGCCGCTTACAAGGAATTAGGCTACGTTGCAATCGAGGAAGTATTGACGAGGGAAGAAGTCGAAGCGGCGCTTCAGGACATCACCGACGTCATCCACGGCCGCATCGTCGGACCGAAAATTCAATATTTCCGGGGGAGAAGCGAGCGGAAAGACAGCCCTGATTTTGATTCGCCGGAAGAAAGGGAACATGCGGTAAGAAAGCTGCACAAATTCATTGATTATTGTCCGGCGCTGCATCACATTTGCTATCATCCGAAAATTTGGAGCGTGCTGGAGAAGGTGCTTGGCGACCAACCGAGATTTTGTGAGGATCAGGCTTTGCTCAAACCACCTTCCAAGGATGCGGGAATCGAAAAGCCTTGGCATCAGGACATGGCGTACTCCAGCTTTTCATACGATCGGATGGTAGCGGGCGTTTGGGTCGCACTCGACGAAGCGCTGCCGGAGAACGGCTGCATGCACGTTATTCCCCGTTCCCACCGCAGCGGTCCGGTACCGCATTACGCTGTGCGGGATTGGCAGTTATGCGACACCGTGGTGGATGTGGACAAGGATGAGATGGTTCCTTTAAAACCGGGAGGCATCCTTGTATTTTCCGGCCTGCTGCATCACGGCACCCCGCCGAACTTGTCGGATCAACGAAGAAGAGCGCTGCAGTTTCACTATGCGCCGGAACCCGCTGTCAAAATGACGCCCGCGGAGTATAAACGGGTGTTCACGAACGAGATGACAAAGGCGGAATGTTAATCCGTCTCCTAATACAATGAACGTACTGACGATCGGATCCGATGCCCTGGCGGCCATCGGTTTTTTTGTCTGTAAAAAGGATTTTAGCTCACCGCCCAATGTGTGTTATACTTATGTGGAATTTACAAAAATTTAAAAATAAATGTGGTGGACTTATGGGGGAGCTGCAGGTTGCCATTGTTCACAAAGGTATGAAAGCGGTACGCCGCCTGCCTTTGTTATTGTGGTCGCTGTGGATCGTATTTTTAGTTGAATTGCTAAGCCGAGGCGGCTGGGGAGCGGCGTTGAACTGGACGGTGGAGGCCATTCCCGAAGTGGTGCTCAACGCGATGGTTGTTCTCGGGTTCATGCTGCTGCTGACGGCTATCATAGGAAGCCTCCGTACATCGTTTTGGCTGATCGCTACCATTTGCCTGGCGTTCGGACTGATCAGCGGGGTCAAGCTGAGCATTCTGGGCGTACCGTTTCTTCCGTGGGACTTGCTGCTGACCAGCGAGACTAAAGACATGGCGCAATATGTAAGCGGTTTGCTAAATTTTAACGTCATTTCCGGACTTCTTTCATTTATCGCCATCAGCGTACTGCTGCTGTACAAGCTGCCTCGCGTAACCTTGCGGCTGCGCTGGAAACAGCGCATCATCGTCGGCATCGCTTCGGCGCTGCTGCTGATTTCCATTTACAGCGACGGCACGCTTTCGCTCAAAAAAGCGGTTCATATCCAGAACATCGCGTGGGATCAGACGCAAAATGTGAAAACGAACGGCTTTTTGCTGACGACGCTGATGAATATCCGGTTTTTGTTCCTGAACGAGCCCGACGGATACGACGAAAAAGTAATAAAGGAACTTGCATCCGACATTAAACCGGCCGTAGCCGTGCCGGGGGAGAAAAAGCCGAATATTATCGTCATCCTGAGCGAATCGTTCTTCGATGCGACGAAGCTCAAAAATATAAAGTTCAGCAAAGATCCGCTGCCGTTCTTTCATATGCTGATGGACAATTACACGAGCGGCTCCATGCTGTCCCCGCAATTCGGCGGCGGTACGGCCAATGTGGAGTTCGAAGTGCTGACGGGCAATTCGATGGCCTTTTTGCCGCAAGGATCGATTCCGTACAATCAATATATCGACAAGGGGATCGACTCGCTAGCCAGCATTTTGACAAGGCAAGGGTATACGGCCACATCGATCAACCCGTTTCATTCGTGGTTTTATAACAGCAAGTACGTTTATGAAAACTTCGGCTTCGGCCAGTATATTCCGCAGGAATTTTTCGAGCCGGATTACGAAGGTCCTTATATTGCGGACCGCGCGGTGGCAAAATACATTATCGAGACGAGCGAAAGGACGCCGGGTCCGAAATTTATTTTCGCCAATACGATGGAAAACCATTATCATTATTATCCCGGAAAATTCAAGGAAAATACAATCGAGGTCACAGGCCAAACCGGAAACTCAGCGGGCCTGCTTGAAACGTACGCACAAGGCTTGCTGGGCGCGGACGATATGCTGAAACGTCTGGTTACGCATTTTGAAAAAAGCCCCGAGCCCACCATTATCGCTTTTTTCGGTGATCATTTGCCAAGCCTGGGAGATGACTATCAGGCGTATAAGGACACGGGAAATTTGCAGGAAAACGATCCGGATTTCTTGAATAAAATGCATCGCGTGCCGGTTCTCGTATGGAACAATTATTTGCCGAAAGAACAAAAAGAGCAGCTGAATATGAGCACTTCTTTTCTGGGGCCATATATTTTGAAGCTCGCGCAAAGACCAGGCACTTATTATACGGACTTTTTATATGACTTGTATCAGCGCGTTCCCGTCCTTCCTCCGAAAAACCAATTCTCGCAACTCGGGGCTGACTCGGAAAAAATGAAAATATACGAGAAACTGCAATACGATATCATGTTTGGCAAACAATACGGTTACAGTGATTGGAAAGATAAAATCAAAAACCCTGACTATGTACTCGGATTAGGGAAGATGAGCGTGCAAAACGTTGAGCTGGAGACCGCAGGCAAAGAGCCGAAGCTCAAAATTACAGGCAGCAGCATTCCGCATGACGGCATTGTCATGATCAACGGACAGCCCGTCGCTTCTACGTGGATCAGCACGAACGAAGTCACCGCCGTACTGACGCCTCAGCTCGCCGCGGCTGCAGCGGGATCGACCCCGCTCAAAGTCGAGATCGTCGTGAAAGACTCGAAAGAGAGCGTCGTAGTAAAATCCAATGAGTTTGTCCCAAGCCAGGTTGTATTTAGCGGATTGCGAAAAGACAATGTGAAGTAAAGCGAAAAGCGGCTTACAAGCCGCTTTTTTTGCTGTTATCTCTCGCTTTCCCGCACGGGCTCTTCCTTTATTACCCCATCAAGCATCTCTAGAAACTTTCGCACGGCCAGCGTCGGCGCTACATCTTTTCGATGAATAAAGCATGTCGGTACTTTGCCCCATGTTTCGGGCAGCTCCTGAAACGACAGTGCATATTGTTGATCGGCGCGGGCGAGCACGGATTTGGGCAGCAGCGAAATGCCAAGGCCGGCATAGACGCAGCCAAGAATGACTTCAAGCGAACCGAACTCCATCGTTGTGCCCGGCGTCAGCCGCTCGGCCTTCAACCAGTCTTCCAGTTTTATTCGATAGGAACAGCCTTCGCGGAATACAAGCAGTTTGCTGCTCCGCAAATCGAGTACGCCGTCGTTCTTATAAGGAAGCGGGTGATTGGAGAAAAGAACAAGCTCTTCGTCGCACACGTTAAGCTGCTCCATATCCGGGTGATGCACCGGGCCGGCGACAAAAGCCCCGTCCAGCTCGTAGCCAAGCACCGCTTTGACCAAAGCCTCCGATGTCCCCGTTCTTAGGGTCACATCGATATCCGGATATCTTTTATGGTATTCCGATAACGCCGGCGGCAGCCGTATTGCCGCCGTGGTCTCCATCGAGCCGAGAAGAATCGGTCCGGAAGGGACTTCCGGCGCAATAATCGTCTTCTCGGCTTCCGAGAACATATGCGTAATTTGATCCGCATATACGAGCAGATGCTTGCCGGCGGATGTCAGCGTAACGCCGTACCGGTGGCGGTGAAACAGCGCCGTTTTAAAATGTTGCTCCAATTTTTGCATTTTTGCGGTGACGGTAGACTGGACGAAGTTCCACTCGTCGCCCGCTTTCGAGAAGCTGCCGAGCTTCGCTACGGAACGGAATAATTTCAAATCGTCGATATCCACGGTAGTCTCCTTGCTCAGGTATCGTAATATGGAATAGCTGGTATTTGGAAATATCGTTTTACTCTATACTATAACATGATTATGATGAAGTGGTATTCCGAAATCCGCTTCACCTTGGAGGAGCTTATGAACTATGTACCGCCGCCGACTCGCGCATTGATCGGAGGAATCGGCGCGCTTGTGATCGCAATGGGTGTCGGCAGGTTTGCCTATACGCCGATACTGCCTTATTTGCAGCAGGCGGCCGGCGTAACCGGCGAAATGGCAGGCTACCTGGCATCCTCCAATTATTTGGGCTATTTGCTCGGAGCTTTGCTTGCCGGTGCAGTTCGCTGGAACAGAGGAAAGTCAGCTTTCCTGAAAGTTTTTCTTGGCGTCAATATATTGACTACGCTAATGATGGGGATGACGGGACAGTACTCGCTGTGGCTGCTGCTGCGCTTCGTTTCCGGTCTCACCAGCGGACTTGTATTCGTTCTTGCCTCCAGCATTGCCCTGGATGCGTTCGCTATCGCCAATCGTCCGGCTTGGTCCGGTTTATTGTACAGCGGCGTCGGCATCGGAATTGCGACGTCAGGCATCGCCGTACCTTTCCTCGCAGAGCAATACGGCTGGCCGGGGGCGTGGATTGGACTGGGCGTCTTTGCTCTGTGCATCGGATTTTTTTCGTTTCTGTGGCTGCAGGACAAAGTGTCGTCGGAAAATGGTCCGACTTACGATCGCGCCGCTGCGAGATCAGGCGAATCTGGAGTGTTCGAAAAGGCCGATGGTGCAGGAGCAGGTGCAGATGCCGAAGAAGGAGGGAGTGCAGGGGCAAGAGACGCAACCAACGCCGATGCAAAGCGGATGCTTCCTTGGCTGCTGGTATCGTACGGATGTGAAGGATTGGGGTATATTATTAGCGGCACATTCCTTGTGGCGATCGTGCACAGCGTCCCTTCATTCGGCGCACTCGGCGCTTTAAGCTGGGTATTGGTCGGAGCCGCGGCGATCCCTTCATCCGTGATGTGGGCTAAGTTTGCCGGGAAATATGGCAATGCTCCTGCGCTTTACCTAGCGTTTATTACGCAAATGGTCGGGGTGGTTTTGCCTGTCGTGATATTTAACGCGGCCGGCGCACTGCTTGGAGCCATATTGTTCGGCGCTACGTTCATGGGAATTACGACGTTATCCGTTTCCGAAGCGCGCAGTCTGATGCCGGCCGATAGTAACAAGGCGATCGGGTATATGACGTTTGTTTACAGCATCGGCCAGATGATCGGCCCATCGATCGCAGGCAAATTAATTACACGTTCCGGCGGCTACGATTCTTCATTGATCTTCGCGGCGCTCGTGCTCTTCTGCGGGATTGTATGTCTTGCTGCAGGCCGGAGAGTTTCGACCAAAATAAAAACATTTAAAGGATGATGACCGATGCCATATGTCAATATTAAAGTCACGAAAGAGCAAGAGCCAATAACACCGGAGCAAAAGCAGCGCCTAATCCAAGGCGTAACCGATCTGCTGAAGGAAGTGCTTGGTCGCGGTCCCAAAACGACAGTGGTCGTGATCGATGAGATCGATATGGACAATTACGGGATCGGCGGGGAAACGGTAGCAGCCAGAAGACAACGCGGCGAATAAGAAATTCACTAAAGGGCGTTTTAAGCTATATACCCATTAATTATTGGAATTAGCCAAAACTAGCCCCAGCGCAAACCGGCCAACCCTCATTTGTTATGCAAAGAAGCGGTAAGCCCGTTCACTCAGGCTCAAGCGAACTTGGCATAGACTGCACGGACAAAAGAAGATACAGCCTTTCCGGACGGACGCTGCCGCCCGAAAAGACTGTATCTATGTATATATGAGATTACTCATACGATATCCGGTAGGCATAACGCAGTACGGATACGAAACGAGGGGAGAAATACCGATTCACTTCATTTGCTCGATGACTCCGTCCCGCTTTTCGCAGGATAATCTTTCTCCGTTATGACATTCAGCTCTTTCCCGTCGGATGTGATTAGAACGTTACCGTGAAGGGCGGTTACATAAGTGCTTTTGCTGTTCTTTTGGTAGTTGAGCAGCTGCTTGAAATTGTTAAATTTATTGTAGCTGATGACGGATACTTTGGGAGCGACCGTCTGCAAAAAGCTTTGCGACGACGAGGTGCTGATCCCGTGATGCGGAGCATCCATGAAATCGGCGCGAAGCTGGTCGCCGTATTTCTCGACGAGCTCGACTTCCCGCTCGCGGTGGATGTCCCCGGTGAACAGGAACCGGGTGTTTTTGTATGTGAGCAGCAGGACAATCGAGGGATTGTTGACCTCGTCCAGCTCAAATTTTTTGATCGATCCCGGCAGCTCGCCTTTTTTCGGATTCATAACCTTCACATGGACCTCTTTGCCCAACTGGAACTCCATGCCTTCTTCAAGGAACGTTTGTTTTACTTGTTTGGCGTTGGCGGCCGCCAGCGCGCTCGTATATGAACTCCATTCGACGGGGCGAAGATTGCCCAAATAAAACTGATCGACCTGCTTCGAACGGAACACGCTCTCGAACCCTCCGATATGATCCGGATGCGGGTGGGTATTGACGGCGATATCGAGCTTATCGATGCCCAATTGGGTTAAATAACCGACGACTTGAGGGCCGACGGCGGGAATGCCCGCATCGACCAGCATCGTCTGGCCATCCGGCGACTGAATGACAATGCTGTCGCCGCTTGCTTCGCTATTTTGCAAATCCAGATAGCGAACGGTCAGCAAGTCTTTATAAGGCTTTGTCGCGAAAACCGCCTGTTTGCGTTTTTCGGCGCTCATCGCGGCCGTGTCCGGCTTCACGCCGGCACTGCTGGAGCCGGCAGAGGCCGCGGGCGTAGTGCTGCCGCAGCCGGCTGCCATGGCCAGCGCCACCAGAACGAGCAGCAGGAAAAATAGCCGCTGTTGTATTCGCTTCATCATTTCTTCTGCTCGGATTCAATCAATTTGTTGATCGCTTCTTCCGATTCGCGAAGCGCGGTATTGACGTCTTTTTTGTCGTTCACGTAATCGACGAAGTTATTGACAAGCAGCCCCCGGGCCTTGCTGTAGTACATCGAGTAGGCCGGTGCAGCGGCAGGCTTGCTTTTGAAAATGCTTTGGATCTGTTTGTTTTTCAGCTCCGGCGTATCTTGCAAGTAAGCGGCGTTAAACTTCGGATCCTTCATGACCGGCAGCTTACCCGCCGTTTTGGAGCTGAGCAGCTGCACTTCGTCGGAGAACAGCACTTCAAGCACGCGCATCGCGTCTTCCTTGTTTTTGCTCGTTTTACTGACCGTCATGACATGCAGGTCGTACATGCCGTAAGTGTTCGGACGTTCCTTGAAGCTCGGGAATTGCACGACGTCCCAATTCAAGTCCGGCGTTTGACGCAAGCGGTCCAAAATGTTGATCGTCGACAGCATAGCGACATTTTTGTCCTTTGTAAACCGGTCGAGCGCACTGCCCTTCATGACATCTTTCGGCTTATTGCCCGGAACGTCGTAAATGCTTTTCCCGATTTCGAATACGCGCTTGTAAGCTTCGTTGGCAAGTACGGCTTTATTCGTTTTCCCGTCGACGATATTCAGCGAAAGCGGAGTCAGCAATCGGGTCAAATAATCCGGATCGAGACCCCGGTACTCAACGCCCCCGTCGCTGCGGGATACTTTTCGCGCCACCTCAATGGCGTCTTCCCACGTCATGCCGTCTTTCGGGTAAGGCACGCCGAAACGGTCAAATATTTCCTTGTTATAATAGAGCGCGTTAAATTGCAGCATATTCGGCAGACCGATCAGCTCGCCTTTGTCCGACAGTGCTTTGATCGAATCGAGAGAGCCTTGATCGAAACGTCCCAGATCAAATTTCAGCTTTTCGGCAAGCGGTGTAATATTATCGAACAAGTCGAAGTCTTTGTAGTACGGCATGTTGCCGTTCCACACCGCTACCAAGTCGATCTGCTCGCCTGCCGCGATTGCCTTCTCAACATCCACCTTCGGGATGAACTCGATCGTAATGTGCGGGTACTTTTTCTTGACAGGCTCTGCGATCAGCAAATTAAAGTCGGCCTCGGTCCAGAGCGATTGAATTTGATACATTTTGAGCGTTACCGGCTCAAGCGGCTTTGCCGGCTCACCGGGCTTGTCCCCTGTTGCAGCGCCGCTGTTTCCGCCGGATTTGCCGCAACCTGCGAGCATGGCAGCCGCAAGCATTACCGTTAATGTTACTGTCATGTTCTTTTTCACTTTGAAGTCAATCCCCCTATATTTGTGGATATTCCGCATTTGTAACGCGGAGTTGAACCGAATGACTACGAAGCCGTCATAAATGGCATGCGTGGCCGAACGTGTGGAACCAAGCTAGCGACGCCTTCGTAATAAGCGATAGCAGCCGCGTCATAAAAATTTTTCGATATCGTGCTCTCCTTGTTAGGTCTTGGATGTAATCGCTTAAATAACATCATTATAGTGATCGGGGGGTCCCGGTATCCGCCCGATCTTGCGTATTCATGAATCGCTATATTACTATATGAATAGAATATAATTTAACAATGTCGATAATCAATCTAATGATTTTCATTTTGTGTAACTATTTTAAGACAATGGGGGCTCAGTATGGAAATTCGATACGGCAATGTCTATATGACCATTACCGATCTGGAGAAAAAGCTGCCGGTTTATTTAACGTGCGTGGGGAAGTGGAGCAATCAGTACCCGCTGGAACGAACGGATGGATTTCCGGACTATCAGTGGATTCAATGCACTTCCGGGCAAGGCATTCTTGAAATGAACGGGCAAAAATATATGATCGAGCCGGGGCAGGGGATGCTCCTGTTTCCAGACGTGCCTCATCGGTATTACCCGCAGATCGAACCGTGGGAAGTTCGTTGGATGGCATTCAACGGCACCTATGTCGGCGAAATGCTGCGTTCGCTCGAATTCAACAGTTCACGGATCATTACCGTGGCCAGCCCTGATCCGCTGCTCAAGCATTTATACGAACTGCATACTACCGCTCATTCGGCCGAGCCGCTCAAGAGCGTAAAATGCTCGTCGATCATTTATGCCATTATCGTCGATTTGTACCGCTATGGTTCGAACGTGGATTTGCGTTCCAAGCAGCAGTATTTCGATCAATTGTCGCCGGCCCTGCGCTTTATTGAGAGCCATTACAATGAAGCGATTACATTGAACGATCTTGCTTCCAGGCTTTCCGTGAGCCCGCAGCATACGTGCGTATTGTTCCAGATGACGCTCGGTCTCAGGCCGTTCGAATACATCACCGGCGTGCGTCTGAGCAAAGCCAAAGAACTGCTGCATCGCGAACCGCATCTGGACATCGGCGAGTTGGCGGGAAGGGTCGGATACGAAAGCACGAGCTACTTTATCAAAGTGTTCAAACGGATTGAAGGCGTTACGCCGGGCGATTTTCGCAAACGTTTCCACAACGGGCGGGAATAGCCGTAAGCTATGGGCAAACCAGCGGGTGAAGCGTTCAAACAAGCGAAAAGACGCTTCCAAAACCACGGTTCAAGCGGTAATGAAAGCGTCTTTTTAACACGTATATTCTTGTCAAGCTAAAGTTCATAGTAGCAGAAAAGACTCAGGGTCCGTTCCTTATATAGGGTATATGCGCAATCAGTCATCGATGCGATCGGAAGACGCCAGTTGACGGCCTAGCGGCGTAACGACGCCGTCCATGCTGACGGTGTTTTTTTCCCGGTGGTAATCGACCAGTCCCTGCTCGCCTTTTTGCCCGGCCCATCTCAATAGCGTATCGCGTTCGCTCTCGTACGAAAAGAACGGCACGCTGTACCCGCAGGACGTTTTCACGGCGTGGATGTCGGCATAAATGATTTGGCGGGCGCCCGGCAGCAATTCAAAATGCGGAATGAGCCGGTCCCATTCGGGCATGGAAGGCAGGATGACGCGCCCCTTTCCGTATAGGCGCAAGATCATCGGCGCGCCATCGAAAGCCATGAACATTAGCGTGATTCGATCCTGCTTCGTCAAGTGTGCGCTCGTTTCGTTGCCGCTTCCGGTCAAGTCCAAATATGCGACTTCCGTTGGCGAAAATATACGCAGTACATCATGCCCCTTCGGCGAAATGTTGACATGGCCTTCCGCCATAGCCGACCCGACGAAGAAAATGCGCTGTTTTCTAATAAACGCTTCATGCTCCGGGAGCATCGCCGGAAACTGTTTTCCCATTCAAACCACCTCATCGCTTCGGTATTATGGAATGGCTTCATTATGGAATATCGTTCCGGTTTTGTGAAGTATATATTTCCGCATAATCTTATAGGTTGTACCTATAACTATGCTGCCGCTTCCGCAAACCGCTGTGGTGGTAAAAAGGGATACACTCAAGCTTGGCCTCGCCGTTTTAGCACATATTTGGCATAACGGACCGGGTTGGCGTAAGAATCGTAAAAGGTCGAACCCATGCCCGCTTTCTTGAAGCTGTACCGCTGGTCGCGGCAATTGAGCTCGATGAAATACGGCTTTCCTTGGCGGTTCACGCCGATATCCAGCCCAACGTCGGCTAATCGGTTCAACCGCTTGCCCAAATATTTCGTTATTCTCAATGACAACTGTTTAACGGAATCGGAAACTCCCTTCGGATGGTTCAATGATTGGAACAAAATGTTGCATTTCACAGCCTTTCCGCCGCGGGCCAAATTCGTCACATGGCTTCCTTTTCTCGCAACTTTACCCACGATCCCGGTGACATGCCAGTTCCCGTCGCCGCCCCGCTGAACGCTTACGCGAATATCGTACGGTTTCCCCCGGTACTTGGCGAGAGAGATTCCTTCCTGAATCAAATACGGTTTCCGTTTTGCCGCCTGATGCACGATTTTCCGCGCATTTTTCTTCGTTCCCGCGTGCGTCCGTCTCGGCAGTTGGGCGACCCATTTGCCGCTATGCCCGCGGGAAAGTTTCATGATGCCATCGCCGACGCTGCCTTTCTGGGGCTTGATATAGAGGCTATCATACTGTTTCATCATACGGCGCAGGTTGGACTTTGAATAATTGACGGAGCGCGGGATATTGGCTTTAAAAGCGCTTTTAAGCATTTGGTGAATGCGGTATTTGGAGTAACGGTTGCAGCCGTTAAAAACATAGGAAATGCGGTTCAACCCGTTCAAGTTTTTTTTCGACCGGCTCGAGGTCGGGAATGTCCGGTTATGGATCACGCGGGGTATCTTTACTTTGCCATACGAGTATTTCCCGCGAGCGAACGTATAACCGTACGCCGTGCCTTGTCCCGGGTTCATGCGGTTCAGACTGAGATAGACCGGTTTGACATGGCATGTCGCGGCAGCTTTATTATAGAACGATATTTTTTCGGTGCCCGTATGTTTTTTCTTGTTCAGCCCGCGGAACACCAGATCGTCAACTAAAATCCCTACGCTGTTCATCGTTTTCCCCCATAGTCAGATTCGTACCATATCATACGCAATCAACGCTCTAATGGAGATACGATTGGCGATCTTTGGGCCAGGGCAGGTTCGTAAATTGCTTTGTCTCGATCAAAAATCGTAGCGTGCCGGACTCGACCGTACGCCATGCGGCGCCGCAATGAGTATATGCCGTGTGTGAGATGTCGCAGGGGTTAATTCACAGGAAAGTCGGTGTCCGAATACCGTATGCCGATAGGAAATTTTTCTTGCCGCGCTGCTTCCTTTCGCGAATGGATTCTAGTAAAATATTGGAATACGGCTTGATGTGTAGAGAGGTTCGAGCAGGCTTATTGTAAAGATTAAGCGCTTACCCTAAACAATGTAGATCGATTGCTGCATTACATTTTCATTTTTTCATTCGTTATTTCGGGAGGGAACAATGATGGTACAATTTCGCACCGCTCGTCCTGAGGATATTCCAGCCATGGTTGCGCTGTCGGATCGCGTATTCCGCAAGCCGCACCAGACATCCATGGGACAAGCGTATTCGCTGTTATTCTCGAACGAGAACGCCGGAAATATGTTGATTGCGGAAGAAGATGGCAAAATTGTTACGGTCGTCGGCTTGCTGCCGTCCGAAATTTCAATCGCCGGGTGCACGCTTCGCGTCCTGAGTATGGGCTCCGTCTGTACGGATGCGGACTATCGCGGCAAGGACTATGCCGGAACGCTGGTCAGGATGTCGATCGAGAAGTGCGAGCGCGAAGGCGTTCATTTGCTGCTCGTCTCCGGCAATCGGACGCTCTACCGCAGGAATGGCTGCTATGAAGCGGGGCTGATCCGTCACTTCACGCCTACTGCGGAACAAGCCCGCCATGCGGCGGAAAATAACAACAGCAGTCAAGCGGAAACCGTGGAATATGATGAAGCGAGAGACCTCGAGTCCATGCTTCGCTTAGTCCATAACGAACCCGTTCATTATGTGCGAACGAAGGCACAATTCGCCCGGTTGATTCATGGCGCCGCCGTATTCAGCAACAGCGCTATGAATCAACATATCGCCCTTCGGCGCAGCAATGGAGAGGCGCTCGCCTATGTCGTGTATGGACTGCCCGGATACGACGCGACTCGGACCCCGGCTGTGATCGAATATGCCGGCAGCGATCAGGCGGTACTGGAACTGCTTCGCGATGTGATGGAGCGACATCAGCTTGAGAAGCTCCGTGTTCCGGTCGGCGGAGACAAAGCGGCGTTTGGCGAAGCGCTGGCGGCAGCGGGGGCATCGGTTCGATGCGAGCCGATCCCGGGTACGATTCGTTTGACCGATTTGGCTTCCGTGTGGCGGTCGCTCGCACCTTATATACATGAGCGGCTCGGATCAGAGACGGCGGGGAAGCTCGACTGCACACGTACCGCGGACGGACAATACCGCATTGCTTACGGCGAGGAAACGTTAGCTCTCGATGCAAGAGGCGCTTTAACGCTGCTGTTTAGCGGAGCTCCCTGGGCGGCGGGAGATGCCCTTGGACCGCTGCTTGCGTCACTTTTTCCGCTGCCTTTCGTGTATACAAACAATTTAAACTACGTGTGAGCGCTATACCCTTCCGCGTCTTTTAATTCATAGGAAAATAGCGGTTGACAACTTCGGAGTCCGTATCCATAATAAGCGGTAATGGAGAGGTTAACCGCTTACCCTATTTTGTGAACGTTTACAGGGGAGGCGGAATCCTGCGGCACTCCTTTGGTTATCATCCGCGGACTGGCGAAAGGATGGAAAGCCGCGCTTCGAAACGGACGATAAGATCAGAAAGACAGCGCATTCATTGAAGGAATCGGCACCTTTCCCAAGAATGTTAGGGAAGGTGCATGTTTCTTGTTTTGTACAAAGCAAAGCGGAGGGAACAGGCATGAAGCGAAGCATATTTTCGTTAACAGGTTTACACTGGAAGGAAGTCCGTTCAGGCGAATCGGTGGAGGCGGAATTCGAGCTTCATCAAGCGGGTTTCGTGGAAATGAATACGGTTGCGCGATCGGAGAGCGATTGGCGGGTGGCCGATTATGAAGCTTCCGTGCTGCGGCTTACGCTGAACGGCGAATACAATCAGGATTGCGTGCTGTTTTACGGCGACCGGGCTTTGACTTATACCCGGCTGCTTGGCGCGCTGGAACCGGGGACGTATCGCTTGCGGTTCGATTTCAACGGGGAGCTTTCCTCGCCTCAAGTCCGCAGGGCTTTCATCGACTCCGTCGAATTGGTACTCATTGCCGGCGATTCCGAGCTGTACGAGATTTACCGTCACGCGCCGGTTTTGTACGGGCGCAATTTGTACAGTCCGCATGATAGCCGGTATACGGATACGCCGCTGCTGATGTTTTATTTGACGGAGCAGACCGAGGATTCCCGAATGATCGAATATCAGATCATGTTCAGCCATGAGGATGAAGGGACGCCGACTCCGCTGCTCATGAGCAAATGGGGGAGAACGACCGATATCGAGTGGGTGTACCGAGTCGTTCTGGACGTCGATGGCAACGTGCGGAACGCAGAATTCCAAGGACCGCACCATAAAACGACGGCGCATCAAGGCCGCACGCTGATGGGCGGGCATCCGGTGCTTCAGGTGGCGACGGCCAACGGGATGGTGCACGACGACGTTACGTCGGCGTACCGGTTTCTGTTTCCTCCTGTTCACCAGTGGCGTCCGCAGCAGGAGCCCCGTGAACGGGTGATGGACGCCTATCCATTCACGTATCAGGTAACCGCTTGGGAAATGCTGCGGCAGTTCCCGATAGAGAACCCGCATACGCTCAATTCGTTTCAGCTCGCGGATCTTCGGAACTATCTTTATGTACAAACGGCGAAGCGGACGAACGATCCGAAGGTGAAAACGTCGATCGATATCCAAGTGAAGCTGAAAGGCGTGAACGGCTGGTTCTCGGGCAGCTTCGGTGATTTGAAGCACGGCAATTTCCGCTGCGCCTACGACGGGCCTTATTCTCAATTTTCCACGACGGTGAAGCTGCCGCCGGGAACGAGTTATGCGGAGATCGAAGAAATATGCGCCGTATGGCTGCCGGGCGGCGAGGAACAGGTCGTCGTGCCCGAGTTCAAGGCGATGTTTCTGGACGCGGACTATTTGCCGCAACCTGCCATCCGCAGCGCTTCCCCGGTGACGCTGACGAAAGAACAGCCGAGGCAAACGTTGTGGCAGGGGAACGGGCGATGAATACGTTGCTTCGTGCGGGAGGCACCGTGACGCCAAGCTGCTCCAAAAGCCATATAACATATACGGTGCATCTGCACGATACGGTAGAGGAGCTGCACATCGAATTCGCCTATGAGCCGAAAGCATTGGCGGACGAAGCGAAGGCGAAGACGCTGATCGAAGAAGGTCTGCAGCGATACATTTTGCAGGAGTCTTTGGAGTCGTACAAAGGCGGCTGGGAGAGCTACCTGCCCTTGAAAAATTTGCTGACGCTCTCGTTTGACGACGAGAACGGGTTCCGGGGCGCCGGGCATCGTCACGATCCGGTCCAGCATCTAGTCATCGCTGCGGAAGAAGCATCGCCGGGACTCATTCCCGGATCGTTCCCGCGCGGGCAGCTGCGCGTTACGATTTCGCTGCACTGCATCGTAACCGAAACGTGCGGCTACCGGCTTCACGTTTGGGAAGGGGGAGACGGCGATGAACGACGCGCAGAAGCGCTGGCTTCCGTTTGAGCTGCATACGCATACGTTTCACAGCGACGGCAAGCAAACGCTTTTGGAGCTTGCGGAAGGGGCTAAAGCGCTCGGTTTCTCCGGTGTGGCGCTGACGGATCATAATACGATGACCGGACTTGCAGGCAAGGAGCACGTTAGCAGGCAGACCGGCGTAGAGATTATACCGGGCTTGGAATGGACGACTTTTTTCGGACATATGGTAACACTGGGGATCAAGGAATATGTCGACTGGCGCAATCTAAGCCCGTTTCATCTTCATCGCGGCATTGAGGATGTTCACCGGCAAGGCGGGCTGGCCGGCGTCGCTCATCCGTTCCGCGTCGGAAGCCCGATGTGCACCGGATGCTTTTGGGAATTTGAGGTATCGGATTGGCGGCAAATCGATTATATTGAAGTATGGTCGGGTTTGTTTCCGTCGATCCAACGAATCAACGCACGGGCGTTTGCGTTTTGGACCGATTTGCTTAATCGGGGATTCCGCATCGCAGCCACCAGCGGCAGAGACTGGCATGTGCCGGGGCCGGTCAGCGAACCGGTATCGGCAACGTTCCTCGGGCTTTCCGCCGCCGCCGCAAACCCGGAATCGCAGCCGTTGGCCGATGCCGCAGTAGACGCGCTGCGCCATGGTGCGGCTTCCGTCTCGGTGGGACCGCTTCCGCTGTTATCCGTTCGAACGGAAGACGGTCGCGAGCTGGCAGGGATTGGAGAAGCCGTCATGATTCCTCAAGGCGAGCCTCGGAAAGCCGTTCTTGCATCGCTATCCGTGGATTTTGCCGCGCGGGACGGGCAGTGGGAGCTGCAAAAGCGGACCGTCGAGTTCCGCTTGAACAGCAATCGAGGCGAACTTGCCGCTACTGAGCTGTCCCGCGATCGACCGGTGGCGACATGTCCGATTGATGCCAGCGGCGTCACCTGGCTGCGCGGGGAAATGTACGGCGTGATGCACGGCGTACATACGATGATCGGATTCACGAACCCCATTTATTTTGACATCCATTGAAGTTGAAGGAAGTGTGCAGCATGAATGAAATTTCAAGTATTTGGTTTATTACGCACGGCGAGCTGCTGCTTCGGATGGTGATCGCCGCAGTGCTGGGCGGTCTGATCGGCTTGGAACGGGAATGGAGCAATCATGCGGCAGGCTTTCGCACGCATATTCTCGTTTGTCTCGGTTCCGCCACGATTATGCTGTTATCGATTTATGGTTTTTCCCAATTCGTCAACCAGCCGAACGTACGTGTCGACCCGGCCCGTCTGGCTGCTCAGGTCATTAGCGGCGTCGGTTTTCTCGGAGCAGGGGCGATCCTCCGCAACGGCTCCGTCATCAGCGGGTTGACGACAGCTGCGTCCGTATGGGTCGTAGCCGCCATCGGCTTGTGCGTGGGTGCCGGATTTTTGTTCCCGGCGTTTTATGCTACGTTGATGGTGCTGATCAGCCTCTTTCTGCTCAACAAGTGGGAACGGCATGTGATGCGGCACCGCCGAAATCAAGAGGTCATCGTGAGAGCGGATGATAAACCGGGGGTGCTCGGTACGATCGCTTCCTTGTTCGGAGAACAAGGCATCCAAATCGTGAACGTCAAGATGATGCCCGATACCGAAGAAGGCAGCGAAACGAGACCAACGGTCCAACTGAATTTCAGTTTGAAGGCGCAGGATCAGGAGAAGTTTATGCACGCTCTAGACAAGATCAATTCGCTGGAGTTCGTGCTCTGGACGGAAGCCGGCAAGAGCGGACAGCTGGCATCGGCAGCCGGCTTCGGTGCACGCAATAGGGGGATGTAAGGGTGGTCTGAAGAAAGACCGGGCATCGAAAAGGATGTCCGGTCTTTTGGCGCATTGCGATAGTTTGTCAATAAAGTGGAATTTTAGGCAAGATGCTAAGATGCCCACACTGCCGAATCACGGCTGCGTCAAAGTGCCTTGATTGAAGTCCATCAACCAGGTCCGTTCCTGGTTGCCCGCATGATCGATGCTGTAAAACTCCACCGTTTGCGTTGACGCGGCAAATAGCAAGAGCGGCGAGGTGTACATTACCCACGATCCGCTGCGGTTCAGTCGATATTTCGTTATCGATACCCCGGAACCGCTATCGGTAGCGGTCATCGTTGCCGTTAGGCCGGTGACGTATTTTCCATCCGGTGACAGGATAGGGGCGAATTTTACGGCGGTTACCGGTGCCGTAACGTCCGGCCGGGTCGTGAATGTAACGGACGGACCATCATGGCTCGTGTTGCCCGCCGCGTCAAACGCCTCGACTTTGAACGTATAGACCGTGCCCGGTTGTAACGCCGAGACACTGTAGACATTGCCCGTCACGGCGGTTTGCAGGCTCTCGCCCTGATAAATCCGGTACCCGGCAACACCAACGTTATCGGTTGCTGCCGTCCAGTTTAGACGCGCTCCCGTTTCGGTAATTTCCGTAGCGGTCAGGCTGCTTGCAATGGGCCAAGCGGGAGCCGTCGTATCCGGGAACTCGATGGTAAAATCTTTTACTTTGACAGGCGTCAGGCGGTTCGTTATTGTGGCGTCGCCAATCTGTCCGTAGCCGTTATAACCCCATGCCCACATCGTCCCGTCGGATTTTAATGCGCTGGAGTAAGAAAAACCGGCTGAAATTGCCGTTACGCCGGTCAGTCCTTGTACCTGTACGGGAGTATTGCGCTGGATAGTGGTTCCGTCCCCAAGCTGACCGGCTCCATTGATGCCCCAAGCCCAAACGGTTCCATCGTTCTTGAGCGCCAAGGAAGAAAAACCGCCTCCGGACAAAGCCTTCACATCCGTCATTCCCTGGATCTGAACAGGTGTAAAGCTCTGTGTCGTGGTACCGTCGCCAAGCTGGCCGAAGGTGTTGTATCCCCAAGCCCACACGGTTCCGTCGTCTTTTAACGCAAGAGAGTGAAATCTGCCCGCACTAAATGCTTTCACGCCGGCAATGCCCGGGATCTGAACCGGCGCAAGCCGGTTCTTCCCTTCGCCGTCTCCGATTTGGCCGTTTCCGCCGCCGCCCCAAGCCCACAGCGTCCCATCCTCTTTCAATGCAAGGGTATGGTACAATCCTGCGGAAATCGCGGAAACCCCCGTTAGACCTTGCACTTGAAAAGGTGTCCAACGATGCGTAGTCGTTCCGTCGCCAAGAAAAGCGTAGTCGTTATTCCCCCAAGCCCAGACGGTTCCATCGTTCTTTACCGCAAAGGAACGGTACTGATTCGTAGAAATGGCCTTGACGTCAGCCAATCCCTGAACTTGTACAGGCGACAACCGGCGCGTGTTCGTTCCATCCCCAAGCTGGCCGTATGCGTTATCTCCCATAGCCCAAACCGTTCCGTCATTTTTTAGCACGAGCGAATGATCGAAACCGGTAGATACGGAACGGACATTCGTCATCCCGGCAACCTTCAAAGGCTCGCCACGCCCGAAGGTTGTGCCGCTCCCGAGCTGACCGTAAGTATTCGTTCCCCAAGCCCATACTTCGCCATTACTTACGGCCAGCGTGTGCATTGTTCCGGAAGAGAACGGAGGGCTGACGGGTTGTTCGGCGGCACTTGCAAAAACCGAAACCAGCATACAACAAATCATAACCAGCAGCGCGCAGGTTGCCATTCTGAAACGTTTAATGAAAATTGGAATCCCTCCCATTTGAAGATACATTAAGTATACATCTATGTTTATTTTAGATACAATATGTAACTTTGAGCGTGAAACAAAAATACTACAGAGATTTCGTCAACCCGTATTTTGCCATGTTTTTATTTGGTGTTAGAAATAAATAAAACTTTAGACTGATAAATAAAGTATTTGTCCGAGAAAATATAGTTG
>NZ_CAJVCE010000009.1 GCF_910594985.1 Paenibacillus allorhizosphaerae
CTGCCCATCTCAGTTCATGGGTTGGTCTGGTTCCAGGGCAGAATGAAAGTGCCGGCAAACGAAAATCCTCGAAAACTCGCAAAGGAAATAAATACCTCCGATCGGCACTCATTGAAGTCGCCCACTCCGTCTGCAGATCCGACAATTATCTCGGAGCTCAGTACCGACGCATCGCAGCCCGAAAAGGCAGACATCGAGCGGCCGTGGCGGTCGCCCACTCCATCATGACCATTGTTTACCATCTCCTTACGCGCGGCGAGGATTACAAAGATTTAGGGAGCCACTACTTTGAAGAGCGACAAAAAGAAGCCATAATGAAACAAGCGGTTCGAAGGCTCGAGAATCTTGGTTTTCAGGTAGCTCTCACCGCCTCGACAGCCTCGTAACCATCTTGATTTCACATAAATTCTATGAAGCACAGTTTTTAAAAAAACACTAAAGCTGGGCTTAGTTTCGTATTGCCAATTTTAGATCTATGCTATGTGAAATTTTCGGGGTAGTGCAACAAAGCTGCCGTTCAAAGCGGCAGCTTTATCCTGGTGTGCATTATTGCATTAACGTTCCCCGTTAGTTACTTGTAATTAATATGTTTGAACAAATGCTCCCTCCCAATATGAGTCGCCTGTCCAGTGCATACCAAAAACTTCCTAAAACCTTTCTTATTAGGTTGCAAATAATCTCCTCCAACAATGACCGATCGGCGTTACCGATAATCTCGTCACTGAATCTAATAATAGCAGGCAGATTCATTATGACATTCGCCTTTTTAGCCATTTTACGGTCAATCATACAAGCTTCCTCTTTTCGAGAGCGTATATTGCAATCGAGGAGGTGAGAACAATGCAGAAAAAGACTTTCGCAAAAAATCCAGGCGTTCGCAAAGCAGTTATCACCCAAACACTGCCTCAGCTGACACTTTGGAGCGACAACGAACAAAGAGGACGCCGCCTTCGCTTTCGCGGCAACCTGGGGGTGCGCTCCTTGGTGATCTTTAACTTCAACGATGTCCTGTCGAGCTTCGTGTTAACAGGCAATCGCAACAGCACCCTCGTGCTTTTCCAGGATATCAATTACCAAGGTCCCCGCAGGGTGTTTCGCGGCTCCATCGAAGTAGACAGCCTGCCTGACTTCAATGATCAGACATCTTCCTTCATCTTGTCGCGCCGCCGGCTGTCCAATGCCGAAATCGACCGTATTCAACGGCGCCGTGTCGCACCGGAAAACTTCGCCGAAGTTCTCGGAAACGGGACCGTTGCCATGAACGGAAAGAATGTAAAGCGTTAATTTGCACCAAGGACAATCTAGGCAGCGGCCCAGATTGTCCTTCTTTATTTCATGGAAGGGCTTTAATACTACGACCGTCAGGACTCTGAATTAACCTAGTGGTAATATAATGAAATGAATTATCGATATTCTCCTCCATAGTTTACTGAATTATTCTGCCCGTTAGCATAGCGAGGCTGCCGATCATCTCTGCGGCAGCCTCGTGGCGTGGTTTATTCAGCTATCGTAACCCGTTAGCGTAATGGGGTGCAGCACGTTGTTGAAAACGAAATATCGGATCCACCGCTATGCTTGCGCTTTTGCTTCTTTTAATATTCTCCCTTAATTACAAAAAACGAGCCTCGAATTGTTCCAGCTAGTTTAGACTTCTGTCTAGCAAACTTAAACTTCTTCTCTTCTAACTCCTTTGGTACCTCCATCCCTTCAGAAAGCTTAAAACCAACGGCCCGCTTCTTAGGGTCATCAACCGTATACAGGACGTTGACCGCTAGACCATCCTCATAAAAGACGAAGGTCCATTTAATATTTTCCACTTGAAAACGCGACGTTTCTAAAGGTTTGGCCGCAAACTCAATATCACGTTCTTCTTTCAAAATTCGGTTCACATAATCAAGGGTCTCCTGGCTTTCGCTAGCTGGTACCACCGTAAATTCATGCTTGTATTTGTTCATGAAGTAACGAGCTTCATTCGCACGCAAACCAGCAAGCGCATCTGCTACAGGTGAAGACTCTAAACCAAGCATAGACACATTTTTAAAATCAACGATATAGGACATATCCATCCCGCTCCTTTATCTCTTTGTTCCCTAACATTGGATTTACAATTCGACTAGTACTTGTTCAGGCTGTCCGCACATGCTCGTCCAGCCGTATTTTGCGCCTCCGACTCCTGTTCCTCCTTAAGAAGTTGATCCAGACGAACCATATTTTGTTTCCAAAATTTCTCGTAGTACGACAACCAATCCTGAAGCTCCTTCAGCGGTTCGAGATTGAGACGGTTTCGCGTCTCACGACCGACTTTACGCTCACTCACGAGGCCGGCTTCCTTCAATATCGTCAAATGCTTGGAGACTGCGGTGCGGCCCATCGCAAAATGCGGAGTCAACCGATTGAGCGGCAATTCATCCGCATCCGCCAGCAGTCGAATGATTTCACGCCGGGTCGGATCGGCCACGGCATAATAGACATCCCGTGTCTGTGCAACTGCGCTCATCATCACCCACTCCCTCGCATGAAATGAAATTACACCAAATGGTGCCTCTATTTTAGGACACTATATAGAGTCCCGTCAATAAGAAACATCCACCTTCTTTCCTATCAACCGTTTTCATGTGAAGATGAAAAAATACTATTGACACGACACCAAATGGTATCCTATACTCAGATGCGACACCAAATGGTATCCATTTTTATTGTGAGGTGGAAACAGATGAGCAAGATTGTCGGTGCGGAAACAACCGCGAAAGAAGAAACCCATTCCCGAGGAAGAGTTATCGCTTATTGGGTTACAACGGCGCTGCTTGCATTCGTTGTTGGGAGCGGAGGAATCGGGGATATAACCAATCAATGGGGGACACTCGAGACGGTGGAAATATTAGGGTACCCTGTGTACCTTCTGACCGTAATCGGGATTTGGAAAGTGCTGGGGGCGATAGCCATCCTCGTACCTAGTCTTCCGCGGATTAAAGAATGGGCATACGCCGGTATTTTCTTTGAAATGACGGGCGCTGCTGCATCACATGCATTCGTGGGGGACTACGGGGCTTATGCGTACCATATTTTTACCACCATTGGCTTTGCAGCCCTGGCACTCGTCTCGTGGGCGCTACGTCCGAAGAGCCGCAAACTTTAAGGTGGTGATGAGATTATCGGCGAGGCGATCTAAAAACAATCGAATTGCATCAAGCAACCGGCAATGTAGTCTGCGTAAAACTTATCTGACAAGGAGTTGATGTTATGCCAGCACGCATGAAAAACCCTGCAATGATCATTTCCGAAGCCATGAAGGCGATACAGTCTTTGAATTGGCGCGAGTCAAATTAATGGTTGCAGCGCTTGCGTGGAATCCGGTGCATTGTATGCCAAGAAGTCTGGAGAATCTAATGAGCGCTTATTTGCGGTTACAGCCTGGCGGGATTCACCGCGCTTTACGGACGCCGAACGTGCCGCTCTGGCGTTAACCGAAGCGATCACCAGGCTCAGTGATCGAGAAGACCCGATTCCGGACAAAATTTGGGATGAAGCAACCCGGCATTTTGACGAAACCGCCTTGGCTGCCCTGATTCTCTCGGTTGCTACAACCAACCTGTTTAATCGTCTCAACGTCACAACCAGACAAGTTGCGGGTTCTTGGGGTTGAATGCCGGTGCCAAGTTTTGTTTGAAAGAATTTTAGGAGGGGGTGTTATGAGCGAGAACGACAGGTTGCGAGATTTGTTTGCCGCGGTAGCGGATCCAACCAGACGTCGACTCATCCGTCTGTTGGCAGAAGCGGATGAGATCCCGCTTCATGAATTGACGGCACAATTTAAAATGGGCCGCACAGCGGTATCCAAGCATTTGACAATCCTTAAAGAGGCTGGGCTGGTGATTGACCGAAAAGTCGGCAGAGAACCGCGATTCAGGCTGAACGCCTCTCCACTTAAAGAATTTCAGGTCTGGGTGTCTTCCTACAACAAGTTCTGGAGCAAAGGCATGTTGGGATTGAAACTATTATTGGAGGATGAAGAAAAAAAGAGTGAAACCTTGATCATGGATTTTCAGTACAACACATCGATCGAGAAGGTTTGGTCCGCCTTGACCGATTCAAACAAGCTTGCCAAGTGGGTCATGGAAAATGATTTTAAACCCGAAGTAGGACACCGGTTTCAGTTTCGCACTCAGCCGGTCGAAGGGTGGAATGGAATTATTGACTGCGAAGTGCTGACTTTGGACGCACCTAATCGGTTGTCCTACACTTGGGTCAGCGGAGGACAGAATAACACAGTAACCTGGACTTTGCAGGACCTGGGGAACGGCAAGGTGAACCTTCATTTCGAACAATCCGGAATCACGAATGAGTATGTACTCGAAAACGCTAAGCATGGCTGGGCTGCAATGTGCGGTTCGCTTGAAAAGGTATTGGCTGAATAACCTCCTGCTTGATGCTGGAAAACATAAACCGGCTGCATGCCGTTTGCAGCCGGTTTATGTTTGTTTCGGACAATCTCATGGATACGGCTTCTAAATCATTATCGGTTGAGGAAGCGTTACCTTGATATGCAATCGTAGTCATATTTCCTCCTTAATTTCCTTGAATCATACCATTTGACTACTCAGCATTTTATCATATCATAGTCCACTTTTTATCCATCTTTTGGCACAAATAGTAACTGCCATTTTTCACGCGGCAGCTTGTTTATTGAGCTATAGTACTCAGTGAAATCAATTATTTAGAACGATTGCTTGTTTTTATAATTATTTAAGAGTTCTTCAACCAGTATCCCATTAATCTTCATACCTTTTAGTTCACAATCCAATATCTCTACATTGCTAAGGTCACAGTTTGAAATCTGGCTACCCCTTAGTTCACAATTCTCAAATCTTATTGGCTGACCTGCGGTTTTTGGATTGTAGTGGGGATCTCCTTCTTTAGGTATACCAATGTTACGTATATAGGCTCCACCCATTTGAGCTTCAGAAATTTCAAGATTGCTCAAATTAGCGTCCGAAATTTTAAACCCAGACATATTGACATCATTTAATGCCATCCCACTCATATTTGCATTATGAATTTGTGTCCTTACTAAACAAACATCATTAAAGTTTAAATCCTCTGCTTTAACCTTTTCAAACCTAGACCCAGAAATATCAGCCATTTCTAATTCTAATTTTTCCAGCTTCAAATTCATTCTTCAAAGTCCCCTTTCGCAGCTCATTGTTAATCTAACGATTGTATTTTCGACATTTAAGTCGGATTCCCTTTATTATCCATTTAAAAAACTGCTCGTTAGCGTAGCGAGTCTACCGAGCAATAGCTGCAGTTTTCGAAATACGAAGTGTCAAATCACGTCACGGGGATCTCAAAGCAATGGCGGATCGTCAAACGGCCATTAAAAAAAATTAACAAATTATTCAATATTATGGTATATAATGGATTTGACATCTTAAGAGAATCGTCCAGTCTATCATTCTGAATGAATCAAGGAGGTAGAATGAAATGATCTCAGGAAGAAACGCGAGGAAGAAAGCAAGCTGGATTGCGCTGGTTGCCTTGGGTACCGCGCTGGTCAGCGCCATCGGCGTCAACGCCGCAGCGCCGGACGTGCCCTTGCCGCAGGCGGCTTATGCTGCGGTTTCCGATCCGGTCGGCGGCATCCGGTTCTCCGACCCCGATCCGGTCGCCCCAGGCGTGACCTACCGGACGTTCCAGCTCACCACGTCGCACGGCTCGGCCTCCGGGCATCTGGTGAGCGTAGATCTGCGCAACCCGAAGGTCTCGCTGGAGCTCCTGCACCCGGATGCAGTGGCCAAGAAGGAGCGGATCTCGCAGATGGTGGGCCGGCAGGGCGCCGTCGCCGGGGTGAACGGCGACTTCTTCAACGTCAGCGAGACGCATGCCGGCGTTGCGCCGACCAACTCCGCAGTCGGACCGGAAATTTCGGGCAGCGAATCCCTGAAGTTCGCGGTGCCGAACAAGCAGCGTTTCGGTCCCAAGCTCCCTGACGGCACGTCCACCCGGAACGTCTTCGGCCTCGGCGTCGACGGTCGGGCCCGGGTATCCAGCTTAGCCTTGGACGGCGAGCTGAAGACCAAGGATGGCCGGATCACCATTAACGGCCTCAATCAATATGCGCTGCCGGAAGGCGGCATCGGCGTGTATACCCGCGACTGGGGGACCGCTTCCCGGGTCCGGCCGACCTGCGGCTCCGACACGAGCCGGAGCGCTCCTTGCAGCGGCGAGACGATGGAAGTCACGGTGCGGGACGGCGTCGTCGCTTCCGTGTACAGCAAGCCCGGCGCCGGCGCAATCCCAGACGACACGGTCGTGCTGGTCGGCCGGGAGCAAGGCGCCGCCATACTCGGCCAACTCCAGCCCGGCGACAAGTTGAAGGTCGACTACCGTCTCGTCGCCGAGGACCATCCGCGCTTCTTATTTGCGGTCGGCGGGTTTCCGATTCTCCGGGACGGCCAGCCGTTAGCCGGTATGGACGACCCGGCGCTGGCGCCGCGAACGTCGGCCGGGGTCAGCGCCGACGGCAAGCAGGTGTACCTGGCCGTAGTCGACGGCCGGATCGCCGCCAGCGTCGGCATGACCGTCAGCGAGCTGGCCGCGCTGATGCAGTCGTTCGGCGCCGTCGACGCGGTCAACCTGGACGGCGGCGGCTCGTCGACGCTCGTCACGCGGCAGTCGGAAGCGCCGGCGGCGACCGTGCGGAACGCGCCGTCCGACGGCTCTGAGCGCGCGGTAGCCAACGGGATCGGCGTGTTCGTCCGCGACTGACCCGGCCGAACGCCGGGGATGTGGAATCTCCCCGCGAGCTGCATAATGCGACCCGCTAACAGCATAACGCCCCCCGGAACAAATCCGGCGGGGCGTTTCTATTCTCGAGACGAGCTTATTACCGGCCCCTCGTTGACCACATCGCAATCAACGCCTGAACGTCGCTCGACAGCGTGCGCTTGGCTTCCGGAACGGCCTCCATGTTCTCCAGATGCTTGAGAAATCCAGCATATGCTTTGTCGGAATGCTCACGGTCGCCTTTGTTCAAATCGTTCGCGTGCTTGACGATCGCGTTGCCGATGCCGGCGCAAACGAGCTTCGCCGCTACGGGCAACACTGCCACACGGCGGTCAATTGCAGCAGCAGCTCGCCGATGATGCGCTCCGCGTCGGCGCTTTTTTCATGGTGAGAATTATTGCACTATCGTACTCCATAGCACAATGATTTACTTTATAAGATACGTTTCTCTCAATGTCTAAGGTTCCCTATTTTCCTCGCATGAGTTTAGCTGAAAACCCTTCAATTAATACACTCAATCCAAAACGAAATTCATTCTCCCAATTGGTTTTCGTGGTATAAGTAGCAAGGCGAATCATATTCGGAAATCGTTCTGCCGGTAGTTTTCGATAAAATTGGTCATATTGTTCGCCCAATTCTTCGAATGAAGAATGATGGTGCCTTGCAATTATGTGTAATTGCACCTCTTCGGCTGCAAAACCTTGCACGTAATTTTTCAGCATGGATGCGATCCATGGAACGTGGGGATCTGAAAAACCCGCTGAAACGAGTAATTGATACAGCCTTTCGATTTGGGTTAGCCGCTCGTAGCCCATTGCGATCATTTGATTGAACAACTCTACTGCATCCCGATGGGAGAGAAGAACCTTTCTGAACTGCCCCGCCCATTGATAAATCTGTTCTTGCCAGGAAAGGGACGTTTCCGGCCAAACTATTTCTCCGCTTATCCGGTCTGAAAGCAGCTGCATCAATTCTTCTTTGTCTTTGACATGATAGTAAAGGGATGCCGTTTTTACTTGTAATTTGTCCGCTATTTTCCTCATACTTAACTCTTTCAAGCCAATCTCGTCCAGTAAGAATAAGGCGGTTTCCAGGATTCGAGCCCGGTCAAGCGGAATATGTCTCGTGCCTTCTTCGGTTTCGTTGTTCAGTAGTGGGGTTGTTCGCCGTCTAGCCAATGCGTTCACCTCTTTCACTTGACAAGTATACCACATATTTGTATTCTAACATCATTAGATTATTCTAATAGGATTAGATTGTGAGGGGGCTTATAGTGTATAATGTGCGCGAAATTGCATATTTTACACTGCGGACAAGTAAAGGTCGATCAACGATAAGCCTTATAAAACTGAACATGCGGATGTTCCGCTCGTCGGATCAAGATCAGAAAAAGACCAGCTCCGGCTCCCTGTTATTGATTGAACGCCACAAGGAGATCTCCGATCGTCTATTCCGAGATATCGTGGAAAAATGGTTCTGCTCGGTTATACAAGTGATGGCGAAATGGCATTTCAATCTTTGCAATGGGTCGGTGAGTTTTCTCAAAGAGAGGAGATCATCAAATGAAACTTAACCATTTAAATTTATGTGTTTACGATCTGTCAGAGGCAATTATATTTTTTCAAAATCTTTTCGACTTTCAACTTTTAGATCAAAAAGGAGACTTCATTGCCGCGATGACCGACGGTCATGGGTTTAGCCTGGTTCTTAGCAAATTACGGTCCGACCAAAACGATGCAGCCCCTTACCCAAAAGACTTCCATCTAGGTTTCTATGTCGAAACGATGACCGAGGTTGACCATTTCTTTAAGAAACTTGCGGCAGCCGGCATTGCTTCGGAACATGAACCTAGAATGATAAGGGGCGGTTACACCCTATATTTCACGGCTCTGGGCGGAATTCTTTTTGAGGTAACATGCTATAACCTTCAGAAATGATTTGTTATAAGTTCAGATTCTATTTGAATTATGCCTACGACAAAAGTTGCCGTCGTACTCTCTTCTTCCTTGTATAAACAACGCGGCAGCTTTGCTGTGAATTATTTTGTAACTAACCCATTAAATTCTTGACCTTTGTGAAAGTAAAAGCATAGATCATATGGAACCACTTTCTTTCCATATAGCTTAAAACCAATCCTTTTGTATCCCATACAGATACATTCAATTTGTGAAGCCATATAATGCTTTCCATTCGTGGATATAACGATATCTTCACCAAGGGTGATATGAAGTGTGGTAAAAAAACGGCGCATCACTATAGCCCGATAATGATCGAGAGGGAAAGCATCATTAGAACATTGACGAATATAAAAATGGTGCCTCTATTGCTTAAAATATTAAGAAAAAAACAACCTTCAAGTATTATATACGGCGCTATGTTATTAATGGCTCTTGGATAAAGTTTACATATCGCACGCCTCTCTCCACAAGGTCCTTGGGACCATTGCCTATTCCCAATAACTTTGTTCCAAACCGCATCACTCTTAAGTACATCATAGTCAGCCGGTTTCTCCGTATCAAAATCCCACAAAAAGGAGATTATGCAGGTACCTAAAGATATGCTATTTAAATTCTCATGCCTATGCATAACTCTATCCCTCCCGACATAACCGTCTTTGTCGCAGCCGTTAGTATAACGTTAACCCTTTTTCTAAAACTGGCTCAGTTTCAATCAGGGTGGTCTTAGTTCCGGACCTGCTTTTCTCTCAAACACCATCGTATTTATTTCCTCCCCACTCTATAATAAAATAGATATACGCCTATGACCCACGAACTAGTGATTCATCGGCGTCCGTCTGCATCGCGGTGGCGAATTTACAGGATTACTCATTTTCTATTTTTAGCAAGGAGTCTTGCAATGCGTTCTTCTACTATAAATGACGAGCTATGGCACAAGATGCTCGAACAGGTGGCTAAAACCTTTACGGAGGTCACCCTAAGCCGGGGTTTCACTTATTTTAAACAGCAGCGCGTAGAAGACCTACGCCTGACTGAAAACCATATGATTCACGCAAGAGTAACAGGTTCAGAGGATTACGCGGTTACGCTCAATCTGGACAATCTCAGCTCCTACTCCTGTACTTGTCCGGCGCCTCCGCCTTGCAAGCATTTGGCCGCAGTGATGATGGAGCTGGCCGATCGTTACGGCTATCCCTCTTCCCATATTATGAATGCCAAGCATCATCTTGAGCGGGCGGAGGTACGCTCCTCCTCCTTAGTATGGCTTGAGCAGTTGCCTGACGTCGATGTATCCGAGTGGCATACCTTTTTAAATCAATACACAGCTCATATTAAGCAGTCCTATGACCCTGGCATCTATTTGAACCTGCTAAGGGATCAGCTTCAAGCGATGCGTAAAGCTTCTAATCCGTTATCCGACATCGACCAGAAGTTTTTTGAGCTGCATCAGGAGCTGTTTATGGTCCGGAAGCTGAAGGACTTGAGCGCTCAAAGCAGCGTTGCCTACTTCACCTCCCACGTGTTGACCCGGGCGTACGATAACATTCACGCTTGGCTTTCGCAAGCCTCCGAACACTTCAACTTCACGCTTTCTCCGGAGCGCCTTAAACAAACCTTAGCTTACTTGAGAGTACAAATGGCTGAGGAAAAAGACAAAGACTATCTTCATTTCCGCATTTATGCGGCATTATGGCAGCAAGAGATAGCCCCTCAGCCGGATGCGGGACAATGGGTAACTCATGAATTAAGCGATATCAACAGCCAGTCGACAGGTGATGCCAAATCCATCGGATGCTCCATGGTGAAGGCTTACTTACTCATCAGTCAATCCAGAAATGAAGAGGCTTGGACTGCTTTGGAAACCGGTGGCGCGCTAAAGGACGCTCCGACGAGTCTGCTAATTGTTTTCCTTCAGCAGCTTGCCAAAGCCGGGAATTGGCGGGACCTGCTCGGATGGTTGATCAAGTCGGCCCCGACCTTCAACAGTCGCTTGAATAATGATATGAATAGCTATATGAATTATTGGAAAATGACGGCGGCGCATTTACCTGAAGCCGAGGAGCATTGGTGGAAGGTACTCAAGGACATGCTGCCCCTCTCCTCCCATCTCATCGAGGAAGCGCTATATGAGCAGCGGAAATGGAAAGCATGGATCGAAATGCAAATACATCAAGGCCATGGTCCCTTCTACCATCGGGTCAGTGTGCTGCAGCCGATCGAAAAGGAGGCGCCCGAGCTCCTTCTGCCGTACTACCACCAAGCGATCGCCCACCATGTGTCGCTTAAAAACCGGCAGGACTACAAATTAACGGTGAAGCTTCTGAAGCGACTCCAGAAGGTTTACAAAAAAATGAAGGCGGTAGAGCGCTGGGATCTTTTCTTCCACGATTTTGTGGAGCGGCACAGCCGGCTGCGTGCGCTGCAGGAGGAAATTAAGAAAGGAAAGCTTATGGAATGAATATAAGATTTTACAATATCAACTTGCATATTATGCTGACGGACAGCGGAGATGCCTTGCTGTGGGGATATGACAATGGTTTCGAGATGCCCGGCGATAAATTACGCAAGCTGTTATTCGCGTGGCACGAACCCTCCTGCTACGGCACTTTGCTGGAGCTGCAGCAGGCTGGAGAGCTGACGGTGACGGTCTTGCCTTCGAAGATGGTGCTCCTGTTCTTCTCCGAGCTGAATGTTATGGAAATTGTTGAGTGGGAGGGCGGCGAGCCGGCGGTCAAGGCATGGCTTCATGCCGCACCGAACATTTATAGAGCAGCCAAGGCGAGGCGTTATGTGCCGAGCTACCGTGCTTTTCGGTGCGGCAAGCTGGAGTGGACATGGGATGCTGAAGCCGACGAGCTCAAGGAAGTGGATTGGGATGCGCTTAAAGGCATAGACGCATCCGGCGGGGAGCTGTCTGGCTTGCGTGCCGCCTTCTCCGCTGCGGTATCCGCGCTGCACTATGCCGATGACCTCTCCAAGGCTGAGCTTCGCAGCGAGTACCCGGCGCTGTTCGAGCAGGCGCCTGCTTCCGCCGCGCTAACGGAGGAGGAATGGCTTGCCCTGCTTGGCTGGAGGCCGGACACGGCTCCCTTCCGCCCCGCCCTGCAGTTGCTGGAGCCCGACGAGGAGCATTACGACTGGCGCCTTCGCTTGGTGCTTCAGGATAAAAGCGAGGGCTCGGCGCTTGTCCCCATCCGTCTGATGGCAGACGGACAAGCTTACGGCATATGGGTCAGTGATTGGGGACCCTACATCGGCGAGCGCTCCCAGGGCTGGGCGGCGAGACTGCGCGAGGCACTGCCATATGCATTAAACGGCGATGAGCTGTTCTCCCAGCCGATCAGCGATGAAGACGCTTGGCGATTCCTGAGCACCGACAGTCGCCAACTGTTAAGTGAAGGCTGGAACGTCATGCTGCCCGGCTGGTGGGAGGCAGCCTCGAAGCGGAGGCCGCGACTTCGCGCGCGCGTTTCGGAGAATGCCGGCGGCGAAGCCCAGTCGTCGCTCTTCGGTCTGAACGCCCTCGTCGATTTTGACTGGCGGATCGCTATAGGGAATATGGACCTGAATGAGGAAGAATTCGCGGAGCTGCTCAGCCGCAAGGAACGGCTGATCCGCTTCCGCGGGGAATGGGTCTATCTGGACCCGGCACTGCTGAAGCAAATTCAAAGGCTTATGAGCAGTACGAACCCGGAGGAAGGGCTGTCCCTGCAGGATGTCCTTCAGCTGCATCTGCTGAGCGAACAGGAGGTGGACACCTCCTCTTCCAAAAGGAACGCATCTAAAGCCGATGAACCATCGGAAGATGATGAAGAGAGGGTGCAGCTGGAGATCGAGCTAAACGCACATCTCTTGGCGCTAATACGTCAGCTAGAGAAGCCGTCGCAGCTAGTGGAGCTCCCCGTGCCGGAAGGGCTTCGCGCCGAGTTGCGCAGCTACCAGCGCGAAGGCTTCACGTGGCTAAGCTTCTTAAGAAGGTTCGGGCTCGGCGCGTGCCTGGCCGACGACATGGGACTTGGCAAAACCGTCCAGTTCATCACGTATTTGCTGTATCACAAGCCGGTCTCCGACTCCCCCGCCCTGCTGATCTGTCCAACCTCCGTACTCGGCAACTGGCAGAAGGAGCTTGCTCGGTTCGCCCCTGAGCTTGAGGTCATGCTCCATTATGGGAAGGGCCGCTTAAGCGGTGAGGCGCTCAAGGAAGCCTTGAAGCAGATCGACGTTGTCATTACGTCCTATACAACCGCTTTATCCGACCAGGAGACCTTGCAGGATATCGTCTGGAGCTCCCTGTGTTTAGACGAGGCCCAGAACATTAAGAACGCGCAAAACAAGCAATCCATCGCTGTCCGCTCATTCCAAGCGAAGCACCGCGTTGCCCTAACGGGAACGCCGATAGAAAACCGGCTGTCCGAGCTTTGGTCGATATACGATTTCCTAAACCCCGGCTATCTCGGGAACCAACGGGGGTTTCAGCACCGGTTTTCGGGTCCTATCGAGAAGCATCAGGATGAGGAAAAAACGGCCCAACTCCGAAGACTCGTCAAGCCTTTCATGCTGCGTCGCAAAAAGAAGGATCCCGCGATCCAGCTGGACCTGCCCGACAAGCAGGAGATGAAGGTGTATATTAACCTGACCCCTGAGCAGGGAGCGCTTTACGAGCAGACGGTCAAGGAATTGATGGAGCGAGTGAGAAATCTGGAAGGCATGGAGCGCAAAGGAGCAATCTTAGGCGCGCTGACCCAGCTCAAGCAGCTGTGCAACCACCCCGTTTTGCTGACGAAGGAAGCCGGACTTGCCGTGGAGGTGCTGCAATCGGCAGTGGCGCGGGAGGCATTCATCTCACGTTCAGCCAAGCTGGAGCGGCTCATAGCCATGGTCGGCGAGCTCCGTGATGAGGGCGACTCCTGCTTGATCTTCACTCAGTACGTAGGTATGGGCCGAATACTTACCGACATCCTTCAGGCGGAGCGCGGAGAACCGGTTCTGTACCTGAATGGCAGCACCTCCAAGGCGGGTCGCGATAATATGATCGAGACCTTTCAAGCGGAAGGCGGTACGGGGCCGGGAATCTTCGTTCTGTCGCTGAAGGCGGGAGGCGTCGGCCTGAACCTGACGGCGGCCAACCATGTGTTCCACTTCGACCGCTGGTGGAATCCCGCTGTTGAGAACCAAGCAACCGATCGCGCCTACCGAATAGGTCAGAAGCGGAACGTGCAGGTGCATAAGTTTATATCTTTCGGTACGCTGGAGGAGAAGATCGACGACATGCTTGAGAGCAAAATGAGCTTGAGCGAAAATGTCATCTCCACCTCCGAGAGCTGGATTACCGAGTTTACCAACGAGGAGCTGCACGAACTGTTTGCGCTTCGCTAGGCACCGTAGCAATATAAACGAAGTGTCCTCGAGGATGCTGCGGGCGATTTGCCCAGCAAACCCATAAAGCCTCCCGTCGCCGGGAGGCTTTATGGGCTACAACAAACATAATTACCCCCAAATCGCATTCAACAAGAAAGTTACACCTCAAAATCAGCTACATATTACATAAAGCTTCTCAGCCATGCTTGCATGTTGGCGGGAATTGCTGTAATATAAGAACTCTGGTCGATGTTAATAATCACAGTGCTCGATTATACTTTCGCGGGGTGGAGCAGCCCGGTAGCTCGTCGGGCTCATAACCCGAAGGCCGCAGGTTCAAATCCTGCCCCCGCAACCAACTTTCAATTCAAGCTCGTCACATAAATAGAAATGCCTTCAATCCACGATCAGTGGTTTGAAGGCATTTTTGCATTACCCTAGTGCCTGATTTTTCTCGAAAAATCACTTGAGCGATCTACGTTAAATTATATTCAGCTATCGTTATCCGTTTAGCACAATGCTTTCCGCGTTTGCTGGAAAGAGAAACTGTACCATCAATAATAGCTCACTCACTTCGTTCTATTGCGCTTGTATAGCATATAAGAATAAAACACAGGAATGATAGAAGCAATTAAAATCACGATTAAAAATACGAGTACTGCTGCTAAGCCGCTAAAGAACAATGTAATCAAGGAGGTTACTCCACCGATCATCATTAGGGGACCTGCTAACCTATGGGTTTTCCTCCATATTTCTTCATTAGCAAGCGTCCACGGTGTTCGTATTCCAAACATATAATTATGCTTAACTTGGGTTAAGTAGTTGCCCATGATAGCGAAGAAAAGACCTATAACGAACATGACCACCTTAGTCATGTCGACATGATTTCCCAAATTGTAGGCGATGATCATCCAACCTATTACAGTTAACAGTATAGTGACACCAACTCGAGATACTTCAAATGCTTTTGAAAACTGTCTATAATTTGCTCTCTTGGGGTCGACGTAACGTGCAACACGCATTAAAACCGGCAATAAACCAAGTAAAATAAGAGTGATGATTAGCGCTCCTCTACTCATGGTTCCATTCACTTCGTTATCAACTCCAAAGTGTGTAGCCATCGTTTCCGGAAGTTGGTTATAAAAAAGCAATGCCCCGAATGCCGGCGAAATACTAAGCAAAATAAGAACGATTTCTCTCATTACCTTCATCAGTTTTTTTCCTCACTTTTGTTTAAAATATTGAACATCCATCCGATAACATCTTCTACAACTGTCGTATGCAGTGTATAAATAATGTTTTGCCCTTGCCTTTCGTCTAGGACCAAGCCAGCCTGCTTAAGCAAGTTCAAGTGATGAGAAATGCTTGGCTTGCTGATCTGGAAATGTTCGGATATTTCCCCGGCACTCATACTTTTGTCCCGTAACAGCTGTAAAATTTGCCGACGAGTCGGATCCGATAATGCTTTAAAAGCATCGTTCACAAGAATCACCACCACATTTCAATATTTAGATAAATTTCTAAGTTTCTAATTATAGATTACACATATATTGATTGAATGTCAACAAGCCACTATCCAACCTCTTGCCAATTGCACCTACATGACCTTTACAGTCTCCTTCAACCGTGGATTCAAAAATATTTTATTGCTTCGACAGACTAAAATATGTATTTTTTGTTGACTTAAACCATGGTTTAAGTCGTATCATATTCCTGTCGACATCGAAAGATAAAATTTGGAGGTCTCCAGATGAAGTATTGTTCAATTAGCGAAGCTTCAGCTAAGTTCAATATTCCAGAATCCACGTTACGTTATTATGAAAAAAAAGGACTACTACCATTAATCGAGCGTGATGAAGCCGGCAGGAGGCTATTTTCAGAAGATCAGATTGCGCTCCTTGAAACCGTTATTTGTTTAAAAAACACGCATATGCCAATAAGCGGTATTAAGCAATATATTGATTTGGTAGTGGAAGGAGATAACACCATAGAACTCCGACTTGAAATGATGAAGAATCACAGGCAGGCCGTGCTCGCTGAAATTTCGTTGATGACAGAATCCTTGAAAGGGATTGATGTAAAAATTACACGTTATACAAACGTACCCAGGAAAGAAAAGTAGAATGAGATGAATTCAGGTTTTGCTTAGCGCTAGTTTAATACAAATCTAGAAAGGCATAATAAATTTGTTTTTATTAAGTTAAAAAAATGGAGAAGAGGAAATAATATAATGAAACTTTCAGGAAATACAATACTTATTACAGGCGGAAGTTCTGGAATAGGATTAGCTTTCGCAGAACGCTTTATAAAAGCTGGAAATAAAGTCATTATTTCTGGACGACGCGAAAATGTACTTCAAAATGTGAAAGAAAAATTCCCAAGCCTTATTACGCGTGTAAGTGATTTGGATATTGAATTCGAGCGTGTAGCATTGTTTGATTGGGTAACAGCGAACTATCCAGAAGTGAATGTGTTAGTTAACAATGCGGGGGTCCAACAACGCTTTAATGTGTTAAAAGCGGATACGAGAAACAATTGGAGTTATTTCAGTAAAGAAATTACAACCAACATGGAAGCACCTTTACATCTCTCTATGCTGTTCGCTCCATTTTTTGCAACAAAAGAAGAGGGAACTATCATTAACGTGACATCTGGGTTAGCCTTTACACCGTTTGCGATAGCTCCAATTTATTCAGCAACGAAAGCGGCGCTTCATTCATTTACAATGAGTCTAAGACACCAGCTTTCCGATACGTCTGTTGAAGTAATAGAAGTTGCTCCTCCGGCAGTGAATACAGGTTTAGGCGGAGTGGGGTTGCATACGCATGGAGAACCATTAGATGCCTTCGCAGATGGAATTTTCAAAGGATTAGAAGAAGGTAAAAAGGAAATTGGATATGGCACTTCTGTGAATCGCTTACGCATGTCACGAGATGAAGTCGACGAACACGTAGAAAATATGTATAAGGCAACGAAAGACACAATTGAATAACTACGCTTACCGAAAAAGGTGCTACCATTGTATAGGTGCTTTTCCGAAATTAAATCAAAATGACAGTTGTTTTGACTTCGTATTGGCATATAAAAAAGCAAAGCTATTTCTAAAAGTTGTTTACATTTAATCATACTCACGGTGGACTTTCGGAACTTCTCGGAAGCATTCATGAGCTTGCCTTACGCGTCAATATGAGTCCCTGTCGACTATGTGAAGCCGCCGTTATCGATCTACGGCAGCTTCAAAGTGTCGTGTGTTAAGCTTTTGTCACCCATTAACGTAAATATACCAAACTATTTCCTTCATCGAATCCAAGCATGAGATTCATATTTTGTACAGCAGCACCGGATGCTCCTTTACCTAAATTATCGTATCTTGAAATAATATTTATCTTGTCTTTTTGTCCAAAAACAAATATTTCCAGTCGGTTCGTATGATTACATTCAGATATCATAAAGTGCCCTTCATCGAGGTAAGCTTCTGAATCGTACGGCATCACATGTACGAAACGCTCTGTTTCAAAGTACGTTGATAATACTTCATGTACATCTTTTGCGGAAGGGTTTTTCGGCATATACCTACTCATTAAGGGAACTGACATTGCTAATCCTTGCGCATAATTAGCTTTAATGGGTGTAAATAATGGCTCATATAAAAGTCCTGAATACAACAACATCTCAGGGATGTGCTTATGATTGAGTTGCAACGCATAATGTCTCGGAACATTGAGTTTTTTCTCAGCGACTAATGTTGAATTCTCATATTCCTCAATTCCACTTCTTCCAGCTCCGGAATAGCCAGTCACTGAATAACATGTAACGGGATAATCTTGTTGAAGAATACCAGCTTCGATCAACGGTCTAACGGTAAGAATAAAACCGGTAGCATGACAACCAGGGACGGAAACTCTTGATGCGTTACGTATGAAATCTCTTTGATTTTTTAACTCGGGCAAGCCATATACCCAATTTTTATCGGTTCTAAAAATAGTGCTGGCATTAATGATTTTGGTTTTTTCATTTTTCACAAGAGCAATGGACTCTTTTGCAGCCGAATCGGGAAGGCAAAGAAAAACAATATCTGCTGTATTAAGGAATTTACTTCGTTCTTTAGGATCTTTTCTTTTATCGTAGTCAATCCTGAGAACCTCTATGTCTGATAGTTTTGATAGATACTCAAAGATCTTCAAGCCTGTTGTCCCTTCTTGTCCGTCAACAAATACTTTATATTTCATAATCAGCCTCCTTGTGATGCATAAATATTCTATAATAAGTATAATTATACATATATTTTTGTTTCAATCAAATAAGGCTAAGCCGCTTCAAACGAGCGTACCCGTAACAAAAAGGCTGCCTTCATGATTGAGCTATCGTTCTACGAAAGCTTAATCGATCCTCGATCGGGTCCGGTTACAACGTACCCCGTCAGAATGACGCTCCTTGGCCGGTTTCTGCCTTGCGTAAATACACCCCCGTTATCGAATGCTCGGAAGCAGCCAGCTGGACAGGAGTGCCTTCGAATATAATTCGGCCACCCCGGTGGCCGCCCTCGGGACCCATGTCAATGATCCAGTCTGCGCTCTTGATCACATCCAGGTTGTGTTCGATGACCACCACCGTGTTGCCCCCGTCGACCAAGCGGTTCATAATGTCCATCAGACGAGAGATATCAGACATATGCAGTCCAGTTGTCGGCTCGTCCATTACATAGAGACTGCCTTCCTTGTGAAGTTCCCCGGCCAATTTGATGCGTTGGCATTCTCCGCCCGACAAGGTGCTCAGAGGCTGGCCCAGCGTCACGTATCCGAGTCCCACATCCTCCAGCGTCTGCAATTGACGGAGCAGCTCCTTCCCGCTGAAGAACTCTGAAGCTTCCCGTACCGTCATGGCGAGGACGTCGCTGATGTATTTTCCGTTCAGCTTATACTCTAGCACTTCATCGCTGAACCGCCTGCCCCCGCAAATTTCACAAGTCGTCCTTATTGGCTCGAGAAAGGCCAAATCCGTGTAGATCATCCCGAGACCCTGACAGTTGGAACAGGCTCCCTTGGAGTTGAAGCTGAACAACGATGCGCTCACCTTGTTGGCGGCTGCGAACAGCCGCCGGATCTCGTCCATCATGCCCGTATAAGTGGCCGGGTTAGAGCGGATGGATGTGCCCACGGCCGACTGGTCGATGATAATTGCTTCCGGATGCGACGGCAGGAATGCTCCGTTAATCAACGTACTTTTGCCTGAGCCGGCTACCCCCGTTACCACGGTCAGCACACCGACGGGTATATCGACTGTCACATCCTTCAGATTGTGCAGGCTGGCGCCGGCTACGGTCATCCAACCCTTGGGTACCCTGGTTGAAGTTTTCAAGGGTAGACTTTGCTTCAAGTATCGTCCTGTCAAGGTATCCGCGCGGAGCAAGCCCGCAAAGTCGCCTTCGTAGACGATTTCTCCGCCGCGGGATCCCGCATGAGGTCCGACATCGATGATGTAATCGGCGATCTCCATGACTTCGCGGTCGTGTTCGACGACGAGCACGGTATTCCCTTTGTCCCGGAGCTGGCGCAGCATGCCGTTCAGACGATGGACATCTCGCGGATGCAGCCCGACGCTCGGTTCGTCGAAAATGTAGATCATGTCGGTAAGACTGCTGCTCAGATGACGGACCATCTTGATGCGCTGCGACTCCCCGCCCGACAAGGTTGCGGTCTGTCGGTCCAGACTCAGATACTCAAGCCCGATGGAGACCAGATGATTCAGCCGGGTCAGAATCCCGTCAGTCATCGGGCCGGCAACGGGATCCTGAATGGCTTCAATCATACGTATTAGCTCGCCAATCTCCATCGCCGCGCATTGGGCAATGTTGTATCCGTTAATCCGGCAGCCCAAGGCCGCTTGATTAAGCCGGCTTCCCCCGCAAAGGTTACACTCACTATAGGTTAGAAAGCGGTTAAGGGTTTCGCGTTTGGCATCTGACATCTCGCTGCTGTCTCGCTTCAAATACAGGCGGGTGAGCTTGGGCAGCAGACCTTCATAATCCGATTCGATATCGCCGCCTTTGGTTCGGTATAAGATCTTGCTTTCTTTGCCGTGGAGGAGGGTATCCCATTCTGCCGGCGTAAAGTCGGCGAGCCGCTTGTCGTTGTCGAACAAGCCGGAATGGGTATACGTATTCAAGTACCAGCTTCCTACCTTAAATACGGGGAACAGGATTGCTCCTTCATTCAGCGACTTGGGCCTGTCAAGCAGCTTGTCCACATCGAACTGCACCACCTGCCCGACTCCGGAGCATTCCGGGCACATGCCGGCCGGGTCGTTAAACGAGAAAACATGCGAATAGCCGGCAAAAGGTTTACCGATTCTGGAGAACAGCAACCGGAGCATCGCATAAATATCCGTGATCGTGCCGACAGTCGAACGGGAGTTGCCACCGAGCTTTTTCTGATCGATCACAACCGCCGTAGACAAGTTCTCGATGCGATCGGTATCCGGTTGACTAAACCGGGGCAGCCGATTGCGGATGAATGCAGAAAACGTCTCGTTAAGTTGCCGCTGAGCTTCGGCGCTGATGGTGTCGAAAACCAGGGAAGATTTGCCCGAGCCCGAGACGCCGGTGAAGATCGTGATTTTTTGCTTCGGGATGCAGACATTCACGTTTTTAAGGTTATTCTCGCGTGCTCCTTCAATTACGATATCATTGACTTTCATAGCCCCTCCACCTCGGATTTCTATTTTCTAAACTTTCAGTGTAATGAAAAAGCGGCGATCGAAGACCGGAAAATAAAGTCTTAGACTTGCCGCCGCTGTTAATCTGAAACTAACGATTTTATCATAGGAATGTGCAAAATGATTAGTTCCCATCCAAATGATAAATTAGTTGTACAACACCTGAGGAGAAGGTTCTTGTATTAACGATTTTTAAATTCAATCTCTGTTTTATATCCACAAACAGCGGTTTTCCTTCTCCCAAAACAACAGGGTGAACAGATAATCTAAATTCATCAACAAGTCCTAAATTGATAAAAGTTGTAATAAGACTTGCTCCACCATATAGCCAGATGTCTTTACCAGGCTTATTCTTTAATTCATTTACCTTTTCAAGAATACTATCATTTATGAATATTGCTTTATTATCCGTCCCCTTTTGCGTCCTGGAAAACACATATTTCTCTTTACTATGAACCAATTCCCAGAATTCTCTTTCAGAATCAGCATGTTCAAGTTCCGGAGTAAATTGTCCCCATAAATCATAGCTTTTTCTTCCATATAAAATGGTATCAATTTGATTTAAAAAATGATTAAACCCCATCTCAGAGTCCATAATGCACCAATCAACTTCACCATTTTTTCCTTCAATAAAACCATCTAAAGTAACCGCTAAATCCAAAATTATTTTTCGTTTCATGTTTTGTTACTCCTTTCGTTAATCTACCACCCATTATAGACCTCAACTACGTCACCTATTGTCATATTAATAAAAGAGAGCTCTCCGTCAGAGCGATTCCCTGAAAAGCAATACAGCATTTCTTCTACGCGGGTTCTCATCAATCATTGAAAAAAGTATTAAAGGTAATATTCTTTTCAAGAATCTGCCCAACCTTACTTTATTCTGCCGCCAAGCATTGTGGTTATTCATTGACTTAAACTGCCTTTCAACGAATATCAAAGAGGAGCTGTCCTTTACGGCAGCTCCACACTATCGTTCCCCTTTATTTTAAAGTTACTTATCGTCTATTCAACAGCACCTTACACCGTTTTATTGTTTATTTCTTTTCTAAAATTCGCTATAACCAAGTTAAAGATGTCTATAAAGATATTTCAATGTCATTCAAAGAAATTAATAATAATTAAAATAGAGAACACTGAGGGTTACCATGGTATTTTTTTTTACTTTCTTTGTATTCCATAGAACCCTTAAACTATCCTGTCCTTTAGCTTAACGGGGCCGCCGATTATTTAACTGTCGTAACTGTCAGATTAATAACTTGCTCAGAACAGCACCCGCTGCGCGAACCATTGCTCCAAATCGACAGACCCTTGCACCCCTAACAGTCTATACAAAAAGCGGTATACCTGGCGATAGTTTGATAAATCCGGAGGATCTTGGATCGTCGAATAGCCTTTGAGGAAAGAAGCTGCCGATTTCTCATCCAACACGCACTCCAATCCGACAAAATCAAACTCCCGAGGGCCTATCGCATACGCTTCAACATCAACGACCGCCGACAGCACCCCATCTTGAATCAAGAACTGCGACGGATCAAGATCAATAAACACGGGACAGAAATGATCCGGAACCGGCAGAACGCCAAGTTCTCGGATCATGGCATCGAGCCACACTTTGATCTTGCTATCATTCACATAATCACGCTCGACGAGCTGCCGCATGGTTTGGGACAAACGGGCATGGAATAATTCCCGTCTCTCCATTTGGGGGCGAGCAAGGTTTCCGAAGTAGTCGCAGCGCTGCAAATGCACCTGGGCCAGCCAAACGCCTAACTGATGTAAAAGCGCATCGGATTGCCCGATGAAAGACTGCAATGCCTTGCCGTTCATTTTCTCGACGACGATATATTCCCTGCCCTCGATCGTCGCATGTGCCTGCACTCGCGGCACCGGAATGCCCGCAATTGATCCGAGCATGGCAGCGTTGGCTTCGAAGTGGCGCATTCGTCTGGGATCGATTCCAAACAAATCGTAACACCCCCACCAAAACTCGCGGCTCGGTGCTTCATTCCATCTGGATGAACGTACAACGCGCTCCTCCGAAACGGTCTTGACCAACCAGACGTCGCTGGCATGCCCGGAATAACCAGGATCAAGATACGTGATCCGTTCGATCGGTTCATTAAAGAGCTGCTGCAGCTTAGAAGCGATAGCCATAAATGGAACACTCCCCGTTTATATATCCACCCGATTAGGAGCCTTGCATGTGGAATTCTATATGACTTACCAATGGGCTTGTAGCTTGTTCCCGCTCGGGTCAAAAAAGTGAAAATAGAAATGCCCATTATCTTCTTTCATTTCATCCACCGCTACGCCTTGCTCGCTCAAATACTGTCGCAATTGATGGATATCAGGACTGGTGAAGCCAATGGAAAACTCCGGAAGTCCATCCTTATTAAAATGACCGCGAGAATTAACATCCGCATGCACAAGTACCAACAATGCACCCGCCTTTAATTCCAGCACAGCCCTGTCACCTTCTTTCCTACGCAGCATAAACCCCAAACAGTCGGTGTACCATTGAACTGAAACGTCCAAATCAATAACAGGAATGCGGAAATAATGGATTTCTTCAATTAGCGACCGCTTCAAATAGAGCGCCCTCTGGAAATAAATGGAATATCATTTAATATTTTATTCTACCATATCCCTTCGGTTCCTTCTAAAAGAATGATAGGTTCGAGATGGCCGTAGTACCGATGACTGGCCCAATTTTTCATGCTCCTCTTGACCATCACATTAATGTCATGGTTTAGAATAAATCGTAGGCGAATCACCAAATCAAATAGAAATCGGTGGGATGATCATATGAATGAAAATACAACGTTCCGCATTTTGGCCATTTCCGGCAGCCTTCGCAACCGTTCGTCCAATACTTTTTTGCTGCGTGCTGCCGCCGAACTAGCTCCCGGGAATATGATCGTGACGATGTACGAAGGGTTAGGCGGTATTCCGCCATTCAATCCCGATATTGACGGGGATGAACCGCCGGCGTCAGTCGCGATTTTGCGCGCGCAGCTCCAAGCGGCAGACGGCGTGCTTATTTGTACGCCGGAGTATGCCGGCGGGGTTCCGGGGGTGTTAAAGAACGCGCTCGACTGGATCGTATCTTCTGGAGAGCTCATGAATAAACCGGCAGCTGTCATTAGCGCTTCACCTTCCATGACAGGCGGCGCGAAAGCACTAGAATCGTTGCTGCTCACGTTGAAAATAATGTCCGCCGCCATTGTGGACGGAGGAACCGTTGCTGTCCCGCTTGTGAGCGCAAAATTGAACGCGGCGGGCGAATTGACCGACGATGCAACGGCGCAGCAGTTACAAATATTGCTCGACGCGCTTGCACAGAAGGCAAAAATCGATTGACCTCTCACCGTGGTCAATCGTTCTAAAAGAACCGGTCTACGACGCAAATGAGCCGCGGGAGCCGTACGCCCCTCCAAATAGCGAAAGTTGGGAGGCGTAGGACCACGTCAAAGCTCTGGCTCTGTTTATTCCGTATGAACCGCGGCATAAAGCTGCGCCATCAACCCCATCCCCATCTGCGACAGGACGCGGTAGCCGGACCGCTGCAATTCCAGGCCGCCCGCATTATGCTGGGCTACACCCGACAAGATGCCGTCCGGCGTCAAATACGATTCCAATGCACTCAAGCTTGCTTCGGCTTCGGAAAAGCAAGCTTGCGGCAGCACGCCGTGCTTTGCGCCGAGGGCAAGCGCGGCGGCGATGCCCGCCGAACCGGAGGTGTCGATTCCGGTATCCGGTTCATCCAGGAAGCAAGCCCATAAGCCTTCCGGCCGCCTCCAGGCCAGCGCCGCCCGGGCAACGCGACCAAGCTCCGCTTCAATCTCGGCCATTCCAGTTAAACCGGCATAGCCCGATGCTTTCAGCTCAATCCACGTCCGCGTCATTCCGAGCATATACCAAGCGTACGCACGCGCCCAGCTGCGAAACGATTGCGTTCCTTTTTTCTCGCTGTAGCGCAAATGGATGTGATCGCCTTCGACCAGCCGGTCGCGCCGCAGCAGCAGTTGCCGGATCGCCCGCTCCGCAAGATCCTGCCTGCGCAGTCTAGCGGCGACTGCCGCCATAGGATACGCGACGGTATACGCGCCTTCCGCGGAAACCGTATCTCCGTCGATGACGGATCCGCCAGCAGCCATCCCGCGCGAATCCCAGAAGGCAAGCGCCCGGATGACCGCGGGATGGTCATGGTGAAGCTTGGCGATGATACCGACGGGAAGCGTCGCTTCAATCGTCGTAAACGAGCCGGACACCGCTCTTCCTTGAAGATCCTCATAACGCAGTTCCCCGTCCGCGCTCACGAACTGCCCGAGATGTCGGGCAATGACCGAGTCAACGAGCTCCGTCCCAAGTACCGCTCGCAAGTCATACAAGCCGTCAAGCACGCAGCCTTCCAGCCAACCGAACGGCTGCAAAGAAGCAAGCGACGCCATCCGTTCCAGGAAATGCTCCGATTTCGAGTGCTCCGGCTGCGCGTCAATATAAAGATGCGGCGCTGAAAATTGCCGCGATGCATCCCCGTTCAGCTCGTCAAATATCCACAGCGGGCTCCCTTCATCGACGCCGTCTCCGTCATCCGCCCTCAGTCCTACGCCTTCGCGCAGCACCGCTTCCGTCTGCTCCGCCGTAAGCATTAGCTCGAACGGCTGAAACGCATAAGCGTAACGAATATCGAAATAGCCCAGTATCCGGCCGGACTCCGGCAGGAATGCTTCCACCTGCCTTGCAGCCCTATAGTCCAAGGCCGCGGAAATCCGCAGCCGGCTGACCGCGGGAAGCGGCCGTTTCACGGAAATGCCGCCATCCGGCCACGCGAGCCGCAGCTCCTTGCCTACCCGTACCCCGGACCATCCTCTTGGCAGCCGCTTGCCCTCCGGCAAGGCGCCATCCTGCGAATGAACGATGCGCGCCGGAACATATCTTCGTGAATCCATTATGCTGCCGCCGCCTTTCTATATCATAATACCGACCTTACCGTGATCGACTTGAACCTTGTAGCTTCTCGCCCGCACTTTTTCATCGAAGACCGATTTGCCCGTCTTGATGTCGAACTCCCATCCGTGCCAAGGACAGCGTACCAGCTCACCCTTGCGGCCAAATTCGTATTCGTATACGCCCGACGGCAGCGTCGTGCCGCATACGGGACCTTTGCACAGCGGAGCGCCTTCATGGGGACACCGGTTATGCAGGGCATAATATTCGTCGCCTATTCGGTATATACCGATGGAACGGCCTTCGATTTGGACGATTTTGCTTTTTCCTTCCTGAATTTCTTCGGCCTCGGCCACGTAATGAATCGCCATTTCGGTCACCCGGCTCCCTTCCTAGAGTTTATATAACGTTTTGGCGTTTTGATAAAAGATTTTTTGACGCGCTTCCGGACTTAGTCTTTTCAATATTTCCGTCGGCATGTCATTGTCCCAGTGCGGATAGTCGCTTGAGAACATCAGGAAGTTCTCCGCATCGATCATATCGAAGATGCTGATCAAGTCTTTCGGGTTGTCCGGCTCTTCAATCGGCTGGGTGGAGAACAGGCAATGATCACGAATATATTCGCTCGGCATCCGCTTGAGCCACGGCACCGAGGAACGCAGCCCTTTGTAGTTTTTGTCGAGCCGCCACATCAAGTGCGGGAGCCAGGCGATCCCGCCCTCCAGCATGACGAATTTCAGGTTGGGAAACTTCTCGAACACGCCTTCGCACACGAGACTGATCAAGTGTCCCATGTAATTCAGCGACAAGCACGTATGCCATTCCAAATAACGCGTCGGATACCCGGCCGGGGACGGAGGCGGCGTCGAGCCTGCGCCTTCGCCTCCCGGATGAATCGCAACGGGAAGGCCATGACGCTCCGCCATTTCGTAGATCGGGTGGAATTGGCGCTGGCCCAGCGGCGCCCGCTGCGCGCTCCCCATGAGCACCTGCACCATGCCCGGATGACCGGCCAACCGGTCGATCTCCTTGGCGGCGAGATGCGGGTCTTGCGGTGCGACGGTGATAGAGCTTCGGAACGATTCATGCTTCGGCAGCCAGTCCGCGATCATATGGTCATTGTAAGCCGAAGCGATAACGGCCGCATAATCGGGGTCGTGCATCGTCGAAATGTTCATCATGTTGCCGGTTAAAATCGCGTATTCCATGTTGTGCGGCTCGACAAGATCTTGAACGAGATAATCCGGGTCCGAGGCCGAAGGCCCTCCGGATGGCGGAATGCAATCCTTGCGCATGACGCCGATCGGCGACCGGTATCCGTGCCCGGGCATGCCGATGCCGGAGCTGGCTACCCACGACTTCCACGGTTCCGGCAAAAAAGGAACAAGCTGCTTCGGACTTTTCAGGTCGTTGTGCACATCGACGTCAATAATTTTCATTTCCGTATTCATATGGGTATCCCCTCTCTTGTTTATATTCCCTATTGTAAAAACGATCGGCAGCAATTACGATTGGTAATCATACGTCTTTTTTAGTAATTCTACGGCTTGGTGATCTGTCCGGGATCGGATCGACGGAAAAAGGAGAGGACGTTGGAGTTGAAGATCGAGCATGTATTTTTTGATCATTCCCATACGAAATGGAATATGGCCTTAGCGCCTACCCGTTACCATATTCTTCTTCTGGTCGTGAAAGGAACGGTAGACTACCGGCTTGGCGATGCCAACGTCACCTTGGGCAAAGGCGACGGGCTGTTCATCCCGCAAGGAACGCTGCGTTCGCGTTCCGTACATACCGATGCATCCGAACCGCAGCAAATGTATTCGGTTCATTTTAGGGATTCCTCTCCGGAATATCTCGTTCATTTCATGGACGAACCGTACAAACGGATTCGTCCGTTCGGATACGATTATCTCAAGCAGCGTTTCTCGATGCTGAGCGAGTGCTGGCTCGGGAAGATGCCCTGCTATGAAATGATTTCGCAAGGCATCGCGCTCGAAATCCTCGGCCTCATTCAGAGCGAGCTGGTCGCCGAAGGAATTCCTTCTTCCAAGCGGAACCTGGCTGCGCGCATTCAGCAATATATCGTGAAACATTACCGTGATCCGATCCGGCTGCAGGAGCTCGCCGCGTATGTGGACCGCAGCCCGAATTATATTTCGTCCGTGTTCAAAGAGGTGACCGGGCGAACACCCGTGGAGTATATGCATGAGGTTCGCATCACGTCCGCCAGGGAGATGCTGCTTACGACCAACATGACGATCGGGGAAATCGCCGACGCGCTCGGCTACTGCGACCAAACGTACTTCAATTACATGTACAAAAAAATCGTGGGACAGCCCCCTTCCCATTTAAAAAAAGGAAAGATCGTATGACCCTGATCGCAATCGCTCCCTTCCAAACCGGCAGCGCCAACAATGGCCTGCCTTTTTTACGTCCTGCTACAGATTCATGTTATCCAATGGCGAATAAGGAGGAATCACGGGCAATGCTCCATTCAGAGAAACCGTTGGATCGTTAAAAAAATAGTAAAATTACTAATCGTAATCCGTTTCCTGCCATCGATATAATGAAGGTGTGATCTGGATCACATCTCTGGGAGAATATTCCGTCGGATGAAACCTCGGGCATGCGCATACCGGGTGTTACGCAGAACATCAGCCGATGAAAGCGCTTATTTATCGAAGGGGGAAGCACATGAATCGAATACGACAAGGCGGCTCTTTGCTACTGATCGTCGTTATGCTGGGATCGCTCCTTGCCGCTTGCAGCAAAACAGACCCATCCAGCGCTCCGAACGCGCCCAATGCTTCGGCTAAAGCGCAAGAACCGATCGAGCTTGTATTTTACGGGGGACAGAGTAACTGGACCGATGAGATGTTCTGGGCTTTGTACGGCGACCCGATCAAGAAAAAATTTCCACATATTACGCCCAAATACATTGCCAATACCAGCACTCCGCTTGAGCAGCTCATCACCGCAGGGGCAACGATCGATCTGATGCTCGTCACGCCGGCGGGTACGCGGAGACTTGTGCTGGACAACAAGCTCCATTACGATATTTCCGGGCTCATCAAGGAGAGCGGCTATGATCTGAACCGCTTCGATCCGAGCATCGTCAATGCGCAGCGGGATATCGCCAAAGGCGGTTTGTACGCGCTGCCTGCGTTCATCCAGTTTCCGATCTTATTTTACAACCGGAGTTTATTCGATAAGTTTGGCATCCCGTATCCAAAATCGGGGATGACTTGGGATGAAGCGTACGATTTGGCCGTCAAAATGAGCCGTAGCGTCGACGGGGTCAAATATTACGGACTCGGCACCAACGCCACATTTCATTTTAAAACGAGCCAGCTTCCTTTGGCTCTCGTAAATCCGCAGACGAATAAAGCATTAAACGACGACAAAGTAAAGCGGGTCACCGAAAATCTTACTAGATTTTTTACGGTCCCAGGGTATGAGTTTACGGAAAAAATGAGCAAAGGCGGAGACCTGGAACAAATGTTTTTCAAGGACCAGACCCTGGCCATGTATCCGCACTTTACGAACGTGTCCCGCCGATTGCCCGATACGGAGTTGTTGAACTGGGATGCGGTATCGCTGCCTTATTATCCGGAAGCCAAAGGCGTAGCGCCGGCCGTCGATCCCTACTATCTCTACGTGACGTCTTCAAGCAAATACAAGAAGCAGGCATTCGAAGTGAGCGCATTCCTGACATCGCTGGAGGTGCAAATGGGACTGGCCAAGGAAGGCTTTACCCCCGCCATCCGCGATAAAGAAGTTCAAGCCGTCTTCGGTAAAAACAACAAAAATTATGAGGGTAAAAACATTCAAGCGTTCTTCCCGGAAAAGTTCGCTCCGGCCCCGCCCTTTTCACCTTACTATGCGATCGCCGACACGAGTCTTCTTACAGCCATCAGCAAAGTCGTTACGGGCAAGAAAGATATGAATACGGCCTTGCGGGAGTATGAGGAAGAAGCGAACAAAAGGATTGAAGATCAGATGAAATCGGAGAAATAAGGAGGCAGCCGTATAGCCCGGAATATTCTTGAAGCGGCACGGCACCGGGGTTCGGCTGCCAAAAACAGCAATGCCGGAAAGATGCGGTAAGCATCCTTCCGGCATTTGCCGTTTATACGGAGTCCGGCTTGACGACGATGACGATTTTGCCCCTCGCCCGCCTGCTTTCGCTCCGCTCGTGGGCCTGGCGAGTTGCAGCCAGCGGCACGGTCATATCGAGCGCGACTTGCAAGTCACCCCGGTCGAACCACCTCGCAATGTCCTCCAGCGCCGCCGAACCTATTTGCAGCAGCTGCACTGCTGTAACGGTCACGTTCCGGGCGGCCGCCTTCTCCAGATCGTACTGACCGAAGGCAACAGGCACCAGGCGGCCGCCGGGGCGGAGCAGGTTCAGCAGCAAGTCGCCGGATGTCCCTCCAACCGTATCAAGCGCCAGATCGGCCGGCCATAGCGGCTGCTCCCGTGGTGCCGCCGTATAGTCGATCACTTGGTCGGCACCCAATTCGCGCACGAACGGGGCGTTGCGGCCGGAAGCGATGCCGATCACCCGCGCGCCCGCCTGCTTGGCCAACTGGACGGCAAAGTGGCCCACCCCACCGGAGGCGCCGTTCACGATGACGGTCTCGCCCGCCTGCAGCCGGCCCTGCTTCGTTAATGCATGCCAAGCAGTAAAGCAGGACATCGGCACGGCTGCGGCCTGTATATGGCTGAGCACCGCCGGTTTTCGCGCGAGCTGCGTCACGGGCACGGCGACATATTCGGCGCAAGCTCCGCTGTTCGCCGTCATCCCGTAGACTTCATCGCCTACCCGGAACGCGCTTACGCCAGGCCCGATCGCCTCTACGACGCCGGATACATCCCAACCCGGGATGTAAGGCAGCGGAAACCGGTCGCCGGCATAGCCGGAACGGATCTGCCAATCGCCAGGATTCAATCCGGCGGCATGGACGCGGACCAGCACCTCCATCTCGGATGGAGCCGGCCGCGGAATTTCCTCGAGCTGCAACACTTCAGGACCACCGTGTTTATGATAACGCACAGCCTTCATCGTCATATCGCCTCATTCCTTTCTGTCCGAACTGTAACTATAATAGTAGTAACGAACCGCGTCAGGTTCAATCGATAATGGAGTCGCGATTTCGGATAAGCGACAAACGGCCCGAATTGTCGGATAACAGGGAGTGATTCGTATGGAAGAAAGCATGAGGCGGGATAGACGGATCGGCCGTTCGCAGAAGATGCTCAAGCAGGCGTTTACCGACTTGATGCGGGAAAAAGGTTTCCCGTCCATCACGATTCAGGATATCACCGACCGGGCGGATGTGAACCGCAGCACGTTTTACGCTCATTTTCCCGATAAATACGCGCTGCTCGAAACGGCCGTCCGGGAAAAGTTCCAGCGCATCCTGGAGTCGAAGTTATCTCCGTCTGCCCGGTGGGAACCGGCTCAATTGCGCATCTTGATCCAAGCGGTTCTCGAGCATTATAAGAGCATGAGTGGGCGGTGTTATCCGGTCGATACCGTCAACCCGATTTTTGAGCGAACGGTGCAAGAGGAACTGTATTCACTGCTGCTTCATTGGCTCAAACGAAGCCGGAAAGAACCGAACGAGTGGCCGTTTCCGGCGGAAACGCTAGCGCTGATGACCAGCTGGGCCATTTTCGGGGCGGCAGCCGATTGGAGCAAAGGAACGAGACGGCTGTCGGTGGAACAAATGACAGACCATGTGCTGACGGTCATTACGGAAGGTACAGCCAAGCTGCTGCCAAGTTAGTAAACAAAAGAACATGGCCTGAACGTGTCGCGTTAACATGATACTGCTGTCGTGTCCAACTAATATGCAGCAGGCCGCCGAATCGATGATCGGCAGCCTGCTTTACTTCGTAAATTTGAACTTCTTATTGCTTATCTACATACCATTTGGCCACAGCGATGGAAGAACTATACCGCGGATTCGTCAGCATACTGACGGCCGTTATCCGATATAATCCGGGCTCCTCTGGCAAACTCAGCTTCGCGTGGAACGTATCCTCGTCGAAGGGAGCCGTGGCATCGGAAACTTTCCGGAACCCGTCTCCTTCCTGTTTTTCAACGGTAAACGTAAGGCCGCTCCCAACTTTCGAGTCGATTTGGCCGGAAAATTCCAGTTCGGCCGCCGATGTTTTCAAGTAAGCCCGTTCCGGATCAACGCGCTTGAGCACGGAATAGTTTCCAAATCCAAACGGACCGTTATAGTCGATGATCGAGTCCACGTCATGCATCGTCAGGTTCACAACCAATGTTTTGTAAAACAACAGCCTGCCGTCTTCCACTAGCGACACTTCCAGTTCATTGCGGCCAAAATCGATCGGCGCGCCTGAGCCGAAACGATATTTCGGACCATCGTCCATCCCGCTTCCCGAAGCTCCTCCACCTCCGCCGCCGCCCCGTTCACCGCCGTTTATACGGCTCGTCACATATAGACTCGGGACCCCGGCGTAACCCGATACATATTCATCCGCAAAAACATAGTAATTATAACTGCTGGGGCTTTCGGACAATCCGTAATCTTCCACTTCATAATTCCGGTAGTCTATATTCAACGCACGCGTTTCCGGACTCCAGACGGAGTAGTACCCGAACAAATGCTTCAAATCGGTTTCGAAGGCAAGCAGTTCCCCGTTCACCGTCTTCGGCTCGACGTATAACTCGAAATCCGCCGCAGGGCTGCCGAACCAGAACCGTTCCGCCTTCGTATTGCCGGCTTGAAGGTTAAAGCTGTACGTACCGCTTTTGACGTAAAGCTTGCCATCCTTCGCTCGTTCCGTACGGTAACCCAGCCGCTCCGCCAGCCACGTTACGGACACCATCGGTCTGCCTTCGACAATGCGGCCGATTTCGCTGTCCTCATACGTGATCGTCTCGTCTCCGATGGCGATGCCTTCTATAGCGATGGATTCCTTTTGATGGATTGCGAGCGGCGTATTGGCCGTCCGTGCCCCCTTCCCGGAGCCGGGTGCCGGCGAGAAAGACAGCTTGCGCTCTTGTTCCGACCAGCTTACTTGTCCGAACGGCTCCAAATCGTTCAATAGCACGGCCGTTTTGCCTCCGATATTGTAGGATGGTATCTTTGTATCCCCATAGTACGCCGCTATATCGGTGTACAGCACATCGGCCAGCTTCTCTCCAACCTTTGGGCTGGACGGAGAAACCGGCAGTGGACTTGGCTGTTTGCCGGCAACATTATGGATGACGATCTCGCGCCGCTGCGGAATCCATGCCACATCGAACCCATACTGCCGCAAATCCTCTGCAACGACGGCTGTATAACCGTTCACATTCATGGATGGAATGGGGCTTCCGTTAACAACGGCTTGAATATCAGTTGACAGGACCTGACCGACAACGTCTCCGATTTCCATCTCCGCTGCCAAACCTGTCCCCGACGTTACAATTGATGAACAAAGCGCCGCGATCAACAGCCATTTTATTTTCATAGCGCAAACACTCTCCTTACATTTGGGAGGAATAGGCCGATCCGAAATCTGAAGCCGCATCGCCTGATTCGGCATCCTTCGTGTTAGACGCTATGACCGGCCAAATGGTTGCTGCGTTATGCTATATTCGCCTTCCGCCGTGTTTATATCCTCTTGCCTTGTTCTTCTCCATCTTGTTCTCGATGGCGGCAGCCAGGTCAAGATTATATTCCCCGCAAGCATTAAAAATGCGTATGCAAACATCGGCGAATTCCTCGGTGATATGGGACCACATCACTTCTTCCGAATCTTTCCGGTACGCTTCAAGCGCTTCCGATAATTCCGAATGCATGAGCGCGATCAACGTTCCGAATTCCCGTTGCTCCTCGTGCCAACCGTTTTGTTTCGCCGTCTCGTATGCCTCCCGGCAAAGGTCGTTTATCGTTTTGCTGTGAAATAAGTCCGAAGCCATTCATTCATCTCCTAGCTTTCAATGTTAATATCGGTGTAGTGCTCCCTTTAGTTTCGATAATCATGCTGCGTCTCCTTCCTACGTTAACTGTAAATAGCGGAATGAAACGGGAACGCTTTGGAACAACCGCCGATAAGGTGGTTTCTTATGTAAGAAAAATCATTGACCGCCTGAAAGAATCAGTGATAAGATTGATAAAATTTATTTGCTGAAGCCTGAAAAAATAATTTTTAGGAGGAATGAATGAAGTGGCTACGTATTACCTGGAACCATCGCGCACATTCAGCGAATTTCTGTTAATTCCAAATCTGACAACCAAGGAATGTACTCCGACGAATGTTAGCTTAAAGACACCTCTCGTTAAGTTTAGGCAGGGCGAAAAGCCGGCCATTTCGCTTAACATTCCATTCTCGTCGGCGGTAATGCAAGCCGTGTCCGACCACGGGATGGCGATTGCTTTGGCCCGTTGCGGAGGAATCTCTTTCATCTTTGGCTCCCAATCCATCGAGGAAGAAGCGGAAATGATCCGTAAGGTCAAAGGCTACAAGGCGGGCTTTGTCATTAGCCGATCCAACCTGACCCCCGATCATACGCTCCAGGACGTCTTGAATTTGAAAGAGAAGACAGGACATTCCACTGTTGCTATAACCGAAGACGGCACGGCTAGCGGCAGGCTGCTCGGAATCGTCACCAGCCGTGATTACCGGATCAGCCGCGATCCGCTTACGAAGACCGTTCGCGAATTTATGACGCCCTTTTCCGCGGTGATTTACGGTCAATCCGGAATTACGCTTTCGGAAGCGAACAATTTGATCTGGGAGCATAAGCTGAACTGTTTGCCCATTATAAACGAACGGCAATGCCTCGAATATCTTGTTTTCCGCAAAGACTACGACGCCCATAAGGAAAATCCGCTGGAGCTTCTGGACGGCAACAAAAGCTATATTGTCGGAGCCGGTATTAATTCGAAGGATTATACGGATCGCGTTCCGGCGCTAGTAGAAGCCGGCGTTGACGTGCTTGTCATCGACTCCTCGGACGGCTACAGCGAATGGCAGCGCGAGACGATTCAGTATGTAAAAGCGAACTTCGATGTGAAAATCGGTGCAGGAAATGTCGTCGACCGCGAAGGCTTTCTTTATTTGGTCGAGTCCGGCGCAGATTTCGTCAAGGTAGGCATCGGCGGAGGCTCCATCTGCATTACAAGGGAACAAAAAGGGATCGGGCGCGGGCAAGCTTCTGCGGTGATGGAGGTCGTGGAGGCGAGAGATCAATACTTTAAGGAAACGGGAATTTATGTGCCGATCTGCTCAGACGGAGGCATTGTTCACGACTATCATATTACTCTGGCTTTGGCGATGGGCGCCGACTTTGTCATGATGGGAAGATACTTTGCCCGCTTCGACGAAAGTCCTACCCGAAAGCTGAGAGTCGGCAACAATTTTGTGAAAGAGTTTTGGGGTGAAGGCTCCAACCGAGCGCGCAATTGGCAGCGATATGACACCGGCGGCAAAAGCAGCCTGTTATTTGAAGAAGGCGTTGATTCGTACGTGCCTTATGCAGGCAGTCTGCAGGAAAATTTGGACAAAACGATCGGCAAAATAAAATCCACCATGTGCAATTGCGGCGCCACGAGCATCGAAGAGCTGCAACGTGTTGCGAGAATTACCGTTGTATCCTCTACAAGCCTTGTGGAGGGAGGCGCACACGACGTTATTTTGAAGGAAAGCAGCTTATCCGAAGAGTAGTTCAGGAGGGGCAATGCCCCTCCTTTTCGCATTTTCAGTACTATTGACCTAAAGCTTTGGTAAAAGGAGCGGTCACCAGGAACTTGTTAGCCGGGCCATCTTTGGACTCTTATATTCCTAACCTATTTACTCGCGAACCCAAACGGTCATTTCTCCCTCGCCCCGATTGCCCCAAAGAAAGTATGGAATCGCCTTAAATGGAATCGTTTCGGAGGTTTTTGGCTTTGCTTCGTATAGGTAGTCCCCCCACGATGCTTCTTCCTCCCGCATGGCTCTGCCTTCGATGACGATAGCGCCCCCAAGCAGCTCGGCATCAAACCGTGCTGTCATTGGAGACGTCTTATCCAAGCATAAAGACGCAAGGGGAGCGCCGTTATCGGTCGCTTCCAATGCATACACAAGCGGTCCCCTCTGAATGGCGACCTTTCCCGCATTGGCCCGGACCCGAGGGTGGGATCGGATCAACTGGATCTCCATGTGAAACTCAAGCTCGATCCAGTCCTCCGCCTTCCAGAGGCGGCGTATGTACGCATATCCGTCCTGAAGGCAGGAAGCGACATCGACGGCTTCCCCGTTCACGCGCAAGACCGGCGTACGGCTCCAAGCCGGGATGCGCATCGCTATAGTAAACTCCGCAGGCGCTTCCGCCGCAATGCGCAGATTCACGCTTCCTTCCCAAGGCAAGCGGGTCTCCTGTGTAAGCGTGACCGTTGTGTGGTCAAGCTCCACCGCTGCTTCCCCGCCGATGTACAGGTGGACAAACGCGGTGCGGCCATTCGCGGTGTACATATACTCCCCGAGCGAGGCGATGAGCCGGGAAACGTTAGGCGGACAGCAGGCGCAGGCGAACCAGCCCGGCCGGGTCGGCTTCACATGATGCTTGCCCGGATTATGCCTGCTGGCCTCCGGCCATACCTCCAGCGGATTTACGTAGAAGAAATGCTTGCCGTCCCGCGCCATCCCGGCAATGACCGTGTTGTACAACGCCCGCTCCATCGCATCGGCGTACTCTCCCTTCGCCTCAAGCCGCAGCATGCGGCTCGCAAAAAAGATGAGTCCGATCGAAGCGCAAGTTTCCGCATACACCGTATCATTCGGGAGATCGTAATCAAAGGTGAACGCCTCGCCATGGTGCGTGGAGCCGATGCCGCCGGTAATGTACATTTGTTTGCGAACGATATTGCTCCACAGCTTGCGACAAGCTTGAAGCAGCGACTCGTCCCCCGTATGGGCCGCCAAGTCCGCCATCGCCGTATACATATAGACGGCACGCACGGCATGGCCTGTTGCCGTCTCCTGCTCCCGTACCGGAAGATGACTTTGGAAATACGATAGCTGCGGCGGCTTTTGCGGACCGCCTCTCCAATGGGACGTCCTGCCCCTTCTCTCCCACTCCTCCAAAAAGAAGTGCGGCGCTTGGCCTCGCTGGTCAATGAAATATTGGCTGAGCCGCAAATAACGGTCACTGCCCGTAGCTTGATAAAGCTTCACAAGCGCAAGCTCGATTTCCTGATGGCCGTCATAGCCCTTGAGTTTCCCTTCTTCCTCACCGAACACCGTCCCGATATAATCGGCGAACCGGCACATAACATCCAGCAGCTTCTTTTTTCCCGTCGCCCGGTAATAAGCTACTGCCGCTTCGATCATATGTCCGGCGCAGTACAGCTCATGGCAATCGGTTAAGTTCGTCCATCGTTTGTCCGGCTCTTTGATCGTAAAATAGGTGTTCACATAACCGTCCGGCTGCTGTGCCGCCTCAATGAGATCGATGACTTCGTCGGCTAACCGCTCCAAAGTTTCATCCGGATGGGTAGTCAAAACGTAAGCAACCGCTTCCAGCCACTTAGCCAAATCGCTGTCTTGGAACACAAAGCCGCCGAATTCGCCTTCTTCGACTCCCGCCGCAATCCGGAAGTTCCGAATCGCATGGCTGGGCTCCACGCCGGGTACCCGGTCGTTCAACGTCTCGTATTGATAAGGAATGACGACCTCTCGGATCCGTTTGGCGTATTCCGACCAAAAGTCATCCTCGATTTTCACGTTTTGCAGCAGAACCGGCTTGCTTGCATTCATCGGATTCATGCATCGCACTCTCCCTTGGGTTCAAATGGATATCGACCTCGACAATCTCCATTTTACCGTTTACAATAGGGACCAACCATGCAAGATTTCCCCCGATTTTTATACGATTTCACACAAATTGCCGGAGGTTCTCATGCACGAACGCGAACGTCCCATGCTTTCCATTTCATCTACGCCGCTTCCCTATTATCTGGAATCGGGCAGAGCCTTTTATGCTCCCGGGGAACGGCATCCGAACCGGCGCAGCATCGGCGTATATGATCTCATCGTAGTGGAAGCCGGGCATCTCTATATAGGCGAGGAATCCGTGCAATGGGACGTTGGCCCAGGGCAAATGCTGCTGCTTCAACCGGACCGATTCCATTACGCCGTTCGTCCGTGCGATGCGGAAACGCGGTTTTTCTGGCTGCATTTTCAAACAGCAGGGCTTGCGGCCGCCGACGCCATCCAGTACGTCATTCGTTTGCCGCAGTATTGGATGCTCCCGTTCCCGGGCCAGACGTACCGGCAGTTCGAAAGGCTGCTTCGTTTATCGACGGAACGCCGTTCGGAAGCGTTCTGGGAAGAGCAATCCATCTTTCAGGAGCTGATTCGTCAGCTCGACGGGGCCCGGACGTCGCAGGAAGGGTCGCGTACGCTCACCGTCGCGGAAATGGTGGAGTCGTACCTCAAGCGAAATTATCAAAGGCCGATCAGCAACGCAAAGCTGTCTACCGATCTTCATTTTCATTACAATTACTTAATCCGCTGCATGAAGGAAGCTTACGGCTTGTCGCCTATGGAGTACCTGCTGCGAATTCGGCTGGAGCAAGCAAAGCTGCTGCTGATCAAAACCGATTGGTCCGTTGCGCGAATCGCCGAGCATGTCGGTTTCGGGTATGCTCCCTATTTCTCCCGCTGCTTCTCGGCTCATAACAACATTTCCCCATTGCAGTTCAGGAAGCTTTATTCACAATGACGGGGTCTATTGAAATGCCGTACAAGCCGCCGGTTTATCAACCGTTCCTATCGACGACCCCTTATATAAAAGAATCCCCTACCTTTATAAAGCATCGCCGCTCGTTTCTCGTCGGCAGCCCGCATAAAGGAGAGGATTCCTGTTTCGGTTGTACGATTCCACTTGGCGTAGTTTTTTTAATCAGAAATTATCGGTACTCCAGAATATGTACGGCGTTTCCGGAAACAGGATCCGGAGGTAATCGTGGCCTTGCGACGGCGGTTTTTCCAGCGCATCGCATCCTTTCAGCAGCAGCGTGATCCACTCCGCCTCGCTAAAATGTACCGCGAGATGGTAAGACACGGCCGCCGAAGCTTTGACCACCTCTACCTCCTCCTCGCGGATGCGTAATACCGCCTCCTGCTCTCCCACGCCGATCAGCAGCGCTACAGGGAAAACAATGCCGTCTGCAGCCGAACTTTGACGTACACGGCGCGTTAATTCCGGCGCGAGTTTCGTCAGCAGCCGGACGATGTCGAAGGACTTCCACATCGCGCTCGCCGTTGTTCCTGACGTTCCATGCCCGCGGAAGCATTCCAGCAGCGCATGGCCTGCGGGCAACGCCGCCTGGACGCTCTGCACATCCGGCTGTGCGTCGAGTGCGCCCTGCAATAGCGATAACGCCGCTTTCTCCTGCCCGGACTCGTAGCAGCACTCCGCGATTTGCAGTTGTTGCCCGTCTTTGCGAATTTTATAGCGCATGTAAGCCATAATATTCCCCGAGCCCGTTCCCGTACCAGAACCCTCGGCCACCAGAAAATGTTCCGGCTTCACGGCCTTCCACTGACTTTGGCCCTGCCAATACGCTTTCGTCCGAATCATCGAGCCGGTCAGCCCGCTGTTCATTTCTTCGTATATATCCATCACTCGGGTCAAATCCGCATCCTCATACGTCCTTACCGAGCCGGAAGTCTCGAATGCGCACAGCTTGAGCTCGGATGCTTTGGCGTTCCATATGTTGTTTACCGATCGCACCCAGCCCACTTGCTCGTAAAAGGAATGAATGCCTGTAAACAGCAGCGACGCATCGTATCCGTTGTCCTCCATGTATTCGGACTGACAGCGCAATATGCGCTGAGCGAGTCCGCGTTTTCTGTATTCGGGCGACGTCGCCACGCTGCCAATGCCGCCGACCTTCAATTGTACCGAACCGTATCTCATCCGGTAAGGAAAGATTTGAATCGCCGCGGCGATCTCCCCATCCACCAAGGCGATCCATGTCGTATCCATCGCATAGGCGTCGTCGTAATCAAGCCGCTCTTGAAAAAAGCTTCGTCCTGCGGCAAACACGGTCCCCCAAATATCATATGCCCGCTCGAGCTCCATCCTTGATACGACGGGGCGAATCTGTATCGTCTCCACTTCCATTCCTCCTGCCTGTCCTCGGAATGCCCTGGTAACCGTTTCCGGTACAAAAGCCGGGTTTATTATACCATCCCGCTTCACAGAAAAATATCACATAAAATCGCTCAATTATTATGCGATTTTGTCCTGAACATTGCGGTCAAACCGGCTCTTCCGTAACGTCCCTCTTCCGCAGCCGGGCTCTGAATTCCTTCGGCGAGCAGTGGTTGTACCGTTTAAACATTTTGTAAAATTGAGATATGTTCGGTATCCCGACATTGTGGCCGATTTCAGCGATGCTCAATTCCTGCGTCAGCAGCATACATTCCGCAAGCTTGATGCGCTTGAAGTTTAAATAATCGAGAAACGTAAGCCCCATCACCTTTTTAAAATATTTCACAAAATAGTGATAGCTGAAATTAAGCAGTCGGCAGGCGTCTTCCACCGTAACTTTCTCCGCGATATGTGCCTCCACATGCTGCAGCACCGGCCGCAGCCGCATAATCTCGATATCCTCCGACGCTTTCAGCATGCCCAGGCGATCATGACGCACAAGCAGCAGCAGCAAGCTTCGGACCGATATGCCGACCGCCATCTCGTGCCCTTTCCGTTTGCCCGTCATTTCTTCAAAAATATGCATAATGAGCCGGAACGCTTCCTGACGCGCCGTCGGATCACTTTTGAATATATAGTTCAAATCGTCAAGCGGACGGGTCAACTCCGAAAGACCGTGCATGAATGGCAATGTGCTTTGATCAAAATACGGGGACAAATGGACCTGAAGCACCACATAGTGCACTTCGTCCGTACTCGGCCTGTCCGTTCGATGCGGCTGGGAGGAACCGATCAAGAACACGTCGCCCGCTTCGAGCACCGCGGACTCATGCTTCGTATGCATGATGATCCGGCCTTTGATAATCGCCAGCAGCTCAACCTCCTTATGATGATGCCATTTGCCGGACAACACGCTGTTGCGCCGCAGCTCATAGATGTCCAGGAACAGCAGCGGATTTTGATAAACGACGCGTTCCTTTACCGCACCGGGGAGCATTTCAACCGATTTGACCATATGTCCCTCCTGCCCTCGCTATACGATATATTTTCACTATAGCACCAATGAGGACAAATTCGCATAAAGAATGAATAAATTATGGAATATCATTTTACGGCGCAACTCCCTATACTTACTACTAAAATCGTTCCACGGAGGGGTTGCAATGAACAAAAAGAAAGCGATACCACTATTGCTCGGCATGTCTCTTCTCGGCACACTCGCGCTGAACGGCTGTGGAAAGGAAGCGGCTGAACCCGGAAAAGCGGGCGAAGCCGTCAATCCCGACCGATACAATAATGAGCCGGTGACGCTCACTTTTTTCTCCAACGGCGCAGGGGTGCTGAACGGTGCCGATCTGGATGCGCTCGTAACGAAACCGGTCCAGGCCAAATATCCGAACATTGCGACGCAGCTCGTCACAGGTACGTCACTCGACAAACTCATCGCCGCCGGCGAAGTGCCCGATGTGATCTTGACCAGCAACTATTTTCTATACGATATGGTGGAGCTGGGGCTTGTATCCGACTTGAACGAAATGATCAAGCAGGAGAAGATCGATCTCGGCAAATTCGAGCCGGAAACGATTAACGTCACGAAAAGCTACGGCGATAAAGGACAGTTTTACGGCATGCCTTATGCGATGAACTATGGGTTGCTGCTGTATAACAAAGACATCTTCGACAAATTCGCCGTTCCTTATCCGAAGGACGGCATGACGTGGAATCAAATGATTGAGCTTGCAGGCAAGGTCACCCGCATGGATCAAGGGACTCAATATATCGGTCTCGATCTGCAAAATCCGTCGATTTTGACACGGCCTTACGGATTGGGCGTCGTGGATGCGAAGCAGGAAAAAGCGGCCCTGACAACGGATGCTTATAAAAAAGTATTGGGCCTCTACGAGCAGCTATATAAAGTGCCGGGGATCGTCGAGCCGCAAAAAAAATACACGTACGGCATCGACTACTTCATGAAGGAACAGAAGACCGCCATGTTCCCTTATTGGCACGATTCCACCACGGCGCGCCTTCCGCAGCTCAAGGAAGCGGGCAAAAACTTCAACTGGGACCTCGTTTCGTTCCCGTCCTTCGATGACAAGCCGGGCATCGGCCGGGAAATCGACTACCATCTGGCGCTGGTCACGCCGAACAGCAAAAACAAGAAAGCGGCCTATGCCGCCATCCACACATTGATCGGCGAGGAAGCGCAAAAAACGATGAACAAAGGAACGCGCCTTACAGTGCTCAAAGACCCCGCGCTCAAGAAAGACGCATCGATCGATACGAAGCTGTATGAAGGAAAAAATCTTCAGGGCATTTTCACCGTCAAGCCGGCTCCGCTGCCGAAGGCGACCAAATATGACAGAAAGCTGTACCCGTTTCTGAGCGAGGCCGCCAAAGGCATGGCATTCGATAAAAAGGACGTCAATACGGTGCTGCGGGAAGCCGAGGAAAAAGCGAACAAGTTCATTCAAGAGAATCAGTAGCCTGCATTATTCAAAACCCCGACTTGGAGCCGCTTCGTGGTTCTGGGCCGGGGTGCTTTTACTACATCCACGGACGTCTCATGATCGCTCTGTACATCCGGGCAAAACCCTGCTTGCCTCCTTCGAAGGCATGCTGCCGTGCGGCAATGATTGCTGCAGCAATGGTAGGGAGAATAAGCAGCGTGATCACAACGAGCGGATTTTTGTAATAATCCGATCCGGTTGTGAAAATAATCAAAAAGGCGCTGGCGGGGAACATAGCTACCGAAAAGATTAAATACATAAAGCCTGCATAAAATTGGAGTGGCTTGCCCGATTCCGTCGCCTGATTCGTCTTCAACAGCGACATCATGATGCCAAAAATGGACATGGGCATGAAAAGCAGGAAAAGCGGCGGATACAGCTCCGCCCCGGCCCAAAACAATGCGAAGTACAACAGCGGTTGATACCGATTCTTCGGTTCATCCGACTTCCTCCCGATTCAGGATCGATCCATGAACCCCCGTTTATTTATATTACAGCACGGTACGGATAATTTTGGAAAAAGTTTCGCAGTTTGGAAGTTGCAAAACCCAAAAAAATAGAATATTATTACGTTAGGTGATATATCGCCTTACGTAATAATATAGGGGGTGAACCTTTACATGGGGACTGCCGATTTTGACCGGTTTTCCGATCCGTCCGTACTCATTATGGCAAGCCTCGCAGGCGGCGCTAAGCATGGCTATGCCATGATGGAAGATATCGAAGCGATGTCCGGCGTACGCCTTGGACCGGGCACGTTATATGGTGCGATTTCCCGGTTGGAGAAGCAAGGATTCATTATCTCGCTCGAATCGGAGGATCGGAGGCGGCCGTACAACATCACGCCATTGGGGGCGGATGCGTTAAGAAAGCAGCTCACCAGCTTAAGCCGCATTGCCGAAGTCGGTCTGCAAAGGCTGGCGATGACATGAACATTATGAAATGGCTCATACGCCTTTATCCGAAATCATGGCGCGACCGATATGAAGAGGAATTCATAGCGATGTTGGAGCAATACGACAAGTCTCGGGCAGCCGACATATTGGATATGATCCTTGGCGCTGTGGATGCGCATATATATCATAATGTCAAAAACAACCATCTTCCTCAGACTATTCCCTTAAAAGGAGGAGCTGCAAGCATGCAATCACCATTTGAATCCGGTGCGATCGATAAAACGTTGGCCCAAAAAGTAGTGGAAGAGGGCATCATTAAGCATCAATTGATGATGCAATATGTCGATGTTGCGTACGCCCCTTCATTTGTCGATCAAAAGCCAACGCTGACCTTTTATTTCCGGGCGGATCATCGTCTCGAGTTGGGACCGTTATGCAAAGATTTAGGATCCGTTTACAACCAACGGATTCAGTTAAAACAAACAGGACGCATGACTCCCATACCGCAAGCAGACTCTCATGAGGCAACGGTATGATACCATGTAAATAAGGAGCTGCCGCGGTAGCTCCTCTAATCCTCCAAATTGACCCATATAATCGCGCCGTTCGAATGCTTACACGGCTTCGGCCGTTCAAACAATAGCCTACATCAACCAAAAACCGGCTACCGCAACAGCCGGTTCCACGCCAAACTAAGTCGATCCCGTTATCCTTTCACATCAACCCGCAATTCTTTGGACGGATTATCGGTATAATACCAGAAAATATAGAGCTCCGCATCCGTTCCCGTAAAGTTGGGGTACATATCAATCGACTGGTTGTTGCCGTCACCATACATATTAGCGCTCACACGCCTGCCAACGATGGAACTTTTTCCAGTACCCATGTACGTTTGATTGATCCCGCCAAAGCTTGGGTCCGCGGACTCGCTCTGCACGTAAAGATTTCCGTCCTGCTTGTAGTAGGTCCATTTTACATCATAGCCGCCGACCTGCGTGGTCGAGGTTTGTTTTTGCTCGGTTATGCCTTTCAAACGGATCGGTTCTTTGGCGTCTCTGTGTTCGAGCACCTCATATTTGGCGATGAGCGTCATCTGCGTCTGCTCAGTCACTTGCAGTCCTGGAGGAAGCTCAAAGCGGAACGTCGTTTCCTCGCGATTGTCTCCCCCGTACCAAATGCCTCCGTTCAGCACTTTGCCGTTCACTTCCAAAGCATAGTTCACGAACGGGAACCGCAAATATTTCTCATGACTGGCTTTGATCCGGATTTGCGTCGGCGTCACAATCATTTCCTTGAGCACCATTTGCTTCTCCGCATGCGCAATAGGAATGTTCAAATTCCTTTTGATGGTACCGCTCAGCATCTGCTTTTTATCCAAATGTAGATCGTAGGTCCACGTTTTGTCGATCCGCCGATCCTCCCGCGTATAGAGCAGCTTGTATTTGACGGTCGGTTCCTGCAAATCGCTTACCGCGAAATGCTGTTGGCCGGTGTATTCCCCATGCTCCCCCGGTTTGCCGAATACGCCGGAAGCCGCGTCCTTGACGAGGGTATCCCCTTTGAACACGCCGATCCGAGGATGCGACCAAGCTTGGGCATCCGCGTCACTAAAAGCAACCGCAGAAGCGAACATCACTTTATCCCCTTGAATAAAAGGCTGCAGTGTCAGCTTGCCGATCCCGTCCTGCTGAATATCGAACAATTGCGATTTGTTCTCGAACGGCCGAAACGCAATATCGCGCTGCACGGAGGAAAAAGATTGCAGTTTTTGCGCCGTGAATCGAACGTCGGCTTCCTGACCTTCCGGCGTCCACTCCGTCTCGAAATAGCCGGTCCACGCTTTGTTCGCTTGATCCCATGACTGACTGTGCCGTCCTTCAATGACGTTGCCCTTACTATCCGTCAGCTGCATCTTGGCAAAGTACAAGCTGTCCTTCTCCGAACCGCCGTCAGTCTTCAAGCTGTACAGCAGTACCGTCCGGTTATCGTCCACGATGGCGGTATGTACGGTCAGCTTGGCGCCGTCCTGCGTCACCGACTTCTCAATGCTTTGCCCCAAGCCTTGCTGCAGCGCAGATTGAATTCCGCTGCGATAGGAAAGGATTTGGTCCCAGTTATACGAGATGGCCGCTACTACCGGGGTAGCCACTAGCACCGCGGAAAGAATCGAGATCACTGCTGCTTTGCGAAGGCGCCTGCGCTTCGGGGCGTTCATATCTACCGGCTGCAGCTTATCGCCGGGCCCGGGCAGCGTCTTCTCCAGCCGGTTCCACATCGCGTCAAAGTCCGGGTATTCCAGCTGCTTGTCTTCGTTTATCAATCTGGAAAAAGTTTGCTCCTCTTTATCCATATGCCTTCTCATCCTTTCCACGATGAATTTCCCCCTTAATCATCATCAGCCTCATCAGCTTCAATGCCTTATTCAAACGCGACTTGACCGTCCCAACCGGGATGCCGAGAATGTCCGCGATCTCGTTCAAGCTGCATTCGTTCAAAAACCGAAGCGATACGACCGCCTTCATTTTCCCGGGCAGCCTGCGCAGCAATAGCATCGCTTCCGTTACGGTCTCCCGTTCCTCGGCAATCGTCTCGGCGGCCTTCTCCGTCACCGGCGCAGGCTCGAGCTCGAGTCGTTTTTGTTTGGTTCTGGCACGGCTATCTTTCTTCAAATGGTTGAGGCAGTGATTTACCGTTACGCGCATCAGCCATGTTTTCAAATATTCGACCTTCCTCCAGTCGTGCCGGAATACGGTCATAAACACTTCCTGACACACATCCTCCGCATCGGCGGCATGGTGCAACATATAATAGCATGTTCGGTAAACGTCCTTACTGTATGTTTGAAATAACTCCTTCTCCGTCAAGCTGTGCCCTCCTTTCCGTTTCTGACCTATAAACAACGTCAGCCGTCAAAAGGTTCATTTGATTTTCCCATTGCGCTATGAAAATGATAAAATGTTTCTAACCGCAATGAAAGGTGGAAAAAACGATGGGATATGCATTCACGATCGAGCCCATTACGTATAGCGCCTTTGAAGACGAAACGGCGCAGATGGATCAGTGCAAAGAATGGGGCTTGCTGTCCGAGAAAGCGACCAAAACGAAAGCATTTTATTACAAGCGGGGCAGCCTCCACTTGGCCTGCACCATTGTCGGATATGTCGATGAGATGACGGCGGTCATTGAACTCGAGAATGGGCAAAAGCACTGCATTCACCCTTCGTATCTGAAAGAGATGCAGGCCGCGAATTACGGACAGAAGGTCGGAACGGTGACGGAGGAAACCGCCGCACCGGAGACGGCTGACCTAGGGGCCGAGCAGGAAGCGGCTCCGGTCGCCGCGGAAACGAAAGCGCCGGAGTCTGAAATCGATGCTTCTACCGGCGAAGAAACGGACGCATCAGGGGCCGAAGAAGCCGCGGCGGACAAGCCTAAGGCCGAACAACCGCCGAAGGAAAAGGCGAAAAAGGGAAAGGCTGCAAAAATTGAGCTGCCTGAAGAGAAAGTCAAGATGACCGCCACCGTTCAGCAGTTCACGACCGTGCCGAACCATTTCACCGAAACCGACGATGAAGTGATCGTCTACGAGGCGGTATCCATCGTGGATCCTGCCATCGAGCTCGGCGCCGCGTGGTCCAGCTACAGCAATACGCTGAAAAAGCTGGAGCTCAGCGTCGGCGACGCGATAACGTTCGAAGCGAAAGTCGTAGCCAAGAAGTTGACCAAGCATCCCGTGCCTTACAAAATCAACAATCCGGCTAAAATTCAAAAAGCGGAAGCTTGAATGAAGAGCGGAAGTATGCGTCGGCGTACTTCCGTTTTTTTATTTTTTTAAGCCACCGCATCCGGGAAAAATTTTGCTACAATAGGATTTGGTTTTCATTATCCCAAAGGAGGAGAATGGGCTTGAATCTGTTTCACATGATACCCGAGCTTCGTCAGAAGCTGTTCGGACGGTTTTGGAACCCGATGTTGGTCACCGTCATCGCGGGTGTGCTGAGTGCGCTCTATTTTGGGGTCACCGGCACGTTTTGGGCGGTAACGGGTGAATTTACCCGTTTTGCCGGCCACGGTATGGAGTGGTTCGGAATCGACCCTCACAAGCTTTCGTACATTGAACAAATTATGCATCTGGAGGGCAGTCCCATCGACCGGATTGACGGCTGGGTCGTCACCGGCATGTTTCTGGGCGCCCTGCTCAGCGCGCTGATGGCAGGGCAGTTCAAGCTGCGCCTTCCGAAGCAAAAACGCAGACTCGTTCAAGGCTTCGTCGGCGGCATCATCGCCGGGTTCGGCGCGCGTCTTGCGATGGGCTGCAACCTCGCTTCTTTTTTTACGGGCATTCCGCAATTCTCGTTCCATGCCTGGCTCTTCATGCTCGGGATGGGCATCGGCACTTGGATCGGCGTGAAGCTGGTGCTGCACCCGCTGCTGCTGGGCAAACCGAAGCTTGAGAAAGCAGCCCCCAGGCCTCGTTCGATGGTATCCACTACGCCGAAGGTCCAGCCCTGGATCGGGCTGGTCGTGCTGGCGGCAGCCGTCGTCTTTATCGCAACGGAGTTCGCAGCCGGTAAACCGAAGCTGGCCTTGGCCGGTATGTTCGGAGTAACCTTCGGCTTGCTGATCCAACGAGGGCAAATCTGCTTCACATCCGCCTTCCGCGATTTGTGGGTCACCGGGCGCGCCACGATGGCCAAGGCGCTTTCCGTAGGCATCATCGCCGCAACGTTATGCACTTCCGTCATCATTTCGCTCGGCGTTCCGCAAAAAATTATGTGGGCCAGCCCGGGCGCGCTGATCGGCGGACTGCTGTTCGGCATCGGGATCGTCGTCGCCGGAGGCTGCGAAACCGGATGGATGTACCGCGCGATGGAAGGCCAACTGCAATACGTTGTGGTCGGCGCAGGCAACATCGTAGGCGCCGGTCTGCTGGCATGGGGATGGGATCACTGGTCGTTATATGTGAAGCTGGTGGAAGGCTACCCAAAATACAATCTCGTATCGGAGTGGGGCTGGAGCGGAGCGATTTTCGCCACCGTCGGGCTGATGCTCGCTTTCTACCTATTCGCATTCTTTTGGGAGAAGCGCGTCCGTTATAAAGCGGACCGCAAGGGTCAAACCGTGCTAATGAAAGCCGGCGTGGCGAGAAAGGAGATGGCTTAAGATGAATCCACTTCGGGCGGAAGACTACAAGCCGGAGCAAATCCAACCGACCATGACGTTGAATTTGGAAGGAGAGCCTTGCCCCTACCCCGTCGTCTATAGTCTGGATGCGATGGAACAGCTGCGAAAAGGGGAAATTTTGGAGGTCATCGCCGATTGCCCACAATCGTTCCATGCCGTGCCGGAAGAAGCGCGGCGTGCCGGGTATGTGCTGCTCGGCGTGCCGGTGACGGACGGACCGACGATCCGCTTTTATATTTTAAAGCCTTAAGCAGCGCCCAAACCTCCTGCCCCGCTTCCGCTAGCGGAGCCGGAGGTTTTCGTTTTTACGCGGTTCGATTCAAGGCATTCTTTTAAGAAATCGTAAACACTTCGTGCTCGGCCGAAAGCTCGATGAAACGCTTCATCGTCGATATTTCCCCGGCGTACAGCTTGTCCGACACTCCGTAATAATCGGCGCATGTTTTGCAAGCGAGCACCGGTACGCCCTGCTCCTGAATTTCTTTCAGATGCAGCGATGCGACGGATGCGTCCGTTAAGGCAAGCACCCCTCGATGCATGCAAAAAATAGCGGCCGGCTTCCCTTCCTCCTGCTTGAGAATCGTAAAGAACGATTCCAGGATCGATTGCCCAAGCTCCCCGTCGCCTTTTCCCCAGCTGTCCGTACTAAGCAAAATCACTTTATTGCGCATCGCAACGTCCTCCTTGAATAATATCGGTTCCTGTTCCATTGTATCAGAAATGCTTTCTTTTAGCCGATTCCCATTGGGCTATAAAAACCGCAATCAATAAGAAACGTCCGCTCGTATTTTTTGTTAATATCAAACTGTAGAAGTAACTTCCAGGGATAACCAAGCAAACATAAAATGAAGGAGTTGGCCGTATGAAAACGAAAATTCAAAAAATCACTCCGAATCTATGGTTCGACACACAGGCCGAAGAGGCGGCGAAGCATTACGTATCTATTTTTAAAGATGCCCAGATCGGTAGAATTACCCGCCATGGAAAATCGGAACTGGCCGAAGTCCACGGGATCCCGGAGGGGACGGTCATGACCGTCGAATTCCAGTTGGAAGGGCAGCAGTTCGTTGCCTTAAACGGCGGGCCGCATTTCCAATTTACGGAGGCCATATCGTTTATCGTCCACTGCGAATCGCAGGAAGAGATCGATTATTATTGGGACATGCTTGGCGAGGGCGGGGATGAGAAGGCCAAAGTGTGCGGGTGGCTAAAGGACCAGTTCGGCGTATCGTGGCAAGTGATTCCTGCCGACCTGAGCGAGATGATCAGCGGCCCCGATCCTGCACAATCGCAAAGAGTGATGAACGTATTGCTGCAAACAAAAGCCAAAATCGATATGAATGCTTTACGGCAGGCGTATGAAGGTTAAAAAAGATTCAGCTTCTTGAACTAACAGCGGAGAAACCGACACGGCAGGAAGAGCATGTTGCAATTTCACTGGACCTTAGCCTAGATGAAGTCTCGACTCCCGGCTATTTCCTGAAAATTCCTCACATCGTACACTAAGACTATAAAACAACGATATGAGGAGCGTCATTCTTATGAAAAAAGCAATCTGTTCTATCCTTGCCATTATGTTAACAACGGGCAGTTTTGCAGGGTCAATCTCCGCTTCCTCCGCGGTGAAGGAACCGACCGTGAGTACTGCTACCGCAGCCGCACAAACTACACTTCCTCCACTCGACCCTGGAGCGATGCGTGAAGTGCTCTCCGGCCTACCGAACTCGAAAGCCACGGCGGCCCTGGTCTACGTTGGAACCCCGACGGACAGCTGGATGGGAGCATCCGGCGTAGCCGATATCGCTTCCAACGCCCCTGCGCGGGCCGACGGCAGATTCCGCATCGGCAGCATCACCAAGGTGTTTACCGCGGCTCAGGATCAAAATCTGTTGGGCCTCAACATCGGAATGGCCGCCTTCGGCATAAAATAAGGACAAATCAAAAACCAAGCCCACATGTCCACCACGGGCTTGGTTTTTTGTTTACACGTATTCTGTTAAGATCCTTCTACCCGCTTCCTGAAATAAACAGCGGATTCCTCATACCGGCCATTCCCCTTTCCAGGCATCATTCAACTGCAGGTGGAATTGTTTTTTTGGAGATTCAACCAACAATTGATAGATTGAACCGAATCCGTATGATAACCTGATTACGAACAGAGCGCTCTGAACTATTTTTAGGGAGGTTCATCCATGCTCGATATTTCAAAGATCGGCGCATATATTTCGCGTCTCCGCAAAGAAAAAGATATGACTCAATTGGAATTGGCAGAAAAGTTGAATATAAGCCATCAAGCCGTGTCCAAATGGGAACGAGGCGATTCCATGCCTGACATCGGGACGCTTCCTTTATTGTCCGAACTTTTTCAAGTATCCGTCGACGATTTGCTCCACGGCGGCGAGCGTAAGGAAGCGCGCGGCCTCGGGGCCATAGTCGAGCAACTGGCTAACGAACAGCCGGGGAAAGTGGCCGAGTTGATCAATACGGGGCAAAGCGATCCGGAACAACTGGTGGCGATCGCGCCTTTGGTTAAAGCGAGCACGCTGGATCATATTGTCGATCATATGGAGAAAGATACGCTTCAGGTGAAGGAGCTGATCAAGCTCGCTCCTTTTCTTCATCAAGATACGCTGCACCATCTGGCCGAAAATGTCATCGAAGGGGCGAACGACGTAGAGAAATTAGCCGGACTCGCTCCTTTTTTGGGGAAAGAATGGATTCAAAAGCTCGTTATGATCGTTCACGAAAAAAATCTCGAGTGGAAAACGGTCTCCAAGCTTGCTCCTTTCAGCTCGCCGGAAACTTTCGATTGGCTGGTCGATCGATGCATCGAGGGGCATTTGGATAACAAAAAAATGAGCAGTCTAGCTCCTTTTTTGAAAAAAGAGCATCTTCTCAAGCTTGTAAAGGCAGTGGAATCAGGACGGCTGCCTTTCGCATTCCTTACTCCATTTGCTCCATTTCTGGACCGGTCGGTACTTGGAGATATTGTCGTCCAAAAAATGCAAGCTTGAGAATGATATACAAAATGCAGGCGGCCGAATCAAACTTCGGCGGCCTGCTCTTATCGACGCGGGGCTTGTCGACGACGGCCGGTTCATCGCCCCCCTACCCTCGCCCTATCCGGAGGACTATCTTCCCTTTGCAATAAGGCGCAGTAATCCAAGCTTCTTTTCTTCGCCGCGCACCAATCGAATAATATTGGGCCAATGGGCGATGACGGCTAATATGAAATATACGCCTGTGAATAAAGGTATCCACCAATGCTCATGAACGATGAAATAATAAATGGCTTCTACCGCAAAAAAAGCTAGAGCGAACACCGACATTCGATCTACAATGAACAGCATAATGACTCCCAGGAGCAGTACGATGAATGTAAACAGCGGATTGACGGCAATAAACACCCCTATACCCGATGCAAACCCTTTGCCGCCCCTTAAGCCAAGCAGGACAGGGTAATTATGACCCAATATGACGGCAAGGCCGGCCAAATATTCGGCAAGCATGCCTGCATCCGGCCCACCGATGGACGTAAGGACCCATTTGCTGACCAGCACGCATGCAAATCCTTTAAGGAGGTCAATCAGCAGCGTTGCGGCTCCATATTTCATACCGAATACGCGAGTCATGTTCGTCGTGCCGGCGTTTTTGCTTCCCATCCCCCTGATATCCTGGCGAATAAACTTTTTGGATATAAAAATGGCAGCGCAAAAATTACCGACAAAATAACTAAATAATACGACAAGGGCGAGCTGCCACCCGTAATTCAGCACGATCATTCCGGTCACTCCCTGCGATATGGGTTCGTTGACTCCCATGTTAGCATTTTCCAATTGCAATATTACTTGAATTCTAGCATTGGAACTCCGGAAAAATAAAGGATTAAAATGTGGTGATCCATCTTGCAACCTAATTTGAATCGATCAGCTCTATAACCTTTTTCCCATCTCTGTTCATAATCAATCAACTGAGTAATGATACTTTTTCAAGTAGGACGCTATGGTTTTGGGATTTTCATGCCACCACAATATAGGCAGATCGCATACCTTAATAAACCCTAAACGTTGGGCCAAGCTGTTGGAAGCATCGTTCCCTGCATCACAGTTCCAGTATGGCGTAAGTCCAAGCTCCCTGCTTTTTTGAACATAAAAGGTACATACGATCGTTGCCAGTCCCGTTCTTCGGTGCTTCTTTAAAGTAAGGATATCTGGAGCAATGAACCCTCCGCCTACAAAAGACGTATTACATACACTAGCGAGCTCTCCATTGGTTCTTAAACAAAATCCAAACGCTTTTTGCAAATATTCCTCATCTGATTCCCAAAGTAGACTGTACGTTGTATCTATCTTATCTTGATAGATGTTGAAAAGCGGAGAATCAATCGGTATTACTTCGTAACCTTCAGGTACTGCAATAGGATTATCTACTTTAACCTCATCGTTCAACAAATAATGGTTCGCGTTAACCGCACGACTAGTCCTTTTAGCGCTTGTTCCAACAACCGAATCCAGTCCATCGACGATACATATAGATCGAAATAATTGCCATGATTGGACCGGTTTTTTAAGAAAGCAATAAGAGCGCTATGAAAACTGACGTCGGAAGGATCGCCAAAAACATAGTAGGAACCTCCGCGATGTACGACTAATCCTGATGTCGGCTTGCTAGAGCAATTTACATAGATTTCGCCGGGTTGATGATGGTCTATTACTGAATATACGAATACATTGTGACAATGAAACGAGTTGTTAATGATCTCGCTAATATATCCATAATCGGACTTTGGAAGCAGCTTCATAAATCCTTTCCTTTCAACTGATTGAATTTACTGTCCAGCTCCCGAAACGAGCAGTCGGTGTCAACCGCTAAAAAACATATCGTCTACATGATTCATTTGCTGAGGAATCAGCTTGACTCTTTCGCCTTCTAATGGGATTCCGTTTGTATTCATCACATTCCCTCATCTTGTTGTTCGCTTAATTGCTTAATTAAGCTGATGCGAATGACGTCATCCCAAATCGGACCGCGCCGCACCTTACGATAACCCATCTTTTCGTTCAACTCGATCACATGGTGGTTGGCTTCTTCGGTATGGGTATAAATCAAATTCACTTGATGGCTCTTAGCTTCTTCTTCCAGCCTGCGTTTCAGCTTTGTCGCCAGCCCCAATCTTCGGTAGTTCGGATGGACCCATAATTGAAAAACTTCCATGAATCGGCCGTCGCTTTGAAATAATGCCCGGTCGATCTCACTGTATACGGTTTTCCAAGGATACGTCACGTCCCTGTTGGCTATGTTGTACATAATCATGCCAATCGGTTTGTTCAGAGCGGAGTCCTCGACAATAAAGGCACCTTTACTGGGATCTGTGAGAAAGCGTTCAATTTTGTTACTATGTGCTTCAAGTTGCTGTGTTGTCATTTCAGCTTGATCCGAGACGGTGTACCCGTCGTTCTTCAGGTCAATGTGAACTAAAAACGGATGGTCCGTTATCGTTGCTTTGCGCATGAGCTGCATGCCGTCACCTCATTGTTCCTTATTTTTACTTAACCCCAGACTCCTACGACGATCACCCCTAGCGTTATGAATACGGAGGAAATTAACCGTCTTACTCCTTGTTGTTCGCGAAGAATGAGTACTCCCATAACGGTGCCGAATACGGTTCCAATTTCTCTCATTGGAGCGAGCTGGGCTACAGGAGCAAGCGATAAAGCAAACAAGAACAATACGTATCCACCTGGTGCAATCAACCCGCCAAGCAGCATGATCCTCCAGTTGGCTCGCAGTTCCGTTTGTATACCGCTCGATTTAAAAGTCGCCCAAGAAAGAGCAAGCAAATTCCCGATATTGGTCGCCTCGTTTAAAACGACAGCCGATACATATTGCAATGCCAACTTATCGATTACGATGTAACCGGCGATACATATTCCTACGGCTAGTGCCAACAATGGCGCCTTGAATGATACCGATTCATTGCGCTTCGGCTTGACGTTGCTCAGCAGCACAATACCTGTGACAATAGCCAGTACTCCCATCCATCCCGGAGCCGTTAACTTTTCGTTCAGCAACGTTACCCCTAGAATCGGTACAAGTAAAGGGTTCGTTCCCCGCATGATGGGATACACTTGGGACAAGTCGCCTACGGTATAGGCAGCAGCGAGCAGCAGTACATACAGGCCGTGCACGATCATGGACGCAACAATGACCCCCCAGCCGGTTATCGTTAGCCCGCTGCTATCCCATTCCAGAACAGCCCAAGGTAAAAAAATTACGATCGCGATAAGCTGACAAAACCACAAAAAAACATTTTTGTTTATGCTTCTCTTCGTATATAAATTCCAGACCGAATGCAAAAATCCCGAACCGAGCACGAGGAGTATGGCTATACTCATACGGGGATTCGCCGCCTTCCGCGGCCAGAGAATGCTATAACGCCGATGTTTTCGCTGCTTAGCATAATTTTCTCACCATATGAATGTCATACGGTTCTTTTTCAAATAATTCTTTATCCACTTCCCGCGTTAGCATGGAACCGCAGCTTGTGTAAAATCTCACTGCCGATTCTGTTTCGGTGGATGAAATATATAAAGATTTCGCCCCTTGCGCAATCGCCGCTTGGCTCAGCGCTTCGAGGAGTCGTCGCCCGATCCCTTGTCTGCGGTATTCCCGCGTCACATACATCAGGTCGAGCTGAAGCTGGCTCTTGTCGTTGCCTCGAAATTGATGAGCCAGAACGCCAAATCCGACCAGCCTCTCCCCGTCAAATGCTCCGAAAGCGGTCCCGCCGTTTGCCAGCTCATTCTCGTAGCGGGAAATCATCTCACGGTAATCGTCTTCGCTCCAGTTCGGGCATAGGTGCCCTGCTGCGGTTGCTTCAAGTACTCCTTCGTGGCATCGATACACTCGTTCGATGATCTCCGACCGGTCGATGTCGCGAATTCGATACGAATCCTCAAGCTTCATTGGAAAAATAGAAATCATAGTATGCTCTCCTCTAAAAAGACGTGTCCTCATTTAACTCTATTTTACCATGCGTTTCCAACGGTATTGCGGAAAAATTGATTTTAGTCAAATTGCCTGCGACGTTACATTACCTCAAGGTTACTATATGACTTCAAAGTGCGTACTTTTCACCAACGATGCGGGGGTGCACAATGTGAGTATATCCCAACAGAAAAAGGAGAGAAATTCATATGAACAGTACAGAAACAGCAGCTCGCAAAGTAGCACTTGTCGTCGGAGCAAACGGCGTGATCGGACGGAACCTGATCGACTATCTCGTCATGCTGCCGGATTGGGACATTATCGGGGTTTCGCGGAGAGGCGGCATGTCATCCGACCGTGTGCGATACGTCGCCGCCGATCTGCTTGACCCCGCTGACAGCAGTGACAAGCTGAGCCGCCTGACAGAAGTGACGCATATTTTCTACGCAGCCTACCAGGACCGCCCGACATGGGCGGAGCTTGTTGCTCCGAATCTCGCCATGCTCGTTAATGTGGTCGAAGCGATCGAGCCGGTCGCCGCCGGACTGCAGCATATTAGTCTGATGCAGGGCTTTAAAGTGTACGGAGCGCATCTCGGGCCGTTCAAGACGCCGGCTCGCGAAACGGACGCCAACCATATGCCGCCGGAGTTTAACATCGATCAACAGAACTTCCTAGAGCAGCGGCAGCATGGCAAAGCTTGGACTTGGTCGGCGCTTCGCCCTTCCGTCGTGTGCGGGTTCGCGCTTGGGAATCCCATGAACCTAGCCATGGTCATCGCCGTTTACGCGTCGATGTCGAAAGAGCTTGGGCTGCCTCTTCGTTTTCCGGGCAAACCCGGCGCCTACCACAGCTTGCTGGAGATGACCGATGCCGGGCTGCTTGCGAAAGCAACGGTATGGGCGGCAACGGACGAGCGCTGCGCCAATCAGGCTTTCAATATTACGAACGGCGATCTTTTCCGATGGAATGAGCTGTGGCCCAAGATTGCCGCGTACTTCCAGCTCGAGACAGCGCCTCCACTGCCGATGTCACTGGAAGTGATCATGGCCGACAAGGAAGCGTTATGGGACGCCATGGTGCAAAAATATGGCCTCGAGAATAACACCTACAAGGATGTATCCTCTTGGCGGTTTGGCGACTTTGTGTTTTCCTGGGATTACGATTTTTTTGCCGACGGGACCAAAGCACGCCGTTTCGGCTTTCATGAATTCATTGATACGGAAACGATGTTCCTAGACATCTTCGATGACCTTCGCAGACGCAAAGTGATCCCCTAACCGGTCATGACAAAACGCCGGTCTCTAAATAGCAGAGACCGGTTCCTTATGTCCGTACGCTAACCGTCTGAACGCAGTGCGGCTTCGGACAGGACCGTAGCTTGATCGCCGTACACGCGCTCAATGTGAGTATCGCCCCATTTGCACATCAGATGGAGGATCTCCTTTAAGCTCCAACCGTAGTCTGTCAGCTCATACTCCACTTTAGGCGGGACCGTATTGTAAGTGATTCGCTGAATGACTCCATCCTCTTCTAGCTCCCGCAGCTGCTCCGTCAGTACTTTCTGCGTCACTGCGGGCATAAGGCGCATCAGCTCGCCGTTGCGTCTCTTGCCGAAGGTGAGATAAAACAAAATCACCGGCTTCCACTTGCCCCCGATGACTTCAAGCGTTGCTTCCACCGCCGTATTGTAGGTTTTACCTGATGTAGACATCGTTCGTACGCCTCCTTGCCTTAACGATATCGCCTCAAGTACGTCTTTGCAAGCAACGAAAGTATCCTGCGTTAGGGAAACAATTGAGTCGATATTTCATTAACCACGATTAACCTTCCTTGCTTCCATCCGAAATGAGCTGCTCTAGAGAAATCGGATAAATCGGCTTGATAAGCTCAAGAATCGCCTTGGCGTAATCCTGAATTTCCTTTTGAGCATCGTGCTCGAGCCGCTGCGCCAAAAAGTGTGCAACCGATTGAACGGAAGCGGTCCAGTACCACCGTACATACATGCCGTAAGATGGCAAAAACAATCGGGCTTGCTCGGCGCAAATGCCGTCGGCCAAAGCGTTTTCGTACTTTTGTATCCCTAGCTCGATGTAGTTCATCAACTCTCGTGTATGCTTCTCGCCCAGTTCCCAAGCGATTGGATCCCCGCTCCCCTGTTTGGAATTCTCCGGCTTGGACCTCCACTCATCGGCTTGCGGGATGTAGAATACCGGTTCCTCGGTAATGTAACGGCGGCTTGACTCATTCCAAGCATCCAGGCTGTCGCCGGTGCCTTCATAATGGGCGGAGCCGACCACATATTTCCCTGTTATGTTACGACATGACCGCTTCCGTCATATCTCTTGCAGTTTCCTGCAAGCACAGACTATATCATCATCTCGATTTAGAGATGCCGCGCGCTTCGAGTTCGCTTGAACCCTACTCCTTAAAGGATAGTCGTTGCACCTTCCCTATTAGCAGTCGTAACCACTTATATAAGGCTCGGCTCAGGGTTATCATAGCTTTTTAGGCCTTAGACGTTCCCTGAGTTCACGCGGTTCCGAACGATCATCACTGACCGTTGGGGCTATATTGTAACTTCCAGTATTTTCGTATAGGCTATACTGATAATCTACAATTAATCTAACCATTGCCGAGCTACCATGAGCGGCGCATATACCTCGAATTGCGCGATCGCATGACGAAATGGCGACGTATGCCCTTCGCGAGCAAGGAATTTGATCAGCTTGATGTCTCGTTCGCTCAGCTCCGGCGATTCCTTGGCATAGGATACTCGGGCGGCATTGACAACGGTCAAATCGGAACCCATATGATCCACCAGCCGCACATAACCTTCATTCAGCACTTTTATAAACGACATTCGATTTCCCCCTCAAAATGGTCTAAAATATTGCTTGTATAATAATTTTGTTTGAATTGCGCTCTGCAGAGCGTTCCAATCCCGGCTTCTCCCCTTTTCGGTCTTGGTTAGCCGAATCATATCGAAGGCATAGTCCGGGGTCACCCATCGCACTTCCTGCGTCTCGTGATCATGCGGTACTATACGCGTTGCCGGCTTCATCAAGAAATATTTCGTTACGCATGTATCCGATTGGAACTCCCCGGGGATCGGGGCGACGATTATGCATTCATGCCCGGTTTCCTCAAGAACTTCCCTTAATGCGGTTTCTTCAGGCGATCGATCGTCCGGGTCAGCTCCACCCTTCGCAAATGTCCATACATACCCTCCCCAATAACCGCTCGGACTTCGCATAAGTACTTTCCCTTCATGATTAAATACGATACCTCCATAGGCGTATTCCGTTTCAATCACCTCCCCTCCCTTTGGGTTGTTCAATATTATGCATATAATCGACTCAAAGTCCAGCCTATAGCGGCTTTACCTGAAGGGGTGCGATGCGTTTCGAGGCGAACCGTAAGGCATGACCACATTGGCCAATTGACCTGGCCGATAATACGGGTAGTCCATCATCTTTTGAACGTGCTGCACGATATCCGCGTTGGTTAAAGATTCGACGAAGTACAACCCCAAATCGATGGAGGCGGAGACGCCGCCGCCCGTGAACACATTCCCGTCCCGGACGATGCGGGCTTTAACGACTTCCGCGCAATACGGCGTCAGCAGCTCATAGGCAGACGGGTTCGTTGTAGCCTGTTTTCCGGTTAACAATCCCGCCGCCCCTAACAGCAAAGCCCCGGTACAAACCGACACTTTGTATTCCACATCGCTTGCGCTCCGAATCCAGGAAATAAACTCCGTATCGTATCTCAGTTGTCTGGTGGACATCCCGCCGGGAATAAAGATCAAGTCATATCCGGATAGATCCGGGAGAACATGTTGTATTTTTAGTGTCATCCCCCGGTCATCCGTTATCTCGTCTTTATTGGCACACAGATCCCATGACACGCCTTCTCTGGCCTTTAGAATCTTTAGCCATGACACCGCCTCGTAAAAGCCGATGAAATCCAATGACGTCATCTTGTCAAACAAAACGAAAGCCATCTTCATGTCCATGCACCTGACCTTTCATTGTCTGAAAATAAAAACAGCACCTGATCGAACGATCAAATGCTTTGCCCAGGCGTACGGCTTATGAAATATGCGCTCCCCCGCAGTGACCTGCGTTACGCCAGTCACGCATACTCGTTACCATTAAGCTAACAGATTATTTCAATAATCTCAATATCATTTTTGGATCGTTTCGTTCCGTCCCAACGTGAAAACGAGCCGCTGTTCCCTATGGAAACAACAGCCCGTTTCAGTGCCTCTTGGTTGACGCTTATTTATTTCATCCCTTTTTGCTTGTTGATCGAGTTTTCCAGGCTGCCATCATATCCGTCTTGGAAAAAGTACAGGTTGACTACATCCTTACTTTCGCCGGATATGCCTACAACATAGGCAGTACCGTTAGACAGCTCGCACAGGACGGGCACTCCGAAATTGGGGCTTTGTGACGATACCACTTTGCTGTTGACGATGGAAATATTTTTGGGCAGCAGGACAGCCACCGCTTGCTCCGCCGTTTCGCGCCATGCCGGGTCGTTCACATCCGCCTTTTTCGGCGTAGAGACTGATGACCCGTCGAAAGCACTGGCATTCATGATCGTACCGCTAACCGCGTTCATATAAACATTAAATGATTTTGCAGCTGCTGTGGTAGAACCGTTCGGTTGACCGGATGAACTCGCCGGATCAAATGAAATCGTCCAGGTGTCGGTACCTGGGAGAGATCCCCCTAAAAACATGGCACGGGCCGTGTAACCGCTAAGATTTGCGGCAAACGATTTTTTGAGTACGGCTGCCCCGTAGGCCGCGGCTTGTTCCGCGGAAAGATCTTTATCCCCGGGGATATAGGTGGATTGGATGCCGTCGACCCATTGCTCCTTCGCCTCCGGACTAAGTCCCTTTACTTTGGGCGAATCCATCAGTTCATCTTTTGTAAAAGATTTCGACTGGTCTATCACTGTGTATTCCGCTTTGGCTTCCGTCTTACCTGGCGTTTCAACAGTCTTCTGCAAAGGGTCCGGCTGATATTCGATCACCTGTTTGCCGGTTTCCGCAAACGTCTTGTTGCTCAAAATGAAATTCATGGTTACACCGCTCCCGGCAATCAGCGCGGCAGCTACACTAAATACCCATACCTTGTTCATTGTTTTATTGACCTTTACCATCCCGATCGTCTCCTCTTCAACTTGTTCTGTAGTACTACGAAACCATCATAGCCCGCCCGATATCATCGAGTTTTCAGAGAGTTGTAAAGGAGTTGTAAAAATGACCTGCACCGTCGTACCTACGCCCGGCCGGGATTGTATCGTCAGCTCCGCTCCATGCAAAATAGCGATTTGCCGGCAAAGCGACAACCCCAGTCCGACGCCGCCCGCATGGCGGGTACGTGCTTTGTCCACGCGATAGAACGGTTCACACACCAGCGCGATCTGTTCCTCTTCCATGCCGCAGCCAAAATCCTGCACTTCCAGGATGGGGACAGCGCCGCCATAGACGGATAAGCGAATGGTTGAACCCGGAGTAGAAGCTTTCGCTGCGTTGTCGATGAGGTTGATCAGCAAAGATTGCAGCAGCACCGGGTCCCCTGTCAGTTCATGCAGCATACAGGAAACATCCAGCTTGATATGTTTTTCACTCAGCTTCTGTTCCGCTGCCTGATTCACCGAATCTATCAACAGTGAAGGAACAATGGGATGCAAATCGATGGTACTGTTGCTTAAAAGCGCAAGATCCAGCAATTTGAACGCAAGGCTCTGCATCCTGTCGGTTTCACTCAAAATATATTTTGCCGCCTTGATGCGATCCTGTTCACGGGCATTGGCGTTTTGCAAATATTCCGCATACCCGCGTATAGCCGTTAGCGGCGTCCGCAGTTCATGTGCCAGATTGTCGACAAGACGCTGTTTATTTTGCGCCGTTTGGTCGAGCTCGGATATTTTCTCCTGAATGCTTGCCGCCATTTGATTGAAACTTACGGCAAGTTCATGGAATTCATCTTTGCCCGCGATACTTATTCTACGATCATATACGCCGCCGGCGATTTCAAAAGCGGCTTTCTGCAAAGCTCGTACCGGAGAGGTAAGTTTCCTTAGCAGAAGCAGCAGCACCAAGGCTAGCGCGATTTCCATTGAAATGCTTACGATGATCAAATAACGGGTAAGCTGGGATTGGGCCACATACAGCTCGGACTTATCGCGCACGTACACAAGCGTATATTTACCATCATGATCGCTAACGTTACCGGTAATAAACAAATAGTTCATGTCGTTAATCATCTGTATCTTGGAATCGTCCGCATCCTGAATAAGGCTTTGGATTGTAGCATGGCTATCGGCGTCGGACGGTGTATTCGAGAAAATCGGCTTACCGGCGTTCCACAGCTCCAAATATACATGCTGCTTTGCGTAATAATCGGCGTAGGAACGCATAAAACTTTGCATATAGTCGGGCACCGGTATCGTTTGTTCCCTGAAGTACATGCTGTCGAGCGTCTGGTAAACGCTTTTCGATATAAAATGATATTCTCCGAGCGCCCTGTCGGCGTCACGTTTCATATCCAGGGTGTAATAGTATCTGGCGATGAGGTACAGGCATATATTAATGAATACGATAAAAACCGCAAGGATGACGATAAACGTTTTTTGCCAAAATTTCATGGACTTGCCTCAAGCCGGTATCCCATTTTATACACCGTCTTTATTCGGCTATCCCAGTTTAATTTTTTGCGCAGTTTTTGAATATGTACGTCAACGGTTCTCGTCTCACCGATATAATCATAACCCCACACGAGATGAAGCAGCTTCTCGCGGGACAGCGCAATATTTTTATTTTTGATCAGCGTCTCCAGCAGTTCGAATTCCCGGAGCGTCATTTCAATTTCACTGCCGTCCACGGTGATCACCCGGCTATCCAAATTCACCACCGTACCGTCAAGCGAAAATAGTGGCGTTGCCCGCTGAATCCGGCGAAGCACCGCATCAATGCGTGCCAGCAGCTCCACGGTTTCGAACGGTTTTACGATGTAGTCGTCCGCGCCAAGCTTTAGCCCCTTGACCCTATCGGACAAATTGCCCATTGCCGTAAGGAAAATGACCGGCGTATCCTGATCGACGTGCTCCATCAGACGAAAGCCGTCCAATCCCGGCAGCATAACATCCATGATGATCAATGAATAAGTATGATTGTTTAAGCATACAAGCGCCTCGTCGCCGTCATATACTTGTTCGCTGGTATGGCCTACGAGTTCCAGGTTCATGGCAATAAGATCGTTTATGGATTGTTCGTCTTCGACGATGAGAATATGCGCCATAAAGCCACCTCCGGTATTATTGTAGCACATGAAAGAAATAGACATCGCGGGGCGAGGCGCGCCGGCATTTTGTTACGGATTTGACCTTCACATGGGCCGAACAACAGCAGCGTACCAACGCATTTGACCGGCTTCATCTTTGGCGAGCAGCAGGTTGTCCAAATCCATTGATGAGAATGTCTTCATTTACAACAACGTTCACATACGGATGAAAGTTGCACAATCGCTCACCAAATTCACTCTTTGTGCGGGACTGCAACTCCAGCTTTTGCTCGAGTTGGGGAGCAATCTATAGCGTTAAAAGGGCTTTTTGCACGCAACAAAAGACTGCCAGCGGCAGCCTCGCAATGATTATTACCGTTCATCCAGCTTATTCGCAATGATGAGTTCATTGGCCATTCGCTTGTTCATAGCCTTCATATCGTACTCCAGTGCGTTGCGCTCGATTAAGTCGATTTGCGTCCGGGTCGCCGGCTGCGCTTCAATGATTTCCAGAAAGTTTCGTCTTGCGATTTGCTCGCCGATCGCTTCATCTTCACATAAGTCGATGACTTCGTACATCGCATTAATCGCCTTTTCATAATTGAGGTTTCGTGCCGTGGCGGAATCTGTGCTTAAAAAGAATCGTTCGGAATAATTTCGGATGAGCGGAATGTAGCTTTCTAAAGCATATTGATTATTAGGGTCATAAACGGTAAACCCTGCGAAAAAATCAATATAGAGGTTGGTATGGCGGCTAAGCAGGTTCTCCATCCGTTCCGGAGGATTATATACATTGGCGTGTGCGAATATAAACTTCGTGTCCGGAAATGCGCGAAGCGCTTCTTTCAGCCTGTCTATCGGTTCCCCGAAAGGCGGATCGATATGTAACAATATCGGCACCTTGTATTGTGCACAAAGTTCGTAGATCGCCGGGAGGTTGCCGTCCATCGGATGCTGTGCTTTCCATTGCAATTTCGAAGTGAGCGGAGAATACGTGGAGGCGGCTACCGTCTCTCCGACGCCGTAGTACCCTTTTTCCAGTTTCTCCTTTACAACGGCAAGCGCTCCTTCATCATACATGGAAAAGCCGGAAAAGAACGGATAAAACTTCTCCGGATATTTCGTGTACGCCTTCCAGGACCGCTTATCGCTGACCATCGCGGCCGGTTCGGAAATCGATCCGAATAGTACCGTTTTATCGATATGGTATCGTTCCCATATAGCGATCGAGCCTTTCTCTGCATAATAATCCGCATCGTGATTATGTACATCAATAAGCCCAAGATGCTTGTATTTGTGAAACAAATCCGGCCTGAAGCCCATCGTTTGCCCGCCTTCCTTTCAGCAGTGTCATACGACTGCTCGATCTTCGTCTCCGTCCATGCAATGCTGCCCGAACAGGACTCATCATTTGTTTTCGATATTATGTTTAGTTTAAGTGTTGTCCGCTGGCGCGGTAAAGGGAATGTTTGGTTTATAAATGTTCGCTGATCGATCCGTGCAACATTAGCATCCGGCAAATCGTATTTCGATTGCGGAGCCTGTTTTCGAATGTGAAAAAAGCCGATCTCCCAATGCGAAGAAATCGGCTCTTGTTCTATGGTTTTAACCGTTATGTTTTTGGGCCCAAATGTTAAATGGCTCGAGTTTGCGAGACGAATGCATATGCTGGAATGGAATCGTCCGCTTCTCGGGCGCCTGTAACATATCCGAATAAAAGTGGCTGAGCGGATCGACGAACCCGGTGCCGCTTGCCGCTTCTTTTTTGCTGCATGCATAATACACCGATCCGAGCTTGGCCCAATATATGGCTCCCATGCACATCGGGCAAGGCTCCCCGCTCGCGTACAGCTCGCAATCCGACAAATCTACTTTGCCAAGCCGCATGCAAGCATCCCGAATCGCCAGCAGCTCCGCATGCGAGCTCGGATCGCAGGTCGTATGAACGCAGTTGACGCCGGACGCTACGATTTCCTCTCCTCGCACCACGAGCGCCGCAAACGGTCCTCCTCCTATCGCCGCATTCTCCTCTGCCAGTTGGATAACCCGTTCGATCCACGGATTGCTTGTATTTTCCATCTAATCATCTCCCTTTACACGCTACATTTTACCATGCTGCATGAGGGAAAGTTCAATTATAACGAAACGATCCTTCCCACTCGATGCCGATATTACCATTCCGCTTTCGTGCGATTGCGGAAAAAACCGCCGTTCGGGCCGTCTTCATCGAGCGTCGCAAGCCAAACGGCCGTATCGGCTCCTTCGGCGACCGTCTGGGGCGCATCGGCTCCTCCCATGTCCGTCTGTACCCTGCCCGGGCAAGCGGCATTCACTTTGATGCCCGAACCTTCGACTTCCTGTGCCACTAAACAAGTCAAAGCATTGAGCATCGTTTTCGAGATGCGGTAAGCGGCCGAACTGCCTTTTAGACCCAGCATGCCTTGATGTACCTGAAAAGACCCCAACGCCGAAGAGACGTTAACGATGCGTCCGTATTGCTGCTGTTTCATTAACGGTACTACGGCCTGCATCAGATGAAGCGCTCCGAAGTAATTGGTCTCAAACGTTTCCTGCATAACCGCCTGCTCCACTTGCAAAACGGAAGTGCCCCGATCCAGAATGATTCCTGCATTATTCACGAGAACATCAAAGCGGCCGAACCGCTGCGCCACACGGTCCATCATTTGAGCGATACTGCCCGGACGATTCACTTCAACGACCGCGAGTTCTACCGATCCCCCTTCCTTGCGCAACTGATTGACGGCATCTCGCCCCTTTTCTTCGTCGCGGCATCCGATTAATACGTGCAAACCTTTCTGGGAAAGCTGCCGGGCAATTTCTTTGCCGATCCCGCGGTTCCCCCCGGTCACAAGCGCAATACGCTGCTGATTCATCGTATTCATCCCATCCCCTCCGTCCCGCTGACCATATGTTTCCATTTCGACAAACTCTCTTCCAACCGCGACTCGGCTTTGCTTAAAATATCGATTTGTTTTTTGATTTCGGCTAATTTTCGTTCACCCACTTCAATCGCATTCGGGAGACATTGGGGCTTCTCCCCGCTTTGGAACAAACATTCGAAAAAGTCCATAATTTCTTTGGCCGTCAGTCCAAGGCTAAAATACAGCTGGATAAATTCGACTCTTTCCGCATCGGACTCCGCATAATCTCGGTAACCGTTCTCCAATCGCGTAGGATTCAGCAAATTTTTTTCTTCGTAATATCGCAAAGAACTCAGGCTCACGCCCGTCCTTCTCGACAACTCACTGATGTTGATTGTAATCCCTCCCCTTTTCTCGGCTCATATCGTCATTCTAAACCATCACATCATGTGAAGGTCAAGCGGCATGCTCCGAGTTAACAAACGAACAGTGTCATAATCCATTTGGCAGTAGATGCGAATATGTTTACCCTAATTTTTACTTTTAATGAATGACAAAAAAACGACTTCTCCATTGCAGGAAAAGCCGCTTGTTGTTCTGACTTGTCCGAAAACGATAGTGATCAGGGATCGCTGCAATCTATGTATTACCCCTTTTCAAGATGGAGCTTTCCCCAATCCGATAACGCTTGCAGTACCGGATATAATGTCTGTCCATACTCGGTTATGGCGTACTCCACTTGAACCGGCCTGGCGGGCCGTATTTCTCGGCTCACAACACCGTGCCGCTCCAATTCGCGCAAATGTTGAATCAGCATCTTTCTTGTGATGAACGGAACCTTGCGCTCCAGCTCACGAAACCGGTGGGGCTTCCTGCACAGATGATGAATAATCAATGGTTTCCATTTCGCCCCGATGACTTCCAGCGCTACATCCACCAAGCAGCGATAATGATCTCGTTCGCGCTCCAAAAGCTCCCCTCCCCTAATGCCGTTACTAAAAAGTGCCTTCTTATGCAGCCGGTGCTTTTTTGATATAGTCCATTATACCATACCTTATTTTTCCAAATCATTTAAAAACAGGAGGGCTTTTTCATGCGTACAGAGAAATTAGCGCTAATCGCTGTCTTGGTTATGTTCATAGGATGCGGCTGCGGGAACCAAGTCCGTCAGGAAACCACTGCCTTGCCAGAGCCTCGTGAAAAGACCGTCAGCGGTAACGAGCCTGTCATTTGGGTTAACGGAACTTCCCTAAAGAAACGTATCGATAATTTCATTTTCTCTCCCGATATGAAAACGATGCTATTCGAAGAAGTGGCCGGGCGCTCGTTCGCTATTTATGAGACGCATATGCAGGATGGAGCTTGGAGCGCTCCGGTCACCCCAACGTTCAGTATCTCGTCGGTACACGAAGGCACCCCATTCCTAAGCAGCGATACGCGAAAAGTATATTTCCACTCCTTCCGCTCCTTTCCGGGACAGCAACCGTCCGCTTCCCTCGACTTATGGGTTGCAGACAAAAAGGAACAAGGCTGGAGCGAGCCGCAACGTATAGGCATCCCCAAAGCAAAACCCGACGATTTCCACTATTATCCTTCCGTCAGCGCGAATGGAACGGTGTACTTCACTTCGTTTCGCTCGGATAGTAAAGGGAAGGATGATATTTACCGCTCCCGCTTCGTGAACGGTGCCTATTCGGAACCTGAGCATTTGGGGGATGAAATCAATTCTGCCGATATCGACGCTTATCCGAGCATCAGCCCGGATGAAAGTATCCTGCTGTTTGGCCGAAGTTCCGATTTGTTTGTAAGCTACAACAAGGACGGACGCTGGACGGAAGCAAAACCGCTTGGCCTTCAACGATGGGGGATACGCAAACTCCGCTCGCCCCGGCTAAGCAACGATCAGAAAAATCTTTACTTCGTCGGAGAGAAGGATGGCGTTGCTCATATTTTCCAGATCGGCTGGCCGCTTTCCTGAGCGGCACATTCATTGAAATCGAAGAAAACCCATGAGCATATTAGCACTCATGGGTTTTGACGTTCCATTATTAATGGCTTGGTACTACATATACACTGCCATCGGACAATTGTCTCACTGTGCCGGAAGCCGACTCAATGTCCTGGATTGCCCAGTGGTCCTTCGGTACGTCCGGCCAGCTCGAAGATTGCACGCTTGCCGTCAGTCGTTCAAATAATTTGTTCAACACCTTGACGGCTTCCGCGCGATTCAGCTTGTTATCCGGTTGGAAGGAACCGTCCGGATAGCCTTGTAAAATGCCTGCCTGCGAAGCTTGCTTGATCGCCTCGGATGCCCAATGCCCCGAAGTATCGCCGTAATCGCCCGGCAGCGCCGCGCCGTTCACGGTTTGCGGAAGCAATCTGGCCGCAATGCTGGCCATCTCGCCGCGGGTAATTGCGTCGTCCGGACGGAACAGCCCGTTGTCATCGCCAAGCATCAGTCCTGCACGCTGCATGTCGGCGATCGCTTCCGCCGCCCAATGGGATTCGGCAACGTCAGGATAACCCTTCGCTTGTGCCGTCCCCGCTTGGCCTGCGGCGCCGCGTGCACCGATGCGATGCAGGATCGTCGCCAGCTCCGCACGCGTGATTGCCTGCGCCGGGCGGAAGGTGCCGTCCGGGTAGCCGGACAAGTACGGCTCCAGCACTTTCAGCGCATCCGATCCGTTCTTCTGGATAATGGTAAACGTACTGAACTTATTAATTTCAATCGCAATTCCGACCGGCTTGCCTTCCGCATCGTAACGGATTTCGCCTTGCGAAAGCGCCTTGTCGCCGTCGCTGTGCTCAATATATACAGCCAGCTCCGATAGGATTTGTTTGGCGGCCGCCTCATTGACCGGCAGCGTCAAGTGATCGAGCGGGAACAGGAGCTCTGTCGTGTACCCGGTGTAATTCGTTTCAATCTTGACCGGTTGACCGAAGACGGTGACTGATCGGCCTCCCGCCGCATTCCGCACCAGCTCGGCCGTCTGCACGCGCGCAGTAACCTCGCTGCGCTCGGCATTGTCGCGGACCGGAACAACCCGGAAATAAGCATCTTTGCCATCTTTGCTCAGCTGTTGCAGCGAAGCTGCCGATAAAGCGAGCTGCGCGTCAGGCAGCAAGATTTGCAGCGACATGCCGCCCTTAGCGAGCAAGGACACGGAATCGGCGCTCAAGCTGACAATCCGCTCATCCGCCGGCGCATTCGGTACATCCGTCACGTAAATGCGTGCAATGCTGTCCTTGTTCTGAACCGCTTTGTCGAGTACGTCGCGCGTTTTCTCGGCATCCAGCTTCACGATATCGAGCGTTCTTCCTTCTTCCGTACGCGTCCGAACGATCGTCGTTTGATCCGTCCAGCCTCCGGCGCCGCCCGTAATCGTCGTTTGGCGCGCATTTTGGATCGGTTCTTCAGAAGAAGATTGTTCCTCTACGCGTTTCACGTCGATAGAGTACGTCTGCGAGGCTTCCTTATTCGCGGATTCCACTCTCACGATCAAGGTGTTATCCCCCATGTTAAGCTTAGGCAAGAAGCTGCCGCCGCCCTTCAATGATTCGTCCGCTACCGTCACGGTTGCCTCCGGATCATTGGCCATCGCCGTTATAGCCGCGTTGCCGTTCGTCGTCGTTCCGATCGTGCCGTAGTTCAGCTTGTAAGGATTGAAAGCACCACCTAGAACGCTATCCGCCTGTAAGCTTGCCAGCAAAGGCGGCTTCGCAGGCGACGCCTGCTTACGCAGCAAGGAAATGGTGTACGTGAGCTTCGTGCCATCCTGCGCGCTGACTTCGATGGCGGCGGTTTGCGCAGTTTGATCCAGCTTGAATGGGATCGACGCAACCAAGCCCTTCGCTACCTCTTGATCATTGATTCGAATCGTTGCATCGGCTTGCTGTGCCACCGGCAGCAGTTTTACCTCATCCGCTGCGCTTGGCACAAGCAATTGGTAATTCAATGCGGCCGGATGGAAGGCGGTTACGAGCTCCGCGCCTTCCGTAGCCAGACCCAACTGCTGCAGCTGTGCATTGCTGCTTGGCTCCCGCCACACGGCCACCTGATAGCTGCGCATCTCCGAGCTGTTCGGTGAAGTAACCGTCACAGGAATTTGATTCTCGCCCACTCGCAGCGTAATCGCCTGCGAGGCCTGCTCGCTCTGAACCGCTTGTCCTTGGACCTTGATGCCGGATCCCGCTTGCAAAGCACCGGCTGTCAAAGTAACGCTGTCCACTGTGTTGCCTACATATACGGTATAGCTATTTTCCGCTCCCGTAAAAGGCTGCGCAGCAAGCGCATCGCCGTTTTGCCCGGCAGTCGCGTTGTTCAGCTTCAGCGTGCGCAATGCAGCAACGCTGGAGCCCATTCCGGTGATGTGCAGTGTATAAGTTTTACCCGCCACACTACCCGGCTGAACCTGGATTTGCACGGTACGGCCTGCCGTCGGCACCTCTATCTCGACATAGCCGCCGTCCGTAAGCGCCTGTCCGTCTATCGTCACTGCAGAGGCCGATACCACCGGAACCGCATAGACTCGGACTTTATCGGAGTAAGCCACCGCCTGATACGAAGTCGTGCCGAATGTATATGGCGTGCTCATCGTCGCGTTACCTGTCGTCAGCGCCGCAAGGTCGCTACGATAAGTCGGGATCGTATCCGCGGTGTCCCGCAATATTTCAAATCCGGATTCGGTCTTGTTGCCTATCTCGTCCGAAGCCGTAACCGTAAACTTGTTGCGGTCGGCCTGAGTTTCCCAGTCGAGCGGGGCGTAGTATACGAAGCGCCCTGCGTCATCAAGAGGCACCCTTGTTCCGTTGATGTCCAGCTTCGCGCCGGAGTCCGTTTGACCGGCAATATATATTTTGCTGTCCGCCGTAACGGTGCCGTTCAGCGCAATCCGCTTGCCCTGTGCGTCATCGCCTCCGGACACGATCAGCATTGGCCCGGTGCGATCCACAAACAGCTTGCGGTACGCCGTGCTGCGGTCGCCGCGATCGTTGACCGCTTCGATCAGCACGTTGTAGTCGCGTTCTTTCAGCACGCTTACGTTAAGCAGCTCCTGCAGCGCGAACGCATACGTTCCGCCAGCCGCTACCTGCCCGCTGCCAAGCTGCTGTCCATTAACCGTCAGCGTCAATGTTGCGCTTTGATTGGCAGTTACACGCAAGGAAGCCTGCTCCGCCGCTGTAAGCAGCATCGTCTCTTTATTGCCGTCAATCGCCGTATAGGCGCGTTCTTTAACCGCATGCACGCCGGCGTCAAGCGCCACGGCCAAAGCAGCCGGCTGCGGAACGGGAAGTTCCGTCGTTACGCTTGCGGACGGCGGGCTCAATACGAGACGCCCTTGCTCCTGCCCCATAGCCGATACATATAAGGTATAAGTTGCATCGGTAGACAAGCCGCTAATGACCGCATACTGCAGATTCCCCGACTGCGGCGCGAAGTCCATGACCGGTACGGCTGTTTGGCCGTTCGCAGCTTTGCCTACCCACACCCGGTACGACGTCACATTGCCCGGCAAGGAAGAAAAGCGCAGCGACACTTCGCCGTTTCCGGTAGAGAACACCTCGGGCCGCTCCGGCGCTTGCAGCGTGTACGGTGCGGTTACTTCCACCATTCCTTCTGCAATCGCGTATACCGGTGCTTTACCGGCGCTTGTTCCAGCCACGGTCAAATGATAAGTCCCGGGAATCGTCGTCGCCGGTATATCGATCGCCTTGCTGCCGGAAGCAGACAAACCGTCTGCGATCACTTCCCCGATATACTGATCGGCGCTGTCGGTCAGCATGATCGTCACTTCGGCATCGGATGCTGCATTTTCCATCGACCATATCACTTGAATACGGTTTTCCGCACCGCTCACAGGCGCCGCCGATGCTTTGATCGCAGGCTGCGGGATCAGCTTCTGGATTTGCAGATCCACCTTCTTCGCGTTCTGGATCGACCATTTGCCTGCAGGCGCATTCAGCAGCGAGACGTATAGCGTATCCCGTCCGTCCTTCGCAGGGTTCGGGGTATCGATCTGCGTCTGCTGCAGCGGATCTCCGCCCGCGTTACCGCTTGCCGTCCGGTCTGCCGCCGGTTGCAAATAGGCATTGCCGTTCGGAGCGTTAAAGTTCAGCGTATACGGCGAGCCGTCCGGTGCAGTAATTACCGTGTTCGCATCTCCGCCGCTCACCGTTAGCATGTAGTCGCCTTTTTCCGCCAATTCGAATCGCTTCGTAAATCGGCCTTCCATCAGCATCGGCTTGATCGATTTAAACTTCCTGCTGGACTTGTAAGCAATGATGCTGGTAAAGCTGCTGCCTACCGCCTTCCACTGCCCGCTCAGATCGTCTCCGTTTAGCAGAACGGTCAGCTTCTGCTGCGGTTCATCATAAATGGCATTCATGCCAGGCTGATTCGGATCAAGCTGCAACGGATAAAGCGCGCCGCTTGGCGTGTACAGCTTCGTCTGGGCGTCCGCTCCGTAAATCTCGACAACGGCTTGACCGTTATCGGTACGGTTCATCTCAAGCGCCGTTGGATAAGCTTGGGCTTTCACCCACTGCGCTACGTCGCCGATCGTTGCCTGAGGAAGAATGCTGTATAATGACGTTTTCGGGCTCGTCCCTGCGCTAATCATCCAGGTTCCTGCTTCCACTGCATTCAGCAATACGTACAGATTGCCGTTGGCATCGCGGTAAGCGTTCCAGTCCGGCTGATTTTGCGCCGTTTGCAGGCTGTATGGACGGCCGTCCGGCTTATAGACGATGACCTCGCCCTGCGCTGCTGCAACTTTCAGCACGTAAGCTCCACGCTCCTCCATCACAAGCGATGTCACCGCCCGCTCCGGCGTTTGCGCCCACAGCTTCGACAACGCTTCAAGCGTCATCGATTCGCCCGCAAACAGCAATTCATGGATGCTGATGCGGCTGCTGCCGTTCATCGAGAGCCTCCAAGTTCCAGCAGACAACAACACGCGCATAAATGTCGTATTGCTTGCACTATCGTAGAACATTTCAGGCCGCACGACTTGCTCTTGCGTCTGATTCGGCACGGCCGGCGGGCTTAAAACCGCAGTTCGCTGGTCGCCCGTCAACGCAATGAGTGCGTTGTAGGAACGTCCTACCGTAAAGCTGGAGCTCGACTGTCCGTTCGAAGCATTGGCCTCCGCCGTCATCAGCGGCGTCCGGTCAAGCGTTGTAAACTGTCCATCTACCATCCGAGCTTTAACGTCGGTCTGTGTTGTATCCTCCGGTTGGAAAGACAAGCCGATCGGCGTCAAATCAAATACTCTCTTGAGCGGATTCGCTGCGGCAATGCGTACTTGCTTGCCCGAATCCGGCTTCATCAGGAACAATTCTTCCGCTATGTCCAGCCATGGTTCTGCCGCGTCCATGAAGTCGGAAACATTGTTCATGAAGTCCAAGCCTTTTTCCCACCACGACTTTTTCGGAGGCTCCGCTTCCACCTCGAACAGGATCGTGTTGTTGTTGAACGTATACTTCACGTTCGCGCCTACTCCGTTATGCCGGAACGTGCCGTAAATTCCGGTTTCCGTCACGCTGAGCGCAACGTTTTTCACGGTCGCCCCGCCGATGCGAGGAATGCCTTTGGGCACATAAACGGTTCCCTTGATCACTCCGTTGAAGCCTTTTTTGTTGAAGGAATACGTGGTCATGGCTCCTTTGACGACTTCGAATACGTTGATGTCGCCCTTCGAAGCGAAGCCCGGAGACGTAAATCCTTTCATGCCCGCAGCTGACGGATTCACCACCGTCTGCATGTTCATGTTGTTCACAGGCAGCCAGTAGTAATACTCGATCCCGTTGGCGTTGAAGCCGTAAGAGGATACATCCATATTCACCGCATCGGTTCCGATCAGGTTAAATTTGTAATTCGCCTGCGGATGCTTCAGCTCAGGCACAATGACATCATTCACCGAACCTTTGACGCTGAACGTCTGCGGAACTTGCGTTTTGTCCGCCAGCTTGTCCACGCTGCCGAACAAATAATTGACCTGCAGACCGGTCGAAGCCACCTTCGCCTTGCGGTACATGCTGAAGTTCAAGCCATCCAGTCGTCCCTGCTTGGTCTTCATGCTCAGGTCGAAGCTGATGTCGGTATCCGGCAAGCTGCCCTTGCCTTGAACGCCAACATAAGGAATACGGCTGTCCATGACAAATTGGGTGTCGCTGACGTTAAACGGTCCCACTTTAAATTTGTTACTCATCGTAAACGTGCCGGATAAATCAAAACGGTTGTTGCGGAATTTGATTCCATCCACCGGGACGGATTCCGTCACCTTTTGGCTGCCGACTTGCAAGCCGATTTGAAGATCACCGGTTAGACGCAAGCCGTCCTTGGCAAAAACGAGCGAGCTCGCCTTGACCGGCATGCCCATGTTCAAATAGTCGGTTGCCTCGGCACTGTTCAAAGCGATCGTAAAGTTATCCGACGAAATCGTGAACGGTCCGTCCTGAATCGTATAGGACACATTCGTCCCCAGTGATCCGCCGCCGTTTACATACAAGCGTCCTTCGCCGCTAATCGTGGACTTGTCGCCGGACTTGGTTACATTAAGGCGGCTGCCCTTGAACATAACGGAGTCGTTGATCGATACGATTTCCGACGTGTCGTTGAGAACATACACACCCACATTTGACGGATCCTCTGTAAACGGCCCTTGCAGCATCAGGCTGCTAACTTCATTGCTTGCCGACGTGCTCGGTACTTCTACTCGGGCAAAGTTGCGCGGTTTGTAGAAGTCTAGCGCCGTTACAGTGAGTCCTTGCGGGAATACATAATGTAAATAATCTTCGTGCAGCAAGCGGACATCGTATTTCCCCGGAGGTAATTCAACACCCGGATTCTTTAATGTCAGCTCCAGTTGGCGGTCATTTAAAACATTGTAAGCCAACTCATACTTTGTACCATCCTCACCCTGCAGGAAGTAATTAATGTGGTTTAATGGTTTACGGAGCAAGTTAGTGACGCCCGTACCAATGGCGACCAACCGCTTCTTGTCTTTGACATGTAGGAACGAAGCGCCTACACGGTCATATTTGACATCTGGAGGTTCCAAATTCGTATCGTCATTCATTATAAAAGGCTTGATTTCAGTGTAATTTGTCCCGACTTCGTTAACTGCGTAACCTCGAATCTCATACTCCTGATGCCAAACGAGCCCCGTTAGGATTACTTCAAAAGAGCCTATTCCTTTCGGTTCTGTACCGGTGAACGGTACACGAGTCCAAGCGCTATCTCCCTTCTTTCGGTATTCTGCGCCTCGCATGGTAATCGTTCTCGTGCCATCGTCGTACACACTCGCGATAACGCTGACTTTATCATTGGTATGCTGCGGATCAAATACAGGTAACGGTTCCACATCAAACCTCACACCCGGCGCTGTCGGCGGCGTAAAGCCGAACACCCAGGTTTCGTTCACATTGCCGGCAGGCATGGAACCAACTACTTTACCGCCTTCGGTCCCATACTTATCCATAATAGTGATCTGATTACGGTTTCCGCCAAACAAGACGAAGTTTTTGCCGTCAAACGCCATGTTTGCATAGCTGAGAGCAAAAGGCAGATTCCTCGGTTCATTTTGATATAATGCTTCCATTCCTACTGTGTAATGATAATACTCCCATCCGCTGCCGTTCCAACCATACGCTATCGATCCAGACCACCCGAAACCTGGACCGTCTTTGCCTTTCATATCGGGATACATGCTCGAAGGCAATTTCAGGCGAGGTACTAATACCGCGTTGTACATATGGACATAGTCGCGTTCCCCACTAAAGATCACAACGCGTCGTCCGTCATAAGCCATGGCTTGGCCCCAACGTCCATAACCTGGTTCCGGACCTTCCACCGAGCTCCATGACTTGGCCGTACGATCCCACTTCCACAACAACGAGGAGCTGTCGTCGTGCGTGAGCGTTTTTGTCTCGTGAGTGCCCGTACTTTCATAGGTCTTCATCACCGACCCGATATTGCCGCCGTACAGTACCGCCGTATTGCCATCATAGGCCATTTGGCCTCCATAGGCAGCAGGCGGGGATTGAGCCGGCTGCTGTACCTGCGTCCACGCCGTTCCGTTCCACAACCACGTATCGCCGAGCGGCGGCTTCGAATTTCCGGTGCCGGAATAGCCGCCGAACAACACAAGCTGCTCGCCGTCGTAGGAGATTTGCGCTCCGCCACGGGCCGAAGGAGCGACGGCAAGTCCGGTTACTTGCTCCCATTTGGCATTAATGCCATCCCACAGCCATGTGTCGTTAAGCAAGCCTGATTCGCCTTCCCCGCCAAACAGAAGCACCTTTTTGTTAACCGCGTCATACGCCATGGCTGCGCTTTTGCGTTTAGGAGGCTTGGGGGAAAGATCCAACAATTCCTCCCACTTTTTCTCTCTGCCGTCCCAAATCCATGTTTCATCGAACGGCCTGCCGCCATCGTCTGCGCCGCCGAACATGATCACATTGCCCGCATTTTCGTCGTAGACCATCGATGCGGCTTGTCTCGGATCAGGTTTTAGATTAAGATCGACCCTCTCCCAAACATAATCCTTAATATTGCTGCTGATCGCTTTGGCCGCTATGGACCGCGGTGTCGGCGTATATGTATTCGACTGCACCGTACCGTTCCCAGTTCCGGTACCATATGTTTGTCCCGTTACTGTCCCATCGGCCTGAGCCACATTCAGCCCGCCATGCAAGAAAGGCACATACTGCAATAACAGTACAGCGATCAAAAGCTTGGCCAAGCCGGCATTCCAACGTTTTCGCACTTCTGTTTCCCCTCCACCTGGACTTCTTTCCAAAAGCGTTAATAGAAAATGCAATTCATTTTCGCTGCAACAAGACATGCGAAAATTCTACATCATTTGACATATCCCGCCCTTTCTTTTGTCTAATTTTGTAGTACTTTAGTCATGCAATTATTATAATCGGCGGCTCACAACAAATTCTGAACAAAATAGAGAGCGCCTTTCGCAGGTAAATGTTGGGCATTGGACAGACTTGCAAATGCGGTTGCCTCGTGCCTTGCGAACGAAAACGCAAAAAAACCTCCATTGCTGGAGGAAATCTTCGTATCTTCAAATAGATTTACGCATGCGAGGAATGCGACTCGGCCGTCTTTTTGTTGAGACATGTGCCCTCAGACTCAGCCCAAGCTCTCATGGCGGCAAAAATAGGCTGGAGACGCTGCCCCCGCTCGGTAAGTTCATATTCGACATGCAATGGTACTCCAGGATAAAGAGTACGTGTTACGATGCCATGTTCCTCTAACATACGAAGCCGATCGGTCAACGTTTTCGGACTAATGGGATGCAGGGAACGGCGCAGCTCCCCAAACCGCTTGACGCCATTAAACAAGTCGCGAAGCAGAAGAAGAGTCCATTTGCCATCTAATATTTCAAAGACCGATTCAATGGCGTCGGGACAAGCAGGATCGATCATCGGCATTTCCCCCTTAGTTCATTTTTTGAAACTATTGCACTTTTATGTAACTACTTTTCAAATGTACCATAACAAGCTACGATTGTGAAAGAACGAAAATACGCAATGCAATGTATGCTTGCAACTTATGATTATTTTTAATGAAATCAGGAGGCATTTATATGAAAACTGTATTATGGGCAACTTTGACCGCTAATGGAAACTATGCACAATCCAGTCCAGAGCATCCGCCCAAAAAGGAAGCACTGGATGATTTTGCGGCGCATGCCAAAACCGCAGGCAACTTTATTGTCGGACGCCGAACGTTCGAAGGCATGCAGGCAGCAGGCGGTGGCGGATCGTTTGGCGATGTGGACATCGTCGTAGTATCCAAAAGTATCGAACCCATCCCCGGTATAACCGTTGCGGGATCGCCAAAGGAAGCTCTCGACTATTTGCAGCAAAAAGGGCATCAAACCGCCCTCATCGCAGGCGGCGCGGATCTGCACAACGCATTCCTGGGTCAAGGGCTTGTGGACGAGTTGATATTCAATGTCGCTCCGGTATTGGAAGGAAAAGGACTGCATCTAACGATTGACACGGACCGCTACCAGTACAAGGATGCGCAGCTTTTGGATTGTAAACCGCTCGGCGGAGGTATCATTCAGCTGCGTTATGCAGTAGGCTGTTTCTAAGCAAGCGATCGCCGGTATTCCTCCGGTCGAGATTTGGACTGGCATCGTCATAACCAGGAAGTTATCGATGATTTGATCCATTACGACGGGAAGTTGATTGTAAAGTAAGAGCATGAGAAAGAGCTGCAGCTATGCAGCTCATTTCGCCTTTGTATTGAGCCCGATTAGAGCCACTGAGTCATGTTAACCTCCGAAGCCGATTTTATATCCGTCTATATCTTGAACAATAAACTCTTTCCAACCCGACTCGGATACGGTCAACTCGGACGCGATGATGGCTCCTTTGGATACAAACTCTGCATAAAGTTGTTCTTGTGCATTCGTATAAACAAGAATGTCCCACGGAGGTCCACCCGCCACACTACTAATGGGTTTCACGTCTTCCCGACTTTTCGCTTCATACATTAAGAGGAACAATCCTTCACGGGAAGTATGGCCGCAAGAATCGTGCTCACAACCAAGCATGTCTTTATAATACTTTTTAGATTTTTCCAAATCCGACACCAGCAATAATGTTGGCCCCGTTTGGATGTTCCTTTTCCCTTCCTTTTGGAATGTCCCCCTCGCTGCAGTGTCCAATAATGCCCGCTCTTCCAATGCAATCAACTCCCATTTATTCATGGATAGGTCTATTTTGTTGCCTTTACGATCTTTTGCAACCGTACCGTTCGGAACACGCGGAGGACTACGATAACGATACTTTGCAAGGAGGCGACTGCGAGCCAAATCACAATACTCGGCATCATCATAAAGATTCCCTCCAAGCTGAGCACGCGGCCGCCTCCGATGAATGTGATGATTTGGGGTACGGAAATCAATACATAACACGGGAATAGCGTAAAAATATAAGAAAGCAGCATCCGCCATCGAGAACGGCGCTTATAGCGTTCTTCCCATTCTTTCAAACGTGCAAGACTGCGGAGCCCCATCAACACCGTAATCAGTAAGATGATCCCCATCCCCAGTTCCAGGTTGCTACTGGTAAGAAATGAATCTTCCGGTGGGCGACTCGTAAGCACTCCCGATAAACCGCTGGCGAAGGAATAATAATCGACAAATGCATTCAAACCGCTATTGAATAAAACCACTACTCCAAGTCCCTCGTCCGGCAATAGGATTTCTTCCGCTTTGTAGGTCCATAAAATGCCGCCATGCTGTATCCGTTTTTTTCCATCTTCCGTTTTCGAAATTTCCCAGCCCATCCCGTAGCCGTTCGAAGGATCTGACGGGGCATGCATGGCGTCGATTCCCTCGCCGCTAAGCAGCTGCGCATTTTTATAATTCCCATGATTTAATTGCAGCTGCAGCCATTTGGCCATGTCATTGACCGTAGACACCATGCCGGCCGCGCCTTCCACGAACCACTCCGGTTCTTCCGCCGCTACCGGTTTACCGAATAGCAAATAGTGACCCTGCGATAAGTAGTTGCCGAACATCGATTGAAATTGATTGGTGTTCGCCACATCCAGCGTACGATTCATTTCCAGTGGCCCGAAAATATGCCTCTGCAAATATTCGGGAAACGTTTCGTGACTAACCGCTTCGACCAGCCCGGCTAACAGCTGGTAATTCGTATTATTGTAACGAAATTGTTTGCCGGGATCGCTATGCAGCGTAACGGCATTTAATCGCTGCACTACCTCATCCAACGAATACGGCTGCGGCTTTATTGTCATATCGGGATATACCGTGTCGGTTATGCCGCTTGTATGATTCAATAACTGTCTTACCGTGATCGTCGATCCGCGCGGATCGCTTGGCTGGTAAGAAGGGATATACGCGGCAACTGGTTTATCCAAGTTAACCTTCCCTGCCTCGACAAGCTGCATGACGGCCAAAGCTGTAAAGGATTTGCTTAGCGAAGCGACTGCAAACGGTGTATCTGCTGTAATGGGACGCTGCTCTGACGTGCTTCCGTAACCTTTGGAATAAATGATCTCATCATGGCGAGTAATCGCAACAGCCAATCCGGGAATGTTATTTTGTTTCATTTTGGCTTGGATATAACGGTCGATTTCATCTTCGGGAATGGCGGCTTGCGCCGAGGCGCTTGGAATGAACAGCTGAAATAGGCTTAAACATAAGATAAACATGAACACGGCTATGGCAATTGCCGCGCTCCGTTGTCTTTTCATCCAGATAACTCGTTCTGCTTCGTAATTCATCAGGTCGCTCCTCTTTCTTGTCCTTTTTTATCATTGTAAGAGGAGGATCTTAATACCATTGTAAGTTATTGCTTATGATTTTCTTAAAACCAAGGCAAAATCCGGCTGCCGGGCATCATGGTCAGGTATACAGATATTACCATATAATGCAAAAATAAAACATACGTTCCTATTTAAAAAAGAGCTGTGAGGCAGCTCCATCTCATATTTAGGCCGCAGTACCGGCTGAGCCTTATTTTCTAATATACTAAATCGGTACGAATGGGGTATCGCAAAAGTCGATATAGTGCTTGTAGATCGTGAGCACGTCATCCTGAGCTACGATGCCATCGCGTTTATGCCCCGCACATAAAAGCAAAAAGCACCGATCCTCCAATCGGTGAAGTTCCTTTCGCGATTTGCAGATCGGCTCCTTAACTGAAATAAATTATATTGTGCATGAACTAATGTTGCATGTTCGGGAGATAATTTTCTGTTTATGATTAAATCGAATACGAATTTTAAAAGGGGTGCGATGATTGGCTGTAAGATGAGAAGAGACGACTGAAAAAAACCGTTTCGTTTGAAAGCGATTACAATTTTTATCCAGAATCTGAAGCAAAAAAAGCGATATAGAGAAAGGGTGGATCATCTTTGAAAACTTGGAAAATGGGTATGGCACTAGTATTAATGATGACTGCGGCAGGCTGCGGGAAGGAAGAAGCGGGACAGAAGAGCGGAAGTGATCAGCAACAGTCCGCCCCGGCAAAGGTCGTGGATACGACGCCGGTTACGCTCAAATTCGCCATTCATTTGCCCATTAATGACGAATTCAAGCAGCTGTATATTGAGCCGATCGCAAAAAAATATCCCCATATCACGCTGGAGCTTGTGACCGCCAACTCGTTCAAAACGTACGATCAGCTCATTGCGGCGGGCGAGCTTCCGGACCTCTACATCTCATTTAACGGCAACATGCCGGGGTTAAAAGATCGTGGAATCAACATGGATATGAAATCACTATTCCAGCAAAATAAAGTGGACTTGAACCGATTCGGACAAAACTACCTGGACGATATTCAATATGCTGCGACCGAAAAAGGCGAATTATACGGCTTGCCGCTTGAAACGAGTTTTCATGCGCTGTATTACAACAAGGATATTTTCGATAAATTCGGTGTTCCTTATCCGAAGGACGGCATGACCATGGAGGATACTTATGAGCTTGCCAAAAAGGTAACGCGTCTCGATAACGGCGTTCAGTACCGCGGTTGGGATATCGCGAGTATCGTGAGGCTGGCGCAACCGCTCGGTCTGGAATATATTGACCACAAAACGGAGAAAGCCATTACGTCAAGCGAAGGCTGGAAGCGCGTATTCCAATTAGGCCAGCAAGTATATTCGATTCCGGGCAACGAACCGTCGAAAGATGCGAACAAGAACAGATTAAACGGATTCGCCAAGGAGCGCACCATCGCCATGCTGAATGAAACAAACCTGTTCTCGCGGCTGAAAGAGGCGGAGAAAGACGGGCTCAAGTGGGACGTCGTGCAGCATCCGTTCTACAAGGACAAGCCGAACACGTTCGGCAATGCGACCGTGTATATGGTAGGGGCTGTTCCAAAAACGAAACATATGGATCAGGTGCTCCAGGTGATGGAGGTGTTAACCTCCGATGAGGTGCAGATGAACGTTTCCAGAGCCGGCCGTGTCTCGCCGCTCAAAAATGAAGCCGTTCAGAAAGCGTTCGGTCAAAACGACGAAACCTTGAAAACCAAAAACTTGGCCGGAATCGTGAAAAGCAAGCCGGTAAAATACCCGACTTACTTATACCGGGAAATCGCCGAACCCATGACTGAGAAAAAATTCAGCCAAATATTGTCAAGCAATGGAGATGTAAATTCCGGACTTCGGGAGCTGGACGAAGAAATTAATAAAGCGGTTGAAGCCGAGAAGAAAAAATAACGGAGCGGTTAACAAGGCTCTTCTTGGAGGATATCGACCTCTTTCTATTTAAAATACCGATGACCCGTGGTAACTATTCCGCGGGTCCTTTTTTGGTGTGCCTCACATTCGCACAGTCTAGGTGGTTCAAAGGTGCAGCCCGGCAATGCGCTGAACCAGAGGTGGCAGCGCGTCCCCGTTTCCATATTGTATTAACCAAGTCTATAATTGAAATATAGTCCATTTCACTTGACAGGGGGTGCCGTTATGGGGATCCGAGACGTCCAGCAAATGTTCAATCGCTTTTTCGACGGTCTTGAGGTGCGCAGGCAGTCGGACCACCAGACGGAGCAGATGAAGCTGCATTCACGAATAGGAGAAGGCTCGGTTCACCGGATTGCTCCCCGCGCCGACCTGGGAATCGCTATGGCCGATTTTACATTGAATCACGATCGGCAAGTGAACTTCCGCACCGAGTTGCCCATGGTGGAATTGAGCTACTGCCTGCAGGGAGCAAGAATGGTTCATGTACCCGGTGCGCAATACGAGGTGCCGCCCGGCAGCTACACGCTTCAATTGGCCAATCCTGCCGAAGCCAGACTGCATTTTCCCCGCGATCAAGCCGTTCAAGCAGTGAGCATCGGCATTCCGGTCACCACCTTCCATCATTTTATGGAAGAAGTCGGCGGCGCACGTTCAATCGACTTTCACCGGGTGATCGGCGGACAGCCGTTTCGCATGTTTCATGAAAGGATCGATCCCTCCACTTCCATCCTGCTTGCGCAATTGGTGCAATCCGCCACCAAGCCGGGAGTAAGAAATCTCGAGATGGAGTACAGGATTCTCGAACTGATGTCTCTAGGCTTTCGCTCTTTCTTGCTCGACGGGAAACCCGAATTAACCAAGCTGTCCAGAACCGATCGGGCAAAAATCGAGCATGCGAGGGACATTATGCTCCGACGGATGGCTGAACCTCCTTCGCTGTTGGAGTTGGCGCGCCTGGTTGGCTTGAACGATCATAAATTGAAAGTCGGCTTTAAAGAGGTGTACGGCAACACCGTGTTCGGCTATTTAAGAGAGCAGCGTCTGGAGAAAGCGTTCCGGCTGCTGCAAGAAGGCCCTGCCAGTGTAATCGAAGTATCCTATGCCGTCGGGTATTCCAATCCGAGCTATTTTGCTGAAGCGTTTCGTAAGAAATACGGCATAAACCCCGGACAACTCGTTCGTCGGAGGTAAAAGAGCTTTCCCAGCCTTCGCAGTTCTCTCCGCATATTGAGCAATCCGCAATTTGCGACGTTGCAGGAACAACTGGAAGCGATGTGTCGAGTTCGACAAAACAAAAAGACGAGACCGAGCCTCCTTACTTGCCCGGCAGCCCGTCCTCGTCTTTCAAACTAATGAAATAAAATTTGCGAAAGGTATACCACAATCGATACCGTAATGCTGCTTAGCATCGTCGTCAAGATCACGGACTTGGCGGCATGTTCGGGATGATTATCGTATTCCAAAGCAAGCAGCGACGCATTCCTCGAGGTCGGGAAGGAGCTGGCGATAAACAACGCCTGCGCAATGACTCCATTCAGCCCCAGGTAAAGGATCAGCAGCAGAGATACAACCGGAGATACGATCAACCGCCCCAGAACGCTAAGGATAAGCACCAAGGGAATCTCGTTTATTTTCAAGTAAGCGCTTTGCGCCCCAAGCGTGAACAAGGCAATCGCAAGAAAAGCATCGGAAACGTTGTCTATCGGGTTCCAAACAAATGAAGGAATGCGAATCGCAAACGTATTCATCATAAGGCCGAGAAGCACCGCGTACAACGTCGGAATTTTCAAAAATTCCATCACCGTTTTCCAGCTCTTTTCATGCATGGCTGATACGGAGTTCATCATCCCGTAGCTGTAAGTCAGCATATTTTGGTAAACGGATATGACGACTTGGACGGACAGCCCGATCGGGTTGTCATGGAACACAAGCTGGCTGACGGGAAGGCCAAAATTGCCCGAATTGATGAGTACGACGCTATTTTTGAACACGGCCGCATGCTTTTTGTCAAACCTCGCGATGTTGGAAACGACCGTTGCGATCGCAATGAGCGAAATACTTAGCAAGATTAAATAACCGACGACGCCTAATAATAAGCTCCACTGCACTTTGCTTTCGTAAATGTTGGCGAAGCTAACGGTCGGCAGCAGCACGTACGTAGTTAATTTCGATAACGTGCCGATATCGAAATGAAATCGCCGATGCGCCACCAGTCCCGCCGCAATCAAGGCAAACACAGGGAAAATAACGTTGACTATAATCGTGAAAAATACATCCATCGCATCCACCGGCTCCCTGCTGGAATGTAACGCCCTCCTTATTCATAGTCGGGATCGCCGAAACAATCAAGATTTGCACCATAAATTGCATTAAAATCATACTGTTCATATGCCACGCGGCATGGTCAAATAAAAAAACGGCTGATTCCTCGGGAGAATTCCTCCGGGAAGCAGCCACGGCAGCATCTTTGCTTGCTTTTCGTGCGTGTCGAGTAAGCTTGATCACTTTATTTACAATTCGCCGTGACGTAATCAATCAGCTCATCCAAAGTTCCAATATATTGATCGATTTCATCCAATTGATAAAACGTGCTTGTCGTTTCAACGTTATTGACTTCGTCATCGGGAGCGTACAGATATACCTTTTTACCCAGTCCAAGCGCGATGCCGAGCTCGATGTGACTTCCTTTTCCAGCCGGCAATATGACGATGACAAGGTCGGCTTCGATCACGGCATTCCTCTCTTGCTGCCCGATTTCTTTCAACCGCTCCAGCGTCAGAGCCCCTCCCGGGTTCGTCCAATCATAAGTATGGGTAAATCCGAGATGTTTCAGCTGTTCGCTAACGTACCTGACTTTCTCTATGTTTTTAAAACTCGATGCAACGTAAAATTTCACTGGCTTTCCTCCGACTTGCGTTCTACATGTCTCACTCTAGGGCAGCGAGTTGCCGTTCACCGAAGTTACTTTATCGACGATTTGCTCCCGTGTAACATATCCGATATCCCGGCTGTCCGCACTATTCGACCGATTGTCGCCCAGAATGAAATAGCTGCCGTCCGGCACGATGGCAGCAATGAAAATGAACATTAGTTTTTCCACGATTCCATATAACCCCCAATGAGGAATAAACTTGCGCCAGGCGGCTATTTCCAAACGATTTGCTGTTTGCCGCTAAAGCCTCCCGGAATGGTCGTCCACAGTTGATGAAGCCGCGACTCGGCAAGCTGCAGCTTCCTGAAATGCCATGCCTCCTCTTTGGAAAATGCGCCGCAGTACCGGGCATCCCCGTCTTCGGACAGAATGAAATATTGCCATGAATCATACGGATTTTGAAAATAGCCGTCCAGGCTTTCTTTGTGGCCTTCGTCCGCGAACAAAAACTGTAAGGTATAATCTACACCGTAATTGGCGACGTACACTTTTTTATTCGTTGTGGCATCGATACCCGGCTCAAACTCGCCTCGAATCGCCCGCGGGCTGGAATGCCGGTTGAACAGTTCCATATACCGGTGGCCGCCCGACGCATTCCATGGCACAAGCGCGTATCGTGAGCAAGAAGGAAACGTCCCTCTCACCGACGCTTCAAAGCACGGTTCGCCGTACGGAACGTATTGGCCGCGGAAGCATGGGTCGTCTTCGGGCCGATCGGGCAGCTGCTGGTAATACGGATCCGGCTTGGCTGCAGCGAGCCGCGGCGCGATCCGCTCCGCAAAGGCGTACACCGTGATTTCGAGCGGAGCGAAAAAGCCGTGATTCGAAACGCCAAAGAAGTCAACGACACCGCACACCGTTTCGTTCACCTGCACAAGCTGCGACTCCAACATATGCATCGACCCGCCTGCACGCAATGTGCTTGCATAGGTGTCCTGTCCGTTCGGAGCATTGGTCAGCCACCCGTGCCAGGCAAGCGTTCCTGCCATGATCGACTGGCTGTGGACCGAGATGCCTGTGCGGTTCACATATAGATGCACGGCGGACTTGCCCGGATTTCTTACGGCGACAGCCAGCTTCACAGGAAACTTCGTATTGTTGTAATGGTATAAGAAGACCCGTACCCGGCCGGTTACGGTATCTCTGTACAAATATAGCCCTTCATCCGCCACCGCCTGCTGCTTCAACTGCTGCCCGCCCAAATATTCCGGGTTGTTGCTTTGCATTAGCGTGTAGCCTGTTTTAAAAAGCGATATATGGCTGTTCATGAAGGCTCCTTCGCGAACCTTGCGCACTTTCTCACATTCACCCAGTGTCATCGTTTCCTCCCCCATACCGCAAATAGTTAGGCCTTTTTATACTGTATGTGCGGGATGGAGCGAATTATCGATGATTTTTAAGCAAAAGTTGCGTTCGGCAGGCGGAACGAAATCAACTCGCGCAGGGATGCATCCGTCAAGAAGCCGACTTTGTCCGGTTCGCCGCTTCCATCAAGCGTGCTTTGCGCCAATTGCCGAAACGGTAATACAGCACGTTGAGGGCTGCGGCGATCGCGAAGCTGATCGGAAAGCTCCACCAGATCATATCGAAGCCGTACGCGCTGCCAAAGTACTCTGCGAACGGGATTCGGACAAGGAGCAGCGCGATGAACGAGATGACGAGCGGAACGACAACCGCCCCCGCGGAACGGACCACACCCGCCACGACGTTAAAGATACCGAAGAGAATGAAAGACCAGAGCGTAAGATTATTGATATGGATGCCCAGATCGATCGCCTTGCCCTCCAGCGGCAAAAACAAACCTAACGCTTCGCGGTTGAACAGATGAATGATGGCGACGATAGAGCCGGTCAATCCAATGTTGAAGGCAACGCCGATCCAGGTAATGCGGCTGACCCGGTCCCACTTGCCGGTCCCGATATTTTGCGAAGCCATGGACGTCACCGCTCCGCCGATCGCCATCGCCGGCATCTGCACGTAGCTGGATATTTGGTTGGCAACGCCGAAGGCCGCCGTAGCCTCGGAGCCGAAGGCGTTGACAATATGAATGAGCACCAAGTTGCTGAGCGAGACGACCACCATGTTCAGCCCCATCGGCAATCCTTTGCGGATCAACACGCCGATTAAGGGCCAATCCAGTCGAAGCAGGTGGAGATCGTTTCGCGTAATGCGCAAAAAATATTTTTTCGCGTACAAATACATCAAAAGCAGCACGAAGCTGACGAACTGGGCGATGAACGTCGCGATCGCCGATCCGCTGATGCCAAGCTCCGGGAACGGACCGATGCCTGCAATGAGCAGCGGGTTCAGCACGATGTCCAGCAGCGCGGACAGCAGCAGGAAATAAAACGGTGTCTTTGCGTCACCCGAGCCGCGTAGCACGGCCATGACCAGGTTGTATCCGAACATAAACGGGATACCGGCGAAAATGATTTGGGTGTACTTCACGGCCAGCTCTTTGGCGTCGGGCGGCGTATTCAGCAGGTCCAAAATATGTGGAGAAAATAGGATGCCCGCCAAGCCGACGATCACGGACATGACGGCAAAGAACACCGTGCTGGTACCCACGACACGCTTGGCTTCGTCCACCTTTTGAGCGCCGAGATTTTGCCCGACGAGGATGACCGCCGCCATGGAAATTCCGAAGATGAGACTTAGCAGGAAAAACATAATGATGTTCGCGTTAGACGTGGCCGCCAAAGCGGTCTCGCCGAGAAATTTGCCGACCCAGATGGAGTTGATCGAGCCGTTGAGCGACTGCAGCACGTTGCCCAGCAAAATGGGCAGCGAAAAAAGAAAAAGCGTCTTGCCGATGGGTCCTTCTGTTAATACCGGTCGTGCCTTGGCTTGCGGCTTCATGGAAGATCCTCCTAATGTCCGTCGGTAGTAAAACGGCACCATGCAATCCAGGCCAAGGGAATCCGTTTCGATCGTTACCTTGGCCAAGACATCTACACATTGCCATTACTGCCTATTTTACGTTTCACGGGAGCTATTTTCAATTGCAGCAGGCTCTACTCCCCATCGGACGTTGACAATAAATAATATTGCGTTGAGCTGACGTATTCGCGGAACGACCGTATTCGGCTGTGCTCGAACGCTGGGTGTTGGGTGAAGATGCTTCGGCAGTATCGTTAAGGGGCCGGACTTGAATCACCAGGCATAATACGACTTCACATCCGCGCCGACAAAGCTCTCCAGTAGACCAAATTGAATGGATAATCCCAATCGATCGTTTGCGGTTCGTCAACCATCTGGTGAAGCCGATTATTGTTAAATAGTATCGATCCTCTCTGGTCAAAAGCAACCCCGTCGACCCACAACATCCGGTCATGGATCCATGGTACCCGCTGTTCATTTCCCTACATATACTGTAAGTAGGGAGAGATGAGCATGATCAATAACGGTCACAAAAGAACGGCTAACGACTTCGTTCTATTGGATAGGCGGTATATCGATGTTACCGGGGATCATATTCTTGACCGCATTTCCTTTTACGGGCAAAAATACAACCCGGATACCGCCTATTACAAACAGTTGGTTGTTGAAGTGGCGGATAGAACCCAGCCTAAACCAGCCATTATTACACTGCCGGGCGGATATAATCCGACCATGCAGTTTTGCGATCTTAACGGAGATAACGCCGCAGACATTTATGTTTCTGCTGAGACGGGTGGAAGCGCTGGAACATCGGACTTTTACTTGTATACTGATCTCAATAACATTCCAAAACAACTTCCTGTACCTCAGCCTCTTGAAATCTCCGGCCAATTTCAAGATCAATATCAAGTATCCATTTCGATCAAAGAGTCCAATAAAACCTTTACCCTGGATTTATCTGAAAGGAAAAATCAATACGATCAAGCCGGCTATTATAGGAACGGCAAACTAATCACCCCGACTAACGTGCTTCCGAATGCGTACACCGTTCTTCGTCCGGTTCGCCTGAGTCATGACGGAGTTTGCAGTTTATATGGTATTCAGCGAATCGCCGGATTTTACAATGCCGATACGATCGCTTATGTCACTTCTCTATGGAAATGGCATACCAATCATTGGATGCTTCTCGAAACTGACGTTCGTAAGGCCCCTTGATATTCTATATCTCTTGGAGACGGCAGAAGACTGGGACCTCTCTCTGTTCGAGACCAAAGCTTTGCTAATGAGAATATGCCCACCTGCTGCATGTTGCACGGTCGTAAAGGAACGCGCTGATTGCAAAGAAAAAGCGGCTGCCTCCCGGCAACCGCTTCCCTCGCAAAGACAACTACGTATTCACCAACTTGCCCTGCATATCCACCTCTTCGTTATACCACTGCGCCTGGGCGCGATACATTTTGGCGTATTGGCCGTCCAGGGCCATCAGCTCTACGTGGCTGCCTTCTTCTATAATTTCACCGTCCGCGAATACGAGGATACGATCGACGATAGAGGTAATCCCTAATCGGTGGGAAATTAGAATCGTCGTCTTGTCTCCGGTAAGCTCGGTGAAGTCGCGGTACAGCTGCGCCTCGGCAACCGGATCGAGTGCGGCCGTCGGCTCGTCCAGCACCATGATTCTCGCCTTGTCGCGATATATCGCTCTTGTGATCGCGAGCTTCTGCCATTGCCCGCCAGACAAATTATTGCCGCTTTCGCTGAACGTGCCTACCACTTCGTCCAATCCGCGGGGCTGCGATTCGATTAAAGAATAAGCATTCGTCTTTTTCGCCAGCTGTATGAGTTCTTCATCCGTTGCGCTGCGAGTCCGATCCCCAATCGTAATGTTGTCGCGAATCGAAGTCTCGTACTTGCCGAAGTTTTGAAACACGACCGAAATCGCACTGCGCACGGTCGCAAGATGATCCGCAGCATCCAACCCGCCGACGGTGATGTGCCCGGAGGTCGGCTGATGCATGCCGCACAACAGATTGATGAACGTCGATTTGCCCGAGCCGTTCTCGCCGACAATCGCAATCTTCTCCCCTTGCTTGATGGTCAGATCGATATGCTTCAGTGCCTGTACGTCGGCATTCGGGTAGGCGAAACTGACATTGTCGAATAGAATATCCGCCCGCTCCAGAACGACGGGATGCTCCTCCAGCTTTTCTTTCGGCGTATCTTCCAGCTGGAAAAAATCACGCATATATTGAATGTCGCCGAAAAAACGCGCCGCTCCCACGAACACTTTGGTCGTCGCCGTTTGCAGCTGGGCGGAGAGCGTGAACACCAGCATGAAGATACCGAGGCCCATCGCCGGATTATCGTAAATTTTCTTCGCAACGAGCAGCAGGATACCGATATACACTGCGTTTCGGAGCACATCTGCGATAGAGTTATACAGGACGTGCTTGCGGGTGATGCCGTTTTTCTTTTTCAAATAACCGCTCGATACGTCGCGCCACTTCTCTTTAATCCAATCGTAAATGCCGTAAAATCTTACATCGTTCATCGACTTGCACTGCTCGTTCGCACCGGACGCCATGTAAAACAAATGGACGGACATGGCTCCCTCTCTCATGTTCTTCGTATTATTCTTGTAATCCTCATCCTTCTGGATAATGGAGAGCACGACGGCGGGAATGCAGGTCACGAGCAAAATGACGACAACCCACGCGCTGACATTCGACAGCACTGCAATAATGCTAAGGAACGTAATCAACTGCTGCAAAATGACGACCGTCTGCTGCATGCTTGCCGCTACCTGCGAGCCGCCGAACATTTCGGCAAACGCCAGCTTTTCGCGAAAATCCCCTTCGTTCTCGATATACTTGTACTCCACGCGGCTCGCGCAATCGATAATCGTCTTCTTGATATACTTCGTCGTCCGCTGCTGGTCGATCTCGGCGCAATAGTCGCTCACAAACGTATATCCGGCCTGAATGATATAAAGGCTTATAAGCAAAATGAAGACGATGAGCCCTTGAGACACGGTCTCTTGCCCCTGGGACATGAATTGAACGTGATCCGTAAACGTTCTAAGCGCAGTCGAGATCCATACCGGCATAAACGCCATGGCAAAGCCCAATACGTTAACCGTAAAAGATAGTTTGCTTTTCGTGCGGAAGCTGACCGTCAGCGCCCTCCAGGCAATGGATACGACGTCGGAAGCTTTGAGCTTTTCTTTGTTTGGTTCCCGTTTCATCGGTCGCTCCTCCTTTTCGCCGTTATTGTCCGGTTCCTGCGGCCGGTCTTAGATCGCCGCTCGTTTCGTTGTCGTACCACTGCGCCTGTTCCCGGAACAATTTGGCGTACACGCCGCTTCGCTTCATCAGATCGTCGTGGGTGCCATCCTCGACGATGGTGGCGCCGTCCAGTACGAGTATACGGTCGGCGAGGCGGGCAAAGCCGATCCGGTGCGATACGAGAATCGAAGTTCTTCCTCCCAGCTTCTGCTTGATGTGAAAAAACTGCTCCATCTCCGCGATCGGATCCAGCATCGAAGCCGGCTCGTCGAAAATCATCACGTCCTTGTCGCTCATGTGCGTGCGGGACACCGCCACGCGCTGCCCTTCGCCGCCGGAGAGCACCGCGCCGTCTTTGTACACTTGCTTGCCCAAGCGGTGGCCCAGCCCCTGCCTCAGTTTGTTGATCAGCTTCGCGGCCCCGCCCTTCTCCATCGCGCTCCTGATCATGCGCTCGTTGCCGACTTCCTTTATATTCCCAATGCCTACATTTTCTCCAAGCGTTAGATGAAACAAGTAAAAATCTTGAAAAAACACGCCGACCTTGTCCATCATAAAATGTTTGCGGTAATCGATATGCGGCCGGCCCATAAACTTCACTTCTCCGGACGTCGGCCGGTACAAGCCTAGCAAAACTTTGATCAGCGTCGTTTTTCCGCAGCCGTTGCCGCCCACTAGCGCCACCGTTTCGCCGTATTTGATCTTGAAGTTGAGATCCTTCAGAATCGGCTTCGCTTCGCTGTACCCGAACGTCATGCCGTTCACTTCAAAGCAATGCTCATCATCCAGTGCCGTGTTTGCTTTATGCTGCTCTTCTTTCGGATCGACCGCCTTCGTATTTTCGAAAAAGCGCCGCTGAATATCAAGACCGTAAAGACCGTAATCAAGCTGCTGGTAGCTTCTAGGGACAGTGGAAACGGCTTCCGAAATGTGGAGGCAAAGCGTAAAAATCATGAGCAGCACATCCGGGCCCATTTTGCCGCCCGCTACTTGAAACAAGGAATAGACGATCATCAGCACCATGAACAAATAAAACCCGGCTTTGCTGAGAAAGGTCAGCTGCGCAATGCCGAACGTGCGCCGCACTTCGCTTTGTTCGATCTGACGGTACGCTTTCTCCCAATCCGCTTTAATTTGCTCCGCGCTGCCGAAAATTCGCGTTTCCTTCGCCGTATCGCCGGTCTGTGTGAGCTTCTCGAAATAATCCGCTCTGCGCAGCATTTCCCGCAATTCTTTCCAGACGGTGCGCACTTTGCCGGAGAAGGCGGAGTTGAGGAAAATCACGACTACGATGTAGACCGCCGCCATGACAAAAATGAATTTGGACGCGCTGAACGCTACCGCCAGAAGCGAAACGATCGAGGCGAGCTTGGCGAGAAGCGCGCACCCCGAGCTGGTCAAATCCGTTAGCGAACCGCAGCGGGAGATGGCCGAGAAGTAATCATCCCTGACGTCCTTCTTCACCATTTCGGTCAGATCGATTCGCTGGGCGCTGTCCATCATCACTTCTTCCAGACCCAAGTAGTATGAATCATACATCATCATGTACAGCAGATCGTCGTTCAGCCGCGCCGATAGCCCGGATATCGTAAGTATGAGGCCGAGCATTACAATATCGGGCATTACGGAAGCAAATGTCCCCGTACCTGAGGAAAGAAAGGCGGACAAGTTCGCGATAATACTCCGGTTGTAATGGAGCGCCACCGCAGGCAGTACGGCAAGGCCGACGCTAAGCACCGTCCAGAACAAAAACATCTTCTTGTCGATTTTCCAGGCAAGCTTGATTCCCCACTGCGCCGCTTTCAGTTTGTTCTTCATTTTGTATGTTTTCTTTGCTGCCATGTTGCCCTCGCTTTCTCATCCGATTATGTCAAAAAAACGCGAAAAAGACGCCGGAATCCCTGCTTTCTGCCATTCAGGGTTTCTCAGCGTCTCTCCCTTGATCGAAAGATAACTACCATATTATGCTAATCAAATTTTACTGTCAATCGTTTCCTGCCCTATTTTTCAATAAACTCGAACAAAAACGATTGTCCATTGCGATAGAAGCGCGGATCATACAGCCCGAGCCGCTTCTCATCGTCGACAATCACTACAAAAGGAGACCACTCGTACAGCGTCTTCGCTTTCGGATTTTCCGTGAACAACTGATCCAGGTTCGTACCTTCTTTCGATACGAGCTGCATTTGATGCTGCAGCCCAGTCCATACCGTCGCCCTGGAAAGATCGACCTTATCGCCTTTCTTCCCGATCACCGTAAATACGCCGGGAACAAAGTCCGCCGACAAGGCAATTTCGTCATATATCGGTTCAGCCTGGCGGTATAATGTATAGCCTTGCGCGGACTGCACCAGAACATGAAGCGCCATGACCAGCCACACCAAGCGATAAATGCGAAATGAAGGGATCCGCTTCAAGCGCCCGCCCCATCGAACGGCGACAAAGCCGATGAGCATGACCGCCCAGAAGACGAGATCGACGATCGGCACCGTGCCGAAGGTGACGCGCATCGGCGAGAAAGGCTCGAAGTACCCCGTTCCCCAAGCATTGAACAGATCGCTTGTATCGTGAATGAACACCGCGATCAGCGCGATGATGAATAAACTCCATCCTTTGGTGCGCCACAGCAGGCGTGCCATCCCCGAGAGCAGCGCCGCCCATACCGGCACAAGCCAGACGGAATGCGTCAGGCCGCGGTGCCACATCTGGTATCGGCCGGCCGAATCCCACCAGGCGGAAATGACGTCGATGTCGGGAATTTGCGAGCCGGCTACCGTCGTGAAGAGCAGAGCCTGCTTCTCCCGCTTCGACATCTCGCTTTTATCCACCGCGCCGTACAGTGTAAGTCCGAATAATGTGTGTGTAATCGTATCCATAAATGTTAACGGCTCCTCCCCTACCGCTAAGTATAACGTACTCTGAAACCGGGTGAAAGCTGAGGCTTTTCCCGCTCTCCTGCGGCGCGGGGTTTTCCGTCATCGGCCCAAATGTTTGGAAAAGGAACCGGCTCTTCGGCTATAATAAACCAAGACTATATGGAAGGGAGCGGAGTCAACCATGTCCAGCGTCAGCATTATTTATGCGCACCCTGATGATGAAACGTTTCTAAGCGCCTGTCTCATTCGGCAGCTTGCCGATTCGGGGCATCCGCCCGCCTTGCTGCTAGCTACCAGGGGCGATGCAGGAAAGAAGAACGGTGCCTTCGGCCATCTATCCAATGAGCAGCTGGGAGAACTGCGAGAGCGCGAAATGAGCCGCGCGGCAGCCGTTATCGGGTTATCGGAAGTCGTTCAGCTCGGTTATCCCGACGGAAAGCTCGCAGCCGTGGAGGAGAACGAAGCCGTGAAGCGGGTCGCGGAATTTATCAACCAATGCCGGTCCAAGGCAGTGTTCACCTTTCCCGAAGACGGCGGCAATCGCCATCCCGATCATATGGCGATCTCCCGTATCACGACGAAGGCTGTGCTTAGCGGCCAGTGTCCGGCCGTGGAGCGGCTCTACTATGTCATGTCGGATGAATTGCGGAAGGAAGGGCACAAGCCTACGTTGTCTATCGATACGGAGCCGCAGTGGCGGATGAAAGCGGAAGCGCTGCGGGCACACGAATCGCAAATTCTCGCGATTGAGCGGTATTTCGGCAAATTGGACGTATTTCCGGAAAATCGCAAATACGAGTCTTTCATTCTGGCATGGGAGCAAGGGACTTTCTGGCCTGGGAAAAGCGAAGCGAAGGCCAGAGAAGAACTTCATTTGCCGTCGGTCTAAAGGAAGTCGGACCAAGCGGAATCTATTTTCCAACAAAGGAGCTTCTGACGATGCCACAGATCGATATGCCTTCCATTGTTCTTTTAATTTTAGCGGCGCTCGGGATTCTCAGCAGCAACTCCTCGGTTACGATTGCCGTCGTCGTGCTGCTGCTCGTTCGTGTCGTCCACCTTCATCAAGCCTTTCCTTGGATCGAAAAATACGGTCTGACGCTTGGAATTATTGTATTGACCGTAGGCATCCTGGCGCCGATCGCCAGCGGCAAAATTGAGTTCCAGACCATCTACCAGTCTTTCCTTCATTGGAAATCGCTGCTGGCGATCGCCATCGGCGTACTGGTCGCCTATATGGGTGGCCGCGGCGCCGCTCTAATGACGAATCAACCCACGGTCGTTACCGGATTACTGCTGGGTACGATCATCGGGGTCGCCTTTTTCCGGGGCGTTCCGGTCGGCCCGCTCATTGCGGCGGGAATATTGTCGTTGTTTCTCGGCAAATCCTAACGACCCGGGGTTCAGATTTCATGTGTACAATTGCGGCTACTGCATTATACTAAGTAAAATAGGAACGAGAATCGCAGGAGGATTATAACAAAATGAGCGTACATATCGCAGCCAAACCAGGAGATATTGCAGAAACGATTCTAATGCCGGGCGACCCGCTTCGGGCCAAATTTATTGCGGAGACGTATTTGGAAAATGTCGTTTGCTATAACGAAGTGCGGGGAATGCTCGGTTTCACCGGAACGTACCGCGGGCAGCGCCTGTCCGTGCAAGGTTCGGGCATGGGCATACCCTCGTTCAGCATTTATGCCAATGAATTGATTCGGGAATACGGCGTGAAGAACTTGATCCGCGTCGGAACGTGCGGCGCGATGCAGGAGCATGTCCACGTTCGGGAGTTGATCCTCGCTCAGGCCGCTTGTACGGATTCCAACATCAACCGGCTTGTGTTCCCCGGATTCGATTTCGCTCCGATCGCCAGCTTCGCTTTGTTGAAAACGGCTTATGAGCAAGCGACAGCAAAAGGCATCAAGCCGCATGTTGGGAACATTTTCAGCTCCGACTCCTTTTACCGCGACGACAAAACGGTGGTCGAAAGACTGATGGCTCACGGGGTATTAGGCGTCGAGATGGAAACAACCGCGCTGTATACGGTTGCCGCCAAGTACGGCGTAAACGCGCTGACGATATTGACGGTTAGTGATCATTTGTTGACCGGGGAAGAAACGACATCGGAGGAGAGACAAACTTCCTTCAGAGAAATGATGGAAGTGGCTCTAGAAACGGCTATAACGATGTAACGTGTCATAAAAAAAATGGATCCCGGGCTTCCGTTAAAGGTTGCTCGGGATATTTTTGTTGAAACATTTAAGCATTGTTCAGTACGAATTTACAACCGATCCGCAATCTTCTGCGCCGTCTGTTCGCCGTTCAGGATGCAATCCGGGATGCCGACGCCATAATAGGAGCAGCCGGCCAAGATCACGTTTGGGTAACTCTCGGCAAGTTTGTCTTCAAGCGATTTCACGGTCTGCGGGTGCTTCAAATGATAGTTGGGCATCGTTTCATGCCATTTGGTTACTTCGAACGATACCGGTACGCCTGTGATGCCGAGGCTGTCTTCAATGTCTTTCCGTGCTACCTCCAGCAATTGTTCTTCGGTCATTTGCTGGAGCCTTTCATAATCGCGGCCGGTGCTCTTATAAAATAAGCGGACCAATAACCGTTTTCTCTCCGAAGTGTGCTCCCACTTGCGGCTCGTCCATGTACAGGCATTACACTTCAGATCGCTGCCATCCGCGACGATAAAGCCCGTCCCGTCCTTGGGCAATTCGCTGTCCAGAATGTCGAATCCAAGATAGGCACTGATGAGCGAGCTGTTTTTCAGCCGGTTGAAATCTTCATCCAGCCGCTCGTCCTGAAGAAGGCGCTGCGCCACCGGATGCAGCGTACTCAGTACGATGAAATCCGCCGCCACCTCTTCGTTGTTGGATAGCGAAACGAGGTACCGCTGCGGACGCTTCTCGATTTTCTCGGCCCGTACACCCTTATAAATACGTGCATCCGTCAGCCGTTCTTCCATACGATCGACCAGAGAAGAGACGCCTTGTTTGAACGACAAAAACTTCTTGTCTCCGGTTCCCTGGAACCGCTGCTTGTTCTCGGCCAATCCTTGAATAATGCTGCCGTATTTATTTTTATATTCGAGCAGATACGGCAGCGTAGAGGCGATCGTCAAGTCTTCCAGTTGACCGGAGTATACGCCCGACAACACTGGGGAAATTTGCTTTTCCACCAGTTCCTTGCCAAGAAAATATTCCAGAAACGCCCCGACGGAGCTTTCCTTTGTAAACGTTTCGTTCGTCGTGTAGAAATCTTTTAACGCGTCGACCTTGCCTTGCGCCGATACGAGAGTGGTCGTAGCCAACGATTCCACGCTGAGCGGAATGCCGAACACCGCATCCTTCGGAATTTGTTTTAACTCGCCGTCCGTATAAATATAGGAGATTCCCGTGGCGTTATACACAACGTCATCCTGCAAACCGAGCTCTTCCAATAATGGAGCGACGTTCGTCTTGCGCGCGACAATTGAGTCCGCTCCGGTCTCCATAATAAATTCACCGTCATGAACGGTTCTGATTTTACCGCCTAAGGTATCGCCTGCTTCCACCAGCACGATGTTTGCATCCAGATTCCTCGATTTCATCGTGTTCTGAAGATAATAAGCAGCCGATAGTCCGGTAATGCCTCCGCCGATAATGACTACTGTTTTCAATGCGATCCACCCGCCTTGCCTGTAATGTAAACCGTTATCGTAAACGAAACGCAACCGAATTGCGAGTATAAGTTCTACTCATTATTATACGTCTCTTTGCCAGTCATAACCATGAATTCGGGCTTGTTGTAACGGCAAACAGGGAAAGTTTCATATAAACGACAATTTTAGGAGAGCATCCTGCGCAGCAGTAGAGCCTCTCCTTATGCCAAGCCGCACAGGCCAAACACGGAGACAAAAGGGCTAATATTCCTTCAAGCACAAATTTGCGTCTGTCCATTGTATGGCGGACGTCCGTCTTCAACTTTTCTAATGCGGAAGCCGTGTTATATAATAAGTTATGTATATGCATTCCTGCTGCTGGAATCGGCGCAATTATCGTATATTAGGAGAATCGCAAATGAACATTACCGAAATTCGAACGGATTTGATTGATGAAGATACCGACCAGCCTCGATATCAGTTTATCGAAGAGTCGCTGCAGGAATTAATGAAAAGCATCGAGGAGCTCGGCCTGCTGTCCCCGATCAAAGTGAGAACGACGAATGACGGCCGTTATAAAATCATTTACGGCAACCGGCGGTACAAAGCATGCCGCGAGCTGGGCCGACCGACCATCCCGTGCATCGTGTCCGACGTAACGGATGAGATGGAAATTTATTTGGAGCAAATCGCGGAAAATTTGACGAGAGAAGGCTTCTCTCCGATCGAAGAAGCGGAAGCGTTCCACAAGCTGCTGCACGATCCGAAATTCAGCAGTTCGACCAAATTTTTGTCCAGTAAGCTCGGCAAACCGGAGTCCTATATCAAAAATAAATGCGACCTGCTGAAATTCGGCAATGCGGTGCGCAAATTGATCGTTCACGGGACGGAAATCCGCAAGGATGCACTGACGGAAGATCAATTGATGCCCATCAAAGATTTGCCTCTCGAGTACCGCGATCCCCTCGCCCTGATTATTGCCAGAGACGAGATGCCCGTAAGCGATGTGAAGAAAATTGCCCGTTTGTTCAAAGACGGTGAATTTTCGGACGCCACGAAGGGCAAGCTGCTCTACAAGACAGGGCCCGGACTGCTCGAGACGTGGTCGGTGCATCAGCATAACAAAGCGGAAAGAAACAAAATCGCTGAACCGAAAGAAACAAGTCCCCGGCAAAAAAAAGCAAAAAAAGAAGAAAGCGCGCCGGCGGCCGTTACGGCAGCTTCCATCGAAAGCGAGCTGCACAAGCTAGCCGCCGCCTTGCCGACATACCGACCGATGACGGAAGAAACGATCCTTACCCGGGACGCCCTCCCGGCGGATGCGAAAGAGCGCTTCGCAAGCGATGTCGACGCACTGATCGAGAACTTGGAACATTATTTGGCGGAGTGGAAAAAGGTAAAGGAGCTGTTAAAGTAACGCTATCATAGAGGCGGTTCCCCTGGTCAATTGACTTGGGGGACTGTCTCTTTTTGTTGTATTCGTGTTATTCCTCATTTCATTCATTTACAGTATAATAATGGAAATCAATTGGCATAGGAGGATTGTCCATGGTTCACAGCGACGATATCGTCATTGGCATCGACGGCGGCGGAACGCATACCCGGGTCATGATCAGCGATTTGGCGGGGAATGTGCTTTCTTACGTGGAGAAAGGCGGCGCATCCATCCGCAAAGACATTCAGGCCAAGCGCAATGTTCATGAGGCCATTCACGAAGCGCTGCAGCGTACGGGAAGCGAACTTCATCGCGTTCGCGGAATCGCCGCGGGCATCGCAGGATATGATTCGGAATCGGATCTGGAATGGGTCGAGCCTTTGACCGACGTGGACGGGCTCTCTTGTCCCAGATGGCACATCAACGACGCTGTGGTTGCACACTACGGGGCGCTGCTGGCTCAGCCCGGGATTGTCGTCATCTCGGGAACCGGCTCCATTATTTTGGCGATTACGGAAGATGGGCGGTCGATCCGAAATTACGACTTCCATCATTATGCCGCAAGCGCAGCAAGATTTATCGCGTATGACGCCGCTTACGAAACGTTGGCCGGAAATACCGATGAAACGGATGCCGCATTCGTGCGGTCCATGCTTCGGCATTGGGAGGTCGTTTCCATTCAGGACTTCGAAAAACTCGGACGAGCTGGATTCCTGAACGATAGACGCGAACGCGACAAAAAATTCGGGCAATTCGCCCCCGCCGTCACGGAAGCCGCTTTGCAAGGCAGCTCCACTGCCAAACGCGTATGCGACCGGGCGATTGCGCAAATTAAAGTCGGTGTGGAACTATTGGCTGCTTCCTTTTCCGAACCTACCGTAGCGGTGACCTTCATCGGCAGCGTCGTCAACAGTCCCTACTTCCTCGACCGCCTCGGCGATCATCTGGCCTCCGGCAATAATAAACGATATCGCATCGTTAAGCCCTGCTGTTCTCCCGTTACCGGAGCGGTCCTTTACGCCATGAACCGACTGAATGTACCGCTTCATGACGACTTGGTCCGCAATCTGCAAAAAAGCGTCTACTCGGTTTCGTAACTCCGGGCTTAAACGATTCCCCTTTCCGCTCCCTGTGATTTTCGCAAAAAACGAACAGCCATGTCTCTAATCATCGCGGCGCAGTCGTACGAATTTCGGCCTGCAAGCGATTTGTATTATACTTGACTATATCTCAAATAAACTGGAGTTGAACAATCGCGATGAAACACGAGATTATATCCCGCTTCATCTCCTACGCGAAAGTGGATACGCAGTCCGACGACGGCAGCGAGACTTGCCCTTCAACCCCCGGACAGCTAACGCTTGCGCGTCAACTGGTCGATGAATTGAAAGCCATCGGCATGCAGCAAGTGACGCTCGATTCCAACGGCTATGTGATGGCGACGCTCCCGGCCAATTCGGATAAAGACATTCCGACGATCGGCTTCCTGGCGCATATCGATACAGCCACCGATTTCACCGGAGCCGGCGTCAACCCGCAAGTCGTGGAAAACTATGACGGTCAGAATATCGTGCTGAACGAAGCGATGAACATCGTCCTCTCCCCTCGCGATTTTCCGGAGCTGGCCGGCTACAAAGGCCATACGTTAATCACGACGGACGGCACCACGCTGCTGGGCGCTGACGACAAGGCCGGCATCACCGAAATCATGACGGCTATGGCTTATTTGATTCAGCATCCCGAGCTGAAGCATGGCAGGATCAGAGTTGCTTTCACGCCGGACGAAGAAATCGGCAGAGGCCCGCACCGGTTTGATGTCGAGGCGTTTAACGCTGCATTTGCCTACACGATGGACGGCGGGCCGCTGGGCGAGCTTCAGTACGAAAGCTTCAACGCAGCGGCGGCTCGCATCACATGCAAAGGCAAAAACGTACACCCCGGCACGGCCAAAGGCAAAATGGTCAACGCCGCCAAAATCGCCATGGAGCTGCACGGGAAATTGCCGCCGGCCGAGGCGCCGGAGCATACCGAAGGCTATGAAGGCTTTTATCATTTGATTTCGATTCAAGGTGGCGTGGAGCAAACGGAGCTGCGCTACATTATCCGCGATTTCGACCGCAGCCGGTTCAACGAAAGAAAGGTAGAGCTGACCCGCATCGTCAAGGAGTTGCAATCAGTATACGGCGAACAGCGCATCGTCCTCGAAATGAAAGACCAGTATTTCAACATGCGGGAAAAAATCGAGCCCGTGAAGCATGTCGTCGATATCGCCCATCAAGCGATGGAGAATCTCGGCATTTGGCCGGTCGTTCAACCGATTCGCGGCGGTACGGACGGTTCCCAACTGTCGTACATGGGCCTGCCGACACCGAATATATTTACCGGCGGCGAAAACTATCACGGCCGATTCGAGTACGTTTCCGTGGACAATATGGTTTTAGCTACGAAGACGATCATTGAAATTGCCAAGCTGTACGAACAGAAAGCATAACCGTTCGAATCGACGCAAGCGAGGATCCATCATCGCATGCAAAAAACCAGACGTCCGACATCGGCGGTCTGGTTTTTTCGTCAGGGCGGGATCGCTTATGCCGGAAGCGACCTCTTGCGACCGCCTATGTATTTTTGACTGCTGCCGGCAAAGCCCCATTCGGATAAGCCGCTGTCAGCTCAAGTACACTTTTTCGCCGACCTGGATCTCCCCCGTCTTGGTAACGGATGCATACACGCCGAAATTCAAATTCATTTCCTCGTTTACTTTCTTGAGCAATGTATGATCACGTTCCAGCGTATCCGGGTCGATGGAGATCATCGAGCACCGCTCGCAATACGCGTCCACTTGCAGCCCCGCCGTTCCCACGGACAGCCGCTTTCCGATCCAATCGTCTTCACCGAATGAATGATCGGCTAGTGCCACAACGATGTTTGCCCGAAACCTTCGGTGATCTACCGGCTTTCCCCACTGCGCTTCCAGTTTGCGTAAAGCGGCGTCGGTAATGATCAATATTTCTCCCGTATCGACAGCCATCAGGTCGTCGTTCCGCTCCCCGCTATAGCTCATCATGGACATTTTTATACGGGAATGCGTCTGCATTTCCTTTAATAACTCTTCATTCCATGTAAATTCCCGTTCATCCGGCGCTGCGACAAGCACGGCAGGAGAATCGTTTTCGCGCTGCCCGCCTGTGAGTCTCGCCTTGTACGCCAGCATGGCCGGAATGGTTCTAGCCGTGATGAAACGATCCCAGCCTTCCTTCTGCTCATCGATAAAGGCATAGCTGCGGTCGCCATACAGTCCGTATCGTTCAACCGCGCAGCGATCCAATCGTTCCCCTGCAAACGACTTTACGGGATACCGGTTGATTTCAATCACTTCGCCGACCGCTTTTAATGACATGCTTCTACCCCCAACGTTCGATCCTCGTTTCGTAATCTGCTGAATAAAATGAGCAGCTGCCGCGGCACCTGCTCGTCTCTATCTTTATGATATTGAACCATTCACCTAATTTTTGAAAAAATTCAAAATCGCTTGCAGCCGAATTTTATCATTGCATTGTTCGCAGTAATGCATGCCTTTTCTGTCTTCTTTCAGCTGCTTGTATTTCTGTGAGCCTTCCTCCGCTTTAAAAACTTTTTGGCATACGAAACAGATGGCTTCATAGGAGAACATAGAGATCTACCTCCCTAAAAACCATTTTATCATTTTACGCCATTCCAAATCTATATTTCACTTCGTTGACACGTGTAACCTTTGCTTGACATCGTATAACGGCCGCGCTATCGTTGACCTTACAAAGGACTGGCAAGGAGAATGAATATGGTGACAAGAGACGATGTGGCCAGGCATGCGGGGGTATCCGTTGCGGTCGTATCTTATGTGGTAAACAACAAAAATAACGTGAAGGAAGAGACCCGTCAGAAGGTGCTCAGGGCGATTGAGGAGCTCGGATATAACCCCAATATGGCGGCACGAAGCTTAAAAACCAGAAAAACGAACCAAATCGGCGTGTTGTTTAACAACTTGGGCAATTCGTTTGAAACCGGGATTTCGTTAGGGCTTGAACAACGGGCCAGACAGTACGACCAATCGCTCATTTTCCAAACGTATATCCGGTCGGAGGAACATAAATTAAAGTCGATCTTCAGCGGACGGACGGACGGCATTATTCTGATGGGACAGAGCTTGAAGCCGGAGACGATCGAGCACTTTGCCAAATTCGGCGTTCCGCTCTATTCCGTTTTGAAGCCGGTTCAGGACCACGCCTATGTACGGAGCATTGACATTGACTGGTATGACGCGATGCTCAAGCTCGTTGAACATCTCAAGTCGCTCGGGCATCATAAGATCGGGTTTATGGCCAATGCAATGCACGATCATTACCACCATGTGCGGTTTCTTCACTTTCGGCAAGCAATGGAAGCGTCCGGGCTCGAATTTGAAGAGCATTCGCTGCTGCAAGCGGGCGGATATCTCGAGTCGGCTTACGACCGCATGAGCAATAGGATTAAAGCGAACCCCAAGCTGCCGTTTACCGCGATCGTCTGTGCGGGCGACCTGATGGCCATCGGCGTGCTGTCGGCCTGCAAAGATTGCGGACTATCGGTTCCGGGCGATTTGTCGGTTGCGGGATGCGAAAATATTTTGATGACTTCCCATACGACACCAACGCTTACGACCATTCATTATCCGAGGAAAGAGATCGGCTATATGGCCGTCGATACGATTATGGGTCAAATTCATAACGGGGATGAACCGACGGATTCCACCTTCGGCTTCGAGCTGATGATCCGGCAGTCGACAGTGAAACCAACAGGGTGACTGGCAGGAGCTAGCATCCACTGTCACTATATCGTAATACGAAACGGACGGGATAAGTGCGCTATTTTTCAACCCATGGGAAATAATAGTTGATACGCAAAATATACACGAGTATAATGGAGCCGACGGATCGAACAATTGCATCCTTGATCCATTTTATACAATAATCTACACGAGTAAATAGAGGAGGTAAATTCGATGGCGGACTTGACCCTTGATATCCCGTCGCTCGCAAAGCAATTTGAACAGGACGGCTATTTGCTCTTGCGCAGCGTCCTTTCCGCATCACAGGTAAAGGATCTGAATAAGGCGGTAGACCGAATCATAGCGGAGGAGCCTGAGGCACTTGCCTACAATGTGTACAACAGCGTAGAGAGAGACCCGTCCATTTTGTCGCTGATCGATCATCCGCAAATGTTACCGCTGATGGTCCATTTGATGGGCTACAATATTCAGCTTCACATTTCCCATCTGACCGTGCGCAAGCCGAATCCGAACGACCTCAAGACGACGACCAGCAGTTTCATTAATTGGCACCAGGACGGCCCGCATCCGAAGTTTCCGAACATCGGCGGCCTCACCGCAACGTATTACATTAAAGTTTGTTATATCTTGAGCGACATGTCCGAGCCGGACCGGGGCAATACGAAGGTCATCCCGGGCAGCCACCTTTTGCCGCACTTTCAGCCCTCCCAAACCGACGTGAATGTACCTCTCAAGGGAGAAATCCAAATATGCGGCAAACCGGGAGACGCCTTTGTTTTTGCGCAAAACCTGTGGCATGCCGGATCGCCGAATCGTTCGGCGTCATTTGAAAGGCGCCAGCTGTTCATCGGCTACAGCCCGATCTGGATGCGACCGATCGACTATCATAGCGCCTCGCCGAAACTGCTGGAGGGGGCCGACCCGATCCGCCGCCAGCTGCTTGGAGACATCAGCACGAACTGCTTCAAGTATTACGTTCCCGAACCGGCTATGGTCCCTCTTAAAAAGCTGTGGCATGGCGGTGCCTCTTCACAAAGCGGCTATGAGCAGTAGCTTTCGATTCATGGAACAAAGGGTTACACATGCTTGATTTGATGGGGGGCTGCGCGAGGAGAGCAACGGCTCTGTTGGCCCTCCTGTTCTACAGCGTTCTCTGATGCTTGCAGCCGTGCGCGCCGCCATGTTTGACTCGTCCGGGGCAATCCGATAATATCGGACTTACAACGCATCTGCCGCGAATGGCGGAGCTCCCGCACGATGGAGTTCATCGCGATTGCGGCGAATCTAACGGAGGTGCTGCGAGTCCATGAATCCGGTCATCGATTTATTGAAAAGCCACCGGTCGATCCGTAAATTTACAGCGCGAGCGCTGTCCCCGGAGCAGATCGACGCCATTGTCACGTCCGCCCAAGCGGCTTCGACCTCGAGCAACGTCCAAGCTTACAGTATCATTGCCGTGACCGAGCCCGATATCAAATCGGAGGTTGCGAGACTCGCCGGTTCGCTTGCTTACGTGGAACAGTCAGGCTTGTTTCTTGTTTTTTGCGCCGACCTCCATCGGATCAGGACGGCAACGGAACAACAAGGCGAGATGTTCCATCAAAATGCGGAAAGCTTCATCGTCGCCACCGTCGACGCCGCCCTTGCCGCGCAAAATGCCGCCATTGCTGCGGAATCGATGGGCCTGGGCGTTTGCTATATCGGTTCGATCCGCAACGAGATCGAACACGTAAGCCGGCTGCTAAAGCTGCCGGAGCTCGTCTATCCGGTGTTCGGCCTGACGATCGGCGTGCCGGATCAAGAGCCGTCCTTTCGCCCGCGCCTGCCGAAACAAGCGGTCGTGCATCAAAACGCGTATCAACCGGACCGGATTGAGGCCGGCATTGAAGCCTATGACGAAGTCATGCACGAATATTATAAAGTGCGTACCAACGGCAAAACGTTGACGAATTGGTCGAGCGGGATTGCCGATAAATACCGCAAGCCTGTTCGGGGGCACATGCGCTCGTTCCTTGAAGCGCAAGGCTTTCGGCTCGACTAGTCTTATACTGCTTAAGCGCACGCTTCACGAGCGGCAGGAACACGGACGATGCGAAGGGCTTCCTCACGTCCGCTTCTTGTCCGCGTGTTTCAGCGCTTCCCTAACGCTGAGCGGAGACAACTGGGTCTCCGCCACAAACCGCCGAACCGCCTCTTCATCCGTCTTCGAATATTCGCGCAGCGCCCAGCCGATCGCCTTCCGAATAAAAAATTCATCCGACTCCGATCGCCGCCGAATCAGCGCGAACAGCAGCTCCTTATCTGTCCGTGTCTTGTAACCGAGCTGGAACAAGATCGCCGTTCGCTGAAGCCAAATGTTGTCCGAGGCGATCCACCGCTCCGCTCTTTCCGGAATCAGCTCCGGAAAACGCGAGAGATGCAGCCCTACCAGCCTCGCTGCAATCAAATCGACCGTATCCCACCAAGATTTCGTAACGACCAGCTCCTCAAGCAGCACGATCTGTGCCCGATCCGCTTTCTTTGCCTGCCTTTCCAGCAGGCCCATCGCCGCATACTGAAATTCCCGTTCCGGGAGCCCCCACAGCCCCCGTACGCAAGCTTCGAGCTCATCCTTTGCCGGCAGCCCGCGCTCCTTCCAATATTGCTTCTCAAGCGCAACGCGTTCGGGCGATTTGATTCCAAGAAAAGGGAACTGATCCCGCATATACGCCTGCATCGGACCCGCTTGCCGCGGATTGGCATGCGTGCGCAGCAGTGCCTCGAGACCGGCCGCCGGCTCATAAATACGTGCTTCCATCCGCTTCGCCCCTTTTTGATTTCCGGTTTATTGAATCCGCATATACTCCTCTATTCGTCGCGTCCTTTCGTTTTCCTTTGCATATCCCTAGAATGAAAAAAACGCAGAAATCGCGAGCATCACCTAGAAAATGAAAGAATAATATTTTCAGAAAACGCCATGTTTCCATATGCTGTAACTTCGGATTGCCATATATGCGAATACACAAAACGCTCCTTTTCCGAGTTGACTAGCGAACATACATTCGATATTCTTCTTTCATGGGCATCCGCTCTCTATGAATGATTTCGGATAGGATGGTGTGAACATTGAAACAAACTGGCATCCAATTAGACGGAACGGCATTCTGCATACGCTCATACGGCGATATCGTTTTGCAACAATATAACGAGCACTCTTACGATAATCTGGGCGCTCAGCGCATGAATAATATCGCGAAGCCGCCCCACTCACGGACCGCTGGTCCGAAGCGGACGGGACAAAGGCGGGATGCGAATTGACTTTGACTGCAGAAGCCCGCGTGATAGATGACCCTGCGGTGAGAGAGACGGTATTTGCGCATCTGTCGCGCGCATGGGGAGTCCGGATTACCGGCTACAAACCGAACTTTCTCGGGCTGCACAACAGAAAATGGATCGTACATACCGACGCCGGGGACCTCTTCGTCAAGTGCTACCACCCGAAGCGCTATTCGCTGCTTGATCCGAAGCGCCTTGAGAAAATCGAGCGTTCGCTGATGGTGCAGCAGTATTTGCACGAGAACGGTGTGCCATGCCCCGCAGTTAAGACCGGCGCGGACGGCAGACCCGTTTATCGCACGCCCGACGGCCATTTCTACGTTGTCATGCACTGTGCCGCGGGACGGACGGCGAAAGCCGGTACGGTAGATCCGCTCCGCATGTATCGGCTGGGTCAGGTGACCGGCCTGATGCATCGCCTGCTTGCCCGCTCCTCGCCGCAAACCGGGGCGGTAGAAGGCTGGAAGCCTTCCCTACCGGTCATGAATGAGGAGTGGCGCAGCAATCTTAAGGCGGCACAGCAGCTGCCGAACCTCGACGCGCGCTTGCTCGCAGCGATGGAAGAGCACGGCCGTATTTTATCCACAATCGATCTGTCGATATTCGATGGCCTCAAGCACGGATGGGCGCACTGGGATTATTGGGTCGATAACATCTTGTTTGATGAGGACCAGGTGTCAGGCCTGATCGACTTCGATACCGTTACATACGGCTACCCGGAGATCGATGTCGCCAGAGTGCTGCTATCCGCGGCGTTTGACGCAGAGGAAGGGGAGCTGCGCACGTATGCCGCGGAAGCGTTCCTGGACGGCTACAGGGAGCATCGCATCTTCCCTTACAACCGGCTGCCGCTGGCCTTCAAGCTGCTCTGGTGCCGTGAAGCGCACTGGTGGCTTAGAGGAACGATCAAAGAAAAGGACGAGCCGCCAAAACGGTTCGCCGAAGAAATGATTTGGTTGACGGCACAGTGGGAATACCTGGAATCGCAATATGCCGATTGGTAAACGGCTTCTTCCTAAAGGGGCTGAAGACGAAGCTCATATGTCAACATGCGAAGGACGGCGCTACGAATATACGGGGAATTCGCAAAAATATTGTCCGTTCGGCAAAACAAATATAGTATAATCGAAACTGACCATATGATCGGAGATGACCTTTGCGGCTTCAGGCCGCTACTCCCATTTTGCATAATTCAAGCTTCGCTGGAGGAATGCACTTGTCCACAACCCCCGGTCCAAACCCGCCATCTAGCCTGGAAGACGAACTGCATTTTGCATTAGGCATGGTAGAGGCGCTTACCAACAATGCTACGGTCGCTTTTGTCGTTTGCGACTTGCACCATCTCGTAAGCCATATCAACGGTACGTTCATCCGGTTATTCGGCTGGTCGGAACAAGAGATTATCGGACAACCGAATCCGATCGTCCCTTCTTCGCTGTGGCCGGATTTCGCCGGACAATTGGCGACGCACGACTACGCCGTTCCCAATGTCGAAACGCTGAGGCAGCGCAAGAACGGCTCGATATTCCCGGCGAGCGAGTCGGTCATGCCGATCCGGGATAAGGATGGCCAGGCCATCGCTTATTGCTGTATCATCCGCGATATTTCCGCCCGCAAGCAGGCCGAGCTCGCACTTAAAATCAGCGAACAGCGATACAAATCGCTGTTCGAGCAAAATCCGGACGTCGTCTTTTCCCTTGACCTGAACGGCGTATTTACAAGCGCAAACGCCTCCTTGCGTCGCATCTCGGGCTATCTTCCGCACGAGCTGATCGGCAAGCCGGTCATGGAGCTTGTGCAAATCGACAACGGCGACGAAGTGCGCAAACGATTCATTGACACGAAGGAGCAGGGCGAGCCTCAGTCGATTGAAACGAGCGTGCTGCACAAGAACGGCTCACAGTTGCACCTTCAAATCATTATGCTGCCGATTATGATCGATGAGGAAGTCGTCGGCGTCTATTGTATCGCCAAAGACATCACCAAGCAGAAAGAAGCGGAGGCCACGATCCATTACTTGGCCTATCACGATACGCTTACCGGCCTGCCTAACCGCCGACGCTTCAATGAGGCGATCCAGCTTTCGGTCGAGAAAGCTTCCGTGGACGGCTCCAGGCTCGCCGTACTGCTGATCGATCTGGACAGCTTCAAACATATCAACGACAGTTATGGCCACGCGATCGGTGACCGGGTGCTGGAATCGGTGTCCACCCGCTTGAAAGCAAATGCCGTGAGCGGGTATATGGCCGCTCGGATGGGTGGCGACGAGTTTACGGTGCTGCTGACGGAAGTGCAAGATGAGGAGTCCGTACAGACGCTGGCCGCACGGCTGATCGATTCGCTATGTCTGCCGATACCGATCGGGCATCTGCAGCTGAGCGTTACTCCGAGTATCGGGGTTGCGATCTACCCGCAGCACGGAACCGATGCAGACACGCTGCTGCTGCATGCGGACACCGCGATGTACCGGGTGAAAACCGGGGGAAAGAACGGCTACGGCATGTATACAGGAGCATAAACACCGTCCGGCAATATGCCGGATTTTTTTGATGAGGGGCTTTAACCGGGCGAAGCTTTGTTCAACCGAGGCGATACGGGCGAAACGTTTTCGTGCTTCCCTTCCGAATCCGTGGGGGCTGCGCATTCATATTCGTTGGTGCAGCCAGTTCCAAATACTGGTCAGCGTGAGCTCCAAGTTGGAGAAGCCCTCACGGTTCACATAAGGCGATCTTCGCCGGAAGTAATCGGCGTGCTTGCCGATGATCGGCAGCCGCACATGATGGGATGGCGCATACTTGCGCGCGTTCCACCAAGGCTGCCCGAACGATCCTCGCTCGAAGCCGCCCCAGTTGCCGATCAGCGTGGCCGGATCGCGCGCCGAGCGGATGTAAAGCGTCCGCTCCCGCAGCGGTTCCGGTACGGGGCATTTGGGAGATCCGATTTGCACAACCCGCAGCTGCGCGCTGTGCACCGTACCGGCCCGGCAGAGCAGCTCCGCCGCTTGAACGGCCGCGACACCTCCTCCGCTGTGTCCGATCAACAAGGCGAGGCCGCCGGAGTACGAACCCGCTACCGCATCCGCCGCCAGCTTGCCGCCGATCGGCGCTAGCCTCGCTCTCCGCAGCGGGTACAGATCGTTGCGCATCTCCAGCAATTGATACAACAGCTTGCGGCTCCAATCGCCGTACGGAAAGAGCAGCTCCGTATGCCGAACATCCCAGCCGCCCAGGCGAAGGCGGACCGTAAGCTCGCTGCTGAAGTCTTCCATGAACGTAGGAGCCGTCGCAACGCCGGCCAGCGTGTAGATGTTTATTTTATTTTCCGGCAGGTCGGTACGTTTGCGCATCGATAATCCTCTCCATGATGCTCGGATGAGTCGAGCGGAACAGCTTGACGAGCAGCGGCGGATTCACATCGCTTAATGAGGAAGCAGCCAGTTTCTGATACATCGTTACTGCATTGTCGCTGCTGCCAATCAGCTCGAAAGCGAATAAGTCCGCGGCATGCTCCGCTTGCCTGGAAACCGTATTGGCGACAGGCAGCGAAACGAACGTAAGCACGGATAAAATCAACAACACGAGCGGGAATCCGGCCATGCTGCCGGCTTGCGGAATGCCGAGGCTTCGCCCCCACCGCTGTTGCACCCAGCGGTAAAGCCAGCTGCCGATCCAGATCAGGAAAAACGATGAGACGACCGCCCCGACCGCGCTCCATTCCAGGTGATGCATCACATAATGTCCCATTTCATGTGCCATAATGAGCAAAATTTCCGGTTCCATCAGGCTTCGAAGCGTCGTATCCCACAGTACGATCCGCAAGCTTGACCCGATGCCGGTAACATAGGCGTTGAGCTCATTCGTTTTTTGCGACATATCGACTTCATACACCCGATCCGCCGGGATGTCCGCCTTCGCCGCCAGATCCAAAATATGCCGCTCCAGCTTCGGATCGGACAGCCTTGTAAATTCATTGTACAGCGGATCGATCACAACCGGCTGAATATAGATCATGAACAAAGTGAAAGGAACCGACAGCAGCCACAGTTTGACCCACCAGCGGCCTCCGCGGCGAATGAACCAGAAAGCAACCGCGGCAACAAGCAGCATGACCGCATAATTGACGCCGAAACCGACCGCCTTGTCCCTTAGCCAGCTCCACACCGTTTGCGTGGACAAGCCGTAGCTTCTTGAGAGCGAATAGCTCGTAATGCGGAGCGGAAGGAAGACCAGAAATACAATCAGATTGATCCACAGTACGTAGAGCGGAAACCGCAGAGACACCGGCCGGACTGTCCGTTCCAATCGCTCCTGCCATCGCCCGGCGAAACCGGCGAGCAGCAGCACCAGATAGACCGCCCATTCCCAAGGGTAGCTGATGAAAAAAATCCAGTTGCGCGCTGCGGAAAGCGTCTGGCTCTGCTGCAGCTGCGCCTCGGATAAGTACGTAGCCGGGTCTGCCGCCGTTCCGCGGTACACAGTCGGCACCCCGCCCGTCGGAAATAAGCAAACGTAGAGGGCCATCAAGATGGCGTAAATGGCGAATACCATGAAGAAAATTCGTAAAAGCTTGCGCTGAGCGTCGGACATACCGCTTGTTTCCTCCCGGCTGCATTATCGTTATTTCCATTATATTGCTTCCCGTCCCAAATGAGAAATAAACGATCCGGCCGAAAGAAGGCCGTGTCGACTTTTTGTAATTCTCAAGTAACTTTCATCTCCTGTCTATCGTCTGTATAATGAAAATAGACAACAACAGGATAGGAATGATACGATGCTGAACTTGAATCAACCATGGAAATTGGCCGCTGTCGTCGCGTTAAGCGGCGCGCTTCTGCTGACGGCCGGGTGCGGCGGCGACAAAAAGCCCGAACCGGCAGCCGCCGATCCGGGGAAGGCGACAACGACGACGCCAGTGACGACGCCAGGCACGGATGCCGCTGCAAAGCCGGGATCGGATACCGGAAAAAACGGCGGAACGTCCAGTCAGACGCCGGCAACCCAACCATCGCAGCCTACGACGCAGCAGCCCCCGACACAGGGTGCCGGACCGAAAAGCAATACGGCCATTCAAGTTGTCGCCAATCCGACCGATAATGCGGTGATGGTCAACAAAACGTACAAACTGCCGGACAACTATAAACCGACGGACTTAGTGGAGCCCGACGTTCCTTTTACGTTCAAGGAGCATTTGGAAAAGCGCAAAATGCGCAAGGAAGCCGCTGCCGCGCTGGAGAAGCTATTTGCGGCCGCAAAGAAAGACGGTTTGCCGCTCGCCGGCGTGTCCGCCTACCGCTCTCACGAAACGCAAACGACGCTATATAATAATTATGTCAAGAAGGACGGCGAGGAAGCCGCGAACAAATACAGCGCGAAGCCGGGCCATAGCGAGCATGAGACGGGGCTGGCCATCGACGTTTCCGGTTCCACCGGCAAATGCGCAGCCACCGATTGCTTCGCGGATACGAAGGAAGCGAAGTGGCTTGACCAGCACGCACCGGAATACGGCTTCATCATCCGCTATCCGAAAGGCAAAGAAGCGATTACCGGCTACCAGTATGAGCCATGGCATCTGCGGTACGTCGGTACGGAAACGGCCAAGGACATCGCCAAAAAAGGCGTAACGTTCGAGGAATATATGGGCAGTTCCGTCCCCGTAAGCAAACCGAAATGAGACCTTTGCAAATGCGACAGACTTCGGCACGAACCCGCCCGAAGTCTGTTTTTCTTTTTCCTAACGGTAGGCCGTCTCGCGCCGCATCATGTAGGGATACAGCAGCACCAGGCCGGCAGCGTACAACGCAAAGGCGAAATACGCCGGCAGCAAATGCATGAAATCCGTATAGCCGATCTGAAAATGAACGCTGAAACCGGCGACAAACCCCGGCAGCCCGCCAAGCAGAAACGTCCACCAGAGCCAGCGCCGGCCCTGGTTTATTCCCCACAGCGCCATGATAAGCAGCGCGAGCGCATCCGAGAACAGCGCGCCGCCGAATCCTGCACGGTCGTGCGCGATCAAGGGAACTAATCGCTCGTTGATCGCGTTCAGCATATCCGGTGAAGTGCACAAATATTGCAAATCCTGCGGTACGAAGACGCCGGTCACGCCAACGCCGGCAATCACGAGGCCGCCGACAGCCAGTGCGATTCCAAGCGAGACGAGCATCAGCTGCCCCCATTGCGCCCGAAGCCACATGCGGTCGTTGATCCGGCTCGGCGCATCGCGCGGCGGAGCGTCTGCGCCCGCACGCATCGACAGGATGAACATCGGGAGCAGCACAGCGGCAGCCACTGCATGCAGCGGGTCGAAATAGCCGTAACCCAAATACAGGAAAAAACTGCTGAACCCAACGAGGCCCGAGGTCATCAGTGCGGTTTTGGCCCAATGATGCCGATAGCGCAAGCCGTGCCAGGCAAGCTGAAAGTACAAGATTCCGATCGAAATCATCGTCCCCGCGAGCGTCACACGGTCATGCGACATGAAGCCGAGCAGCCGGGCGTTTGTCGCTGAAAGCTCGCCGCGGCTTAGCCCCAGAAAAGATAAATCATAAGGCAGCACCACTTGGGTCGCCGCAATGAGCCAGGCCAGCAAACCGCCGATCATCATGCCTATCCCAAGCAGACACATCCAGCCCCAGCCGGACCAGAACGACGGGAGCTCCGCCTCCGGCAAGATGCCTTGCCGAATCCGCTCGCTGATGATGGCCTCGTTAATTCGCTTCGGCAGCCCGGGGCCGGCGTACACGAGCCCGCTGTGCAGCTGCACGTACGTTGCGCCGGCTTCCAGCAGGTCGAGCGCATCCTGCGGTTCATGGATGCCGCCGCTCGCGATAAGAGCAAGCCTCGCATCGCAAAGCTCGCGGAGCCGGCCTATAAGGGCCAGACTGACGGCTTTCGCCGGCTTTCCTACCGCAGCGCCTTCCGTAGTTCGAAGAGCCTCGCCCAATACGATGCCGTCCCATTCAGCCGGGCGGATCTGATGAATAAGCTTCTCCAAAGTTTGTTCCGATATGTCAAGAGGCACATACAACAGCAGCGGTTTTTCCTGCCCCCACCGCTCTCTTGCCTCCCGTTGCAGCCGGTTCGCCAGCTCCGCATTCCGTTCTGCGGACCAGGCATGATCGTAAGCATCGATATAAAACGCGGAAGCATACGGAGCGAGCTCAGTCATACCGCTGAGCTGCTGCGCGCAAGCTGCTTCCCATGTACTTCCCGGCATTTGCCGGGTTCGAATGAATAACGGCAGCCGGTGGCCTTGCTTTTTTTGCAGCCGCCATACCGTCTTCGCAAGTCCCGCGTTCGCATACGGCTCGGGATATACGATGACCTCCGCCTCGGGCTCGCGCCGAATCCGCCGGTGCGCGACGATTTCTTCAGGTGTGATCGGGCCGATCTCGATAAACCCGAAACCGAAAGGCGACATCGCTTTGTTGGCCGTACCCTGGCTATCGAGCGTACCGCTCAATCCGACGGGATACGGTATTTGGATGCCCGCCAGCTCACTTTCAAGTATGGGTGACGACTCCATATGTCCAAGCGTTCGTATGAGAAAGGTGCCTCCGGGCATGCGGCTGATCAGCCCCATCGCCTGCAGCGTGAAATCCCGGGCGGTTTCGGACGGCAGACGAAACAGCACAGGACGAAACACGGTTTGATACGACCAGTCGGGCATAACGATTCCCCCTTTTTCCCTACTATATCAGCTGCCCATCCGGTTGGCGATGCCCAGCCGATGAAGTAACGCATCTTGCCTTCCATCGAAAACCATCGGGATACCGCCGTTTCGTTTCGTCAAACTCTGGGCCTCAATGCGGGATAAACGTCCAGTTCAAAGAAGCAATACGGTCATATAATACAGTAGTTCCACCGGAAAGGAGTTGCTTACGATGGGTGTAGGATTCGGCAGTTGTGGTGTAGGCGGCGTATGGACCAGCACGGCAGCGATTCTGGTTCTGTTCATTTTGCTGGTTATCGTTTCCCGCGGTTTGGGCTGGTAATATTCGTCCATGAAATAAGGAGGCCGGGTGCATACCCGAGCCTCCTTTATTTGTCCTGACCCACGCGATGACCGTAACCGGTCATTCCGAATGTAACGAACCCGTCAACGTGCCAAGCCATGGATCCCGGACCGCCCCCCTCACGCCAACCGATATCCGTAAGCAAGCTTCCTCTTGTTCGTCAAACGACTCGATTCCGCTTACGTCCGGGAAATGTTTTGCACCGCCTGCGTTCCCATCCGCTCCACTAACTGCTGCAAATACAGGCTTCTCGGCTGAACATGCTGTCCTTTACGATCCCAATAACCGTCCTGCCGCGGCCGCGGATCGTGCCGGTTCGGCAAAAACGGCGGCTCCACGGTTCCCACGTGCCCGACGGCGTAATTTTGAGCTGTCGGCGGCTGCTGCACGGTCAGCTTCCCTTCCGTGTTCCACGTTACATAGTTCGCCCCGGCCCAACCATGACCGCTGCCCATCCAGCCCCGGTCGCGGATATAAATCGGGGAGCGCACGTTATCGTACAACCCGCCGACGGACCACCGGTGATGCGGCTCGCTCGCGTTAAAATCGACGCTCGATTCGCTGTCGAGAAATACGTTCGGGCCGCAGACGCGGGCATCGAATACGAATGCATGTCTGGCCGTCTCCGTATAGCAGCGCTGCACGAGCGAGAGCTGCCCGGTCACATGGAACGGATACCGCCTGCCGCCCGTAATGATGCTGACCATGTCGGTGACCGTGCAATCCTGTACGGTGACCCATTTGGCATCGCGGTCGATAGTGACAAGCGCGTGTTCCAAATGGCGGCCGCTCACGTCTCTTACCCATGCATTTTTTACGTGATTCAGCACGGCAAAATGGACGACATGGTTTTCATCCGCGCAATAAGGCTCCGTAGCGTCCTGTTTTCCGTCCACTTGGGTATTCGTAATATCCGCATCATAATCGGAGCTGACACTCAAATGCTCAATGCCAACCTGGGCGATTCGATCCCTATCGTCGTATTTCACCATCGCTCCGCCGCCCCACTCCGCCTCGATGGCGCTGGCGATCGGCGCATCCACGGTAATTCGGTCACCCTCGATCTGAGTGATGACCCGGTCAAACAAAAGATCGAACGGGCCCCACTGCTTTGTCCCGCCGGCATTCGGCCTCGGTACGATCGCATCCATGCCGATGGCGTGGATCCACGGCTCGTTGCCTCGGCGGATCACCATCACCGAATCGCCCGGAGCAAATCGGCCGGCATCGGCGACATGAAATGAGCGGGCGCCGGAAGGCACATAGTCGTCAAGGATGTCCGTGATCGTTTGCTCGAGCAGCTGAGGAGCGCCGCCGCCGCTCACCTGCAGCATGTCTCTTCTTCCTTCGCCTCGGGCATGGAGAATCGTTCCGTCTTCCCGCTGGCCTTCCCCTCGAAGCACGACGCCACTTGCTCGAATCGTCAAGGTCCCATCCAACGCGTACGTCCCTTTTTTCAGCAGCAGCGCGCCTCTGAACCCTGCCGGCGACAAAGGCAGGCGGGACAATTGATCGATCGCTTCCTGAATGCGCGCCGTTTGATCGCCCTCCTCCGGCTCAAGCGTCAACACGGCCGGCACTTCGGGAAGCCGGACGCCGCCGCCCATGTAACCGCAGTTCGAAAAGTCGAGAATCCGGTTTCCTTTATAGTCGGGAACGTACGTCATCCGCCCCTCCGCATCCGGAAAGGCGATGCTGCTCTGCTCCGCGGTTAAAAGCGATGGGTCGTACGCCACAAATGAAAAACGATCGTAGTACGGCTTCTGCTCCTCTTTGCTCTCCACCCGGATGTGCAGTTCATACAATCCGGAGCTCAGACTGTCGCATTCCAAGTCGACCGTGCGCTCTTCGCCGGCTGTAAGCATGATTTTCGAAGGTTGCGGCGCGGCCTGTTTCCCCGCCTCGGCTCCAAGCAGCTCCATCGTCAAGGTCAAGTCGGTTACGGCCTGAACATGGAGCTTCGGTGCCATCTCTCCCGGGCGGATGAACGCCGGTTGACCGATTTGCTGCACAAGCGTTGGATGCACGAGATGAATCATCGCTGCCCTGCACCCTATGCGATGGTCCTCCGGTTCCGAACGATGCAGCGAATTCCCTATATTCGTCATCGCTTGCTTCCTCCTCTACAGGTCCACCTCGAATACAAGCACTTTCAGCACTTCATCCGTATGGTTTTCCAAACTGTGCGCCCACTCCGGCCGGTTAATCAAGACGTCGCCTTGACGCACCTCGCGCACTTCCTCGTTTACCGTCATTCGGCCACTGCCTTCTAAAATGATATAAATTTCTTCATCCTGCCGGTGTTTATGGTATCCGATGGACGTATGCGGCGGAAGCTCGGCGTAATTCAAAAACTTCAGCTTCGTCATAAAGTCCTCGTTTTTGAATAGCTGTACGTTTTTGATTTCGCCGTTGCCTTTATGGCTTCGCCCCATAGTGAACTCTGCTTCCAAATAATTTTTGACGATCACGCCTGCGCAGACCTCCCTTCCGGCAACGAGTCCGCCGGAAAATCGTAATCAACCCAGCGCTGCTCGCGGGCGGATTGAATCGCGCCGTCCACCATAAGGAACGTACGGATATTATCGGAAAGATCGGTAACGGACGGAGCGCCGCTGCGAACCGATCGAACGAATGCGTCCAGCGTAAAGCCCTTGCTTTCATAAGGAAGGGCGGGAAGCGGCAGCTGTTCCTTGCTTCCGTCTTTCCGGACAAGCGTCGGCACATCGTCCGTCAGCTCGATAGCGCCCTCGTTGCCTACCAGACGAAAGTTGCCATTCCATGGCGTTAACGTCCCGGTGTCTTCCAGGCTGCCGAAATAATGAACGTTCACCTCGCCGGGAAAGCGGAAAAACGCGCCGTTCACCATGTTCCCCTCACACCAGCTCCAAGACGGACGAAACCCGCTCGCACATACGGCGATCGGGTCCGTACCAAGCAAATAGCGCATTAAGTCAAAATGGTGAACGCTTACATCCGTAAACAAAAAATCGGACGATTGGACGCGCCACGTCCCTTGCCTTGGATTGTGCATCCGCCGGAAAGTCCAATCGACGTAGGCGATCTTTCCGATGACGCCGCTCGTGAGTCCGTCCTTCACCGCCTGAATTTCCGGGGTCCAGCGGTAGTTTTGATTTACCGTTACTTGTTTGCCGTACCGGGGCCGCTTCTCATATAGCGTCATCGCTTCCTCGAAGGAGTAGGATAACGGCTTCTCGGTCAGTACATGCAGTCCTGCCTCCAACGCAAACAGCGCAATCTCGATATGCGTCCTGGGCGGGGTGACGATCAATACCGCATCGGCGGCAACCGATCGGATCGCTTCGCGGTAATCTTGATACGCCGGCAGCGCGTCGTGCTCCAGAATGCTTTTCGCTTCAGCCAAGTTGCTTTCCGACACATCGACTACGGCCGCCATCTCCGCATCCGGATTGGCTTTCACCGTTCGAAGCCAAGAACGGCCAAAGCCGCCGACGCCAATTTGAATGATTTTCAATTTGCTCATGTCGCCAACCTTTCCTAAGCCAATTCTGCTATGTATACGCACGGCTTGATTTTACATCGGTCGGTGTCTCGGCTCCATGGCGGATATATCCTTTATTTTGTATATAATTATCTTTTTGAAGAGAACCGGGTTCGGTGGATGATGGATCATCGTTTGATTCGCGGTAATTACGGGTTCTGGTTCCAACTCGATTCAAGCGTGGGTGGCCTGAACCCACTTTCTTCTGTAGTTTGCATAATGCGTTTTGCAGAGGCCTCTCGCTTGCGAAGGAGAATGACAGCCGGTCATGATGCATTCCGCTTTCGTACCGCTTCGATTGATCAAAGAAACGGACGGATCTTTATGTCTTAACCAGCGCTGATAATGCGTATTGCACAAACCGCGTGATCTGCTCATTCGTCCGCAACCGTCTACGATGCAAGCTATTTCTTTTGTCCTCATGACAAAACCCCCTTGTAATATATACGATACAAATTGTATCTACCAAGTTATAAAAAAAGCGCCTCCTTATACGATCGTTCATGCTGCTTAAATCCATGCTGTGAGATCGTCGAAAATGCAATCGCTTCATTCATATTACATTAATTTTACATCCGTCTCTCTGCTTTTTACAATGGCTGTTGACGCGAATCTTCATAAAAAAATAATAAAATTTTACTGTTCGATTATTTAAATTTGCATTAATTTGTAATAAATGTAAATTACGGCGCGAGATTTTTCAGGTCCGTCAAATGAATCGCAAACTCCCGTTCGATGGCATCGATCCGGACTTTCAGTTCTTGTCCCCATTCTTCATCGCAGACCACGGATGCTGCATACGCGCAGTTATACAGTTCCCCGAGCTTTCGGGCAAACAGCGCATTCGCCTGAAGACATATCGACAGTTCGTGATGCTCCTCTGTCGTCAACTCTCTGGTTTGATGATACGTCCAAAGTTCCGCCATCCGATAATGAAAAGGCTGCATCTTTTCCCACGCTCCCCGGATAAAATGATTACCTTCCCATTGTTGACCGTTTTACGGAGAGTTAGACGCGGCATGGAGATTTTCATCGGGATTCCGCCTATCGAATCATTGTAAACTCGCACTCGTCGCGCAAAAACAATCTGCCCCCGACATTAACGAAGATCGGATTGAAACTTTCGAGCCCGCCGATGAATCCGTATTGTTCCATCATCTCATGCTTGACGAATACGGGCGATTGTGCCAAAAACGCGGCTTCGAAGTCGTAGTCGGTTTTCATGCGTTTCTTCATGTCGTTCACCCCATGTTTAGGATGCGGACCGATTCCCATTTTCATCCGTTCATATAAAAATAATGATTACCTGCGGTGTCACATTGCCGGCAACGGCTGCATATAATGTTTTGGTTGAACAAGTTGATGTTGGAGGGATTCCGGTGGTTGTTACAGAGGAGCTTTGTGAAAAAGAATTGGTTATGCACAAGCTGCACGACATGGGGTTGGATCAGATCGCCAATTGGATTCATGCTTTACCCGAGGACAAGTGGAAGACGCTGTTCATGCTTTACTGGCCTACGCTTGTTAAAAAATGCGGCATTGAGGCATAAGTTTTCGTCCTACATAGCTGCATAATGGTGGAAGAAAACCCTTGACCCTTCAAGGGTTTTCACATGATTAGAGCCAATTTTGGAAAAAATTTGAATTTAACTTTGAACCGCGTTGATAGACGTATTCCGTACAAGAATCTCATTCTTACGAAGCAGCATTTCGAATGTCTTGGCCGGGAGCGGCTTGCCGAATAAAAAGCCCTGCACCTCATCGCAGCCGTACCGTCTGAGATATTCGTACTGCTCGACCGTTTCCACTCCCTCGGCAATGACATTGAGTCCCAGGCTGCGGCATAAGGAAATGATCGTATTCGCTATGACCGCATTCGGTATTTGCTGGACGAATCGCCGATCGATTTTGAGCGCATGTACATCGAACTGCATCAAATAATTCAAAGAAGAGTAGCCTGTCCCGAAATCGTCGATCGAAATATGGATGCCCAAGCTGCGAAGTTCCCGCAATTTCACGATGTTCGTATGTTCCGACCGCATCAAGCCGCTTTCCGTTATTTCAATCTCCAGCCATTCCGGGCTCAGACGGGTTTGTGCGATCACTTCCTTGATCATCGGAATGAAATCATCCTGCTGCAGCTGTCTGGACGAACAATTGACCGCGACGCGCACCGGGGGCAATCCTTGGTCCTGCCAAGCTTTGTTTTGCCGGCAAGCCTCTCTTAACACCCATTTGCCGAGTGGAATAATAAAGCCGGTCTCCTCCGCAAGCGGTATAAATTCGAGCGGAGAGATGGTGCCGCTCTCCGGATGATCCCAGCGGATCAACGCCTCGACGCATTGAATTTTACTCGTCCCCGTATGATACCGGGGTTGGTAATGCAGCACGAATTCATTTTCCCTGAGCGCGCGGTTGAAGTCGCTGACCATCATGAAATTTTTATATATTTTTTCGCTCATTTTCGGCTCGTACAAACCGTAATCCTTTTTGCCCCTTGATTTAACCTGACACATCGCGATATCCGCATGTTGAATTAAATCCTCCGCCCGGCCGCCATGGTCCGGAAACAGGCTGATCCCGATGCTCGCGCTGATGTGGAACAAATGCCCGGCGTAATAAAGCGGTTCTTCCATAATGCGCAGCAGCTGTTTGCAAAGCAACTCCGCCTCTTCTATTCGGTCGATCCGGGAGAGCACCGCAAATTCGTCCCCGTCCATTCGAGCGAGCACCTTCGTTTGCGGCAGTGCCTCCCGGATTTTACGGGAAACGACCTGCAATACCCGATCTCCCATTTCATGGCCGAACGTATCGTTGATCGGTTTAAACCAGTCCAATCCCAAAAAAAGGACGCCGACTTTGGAACGCTCCGACTCAGCCGCCGTCAATGCCTGCTCCAGCCGTTCAATGAAATAACGCCGGTTGGGAAGGCTGGTCAAAGGATCCAGATAGGCAAGACGTTCCATCTTTAGGCCGGCATGATATTTCTCTATAATTTCTCCGAGCAAAAATGACAGCATCTCGACCACTTTTACATTTTCTTTGTTCGGCGTACACACGTGTCTGGAGTATACGGCGAATGTGCCAAGCACCTTATTCGACGCGGATAATACCGGCAACGACCAGCAGGACCTTATGTCGAGCCGTCGCGCTATATCCCTCCACGGACGGCAGGCGGGATCGGACCATAAATTCGATACGATCACCGTTTTTTTGTGCCATGCCGCCGATCCGCACGCCCCTCTTCCCGGGCCGATCTTCACAACGTCGATGGATCGGCTGTATTCACCCGGCAGACTCGGTGCGGCGGCCAGCTGCAGCATCTCCCCGGTTTCATCCACCAGATGAATGGAACAAATCTTGTCTGCAAATATCGTTTCTACGATTCTGATCAGCTTATGTAATATGTCGGATAAAGGCCGTCCGTTCACCATCATTTCCAATACTTCTTGGTGGCCCTTTATCATGAGTCGGCATCCTCCTGTCCGTTTATTTGGATGTTCATCGCTGACGATCCTTCGTCATCGGTCTGCTTTTCGTCAATATCCCTCCCACGAGAAATAAAAAAAATCCAGTCCGAATAAGACTGGATTTGATCGTAGCGATCCCTTCCTAATTCGGCAACCCGGCTGTCGTAGCGATCCCGCTTTAGACCCGCAGCTTTGCGTCCCCACTTTTCAATGGGTTTGCCCTTTGTCGTTAGAACATTTCAAAGAAACGATCAGTAGTTATATTGACCTAGTCGCTTAGATTCATATGCATCACTTATTATACACTTACATAATTCGACAGTAAATATAAAATTTTGCGTTTTTTTGCTCCTCTTATGCCGGATCCGCCGGAAACCGCAGGCCGATTTGCTTTCTCGCCTCATCCATGATTTCCATCGCCGTCAAGGAGACGGCATGAGAGTTCATAGTAGATTCGACGCAGCCTTTTTGCAGTAACCCGATAAATTCCCTCACCTCATGCGACATTGCGTTGGTAGTGTCTGGTTCCACTACACTCTCGACCCTTCCGTCTTTATAGCGAATATGGACATGGCCCGGATCATTGATTTTATCGATCACCATCGTTCCTTCCTCACCCTGGATTTCGGCAGGCAAATCTGAATTTGAAATTTTCGAGTGCATGACGACGGCCTCCATGTCCCGGTACTTTAGAATCAGACTTCCTTCCCCGTCCACTCCGGAGTCCAGAAGGATGCCGCTCGCCTGAATCCGCTCCGGTTTCCCGAACAAAGCCGCCATAGGATAAATGCAATAAATTCCGAGATCCATCAAGGAGCCGTTGGATAATTCTGGATTGAACGCGTTCAGTACTTTTCCTTGCTTGTAAGCGTCGTACCGGGACGAATATTTGCAATAGCTCGCAACATAGCGCCGCACGCGTCCGATTTTCGGCAAGTGGTCGCGGATCGCCTGAAACTGGGGAACCGTCGTAGACTTTAAAGCCTCCATGAGCAGAACACGGTTGTTTACGGCAGCCGCGATCATGTCCTGCACTTCGCGTGCATTGGAAGCGAACGGTTTTTCACACAGTACGTGCTTCCCGCGATTCATGCAGATGATCGCCTGCTTCGCATGAAAAGCGTTAGGGCTGGCGATATATACGGCGTCCAGCTCATGACTTTCTGCCATGCGCTCCAGATCCGTAAAACGGTGCGGAATATCCCATGCCTCCCCGAATGCGCGAGCCTTCTCCTCCGTGCGCGAGTAGACGGCGGTCAGTGCAAAGTGTTCCGACTCGCGAGCCGCTTCAATAAATTTCTCAGTAATCCAGTTCGTTCCGATAACCCCAAACCGTATCATTGGCAATCCCCCATCTCTAAATTGAAAAACACCCCTTGTATGGCAGCGGAATACTCTCACTTTACCAAACGAAGAGATGTTTTTCATGTCGGAACGAAGAAGCTTTCGCTTCCCCATTCCGACAGTTCGGTTGCTGTGCTATGATGCACCGACGCAAATAGCTGCCAGCGCTTGTGCCTGCGTTCGGTTACTTTTTGCCCGCTTTCAACTCGGTCCACAAGCGGTCGTATACTTTAGCCTGCTCGCCGGTGTCCTTGATCCACTCCGTTTGCTTGAGCTGATCGGCGGTCAAGTTCAGCATCGGGATGCTGCGGAATTCTTTGCTGTGCAGCGCTTGCGCTTTCTCGTTCGGATCGCTGTAGCCGATCGACTCGTAGTTTTTGGCGCTCACTTCCGGCTCGAACATGTAGTTGATGAATTTTTCGGCGAGCGACTTATTTTTCGCCCCTTTCGGGATCGCGTAATTATCCGCGAAGATGAGCGCGCCCTCCTTCGGAACGACGAATCCGAGATCGATGTTTTTTCCTTCGCTGACGATTTTGGCCGCATCTCCGGACCAGACCGTACCGATCCAAGCTTCCTCGGCGATAAATTTTTGCTTGATGTTATCGGTATCGAAGGCGAGCACGTTCGGCAGCAAATTTTTCAGATCGGCAACGGCCGCTTGCAGCTGCTTTTCATCTTTCGTGCTGTTGGAGAACCCGTTCTTTTTCAGCCCCATGCCGATGACTTCCTTTTGGTCGTCCAGCAGGATGACTTTGCCTTTATACTGCGGCTTCCACAGATCGGCCCAGCTTTGAACCGGATCTTTGACGAACTTTTTGTTGTATGCGATGCCGGTTACGCCCGACGTGTAAACCAGCGAATACTTGTTGCCGGGATCGAAGGGCAGGTTTTGCATGTTCGCGGCGATGTTTTTCGCATTGGGGATATTGTCCTTATTCAGCTCTTCGAGCAGCCCGAGCTTGATCATCGTCGCCACCATGTAATCGGAAGGCTGGATCAGGTCGTACTTGGAACCCCCTGCCTGCAGCTTCGCAAGCAGTTCTTCGTTGTTCGAAAACGTATCGTAGCGCACTTTGACGTTAAATTTTTTCTCAAACTCTTTCAATACTTCCTCGTCGAAATTGTCCGCCCAGCTGTAAATGCGCAGCTCCTCCTTTAAAGAACAGCCGGAAAATACGGTGAGCGCGAGCAGCAGGCAGACCAGCAAACTTGCGTAACGTTTCATCGCATGAAGACCCCTTTCCTTGGACTAAAATATTATGATCTCCGCCGGATTCGTTCCGCAAGGGTGACGGAGCCTATCGTAAACGCAATCAGCAGCGTACACAACGCATTGATTTCGGGGGAAATCCCCCTTTTCACCAAACCGTAAATGTAGAGCGGCAGCGTCGTCGAGCCCGGACCGGACACGAAGAAGCTGATCATGAAATCATCGAGCGATAAAGTAAAGGCAAGCAGCGCCCCCGCGGCAATCGCGGGCATAATGACCGGCAGCGTCACATGCCGGAACGTCTGCCACGGCCCGGCCCCGAGATCGCTGGCCGCTTCTTCGTATACGCTGCTCGTTCCTTGCAGCCGCGCGGAGACGACGGCGTACACGAACGACAAGCTGAACGTCACATGCGCAATGATCATCGTCCCGGCTCCGAGCGGAATGAGCAGCTGGCTGAACATGCCGAGCAGCGAGATGCCCATCACGATGTCCGGCACGACGACCGGGAGCAGCAGCAGCGCGCGAGCCGCTTGTTCGCCCTTCATCCGGTACCGCTCGAGCCCGAGCGCCGCTCCGGTTCCAAGCGCGGTAGCGATGAAGGTAGATACGAAACCGACGAGCAGACTGTTCAGCAGCGCTTCGATCACCCGTTCGTTCGTAAAGAGCGACGCATACCACTTCCACGTCCAGCCTTGCCACACCGCATTCACCCGCGAATCATTAAAGGAGTACAGCATCACGACCGCAATCGGCACGTACAAAAAAGCAAGTACGGCCCATATATACACGGACCATCGCCGGTGATTTCCGGTCACATCGTCCCACCCCGCTTCGCTCCGCCGGCTCCGGTCAATCGGCTGACCCACGACTGCATGACGCCGATGGCCGCCAGCGACAGAATGATTAGATACACCGATAAAGCCGCACCGAACGGCCAGTCTCTTGCAGACAAGAACTGGTTCTGGATGACGTTCCCGAGCAGTTGGGATTTGGCCCCTCCCATAATATCGGGAATAACGAACATGCCGATCGAGCTGACGAACACCAGCATGCAGCCGGTGAACACCCCGGGCAGCGACATCGGCCATACGACCGCCCAGAACGCGCGGCGCGGGGCCGCACCCAGATCGGAAGCGGCTTCAAGCCATGACTTATCGATCTTCTCCAGCGTCACATAGACGGGTAATATAACGAACGGCAGCAGCGTGTACACCATTCCCAGAAACACGGCTTCTTTGTTGTACAGCAGCTGCAGCGGCTCGCCGATCCACCCCAAGCGCTCCAGCAGCGTGTTGATCACCCCTTGCGAACGCAATAAAATGACCCACGCGAACGAGCGGACAAGCATGTTGATCCAAAATGGAACGAGAATGAGCAGCAGCAGCACGTTTTGCCATTTCCGCTGAAACTGCGTCATCGCATACGCGAACGGGTAGCCGATCAAGGCGCACAGCACCGTCGTAACGATCGCGAGCAGCAGCGTCTCCCCTACGATTTGTACATAAATCGGATCGAGCGCGCGTATGTAATTCTCCGCGGTAAAGGAGTAAACGATCCGGCCGTAGCTATCCCTGCCCATAAAAGACAACGCACCGATCCCGAGTACGGGAACAGCAAAAAAAAGCCCCAGCCACGCGACGGCGGGAACGGTCAACCATCCGCCTTTGTTCACCGGGCCAGCACCACCTCATCCCGTGAAGCCCAGCCGTAGGCTACCTTTTGCCCTGTGCGCCAGCCTTGCACTTCATCGCCGTATCTATACACAAGCAAGTTTGGGCCGCCGCCATCCGGCCGCACATACAGCTTGAGCAGACTGCCGGTGTCGGCCATATCTTCGATCATGCCGGTTCTGTGGCCTTCGGGATGCGGTTTGTCCCGCAGCGGAACCAACTTCACTTTGTCGGGCCTGACCGCGTATGTCCTCCCCTGCTCCTGCAGCGTATTGTTTTCGCCTATAAAGGACGCGACGAACAAACTCGCCGGATGGGCGTATATGTCGCGCGGAGCTCCTACCTGCTCGCAGACGCCCCCGTTCATGACGACAATACGGTCGGATAACGTCATCGCCTCTTCCTGATCATGCGTGACATAAATAAACGTAATGCCGAGCCGCTTCTGCAACTGCTTCAGCTCATGCTGCAAGTTTTTCCGCAGCTGAAGATCGAGCGCCGCAAGCGGCTCGTCGAGCAGAAGCACCTTCGGCCGGTTTACGATCGCCCGCGCAACGGCCACGCGCTGCTGCTGTCCGCCGGAAAGCTGATGAGGCTTGCGCCGCTCCAGACCGGTCAGGCGGGTCAGCTCCACCACCTGCAGCAGCCGTTTTCGCTGTTCCTCCGCCGGCACTTTCTTCATCCGGAGCCCGAACAGGATGTTGTCCTCCACCGTCAAATGTGGAAACAGGGCGTATTGTTGAAACACCATGTTCAAATCGCGTTTGTAAGGCGGCAGCAGCGTAATATCCCGGCCTTCCAAAACAATCGATCCCGAACTCGGCTGCACCAGCCCGGCCAGCATACGGAGCAGCGTCGTCTTGCCGCAGCCGCTCGGCCCCAACATCGTAACGAATTCCCCGGGTTCGATCCGCAGGGAAACATCGGTTACGGCGGACTGGTCATCGTAAATTTTTGACAGCTTCGTCAATTCGAGCATCGTCTTCCCCCCTCTCGCGTCATCGATGCAGACCTCAAATCATCGGCCGCCCAATATATGGTTCATTCGGTATTATATTCATCGCGGTTTTCGGTTTTCCTCTATGCTTTCAAAAAAAAATTTAGTGTCGCTAACCATCCGTTTATTTGAACGAGTACCAACAAGCTACATACCGTCACAGCGTGCTTGGATCCCTGTCGACAGACTTTAACAGAGTCAAGCAACTTGTTCCAGTGAATGCTCCCAATCATTACTCATAAAGAAAAAAAACGTCCCATGAGTCATTTCCGACTCGGGACGCTACGGGTTCTCACCGATGATTTTCAGCCTAATGGAGTTCAATGCCGAAATACGTTCGTAAAGCTTCATGATATTGTTCCTCGGTCTCCGGAACGAAAGTCCGTACGCCGTCAGCGGTAAAAATGCGAAATTCGTTGCCGGCGACCGTGTTGCGTCCCTCCGCTGTCCGGATGGCCAGCATCGAACTGCCCATGAAAATCGAGTCCGGGGCGTTCTCGCACCAGTAGGTGGCCATGACAAAATCTTTCGGCAGCTGCGGCTCTTCGGTAAACGAATAAATCCGGCTCCATCCGCCATGCTTGAACTCGCATAGCAACCAGCCGTAATACGGGTCACGCTCCAGCCGGTAGCACTCGTCCCCCTGCGGATGCTCCAGCCCCTCCACCATTTGGATCGGCCGGCGGGGAACAATGCCTCCCACCCCTACATCGCATAAGTAGAAGGATCCTTCCGCCTCGACTTTCAATACGCGATGGCGGCGCTTCGGAGGAGGATTCGGCTCATCGCGCCAAAAACGAGCCATGAAGTCTGTAACCGGGTACCCGAGCTCTCTTAACAGCCAGCCGAACAGCGCGTTAAGTTCAAAGCAGTAGCCCCCGCGGCCCCGCTCGACGATTTTGCCGAAAAGGTCTTCGATCTCAAGCGACAGCGGGATTCGGCGGACAATATCGAGATTTTCATACGGCACCGTATGGAGATGGCATTCCTGCAGCCGGGCAAGCGTCTCGGCACTGCCGTCAAGCGGGCCGTCGTAGCCAATGCGCTTAAGGTATGCCTGAACATCCGGCCTCGATGAATTGGCAAAATCGTTCATACTATCGCTCCTTTGCAGAGTGAACGTCCCCTTCATCATACCATATTGTTCCATTGTAGAGACTTTGTTTTTTCTTCACCCATGATTTGATGAGCCTATCGATTACGCTCTAACCATCCGCTAGTTTGGCTTTGCCCTTAAGTAGGCCGACGGCCGCCCGGGGGCCCATTGGGCCGGTGTACAGGCGAATACACGAATGTCCGCATATAGTAATTTACGCTCGCAAAATAAAAGATTGGGAGGTGCAAGAAAGATGAGTTTGTTCGGCAAGATGTATCCTTGGAGCAAATGGCGCAAGCACGAAGCTTTGTGGGAACATACGGAATTGCGTCCGCATCTGCCCGAAACGGCAAAATTTACGCACGAACAGCTCCTGTTTTTTTTAGATAAATATCCAGTCGTTTTTTTGAAGCCTTGTTACGGAGGAGGAGGAAGAGGAGTCATTAAGCTATCGCATGAGGGCGAATGGGTTAGAGTGCAGACGCTTACCGATCGAAAAAATGTCACCATTGATAATCTGTATGGATATATCGTTCAAATCATCGGAAAGAAAAGTTACGTTATTCAGCAGGGGATCGATTTGTTGGATATACAGGACCGCAAAATCGATTTCCGCGTTCTTCTGCTCAAACCGCGGAAAACGTGGATGTTTATGGGTTCCATGGGCAAACTCGGCGTGAAAGGGCAAGTCGTGACGAACCACTGCCGCGGCGGTAAATCGATTATCGTCAAAAACGCACTGCAAGAAAGCACGGATTTGAAAAGCGAAGAAATCGACGTATTGGAAAACAAATTGCATACGACCGGGCAGCAAATTGCGCTCGCCCTGGAAAAAAGATATCCTCTCATTACGGAACTCGGTTTGGATATGGGCATCGACCGGGAGAGAAACGTCTGGCTAATCGAAGCGAACACGCGACCGCAGTATAATTTATTTAAGCATCATAAAGACCCTGCGCTATACAATAAAATCAGGCTATCGATCCACAGACTTCGCAGCGTAAGGCCGCGATATCCGAACAAAGCGTTGCAAACGCGGAGCGTTTCGCGGTAAAAAACGAAAACGCCTTAAGGCCACCGGACAGACGTCATCGCAACGCGGCGGAAATAGCAACGGCGCCCCACTGTATAAGGTTCAGATTACAGTTGTTGAATGTCAGTCCCTAGCGCCGGTATGATCCGATATCCGTGATACTGGCTTAAAATACCGGTAATTTCATACCAGGTTTTTTCGCGAATTTGCGAAAGGTCTGCAAGATCTTCGCGGACGTATAGCGTTAAAGCCGTGTTTTCTCCTACCAAGATCGGGATATCGTAAGCTCCCGCTTGCGGCTTATCCGGAATGTGCTGAATTTGGGCCTTCACCTTCACAAGTCTCCCGATATAAGGCATTGCTTTATGAGCTGCAAGCAGATCCTCTGCGTGGATCGCCCTCGGTTCCGGCGCTTGGCCGTCGGAACCCGTTTGAATGTTTTCCGATTCCGGCCTTATTTCAATGAGCCCTTCGTACTCGGCAACCGTTCCGGTTATACGTACGGAATCGCCTTTTTTGACGGCAGTCTTCGGAAGCATCAGGACATGCATCCCGCCCGTATCGTCCTCGATATGTACCGACAGCTTCCCGTCGCGGTTTTTCCAAATGACCGGATCGGTCACGACGACGCCGCGTACGGCTACTTTTTCACCCCGCAAATCCTTGGCTTCCAGGATCGATACTTCCGGCGATTGGAAGGACGAGCCCGGCAAACGGTACGCATCCGGCGCTTCTTTAACAATATTGGTATGTTTCCCTAATACGGATATATTTAACCGGTTCTTTGTCATCGGATCGGAACCGTTCTGAGCAACAACGTTTGGAATATTCGTCGTAACCGCGATGGTAGTCATTGCAGCCGCAAACAGCAGAAGCCGGGCTATATTTTTGCGATTGAACAAGGTCATTCTACTCGCTCCCTTCCTTGTATTGCTTTGACTTTAGCTTAATGGATAGATGTTAATCGGAGACGCATGGATTGTAAACCGGCCGTAAAACTTTATTAAACTAATATTTCCCTCTTTCTAACGGGTGCCAAATGCGATATTTTAATAGTACATTAATGTTCATGATGTATAATGGGGATCAGCTGCTTATATTCAAATACTCTACCGCCGATTGCGCCGTTTGTAGCACTATTCATTATGCACTATACTTATGAAATACTATACTTACGATTCTAAGGAGAACTCATACTCATGCACAAAAGCTTAAAAGTGATTGCTTCCGCTGCCATCGCCTTCTCGATGTCCGCCACAGCTGTTATGGCAGAAACGCCGGCTGCTTCGACTTCAACGGCCAAAACAGCTGCGGATTTTTCGGATCTTGCCAATATTGACACCGGCTTGAAAGCCAAAATTGACGCGCTGCTAGCCAAAGGCGTACTCGAGGGCGTATCCGCCGACACGTTCGGCATTAATCAAACGATGACCCGGGCGCAGTTCGCCAAAGTCGCAACTTTGATTCTCGGACTCCAGGTGGACAACTCGGTAACAACGTCCAGCTTCTCCGATGTGAAAACCGATGATCCGGCCAACGGCTGGGCGGTTGCCTACATTGAAGCTGCCAAAAAAGCCGGCTTGATCGACGGGATTACCGATACGACGTTCGCTCCCGGCGACAACGTTACGATCGGCCAATTCGACACCGTACTGCTGAAGGGGCTTAAGAAAAATGTTGACGTGACCGGCAATCCTTGGTATGCCGACGCCGTGAAACAAGCTACGGAGCTTGGTATCCAGGCAGCAGGCAAAGACGGCGCGAGCGTGGCAACCCGTACCGATCTTGTTATAGGCGCATACGAAACTTCGCAATTGATCAACAATCCTTCGAAGCCGGAAGAACCGACGACAACTCCGGCACCGGATCAAGCAGCCATTAAGGATGCTACCGCCATGGGCCCGCAAACGGTTCAAGTGAACCTTGACCGAGCCGTCGACACATCCAAAGCTTCGCTGTCCCTGCAAAAAAATTCGGAAACCGTGCCCGTGACCGTTTCTTGGTCTGACGACAAGCAAACGGCAACGCTCTCCTTGAAGGACGACGCCCAATTGTCGAACGGTACGTATACGGTATCGTTGGGAGGACTCGGCTCCGCGTCCGTAACGTACTCTTTCACGTATGAAGCCAGCGTATCTACCGGAGATTCCGATACTACAATTGACGGCTTGGGCGCCATTGCAAACGTCATCGACAGCGACTTGACCGAAGCCGCTACCGGAGAGAACGGCTATGTTACGAGAGACGTTGCCGAAAATCCAATTCTTAGTAAGTTTGCCAAAGAAGTGAAGCTCAAAGTGACCAACTCCTCCGGAGAAGTGGTTGCCGTGCCTGGGATTATTCAGGCCATTACGAGTTCCGATTCCGTCGTTGCCCGCGTTGGCTTGTCCAGCGATCACAAGGGATATGTGATCGGGAATGAAGCGGGAACGGCTACGTTGAACATCGTGTATAAAAACGCAAAAGGCGAAACTAAACAGACAACGGTGCCGGTAACCGTAAAAACGGATAGTGTGACGGCCGTGAAAGCTGAAGCCGATACAAAAGCCCAAAAATATGCTACCGTAACCGACGGCGTATATACGAGCGATTTCAATGCTTATACAGCCATGAATTTGAAAGTTTATGACAATTATGGCATCAAGTACGAGAAAGAAGAAGCTCGCGGCTACAACTTCGCTCTAGGGATCGTCTTTATTCCGGAGCATATCGTCGGCGACCCGGCCGAAGGCCCGACCGGTACGGTAACCATCGCTTCTGACGGAGCCGTTCATGTGGAAGGCAATGTGACGCAATTCGATTTGACTGCGAAGCTAACGAACGGAAATTCAATAACAACAGAAATGTATATTCGCCGCTAAGTTTAGCGGCAATAAAAAAACAGATCATCCCTTTGTATAGTAGGGGATGATCTGTTTTGTTTCTTCTAGCGTATGGCTTGAATATCTTCTTTGGAGCTGCTGATTAAATAAGTTCCATCATCGATCGGCGCTTTGGTCAATTTTAAATGAAGAATATATAAATGACCGTTTTCGTTGATCAAATAATTATATTCGTCCTCCCCGGCCACATCCATGATGATCCATGTGCGATTATAGTATACATTTTGCGCCTCGAAATTGTTTGCATCGCGGGGGCACATGGTGGGACTGCAGTTGGAAAGCCTCGCACCAAAGCTGGTCCAATCTTTGACATAGGTTCTAATCGACTCTAATTTTTTTGCGTTTTTCTCCGTCGTCACAATGTTAACGCTCTCCCGGCTGTAGTAAATCGACGGCCGGCTTTTCCACTTTTTGGACAGCTCGTCCTCGCTCACAAATAGCCACTGGGTGTATTTGTCGCGAACCTTTTTCAAACCATCCGTATCGATTCCCATACGCTTCACATCGGTAAGCCGATAATAGTTGGTCAATTTAGAGTTGTCGTGAATGTAGCATGTCAGCAGTGGAAACTGTCCGCCCAAATATTCCACCATATACGCCGATGGATTCGCGAGCTTGATTTCTTCATAGACCAGCTCCTGATCGTTCGGCCGCTGCGCCTGATTGCGGGAGTTGATGTAGATCGTTTTATTTTGTTCCTTCCAATAAACGTTTGCGCCAAGGTAATTGGAAATATCCGTTAAAGCAAGGTAGCTTTTATCGTTATACACAAGCGGCGGCGTGCTTAGCTTTACAGGAGAGCCATCGACCTGCACATTAAAATCGGGGCGCAAGTAAGCTTGAACCTGTTGAAGGACATCCTCGGCGTAGGCGCCTGCCGCAAAACAGGTGCCCATCAAACCTGCAAGCAGAACCGTTCTCCATTTCTTCATCCTCAACTGAACCTTACTCCCCATTCTGTATCATTTCATCCAGTTCCTTCGCGATCAGATCATGGATAAGTTTGTTCGTGTTGTCCATATTTTCGCGAGCTGTCTGAGTTACGTTTAAAACCTGCTGTTGGAACGCCGCCTGTAGAGTGTTGATCTGATTCGTATCTTTTAGCGTGCCAAGATTTCGCACCAATTCGACGGCCGAGCGCAGCTGATCGAGCAGCTTCAACTGTTGGCTGGATATTTCCGTAATCTTATGATCTTTAATCTGCTTCAGCTGTGCGCTCGCTTTTTGCGCAAATTGCTGCGCCTCCAAATATTGATCGGTTAGCTTCTTCATACTGACATCCATATAGTAATAATTCGGAATGCTGGAATTGCCGTTTTGCTGCAGCATTAGGATGTACATCATGATCGATTGATCCACATCGCTTAGCCACTTGTAGGTATCCTTCAGCAGCATTTGTTCCTTTTGCAGACGCAGCTTCTGCGGGTCAGGTTGAGCCGCAGGTTGAACTGTGGGAGGTGCAGGCTGGGCGGCCGCCGGTTTCACGTCGACGCTGTATGTCTCCTGGTTCCATTTGACCTCGGTACCCAGTTTCGCCAAGTAATAGATCGGCACCATCGTTCTGCCGTTATAATTGATGGCGGGGACGTCTTCCGGTTGCAATTCCGTTCCGTCGTAATACACTTTGACGACCGGATTGCCGTTATAATCTCCATTCACGCCTGAAGCGTTAGCGATGCTTGCAGACGCCAACAACAAGGTTCCGACCAACATTATTTTTTTCACGACTTTCACCTTCCATTGGTTAATTTTGCTTCTCTCCTGCATTACGACGGGTCAGGCAAATATTTGACGTTGATATATACCGAGCCTTTGTAGCTGTAGACTTCGCTGCGCTGGTTCATATCGATCGTTTTGTCGACGACGCCGGAATTTTTGTAAAAAGAAATAACCCTGCGGTCCGGATCGATCGAGATTACTTTTTTATCGGCGGTATTATTCTCTTTTGCGAAATCATCATAATGGAAATAAGCGACACCGTTCACTTCGATCGCCTTCATCCGGTTATACCATGTTTCCACGACCGATTGGTCGCTGCCTTTTCTCGGGGTATTGAGCTCGACGGTTTGCCCTTTCTCGTTCCAATACACTTGAATACCGGCGATTTTGGCGACATCGCGCAAGCCCAAATATGTCGAACCGTCATACATCAGCGGAGCGCTCTCCAATTTGAGCAAATTGCCGTCCAGCGTAACAGGCAAGGAAGGGCGCAGGAACGCCTCAATCTGCTGAATGCCGTCCGCCGCGTAGGCCGAGACGGTGATGGACACGGCAATGCCTACGAAAACCCCTGAAACAAACTTCTTCATAGCTTTCCCCCCTTACGTCTCATGTCTATCTACGAAATATCGAAATTAAAGTCTCATTACTTAGTAATAGGCAGTACAATCGGGTTCGTTTGAACCGATTTGAACGTATGACCGTCGGTAGCCCCGTCCATCAAAAAATTGATTTTTGTAATCTCGTCCAGATTGCTGTTTACCTGAACGACGATTTTGCCCTTTTTTTTCATCTTGCCTTCAAATACACCGTCTACCGGGTCGGAGTAGTAGGCCGATCGGGCCGCATCCGCTTTTTCATCCGTGTTTAAGTACAGGCTTCCTCTCGTCGGATACCAGCTTATCGAATTGTCGCTAATATTCTCGATCGTCACATCAAGGATAACCGCCTTGATCGGGGACGCATATTTGTCTCTGGCATAAGCGGAATCGAGCGTCACTTTGGAAACCGTCATCGTCAACGGACCGGACGTAATATCGACTTTCACGTCGTAGGACCGAAGAAAAGGCAAATTTTTATCATTAATCGTAATCGTGCGGCTGCTTTCATCCCACTTGACGTTGGCGCCTAGCAGTTCGGATATCGCTCGCAGCGGGACGTAACTGGTTGCATCTATAATTTGTATATCGGCATTTACTTGTTTTCCGTTAACAATGAGCCGGATATCCGATGCCGCATAAACCCCCAAGGAAAATGTGCCGACCAATAGCGGAACCATGCCTGCCAGCAGCCATATTTTCTTTTTCACAAAAACTCCCCCCTAGTATAGGACGACAAAATAGCGTTTAAAGTTGCTCTATTATACCATATGTAAATAATTTACACTTGTAAAATTTAATATTGTAAAAAGATTGAAAGAGTGCGCATTGCAACTGTAATAACCCCTATCGCACGATAGAGGTTACGGTACTTCTATGATATAAAAGAGCAACTCATCCTTGAATCCCGATGATATACCTCAACGGATCGCTTGCGCTCATAATCTGAATCTGCCTGCCTTCTACGATAGCCGCGACAAACTTTCCTTTCGAAGTGGAGACGTTAATATAATCGGTACCGGGCCGAAAGCCGGACGCGGACCAGCCGCGCGCAATCTCATGGCGCAAGTCCCCGCCTGTTACAGCACCGGTGGCGACGATAACGGAAGAATAATTGCGTATATCATCATTCAGTTCGATTATCCCGGACGTCGCATTCAACGTGCCCGTCAAAAATCGCTCATAGCTTGCCGACGTAATAACGGTGCCTGTCGCCTCATTGCCGATCTTCCCGCTGCGTCCCGCTTCGCCGGAATTGCCGTCGATCACGACGCCACTGCTGCTCTGTTTGACATACACCATGTAGCTATATGCTGGCGTGTACCCCTCATTGCTGATCCGGTTATGGGAAACGTCGGCAATCGCGCAACCATCGAGAAGAATCGCGCTGTAGCGCCCGTCCCCTTCCTGAGACAAGCCTCGAAGCACATTATTTTTGGCGACCAAATGGTTTGTCGTGCTCACATAGATGCCTTCTCGCTTAGCATTGGCAACGGAATTGTCCGCAAGCTGTATATTATCTCCGCCAATGATCCGCAAGCCGCTGTTTTTCACGTCAGATATGACGTTATGGCAGACAACTACCTGGGTCGACGGCTCATCAAAGCCCTTTGCCGTTTTTCGCGTGACCACAATGCCGTGAAAGCCTGTGCTTTGCAGTACATTATTCGATATGATCATGCTGCGGCAGGAATATGCGGCAATTCCGTGTCCACCGACGCGAGCGATCGTATTCCCGGAAATGACGGCGTTATCATAGCTTTCCGGTTTAATGGCAATATCCTGCAAATCCTCAAAGTGATTATTTACGATGCGAATATTTTCGTGAAATACTTGCTTTCCGTCTGCGCCGAACTTGGAGCCGTGCGTACCGACGCCTCGGTGCCCGTTCACAAAAGTACATCCTTCGACAAGCACATCCCGGCACGGCGTATCGTCATAGGCACCGAAGCTTGGAAACGATTCGCTGGAAGCAAAATCAAATTGTACCATTTCGAACTGCCCCGATGTCGTAATCCGCTGATCTTGGAACCGGCAGTGAAGCAGCTTAATGTTGCGGCTGGAATTGAATTCGATAATATGACCGTTATGTCCGTTTATAAAGGTGACCCGTTCCATATGAATGCCGTCGGCATGACCAATCGCGAACGCCATAAAGCCTCTGCTCGGATCGGTAGGGAGGTTCACATCGGCGCATAAATCGATCGTACCGCCGATAATTGTCAGGTTGCCCTCCCCCTTGTACCCGACGGCATAATTCGCATTGCCCAATTGGCCATTGACGAACAGCTTCAAATTCGAATCGGGATTGCCTAGCTTTTTCAAAACGGCGCGATCTTCCATCCATATCGTCGTGTTTTTGTATAGACGAAGTGTCCTGGTGATCACGTAAGCGCCGTTCGGTACGTACATTGTGCCGCAGCCATTGTCTTTAATGGCTTGAAGCGCCCGCTCAAACGCTTCCGTGTCATCCTGAACGCCGTCCCCTTTCGCTCCGAAATGAGCGACATTGTACACCTGCGGTTTGCCTTTCCCGCCCGGCCCTTCTTCGGGATCTTCCTTATATACGGACTGGGTAACGGACGGCGATGCCAGCGAATCGGAATACATGCTGATGGCACCGGCGGTCGCTACCGCACCAAACGCGCCTATTTTTCCAAGCGATGCCAGCAGCTTCCTTCTGCTGATCCGATGGTCGACTCCTTGTGGTTTTTGCTGCATACCGATCCGTCCTTTCGACATTGAGTTAGCCGGTAAATAAATGAATACGATGCTCTTGAGTAACGTCAGAACATATAATTTATAGGGTTACAATCTGTTTTTGGCGACGGCGGAAAAATACCCACTCTTTGAACCCGATTTCCTTGAGCCGAAGGCGTACCTGCTCCCATTCGTCGCCGACCCGGTCCGGACGATGCGCATCCGATCCGAAGGTAATGCCAACGCCGTAATACAGCGCCCGTTCCAAAATATCGTCGGCCGGATACCAGCCTCCGCATTCTTTCGTTTTGCCGGAAGTGTTGACTTCTATGGCGATCCGGCGTTCCGCAATCACCTTCAGCACTTCGTCCAGCACCTTGGACGGAACCTGAGATAACGATGGATAGTTGGCCTTCAGCGCGTCCATATGTCCAATAACATCGAACATGCCGCATTCCGCGGACTGACGGATCAGGTCGAGGTATTGATCCTTATGTTCCGTTATTTGTTCGGGCGTCAGCCCTTTCCAGCGTTTGCGGTCAAATATTTTGATGCCTCCGCTCCAATGAACCGAGCCGATAATGTAGTCGAACGGATACTGACTGTAGACTTTGCGGTGCAGTTCCATATGCTCCGGGAAATAGTCCGTCTCCAAGCCGAGCAGCACCTCAATTCGGTCCTTGTATTCCTCCTTCAGCCGGAGAACCTCAGCGATATATCGCGGAAACTCGCTCTTCGCCATCGCCGTCCGCGGGTTCGGATGATCCTCGGTGCTTTCGAAATAAGGGGAATGGTCCGAAATGCCGATCACGTTCATTCCCGCTCCCAGCGCCGCTTCAATATAATCGCGAATGCCGCTCTCCGCATGACCGCACCGATCGTGGTGCGTATGCAAGTCGAATTTCATAGTCGTTGCTTCCTTTCGCAGCTTAAGATTTCAAAAGATGACGCTTCCCCGCCATATCGCCATTCACACTTACCAAGAACGAGGCAACAGCATACTTTTATAGCAGAAGATGGTCGGTAACAACTGCATTTGACATTATTTTAGCGCTTCCATTTCATATCTCACTATGGAGCAAAACCACTTGCATATGGATTATTGTATCTTTTTCGGAACTTGAGGCGCACGGCTTGCGGAATCCGTGAATGCGTTATTTTCGGCTTGACCGGTAGTCCGAAGGTGTGCGCCCGCTCCATTTTTTGAATTGTTTGGAAAAAAACAAAGCGTCCGTATAGCCTACGGAATAAGCTACCTCTTCAACGGTAAGCATGCGGGATAGCAGGATTTGAGCATGCTCCATCCGAATGTTGTGCAGGAAGGCTGCCGGAGTAAGGCCGGTTCGACGCTTGAATATTTTGGAGAAATACGTGCGGTGGTAGCCCAAAGACTGAGCTAACCGCTCAATCGATACAGGCTGGGAATACTGCAAGGATAGCCACCGGACCGCTTGCTCCACTTTTTGATCCGCCTCGGCGCTCAACATCTGCTTCTCCGTGGCTTCCTCAAGCAGCCACTGACTAAGCAATATCCGCAATAATCCGCTCGATTCCAGATCGCAGCCCCGAAGCCCCTGATTCAGCACGGTCTGTATGCGGTATAGAAATGCCGCCGTTCTGCGCCGCTGTTCGGCCCGGACGACTGGCCGCTCCGAAGATACTGATATTTTCTTTAACAAAATATCGGCCAAATGGCCTTTAAAACCGACCCAACGGTAAAACCACGGATTCGCAGGATCGGCGGAGTAGACGACTTTTTCCCCCGGAAAAATAAAAAAACAATCCCCTGCCTCGATCTTATGCGTCCGCCCGGAACAGTAAAGCTCCCCGCTGCCGGAGACGACATAATGCAGCAAGTAATACTCATGCACTCTTGGGCCTACGGTATGCGTAGGCTTCGTTCGCTGATGCCCGGCGAATAGCACGGTAAGGTCGCCGATATCGGGCCGCGGATTAAGCGTGACCGAGTAGTTCTTCGGGAACATGGATCTACCTCCGGTGACAATCTTTTGCTTGATAGTCTTATTGTACCTGATAGGGTTGTTGAAAAAATATATCAAATAATAATTCAATTAAATATTTGCATGATGGAAGCGAAAAAAACGAATCGTCTATTCAACGATTCAGCCATTTCGTACGATATGATATTTATAAGGGTTTGTCTCATTAGAAAAAATGGAGTGACGATCCCGTATTGTTCACGCCGGCATGTTGCAGCCGCGCTAAAAAATCTGGCTGATCTGAAGCGACGACTCTTTACTAAGATCGATAAAAGCTTCGCCTGCCTGCACCAGAGGATGCGTGGGATCATGCGGCTGGATCATCAGGATCGTCCCTTCCCTTCCGTCGGTGAGCATCACGGAATTGCCTATGGAGAAGCTCATGATTTTATCGATGAACCGCTTGGTGATGGCGGGGTCCAATGCTCCGAAGGCTTCCTTTTCCATTTGCAGCAGCACTTCGTAAAATGGCAAGGGACCGCGGTACGCCCGCTTCGATGACATCGCATGGAATACGTCGGCTACCGCGACAATGCGGCTGAACGGATCCATCTGACTGCCGGTGTTGCCGAGAGGATACCCGCTGCCATCCATTCTTTCATGATGCTGGAGAGCGACCAGCGTCTGCCGATGAATGATGCCGACCGTATCCTTCAATAGTTCGTAGCCCAGCACCGTATGATTTTTCATCCATGCATACTCTTCCGCCGTCAACTTATCCGGTTTTTGTAAAATATCTTGCGGAATCAGCATTTTTCCCACATCATGCAGCAAGGCAGCGGTAGATAGCTGCAGGAGCTCCTGGTGATCGAGTCCGAGCCACGTCCCGAGAAGCGCTGCAATCGCTCCGACAGCGACATTATGCCGGTAGGTGTAATCGTCCTTCGCCTGGAGCGCTGCGAATAAACCAAATATGTCGTTACCGGCCGCAGCTTCAAGAATCATCGGGATGACATCATTGCGTATCTCCCCAAGAGGAATTTTTTTCGTTCTCCGCACTTCCTCAAACATTTGGCGGACTAGCCAAACGGCTTCCTCGATCGATTGATCATGCGGGTACGGTTTCATATTGATATAGGGGCCGATCGCCGCCACGTCTTGACTTTTTAACATAATTCCATGCTTCTTTAAAATGGCCGTGTGCTCATAATTGATGATTGCAGCATTAGGTATCAGCAAAACGCCGCTATCGCTAAAAATATCCCGGTTCAATTTTTTTCCGATTGCATGGCGTAAAATCGAATTCAGCCTTTTCAATGGTTCTCCTCCTTATTCCCATCAACAACGATGACCAGTCCTAATACCATAGTACTATTTCCTTCTAAACATTTTCTTGACAAGGCGGCGACTGCCGTGAAATGTCACGTATTCCATGATCCCATTGCACCGTTGTTCAGAAAATGTATAGAATCGGTTGATATAATAGTCATAGTCCAAAAGGAGTGTTTCCGATGAGCAATCAGGCGAAAAAAGTCGAGTTTTGGAACAATCAATTAATCGAACTGCATACTTACGATAAAGAAATATATATGACGCAAATTATGGCGGATGTGAATGACCTGTTCATCATTCAGCGGCCGGTAAATAACAATAATACGTTCATGCCGGTAACCGACGGCTTTCCGATCACAGTTTACTTTCATGATCAACAGCAGGGGTTATGCACCTTCGATTCCACCATTTGCTTATATAAAAACAAACTGGCTGTCGTTCGGCCTGCCATGGATGCGATAAAAAAAGCGCATCGGAGACGGTTTTTCCGGGTTCCTGTGGAAACGGAGGTGAGCCTGAGCACACTCCCAGCCGACAATCAAGAGGCAGAACCGTACGGCACTTATGTTACGCACGACTTGAGCGGCGGAGGGCTCTCTTTCCTGTGTCCGCACAAACTGGAAGAAGGAGAGCTTGTAGCGGGCTCGCTCCAACTAGACACCGCCCGTTCTCGGAAAAGCATTGCGTTTACAGGAAAAATTATTAATAATGTTAAAATCAGGAACAAACGATATAAAGTCTCTCTGGAATTTACAGAAGTGAAGGAGGCCGTACGTTCCGACATTATTCGATTTTGCAACTTTAAACAAATTGAATTGCGCAACAAGCTGAGAAACTATTCGTTGGAATAAAAATATGAGGGCCGTGCTCTCGAACGTCAAGGTGCGAAGCATGTCAAAGTATAAAATGGTTCTCGTCATGGCGTTGTTTTTGATTGCAATGATCGGCATCCGGATTGCATGGACCGTCTTTCATACAACGCCCCCTCACCCTCAGGCGGAAAAAGGCATACTGGATTTGCGCAATCAAGGGCTTCCGGCGGATCGCGCGATTAACTTGAACGGACAATGGGAGTTTTTTCCCTCTCGCTTTGTGCTGACAGCTCCGGACAAAGCCACAGATCCCGTTTTCCCAAGCGAAGATCCGCTCTATGTTCAGGTTCCGGGCAGATGGAATGGCGACGCAGTAAAAGAGAGCGAATCTTCTTTACACTACGGGACGTACCGGCTGCGAATTTTAACCGACAGCGGCAGCCCGCAGGAGTACAGAATCCGGATGAACAGCATCAAGTCCGCCTCGGCCGTATATGTAGACGGTAAATTATTGGCCGTCTCCGGCCGTCCTGCGCAGGAGAAGGAGCAGCATGTGCCGAAAACCGTCCCTTACTCCGTTACGTTCACATCGGAACGGAGTGAGATCGAACTCGTCATTCTAGTCTCCAACCATTACGGAAAGCTAGGCATTACGTTACCGGTCTACTTTGGAACGCCGGAAGCCGTCGCTCACCGGACGTTATTATCGATCGACATGCAGTTGCTGTTGTGCGTCGTGCTCTTCATGCATGGCGTATATGCCGTTATCCTCTATTTATTGGGGGCGGCTAACAAAGTATTGCTTTACTTTTCCCTATTGGTGATCTGCACGATCATCAGCGTACTGGTCGATGACGACATGCTGTTATGGAGCATATTGCCGTTCCATTACGAATGGTCCGTGAAGATTCTTGCGTTGTCTTATATCGGCATCGTGGCATCCATGCCGCCGTTGATCCGACATTTGTTTTCGGAACACAGTCCAAGCCGAGCCTACCGGTGGTTCGCCGCTTTTTGCGGCGCATACGTTTTGTTTGTGCTGGCCGCTCCGTCCGAGTACACGGTTCCTACGCTGTCGAAGATGCTTCTGATTATCGAGCTTTCATCCATGGTTATCATCACGCAAATGCTGCGCGCCGCTTTAAAAAGAGATAAGGACGTCCTCTTTTTGCTGTTTGCCGTTGCCAGCATTACGCTCAATATTATTTGGGGTATCGTCAAATTCAACATGACGCTCGATCTGATGTATTATCCGTTTGATCTGATGGTTGCGTTTTTCAGCTTTGCGGCCTTCTGGTTCAACCGGTTTTTCCAGGCGACGGATCAGACCAAGCAGCTCGCGGACAAGCTTCGAATGGCGGATAAACGCAAAGACGATTTTTTGGCGAACACCTCCCACGAGCTGCGCAATCCGCTTCACGGGATCGTGAATATCGCCCAGTCCGTCCTGGATGATGCCGTGAGTCCGCCGAATGAAAAAAACAAAAAAAGCTTGGAAACCCTGATCACCGTCGGACGGCGCATGTCGCTAATGCTCGACGACCTGCTTGACGTGACAAGACTGCAGGATAACGCCATTCGCCTGCAAAAGAGAAGCCTCCGGGTGCAATCGGTCGCCGCCGGCGTGCTTGAAATGATCCGGTTTATGACCAACGGCAAACCTATCCGGCTGCATCTCAATATCGAGGACGGTTTCCCTTCGGTGATCGCGGACGAAAACCGGCTTGTGCAAATATTGTTCAATCTGCTGCATAACGCGGTTAAATTTACAGACGAAGGACAGATCGCGATCCGCGCGGAAGTCCGTGACGGGATGGCCAACATTCATATTGCGGATACCGGAATCGGGATGAACAAAGATGTCCAAGAACGAATATTTCAACCGTACGAACAAGGAGAAGTAGCGGCAACGCGGGCGGGAGGAGGCTTCGGCCTCGGCCTGAGCATTTGCAAACAGCTTATTGAGCTGCATGACGGCACTTTGCAGGTTCGCTCGACCCCGGGACAAGGCTCCGTCTTCACCTTTACGCTGCCCTTGTCCGGAGATTCCGGCGAGCCTGACGCACCCGTTCACGATACCGCTTTGCAAGGCAGCGATATCCAAACGGCATACATAACGGCATCCTTCCCCGCGGATGAACCCGGTCAGGAGCTTGCAATCGCGCGGAGCCGGCCAAAACTGTTAGCCGTAGACGACGATACCGTAAACTTGAACGTATTAAGGGGCATTCTCGGCGAAGCGCACTACGATATTACGACGGCGGCAAACGGCCCGGAAGCGATTGCCAAGCTCGAAGCCGGCCACTATGATCTCGTCATTGCGGATGTGATGATGCCGCGCATGTCAGGCTACGAATTGACGCGAGTCATAAGGGGACGCTTCTCGATCTCAGAGCTGCCGGTTCTCTTGTTGACGGCGCGAAGCCGCTCGGAGGATGTTCATACCGGTTTTCATTCCGGAGCCAACGATTACGTAACCAAACCGGTAAACGCTTGGGAGCTGCGCTCCCGGGTGCGTGCGCTAACGGATTTGAAGGAATCCGTCGGCGAACGCCTGCGTATGGAAGCCGCGTGGCTCCAAGCGCAAATACAGCCTCATTTTATATTCAACACGTTAAACTCCATAGCGGCGTTAAGCACCATGGATACGGTAAAAATGCGGCGGCTGCTGGAAGTATTCGGAGACTATTTGCGAAGAAGCTTCGATATTCATAATTCCTACCGTCTTGTTCCGATTGAACACGAACTGGCGCTTGTCCGGTCTTATTTGTTCATCGAGCAGGAACGTTTCGAAGAACGGCTGCAGGTACAATGGGAAATCGACCCTGATATTCACTTTGAACTGCCGCCGCTGTCCATACAACCGCTTGTGGAAAATGCAGTAAGACACGGCATTCTGAAACGCTCCCGAGGCGGGACGATCCGGATTCGGATTATGGATCACGCAAATAGCGCGGAAATATCGATCTGCGATGACGGCATTGGGATGAAAGAAGAAAAGCGAAATCAGATATTGGACAAGCCTTTGGATACCTCCCACGGGATTGGCCTGCGTAATACCGACCGCCGTTTGAAGCAGCTGTACGGAGAAGGATTGGAGGTTCATAGCGCCCCCGATCAGGGCACAACCATCGTTTTTCGGATTCCGAAACAAAGGATGAGCGGCGATTAAGCAGCTCATCCTTTGTTGTCTAGCTTCAAGCGGTCATACCATTCGGTGATGTAGGGACTCGGCAGCTCGTTTAATTCTTCGAGCAGGACGTTCGTCAGCAATCGATACTGACGGGTTACCGCCAGATGATTATTCGTGGCGGCGAAGATGTTCATCAATGCAAAATGCGCTTCCTCCGCAAGCGGATGCCGCTCGGTGATCTGGAAGTACATTTCGGCTGCCGCTTCCCATTTGCCGCATGACTCGTACCATTCCGCCATCTGAAATGCAGCGCGCATCCACAGCGTCTTCAGCCTTTGACGCTCGCTTTCCGCCCACCAGAAGCCATATTCCCGCAAATAATGGCCGGTATACAGCTGCATGATTTCATGATAATATTCGATCGTTTCGAAAGAAACGGGAGGAGCCGACTTTAATTTATGTTCCCATTCCTCCACATCCAGCGTGACGTCATGAGCATTCAAAATATACCCGTCAGTCATATTCGATATTTGAAACCGCCCGCCGAACGGCTCCAGCGTTTTGCGGATGTGATAAATGCTTGTATATAACTGGGCGTACACTTTGTTCGTTTCGTAATCGGGCCACAGCGTTTCGATCAACACGGATTTGCGAACCAGACTGCCTCGATGTTGGAGTAAAAATAAAAACAGCTCATGCGCCTTGGTCGTCCGCCAATGCAAGGGAGTTAGTCGGTCTTTGGACGTTTCGATCAATACATGCTGCAATACAGTCATCCGAATGGACTGGCTGTCCGTCAACTTAGCATCACCGCGGAAGTTCACATTGCCCTGGAGGCGCTGCAATGTTTTGGCCAAACGTTCCGTTCCGACCGGCTTCACGACATAATCCAGCGCGTTCAATTCAAAAGCTTTGACCGCATACTCGTCATAAGCCGTTACAAACACAATATTCAGATTCGGCTTTTTCTCCAGCAGCTGTTCCGCGAGTTCAATACCATTGATCTCAGGCAAATGAATATCCAGAAAGACGAGATCCGCTTGTTCTTGCAAAACGTGTTGTTGTCCCAGTAACGGATCCATAAATTTACCTATGATTTCGACTTCGGCCACTTGCAGCAGCTGGTGTTCCAAATAATCCAAAGCAAGCCGTTCATCGTCAATAAGTATGACTTTCATATGCAGCTCCTCAAGTGTTGGTAATGATGTACTACCGTTTCTATATATTTTCGGAAATTTCATCCCTTTTGTTCATAGCTGCGAATAAAAATACCGCTTCACAAGAAAGTGAACCGCAGGCGAGCATAAATAACCCGCAAGAAAGCCCTTTATTACAAAGTGCTAATCTTACGGGTCATCGTTTTTCATTACCTCTTGTTCGGACGGGAGAATATTCAACGGCCTATGCGCCCCTCATGACTTCATAACCGTTAATGATAGCTGCTGCGAAAGTTACGCGATGATTGCGGAAAAAATGAAATAAGAGTCGGGCGTCCGGACAATCTTCGTCATACCGCGGGAAATTAAAGAAGTCTTCATCCGACCAGCCTTTAGTCCGCAGGCTTTCGATCGATTCGGCGATGATATGCGGAATAACCGGCTTCATTACCGTGGTCATACGCGCTCTCCCCGAAGCTTATTCAGATACTGGGGTTTTCCGGTTTTTGCCCACATCAGGAAACAATACCGATTGTTAATAATGGCTGGATTTTTGGAAGGGAGCAGTGGCTTCTTGGCACTGGATTTCTTTCTCATATCTTTCACCTCCGATTGATTTGGACTTGTTATTATTGTGCCCAATCTATCAATCTATTAAACGTCGGTTTTGAGAGAATCCCTTTGTCCGCCATGCCGCCGCCTCTTATGAGCTCCTAACCATCGTTACTGTTCCTCGTTCGGTGCAAGCATTTCTTTTATCGTATCAAAGAGGAGCGGCTCATAGTTCCAAAGCTCCACGCTGACATTAATATACTGCGCACCTTCGTACTTTTGACCGTGAATATGTCCGTGAATATTGACGTAAGGCATATGTTTATTCATGTACATCGGTTCATGGGATAAAAAATAAAAACCGTTATACACGATCGGATATTCGCTCACTTCATGAAATCCGACATCAAGCCACCAACTTCGCGTTCTACCTCGATCATGATTGCCCATAATTAAAAATTTATAGCCGTTCAACCGGCTTACGATGGCTTGAGTCTTCTCCCGATTCAAAAACGAAAAGTCGCCAAGGTGATAAACCTTGTCATCCTTCCCGACAACTGCATTCCATTTGTCGATCATCGCCGCATTCATTTCATCCACATCGGCGAAGGGGCGGGATTCAAAATCAATAATTTGCTTATGACCGAAATGATGATCGGATATTACGAATACGTTTGTCACCGATCTGACCTCCGTTCTATATCGTTGTTCGATCTGTAATCGTTTCCTATGCTCTGCTCTGCGATGGATTCATGTCATACAAAAAATCGCCGAAATTTACGTTTCAGCGATCTTTTTATGCAATGTCAATCGGTATCATTACCTGACTCTGCGGTATGGCCTCGGGTAGTTATTGTCCTGCTGCGTGAGCGCCCCCAGGATGAGAACAATGGCGGATACGATGTGCATGATCATGCCTACGACCGGAATGAACCCGACCAAGGAGGTGACGATTCCGACTACGCTGCCGAACCGTCCTGCATGTTCTTTATGGCAGATTAGCAATGTGACCAAGTGCAGTGCGAGCATAACCCATAGGGCGGTGTAACCGGTAAATATAATGAAGGCTCCTCCGAGAATAGGTATGCCCAGAAAAGCTTCCAGCCCGCCCGTTACGAATTTCATTAATCTCGATAAACTCATTTTCGTTTCCTCCCGATGTGCAGCCCTAGTATCGGCTCCTTTGTATAAGTTTATTATACCCTCCGGAACCGAAGCAAACATCGGACTTAAGTCAAAACACGTTCCCCGTCTGTGGTCGGGGGTCGCCGTCACAAGGAGCTGGACGGAAACAGAGGCGATCACTGTACAGCGCTAGGGCTGGAGCGGTTGGTTATTCGTCTGCCACACGTCCTTCAGCGCGGAACGAAACAATGCATCGAGCCGGTCATCTTGCTCCTCTTGCCGAGCCTCCATGGCATCTGCGGCTTTATCGTAATAGGCTATTTTCTCCTCCAAAAAACGATGGATCGGAATCATGCTCGGTTCGTAAGTTGTCCCTCCTCCGTCCTTTTTCCGGTCCAGCAAGTGTTGAATCGCCTTCTTCAGCTCGCTTCCGTCCGGCACTAAGCGTTCGACCAAGACGCCAAATTCCAACGGTGGCATCGTACGGTATTGCTCAATCCATTGACATGCCAGTATGGGGCGCAGTACGTAAAAATATTTTTTAATTTGGACCTGATCTTGCTGCAAAAAAATTCGATAGTTCCTTTTTGCCATATGCAAGTAATGATAGGTGCATGACTTGGGAGAAAACAATAATGGTGAAATGCTGCGGATTTGCTCGGCGACCGAAAAGCGTTCCATATAAACGATCGGTGACTCTAGCCACTCAAGCAGCGACGGGTTCGATTTGCGGATCAACTGGAGCGCTTTCTTCAAATCCCATCCGTTGATATCCATCGCGCTGTGGATCGGCCTTTCAATGACATCGCGTTTGTCGAAGATTGACAAATACCACTCCACCGGCCTGATATAGATGAATCTGACGTCGTAGTCGCTAGCCTCCGAATGGACGCCCCATGCCCGGCTCCCCGATTCGCAGGCGTATAGGATGCGTACATGCTCTTCTTGTTCGACGGCTTGCAAATGCTTTGTAAAATGATGCCGAATATTGTTCATGCCGCGTTCCTCCTTTGCTTGCTGTCACATGCCATTATGACCCGATTTGCTCGCTTTACTCCAACGAGAACAAAATCCGCCGCGGCGCCTCGTTGATCGAGAGGTAGCTTTTCCTTGAACCAACATAATAGTTCAGCTTCGCTGAAAAAATATACATTTTGTTGTTAAAAAAAATTATATAGTTATTATTTGTTAGTGAAGGAAAATATAAGATGACTGGAGAATAATTGAAAAGGCTTACAAATAAATATATGGGAGGTTACATGCATGAATCACAAAAAAAGGTTGGCAGCCATTTCGATCATGACCGGCAGCCTGCTGTTCTCGGCTGCTGCAGGTGCTGCGGCGGAGTCCGTCAAGTCGGACATGGCGGTGTTGATCGGCGATACGGAAACGTCTTTTGCCAAGCAAAGCCTTCTCGTCGACAGCAGCTTGTATGCGCCTTATGAAGCTGCGGCCAAGCAGCTGGGTGCCGAAGCGAAGTGGAGCGCGGGGATGAAGACGCTAACGCTGGTTAAAGACGGCAACACCCTGGAGATGAAAGCGGGAGCCCTGTCCTACAAAATGAACGGGCTGGAGCTGACCTCGGCCACTCCGCTCCAGGAAATCGGCGGCAGCGTATATATTCCCGTTCGCACCGTATTTGAAGCATTCGGCTATCAGATCGGCTACGAGAACAAAACACGGACCGTCAGCATGCAGCCTCGCATAAGCACGAAGCCCGCATTGCTCGTTCACGGAATTACGCCTGACGGCTATGTCACCGGAAGCGAGGTCAAGGTGTCCATCTCCGCATATAACCATATTTTGAAGGACTTTGCCCAACAAAAGGAGCCGAAGGCGGGAGAAGGTCATATCCATGTGTGGCTGGACAATGAAAAGCTGGATGCGGCAAGCGCGATCAAAGTGTTTAAAAATGAACCGGTCGTATTCCGCGACGTGAAGCCAGGAAAACATACACTCACGGTTCAGCTCGTCGGAAATGATCATAAACCGGTCGAGCCGGAAGTTAAGCAGACGATTCCTTTCCATTCCGTTTCTTTGTCGATTCTGAAAGATTTGGACCCGGAGAAATCGACCGGTCTGCGCATCGAGGGCGTCATTGCCGACGAAAAGCATCGCGTCTTTACGGTCGAGATGGAATCGAAAAAGCTGTACCGAATTATGGCAGACAGCGGAAAAATGGACATATTGACGGAGCTTCCTCGTTCGGCGACCGGGATGGCTTTTGATGCGGCAGGGAACTTATACATAGCAAGCGGTGGGCAGGAAGGCGTTATTTTCAAAGTAAATGCTAAGGATCTAAACGGGGAACCTTTTGAGACGTCAAGGGTAGAGACATTTGTTAGCGGTGTACAGGGAGCTAACGGGCTGACCTTCGATTCGAAAGGCAACCTGTATGTCAGTGGAGGCGCAAACGGCAATATTTACAAAGTAACGCCGGACGGGCAATTAAGCACATATCAGAGCGGCATTGCAGCGGAACGTAAAGAGCAGCAAATCGTTGTCAACGGCATCGCTTTCGGCAAAGACGGCAAACTGTACGCGGCCAATACGAGCTCGGGCGAGGTGAATCGTTTTACGATGAACGCGGACGGTTCCTTGGGGGCATGGGAGAGAGTCGCGAAAAGCCCGCTGCTGTACGGGGCCGATGGGCTCAACTTCGGCCCGGACGGAGCGATTTACGTTGCGGCGAACGAACGGAATGCCATCGTACGCGTGAGCTTGGACGGAAAAGTGACGGAGGTCGCACAGAACGGAAATCAAGGACCGCTGGAGTTCCCGGCCAGTCTTCATTTTGTCGGAAGCACGCTGTATATCAGCAATTTCGATCAGCCGCGCGGTGCCAACAGCCCGAATGATCCCGGCATCGGAGCTTCGATTGCGAAAATGGAATTCGGAAGCACGAAATAGTAGAGTTACATCTTCGGATCAGGCGTTGATCGGGGCAAAGCTGCAAAGCGTTATTCGTGGGCTTATGTGGTAGGATCGAACTTGTGGCTTCCAGTTCGTTCAAGGAGCATATGACGATTGGGCTGAACAAAGTCCATAAACATAGGAAATACAAACAATCCGACTCGTTGACGTGTCGGATTGTTTTGATGCAGTTGCTGTTGTCCCTTACAAATAATCGGCGATATCTCCCGCCATAAGCGATGCCGTAGTCATCCGTGCCTCAGCCGCCCGGTCACCCGCTCTGCCGTGCCACCAGACGCCGAAAGCGGCCGCCTTCTCGGCATCCCAACCTTGAGCGAGCAGGCTGCCGATGATGCCGGCCAGCACGTCGCCGGAGCCGCCCGTAGCCATCCCGGCGTTGCCGGTCGAGTTCACATAGGCGATGCCGGCCGGCGTAGCAATGACGGTGCCCGCCCCCTTCAGCACGACGTAAACGCCGTGCTTCTCGGCATACGAACGGGCCGCTCCGATCCGGTCGCGCTGCACCTCGGGGACCGTGCAGCGGAGAAGGCGGGCCATCTCGCCCGGATGCGGCGTCAGCACGGCCGGTGCACCGGCAGGACGCTTCACCCAGCCGGCGAAGTCGTCGGCATCGGCTAGCATATTGAGCGCGTCCGCATCCAGCACAAGCGGGAGCGGCTTGGGCGATCGGTTGGCGGCGGCGCGAGCGGGAGCGGATGCCGCGGAGGCAGCATCTGCGGCAGTGGTGGCGCGCGCAGTAGCAGCAGCGGCGTGAGTGATAGCGGCGGCACCGATGGTATCGCCGGCTTGAGCGGCAACAGAGGCTGCACAGGCAGCATCAGCGGTAGTGGTGGCAGCAGCGGCGTGAGCGGCAGCGGCGGCGCCGGGGGTATCGCCGGCTTGAGCCGCAGCGGTGCCGGCATCGGCAGCAACCGGCGGGACGACGCCGGCTGTCGCCTCCCATACGCGCCGCAGCCACGCGCTGTCGCCCTCGAACCGGCCGAGGCCCGGGCCGAGCACAAGCGCGCTGCGCCCTGTGCAAAGCGCCGCTAGCGCCTCGGCCGGCACGGCGGCCCAATCGCCCCGGCCGCCGTCGGCAAGGGGCGCGAGCATCGCCTCCGGCACGCGGCCGAGCAGCGGCTCCGCTAGACGCGCGGGCACCGCCCAAGTGGCAAGGCCGCATCCCGCGCGCAAGGCAGCGCGCACGCACAAGAGCCCGGCGCCGGCCATAGGCAGCGATCCTGCTGCGACAAGGACGTGGCCGTACGTGCCCTTGTGCGTGTCGGTCCGCCGCGGCAGCGACGGGTCGATGCCAAGCCGCTTGCGGACGGCGGCTTCGTCGAGATGGAACGCTCGCACGCCGTATGTTTCCGCAAGCCAGGCGGGAATGCCGATCGGCGCGACGCTGACATCGCCGGCTACCTCCCTGCCAGGGTGCAGCGCAAGCCCCCGTTTGCGAAAGGCGAGAGCGACCGTGCGATCGGCGCGGATGCACGGTTCGTGTACGGCGCCGGTGTCGGCATCGAGTCCGCTCGGGATGTCCGCGGCGACTATCGGCAGGCCGCTCGCGTTGGCTTCGCGAATGAGCGACGCGTATGGTTCGCGGGGTGCGCCTCGCGTCCCCGTACCGAGCAGCGCGTCGATCACGCCGTCATACGCGCGCCAGTCGATCGCTCCCGGAGCGCACACGCTTGCCGCGATACCGAAGCGAGCCAACGCATCGCGCTGCACGGCGGCATCGCCGGTCAGCCGCTCCGGCGGCTCGGCGTACACGACCGCCGTCTCCGCCCCCGCTTCGCACAAGTGGCGCGCGGCCACCAGGCCGTCGCCGCCGTTGTTGCCTTTGCCGGCGAGCACGAGCCAGCGCGCCGGTCCTCCGCGCAGTTCGAGCTGCGCGCTCAAAGCAAGGGCGGCTTCCGCGATCGCCCGACCGGCGTTCTCCATCAGCACGAGAGCAGGCAGTCCGATCGTATCGATCGTATGCCGGTCAAGCCGCCGCATTTCTTCCGCTGTAACGAGATGCATAGAAGTTCCCCTTTCATCCGCCTTTTGAAATCTGCTCATTCCTCATTTTTCAATCACTCGGGCTACCTTATGACTGCATTTCGAACATTTCCCGCGAAGGACAATACCGTATTTATCCAACTGTACTGAAAACTCTTCTATCACCGTCACACTCGAACATTGTCCGCACCAAACATTTTCTATGTACATCCGCCGTATATTATCGGGCATTTTCAGCCATTCACTTGTCGCTGCAAAATCTATGACGTTGGGGGCCTTGGGAACTTTGACATGTGTCATGTCGTTTTCCGCCCATTTGAGCATAGAATATGAGCCCTCCAATGAATCGCAAATCCCCCAGCATTCGCAGCCGGTTGTTTCAACAATCGCTTTCATGCGGTCGCGGTACTTCTCATAAAGCTCAGGCGTCTTCGCCATATTGAGCGCTTGGATCACAGCTTCATACGTGTCGGTCAATAAGTCGCCCATATCCTCGAAAATATCCCCCGTCTCGTGGATGTACCGGACGGCAACTTCACAGAAGTACACCATCAGTTCGAAGGGCCAATCCGTTCCTTGTCCTGCCATCTCCATACTGGATAAGGCTTCTTTCACCTTGTCCGTCCGGAGCTTTGGAAGTCCGCGATCCGGATAAAATTGCTTGCGGATTTGCTCTTTGCATTTTTCGAGCAATTCCAATAAAGCCGGTTCTCCTTGCAGTTTGACTGAAATAAAAACGCGAGCTTCTTTATTGGTTTTAACCGTTTCGTGCAGCAGCTCGATCACCTCATGGGGTGGCAGTTCTTTTAACTTTCGTTTGATTTGGGAGGAAGTCAGCATCTTCTTTACATCTCCTTGGCAACGATTTCCGTCGCTCGCTGTTGTTTCTCATAAACCGTTCATTTTACCTGCAAGCGGGATTGAAATATCACCCATTTTATCACAGACCAACGGATCGTATAAAATGCACGGGCATTCGTTTCAAATTCACAGCGTTGCGAAGTGATTCTATACATCGCTATACGATTCATTTTGAAAAGAACAAATAACCCAAATTTCTTGATAAATAAGGCAACATACCGAATAGAAAAGCGCTTTCTTTGCTTTTATAGTGAAAATATGGGAGATTCAACCACCCGGTAATGCACCAAACAAATTCAAGAGGAAGATCATTTAGCACAATCTGCGAGGAGGTATTTTATGAAAAGTAAACGGATCCATCGGTTATCTTCGTTACTCGGGTTGACCGGAACCGCAGCCATGCTGGCACTAGCCGGATGCAGCGGTCAGGGCAACATCGGGAAAGGCAAGCAGCAGCCGAACGAAGCGGAAAGCCCGGCGCAACAAGGTCCTGTTACCCTGAGCTTGTACATCAATGGGGCGGATATTTCCGACGAAGAACTTCAAAGATATTTTCATGAACCGCTTAAAAAGAAGCTTCCGTACATGACTTTGGAAATCGTCAGAAACGCCAAAGGCACCTCTATTGAAGAACTCGTAACCAGCGGCACCTTCCCCGATCTGATCTATACGAGCAATCCGAATCTGGTGCAGTTCAAGCCTTTCGATATTTTAAGCGACCTGAACGGTTTGACGAACAAAAATTTGGACCCCGGGCGTTTTGAGAATTATGAATGGGACGCCATTAAAATGTACGGAGACAAGGGGGAGCTGTACGGTGTTCCTTTTTCTCAAAACGTGGCGGCGTTAATCTACAACAAAGATCTGTTCGATAAGTTTGCGGTCCCGTATCCAAAAGAAAACATGACATGGGACGATGTATATGAATTGGCCAAAAAGCTGACCACTTCTCAAGACAAAAACGCCTATATCGGGATTGATCCGGCTGGTCCTTGGTTTGTCGGGTCCGGACTGTCTTTGAATTATGCGGACGCCAAAACAAACAAATCCGTCATTGACAGCGAGCAATGGAAAATGGTGTTCTCCATGTTGAAGCAATTTTATGAGATACCGGGATTTTTGGGGCCGGATAACAAAGTCTCTTACGGTACGGCCGCTTTTGCCAAAGACCGGCTCACGGCGATGAATCCGATTTGGGCATCCTCCCTCCAAGCCAATCTGAAACCGCTCACAGAAGTAAATTGGGATTTGACGACGCTGCCCAATTTCAAAGGAAGTGTCGCACCTGCTGGGTATATCCACAACAAGCAAGCACAAGGAGCAGGCGTTCGAAGTAATAAAGCTCGTCACCTCCGATGAAGTGCAGAGCGTCATGAGCAAAAACGGCCGCATTACCGTATTGAAAAGCGCGGACATCAAGAAACAATACGGGTCGGACGTTCCCGAATACAAAGGCAAACACATTGAAGCTTTCTTCAAAACAACCCCCTCCCCGTTTCATCAAGTAACCCCTTACGATAAAACCGTAAGGGACTTGATAGAAAAAGAAAGGATCAAGTTGGCGACAGGCACCGATGTGAATACGTTCATACGGGAAATGAAGGAACGGGCCGACAAAGCGATTGAAACGGAAATGGCCGGTAAGAAGTAAATGAGCATTAGGTGACCCGGTACCTGCAACGATGCAATGTACCGGGCCTTCGCTCTGTTCTGAGCCCAGGCCTGCCCTTACCCTTCGACGATACTGCGATATTTTCGGAATCGCGCGAGAACCCGGTTCACCTGTTCCGCACGGGCTTCAAGCGTTCCGTTCAGAACAAAATACGGAATTTTGCGGACCTGAAGATCGGCGATGATCTGCTTTTGGAAGATGTGCTGCTGCACCTCCCCCGAACGGTCCCATGTGTTTGCGTAAGGAATGTCAGTATCGCATACAAACACAAGATCATAGCGGGAAGCGGCCTCCGCTGCCCGCTGCGTTAGCAACGAAGAGGCTTCTCCGTGGTAGTACAGCGAAAACATATACGTCGTGATGGCGTTCGTATCGACGAAGAGAATGTCGCGCGCATCATGCACGAGCTTCTCTTCCCGCTCCAGATGTCCTTCCGCAATATCCTCCAATTGCTTGAGCGTTAATCTCCGGTCCACTTGATGCCTCTCCCAATATTCCCTGCCGTATTCCGGCATCCATACCGTATTGCGCTGCTCCGCCATATAGGCGGCGAGCGTCGTTTTGCCCGTAGAAGGGGCTCCAAGGAATACCGCTCTCGTGATCATGTCCTTGTAAACGAGCGGGCTCAGGAAGTGCCGGTTCGCAAAAGGGGCATTGCGGACCTGCGTCCCGGAGATCGGAACCGTTCGCCGTTCAGCATCTACTTGACGATTGACCGCCCCCAGCGCTTTACTCATATGATCGCCGTAAAACTCGCTGGAATAGAAGTGCGTTATTTTCTTTCCCGCCAGCTTTTTCAGCATATAGTCCTCGTGCATGCGTTTAATCTCGTCGGTATGGCCCGTTTCCTCCGGACCGTCCCAAGCTTCGATCACGTGCACTTGAGGGTAAAGCATTCGAATCCAATTCGCCCTGACGCTCAAAGGAATATGGATCGTTTCCGGGCAATCGTAGATCACGACGATTACTTCATCCGTTTCCCGAATCGCCGTCTCGATCATCAACTGGTGACCGCGGTGAAGAGGTGCAAATTTCCCGAGTGTCAAACCTGTTTTGTGTGGGCGCATGCTTCGTTCCTCCCATTGGGATGAAGCTCACGTTTCCAGGCGACATACCCGGCCGTGGCGATAAATAAAAAGATTACGTAGAGAAAAGCTACCGCATAAAGCTCTTTGTATGCATACATGGCGACCGACATGATGTCGACGGCGATCCAGCACAGCCAGTTCTCCAATACTTTCGATGACAGCAAATATTGGGCAATTAGGCTAAGCGTGGCTATGAATGCGTCGGCGTAAGGGATGGAAGCGTCCGTATATGTCTTCAGAACGTATCCCCAGCTTACCGTTATGGCTGCGAGCAGCAAGCACATCAGCAGCGCCTGCCGGAACGTGATTTTGCGGGTGGGGCGGACTTCTGCCCCCTCCCGTTTGGTCAACCATACGATCCACCCGTAAATGCTTAAGACGAAAAAGAAGATCTGCAGCGTCATATCTGCGTACAATTTTGCTTCCCCGAACATATAGAAAAAACAGCCGACATTGACCAGCCCGACCGGCCAAGCCCATATTTTCTCTCTTGCCGTAAGCCATACGCTCCATAACCCTGTCGTTGTCGCAACGATTTCAAGCGCCGTAGACGAGGTGAATACGGCAATCGCCGCCATCATGAGCATGAGAATGGGTAGCATCCAAGGTTTATTCATTCTGTGTTCCTCCCTGCTATTAATATTATCAATATGACAATATCAAAAGGTAAAAAGAATGCCTCAGCTGTAAATCGACAGCTGTGGCGTCAAATCGGTGAAACGGTACAGCTGCGCCGCCCGCTGCGAATAGCGGTTGGACAGCTTCAGTTCCCCTTGGCGGTCTCGTACTTCCTCGATAATGCCCTTGCGGCTTTGCGTCGAGGTGACTTTGCGAATGAAGTTTTTTTCCTCAAAGTCCGGGACAACGGTTTGGATCACTTGGTACAGCTCGCTGATCGTGAACTCTTCCGGAAGAAACTGTTTGGCGATCGTCGTTGTGAGCATCTTGTCGCGAATTTTATGCAAAGCGTCAGTCAAAATCTCCCTGTGATCGAAAGCCAATTCCATGCAGAGCGCTTCCTCCACCGAAAATAAGCGTACGTCTGCGGCATCGTCGTCCGCCCGCCGGGCAGCCAATCGCTTCTCTTGTACTAAAGCGAAAAAAGCGTGAGAGATGATCCAGCCTCTCGGATCGCGCCCTGGCTTGCTGTATACGTTCAAGTACTCCATGTGAACGTCCATCACGCCTGTTTCCTCTTGCAGCTCCCGCCGCGCGCATTCATACATGCTCTCCGATTCCTTGCAAAACCCGCCGGGTAAAGCCCATTGCCCTTCGTACGGCCAACTCTTCCGTTGAATCAGCATGACCTGCAATTCGCGTACCGGGAGTGCCTTTTTCGTCGTATTTCTCTCCGTAGAGGTAATCGTGAAAATGACGATATCGCTCGGAGCGCCGTCCGGTGTCCGGTATTTGTTCGGAGTGTAGTTGGACTCGTTCTCGCTCTGTGCCATGTTCTCACCTGCCTGCAGTTGAAGCTATTTGTTAGTTTCGATTTGATATTATCATTATGACATTGTTCGATAAAATGTCAAGCGCCGCAAAAAAATAATTTTGCGGCGCCTCTGGCAAGAAAAGCCGCTTCCCATTTAAAATGTAGAGGCGGCGTATGAGAATAAATTATTAGATTTTTACCAGTGGAACTTCAAATTCATTCTGAATAAAACTCATATCAGAATCTCTTGACACCAGTATTAGATCATAAGCTAGGGCAGTCGCTACAATTAGTGCATCAGGAGTTTTTAACTTTCTTCCCTTGCTCTTCTGGTCTCTGCGAATCGTTCCTCCCAGCTTGGCTATATCAGAAGTCACATCTAAGCATCTCTTGGCTGAAAACAACTTTTCCGCACGAAGTTGTTCCTCTGGCTTTAACCCAGCAAATACTTCGCATTCGGTAATAGCGGAAAAATAAATCGACATTTTATCACGGGAAGCTTGCTGAACGAAATCAATCACCATTCCTTCGTTAACAAGAACTGCAATTGCGATATTAGTATCTAATAAGTACCCTCTACTCACGATCCCCATTCCTCGCGCGATCTGTTCACTTCATCGAGAAGCTCCTTACCTCGTTCTGGAGATAAAGTCCCAGCTGCGTCCAACAGATCATCGATCGAATAATCCTCTTCTTCTGCTTCTACTGTCTGTTTTTCCAGATCAATTACGACACGGGCGTGATTTATATTCAGTTTTTGAAGGATGGCTTTAATTGCGTCCGCGCTTTGTTGATCAATTTTTTTGGGGAGCATGTGTCTATCCCTCCAATATCGTACATTTTAAAATCATTATAGCATATCCGTAACTGTTCCATAATTTCACCGCTATTGCTCTACCTTTACTCCACCTGCGCCTTCTCCGCAGTAACACCAACATCTTTCCACGTCAGCTTGGAGTTCGGATCGACGGTAAAGTTTTTCACCCGATTGTTCACGGCATAAATTTCCGAGCGATACAATGTCGGAATCACCGGCACTTCTTCGCTCATCAATGCTTGCCACTGGTTGTAGATGTCTTTGCGGTACGCTTTATCAAACGCTTGCTCCGAATGACCCTTTGCCAGCAGATCGTCGTTTTTGTCGCTGACCCAGTGCGTGTAGTTGAAGAGGACGTCCCGCGCGTACAGCCCGTACGGGTCTACGTCCGAGCCCGTTCCCCAAGCGCCGGCGAAAATATCCACCTTCGGGTCGTCTTTTTGCACCATATCGTAGAATGAATTGAATTCGGCTAACCGTCCGTCGACCAACTGGACATCGAGCCCTACAGCTCTCCAGCATTGGATATAAAATTTGGCAAGCGGTTCCGCGATATCTCCGCCACTCATCGACAGGAAGCGGATCGGAAATTTCTTGCCGTCCGGATCTTCGCGCAGCCCGTCGCCGTCGCGGTCTTTGTACCCTGCTTCGTCAAGCAGCTTTTTCGCTTTTTCCGGGTCGTACGGGTAGCCCTTCGCATTGTTGTCGTGGTAGCCCGGGAACGACGGCGGGATCAACGTGGTCGCCGGGAAACGCAGCCCATGATACAATTTATCGCCTACGGATTGGTTATCCAGCGCGTAGGCCATTGCCTGGCGAAGCTGTTTGTTCTGGAACTTCGGATTATCCATCACGCTTTGCTGCTTGGCTGCATCCCAGTGGCCGAGCTTGAAGCCGATGTAGTTATAAGCCAGGTCGATTTTGCCGATGAACTGCACGTTCTTCGTGTCTTTGGCCGTCGGATACTGGTCGGTCGGAAAGGTGGCGACGTCGATTTGCCCTTTTTTGAGCGACTGCAGGACGACCTGCGGGCTGACGACTTTGACGATGACGCCCTTCAAATTCGGCTTGCCTTCCCAGTAATCCTCATTGCGGACGAATTCGACCGACTCGCCGGGAACGATTTTGCTCAGCTTGAACGGACCGAACCCGATCGGCGTTTTGCGGATTTTATCAGACTGCGGCAGCTGCTGAATCGGAATGTCTTTCAAATAATGCTTCGGAAAAGGCGTCGCCCATACGCCGGTCAGCAGCGAAGGATTGGCGTTGTTCCATGTGATGGTGAGCGTCTTATCGTTCAGCACCTTGATGCCGGAGATGTTCGCCGCCTTCCCGCTGTGGTACTCCTCCATACCGACGACGTCCTGAAAGAGCGCGCTCCCGTAGCGAACGCCGGTATAATCTTTGCTCCCGATGATCAGGTAGGCGTATTCCAGATCTTCCGCTTTGACCGGCACGCCATCATGCCAGCGGACGTTGTCTTTAATTTTGATCGTCATCGTTTTCCGGTCCGGCGACAGCTCGTACGTGGCCGCCCCGTCATTCGTAATCTCGTAATCGCCGTTGCCATGGAATAAAGATTCGTCGAAAAATTGCAGTATTTCCGCATCCGGCTCCCCCGTGTAAAAAGCCGTGTTCAGCGTCCCTTCGAACGGGGTATCCGATACGAGTCCGTAATTCAGTACGCCGTCGACGATGGCGCCGTCATTTTTGACGTCCATTGGGAAATTGCCGATGTTTTCTTTGGCCGTCGCCGGTTTGCTGCCATCGCCTTTGCCAGAACGGCCGCCGGAGGTACTGATGTACGACGTCACCGCAACGATCAGGACAGCCAGTATGCTGACATAAATCCAGTACGATTTCTTCATTTCGATCTCCCCCTCTTATCCTAATCGCTGTCTCGCATCAGCCGCACGCTTCAGCGCTTGACCTATAAAGTTGATGCACAGCATCATCACCAAAATCAGTACGGAGGCGGGCAACCAAACCCACCATTTGCTTTGCAGCACGACCGGATTCGTCGCATAGCTGACGAGCGTACCGAGGCTTGGCGTGCTCTCCGGCAATCCGAAGCCCAAGTAGCTTAAGCCGGACTCGATCCCGATGTTTCCCGCCAGATTGAGCGTCAAGTTCACGATGATGATCGAGCTCAGGTTGGGCAATATTTCCCGTACCATGATGATCCAGTCGGGCGTCCCCAGCGTCTTCGAGGCGCTGACATAATCGAGCTCCCGCTCCGCCAGCGTCTTGGCGCGAATGAGCCGCGCTTTCCCCGTCCATAAAAAGGCGCTCATAATGACGATAAACATCAATACGTTATTCTTCGGCACGATCGCGATAAACACGATGACAAGCATCAGAAACGGCAGCACGAGAATAAAGTCGATCACGCGCATGATGAGATTGTCAAGAATTCCGCCGAAATATCCAGCAGTCATACCGACAGCCAGACCGATGATTCCGGTAATGAGCGTAATGGCCAGACCGATGGAAAACGAGTTGCGCGCCCCGATGATCAGCTGCCCGAAAATATCTCTCCCTCCGTAATCGGTGCCGAGCCAATGCTCCGCAGACGGCGGTGCATAAATGGATAGCAGATCGACCTTCACGATGCTTTCCTGATCCAGAAACAACGATGAAATATAGACGATGGCGAGAATGAGCAGCAAAAGAAACAAGGAAACGACGGCCAGCGTGTCTTTTGTCAATTCACGCCACAGGATGGAGAGTGCGGAAGGGCTTCTGCCGGCCAGTGCCTCGCCTTGCTCCGAATCGCTTGCGATGGTGGTGTTCACGTTCTTGTCCTCCTATCCCGCTATTCCATTCGTATGCGCGGGTCTACTGCGCTTAGAATGATATCCGACAGCAGCGTTCCCATGAGCGTTGCCAGCCCCGAAATCATGACAAGCGCCGTAACGACGCTGTAATCGCGCTGCGTGATCGACTGAAGAAACAGCTGTCCCATCCCCGGATAGCTGAAGATCGACTCCAGGAAGATCGACCCGCCGATTAACCCCGTAATCTCATACCCCAGAAAGGCGGCGATCGGCAAAAAGGAATTGCGCACGATATGGCGCGAGTAAATGCGCGATTCCGGTACGCCTTTGGCTCTGGCCGTCTTGACAAAATCTTTTATTTTCGTCTCGATGATTTCATTGCGCAAATATAGGATCAACCCCGCCGTGGAAATGAGCGCCCCCGACAAGCTCGGCAATACAAGGTGGTTTATTTTATCGATGTAATAAGCGAATGTTCCCTGCTCCACCTGAATATCGACGCTGCCGCCGGTAGGAAACCAGCCCAGTGCGAAACCGAACACGAACAGCATTACGATCGCAAAAATGAATAACGGCGTAGCCAAGCTGACATAGCTGTACCCGACAATGAGCTTATCCGCCCCCGAATCGGTCCATCTTCCGGATGCAATGCCTAACGGCACGGCAATCAGGTAAGTTAAGACCAGAATACAGGCGGACAGCACAATCGTATTCCCCATTCTTCCCGCAAGCAGATCGTTGACGGGCTGCTGATGAACGTACGAGAGGCCGAGATCGCCGTGCAGCAGGCGCTGTATCCAGCTTGCATACTGGACATAGAGCGGATCGGTCAAGCCGAGCTTTTGCCTTAACTCGTTCAGCGTCTGCGCATCCATTTGCGGATTTTGCACGAGCTGTCCGGTCAAGGCGTCTCCAGGCATCGCCTTGGCCAGCAGGAAGACGAGCACGCTCAATAGAAACAATTGGGGGATCATCGTCATCAACCGCCGCAATATAAAAGTCCACATCAGTTATCCAATCCCCTCTCTCACAGGATGGCGGCAGAATGCGTATCCGAGAGCCGCTTCAGCGGGTGTGCGCGTCCCTCCCGGTCAAAATAATGATGGCGAGTCTCCTCGAACTGCTGCTCCATTTGCTGCCGAAGCATCTTTTGTTCCAGCCGCTCGTGCGGATTCAGATTCGGTATGGCGGAGATCAGCCTTTTGGCGTAAATATGCTGCGGGCTGTGGAACAGATCGTGCGCCGTCCCCTCCTCGACCAGCCTGCCGCGATACATAATGCCGATCCGGTCGCACATATGCCGAATCATGCCCAGATCATGGCTGATCAACAGATACGTAAGCTGAAATTCCTGCTGAATGTCCTTCAGGAAATTAAGCACCTGGGCTTGTACGGACACATCCAGCGCCGATACCGGCTCATCCGCAATGATGATCTTCGGATTCAGCATCAGCGCGCGCGCAATCCCGATCCGCTGCCGTTGTCCGCCGGAAAATTCATGCGGGTATTTCAGCAGCGCTTCCGGGTGCAGCCCTACTTTTTCAATGAACTGCTGCACCTTCTTCTTTTCCTCTTGCGGCGACATCCTCTCGAAGTTGCGAAGCGGCTCCGCCACGATATCGAGCACCCGTTTCCTTGGATTGAGCGAGGAATACGGATCTTGAAAAATCATTTGAATATCTTTGCGGTAATGCGGATGCTCACGCCGGGATCGCTTGGTAAGCGTGGTTTCTTCCAATAAGATGTTCCCGGAAGTGGCTTCGATCAGCCCGATGATCGCCCGGCCGGTCGTCGTCTTGCCGCAGCCGGATTCCCCGACGAGGCCGTACGTTTCGCCGCGCCGCAGCTCGAAGCTGATGCCGTCGACGGCCTTCACCTCACCGACGACCCTTCGAAAGAAGCCGCCGCGTACGGGATAATGGACTTTCAGATCAGACACGGTAAGTAGCGCCATCGCTCATGCCTCCCGTGGACTCGTGTGGAAATCGAAAATTGCGGTAACAGGTGCAGCGAACCCAGTGCCCGGGCTCGACTTCGCGCAGCACCGGATGCTCCTCGTGCTCGGCGTCGGCGATCCAGCGAATGCGCGGCTGGAATCGGCAGCCTGTTCTGGATTGTTTGTGCAGCGGCGGAACCATCCCTTGGATGACATGAAGCGGCTGTTTCGGAGTATGAAGGGAAGGAATCGATTGCAGCAGCGAACGCGTATACGGATGCAGCGGCTGATCGAACAGCGTATGAACATCGGCCAGCTCGACAATCTCTCCCGCATACATCACCGCTACGCGATCGGCCATTTCGGCGACGAGGCCGAAGTTATGGGTGATGAACATAATGCCTGCGCTTGTTTGCTGCTGCAATTCTTTGAGCAAATCCATGATTTGCGCTTGAATCGTCACGTCCAGCGCGGTCGTAGGCTCATCGGCAATGAGCAGCTGCGGCTCGCATGCGATGGCAATGGCAATCATGACGCGCTGCCTCATGCCGCCGGACAGCTCATGAGGGTAGCGGGTGTATGCCTGCTTCGGGTCCGAAATCCCTACCCGTTCCAGCAGCTCCAACGTGCGCTTCCGTTTGTCTGCGGAAGACAGCGTCGTATGGTAATCCATGCTCTCTTCAATTTGCCGGCCTACCGTCATGAGCGGATTGAGTGCGGTAAGCGGGTCTTGAAAGATCATGCCGATCCGCTTGCCGCGAATGTCGTTCAGCTCGCTCGTCGGTAACGTCAGCAAATTTGTACCTTGGAACACGGCGGAACCTTCGATCTTCGTTCTGCCCGTTGCATGCAGTCCGGCAATGGCCAGCGCGAGCGCGCTTTTCCCGCAGCCCGATTCACCTACAATGGCAAGCACTTCATTCGGATGAACCGATAACGAAACACCGTCGACGGCAGCGTAGTACTCATCTTGAATGCGGAAAGAAACCCGCAGCTTCTCGACTTCCAATACGGGTTGCGTAAACAATTCATCCCCTTCTTTCGTGCGTATAGTAGTAAATAGCCGCGGGCTGCAAAGTTGTCCGCACGTGAAGGGGAGCCCTATTGCTTGAATGGTAATAGAGGAAAATATTGTACGTCTATTTTATCATATGGCTGGCCGATCGTTTATACCTAAACAAAAAAAGCCTCCGCTTATTTTTATAAGCTTGGAGGCGGTATGGCATGTGGAAAATGCGGTAAAGCAAGAAACGGATCTCGTGTCCGATCGCTTAGGAATCATTTTCCCGAACGAGTCGAGCGCCGACCATTTCAAGCGTTATTCGCGGCTGTCTCATAATCAAAATGCGGATTGTCGGGAAAGCTCCGCTTCAAGTCTCCCGCCGAGCTCTCAGCTTCATAATGATCTGGTTGATCACTTCCGTAAAAAAGAGCCCCGCCGCGATCGCGCCCGACAGCAAAAATGCCTTAAAACCGAGCTGCACAGCAATGTCGTATCGATTCTCGACGACATTCCTCATCGCATCATAGGCGAGCCCGCCGGGAACGAGCGGAATAATGCCCGCGACATTGAATACGATGATTGGCGTTTTGTACAATTTGGCGAATACGAGGCTCAGTACCGTAATGAAGAACGAGGCGTACAACGTCGCCAGAATCGGATCCGTGGACATTTCCATAAAAGAAATATACAGCAGCCAGCCGGCCATGCCGACAAAGCCGCACTGCAGCAAGGTACGCTTCGGCGCCTGGAACAAGATCGCGAACGCAGCGGAAGCGGCAAAGCTGGTCAAGAGCTGTTCGATCATCATCATGCGATCCCTTCCCCCTTGTAAAACGAAAGGATGCAGGCAATTCCCGCTCCGATGGCAAAGGCTGTCAGGAACGCTTCCGCCCCTTTCGAAATGCCGGAAACGAGATGCCCCGACATTAAATCGCGGACGGCATTGGTGATCAGAAGTCCCGGTACGAGCGGCATGACCGAGCCGATAATCATCTTCTCCAGATCATGGCCGAGTCCGGCTTGCAGCAGCAAGGAAGCCGTCGCGCCGGTCACCAGCGCAGCCAGAAATTCGGCAAAAAACTTGATCGGAATCAGCTTATGAAAATAGATGACGAACCAAAAACCGGCGCCTCCGCACAGCATTGCGGGGATAAAATCCCGCCAGCTCCCGCCGAACATGATCAAAAAACAGCCGCTGGCCACGGCTGCCGCTGCGATACGAAACCATGTCGTGTACCCATCATTGGCCGTCTCGACTTCTTTCAGCAGCCGGTACGCTTCCGCTGCCGTCAACTCACCCTGACTGATCCTTCTGGAAATCGCGTTCACGACCGTAACCTTGCGGAGATCGGTGGAACGTTCAGATATGCGGATTAATCTGGTAGCATGCTCCGGCCCGTCCAAGGAGAACAGAATGCCCGTCGGGGTCACATAGCTATGCGCGTAAGGAAACCCGAACGAATGGGCCATGCGCGTCATCGTGTCCTCTACCCGGGACGTTTCCCCGCCGTTTTCCAAAATGATTTTCCCCGCTAATAAACAAACTTGTGCAATATCATAGGTTGCGTCGGGTATCGATTTCATTCGTTTCTCCTCTCAGCCTCCTTTACGGTAGTGGATCGTATGTGGGAAATCTTTTGTTTCGGAAATATATGGTTAGCTTGGCTTCATGACAGTATAACACTAGCGTACTATTCAGACCAGAACCTGCAATTCAAGGAATGCGGTGTAGAAGAAAAGCGATGGCCGTAAGCCAACGCCTCATTGTTATATCTATATATGGACCACTCTAATTACTCACTTTACCGCTGCTATATATCTCCGCAAACTCTCCTCAACACATTGAGCTATAAGCTGGTGAAAGGAGTTCGAGTCATCACGGATACTTGCTTCTTCTAACGCTTCATAATATTTCAACCGCGTTTCGCTTGCGGCTTTTACGATGGCAGGCGGAAAACCATACTTCATTAGAATTAGATTCATTAATAGTCGGGCAGTTCGTCCATTGCCATCTGTAAAAGGATGAATATATACAAACCGAAAATGAAACGCCGCTGCAAGCTCTACGGGATGGAGTTCATCTTTATGGTCGTGGTACCATCGAACCAACTGCTCCATTCTTTCGGAAACCACCGTAAAATGCGGAGGGGTGTGCTGTGAGCCGGAGATCATGACGTTAATCGTTCGATAGCGGCCGGCATTTTCATCATCGATATTTTTAAGAACCAACTGGTGGATGGATTTGATAACAAACTCCGACAACTCTATGTCTCGATTGACGATTTCTTGAACATAACTTATTGCTTCGGAATGATTGATGACTTCAAAGTGCTCGCGCAGCTTTTTACCGCCAATGGTTAATCCTTCTTCCAATACAAGTTTGGTCTCCAGAAGGCTCAACGTATTCCCCTCGATCGCGTTAGAGTTATACGTCCATTCCACTCTGTAAACCTCATCCAAATTTTTAACCGCTGCCGGTGGTAAAGGTCGGAGCTGATCGAGTTCCCTTTTTAAATCATCGATTTGTTGAAAATCCATCAAAATCCCCTCCTCCCTGCGTAGTTATTACCATTATATCACAGTGAGGGATGGTTAAACTCCAAGAACGGCCATATAGATCTCCAAAGCTTTTAAAATTACATATGTGTTGTTCAAGCAAAGTAAGAATCCAATCATTTGACGAATACGCCACATAAATTAATTATTATCCACAATAGATGGTGATGGATTCTACAAAACAAATTCTAGGCTAATGTCTACAAATATAAGAAACTCTTAAAAAATGGAGGTTAAGGAACATGGCAGATCTCATTAGAGTAACACCAAAGGATTACGGCGCACTTGGCGATGGCGTTACGGATGACACGGCAGCGATAAAAAAAGCAATCGCAGCGGTACTGCAGGACAAGTATCGAAAAACGCTATTTTTCACACCTGGCGACTATGTATTTTCTGAACAGTTAGTTTTAGATAATATAAATGTGGAAGGCGTTGGTTGGAACCACTCCATATTGACTTTAAAGGCTCCATTGGCACAAGGCACGCCTGCTATTCTAATTAAACAATGTGTCTACGAATACAAGACCCAGTTCAGGGGATTAAGGGTCAGGACTGGATATACTCAACCCTCACAAAATGGAGTTGCAATCAAGTACGGTAAAGGAACCGATGGGATCCAACTGAACGGGTCAATGGTCATGGAAGATGTCATGGTCCGCGGGTTTGATTCGGGCATTGTTTTTAACGGTTCACAGAACACGCTGATGAATGTATGGGTACAGCAGTGTTATTACGGCGTGTATTACAGAAACGACCAAGGCGACAACAGCATGATCAACTGTCGTATCTTAGGCAACTCCTTCGCTAGTATCGGCTGCACAAGGATGAGGGATACGTTAATATCCCATTGCTCGCTGGGAACGTCTCCATATGGTATTTACCAAGAAGCGTTCTCTGCAACAACGGGAGTAGGCGCTCCCGATTTTGTGCTATTCGATGTCATGATTAAGCATGTCGGTTTTGAAGGTATGGGTAACGGCGTTATATATTCCGAAAATTGGAGTGTACCGAGTCAAGCAGGCATCATCGATACAACGTTTGAACATGTAGGGTTTTCTTGGGGACCTGCTCTTAGACTTGCAAATAGGCCAGCCGATTATGCTATACAAGTTGGATTTTGCAAGGGAATAAATCGCTATTATCCTGGAGCGGCTCCTTTTTCAAAAGGGGCGAAAGGCATATTTTATGTCCATGGCAATAACGCCATTTGGCAAGGGCATTTTCAACTGGACGATTTTACATTCGGGGCTGGTTATAATGCCGGTCTGTTTCCGGAAGCTCAACGAGCAGTCACTACGAATGGGGCGATAGGCGGAGCGATCAACGCTACGGTTATAAAGAAGCCCGGCTTGCCCTCATCCAATCGAGTTGCTGTTCAATCTTACGCGGAGTTATGGTTATATTTGGACAAATATGTCGGTATTGCAAACAGTGCGCAAACCATTGCATTGCCGAAAAATTTCAGATTCTCCGATAATCCCGTAAAATGGGACATTACCGCCAACTCTACCGGCATACCAAATTCAAATATAAATATTGCCAGCCGGGACGTGATAACAATCACGCCTCCAAGCGGGGCAACCTTCAATGGATTGATCAAGCTAGAAGGCTTCACAGGAAACTAATAAATGGTTTAATCACCTTTAACTTTAGTGCCTTAACCACAGTCCTTGACATGGAGCTTTTACGGGCATGGATGGCTTTCCGCCACGTGGCAACTGCCTAGGAGTTATCATACTAGGACTAGCTAGTCTGTCCATGCCCGTTCCTCCGTGTAAGGGATCTTTCCTTTCCCCTACTTCTCCCTCTGATCCACAACGCGGACGCCCACAACTTTGCTTGCCAAGTCCACTTGTTCATGATCCAGCTCCACTTGTACAAGCCCCCTCCGTCGCTGCTCACGCCATTGCAACAGATCCTCCTCGGTTTCCAGCTTCAGCTCTGCGATTTCAAGAGCGCGGTCGAACATGTACTTCGAGGTATACAGCAGCGTATAAATCCCTCTGCCCCCAGGAACGATAGGTCGCTCCCGCTTCAGCCACTTCTCTACCGTAAACTTTACGTATAGCTGTTCTTCCGTGCCGCGTCGGGCGGGGCGTTCCGTAATTTCCTTACGCCGGACTACCTTCCAGTCTTCTATCTTGCCATACCAATGAATGCCGGCATCTCCGTACGATTGAAACCGCCCTCGCGATTGGTAGAGAGCAACAAAAGAAAAAACTGTGGTTACGAGGTAACTACAGTTTTTGTTGTTTGGGGGAAAGGAGAATTTCATACAAATGCACGTATGCGAGAATACATCCACCCCAGCAAAAGAACACAGCTCACAACCGAGCTGCGCTTTTTCCTGGTTTCCGATTCACCAAAAAAATACTAACAACAATAAGTATTAACCCCGCTAACAAATACAACGTAAACGGCTCATGCAAAAATACGGTGCCGATCAAGATCGCAACGAGCGGAATAAGAAACGTATACGAGGCAACCTTCGTAGCCTCTCCCGAGCCAATCAGCTTGTAAAACACCAGCCATCCGATCGCGATGACGAAGACCGAGATGAACAGCAGGCTCGAGATATAAGGTACGTTCCATATGATGCCGGACCAGCTTTCCACTTCCGAGCCCACTCCCGTCATCACCAGCCCTCCGAAGATGAGCTGAAGCGTTACGAGCCAGATCGGATCAACCGCGCCGCTTACCTTTTTCACATACGATGTACCCAAAGCCCAACTTAACGCAGATCCGAGCGCGAGCAGAATGCCGACGGCGGAGATATGGCCGGACAAGCCGCCGGCGCTGATTACGGCTACGCCGGAAAAGCCGAGGATGAGGCCGACGATTTTGAGGCCGTACATCGCTTCGCCCAGCCACAGCCAGGAAAATACGCCTAGCAGCACCGGCTGCAGGAAGACGATGGTCGCGAACAAGCCGGCCGGCAAATAGTTCAGTCCGATCGTTTGCAGGCCATAGTAGCAAATAATATTGAGCAGCGAAGACAAAATGTAAATATGCCACGTTTCCTTGAGCCGAAGCTGCTTATATCTAGGCACCGCGGCAAACAGCAGAAGCAGACCGCCCAATAACGTTCTCATGCCCGAAAACAGCACAGGCGGCGTGTAGCTAAGCGCAAACTTCGATAACGGCCAGTTCACGCCCCAGACCAATACAAGAAACGCGACAAGCAGTGTCGTTCGCGTTCGGGAAAGCCCCTGCATAGCGTATCACTCCTTATAAGCTGATCATATTCCATCAGAGAAACTTCCACAAATACGAGAAAAGGCCACCCCAAGGCAGCCTTCATCCCTATCATCTTTACTTTCCTGTCATCCATTGCGGCTTGGAGAAGCCTTTGAACTGTTCGTCCATGATTTTCTCGAAGTCTTTGGATTGAATCGTTTCTTTCAAATCTTTCGCCATTTGGCTGTCGATGTCTTTCGTGTTGACGACAAGCACGTTGCGGTAGTTTTCCGCCATGTTTTCCAATTTCAACGCGGAGGTCAGATCCATCTTCGCGGCGAGGGCGAAGTTCCCCGGCACGAGGGCGAGGTCGGAACTGTCTACGGTTCTAGGCAGCTGAGCGGCTTCCAGCGGCTTGATGTTCAGCTTCTTCGGATTTTCTTCGATGTCTTTCTCGGAAGCTTTCGCCGGATCGGCGTCCTTCTTCATTTTCACCAGGCCGATATCTTGCAGCAGCAGCAGCGAGCGGTACAGGTTGGCCGCGTCGTTGGAGATCGTCAGTGCGCTGCCTTCTTTAATGTCGTTAAGCGATTTGAACTTCTTGGAGTACAGACCCATCGGCGCCGTAGGCACACTGATGACTTCTTTCAGGTCCAATTTGTTGTCTTCGGCAAATTTCTTCAAATACAGCACGTGCTGGAACAGGTTGGCGTTCAAAGAACCGCTCGCCAGCGCTTTATTCGGTTGAACGTAGTCGTTGAATTCAACGACTTCGATGGTGTAGCCTTTTTTCTCCATCAGCGGCTTGATCGCTTTGCTGACCATATCGCTGTAAGGACCGGCGGTTGCGCCGATTTTCAGCGCTTTCTTCGGTTCTTCTTTCCCTGCTGCCCCACCGGCTGCATTGTTCGTCGTTCCCGCTCCCGGCTTGCTGCCGCATGCGGCGGCGAACACGGAGAAGATCAGGACCAACGCCAGCAGCATCAACATATTTTTTTTCATGGTTTCTCTCTCCCTCTCTATATGACCCTTTGAATATATTAACGCTTATCTACTTTCCGCGCGGCCCAATCCCCGATAAACTGGATGATTTGAACCATCACGATGAGCAGAATCACCGTTGTAAACAATACTTGATTATCGTAGCGGTAATACCCGAACCGGATCGCGAGGTCCCCAATGCCTCCGCCGCCGACCGTTCCGGCCATGGCCGAGAAGCCGAGCAAGCTGATCGCGGTAATCGTTAACCCGGAGATGATGCCGGGCTTCGCCTCGGGCAGCAGCACTTCGCGAATAATAAGCCAAGGCTTCGCCCCGGCGGCGACGGCCGCTTCTATGACGCCTTTGCTCACTTCCCGCAAAGAGCTTTCCACCAGCCGCGCGTAGAACGGAATCGCAGCGACGGACAGCGGCACCGCCGCGGCGGTCGGACCGATGGTCGTGCCGAGCAGCCATTGCGTGAACGGCAGCAGCAGCACGAGCAAGATGAGAAAAGGGATCGAGCGAATGATATTCGCGATCACGCCGAGCATCTGATTGACCAAACGATTTTCGGCGAACAGCCCCCGGTCGCTAATGAACAGCAGAATCCCGAGCGGAATGCCGACCACAATCGCGATAATGAGCGACAGACCGACCATGTACAGCGTTTCGTAAAAAGCTTTGAGCATGTCCGGCAGCAGCTCCATAAATGCGCTACCCTGCATCGGTGACCACCTCCACGCCGCACTGTTGATCTCTTAGAAATTGCAAAGCTTGCTCCAGCTGCGCCGAGTCGCCGGTTATTTCCATAATGAACGTGCCGAGCGGCTTATCCCCGATGTAGTCGATTTTGCCGTGGAGGATGTTCGTCTTCACGGGAACATGCTTGAGCATTTCATAAATAACGGCCTGCTCCGCGGCTTCGTTGCGGAACAGCACTTTGACTATTCGGCCGTTCGGATCGCGCTTGTCCCACATTTTGCGGGGCAGCTTGAATTCAAGCGTGTTTTGCACGAATTCTTTGGTCAGCGGCTGCTGCGGATCGGCGAAAATATCATAGACGGCGCCCTCTTCGATGATCCGCCCGTTATTCATGATCGCCACTTGATGGCACAACTCTTTCACCACATCCATCTCGTGTGTGATCAGGACGATGGTGATGCCGAGCTTCTGATTAATCTCCCGCAGCAGCGACAAGATCGACTGCGTCGTCATCGGGTCCAGCGCGGACGTCGCTTCATCGCAGAGCAGCACTTGCGGATCGTTCGCGAGCGCCCGGGCGATGCCCACCCGCTGCTTCTGTCCGCCGCTCAGCTGAGCCGGGTAATGATCCGCTTTGTCCGACAGTCCAACCAGCTGCAGCAGTTCATGCACCCGCGGAGCAAAGTCCGATGCGGATTTGCCCGCCGCCTTCAGCGCGAAAGCGACGTTCTCGAATACGGTTTTGCTGCTGATTAGATGAAAATGCTGAAAGATGATGCCGATCTTTTGCCGCGCCAGCCGCAGCCCCTCGCCCGCCAGCGAGGTCAAATTGACGCCGTCTACGATCACTTCACCGGACGTGGGACGCTCCAGCAGGTTGATGCACCGCAGCACGGAGCTTTTGCCTGCGCCGCTGTAGCCGACGATCCCGAAGATCGTCCCTCTAGCGATCGTCAGATTGACGTCGTGAACGCCGATGACGGTGCCTTTTTTCGTTTTATATTGCTTGTGCAAATGCCTCAGCTCGATCATGAAACTCCCCCCAAGCAAAAACACCTTTTCCGTCGAGAAAAGGCGTCGTTCGTCACAACTGATTCCTTTTACGAAATCTAGCGAAAATTAATTAACGATATAAATAGTTACGCTAAATCTTACTATCCTGCTCGGATATTGTCAATGAAGGAAATCGCAATTTTTTTGAACATCGTACGATAAAATGATGATAGCGTTTTCTTTTGGCAAAACCAACCATTATATTATTGAAAGAAAAATATTACCAATCATAACAGGCAAAATACCATGCCAAAAAATCCTCAATCGACGAGATCGAGGATTTGTCAGTCATTCCGCTGCAACGAAGACGAACAGAATGGACTGGGTTTTGTTTGAGAAAAAAATAGCATGACTCCGTAGCCATGGCGTTGGGAATTGTTCAGCAAACAGCAATGATCCGCTCCTGATGCACGAAAAGAAAAGACGCAGCCCCATACTTTACTTATCCGGCCTGACCTTCCCCCTCCGAGAAAGCCCGCTTGATCAACTCGATGACGCCCGGCACGTCCCCCGGCTTCAGATGCTCGATGATGAGAGGAATGTCGGGAGTGTGCCTGCGCAGCAGCTTCGCATACGCCTTGTAGTCCATATAACCGTCACCGGTTTTCGGCGTTTCGATTCCATTGTCCGTATACACGACATCCTTCGCATGAGCGATGGGAGCGTGCGGCGCGAGTTTGCGAAACACATCGTCCAGAACGGCCGTCGGCGCCGCCAAGTCCTCTTGGCGAAAATAGTTGCATGGATCGAGCACGAAACCGATGTGCTCCTCCCCATAGCGGTCTAACACCCGCAGCGCCTCGTCGGTCGTAGCGACCGTATATTTGACGCAGCCTTCAATGAGCAGCTTGACGCCATGCGCCTTGCACTTGTCGACCAGACGGTCGAGCACGATCAGCAGCTGCTCCCAGCCTTCCTCGGTATGATTGGCCGGATAGTCCAAGTTCGGGAATTGCGGATTGAGCCCTCCCGTTTCCGTGGCAATGTAAGACGTACCGAAGTCGTGACAAACCTCGATCAATTGCTCGAACGTGCGGAGCCCCGCTTCGCGAACCTCGGGATCGTGATGCACCAGATTGCAGTAGCCGCATAAGGCGGCAACGTTCAGTTCGTACCGGTCCAACTCCCGTTTCACTGATCGGGCCCACGAAGAAGAAATGCGCTCACCCGAAGGGAGAATTTGCGGGATCCGCGGCTCCAGATGAAGATGGCGAAGACCTAATGACGACACGGTTGCCGCCATGTCCTGCAATGAGTAATTACGGTATACATGATTGAAAATGCCTAACGGATTCATTTCACGCGGGCTCATACCAGCACTCCTTTACAGTTTATTTGCCGTTTGGCACCAAGCGAATCATGTCGAGAACCATGGGATATGTTTTGTTCCTTGGCGATATTTCCTTCACAGTGAACGAGATGGTCTGGTTGCCTGGTTTGGCGATCGTGACGCTGCCCAGAGCAATCTCCTTGTAGCCGGGATCCCGACTAACAGCATCGAACGGCTTGCCTGCCGGTTGTCCGTTGACGCCGGCCTGCACGAGAAACCGCTCCCGCTCTTTTCCCAGTCCCATAATCCATTGCAACAGCCGTATGAAAAAATTCGGCCGAGTTTGCGGTTCGGTAAGCTCCGCTCCGGATCCCGTCCCCGGAACGACTTGCCAACGGACGGACAGGTCATACGAACCTGGTGACGGCACGTTGAAATTCAGCGTCACCTCATCTTGCACCTTGCTTGCTTCGTAGTTCAGCACCGCCCCTTCGCTTGCGTTCGGGTCTTTGACGATGCCGGTTGTGCCGCCGGATAAAGCTGCAACTGCCAAGTCCGCCGCACGATAATTGCCCGCACTGTCGGCCGTCGTATGAAGCAGCTGCTTGCCGTCCACAAAGTACATATAGTTGAACGGATGGCTCTCGATCAAATCCAGGACGCCGTCCCCGTTCCAATCGACCGCATAAAACAGCGGCTCATGATTGGTGACCGTAACATATTTGGTATAGTCGTTATTCAGGATATACCGTGTCTCAAACACGGGGTGACCCGCAGAGCCGACGTTGCGGTACCAGTACAAGTTCTCTTTATCCTTCGTCGTACCGCAAAGGATATCCCATCTCCCGTCGCCGTCCCAATCGACGACTTGCAGATTCGCCCGCTTGTTGTAGCTCACCTTGATCGGATGCCCATCCATGTCTCCGGCCTCGGTCAAAATGTTCAGATCAGTTAAACTTGACCCGTTTCTCTGGTAGACTATAATACGGTAATTTTTATCGATCATGAGCAGCTCAAGTGTCCCACCGGGATCGTTGTCCCAGTTCACCGCCGCTGGCTTCGTTCTCCATGGATTGGCCAATGGTTTCCCGCCCAGCGTGAACGGAACGGGGGCGGCAAGAACCGGGTTCGACCGGGTGCCGGTATTTTCGATAAAATACAACGACCCTTGTCCGTCCTGGGTGATGATGTCCAAATCGCCGTCTCCGTCCCAATCGACCGCAAGCGGATTCGTATACCCGACCGCCGCTTCGAATGGTCCCCAATCATACGAGCCGCGAGGCGCATCGAAATTGAGCACGGCCCCGCCGACATGCAGCTGGACCGGATTGCGAAAGCGGTACTCGCCGTTGGTCCCCACGTTCTCGTACCAATTCACATGTCCATTCTCGTCACCGGTCAGCATATCCAGCCGGCCGTCATGATTCCAGTCGACGATTTCGGGAGTCTGAAACTGCCCGAATTTGATATCTACGTTCGTCCCGTCCGGCGTTTGGACGATGCCCTTCAATGTCCATACCGGAGCGGACCGCGTGCCCGTGTTCTCATATAGCAGCAATCCGTCGGTGGAGCCGAGCAGCAGGTCCAAGTCTCCGTCGCCGTCGGCATCGTATACGGACAGCGCCGTGGTAACGATCCCCGTATCCACCAGCAATGCGGGGGGAGCGAGTACCGGACTCGCGGCGGTTCCGGTATTTTCGATCCAATATACATGGCCGCGATAATCGGCGTAGACGATATCCAAATCGCCGTCGCCGTCCCAATCGACCGCTTGAATTTGAACCCGATACGGCGTATTGATGTCGGCGCCACCGGACTGTAGGATTTGGCCGGAAGCGAATGCCGGGGCATCGTCGGTTCCTATGTTTTTAAAAAACCAGATGGACCCGTACCTATACACCTGCTTCGAATTTCCGGTAACGCCGGTCCGATCAACCATGCCCAGCAGCAAATCCCGTTTGCCGTCACCATCCCAGTCGACCATCTGAATCGACGGGCTCTGGATCGTATTCCAGTTCGTATACGAGCTGAAATTCCCCGTAATTCCGCTGCCGCCCGCTTGAATCTCCCCGGTATCTTTCCAACTCGGCTTGTCGTTCGTGCCGGTATTCAAATACAGACGCAGCGTATACCGGGCAACAAAATCGACAACACCGTCGTTGTTCCAATCCACGAGGTATCCGTCCGCCACGGGAAGCCCGAGGCTTAGGCCCTGCATGGGAAGAAGCGGAACGGCGTTCGTTCCCTGGTTCAAGTACATTTTGCCGCGGACGTACACGTCCAGCTTGCCGTCTCCGTTCCAGTCCAGCAGCTGGTGGATAGTCGCATTCGGCTGATCGGTGCTGTACCAGTTAACCGGGCCGCTCTGGCCGAATTTGAGAATGGTGCGGGCAGCGTTCATCGCAGTCACGTTTGACCCCCCTTGCAAAGCAGCGGCGAGCACGATAAACGGCACCAACACTGCTATTATTCGTAGTTTCCATTTCACTCGCGTTACCCCCATGTTCAGCAGCGCTACAGCGCAGAACGCCGGGACTGCCTTGGAACTCCGGCGATCAGCCCTGCTTCTTCACGCCAACTCCACGCCGCCGCTGCGCATTAAAGCCGCCAAGCTGGCAAGTCCCGTCTCGCTCAATTTGTCCAGAGGATAATGCGGCTGCCCTTCGCCGAAGCCGAGCAGCTGCGGGGCCGCTTTCAGGACGGACAGCGAATAGCCTTCCATCGTAAGCGACTCCTCCAGCCTCACGACAAAATCTTGAACCTCGTACGCCTCCTCCAGCCTTCCGGACTTGACCGCTTCATACAGTCGCACCATCTGCCGGGGAATCATATTGGCGACGCCCGGAATGAGTCCCGCCGCGCCCATTTGCAAGCTGATAACGCTGAGCACCTGCACCCCTTGAAGCACGGAGAAATGCTCCATATGACGAGTGAGCCGGATCGTCTTCTGGAACTGGGGCATGTTGCCCGAGCTGTCTTTGAAAGCGACGACGCCCGGGAATTGGGCAATCTCGTACACCGTCTCGGCGTCAATCGGGTTGCCCGTATATGCCGGTACGTTATAAATGACAATCGGCAGCTCCGTTGCTTCCCGGATGGCCGCAAAATGCTTCACAATCTCCTTCGGCTTGACGCGAAAAAAATAAGGCGAGACGGCGACGACCGCGTCAGCTCCGATCTCTTCCGCTTCCTTGACCAGCTCCAGCACTCTCGCCGTGCTCGTCTCCATCACCCCAACCAGCAGCGGCGACTTGCCCTTGCACTCCTCGCGAACCGCGAGCAAGCCGCGCAGCCGCTGTTCCCGCGTCAGCATCGGAGACTCCGCCGCCGTGCCCATGGCGAATATGCCGTCCACGTGGCAGGACTGCATATAGCGTACGAGCCCTCGGAGCGCCTCTTCATCTACGCTGTAATCGCTTTTCATCGGTGTTATCACCGGTGGGATGACACCGGTAAGCTTTGGTAATACCATGATCGTTTCTCTCCCTCTCATCAAATGTAATTTTCTGTATTCGTACGGACCAACCAATCGAACGACATACGCACCAACACGACCTCTTTCGCAAATCCGGGCGACAGCTCGTAAGCGCCCGCTCCGATCAGCACCACGATCGAGTCAGGCATGACCGCAACATCCGAATAATTGCACGGCCCGCGAAAGACGTCCTTTTGCGTCGTCCAGCTCGCGCCTTCGTCATAGCTGATCGAAACTTCCAAAGCATTATCGGGATCAGGACGTTTGCCCTTAATCGTGCTGTACAACCAGACCGGCGCACCCGATGCCGGCTCTTGTCCGCTCCAGCTCGCAAGGCCGGAATCGCAGCCCCAACGGGCAGGGAACGCCGTGTCGGAGTATGGCTGTGACCAGGTGAGCCCCCGATCGCTGCTGACGCTGATGACCCGGTGCCGCAAGCCGTTCACCCGGGCGTTCAACAGCAGTGCCCCGCTCTCCAGCTCTACAAGGCGCGACTCGTTATTACCGAGCTCCGGCACGAGTGGAACAACCCCTCCCGCCTGCCATGTAGCGCCATGGTTGTCGCTGTATAGGACGCCGTTGCCGTAACATCTTTCCGCCGCAGGGAGCGCAATGTCTTTGCGTGCCCAATATTGCAGTACCAGCCGGCCGTCACGCAGCTGCAAACCGTGTCCGGGCCCGGGCAAAAACAGCGTCCACCCGTAACGGTTACTCTGCTGCAAGAGACCGGTAACCTCCGTCCGTTCCGACCATGTGAGGCCGTCATCAGAGCTAACCTTGAAAAACATCCGCGTCGACACGTTATGCGCGTTCAGCGCGTAGAAGACAAACAGCTTGCCCGTGACGCGGTCCGACAGCGCAGTAGGATTCGCCCAGCATTCGCCGTCCTCGCTCATCTCGATCCGCTGTGCCGCTTCCCATGTGGCTCCGCCGTCCGTGCTTCGCTTCAGCACAAGATGATGCGGGCCGTGATCGGCGTAATGGATTCTCGCTTCCGCGAAAGCGAGAATCGTGCCTTTCATGCTCACGGCGAGGCCGAACACCATATGCGTCATCACGTCCCCTTCCCCGGGTGCCCAAACGGTCGTTTGCGCATAAGGGGGAACCGTTTCGCGCAGCTTGTTCATGGGCATCAGCTCCTTCATTTGGCGGCCGCCTTCATCTCGGCCACTTTTTTGTCGATCGCTTCGTCCAGCTCGCGCAGAATCGTGTTGTTGTCTTTTTTGCCCTCTACGATTTCGTTAAACTTGGCTCTCACCAAAGAATCGACCGAACTATCGAAGTAAGGGCTTACATGTGGGTCCGATTGTTTATGCTTGAAAATCGCCTGCAAGTTTTTGTCCTTCAGCTCGGGCGAGTTGGCGCCGAACTGCTTTTGAATGTCCGCACTTTTCAACACGGTTGGAAAGCCCGCGCGGTTCAGCTGCGTCTGCACCTCATCGGAGTTTAGAAATGTAATAAGTTTGAACGCTTCGTCCGGATATTTGCTCGTCGGTGTAATGCCGAGATACGTGTAGTTCGCATACGGATCGACGCCGGGCGCCTCAGGGTAAGTCGGAACGGTCACAATATCCCATGCCAATTGCGGATATTGCTTGGTCGCAGTGATCATCGTGCTCGGGTTGATGACGACCATCGCGAGCGTTTCTTTGAAGAACGGTTCCATCACTTTGGCAATCGTACCCGGGATCGGCACGTTATTGCCGGGGATGCTGTAAAGCTGCTTGAACATCTCCGCAGGACGCGACCATGCGGACATATTCGCTTTTCCATTCTTATCGATCACCGCCACATTCAGTTGCGAGGCGATCATATTGTAAAATTGCAAATCCATGCCGCGGTACTGAACGCCGTTCTCCAGACGGGTCATGCGTGCGGCCAGCTTGATCGCTTCGTCCCACGTCATGTCATCCTTCGGCACCGGCACGGCAAATTTATCGAACAACTGCTTGTTGTACAGCAGCGAGTGCCCTACTTTGGACGTCGGCAAGCCGTACAGCTGGCCTTGTGGCCCAAAGCCGCGCATGCTTTGAATCAAGCCGGGGTCATATCGTTCCAGATCCACATTGTATTTCTTGATCAGCGGTGTCAAATCCATCTCCATCTTCACCGGGAGCACATTAAATATCATAAAATTTTTCGTCTGCCTGATGATATCCGGCGGATTGCCGGCTGCGATCAGCTTCTCCAGGCTCAGTTCCTGTGAGGCGATCCGCTCCAGCGTCACATTCGGAAACTTTTTCTTAATCGGATCGGCCGTCGTCTCCTTGAAAATTTGCTCGTTGTCGCCGGTCCATACTTTGAGCGTCAGCGGCTCCGAACTGGATAGCCGGTCCGGCTTTTCTTCTTTTGGTGCCGGCTTCGCTTCCTTTCCGCCGCTGTCCTGACTGCACGCCGACATAAACACAGCCAAAACGCAAATGGACATATAGGCGACCGCTTTGTTAAACATTCACATAACCCCTCCTGTTGATCCGTTAAAAGATCGATTATCTTCTTTTTTGGAATGACTTATCCGACCGTTTCTTGCTTGCTAAGATACATAATGGATGTCCATCGTGTGATGTAAGCGCTTAAATTCTCGTGAAACTAAAATTTCATTCATTTCTTACCCCCCCCATATCTTATGAACTCTCATAATATGAGATATAATCTCATTATTATTTCATATAATAAACTGCACCTATAATAAAATGTTCCGGTGCAGTTTGTTACGCTTACCACTTACAGATGATTGCCCAACTTGGCCGATATATTATGAACGGCGGGCAGCAGCTCGCGGACAATGCGTTCTTCGTTTTCCTTGGTAAAGTCATGCGCAGGGCAAGATACGCTGATCGCAGCCACGACTTCATTGCGGTGATCCCGAATCGGGGCCGCTACGCAGCAGCTGATCATGGAATGCTCCTGCCGGTCCACGGCGTACCCGTTAAGCTGGACTTTCGTGAGCTCTTGCAAATACGCCTCCGTATTGGTGATCGTATTTGGCGTCCTGGCCGCCATCTCGCTTTGCAGCAGGATGCGTTCCACCTCTTCGTGCGGCTTCCAAGCGGTCAACGCTTTACCCAGTGCCGTACTGTAGATCGCTACTTTCCTGCCAATCGGTGCGCGGCTAATGACCGAACCGACGCCTTCCAAGCTTTCGATATAGACGACTTCACCTTCGGACAGCACGGCCAAATGCGTCGTTTCGCCCAAGCTGTGGACGAGCCGCTTTAATTCTTGCGCCGCTACCTCATTAAGCCGTCTGCTCTTAAATAAGTAGCCTTGCAGTTGAAGCACTTTGATGCCCAGAAAATACTTTTTGCTATCCGGCTCCTGCTCCACATAGCCTCGATGCTCAAGCAGCGAAACGAGCCGATGCGCGGTGGACAGATTCAGCTTCTGTTTCTCGGCCAAATCCTTAATGCGTATTCCGTTCTCGCAGCCTGCGATCGTCTCGAGCAAATTCAATGCCCGCTCTACCGATTGTACGGAGTAGATTGATTTTTCAGCCATTGTCGTATCCTCATTACTTTCTTGATTTTCTTTCATAATATGGGATTGAATTTCGTATTATAGTTTAATTCTAAGATGCATGCCATATTCTGTCAAGCAGAAATAGCTGCATCCTATGCGGAAATGTACTGGGGTTGTTAGCTCGAGCAATCCGCGGCCGTCCTGCGAAACGAAATAGCCAGTCGCCCATTGAATTTTGGCTACTGGCTGCTTGGATCGTTACATTGATCTCTGTCTCATGATCGAGGGTCAACCCCGGACGGTCTTACCACTCCGAATCCTCGTCTTACTGCAAACGCTCACTTGATCATCTCGCGGATCCCCGGCCAATGAAGCCATATATCGGTCATCGGCGCTTTCCAGTCTTGGTCGTGATCGACGTGCTTCACGCGAAAAAAAATCGCATACCTTGGGAAAGGCGAAACGTTAGGTGCCACGCCGTGAGCCAGTTGGTAGTGGACGAGAAAGACGTCCCCCGGCTCCCCTGTCGTTTGTACCGGCTGGGGCAGTTCCACTTTCGGCATGCCGTTCAGCAGCGATTCCGCGCCGTGCTCGCGGAAGTAATTCTCATAGATGCGATGCGTCCCAGGCCATACCGTGAAATTGCCGGCATATGGAGTGCGGACCGGACTTAGCAGCACGCCGACAAGCATCGTAAAATTGCTGATCTTCCCTTCGGGAACCCCGTTCGTCGGCGTATACATCCCATCAAGGTGGCAGTGCGGCTGGCCCGGCGGATCCTGCAGCGACGGAAAGCGCAGGGCGATTTGCCCGCGCCCCACCGGACGCGCCGCCCCCTCGCCGAGCAAACATTGCACCATATCCGCCACCGGCGTCTTGTTGTACAAGTCCGAAATAACGGAATCTCCTTGCAGCTCCGGGCAAAACGATTGGGAACGAAAGATCGGCATGTCGCTGACATTCATCCCTTGCCCGACGGAATGGTTAATATGGCGCATCGCATCGTCGACCATCGCTTTGGGGATCACGCCCGGCACATGGATATATCCGTTTTGCAGCATGGATTGCTTTTGTTCATAGGCAAGTTTCATCTTCTACCTCCCGCATCATGTCCTCTATCGAATGCATACGCGGCAGCGATTCAAAACATTCGGGAATCGTTACTTCTTATATACGCCGGCGTATTTTTTATTGATTTCATTCAGTATCTCATCCCCGCCCGATTTTTTCCACTTGTCCACGAAAGCGTTGAATTCGGTGTCGAGATTGATTTCGCCGGAAATCGCTTTGACGAAAAACTCCTGCTCGATTTTGCCCAAATCCGGATATTTCGATTGGGCCGGCACAAAGACGTCAACCGGCGTGATGATTTTGACACCGCTTTCCATGCTGTTCATGAACTGGATCGCATCGTCGGGGTAGTCGTACTTTTCCATCGCCTTCGATTTATTGCCGAATAGGCCGTAAAAGGTGCCCGCACCGATTTTGTATTTGGTCGCCTCGCTCGAAAACTCCGGCTTCATGATCGGCTTCCCGCCGACCATCTGGTAATGCTCGCCTTCGATCCCGTAGACGGACAGAAGATACGTGGCATCGTCGGTTGCAAGAGCTTCCATCATTTTATATATTCGATCTTTCTTGGCCGTATCCTTCGTTACCTGAGCTCCCATGGCGAGAAAAGCGTTGCGCGTTCCGTACGACATCGCCATCCCCTCGCCGTAAGGTCCTTGCAGCGCCTTGCCGACGACAATCGGCGTATTCGGCGACTTCTGATAAAAACGCGGCGCAATAATGCCCATCCGTTTCTCAAACTGGAACGATTGCCAATCGCGGATGCCGACTTTTCCGTTGATGAAATCCTGGTGCGCATCCTCCACCTTTTTCGTAATGAACTCGCGGTCGATCAGCCCTTCCTTATACCAACGGTTCAGCAGCTTCAACGCTTCGCGCATTTTATCCGTCGTTAATCCTTGATAAATTGTGCCTTTGTCATCAGCCATCCATCCCCATTTGACCTGGTACGCCGCCATTACGATTTGAAACGTCCGGTTATCCGCCCCTTGACCCGAATAGCCGATCGTGTCTTTTTTCCCGTTTCCATCCGGATCGTTGTCGCGGAATTTCCGCAGCACATCCTCGAACTCCTGCAACGTGCGAGGCGCGTGGTCATAGCCGATTTTTTTCAGCCAATCTCCGTTATAGCCGGGCAGGAAGGGCAGTCTTCCCGCAGGCCAATAGAGCGGAACGGCGAAGCTTTTGCCGTCGACGAGCCCGTTTTTCCACAGCTTCGGATCCGCCTCATCCACCGATTTGGCGTAGGCGGGCATCTTCGAACGGATCTCCTTCTCCGGCAGCTCGGCCAGCACGCCCTGGTTCGCCAAGTCGTATATATCGTTCGGCCCGTCCAAATAGATCAGGTCGGGCACTTCGCCCCCGCTGATCTTCAGATTAATTTGCTCGCGGTAATTTTGCCGTTCGATCCGGATGTTTTTGATTTGCACGTTGAACTTTTTCTCAAGCGCCTTTTGCACCGGGGAGTTGTCATTCTCCGGCGGGTTGAAGCTGAGCCAAGTGATCTGGATCGGCTTCCCGTCCATGCCGCCGTCCCCTCCCTGCGGCTGTCCCGTATTCGCGTTCGAGCTGCAGCCCGCCGCCGTGGACATCGCAAGCAAACCGGCCAGCAAGCCTTTTGTCCCCATACGCTTCATCTGCTTGAACACATGCATAACCTCCCTTTTATCCTTTCAACGAGCCGACAAAGATGCCTTTGACAAAGTACTTTTGAAGAAAAGGATACACGATGAGAATCGGAATGGTCGCGACCATCAGCGTCGCCGCTTTGATCGTTTCCGGAATCATATTTTGTACGCCCGGCTGATCGAGCAGCGCCTGCATTTCCTGCGTCTGGTTTTCCACGACAAGCCGCCGCAAATAAATTTGCAGCACCATTTTCGCCGGATCCTGAATATAGAGCAAGCCGTCAAACCACGCATTCCAATGATTGACGGCCGACCAGAGGCCAACCGTCGCAAGAATGGGCTTGGATAGCGGCAATATGAGCGAAACGAGCACGCGGATATCGCTTGCCCCGTCCATCTTGGCGGAATCCTCCAGCTCGCTCGGGATTTGCATGAAAAAATTGCGCAGGATGAGCATGGAGAACGTGCTGATCAGAAAGGGCGGGGCCAGCACATACACCCAGTGGGAGTTAATTAATCCGAGCTGTTTGATCAGCAAATAGGTCGGAATGAGGCCGCCTTGGAAAAACATCGTAAATACAATGAGCATGGTGTAGAAAGTGCGGTGGGGCAAATATTTTTTCGATAACGGATAAGCGACCATGGACATGAAAATGAGCGACAACAAGGTGCCCACTACGGTCCGGAATATGGTGTTGCCGAAGCCGATCCAGATCTGACTGGAGACGAATACGGTTTTGTAAGCTTCCAGCGACCATTCCAAAGGAAAGATATGAAGTCCGGGCCGAATCGCTTCGACCGGCGTGCTGAACGATACCGCAAGCTCGTGAACGAAAGGGTACAGCATGGCGGCGCTGAACACCGAGAAGAAGACAACGAGAGCCAGTTGAAACCCCTTTTCCCCTGCCGTCATTCGCGTCATAGCGATTCACTCCTTTTAGAACAAGCTTTCCTGCCCCGACTTTTTGACAATATAGTTCGTCAGCAGTACGAGGATGAAACCGACGACATTTTTGAACAAGCCGACGGCGGTCGTAAAGCTGTACTGCATCCGGTTGATGCCCGTTCGGAATACGTAGGTATCGATAATGTCCGAAACCGAGTACACCGCCGGATTGTACAGGTTCAGCACTTGATCGAAGCCGGCGTCCATCAGATGGCCGATGCGGAGAATGAACAGGATGGCAATGACCGGCATGATGCTCGGCAGCGTGATATGTATGATCTGCCGGAACCGGCTCGCACCGTCCATGACGGCCGCTTCGTACAGATGAGGATCGATCCCGGCCAAAGCCGCCAAATAAATAATCGTCCCCCATCCGATTTCCTTCCAAATGCCGGACATGACGAGCGTAAAGCGGAAGTAGTTTTTATCGCCCAAAAAGTAAATCGGTTCGAAACCGAGCCATTGAATGAATTGATTGACGATACCGGTTGTCGGGGAGAGTATGATGGCGAGCAGCCCGGCCAGGATGACCCAGGAAAAAAAATGCGGCAAGTAGGAGATCGATTGTGCGATTCGTTTGAACAGTTGGAGCCGTAGCTCGTTAAACAGCAGTGCGAGCACGATCGGGGCGGGGAATCCGAACACGATATGATAGAAGCTGATGAGCAGCGTATTTCGCAATATGAGCCAGAAATCGGATACGATGAACATTTGCTTGAAGTGGAACAATCCGACCCATTCGCTGCCTCCAATGCCCGCCATAATACGGTAGTCTTTGAAGGCAATCTGTATGCCGTACAGCGGGCCGTAGTAAAAAATAACGTACCAGATGAGTCCGGGAGCCAGCATGAGCAGCAAATACTTGTGCTTTTTATACTGCAGCCAAACGCTTGGTTCACGATGATAAGCTTTGGCCGTACTTCGCTTCGAAAGTGCCTCCGGTTTCATGGAACCTTCACCTCCATTCGTTGCCGTTCCTCTGGTGATTACGAGCCAGTATGCAATGCGTAAATGATCGGCCGATGTCGTTTCCGTTTCATGGTTTGCAAGCTTGCAGCCTCCTTCTACCGTTTACAACGAATGCGGGAGCAGTAAACGATGCGTTTTATATTGGTAATCATATAATAACATCATGATATTTATAATGTAAACGGTTTATTTTCGCGGAAATCCGCTACATTTGACGAAACATGTGCTACAGCAAAGCCTTAATGAGCAGGAAGGAAGGAAAGCCATGAGCCGGGGCGGGATTCAACGATTGATTCGCTTGCCGGCATTCAGAGCGACCACGGAAGGTTGGAAACGCGGAGGCGCATCGTACCAACACCCCGTTCTCGTAAACTTATTCGGATTTGCCGCCTTTGGAACTACTGGAAGCTGCAGCGCCATCCTGCCGTTTCGTCCCTTTGCTTTTATACGGTTTGGGAGCGTTCTTGGCTCTATTGGCACTAGCCTGCCAGCGATTCCAGCCCTTTTTGTCCGTTCCTCTGCCTGTACCGCCCTTGCCTTTTGCTTTACTCAACATCATCACTCCATCATGATCATTTCCCAAGCATACTTGCCTTCTTAATCAAAGAAGTACTGCCCATGCAACAACTGCTTGTGCATACGGCAGTACTCTCGATTGAAGTTACTCTCAACTATATACTTGCATTGCGTTATTTTCAAGCAGCTCGCACGGTTCATTCCGAATTCCCGCCTACGATGGTTAAGGCATGGACATTTGCACCGAGCGGCCTATTCATTCCCCCAATGCCATTCGCTGCCGCTTCATGAATGCTGTTATCCTTTCACGGCTGAACTTGAGACGCCTTCAATAATAAACCTTTGGCCGAACATGAAAATAACAAGCATCGGCAGCACCGCGGCAAACGAGGCCGCCATCATGCTGTTGTAATCGATGTAGTTCACGTCGATAAAGCTTTGCAAGCCAAGCGGAATGGTGAACAAATCCTTGTCGATCAAAAACACGAGCGCCCGCTCGTAATCGTTCCAGTGCCAGGAAAAGTCGATGATCGTGAACGTTGCGAGCACCGGCTTGGCAAGTGGCAGCATCATACGGAAAAAGATCGTAAAGTGACCCGCTCCGTCGATCATGGCGGATTCCGAAATATCGACCGGGACGGACAGGAAAAACTGCCGGATCATGAACACGCCGTAAATCGTAAACAAATTCGGCAGGATGAGCGCCCAGTGGGTATTGTAAATTCCCATCCAATCGAACATGAGGAACTGGGGCACGAACAAAATTTGCGGCGGAATGAGCATCATCGACAAATAAAAGACGAACAGCACATCTCTGCCTTTGAACTGAATATTGGAAAATCCGTAAGCGGTAATGGCCGCCAGCAGGACGGCGCCGAGCGAACTGATCAACGCGATCTTCAACGAGTTCAAATAATAAATGACGAAGCTGTCGTTGCCCGTCCATACTTTGATGTGATGGTCGAGCACGATCGGGGACGGAATCCACTTGATCGGAAAGCGGAACACGTCTTGCGGCGAACTGAACGATGTCGTGATCATCCACAAAAACGGAATGATCATGGCGATGCCCGTCGCGAACAGGACGACCGTCAGGGACAGCATTTTGAAATTGATAGGGATCGGTTTAATGCCGGCAGACGCATGGGTGACTTCCGTTTGTTCCATCGTATCCCCCTTTCTTAGTAATGGACCCATTTTTTCTGTCCATACCATTGGAACAGCGTGATAAGCAAGATGAACACGAACAATACGATCGAAATCGTGGATGCATAGCCCATCTCATAGTAGCGGAAAGCGGTTTTATACACATACAGCGACAGCACCTGCGAGCTCGTTCCCGGACCGCCGTGAGTGACGGCTTCCATGATTCCGAACGCTTTGACCGTAACTACAAATCCGGTCAGCAGCAGGAAGAACGTCGTCGGGCTGACGAGCGGAAGAATGACATGCCGGATCGTGTGCCGCGCCTTGGCCCCGTCCATTTTGGCGGCCTCCAGCAATTCCTTCGGAACCTCCTGCAGCGCGGCCAAATAAATGATCATGTTGTACCCGAGCAGCAGCCAAATCCAGATGATGTCGTAGGCCAGCATCGGCGTAGTCGTCGTAGAAAACCATCCGGGCGGATTGGCAACGCCTACCGAACGCAGAAACTGGTTGATCGGACCGTTCTTCGCATCGAACAGCAGCATCCACACAAACGCAACTGCAACGCCGCTTGTGATATAGGGCAAAAAGTACATGGCGCGCAGCCAATTTTTCAAATACACCTGCTTATTCAGCAGCAGCGCTACAAAAAAAGCCAGCACGACCGAAACGGGTACCGATAACAAGAACACGAACGTGTTTCTCAAAGCTTCATAGAACACTTCATCCTGAAACAATCGCTGAAAGTTGGCCCATCCGACGAAATTGGCCGTCTTGGTCGTAAACTTCCAATTGGTAAACGAAATGACGAACGTGAATAAAGCCGGAATAAAGAAAAATACGGTGACGCCAATAATATTGGGAAGCACGAAGAGGTAACCGACAAGCTGCTGCTTTTTTCCCCATTTCATAGACAAGTCCTCCATTATATTTAAAGGGGCGGGCTTTCAAAGGTAGAAGGGGCGCCGCACACCTGCGCCGCGGCACCCGACATCGTTATTTGTTTTGCTGCAAATAGGTGTTATGGCTTTTGACAACCTTGCTAAACACTTGATCCAGACTCTGGTCATTGGTGAAATACAGCTGGTATTCTTTTTTCCGGGCATCGATAATTTGCTGCGGGAGGCTGCTTTGGAACGTTTTGAAATCATTGTTGAACAACACTTTCTTCACGGACTCGACGTCATACAGCTTGTCGACGCCATCCAATAAGATCTGCATCGATTTGTCCGTGCTGACCGCTTTAGACGACGGAATGCGTCCGCCCTTCGTAAGCGGGAGCATGCCTCCGTCCGCATACCATTTCATAAACTTCCAAGCCGCCTCAATATTTTTCGATTTCGGGTTGATCGCAATCGCGTCGCCTAAGCCACCGAATACGCGATGGTTTTTCTGATCCTCCGTCACTTTTGGAATCGGCGCAATCGCGATTTTGAAATTACGCGGATAATCTTTCAAATTGTTGGCAAAGCGGAAAATCCACTCGCCGGCGTAAAACATGCCGGTATTGCCTTTGAGGAACTCGTCTTCTACCCGCATTTTATTGGCCAGCTGCTCGCCATACATCGGGATGCTCTTGTCCTCGTACATCATGCCGTGCATCGTTTCCAATATTTTTCTCGTGTAAGGGTTATCCAGATTCGAAGTGCCGTCCGGTTTCACGAACCCTTCCGTTACAATCGGCGAATCGAGCACGAAATCCCATGTGACCATGTCTTCGACAAGTCCCCACGGTTTGACGCCGGCCAACGTCTTGGCATATTGCCGCATATCGCTCCAAGTCCAGTTGTAAGGCACCGGAAGTCCCGCTTTATCGAGTGCTTCTTTATTGAGCCATACGAAGTGCAGATCTCTCTTGGTCGGCATCGCGAAATATTTGCCGTCTACTTTCCAATCGGCCGCATTCGGCCCCATCATATCGTCGATGTTGTAATCCTTGAATTGGCCGAGATCCAGAGCAAGACCGGACTTCGCCCTTCCTTGGAACCTCGCGAAGTTGTACGTCGCGTACAGGTCGACATCCTGACCGGTCATTAACGCCGTATCGAGCTTGACGTTCCCGACATCGTCGTTGACGAATCGGACATATTCCACTTGAATATCCGGGTTTTCCTTGTTCCATTGGTCGACCACTTCCTGCGGACCCGCTTCCACAGGCACCCCGCCCCAAAACTTGAGATGCACGACGTTCTTTTTATCGGAACCGGCGGCGCTCCCCTCTTCCTTGCTCGCGCAGCCTACGATGGAGCTTCCCGCCAGCAGCAAGCAAAGCGTAAAAGCACCGATCTTCCTCATCTTCATGATCGCATCACTTCCCCCACAAAGTAGTTGTTGTTCTCTGCCAACCCTTCCTGCGCATCTTCCCAGCCGGCTCTAGAACCGGTCCGACCGGGACTCACACATTTCGCTGAGTCTTTCTCGCAGCATCCTATTGCCTTTCCCCTTGGTACACCCAATAATAACAAGCCACCTAGGGAAGCGTAAGGAACAAATATGTCGTTTGTATGGAAGAAAATGATGCAAATTCGAATGGAACATTTCTACGCATCAATGCGGCTAAAGCCCAAAAACCGCATGAGCCACAGGTAGAGTTTCCCACCTCGGAATGCGGTCGATTCAAGTTATTTCAAGTTTTGCCTGTACTGGCTCGGGGTCGTTCCGGTACATCGCTTGAAAATTTTGATGAAGTAATTGTCATTCACAAACCCGACCTTCATGCCGACTTCATGGATGGTTAACTCGGTTTCGAGCAAATAACGGATCGCCTGATTGACCCGGACTTCATGAAGATAATGAATCAAAGTGGTTCCCATCTTTTTCTTGAATAAGGCGCTGACATAGTTTTCGCCCATCATGACATACCGCGCCAGCGACTTAACAGAAATGTCTTTGTCGTAGTTTTGTTCAATGTACGTCAATATTTTGTTCAATTCGGGATGCGATATGTTCCGTTCGGACGTTACGCCGGAATTTCGAACATGCGCCTTGTCCGGCAGCGGTTTGGCCAGCGTCAGTTCCTTGTTTATTTTGGACAGCGTCTCTCTGAGATCGTTGACGCTCATGGACAGCTTGAGAATATAATTGGAGGCGCCGTACTCCATCGCTTGGCGCATATGCTCGAAGTCGCCCATGCAGGTGAGCATGACGAATTTGCTCGTCATCCCCGCCTTGCGCGCTTCCTTCAGCAGCTCTACCCCGTCCATCCCCGGCATCATAATGTCCGTAATGACCAGATCGGGCGGCTCCTTCTTCATCAATTCCAACGCTTCCAGCCCGTCGCCCGCTTCCGCCACCAGCGTAAAATTCATCTCTTCCCAGCGGATCAGTTCCTTCACGGACTCCCGGACGAACACCTCATCCTCGACGATCATCACTTTCCACATCCGGATCGCCCCCTTTCTCATAAGGCACAGCGAGCAAATACGGCAGCGTAATCCGTACCAACGTCCCTTCCGCCCGGGGAATGATCTCGAGCGCCCCCTTGTCCTTGAACAGCAGCCGGAGCCGCTGCCGAATATTTTCCAATCCGATGCCGGGACGCGTCCGGTTTTTCCGCAGCTGCTTGGCTTTCTCGACACCGAGCCCGTTATCTTCTACTTCCAGCACCAAAGCTTCATGCCCGGCTCCCTTGATCCGAATCCGGATCACCCCGCCCTGCGGACGGCCCGCAATGCCATGCTGAATCGCGTTCTCGACGAGCGGCTGAAGGCTGAGCTTCGGCACCAATACATATTCGTCCCGCTCATCATACTCGTAGTGTACCTCAAACCGATCCTTGTACCGGGTACGCTGGATATAAATGTAGGCGCGGATCAGGTCCATCTCATCCTTCAAGTAAATGAGCTCCATATCCGCATTCAAGCTCGTTTCCAGCAGCTTGCCCAGCGACATGCAAATCTCCGCAATATCCGCCTGCTCCTTGCGAAGGGCGATCCACTTCATCGTATTGAGCGTGTTGAGCAGAAAATGAGGATTCATTTGCGCCAGCAGCATTTGAAACTGAACCGCATCCTTCTCACGCTGCTCCACCTTCAGCCGCTGAATCAGCTCGCCCATATCCGACAGCATCGTATTGAACGTACGGGAAAGCTCCAAAATCTCCCCTTTGTACGGATCTTCAGGAAGCCGTATCTTCAAATCGTGGCGCACCGCTTCCCGCATTTTCATCTGAATATGCGACAAAGGCCGGGTGACCGTAAACGAGATCATCAGCGCGATGAGGATGAACGCGGCCATAAATAAACTGTACGTGATGTAGTAATTATGCTTCAGCGCCTGAATTTTGTTGAACAGCAGATCAAACGGAATGATCGTCACGATATACCAGTCGAGCGACTCGATATAGCTGAAATTTATGAGCGCCTGGGACGGTTCGTCGAGGATATAGCCTTTTTCGGGCTTCGCCGTCACCTTCTGCACGATCGGATCGGGAAGCGCGCTGCTCGCAACCGACTGCGCCACCGGTTCTCCTTTGCCCGTAATGATGAAGTAAGGCTGGTTGCCGGAAGAAGAATAGCGCACCGACTGGAACCAGTACGTGTAGTCGATGCTAATCCGCACCAGACCGTAGGGCCGGTTGTCCGGCTCTCGCATCACCGCATATAACGATAACAAATAAGGGCTGGCCGAGGTATCCCGGAACACATGGTTAACATCGCGAGGCACCCACGTATACTTGACTTCCCCTTTCAGCGATTCCTGAAAGCGGGGATTGGCGAGTATCGTTTCGTAGTTCAACGTTTCCTTCGGCAAATTGGAAGTGTAAACGTTTCCTTTTAGATCCAGAACGGTGAAGTACACCGTGGGATGGAGCAGAAAAAAACTGGTGTTCAGCCCCCTGAACTTCTCTTCCATCAAAGAAATGTTATCGAGCTTATGGAACTGCTCCGGGTTCTTCAGCGTCGCCCGAACCGCCGAGTCCTGCTCTAGAAAGAGCACCGAGCGGAAAGCGATGCTCATCTGATCCTGAAGCGAGCGATTCAAATTTTCGAGCTGCGCGTGGCTTTGCTGGCTGACCTCGTCTTGAATGATCGTCTCGATCTTACCGTAGTTGTACACCGTCAGCACGCAGAACGGCAGCAAAATCAACAGCACAAACGCCATAAACAAACGGTATTTCAGCTTCTGCGGCCAAAACTTCCCGAGCCATTTCTTCATTTGCATGCAGCCCCTTCAGCCTCCGGGTATGACTCTTGTTGTAGAGCCATTATACCACTTCTGTCCGGGGACGTGGCGGGCTCAGGAAAAGCGCGTAGATTTGTAGCATGGGGGGTGCGGGGAGGTATAGATTTGTTCTATCCTCGATCATTTTGCGAACGGCCTCGAATAATAAAAAGCGACCAACCCCAGCGTGGATTGGCCGTCATCTGTTCAATCAATTTTCCATAGCTCAACTTTCATTCATTCGATCACTCTTTACGGCATATTTCATAGTCGCTGTATCCAGCATGGATTTCCAATTGTCAAAATCCGTCTCCCTTGCGACATGCCGATCGAAAAGTTCGTCGGGAATGTTATGGATATCTTCCCGGGTCTTTACTTGAAAGTTGCCTTTCTCAAGAAACGCTTCAAATGTCTTGCAGTTGGAATGCTCACCCATGAACGATTCATTAAACAACACGTCTAATGCAACATGATTAGGATCTTCTTGGACCGTATTCTGGCCTTGCAAATCTTTCAGAAGATCGTCAAACGACATTGGCTTTTGCTTTTGTCTTCTCAGAAAATCACCCACAATCAGTTTTATCGTTACTCAGCCTATCTTGTCGATAACGACGCCCATGTGCTTTCCAGCCACGTATCGAAGTCAGCGCCCTTATCCCCTTCGTAAGTATCATATACATCGAGTCTCATCTTTTTCAATTTCTCTTTAAACATCTCAAAGGAATGGCCTTCGGGCAAACTTTTCTTAATTCTAACTAAAATTTTAGCTAATCCTTTAATCAACTCGCCTTTTTTCCTTGGCGGCAGCTGAACCTCTTCGCCCAACTGTTTGAGCTTATGGAAAGCCGCCTCTTGCACTTTATACACTGTATCGTTATACATTCTATGCGTCAGTACATCAATGGTTTGCTTACTATTCCATTGACCTAATTGTTCGACAGCATCTAAACGTTCTCTCCAATTGGACGTTCGATTCGCGGATGTTTTTAATTGCTCATAATTCGAAGGTAATCCGCTTTGTACTTCTAATGTACCCAAATGATCCCATCCTGTTCCATTTTTTATTAACAAACTTGCAAAAAAAACTTGGTCTACACGATACTGCGTAAAGAAGTTAAAGGCCGGTTGCCCTATGTAGCGGGCTTGCCGCCTTTTGGAATTACTGGCAGCTGCTTTGTCGGGCGCCTCCATTAGTATATTGTAACCCCATTTTTTTCACAAGCGCTATACTCATTTGCTTTTAAGTTTTTAATTCCATATATACATGCACCAAAAGTGATGCATGTGGTAAAAAATCATGGAAATGTACAGCCTAAGGATCATTTGTATTATTTCGGGGATTACTTAAAAATATTAACACCAATTCTCACGGCTTGTTCCCAATTTAAGCATACGGTTGCTGAACCGTCGATACGATAAAAGAGTCTAATCCATGCTTCCAGCGGAAGGGGATCTCTTGAAGGTCATACTTCTTTCAGCATATTTTACTGCCGCCCCTTATACAACACCATCAATACGGAAGAACGCCGATGCCGTCTCCGTGGTGGCCTTGGCAACCTCTTCCACAGGTCTCCCAATACACCGGGCTACGGTTTGCAAGATATGCGGCAGGAATGCAGGCTCGTTCCGGCCGTCCGCCGGCTTCTCCTTTACGTCCCGTGGCGTCAAGAACGGGGCATCCGTCTCAATCATAAGCCGGTCCAGCGGAATCATGCGGACCAGGTCTTTCAAATGTTTGCCTCTCCGTTCATCGCAAATCCAGCCGGTGATGCCGATATGGAATCCCATGTCCAGATAAGCTTTCAGTTCTGCGCCATTTCCGGTAAAACAGTGAACGACCGCTTTTTGGACGCCGTGCTCCCTCAAGATCGTGGCAAAATCCGCAAAAGCTTCCCGTTCATGCAAAAACAGCGGCATGTCCAGTTCGAGCGCCAAGCGAATTTGCTCGGCGAACCATTTGCGCTGCACGTCCCGCGGCGAGAAGTCCCGGTTATAATCCAGGCCGCATTCTCCGATGGCAACGACCTGGGGCAGTGCCGCCAGCTGTTTCAATTGAGCGATCGTCTCTTCGCTGCAATTCTTCGCATCATGAGGGTGAACTCCTGCGGTAGCGTACAGCCTCCCCTCATTGCGCTCTGCGTAGCGGGCGGCTTCCATGCTGTTTCTCAAGCTCGTTCCGGTAATGACAAGGGGCGAAACGCCGTTCGCTGCCGCCCGCTGAACCACCTTCTCACGATCTTGATGAAACGAACGATGCATCAAATTGACACCGATATCGACCATTGGTTATGATTCATCTCTCTCTTACTCCTTTCCCTGCGGGTCCCATACTTTGCAGCTTTCGGGCGGCACTTGATCCGCCAGCCACACTTCGTTCCCCGCGTAATAGAAGGTGGCGCCTGATTGCTTCGCATGTAGCGTGTCCACCCTCAGAATCACCAGCTCACCCCTGCGGGTTCCCGCTAGCGTTGCGAAGTGGGTGCCTTCCGACAAATGAACATATTGCCGGCTCATCGGGCTTAGCCCTTGCTGCAAGATTGCCGGGAGAGCTTTCTTGTTCGTCCCATGGTAGAGAGCCGTTGGGGGCTCGCTCGGTTCATAACTTACTTTATTATGACTATGCCCGTACCTTGCTCGGATGCGACCGCCTTCGATTTCAAAACGCTGCTTATCCGAATGGCGGACCACCTGTTCTATGTCTTCCAACTGAATCCCCGACCACTTGGGCTGGGCATGAATGGCTTCCAATAAGGCGCTCACCGCACATGAGCCGTCCTCAGGATCCAAGACAATGCCGTAATCCTCGGGCGTGTGCCGGAGAAGCTTGGTCATGAACTTGCTTAAGCTTTTTTCCTGTGCTTGATTTAACATCGTTTTCACTTCACTTCCTGATCCGCTTCCTAGATTGCATTATAACCTACTCGAATGCCGGGGAGACGGGAATCTTTGGTTAGACTCAAATGTTCCAAGTACCCCATGCAAAAAAAGGCGCCCGAATCCTCAGTAAGATTCAGAAACCCTAACCCTTTTATAGACGCGGGTCGATGCCCCGCTCCTGCGCGACCTCAAACAACAGATTGGCCGCAATTTCTTTATAAGCCTCGTGCTCGGGTGCCATCTCCTCAAACGGCACCTCCAGCATCCCGAGCTGTGGCTGAACCATTTTGTGAACGTTTCGTCAGAAAGAGCTTATTGCAACGAATAGCGGATCAACACGAATACATTGCTTTGTGCTTCACGTATCAAGACGTCGCTTTCATCCAATGACATATCAAATTTCCCATGGTCCGTTAACTCCGTTGTCAACTGGGTCAAGTCGAGTCCATCCGCTTTGGACGACTTTACCTCGTCGACATCCATCAACGCGAGACGTATTTCGTCGATATTGATCGTCTTGCCGCTTGTGAAGTAAGGAAAATAATTCCTGTGTATCGTTCCCTTAAACTTGGCTGTACTTCCGGGCGTGATGAACAGGTGCCATTCGCTCGGGAAATCATGCTTCAGGCTGAGCATCAGCACCAGCCCCGATGTGTTGGCCTCTCTTACCTTGTCTCTCAGATGCCCATAAGCTTTATCGCGAAGCAGCCCTCCGCCTTGTCTTGCCGTGTATCGGATATGGAGAATGACGTCGGAGATGGTGTTGTAATCGAATTGACGGAACTTGGACGGCAGTTCCAGCTTCCAAGTACTTAATGTGCCCGCGCCTTCGAACGGTAAAAACCGCTCATCGCGCAAATTCGTTTCAAACATGCCGCTATCGTTCGTACCGCTGCTGGTCACAATCGATTGGGCGGCTCCGAAATAGTCCGTAAACCGTGTATCCTCGATGCCTTGGCGAGCGTAACTGTCGTCCTGCAGCAATGGAGAGGTTCGAATCGAGCTTCTGAGCAGCGTTAACGTGCAATTTACATTGGTATATGGCCCGGATACGGACGGAATGGACAAGCTGACGTATTTGATCCGCCGCATGTAATGCCCCGCGCCATCCAGGTCGTACAACCATTCGGGAATGACGACCTCGCAGCTGCCGGTCGTTTTCAATTCAAGCAACTTCATTGGATCAAGCTGCCGCAGCGAGATGTGCTTCGTCAATTCGTACTCACGCTTGTCGTTCTCGTGGTATGCCGTCTCCATTCGCTTCAAATCCAGATATAGCGCTTCTCCGGATAGCAGCCCTTTATGTCCGCCATCCCAATAGTTGAACTTGATGTAATCGATGGCGTCCACTTCCGGGCGCATCAATTCATGCTTCATCGTCTTTTCCGCCTTACGGGCGGTGTCGAAGGCGAACCGGTAGTACTCGTAATAGAGGCGGGTGAGCTCGCCTTGCATCCACACGTATAGCTGCTCGTTGGTAAATTTGCTCGCGAGTTCGTTTTTGATGTTTTCTTGCGATTTGATCTGCTCATCCGTATTGTTATATTCATGTTTGGCATATTGCTCGGAGATGGCGGAGCCGATCATTTGTCTTCCGATATGCTCCAATTCCAGAGCGGCCGTTCTGGCCGCGAACACCCACTCGTTGGCGCGGCGCTCGTACTCCGCTTTTTTCATTGCATCGTGCGCTTTTTGATCGTTGATGGCCTCCGCAATATTGATTCCGGCCATAGCAAACTTGCCGGATTCCGCTAGAAAAGCTCCTCCCGTCATTTTCACACCATTAAATGGAGTACCCATGTAAATGTCGGGTATCATGGAAAGCCCCGAAGTTACGGCAGCCGTACCTGCGGCCGCAAGCTTCAATCCCTTCGACCACTCGCTGTACGTATTTAACGAATCATACTCTCCAACCAGCAAGCCTAACTTGCCGTCGCCTTTGATTGCCGTGTCCAAATAATCGGGCACCTTGACAGGCATTCCATTCTTTAAGACTTGTGCTATCCATTGCCCTGTATAGTTATCCTCGGTTACATCTTGATCGAATCCTTTGGCTTCGATCTCGTTCGCATCCAGGCCTGATTGAATTAGCCGGTTATAATAGCGGAATTTCTCTAACGCGATCTTACTGCTTCTTTGCAATGCAACAGTGGCCTCCTCCGCTTGTTTCCACTGCAAGAAGCGAACGTCTTTCGCCATCTGATGAATCTTGACCTCATGTTCTTGCCGAAGAAAGGCAAGCTTCTCCCCATCGCCTTTTTCAATAGCGGTCAGCAGCGCATTGCCGAAATTTCGCACCTCGGCGCAAAGCTCCAGCGCTTTCTGCATGAGCGGCAAAGCGCGAACCGGCCCCATCGGCTGATTCAGTCCGCCGATCACCGAGCTGAGGCTTAATCCGGCCGCCGCCGCTTTCACAAGCAAGCCCGGATCGATCGGCGGATCGAACAAGGCCAGTTGGCGCTCCACGCCCTCCATATTCATGCAATGACGAATCTTGAAGAGCCGGTCGGCTACCGTATCCCAATAGCGGAGCATTTTGTCATTCGGAGGGAAACAGAAATACATGGCACGCCCGGTACCGAATAGAGCTTCTAAAGCATCGGGATCGGCGCCCTTTACATTCCGGCTGCCAAAGTTGAACGGGATCTTCCCTTCCATCTCGACCGCCATATTGCCCATCGCGTCAAAGCCGCCCTGCCGGTCCTTGAGCTGTTTAAACGTCAATGGAGGAACATTACCCTGCGAAGGCTTGCGCTGCGGACGTTTTCCAAGAATATTGGCCGCCATGACATACAGCATCATTGCTTCCTGGACGGATTCACGCGTATCTTGTAAAAATAACGAATCTCCCCATGCAATTACATTGTCCAAATATTTCATAACCACATTGTACTTATAGGCGACGTATCTTGTCCTTGCAATCACATGCGGCTGAAACGGTTTCTGCATAATATCTTTGTAGCCGTCGAGGATGGACTCCTTCAGCTCCTGATGTTCCGGATCGGTACTGGATAAGAGATTGATCACGTTATAGATGCCGGTATGATCGTTCTCCGGCCGGAACCCGATAAATTTCCAATACTTCTTCTTGGAATCCGGCTCGCGGTCGGTAGGGTCGAAAATCAAATGAAACCAGCTTTGCGCTTCGGCGAACCGCTGATTCTTGCTTAGATGCACGGCGATCGCAAGCGGAATATGAAACAATAACTCCCAGTTATAGTTCGCGTACGGACCGCCTGCACGGACATCGATGCTTTTCGGAAAGCTTTTCACGCTGCTTACTCCGAATTTGTTTACCGGCTTATAGGTTTGTTCAAAATCGTCAACCTGCAGCGATTGCAGAAAATTCGGATCGAGCATGCCGGCGACCGAGTCTTGAAGCAGCTTCTCCTTCAGCTTGCCGACAAATGGATGAAAAAAATGTTCAAACGTATACGTAATTTGCGAGTCTTTCAGCTCAGACTTTGCAGCCTCTTGAAGCGCTTGCTCCTCTATAAACTTCCAAATTCCCTGCTGAAGCGTTTCGGAATACAGATCTTGCAGATTGGGCATGGATTCTCTCTCCTATCGACTCCGGGATAAATTCGTTATCAAGGTTCCGAGGGGTCCAATCTCTTGATCTCCGAATCGGATGGTCCACGCCGGATCTATTTGTAATGCCATGTCGGGTAGTTTGAAGCGTTTGGCAGGAATCGTATTCGCATCGTCAAATATTAATTTGGGCAATGCTTTAGGTATAAAAATGTTATTAGGAAGAAATTTGGGGGCGGGCTTCCATTCCGGCTGAACCAGGAAAACGTGACGGGTATCCCAGACAAAATATGGCGCCGTCCATGAAGCAAGCTGTCCGTCCATTTCATTGTAAGCCTGAAGAGACCCGTTATAGTTTGGATATGGACCTCCCTGGCTCTCCCCCATCTTAAGGATCGTATCCGTCCTGGAAATCGCATTGCTCCCTCCGGCTCCGCCAAACGGATTGGGCGCCATAGAATACGCTTTATCCCCATATTGAGCAAAATACCATACTTCCAGCCCGTCGCTGGTATGATGAACGGTACGTGTTATGGTGAATTTTTTCGACTCCGACCCGGCGATTTCCGTTGTATTGGGTTGACCGGTTACACTGCGCAATCGGATCAGCCAATCGCCGAGATAGTTGATGCGAAATACGAGATCGGTATCCTTTCGCCATTGCATCGATGAAGGAAAAAAGGACGGAGATAGCGGTCCGGAATGCTTGCCGAGCTTTTTTGCGGTTATTTTTCGTTCAGGCAGCCATTTTCCATTATAAAACTCGCTTAAGCACAATAGGATCTCCGGATATACGCTTCCATCTTGGCCGGAAATATTTTGGAGCTCCAGCCAAACGAGCAGCAGACGGTCGTTCCACACGACAGGCAAGGGGGAAGCGCCTTGAATGTTAAACGGAATTTCCTCCCAGTATGTCCAAGCACGGTGTTCTTTGCGGCGGTAATAGTGTTTGCGGCTTGCATCCGACGTGCGGGCAACAACATGGATGATATCATCGCTTCCTTTGTCCGGATTGTTTTCAACATAATGCATACCGCACGGTTCCAGCTGAGATAAATCGTCGAGTTGCTGCAAATAGTTCGAATAGACGGCTTGGGCCGCTTCTTCCGTAATATCCCGCTGCAGCAGTCCGCTAAGCGCTTCCTTGTAGAGCGACGATGCATCCATTAACAATTCGGGCTCCAGCCAATTTTCCGGATAGAGGAACACCTTGCGGTTCGCTTCCCACACCCGGTACCTCTTCATCCATTCCCACGGCTTGGCATCTATCGATGACGGGGACACGCGTTCCTCCAAGTTCATCAAACACCGCTCCGTGAAAAGCTGTACCGCCGCGGTCGCAAACAAGATTCGTGTCGTTTGCATGCAGGGCTCCATCTCTACGTCCATGAGGAAGTATTCGAACAGCTTCTCCGGGGTGTCGATATGTTCCGAATCTTTCTTCTGAATCATCTGGTGGAGAATATAGGCAACAAGCGCATCGCGCTGCGACTTCCGCATCTTGTCGTTTACCGATTCGATGACGTTTGTCCATTCCTCCTCGTCGTATCGGGCTCGAAGTGCGGCGTTCAGATTGCGCACGACGGTCCCGTCAGGCTCGTTCGTTGCTGCATGGATTAGCGTGGATGCCGGAACGCGAAGCTTTTTTAGAAGCTGATTGGCATCATAAATGGTTCGAAAACGATCAAGCCGAGACAGTTCGTTTAATGTGAGGTTGAATCGTACGAGTAGTGCATCAAGCGAGTCCTTTTCCCAGCGAGTAAGCTTATAGAGCAAGCTATCCGGGTAACGTGAAGCGGCACCGGGATTGACCTCCTCAACCTCTCTCAGTACGGATAAGAGCCGTTCATCGCTCGGCGAAAGCTCGGCTTTAAGAACGGAGTAATCAAGGAGTCCATGCAAAACGTAGAGAAGCGATGCCGATGTCTCGGAGTCCAGGTCCCCCGTAACCGGCAAGCTGTTCAACCAACCGGTCTTCTCCAGTTGAGCTCCAATCGGCTCCTCGATCCGATATTCCGTTCGGGCGGCGATCCAGGCGAACTCCGCCGTAGTAAGCTTCAGGATAGACATCAGCGCACTGGCTTTAAGGAATCGAACGTAATCAGCCTGCATGCGATCGACCAATGCTTGCGGGTATAAATATGGGGCCGGAATGATCTCCCTGCCTTTTTCACTGGTTTCCCATCGTACACGCAGCAGGTCCTTCACTTTCTCTACTTTAAGGGAAATTTCAACCCATGCTCCGCCCTTGATTTCAATGGCTTCGCTGTTAAATCGGGTCACGCCGTCTTGGTCCAAATCAAGCGCTATCTTCCTGCCGCTAATTTCAAGGGTGACCATAGCGTCCGCGTCGGCTTCAATGAGAAAATTGTAAAAACCGGCTGCCGGCGCTTCCAAATAGCCGCTCCAGATGCCTGAAATAACGGACTCCGGCGTCGGCTTGGCCGAAATGCGGCTGCCGTCGGCGGCGGTGAACGCCAAATCCAATACACCCTCGGCCGGGCTGATATGATCCGCCTCATCGTTTTCGCCAATTGTCTCCCGGTGGTAAAACTGGACCGACAAGCCCGGCGTCTCCATCGCGATAAAGTCTTGTAACGCAGATGCTCCAACATCATCGGCCGCATGCAGAACGGAAGCATGATCCAGCAGGGCAGCTGCCGTATCGGAATTGGAGCCTGCAACAGTAGCTACGGTCTGAAGGGCGTATTGACGCTTATAAACGGGCTTGAGATCGAGCATCAAGCTGGCGAATAATTCGGCGGTTCTGATCTCAAGGGGATATGAGCTCGAGACATACTCGTTATATCGTTTGAAAAGCTCGGGATAACGTTTGAACAAAACTCTAGAATTGTGGTGAATTTCAACGATCGCCTTCTTGAAACGATCGCTTGCGTCCGGCAAACTCTTAAGCGCATCACGCATGTCGTCAGGCATGACGCCTGCGTTAAACGTAAGCTGCTTGCGAAGAGCGTCATAAACCAAATGTCCGGCCGCGGTATCGATCATGTCCTGCTGCAATACTGTCGTGTCGTGGGAGTAGCTGATTTTCGTGACGGCGGTGTTGTCTATGATCCCGAAAAAGCGGTCAACCGCTTCGATGCCGTATACAAGCGCCATCTTGGATTTTGCAATTTGGCCGTCAGGGTCCCCGGCGATGTTAAACTCGTTGTCTATCGAGACATACCCGTTACGGAGGGTACGGGCGATCGCCGTCATTTCACTGACTGCGGGTGATTGCAAACCGCCGATATCCTGATTCCAAACCAAATACAACGCTTGAGACGGCTTAAGGGTAGACTCGCGCAGACGCTCGATGAGCCCGATAAGCTGCAGCATTTGCGGATGTACCGGATCAGGCGCAGCGAACGGATCGGTGCTCGTGCACTGAATGAGCAGCAGCAGTTCCTGCACGCTAAGTCTCAGCTTGCGAGCCAGCCACCCTCTCCGGTACACGGAGGAGACGTTATCCATATTCAGCGGTGTGTCGGCATCGTAACCAAGCGCCCCCACAATAAGCACAAATTCATCATCCGTAAGCTGACACGCTGCCCGCAGCGCTTCCCGATGCGCAAGCAGTTTTTCCGAACCGGTTAAATAACGGCCGTACCCGTTATCGGCAAACACCTCTTCCTGCCTTACCTTATTCGGGCCGAGAAACAAATTCCTATAAAGCGAAGACGATCCGTACGTATCGATAGGGGCAAAGCATGCCAGTAAAGGCAGCAGATCTTTGTTTGCATTCAAATGGAGCGTATCCATTACTCGTTTTACGATGCCAAGGCGCGGCAGCAGAACGAGAAAGCCTTCGTCGAGCTTTTGCAAATTCAGCAGGTCATCTGGATCGTTTGGCGTCAAATTCGCCGGGTACAGCGCCGCAATCGCCTTATCCGTCTGCTCGATCGACCAGCCCAGCTTCCGCCACAACCGGATGAACCGGATCATACGGATAAATTCGAACGGCCGGATGAAATCCGTTATCTTCTGTTTGCCGGGATCGGTGTATCGGAACGCCATTTTACCATAATCGGATAAATCTTCCTTGCCTTCTTCATTCATAAGCGTAATCAGTCCCATGATGCTATCGTAATGGGTACGGACCCATGCTTTGATATCGCCGCTATATTCGGATACGTCAAGTGCCGGCGCCAACTGCTGCTCGAACTGATCGTCCGTAAGCAGCCCTTCCTTAAACTTTTTTATAGTGTCAAAAGAAACCCCCAGCCGCTCCAGCTTAGGGATGATCGCAAGAGACGGATTAATAAACCGGCACATCAGCAGCTCGTTCAGCTCTTCGTAGGTAAGACCAAGCCGGCGCGTAAATTGCAACGGATTCGACAGCTCCGCCATCATCTCCTGATCCGTTATGGCCACCGAATATCCGTACAGAAGTCTCAAATTCAACGTATTGTCCGGATTCAACGACAAAGTACGATCGGTAAGGCGCGCATATTCCGCGCGGGATAGCCGAAGCTCTTCCATCCATATGTCTCTCCAGCCGAATGCATCGGCACCTGCACGCTCCAGGTTATCGCTTGTCCGCAATGCTTCCATCACTTCCTGTAACGACAGCTCAAACTTTTCCAAATGACAGCGCAGATTTTCCAGAGGCTGATGGAACGGCAGCGAAGGCGGGAGAAGCGGCGCTGCTCCACCCTCAAGAACAGGCTTGCCTGCCACAATCTCATAGGCCTTGTCGCTGATCATCTGCGTTTGCGGACCGTTTCCAGTAAAGTCCGTCAAATTCAGTCCGTGTACGATATAAAATTCCAGCGTTTCAATGACAAGATCGATATACGGAATCGTTGTGTTCGTATTTTCGCAGTCCAGCGGGATATGTTCGATCTCCGGGCGGCGTTCCAGCAGAACCGTCTGGGGATTGTGGAACCCGCCCGGTACAACGGGACGGTCCAGAAAACGCAGCAGCTCCACCAAGTAGGCGGCCGGACCGTGAATCGATCTGCACTGCTCGCAAGCGAAATAATCCATATTGCCGAATAGAGCTTCCAGCGCAGGATACGCAAGAACATCGGATGCATTCGGATTCGGATTAATATATCGCGGCTCGCTGTGTACGCCGATCCCGGGCGCATTCCGGGTTGTAGCATAAGATAATATCATGTTCACAACCGTATGATTTACCTGCATCGCTCTTTCATAAATCTTCAGGGCGTCCCGCTCGCCGCCCAAATCGTTCATGAACATTTGGACAAAATCATCCTTTTTGTATTGAACGACCGAATGGGCGGAATCGAGTCCCTTGGTCAGCATCGCATTCATCGATTCATAGGTTGGCGCGATCCGATTGACCCGCTGTATACGCAATATTTCCTTCGTCGCACCGTCCGAAAGCCGAATATCGTGCTGCTCGATATATTTCTCTATGGGATGCAGCGCAAGCTCGAATTTTCCCGCTTGTTCGTTAAAGAAGGCATGAATCTCATCCTTAAGCCGAATGTCAGCCAAAGGCGTTTCGTCGTTTCGGACCATACCGGCGACGACAGCTGTCGGATAGCTCATTTGCAGCCTCACCGCTAACAGCTCGGCATATCGTTCACGGCGCTGGAGCTCGCCTTCTCCGGAAATTTCCGAAGGGACCGGACTGTCCCCGATCGCACTCATCCATGCATCCTTTCGATAGAAGCCTTGATCCATCAACTGCCGGATGTCGGTGATTCCATTGTCGGCATGAACGGTTTCGTGCAATGTACGCATAAGCGGGGCGTTGTTATAGGCAAGGCCAGCCAATTGTCCATCCAGCTTCAGCCGCTTCCCCATTGTTTCCCCGAAGGCGGCTTTTACAGACTCCCAGAACTGCTCCTCATCACCCGAATGCTCTGTGTAAAGGCTTGCAAATTGGTTCAATCGGCTCTCATCCGTTCCGAGCGAAACCGATACGATTTCCTTTAACGGAGATAGACCGATCGAGGCCTTTCTGTCCAGAATTTTGTTCCGAGCCAACTGTTGAAACCGCTCCAACGCGGTAGGCAATTGTCCTTCCAAATAGTTCGGGATCATGCCTTCGGATAACGCCTGCTTCCACACCTGTTCCACCGTCGATAAGCCGATCCGATAGATCGATTCCTCTTGTGCCGGAACTCCCGCCCGAAAGAGCGCGTAGAAATAGGCAGGATCGATTGCAGGCGCATCCGCTTCCACCGTGTCGGCGCTGAATTGGTCGGCTAATGAGGCCAGCGCAACCGCGCGGGCGTCCCAGCCTGTCTTATTCGCCAAATACGTAATATCCTGACGGCCGTCCTTTTCATTCAAATCTCGAAGCCGCCCGCCGAAGTGTCCGGATAAGCTCCGGAGCATCGTCTCGTATTCGGACTTCATTGCGGAAACGGCTTCATCACCCAAGTGCACATCCAACGTCACTTGTTGTGCGATGGCGACATTGTACTGAACTTCCGAAGCCGCGAGGAACGCATCGCCTTCTCCAAACACCTTGGCTTGCAGATCGGGAAGCGATTTTCGGATATCGCGCCGGAGAAGATCCGCCTCCGTGAACGAGGCTTGATAGCTGCCGTTCTCGTCGGTAAACGTCTCGACAATCGGCACATCGTCACGACCGACGTTTTTGTCCACGATCTGTACCTTCAACCCGCCAACAGCGGTACTGACATGGCTTGTGACGCGCCCCCCGGTTTGATAAGCTTGACTCTCGTCAAACGCCCCGGCTTCCTCCAATACGGAGTTCAGCATGATAGCCGTACGCTCATCCACTGTCCCCGAACCTGGAAGACCATGTTCCTCCTGGAATATGGCGACCAGCTTCTTGGTTATATCCGAATAGGAGCTTTCCGCTTGTTCGGAACGCAGCCCTTCCAAGTAAAACCGGCGGTCTGATTCATCGAACCGAAACATGTTCCGCTCCAGCAGCCAGATCAAGCCATTCTGGAGATTGGTTACGTGCTCTTTGTTCCACGTATCGAACGGGAACGTGATTTTGTTCATGGATGGGCCTCCTTGGTACACTCACTTGTGTTCCTGTATTTTTCATCCAGTGCCGCTTTATCCTAACCCGTTTTTTTTTAACGTTGGGTATCCGGATTGGCCATATTAGCTACAAAGCTCCTGTCATTGCGGAGGTGGAATTACCATGCGTTTTAACACTTGTTGCGTAATTTCCTCCTCAACCACTTCTACACTCGCTCTCTCAGCGATTTGTATACTGCCTACGCGTACAACGGGTGCTTCTACACCCACTCCCTCAGCGATTCGTACGCGTACACCGGTCGATGCAGTGGTACCTACGCCGTTAGTTGCAGTCGCCCCCCCAGCTTTAGCAGCCCCACCGAAAGCACCATAAAACATACCGCCCCCAAGATTAAGGATTTGTCCGAACGCGGCCAACGTATTGATGGTGCCTCCTGCAGCTATACTCATTCTTACTTCGCCATGAGCCTGGGCTTCCGCATTCTGATTAATGTTCGTCTTAAGCATCTGCTGCACACGATTAACGTTGTTGTTTGCCAGCTCTTGTTCTTTCATAGCCCTTTGCACCAATTTGACAGCGGTTTTGGTATCCATACCGGGATGGTTCCGCATTACGGTTGCTATGATTTGCATCTCCTCTTGTGAATGTACGGATACTTCTCCCGAAGAATGCAAAATGGTTCCGTATCCCTTCGGAATAACTTCCAGTTCCGAAAGGACTTTACCTACATTCCCTCTACGAATGATCTCATATCGTGATGTTGATATTTGAGTATTCGGACTTACCTTGAGCTTATCTGCAATCTCAGCGACCTTCGCTTTGTCGGTTGCCGATATGGTTACGGCCTTACCGGACAACAGGTGGTCTCTTATCTTCTTCTGCGATTCGGTAAGCTCCGTTTCCGCACTCAGTTTCGATTCGATCACGATCCACCCTTTTTTATCTAACCCGAGGCCGTCAAGAACGGACTCGACTTCCTTTCCGTCAATTGTAGCCTTGACCGTGACTTGCTCTACCGTCGGTATTCTCTCTTTGACTAAGTCCAAAACTTTCTTCTCCCATGCCTTTCCGGCAGCGAAATTTTCGGCACTCTTAGATTGCGTTTGCGTACCTTTATAATCCACCCATCGAACAGGGTTGCTCTGAACGTATTGGTATATGTTAGTCCCGTCCCTAATCCCAATCGGATCACAGCTCGTCCATCTCCCCACCCAAGGAGCATAATACCTCGCACCGTGATAGCTAAACCCCGTCTCCTCATCCCGTTCCTTGCCGGTGTAGCGGTAACGCTTCAAGCTCACTTCAGCTGCGCTGCGGCCGGCACAGTAAGCGGTGCTGCCATAGGGCGTGTACTCCTCATAGGTGATCACGGCAGCGTGCTCATCCAGTTCCAGGCTTGCGGAGCCGAGATGGTTGCCGAGCTGGTAGCGAACAAGGGGCTGTGGGCTAACGATCGGAGTCTGATCTTTAATCGTCTGCGACTCGATCAACGCCACTCGCTGCTTGTCGTCCATCACATGCAGCGATTCTCGCTCGAGCTCAACCGTGCCGCCGCTGTATTCGCGATACACCTCATACCTGCCAAGATAAATGCGCTGCTTACTTCGTGTGCCGGCTTGCGTTTCGGTCACTTTGCGGACGCGCTGGCCTGTCGAATCATAGACATAGTAAGTAGCTGCAGGTACGATACCGGATGGCGGGTTGTCGCTGGTAACCATTCTCGTCGTTGAGCTTAACTGGTCTTTGAAGTCCCAATTCATTTGTTGCAAGTGCGGCATCGCCGTCATGTTGCCATGCAAGTCATAGGCATATTTAGCGCTGTATCCGCCTGGTGATGCAACATAGTCCGGCAAGTTGTCAGAATCGTCAGGCACACTGGTGGCAAGCAAGCGGTTGCTATCCAATGCATATTGGTAACGCCGGTTCCAAATCACCTGACCCGGCTGCTCGAGGCTGCTTCCTGCGCGATGAACCATTTGCATGATGTTGCCGACCCCATCATAGCGATACGTCTCGACGTAATTCTGCAGCGCCTGACAATCGTTAGGCAGGTTGGGCACAAAGCGGGAGGTATCGTCCCCATCATATGGCCGGCCGTTCCCCTTGTGTTCACGTCCGCTGGCCGCGATCAGCCTATATAGCGCATCGTAGCGGTATTCCGCCCCCGGAAGCACACACTGGTTGTTATGAAAAACAAGATCCTGGGCGTTGTCGCGAATCCGGGTGACGTTGCCTACCGGGTCGTAGGTGTAATTCAGGTCCTGCAGAAGCACGCCGTCACTCTCGCGAGCGGTCTTCATCCGTTTTAGCCGAAAGGTCTTCGTATCATAGTCATAACCGGTTTCCGATCCGTTGCCGTATTGCAAAAGCACACGCTGCCCTTTGGCGTTGTAGGCTATATTCTTCACCGGTCGCTGGCTTGCCGTCGGAGCGGCAAGCAGCGCTGCCGGTTCGGCCGGTTGGTTAAGCCACACGTCTACCCGCTCCAGCAGCCCGGCCTCATTGTAGACCGGCTGGGTGATGTTGATGCGCTGCATAGGGGTCGCTGTACTGTGCGGCGCGATGATTTGGACCGGCCGGTTCAGCGCGTCGTACCGGGTGCCGGCAGCAAACGCTTCCGCTTCCAACGCCGGATTCCGCGACCAGTCCGGGGTCGATTTGTAATCCGCCGTCAACTGGCGCACCATGCGCAGCGGATTCCCCTTGAAGTCGTAAGCCTCGCTGGTAACCAAGCCCGCCGTGTCGTATTGCTTATACTGCCTGCCGCGCAAGTTGAGCTGCTTATCGTTCTCCTGCCCTTCGCCGTACACAAGCCTTGCAAATTGAATCTCCCGCGCAGGATCGGCCGGGTCGGCGCCGGTGACAAAGGAGCCGATCGGACGCTGCAATTCATCGTAAGTCATCCTGGTCATGAACAAGCGGCTGTTCCAGGCGAACATTGGCTTACCCGTCGCATCATTCAGCATCCAGCGGTCGCCGGCATCCATGCTGTGTTGAAACAGCAAGTTGCCCGCCAAGTCGTAGCACGGCGAAAAGCCTTGCGGATGCAAATTGTTCGAGTCATTGAACGGGTGAAAACCGCCCTGTAGCGGCGGCGTAACGTATTGCATCACACGGTTGCCTCGTGCGTCTTGTACCCACAGCGGCTTGCCCTCGGCATCCAGCTTGGTAAACGTCACGTATTTCTCTTCCACCGTCGCATCGACTGATGCCACCCGGTTGTGAGCAATCGTGACCACCTCGCGCCCGAGGCTGTCGAGCACTGTCACCGCAGGCGTATCCGCATGCTCAGCGGCGAGCCGGGCAGCGCGCCGCTCCTCCGCGGAGGCGGTCGGCGCACTCATTCCGATAAACCAAGCGTTGCCGGCTTCCTTTACCGTGTCGTTCGCGTCGTAGCGGGCCGCATGCCACGGTGAAAATTCAACACGGCTGTAGGAGCCGTCCGGCGCTTCCGTACGTATCGCCCTTCCGACCGCGTCATAGTAGATCACCGGTGTCACGCCTACTTCTATCGGTTCCTCGAAGCGATGCCCGACCGCCGGCGGGCTGAAATACGGCTCATACTGTTTAACCGGCTTCCCTTTGTTGTTAAGGATCGTTTTGCCGCTGGCGACCCACCGCAAAGGGCCGCCGGGCTGTTCCGGTTCGGCTTGCACCTTGTTCACCAGCACGTTGCCCGTCCCATCCGAGTACTCAAAGTTGCACTGCACCGGGCTGTCCGGCTCGTCAGCCGCGTGCCGCTCACGCTGGATGGTGCAGGCGCAGGCAGGATGCTGCCCCCAGACGACCGTGCCGCTTTGGACACTTTCGCCGAAATCATACACATGCCGAATGCTTGCATGCTTCAGCAAGCTCTTCGCATCGGCCTCGTCATAGTCTTGTAAGATGAAAAGTTTTTGCCGGGTATCCGGGTCCAAATTCAGGTATGCGTCATCAAAGCCGTTCATGGTGTCGGCTTCCATGCCCTTGCCCATTACCGCCATCACAGCGGGCATGCCCAAAATATCAAATTGCACTTCCGAAACATTATCGTTCGCATCCTTCATCCGACATGCGGCCAGCACGCGAAAATCGAACTCGACAACCTCGGTCCGGCTGCCCAGTGCATCGGCACTGGACTGGATGTAGAGATCCCGCGAATCATAAGTCAATGTAGTCAAATTCCCAAAGGGATCGGTAAACCGCTCAGGCAAAAAGAAGTGCTGTGGGGCGTCTGCATGAAAGCCCGCCACACCCGAGCACATCCAATACTGACCGGCCGAATTCTCGCCGAAACGTACAACCAGGTCGGCACCGTTCAGATAGCCGCTTATCTTCTTGTCCGTCAGCGCCGCTACAACGTCCGTGCCGATCTTGTCCCCAAACACGACGCCGAGAAGTTCATCGGTATGTGCGAGCTTGTAGGTTTCATACGTCAAAGCGAGCGCATTCAACTGCCCCAGCATCAGCGGCCTATCCAGCGCAGTGTCAAAGAACAGCGTGCGGGTATGCTCCACAATGCGCTTTTGCGGCGAGACGCCGTCCGGCAGTATGTGGTAGGCGGTCTCTTCAACTTCCATGCCGCTGTCCTGGTAGTGGCCGCTTAGTTTGCAGGCGCGCAGCTCGCCCGGCGTAAAGTAGCGATCCGTGACCGGGATGCCGGTCAACTCATACGTAATCACCTCGCAGGGCAGGCGGAGCCGGTAGCTGTCCGGATCGAGCACGTCGTTCGTATAACGCGTCTCGGTATAGGACATATGCCGTTCGGACTGCACGTGCCGGATCAGCTCCAGCGCATCGGCCTTCAACGCCGCATCCGCATACTCACCAAGGCGAGGATAGACCTCCGTGACCGATTGCCGGACGTTGCCGTATTCGTCAACGCTCAAGTTGAGCGTATGAACGATGCGCGGATCCGGCTTCAGCTGTTCATCGCGCATGTCCAGCTCATAGTGGTAAGTGATCGCTTCGCTCTCGATGACGTGAAACACTGCATGCGGGTTGGCTGCTTTCGGCTGCACGAGATGAATGTGAGCGTTGTGACAGGCAACCGTGAAAAGCTTGACCGGCTTATGCGTGCCGGCGGCCAGCAAGTCCACGTCAAGCTCATACACCTCTTGCCGCAGCATCATGCCCTTGCAGGCGCGCAGCGCTTCGCGCCATTCGTCGGCATGAAGGTTCAGTGCATCTAGGTCGGGCTCTGGCAACGCATTTTCTTGGAATGTGCCGAGCACTTGCGCACCCGTATGCTCATTTTGAAAGCCGTTTGGAAAATACTCTTCTTTAAAGTGCTCAAGTATGCGTCTGTTTTCGAAAAAAGCCCCGGTATGATACCAGGTCACGGTTTTGACAGGCGGCTGGTACAGCGTCTGGTCGTCGGTGATATAGGGACTGCTTGCGTTTCCCGCGGCAAACTTGCCGTAGCTCTCCACATCGACCTGTTCCACGCGGCCAAAACCGCGAAACTCGCGCTCCGGCCCGTCAAAGTATCCGTGATGGTAATTGTAGGCGGTTGTGAATGTGGCTTGGCGCCACTTGTCATGCACCGTCACTTTCTCCACGCAATGCACTACGCTGGGCAGTTTGGTGATCCAAGGTTTCCCGGCCTGCTTGTCCTGCAGGTAAAACTTGGTCGAAGGCGCATACTCCACCGTCGTCTCCGCGCCCAGGTTGTTGATCGCTTTTACAAGCAGGTGCGGCTTTTGCCCGCCGATCAGGTTAAGGTAACGCAGCGGACTTCGCGCATCGCCCGGCAAAGAGGATGACCAGACGAGGCACGCCGTTCCGTTGCCGAGAAGATCCGCCACTTGCACCTGAGTGAAGTGATCGGGCGCGAGGAAATGTCCGATGATAGTCGGATCGCTCCAGCCGTTACCGCATTGATTGAAATATACATGAATTCCATCGGAACCTAGGTATAAAATGTCCGTCGTCCCCGAGCCGTCGATATCGGCCAGCCGGATGCGGACAGGTTCGAATTGATCGTCATGGTCAAACCGGGGCGCGTTATCCATCGTCACCTTCGCACCGAAGCAGCCGTAGCCGAGGTTAGGCCAATAGCACACCTCCCTGTTACGAATACGCACAATATCGGTGAGTCCGTCGCCCGACATATCGGATAAATAGATGGATTGCTCTTCATCGGCAAAAACGATGTGCGGCCCCTTTTCTTCATCCCACGGCCTGCTCTTGCGCTGCGCCGCTTCAAAGCCTTCTTCACCGAGCGAGCGATGCCACACGAATGCGCCGTCCTTGCTGATCAGGATATCCACCTGCCCGTCGCCGTCCAGATCGATGAACTTCAGATTCGGGTCACTCCAGTTCACATGGGGCATAGAGGCGAACGGTACGAACGGCTCCCACTTCCCGTCCATCGTCCGTTCGTAAAACCCTGGCGTCGGGCCTGCATATTGCACCAAGTCCGGACGGCCATCCCTTGCCAGATCGAGGAGCTGTGCTTGCCCCGCCAACGCCATCTCAGGCTTCAGCGGCAATAGCTCCATCGGCGCGAGCTTCGCCTCCAAGCGTTCTCCATCCTCTCGGACAACCAGGTTGGCTGGACTGAGGTTGCGTTTGTAGAACCAGGCATTCGCCTGCTCGGTAAGTACACCGGACATCCCTTCGCCGTCGAGGTCGACGAACAAATAGTTGGTGCCGTCGATCCCGACCGGTACATTTGCGAGGCTGCCGTCGCCTATCTCATGCACTTCCGTCTGAATGACGGCCTCGCTGTAGGTGAACTCTACCGGGGGCAGAGACGCAGTCAAATAGCTTCCCTCTGCCGTAAGCTGATAGCTTTTTTGCGTCACTTTCATGAGTTTGGAATATATCGGTGTAGGTGAATCGGAACGTTCATTATCGGCCTGGTAAGTGAAATCCGTCGAGCGAACAAGACCGTCATAACCTTTCTGTCCTTCCGGATCATCCGGGATGTGATGAAACATCAGTATGCGCTGACATAGGCGGTGGGTACGGATTTCGAACGTTGAGCGGTAAACTGAGAAGGGATCCGGGCGAGACGACCATATGCCGGTCTCTTGAGGTGTGGGGGCGGTCGCATCGTGCTCGCCGTAATCGAACACGATTTCAAAATACCAATTATTATCGTCCGGCGGGTCCGGCCACGATCGGTCTGACATGAGGTTGGGAAAATAAGGCGTTTGATTGCCGTAGCGGATATTCTTGAGGTATTTGTTGACGGTACGGCGAGGATCAAAGCGATCGCCGCGATTTCGCTGGTGAGCTAGCGAAAGATCAATATTTTCTGCATTTTCCGATTTGTACCGATACGTGATCGCGTTTCCCTTATCGTCGTAGCTCTCGCAGATGAGCCAGCTGAAAATGCGTTCCGGATGCTCCAGATCGGCGATACGCGAATGATCGCTTCTGCCGTACCAGGTGGTGACGTTATCCTTCGAGATGGAACGCCAAAAGACATCATCCGGCTCAGACGCATTGGTCCATCGCTCAATCCGGGCGAACAGTCCTTCGATACGCGGGCGATACCGGCGAATGAGGTAGCTTTTCCCATCTACCGTACGCGGCGGCAGCTCCTCGCGCTTCCAGCTTCCCTGCGCATCCTGTTCGAGCATAGGCACCAGATCTTCGGCACCGGACAAAATGAACACATCTGACTCCGGCTCCCCGTCATCCCGGTACCGAGGCAACCCCTTATCGGTTTTGCGCGTGATGGAGGGAAGCGACAAGCTCCATCCGATGCCAAACGGCCCATTGCCCGCTCCGGAGTCATACGATAGGGAAAGCTGAGGGCCGAAGCCCGAGCGACCTGGGCTGGTGGCTATGGGAACGGTCATGGAACCGGTACCCGTGACCGGATTGGACGCGAACTTCTCGCCGATGCTGCGGATCGCCCCGCCTCCTTTGGGCAGCGAGATCGAAGGCGCCGTTAGTGCATGCTCGTCTTTACTTGGACTTGATTCCTTGTCCTGCAAGGACATGGTGGTCGTCACTCCTTCAGGGTCTCTTTGAGCATGTATGTAAAGTGTGGGTGTTACAAGCAAGGTAGTCTTTCTTCATAGGGGAGGAATTGCGCAGAACAAATATAGTATAGAAGCGGGGAATATAAAATGTCTGTCGATTATTGTCAGCCTAGTACTAATGATGGGGGAAATTGATTCAAAAGAGATATACAGGCCTTTGAGGATAGGAGTCGTTTGCTCCATTGGTCTAATTCATTGCCGTTAATATCGAGCTGATAAGCTTTCTCGACCATTGATTTGTCCTGGACAAATAAGTGAGTCGATTTCTGATGCCGCCGCTCTCCTCCGCCGGATTATGAAAGGTAACCGTTGCATTTCTTTACCGCTTCAAAAAAGGCAGCCGTCGACCAAGTCCACCATATTCATCGCACTGACCGCCGCCTGATGAGCTGGTCATAGCGGTGTTCACCAAGCTCAGACAAACCACGAAGCCTGAACTATGAGATTCGGTACGAAAAGAGAAACGCTGCTTATATGAGATTTCATTGTCCGCATCTTTAAAGTCAACATTAAAGATCTGCTCGTTGGTATACCAGCCGTACGCCATGCCCTTGCGAATCGGGCGTGGATTGGCCGTTATCTGTTCAATCCATTTTTCATAGCTTAACTTTCATTCTTTCGATCATTCTTTGCATAATTCATAGGCGCCTCCGACATAAAACATTGTGATCTCGAACCCATTGGTTTTGGCATCACGCTTGAGGCGAATAGCATTACCACCGGCCAACGTTGTTTCTACTGAAAATCACGTCTGTTTCGAATACAGTCCTTCGCTAATTTTATGGCTTCTTTTCCTGCTGACACTTTTCTACTCTCAGGGTAAAGTGAACTGATACTCCTTGCCAAAGCATCTGGGTCGATATTAACACTTATTCCGAGTCGATCAACAATAAGGTTTCTTATGGTGCTTTTCCCACTTCCATTGTTCCCAGCAAAAACGTACATGATCGGAGACAGTTTATGCATGAGAGGAATCCTGTCCGGTAACTGGGATAACATGACCATTATTGTATTCCTTAATTATCTGGCCTTCTGCATTCTTATACACAATATATGTTTCGTTCGCCTTAGCATCTAGCTTAGCGCGATCACCAGTAAGCTGAGCAAATTACGGCTGTCGGCAGACGATCTGTTCGTCGATCGGGCAGGTAACTTGTGCGCAGTGATTTATTGCGGGGAAGGCTCTACGGTATTGCTGTCGGCGCACATGGATATTTATCAGGAGCTGGATGAAGGGCGTATAATCGTCCAGGACGGAACGACCCTTCGTTCAACCCGAGGCATACTCGGTGCAGACGACCGGGCAGGCATTGCCATCATTCTGGAGATATCGAATGAAATTCACCGGACCAACTTTAACGGCACCTTGAAGATCGCCTTTACGGTAAAAGAAGAAATCGGCCTTATCGGCTCGCAGAAGTTGGATCCTTACTTTCTTGCCGATGTCGATGCCGCCATCGTAGTCGATCGCCGGGGAACACGTGATATCGTCACCTCCTACGCAGGCATCATACCATTTTGCACCGAAGACTACGGGCGGTTGCTTGAGGAAGCGGGTCGGCTAACCGGCATGGCGGATTGGAAGGTCACCGCCGGCGGCTCCAGCGATGCCAAAATTTTGTCGCAAAAGTTCAGCATTCCTTCCGTGAACCTGTCTGCGGGTTACATGAACGAGCACACGGACCGGGAGACCGTGGATTACCTTGCCGCCTACGAAACGTCTAAGCTGATCGAATGTGTTTTAAGCCGTCATTCGATTAAGAGCAGACAGCAGACCAATGAACGATCTGAATCATGTCATACGGAATTGTCGACGATCTTCAAATAATCTTTTGATAAAAGCAAGAAACCGCCATGTCCTTTTCTTACAGGAATGTGGCGGTTGCTGCATTTATGCCTCTATTTCTAGAGATGGAAGAAACCTTTCGAAAGTGTCACTGGCATAAGTAAGCGAGGTTTCATTCCTTGTTACCTCAAGTAAGCCTCTGTTCACCGAATCTATATGCTGCATGGTTATTTCTGAAAAATACGCGTTACTAAGACGTAACTGCTCTATCGCTTTTCTAATGTCGAGTTGTATCCTATCAATTTTATGAATCATGAATACCTCCGCAATTAATTCAGTATTTATTCATAATAATAGCGGATTGATTTGACAATACATTGTCATAGAACGCTTGTTTGTAACAATATCAGCAATTGTAGCACCTCGGTCATTTATGGAGATCAAAGTGGCAATTCTTACTAAAGCCGCGGCAAGCTTATACCGTTGTCCTTGAACGTATCCCTAACATTATCCACCATTCGCGCTATGTCCTCATAGCGATTTAATAGACCACCTTGTACACGTAGAAATTGATGCAGCGCGATTAAGGGTCTACCTCTCCAATTGTGCAATGTATAGCCTAGCTTTTTATCCCCACCTAATTTAATCAAATTCTTTTCCTCAGCATTAAGAAACATATCCGTTATCCCTTTTCCATTCGTCACTACGCAACAATCATCCGCCATATGCGCACTTAATGATTCAATTAGCAGCGTATGATACGCTTTCAGTTCAGGCATTTCGTTATATATTTCCTGCAGCCTCTCATAATTCACAGCATCCGTATTGTTCGAGTAAAAAGGAATAAACTCGCCTACACCGAAAGGGTATTTTCCAATAAACTCCACATAATGCCGAATCGTATCTTCCTTATTCAGACCCTTTTTAAATTCGCCCCACCCGATAAATTTTTCGCTTAATATGGTATTGATAAGCATTGTTATGTTTCGGTGAAACGGCGCGATCCGTTCAGGCTTCGAATTGTTATTGTAAAAATGAGTGTACGATGTCCATTCATTCTTAGCTGCTCGCTTTTCTCGCACAGTGACATCCCCTGCATACTTCGGATTTAATCCGAAAAAGACGAAGCGAAATGGCTGATCGGTAGAATGAAACGGCAACGGACCAATCATCTGTCCCTCCGTCTCGGCAACGAATTCCGATGGCTTACCTGATAGCTTTAATAGGTTATTTAATTTGCCTACCGCATTCATTAACGGTTCACGAATATTGTCCACTCTACCGCCGGCATCCTTAATACCCAGAATCGTTTCTATCAGCTTCATAAAATCCTCATGAACAGATTTCATATGATGGCCCCCCATGATTGTTATGAATTCAACTCCAAGGCATTAAGCCGCGCTGTAATCGTCTCGATGCATAAATTGCATTCCCGTTGGTTCCACTTCCGGACCGGTCAGGGATTTAGCCTGCGATGCTATTTTTTTATCATTTTTTTGATGTCCATCTGTAGACTTTGTGAAAAATCATATCTCGGCAATCCATTCGCATCGAGCGCCTCCGTTAACCAGAACTTACTGTCAAAAGGAGGCAGTCCTTCCGCCGAATCCAATAGCTTGGTCTGAAACGCCCCCAGCTTGCTGATGGTTGCATACGCGTTCACAGTTCCCTCCTGATAGACCTTGTCCCAGGCTTCACTGTAAGAAAGGGCTTCTACTTTTCCCGTTTGCTTGTTTTTCAACAGGTAACCGACTACGTTGGGATTGCCTCTTCGGTCTTGGATCATAAGGCTCTTCACGATTTCGTTTCCATTCTCCTCATTCGGAGATACGCCGGGCGTTGTTTGCCATTTACGCTCGAGCTCATAAAATGCTGGATCCTCAATCGGTACCAAAGCGATAAATGTGCCATACAAGTTTTCGTGCGCATTGGTTTCAACCAACCAAACACCCTCTATATAGTGTATAAGGTCCCCTTCTCTAATCCACTCGGGTAAGTCCTCCGGGAGCAGGTATACGGTTCTTTTCCGATCCAACTTATCCTTGTCCGACAAGCAGCGTACCAGCAGCGCGCCGCTCCCTAGTTCATCCTCATAATTCTCATCGACGATTCGGTAGCACTCGCCATCCAGCTTGATCAACCCTGTATTAGGCTTCGGTAAAACGTCATGATTCACGATGATCGTTGTCAAGCTCATTACCTCCCTCGTAGATAACCATGTTTTATAACTGCATCGCAGCATACTTCCCACATACTTACCGGGAACTCCATCATAGGCCGAGATCCTCGCAATTCTTAATAAAGCTCAAACACCCCATATTTCAGACGGGAATGGATGTCCATAGCGGCGATGACGGTTTGCCCCGGGCTGAAGAGGTTATCGTAGACGCAAGGCAATATTTCATACCCGGTTGTATCGATCAGACCGGTTTTGCCGCCAATGCTTGCGGTCAATAACCCATTCGGAAATAAGGCTAACTGATCATATTTCTGCGGGAGCCGCTCGCTTCCTTGCAGATCGATCAGACTGTATTTCCCTTCCTGCTTGACGGCAACCATCCCATCATAGATGAGACTGACCGCATCATACTTATAGGGAAGGATCGGCCTCGCTTGCCTGTCGATCACCCCCCACTTCCCGTGAAGCCTTGCCGCCATATGATCGTCCTTGTCGTTCCACCGGATTTCATCATAAATCGGGGATAGGATATGTTCTCCCGACGGATTGACGATCCCCCACTTGCCTTGGAGCATCACCTTGGCAAAGCCGTTATGAAATCCGCCCATCACCTTATCGTATTGGAACGGCAGAACCGTCTCTCCCTTACTGTCGATATATCCCCATCGGCCGTCCCGGGCGGCATGACAAAGTCCTTCGCTGAAATAACCGAGCACATCGAACGTGCTGCTGCCGATGGGCCGGCCGAAACGATCCACGAGCATGCTTCGTCCGTTACGCTTGGCCGTCCCGACCGTCATATTCTCCTCGAATCGAAGCTCGTCATAAGCGAACGGAATCACGACTTCACCCCGGGTATGAATCACTCCCAGCTTTCCATTCAGCTCGGCCGCCAGGCAATCAGCCAAACCACTTTCCGCCAAATCGTCATAGGAATAAGGAACCAGCGGTTTCCCGTTCAAATCCATGGCTCCCCATTTACCCGACCGTTTGGCGCATATCATGGTTTCAAACGGATAGCGGGCTTCGTCGTACAGAAACGGAATGATTGTTTCCTCGAAGCGGTTAATGAACCCCCACTTGCCATGCCTGCTAATGGGGACCATCCCGTGGACAAAAGTATCACCGGGCGCGACTTCGATTTCGTCAAACTGAAAGGGGATGACCACCTCGTTATCTCGGTTGACGAAGCCCCACAAATCATGGAGCTTGGCCAGCAGAAGCTCGTCGTCGCCTGGAAATTGAAGACTGTCATACATAAGCGGCAAAATAACCCTGGATTGGAATCTGTTATTTTTCAATGGCTGCGGTCCCTTTCTTTCTCCATTTGCTGCCTTCTCAGCATTACGTCGTTCATGAGTTGTTCTCCCGTTTTTCCCGCAATCTCAAGCGACGCCTCGATAACGGCCGTTAGTCTCGGACTCCGCCCGGCATCCGGCAATAAGGCCAGCTTGGTGACGAGGATGCCATAGGGCTCCGCCCCGCGGTTCATGCACGGCTGGCAGTAAGCTGCGGAGACGGGTGCGATCCTTGACGAATACACCCCTTCTGCGGCGTTCGTCCGGCAAACAGCGCACGTCAGTGACGCCGGTTTGCGCCCTGACTCCAGATCCATGGCCGCTTCGATCTCCTTCAATATGCCGCCGATCGGCCCTCTCAGGACAAGATCAAATAGATCGTCATGCGGCGTCGGTTCATGATTGATGATGATTTTCCTCGCATGCTTTGCAAGGCCCGGCAATTCGTTCATCGGGGATACTTGAAGCGAGGTCCCGGCAACGATCAGCAGATCGGCGCTTTCCGCCAGCTCGCTTACATGCTCCCAGTGCTTCACCGGATCGCCGAACAACACGACATCCGGAAGAAGAATCCCCTCACAGCGCTTTCCTTCGCGAAAGTGAAGCCCCGGCGCATCGGGCTGGTTCATGATATCGAGCGTATTCGCTTCTGCGCCGCACACCGAACAGCGGGAACGCAGCAGGGCGCCGTGCGGATGAATCACGGCCAAGCTGCCTGATTTCTCGTGCAGATCGTCGACATTTTGGGTGACGATGGAGATTTGCTTGCCCATATTCTCCAATCGCGAAAAAAAGGTATGACCGGCATTCGGCTGAATGAAGCCTATAGCCCGGGTTAGCGCTGCTTTTGAATGGTTTGGAATTATTTCTTCCATAGCATCCGTTAATAGTTGCGTGAAGCTCTCCCAAAATCGCTCGGGATTCGCATCGCGGTATGGTGCGCTCATTGTCACAAGGTACGACGGGTTCGCCGAAATCGCGCCCGCTCCCGAGCGGAAGTCCGGTACGCCGGATTCCGTGCTTATTCCTGCACCGGTGAAAACGACAATATGGGCGGCATTTCGAATCCAATCCTTCGCCGTGTTCCGCTTCTCCTTCTCCGGCGCCGAATGCATATGCTCGTAGAGATACCGCTCCTGCTGCTTCCATCTCCGTTTGCGCACCTCCAGATTCCACCGGATATCCGCGTCCACTGCCCGGTCGACGGCCTGCTTCAGCTGATCCGAGAATGGATACGGATGCTGCAGATCGGCTGTAAACACGAAAAGATGCCACGACGAGTCGTTAAATCGCAGAAGCGGCGGGATCGGAAGGTCTTGACGGGGCTCCAGCCGCTTGTTGCTGCCGTCAGCGGTTTGTTCGGCAACCGCATTGGTCCCCCCCTCCGAACGGATCCTCTCCCACGCTTCATCGAACGTATAACCTGCGGTTTCTCCAGTTTTATGATCCTTTAAGACAAAGCCCAGATAATCATGGCGATGCAATGTTTTTTTCCAAAACACCAGCGTATGCAGCACCTCGAACCGGCCGTTTGTTTTCAAATCCATCTAACCCCTCTCATGTGATTTTATCGTAAAGCGTCAGGCTCCTCGGGTCCCTGCCACGTTGCAGTGTTGTAAGCTGCGCATTGATTCCGCCCTATCGTTCTAAAGCTACATCTTCTCCCAGAACGTACAGCAGGCGCTTGCGAACGTATCTGCCAGGCCATTGACGCCATCCACGTTGCATGCGCCTTGTTCCGCTTGAACCTCAACCTCCTCCTTGTTGTACGGTACGAGCTTTCTTCTTCCGCCCCAATAAATGCACGTTGCACAGCATTCCATGCCGCGCCAGACCATATATCCCATGCAGGCTCATCTCCTCGTAAAATAAACGATTCGCTCGTCACCCTTTCGAGCTCCCAACGCTTGCAGCTTTCGTTTGATAGGGGCGTGGCCTTGCATCTCGGCGTAATCTACGGCGGTCTTTCCCTCGGAATCCCGCGCAGATAGCGCTATTCCATTCGACAGCAATATATCGATGACCGCTTCATGACCGAATTCCGCCGCACACATTAGCGCCGTTTGCCCTTCCTTCGTTATAAAATGCGAATCGGCACCGTATAAGAGCAGCAGCGTTACGATCCTTGCATCCCCCTCGCAGCAAGCATACATCAGCGGCGTGCCACTGGATTTGTCGTCGGGCTCATTCGGATCCGCGCCGCGCGCTAACAGCAGCTGAATGGCGTCGTATCGCCGTCTTATGATATATGCTTTCAGCAGGCCGCAGGGGCGGCAGCCCCTATCGAGCAAATACTTCACGGTATCTACACTCGCCGTTTTAGCTGCATGCGCTAATGGAGTTCCCCGGAATTTGTCTTGATCTTCCAGGCCATTGCCTATGTCCGCAAAATATCGGACAAGGGCTAGCGCTCCTCTGGCTGCCGCCAGCATGAGCGGCGTCCGGCCTTGACGATCCCTCGCCTTAGGGTCCGCACCGCTTCGAATCAGCATATCGATCATTTCGATGCTGTTGCTTTGGATGGCGCTCAGCAGCGGCGTTTCTCCGCGTCCGTTCGGAAGCTCGGGGTCGGCCCGTTGCCGCAGCATATATTTGGCGGCTTCGTACTTCCCTTGAGATGCAGCCAGCGTCAGCCAAGTTGCCCGATTGGGCAGCGGTTGATTGAGATCGATAGGAAGCCGCCGAAGCAGCCGCACCATTTCGGCATCCGTCCAAGGTGCCATGCGCATGGCTTCCCATACCATCACCGTCAAATCCCCCGATGAATGCTCAAGCATCCTGGAGGCGAGCTCCACACGCCTTTCGCTCGCCGCCTTCGTGAGAAGGCTGGGGAGCGCATCGTTCAATCCATTGTGAATGGATATATCGATCTCTCCTTCTCTGTTCGTCTGTCATAGCAAATCGCGATACAAAAAGCGCCGTTTCCGGCGCATGCTTTACATTTGTTATTCAATCGCTTTTCTTCTGCTTGCGGCCGGGCGAGAACACGCAGGACAATGAACATCGTTCACAGATACGACCGTCACCTCATTCGCACACGCCCTGCATAAAGAAGGATGGAGTTTCTCCTGCTCCGGTGTCTGGGCCGTCACAATGTGCAGATACCGTTCGACCTGCGCACATTCCCGGCAAACGCCCAGCTCCCAGCCAGAATACACATAAGGCTTGCTCGAAGCTTGCAGCCCCCTTCTCCCGTGAAGGAATGCGGGAACATACGGCTTGCTCCGGTCGGGGCGCTGCTTCTCCAATTGCAGCTGCGGGCTGTTTAAGAGCGCTTCCCACATCCGCCTTACTTCGGGATGCTGTTCAGACGCCAGCTCCCGCTCAAGGTCGGAGTAGGCGTCGCGTAGGAATGTGTCCCCACCCAGCCAATAGCTGCGATGCCAACCGCATTCGCACGTAAGCTCATAGCGGGCGCTCATTTCGGTTTTTCACCGGCTTCCGCAATCGTTCTGCCGTCCGGGAATGTCCAGAGCAAAAATCCGCTAGGCTTCCCAGGACCGTCTTTCCCCAGTATGGCCGCTGCCGTCCCGCTCGGACTTCCGCACACCGGCTTCAGAACCAGGTAACCGTTGGCCTTCTTTTCAAGGTATCCTTCGCGCGTCAGCACATCCAGATTGTCCGGGATCCATCCGCCCGCATGCTTGTCCGTAAACATCGAACCGGGCAGCACAATCAGCATCTGCCTCCGCTTGGCCGACTTGTCATAATACCCCTTCGCGGTCTGGTTAAGGTATACATTGGCCTCTACTTTCCCGACAGCCGCCGGACGAATCGTCAATTGTTTTGTCATCTATGTTTCCCCGCTTTCCATTGGTGTGAAGAGAAGAAGAGCGGTCGGAAGACCGCTCTATGAAGCTTTGAGCGAGCAAAACGCTCTGAACCGCATTTCGATTTCACGAATCAGCATTTCATTCGTTGCCCTATTAACTTTCGAATATGCTATAATCACGTCATAAACGGATTGAAGCAGCCTTTGATTGAACGGTTTCTCTCCGAGCTCGGATAAAAATTCCCCTTGCAGCTTTCGCGATAAATGGCGGAGCATTTGATTTTGATAGTAGAGCCGGTCTTTACGGAATCCAATGAGTCTGTTCAAACTCTCCATCTTCCCTTTCCGAACCATCCCAACAATCTCAACCAAATTTTTATCCAATCCACATAACCCCTTCCACGTCGTTTGTTTACTCACTCATTATAGAAGGGGGGTGCCGCACCATATGCGGCTGCTATAATTATTTTTCATATAAATGATTCATTTGCCGAAGCTTCTCTCTCATGATCGTCCGAAGCTCCTCCGGGGCGAGAACCTCGACCCATTCCTGCTGTGAGAAGATCCAAAATAAAATGCCTTCATAGCCCAAAACGGTCACCTCGACCGTGAGCGAAGCGCCGTCCTCGGACCGGCTAACAACCCGCAGCTCCGGACACTCTCGGCGTAAATATTCCTCCACGTTAGAGGGAATGCGAAGCCGGACCTTCTTCTCCTCCCCGCTGAACATGTTAAACGACCGATTGTGGTACTCCCCGACCCGGAAAAAATCCGCTCCTTGCTCGACATAAAACTTCGTTTCGGTCTTCCGCAGGTCCGTCATCCGATCGATCCGGTAGTGCCGCAACATATGATCCTCCCGCTTGCCTAACAAGAAAAAGCTGCCTTTATGGTAGGTGATCGTGACCGGGGAAAGCTCTCTTAATACAAGCTGCCATCTGTTCGCCGGGTGCGGATACCGAAACGTCACCTTCGTTTGCTTCATGATGCTTTCGAATAAGATCTGAATGCTCTTCAGTAGAGGGACGGTCGTTACTTCTTCATAGTAATAATTAAAGCTGTTAAAGAACCTTCGTAATTTCGACTGCTCTTCCGCAGAAAATCTTCGAATAAGACGGTCGACCGTCCCGGTGCACTCGTCGCGGTTCAAGCTTCGGCTGTTGTACAGCATCAGGATAATGAAGAAGACTTCGCCTACGGTAAGCAGGCTTTCTTTGTCCGTCAGCACATACGACTTCCGTACGGAATCGTATTCGACCGACACGCCAAACACGTCGCGGATATACCGGATATCCCGCTGAATCGTATCTTTGCTGCAATTGTATTCATGACACAGCTGTTCCACGCTTAAAAAGATTCCCGAAGACAACTGCTTCCATATGGTTAATACACGAGTGATTGAGTTCATCTAGGATAGGCCCCTTCGTTGCTCCACTGCAGTTACATAAAAAAGATAAAGCCCCGGACTGTATCCGGCTTTATCCGCATCGTCATCAGGAACGATTCTCGTTCATCAGGTTTTCCCTAATATATGCCGTCAGGTCGCGCACTCCCGCGTAGCCCATATGCTCATAACCGAAAAAGGGACTTAAGACAATTTCCGTCCCCAAACCGACCTTCTGTTTTGAAACGAATATCTTTTTGCCGCTGGGCGACAATACGATCTCATCGAACTCCCGGATTCCCCATATATGCTCGGCAAGCCGTTTCTTAGCCGGGATATCGCCGACACAGAGCACCAAAGGCACGGGGTAAATGTGAAACAAATCGTTAAAAATTTTAATTCGTTTCTCTCTCCAGCTTATGTAAGGATTATCAGACCCGTTGTCGGAGAAGTTGAATGCTTTTAAATAAAGATTTTGTTCCACATTCTCATAAGGTAAAGGGGATCTTTCATTATTTCGCGGCAGCGGTCTCCAGTCCAAAAGAGCCGTCCGGATACCCGGGCGATTCGAATACAGGCCACCTTCGCTTAGGAACCGCCTAACATGATTGATTACGGAACGATCTCCGCGTTGAAACCACTTTTGCGGCGACGAATCCTTGTCTTCCAACGCCAAAACCATTCGGGAACATAATCTAAGAAAAGGACTGACGGGCACCCTCTCGATGCTTCCGGGCTCCCACTCTCCCACCTTCCAATATCCATTCGCCCCATCCCCATTGACCCAACACTCCGGTTTGGCCTTAAACGGTCCGCAAATGTCCATAATATTCGCTTCTACAGACCTGTCGCCAAGTCCACCCTCATTTGCAAGAAAAATGATGTCCGGTCTTGAAAAATCACCATAACCTACATAAGAGAGCAATGAATCGATCTGTTCTTCACTTAAGTACATAAGAAGCTCACTCCAGTGCTGTGGTTATTTGCAATCAAATCTTAATCCCCTAGACATGTAATTAGGGGGCAGTAACGATGGTGCTGCAGCCCGGTGATCACAATGAGTGCTTTAGACCCACAGATTACACCTATATTTACAGTTCATTGGACCCATTCCATGCCGACTGTAATCGAATAATACGACAGAAACCGGGAATTGTCGATAAAAAAAGTCAGTTTCGTTGCGGAAACTGACCTCTTTTTAAAAAGAAAAGACTCGGCATGATTCCATTTGTCCTCATTCAAATAAGTTTGCCGCTCCCTCCCTCCTCAAATCCCCCAAACTCCTTGCCCCACATGGCTCTCCCCCCCTTTCCTCTCCTATTCCTCAACCCGTAGTTGCAAAATAAGTTTGCCGCTGAAACCGGAGATCTACAGGATAAAATCCAGAAAAATTACCAGAAAACAGCACAAAAAATGCAAAATAAGTTTGATGTAAAGGGCAGGGAAAAATACAGGGGAAGACCAAGGTTGGGAGGGAAATTCATTGAGTTAAACCGATTGGAAAGAGCATTCAAACAGCTTGAGAAGAGTGATTGGGGATCGGATTGGTAAATGCCTGAAAAAGCATTTGAAAAGGCTAATATGGGTAAAAACGTAGGCGTGGCAAGGTTTTTTTGATTGGGAATGGCTTGGACTTGCCCTCGTCAGGTTGAGACATATGAGGAAAAATCGTGGCTTTATGTTCCCGCGGCGGAAGATAGATTTGTCAGTCTGGGAGATCGCTTGAGAAACAAGAAAAGCCGAGCGAAAGTCAGGGCAAATGCCTGATTCCGGCCGCCGGCTCAGCGGCAAACATATTTTGCTTAGTGCCAGACTTTAAGTGTTCAGTGGCAGACTATTTTTGCTGTCTACAACTACTTCCTTACGAGCGACACACAGCATTCCACATGCACCGTATGCGGAAACATATCCACCGGCTGCACCTCTACGGTGCGATACCCGCCGTCCTCGAGGACGCGCAGATCGCGTGCGAGTGTCGCCGGGTTGCACGACACGTACACCACGCGAGCGGGTCGCATCTCAAGGATCGTCTCGAGCAGCGCCGCGTCGCAGCCCTTCCGCGGCGGGTCGACGACGATGACGTCAGGGGCGATGCCCTGACGCTTCCACGCGGGGATGACCTCCTCCGCCGCGCCGACCTCGAACTGAACGTTACGCATCCCGTTCAGCAGTGCATTGCGCCGAGCATCGTCAATCGCTTCGCGGACGATCTCGACGCCGTACACCTCGCGCGCGCTTTGCGCGAGGAACAAAGAGATCGTGCCGATGCCGCAGTAGGCATCGATCACGGTTTCTTCGCCGCTTAGCCCGGCGTAGTCGAGTGCTTTGCCGTACAGCACCTCGGTCTGTACCGGGTTCACTTGATAGAACGAGCGCGCCGAGATGGCGAAACGGATGTCTCCGATCGTATCGTAGATCACGTCGCTGCCCCAGAGCACCCGCGTCTCGTCGCCGAAAATGACATTCGTCCGCTCGCGGTTAATGTTCTGGCAAATGCTGCACACATCAGGGATCGCTTCCCGAATGAGCCCTACAAGCTCATCCGCGTGGGAAATATTCGTGCCATTCGTGACAAGCACGATCATGATCTCGCCGGTGTTGAAGCCGTAACGTGCGATGACATGGCGCAGCAGACCTTTGCCGCTCGCTTCGTCGTACGGGCGGATGCCGAGTTCCCGGGCGATGTGCTTCACGGCCGCAACGACGTTATCGTTGTGCTCGTGCTGGATGAGGCACGCCTCCATGTCGATGATGCGGTGGCTGCCCTGCGCATAAAAGCCGCCGATCAGGCCACCCTCTTCTGAGCCGAGGCCGATCGGAACCTGCGCCTTGTTGCGGTAGCGCCAAGGATCGCTCATGCCGAGCGTCGGATGGACGACGATACCTGTACCGTTCGCTCCGTCGCCATGGCCAACGCCCGACTCGCCGCCTTGCCGCCCACCGAACTCGTCGCTAACCGCCACCCTCGCTTCCGTCCGCGAAGCCAACGCCTCGTCCGCACGCTCCTGCTCCGCCAATCCAGCCGCTCCCGCAACCTGCAGCTTCCCGATCCGCTCCAGGCTGTCCACGACGAGCTGCCGCTTCCAGCGCAGCTGCGCGTCGTAGCTCATGTGCTGCAGCTGGCAGCCGCCGCACTGCTTATAGATCGGGCACGGCGCGTCCACGCGGTCCGGGCTCGCTTCCACCACTTCCAGCAGCTTGGCGTAGCCGTACTGCCTTTTGAGCTTGAGCACCTTCGCCCGCACCCGCTCGCCCGGCAAGGCGCCCTGAATAAAAAGGGTAAAGCCGTTCACACGGCCTACCCCTTCTCCGTCATGTCCGATGCCGATGACATCTGCGATATATTCTTCGTTCTTCGCGACGGGCAGTCCGCTGAGATCGGCCGTTGCCGTACCCGCGGCGGCTTGTCCGGCCCGTCCGCCGAAGCCGCGCTTATTGCTCTTCCTGCTCATGTTCGTCCACTCCAGCTTTGTTTTTCCAAGGCAGCTTCATCAGGTGCAAATTCAGCGGCGGTGCCTTGTAGGTCGATTGCCCGGTCTCGTCCACGAAGATATGCAAGTGCTGCTGCAAGTTCGTGAACACACAAGGCAGCGTGCCGCCGAATTCGCCGTCCAGGTTGATCTGCACGTAGTCCGGGGACGTCACCTGAATTTGCCTCGTCTGCAAATAGATGACGTTCGGGTCGGCCAGATGCTCGCCGCGCAGCGCCAGCGTCACGACGCGGATAAATTCCGCGAGATTGCACTTGCGCAGGATGAGCACATCAAACAGTCCGTCACTGAGCGACGCGTCAGGAGCAAGCCGCTCGAAGCCGCCGACCGAGTTGCTGTTCGAGATGAGGAACAGCATCACTTCCTCATGCAGCTCGATCTCCGCCGTCTGGATGTACAGCTCGATCGGACGCAGACGGGGCAGTTTCTCGATGCCTTTCATATAATAAGCCAATTGGCCGATCATCGTCTTGAGCTTGCTCGGCACTTCGTAAGTCAGCTCCGTCATCGAGCCGCCTCCGGCAATGTTGATGAAATACCGCTGATTTACTTTTCCCAGGTCGATCGCCTGTGAATGCTGCGCGAGAATGACGTCGACGGCGGCGTCCCAGCTGCGCGGAATATTAAGCGCCCTGGCAAAATCGTTCGTCGTCCCGAGCGGCAAAATGCCGAGCTGCGGACGGAACTCTTTCTCCGCCATGCCGTTGATGACCTCGTATAGCGTCCCGTCGCCGCCGGCCGCGATAATAATATCGAAGCCGCGTTCAATCGCATCCGCCGCGGCAAGGGTTGCATCCCCTTCACCGATCGTCGCATGCGTGCTCGTCTCCAGTCCGCCGCGCTCCAGCCGCTGCAATATTTCCGGCAGCCGCTTCTTTGCTTCCTCCCTGCCGGAGGAAGGATTATAGATCAACCTAGCCCTTTTGGCCCTAGCCGTCATTCTTTCACTCACCCGTTCGCCTATGTAAATTACGTAATTACAATGTACATCAGATCCGCTGCAAGTACGTCTGATGCCTGTACGACATTTTATATTGTAAAAGCTTCCTTCCGAAGCTCAATCTCGTTCTGCGTTATAAGTCCAATTCCGCTATCGCGGGAATATAAGGCCTGATTTGATGTTCGATCCACCGGGAAATGTAGGGGTGGGGCAGCAAGGCTTCCCCGCCGTAGCGGTAATCAAATCCGGTAAGCCGTGCCGGTATGACCTGTCTTGTAAAATAGCCTTCGCTCAAAAAGAGCGGTGCTACAATCACGGTATGGTCCGGCTTGCGGACCTTCCAATCGTTCATCTTGCGGGGCAGCTGATCCGGCAATAACATGGCCGCATCGGCTTCATCGAAGCCGCCGAGCTCCCGTACGCGGGCCGCAAGGCGTTCCAAACCTTTTCGCCACAGAAGATGAAATCCCTTCTCGATGCTTCCGTGGCCGACGAGCATGACGATTTCGCGCGATGGCTGCACCGACAAGCTGCGCAATTTGCCATACACGATCTCGGCGATGACCGGATCGTCGTCGATCGGCGATGTCCAGTGGATGCGCGCCCGTACCGCGAACGGCTTCATGTCCGTCGGCAGCAGCGGCTGCTTCTTAACGCCAAGCGCGTAGCTGATCTCATCAATGTGCGTGCTCCCCGACGAAACGAACAGGGGAACCACGACAATATCCGTTACACCGAGCGTTTCGAGCTGCGTAATGCCGTCCTGAATGAGGCGCCCTTCCACGATTTCGAGATAAGCGGAGTAGATCGGAACCGATTCAGGCAGCCGGACGGCCGCCACTGCCTCGTCGACAAGACGCACCCAATCCGCGCTCCGCGATCCGTGGCTTATGACTAATATGCCGTATTTTACCACCGCCTATCCCTCCTTGCAAAAAGCAGCCGGCTCCTAAAGGCGCCAACTGTAGACGTTGCGGCGCTGAAACGAACTTTGAAACCGTATACCCATCATAACATGAAAAATCCCGCTCAGCCAAAAAAGCCAAGAAGGATTTTTGTCGCGTATTGCCACTCGTTGAGCGCCCCATGCAGCAGCGGTTAGCGGCCGAGCCGCTCCAGCGTCATTTTGTAACCGTCGTTACCGTAATTCAGACAACGCTTCACCCGCGAAATGGTCGCTGTGCTGGCGCCGGTCTCCGCTTCGATCTGGTTGTACGTGTTGCCCTTGCGCAGCATGCGAGCCACTTCAAGCCGCTGGGATAGCGACTGAATTTCGTTCACCGTGCACAAATCGTCAAAAAACACGTAGCATTCTTCAATATCCTTGAGCGTCAATATTGCTTCAAACAGTTGGTCGATTGCTTTATCGTTAAGTTTTTTCAATTGCATAGGAATATTCAACCCCTTGATGGTCTGCTAATCACATACTCAAATGTATAGTTCGACGTTAGGGAGCGAAATCCTCCCTTTAGATTTGCGAAACGTTACTATTTTTATGCGGTGATGAAGTAAAATGTCGGGCAAATCGGGCGAACCCGTGACAGGAGTCCAATCCACGCGCATGCCTATGTCATACAGTATACTAGGTAAATGACTGTAGATGAAAGCCCGGAACGTGTTCAGACGGCGAAAAATGATCAGAAAAGCTTCGGATCGGGATGCTTTCGGAAACAGTATTTTCGCCCTGCAGTGACGCTTTCCTGCAATTCATCCGGCGCGCTAAACTTTTATTCAATGAATGAAATGATTGAAATCTGAACAAAGGATCGTGAGACCATGAACCATAGCAAGCAAACCATCGGCAATCAAGGGGTGCCTAGGCCGCGGCAGTACCAGGCCAGAACGCACGCTTATCCGTATTACCGCGGCTACGCAAATCCTGAGTATGTTCAGTCCAGCTCCTTTTCCGGTTACCCGGGCCTGGGGGGAAGCCAGCTTTCTTCACAGCTCGGCGCCAACTTGCCGGCGGCCTTGCCGTCGCAGACCACATTTGCAACACAGGCAGGCAGCGGCGGTGGCGGCGCATTAAGCGGACTCGCGTCCCTGTTCGGGGGAAGCTCCGCGGCAAGCGGCGCTTCGGGAAGCAGCTTTAACCTGGCTCAGCTGAAAACCGTAGTGGACCGCCTGGGCGGCATCGAAGGCATCGTCGATACATTCGGCAAAGTGCAAAAGATGGTGGCGGGCGTGCAGCAGATGGCCCCCATGATTAAACTGCTGCTCGGCACCTTCGGCAAAGGGAAAAAAGCCGCGGACAACGACGAAGACGGCGACGGGCTCGCTCCGATCGGCAGAAGAAGGCGGAAGCGCAAAAACGCTCCAAATGCACGCCGCAGGAAGCGGCGCCGTTAAACGCCTGCGGCCTCGACCGCCCGCTAGACAATGCAGCAAGACCGGTTCCTCAGAACAAGGCAATGCCTTGCGCAGGGACCGGTCTTTTTTTATGTAGGGAAACCGGACAAGCAGCGATGCTGTCATGACAGGTTCCAGAACAGTCTACAAGCGACAGCCCCATCCAGCCTTTCCGCTGCCTGAAGAAGCATGCCGTTCAGGCGCTAAACGCAGGCTAAAATACACGTGGTCTGGACACCCCCTCTATCTTCGCCCGACTGCCTAACCAGTGCCAACAACCATTCACGATTGGAAGCGCTGCTCTCTTTTCAAAGTGCAAAACAGGCCAATTTAAGGTCCGTGTTCGCCGCTACGAAGAAGCTTGGGGTTCGACCGATAGCCTCGCAGAGCCAAAACGGTCACCAGGAATTCGCGCGCGGTTGGACCGGCTGGTCGATCGCACACAGACATAGTCGTATATGCAATTTTGCCTTATTCTTTTTGCATTGCTAAAATTAATATAGTGGGCACCCTACAAAAGGATTCACCTCATTAAAGATAAAGGACGTGAAGCATTTATGCTGTTTACCCCTTACTCCATAAAAAATGTAACGCTCAAAAACCGGATCGTCATGTCGCCGATGTGCATGTACTCATGTACCGATCAATCGGGACGCGTGCAGGATTGGCACAAAATCCATTACCCGATGCGAGCCGTAGGCCAGGTCGGGCTGATCATCGTAGAGGCGACGGCGGTGACGCCGCAGGGGCGAATCTCGCCGTACGATCTCGGCATTTGGAGCGACGAGCATGTGCAAGGCTTGAAGGAGCTGACCGCGCTCGTTCACGGGCAAGGCGCCCACATCGGCATCCAGATCGCCCATGCCGGACGCAAGGCCGTACTGGACGGACCGATTATCGCCCCGTCGGCCATCCCTTTCAACGAAAAGTCGAAGACGCCGGAAGCCATGACGGTGCAGCAGATCGGAGAAACGATTGAAGCGTTCGTTGCCGGAGCCCGGCGAGCGAAGGAAGCCGGCTTCGACGTAATCGAGATCCACGGGGCCCACGGCTACCTGATCAACGAGTTTTTGTCGCCTCTATCCAACCGCCGCGAAGACGAATACGGCGGCGACCGCGACCGCCGTTACCGTTTCCTGCGCGAAGTGATCGACGGCGTGAAAACCGTGTGGGACGGCCCCCTGTTCGTCCGCGTATCGGCGCATGATTACCATCCGGAAGGCTGCACGCCGGAGGATTATGTGTATTACGCCGGCCTGATGAAAGAACAGGGCATTGACTTGATCGACGTAAGCTCCGGCGCGGTCGTAACCGGACCGCCGAAAGTGTACCCGGGGTACCAGGTGCCCTTTTCCGAGACGATTCGCCACGGAGCCAGCATCGCGACCGGCGCGGTCGGCTTGATCAGCGACCCGGATATGGCCGAGGAGATCCTGCACAACGGACGCGCCGACCTTGTGCTGCTTGCCCGCGAGCTGCTGCGCGACCCGTTTTGGCCGCGAACCGCCGCCAAAAAGCTTGGCGTCCAGCTTGAAGCGCCGAAGCAATATAAGCGCGGCTGGGACGTTTGACGGCCGGATGAATTCTCCCTTTTCACGCAAATAAGCGCCTCACACCGCGGTATGCGGTTGTAAGGCGCTTATTTTTTATTCAAGGATTGCGCACCGGCTATCATCCCGCCGAGCCTTATCCTTTTGCAGTTGCTTCCGATCGATATTAAGCTTTAATCGTGGCCCCTTTGATCGGTTCGAGCGGCTTATGATTGCCGTATTTCGGGTATTCCCGCGTCGTCGGAGCGGCCCACTGCACGCCATTGCGGATAATGCGGCGCACATTTTCGTTGTAGTACGTCGGGTACGTTTCGTGACCCGGACGGAAATAAAAGATTTTGCCGCTGCCGCGATAGAACGTGCAGCCGCTGCGGAACACTTCTCCGCCTTCGAACCAGCTGACGAGAATCACCTCATCCGGCGCCGGAATATCGAAGTGCTCGCCGTACATTTCTTCCGCTTCCAGCTCGAAGTACTCGCCGATGCCTTCGACGATCGGATGTCCCGGCGATACGACCCACAGACGCTCCTTCTCGTTCGCTTCACGCCATTTGAGATCGCAGCTCGTGCCCATCAGCTTTTTGAACACTTTGGAGAAGTGGCCGGAGTGAAGCACGATGAGGCCCATCCCTTGCAGTACGCGCTTGTGAACGCGTTCGACGATGGCATCCTCCACCGCTTTGTGCGCCTTATGGCCCCACCAGATCAATACGTCGGTATTGTTCAGCTTCTCTTCGGTCAGCCCGTGTTCCGGCTCATCCAGCGTCGCGTAAGACACTTCAAAATCCGTTCCCAGTCCTTCGCCAATAACCGTATGAATGCCGTTCGGATAAACGGAGCGTACTTTCTCGTTTTCTTTTTCATGGCGAAACTCGTTCCATACCGTAACTCTCAGCTTCTGGCTCATATGTATTCCTCCATCAGTAAGTTATTGACAATATCGTTACTAAGAGTATAGTTGTTCCGCAGCCGAAAAGATATTCTCAATCCTGTTTCATCTTTATTCAATACTGTCATCGGATAGGTTTCATGATATACTGAATTTATACAACGCCTTGTTTTTTCCGATAGGTTGCTCTTCAAAAATGGTATATCCAATTATTCACAAACGATCGAGGTGCGATGAGAGATGACTGCTGCCGCCGATGTGGAACTGCCGCTTCCATCTCCGAAAGAAACGGTAAGCGAGGAAAAAGTGAAGTATCAAAACCCGCTGCTTTTTCTAAAAATATGGGAAATCCGGGCTTCCCACCCTCCGAATCCGCTCTGGCCTTCCAACTGGCATTACCACAAGGAGGTCGAGTTTCTGGCGATCGAAGAAGGCTGGCTCGGCGTGCAGACGAAGCACAACTATTATTCGCTTGGACCGGGAGACGTCCTCGTGCTTGGTTCCTCTCAACTTCATCGGACACGCAAGCTGAAAGAAGGCGACCTGCGCTACGTCGTGTTTCAGGTCGATCTACATAAGCATTTCGATGCCAGCACGATGCCGTACCTGCATTGCTTTTCCGAACTGACACAGCCTTTGGGCAATTTGAATTATATTTTGCGCGACAATGCGCAAGCCCGCCGCGAAGCTTGTTCCATCATTATGGATATATTCGAAGAATCGAAATCGCGCGTCCGCGGCTACGAGCTGGCAATCAGCTCGTCGATTAAGCGACTGATGCTGCTGCTCATGCGCAACGACACCCAGGGCGTTCTCGGCGGATCGGGTTCGGAGGAATCGGATCTGCAGCGGCTTCGTCCGGTGTTCGACTACATCGAATGGCATCTTGGCGAAAAAATTGCCGTCGAGGACGTATGCGGCCTGATCAATTTGAGCTACCATTACTTCATTAAGTTTTTCAAAAAAGCGATGGGCATTTCCTTCATCGATTATGTCAACTACCGCCGTATTAAAAAAGCGGAGCGCCTTCTGCTGACCCAGGATTTGAGCATCATGGAGGTCGGATTCGAGGCAGGCATACCGAATATGGCGCAGTTTTACAAGCTGTTCAAGCGCCATAACCACTGCTCGCCGAAGGAATTCAAGCAGCGCATGGGCAGCGAAGCCGGGATCAGCGGCTCCGGCATGATTATGTAGGGTTAGAGAAAAAAACGGCTATCCTCCCACTCGGGAAGATAGCCGTTTGCCGTTTGTATGAGGAGCGCCTTAGAAAATGCGGCTTTTCCAGCCGAGCAGCTTGGCCAGCGCTTCGACGTAGTAATAGTCGCCGTAGATCAAGGAGACGTCGACGTTTTGCCCGGCCGGCTTGTTGCCGGTGCCGCCGATCAGGATGCCTTCGTGCGCGGGATTATCCCACGTGCCGTAATGCTTCGTCAGCGCGAGCAGCATGCGCTCGGCGGCGCGGCGGTACATCGCGCCCTCGATGCCCGGGAGCGCGTCCGCGAGCTCGAGCAGGCCGGAAGCGGCGCAGGAAGCCGCCGACGTGTCGCGCGGCTCGCCGTCCAGCGGATCGGCGGCGCGGAAGTCCCAGTGCGCGACGTAGTCCTCCGGCAAGCACGACAGAAAATAATGCGCGACCCGCTGCGCAGCGCGCAAGTAGCGCGTATCGCCGGTGTAGCGGTACGTGTTCGCCATGCCGTGCAGCGCCCAAGCGGCGCCGCGGCTCCACGAAGAGTGCGGTCCGGCGCCTTGGCCGCCGAGCGATTCGATCAGCTCGCCGGTGCGCGGGTTGAAGCTGAGAATATGGTTGACCGAGCCGTCCTCGCGGATGAACTTGTCGACTACCGTATCGGCATGCGCACGGGCGATCAGTTCGAACCGCGGGTCGTTAATTTCTTGCGCAGCCCAGAACAAGATGGACAAGTTCATCGAGGAGTCGACGATCGACCAGCCGATCTTCTCCTGGTTCCATGCGCGCAGGAACGATCCCGCAATGTTGAAACGGCCCGCTAGGAAGTTCGCTGCGGCCAGACCGCGGCGTTTCCCGTCTTTATCGCCGGTCAGCTTGTATTTGATGACCGATGTCGGCAAAAATTGAAACCCTACATCATGGTGGAAGTTGTTGTCCTGAATCGTTTTTTGCTCGAACTTCTCGTCCCAGCCCCATGCGGCTTCCTTGTAGTGGTCCTTACCCGTCATTTCGTGCATAATCCACAAAATGCCCGGCCAAAAACCAGCCGTCCACCAATCCAGGCGCATATCGTCGTAAATCCCGTCCGCCTTGGCGACATGCGGCGATTTGTTCCCCAATTGCCCGATCATCCGGTCGACCTTGCCCTGCAGCGCCTCCCAGATCGCCGGGAGCGCCTCCTGCAGGCTTGCCGCTTGATCCCATTTGCTTGTATCCACTTTCGTTGTCATCGTTACGCCTCCTTCGTTTCGATTCATTTACACGCATCAATCTTTTTAAAAGCAAAGCCTATTTATATGAAAATAATTCTGGTTGCTCAAATACGGTCTATAGACTATTACAGCGTCAGCGTAAAGAACGCCGTCGGCATGCCTTCGCCTGCCGCGCTGACCACCGACACCGGCAAGTAGCCGGATACGCTTGTGCCTCCACTCAGCGAAGCCGCGGGGCCGCCTGCGGAGACGAAGTCCGTCACGGAAATGCCGGCCGGAAGCCCGCCGTACGGATCGATGTAGATACCGGCGCGACCGGAAGCGAGCTGCACGAGACGGGATCCGCGAATCGTGCCGAGGTTATCGATCAGGCGGCCGTCGCCCGCAAGTCCGAAGCGGACAAAACCTGCCGCATCCGGGCAAAACACACCGTGCTCGTCGTAAGCGCGAGCTTCCACGTAGACTCGGCCGTCTTCCTGCTTCTCCGCCGAAAGCTTGAGGCTTGCCGGCGCTCCCCACGTTTCCGTCTGGTATTCAAATGTCAATTCATCCTCAACCGTAACGCCGTCTTTCTGAGCAACCACCTTCACATGGTTCACTCCCGGCTGGAATACAGCATCCCAACGCAGCCCGGCTGCCGGGAAGTTTTGCGAGTCGCGCTGCTTCACGCCGAGGCTGACGCCGTTCAGGAACAGCTCCGCCTCGGGGCAGTTCGAATATACTTTTATCGATTTGCGCTCGTCTGCCGCTCCCCAGCGAACCGGCATCGTATGGCCGTAAATGCGCGCCATTGGCGCTTTGCCCCAGTACGATTGGAACACGTAGTACGCTTCTTTTTTACTGAAATCCCGCTCGATGATACCCTTCATGTTCAAGTACGGAATCGGCGAATCGGGACGCACCGGCGTGGAGAAATCTTTGAACGCCCACTGCGCGGCACCGGTCAGCCAATCCATATTCTCCTGGCTTTTCAAATACCAGTCGATCATCTCGCAGAAATACGTCTCCGACCAGTCGCCGTCGCGGGATACGCGCGGCTCGCCGCCCGTCAGCAGGTAGTCGCCGTCGCGCTCGTCCGTCGCGCCTTCGCCTCGCGGGATGAATTCAAAGCCGGTGAACGTCTTCTCGACATGGCGGGTCGCCAAGTTGTCCGCGCCCCATTCCATATGGAAGAACGATCCGACGTTCTCGAACGCGCTGCGGGAGCTGGATTCGTAGTCGGTATAAATGCCGCGGTACCAACCCGCCCAGATCGACGGGGAGTACACATCGATAATGTCTTTGCAAAATTCGCAGCGGCGAATGGCAGTCAGCCGGCTTGGGTCGAGACGATGCGACAGGTCGTGCAGCTCTTTCATGAACGCGCGAATTTCCTGCTGGTCAAAATAGTCGAAGTCGCACTCCCAGTCGTTCTCGTTGCCGAGTCCCCACAGGATGACGGACGGATGGTTGTAATGCTGCTCGATCATCGCCGTCAGCATATCGCGGCACTGCTGGCGGTACATCTCGCCGCCAAGGCCGCCGCGGCACCAAGGAATTTCCTCCCACACGAGAATGCCGAGCTCGTCGCACAGCTCCAGCACGATGCGGGACTGCTGGTAGTGGCCCAGACGAATGAAGTTGGCCCCCATGTCCTTGATCAGCTGCATTTCATAGCGGATCATGTCCTCAGTCATCGCCGGACCGACGCCGGCGTGATCTTCGTGACGGTGCGTGCCGCGAAGCAGCAGCCGCTCGCCGTTCAGCTTGAACGGACCGTGCTGCACGAACTCGAAGTAGCGTACGCCGAACCGCTCGGACAAGGATGTTTCGCCATGCACGCTGCTAAGCGTAACCTCGCATGTATACAAGTACGGCGCGTCAGTCGTCCACAACTGCGGATTCGCCAGCTCATACACCGCCAGCTCCTTCTCACCTTCCCATGGCGCGGAGTTAACGGCCGATTCCGCAATCACGGCGCCACTCGCATCCTTGATCCGGATCGTCAGCGTCAAGCTGTCGCTCGCGGCTGCCGGATTGTACAACTTCGCTTTCACCGTTACACCGCACGCCGGCGTTCCTGCCTCCAGCTTGGCCGTATCGGTCACCACATGCACCTGCGCAAGCGATACCGCCGGCACGTAAACCAGGTTCAAGTAACGGTAGATGCCCCCGTTCAAGTTAAAATCGCTCGCATCGGACGGAATCGTCTCCAGCTCGCGGCTGTTGTCGCAGGCGACCGCTACCGGTATCAGGCCTTTATACCGCTCGATTTTAGCCGCTTCCGCCGCCGCTTCGGTTATATCGACGGTGAACTCGTCATAGCCCCCGAGGTGGGAACCGACCTTGTTCGTGTAAACGTATACATCGGTCCGCTGTCCCGCGCCTTCAAAATGCAGCAGCGTCCGCCCGTTCGGGTACGGATTGTCGACCGCCAATCTCGTACGGTACCAGCCTTGTCCCTGATAATATTTGCTGTCCGGGTCCATCACGTCGAGCCCGTTGTAGCAGTGCGGCAGCTCCACCGCGTGCCACGGCACATTGTAATGGTTTTTCAGCTTGTCCGCGCGCCATACTTCCCATGGACCGCCGAGACTGCCCGTATAGTGTTCCCATTGATCGTTTAACCGCCGCTTCAACATCGGGATATTCGCTCCTTTTATGCTTAACATGTCAGAAGATGATTGTTCGTTCAGTTATTGCAAAATACGGCCGGCGGCGCTTGAAACAAGCTTCCTTGAGCGCCTCCGCAATACTAATAAGCATAACAAAAAAAACGCCCGCATAGTTTGGCGCTCTTATGATAAAATGTTGTTATATTACGGTCAGCCAGAAAGGAATGAATCCCTCGTGAAGCTGATGAACTATTTGAATTTGAACCAGCATCCGGTGCAGCTTTCGTTTTACAAAGACCGTACGAATGAATTTGTCGAGATTTACCATGCGCATCAGGGGATGGAACTGCTCTATGTGCATGATGGCTATGGAACCGCCATTGTAGAACAACAAATTTTCGAGATGTCTCCGGGCACTTTAATCTACTTCAAGCCGTTTCAGCTGCACCGCATCCGCATTAATGCCGAGGCCGGGAAGCCGTATATCCGCTCGCTGTTCGTCTTCGAGCCGACCGTCCTGGATGAAGCGTTCGCGCCGTTCCCTGCGCTGCGGGCTTTTTTGGGTACGCTCTGGAAAGATCCGCTCGCCCCGCAGCTTTTCCGCAGCCCCGAGCCGGAGAAGACGGAAGCGCTGCTTCGCACGTACTTGCCGCTGCTTGCGCAGCCGTCGGCCGAGCTGCTGCTGGAAGAGCAGCTGCTGTTTCTCACAGCATTCGTGCACCACTGGAAGACGGTAGCCGACTTGTCGATGCAGAGCAGCCCCGCTCCGCTCAAAGCTTCCTCCACCGCGGAGAAAGTGATGGCCTGGGTCGAGGCTCATTACATGGAACCGTTCTCGCTCGATCTGCTCGCGCAGGAGGTGCATTTGTCGCCGAACCATGTGTCCGCCGTGTTCCGCCAATCGGTCGGCAGCAGCATCACCGAATATTTAGCGGCCCGGCGCATCCGGCAAGCGTGTTGGCTGCTCAAATCGGGCGATATGTCCGTGCAGGACATCGGACAAGCGGTCGGGCTCGGCAACTTCTCCTACTTTTGCCAGCTGTTCAAAAAGCATGTCGGCATGACGCCGAACCGCTTCAAACGGCAGCCGAATGCGGCACCCGGTCGGACATGAGGGGAAAAGACGCGTCTCTGGAGTAAGTTCCGTTTGCACCCGTCCTGAATGGATGGATGTGCCTCACCTGTCGTTCCGCATACACAAGCCGCCTCTTGTCCCATACCGTCATCGCACGGCGCGTCAATCTTCCGCTTCCTGCCCATTGCGTCTTTCCGTATATTTACGGTACTCAGTCGGGGACAAGCCGCTCTGCTTTTTGAACAATCGGGAGAAATAGTACAGCTCCAGTCCGATCTTTTCCGCCACGTCCGTTACCGACAACCCGGTCGACATCAGCAGCTCCTTCGCTTTGTCCATCCGTTTGCGGTTAATGTAAGCGATCGGCGAGAGGCCGAGCATCGTTTTGAAATATTGCATAAAATAGTTCGGGTGAAAATGCACCAGCCTGGCCAGTTCCTCCACGGTCATCTGCTCCTGTAAATGCTCCTCGATGTATTCGAGCACCGTGTTGATTTTGCCGGTCTCCGCCGTAGGCGCCAGCCTAAGCCCTTGGTCCGGACCGAGAGAGGCTTCCACATAATCCGAGACGAGCTCCAGCAGCAGCGATTTGATGCGCAGCGGTACGGTAAGCGACGACGGGTTTTGGTACAGCGCAATGAGCGTTTGAAACTTCTTCTCCAGCGCCGGCTCATCTTGCACGTCGATGCAATAAGGCAGATCGAGCATCTGAAACAGGTTGACTTCCCCCACCGTCGCCGTAAAATGGCACCAATATTTTCCGAACCCGTTGTCGTTAAGCCGCCCGAACGCCAGCCGCACGCCGGCGGGAAGCAGCAGCAGCTGTCCCGGCTTCGGATGGTACAGCTTGTTGCGTACCCGGATCCACCCTTCGCCTTCGCGGATATAATAGAGCCGGTTCACGTCGGTAATGTTGATATCGAACTTCCAGCTTGCGTTGACTTTCGTATAGTGCGCCGTTTCCAGCGTAATCTGCGTGTTTTCCAAATAGCTGCGCATAATCTGCAATTGCTGCCCGTCCATGCTTCAAGTCCCCCTTTGCCCCATCCGCGTTACTCCTATTAGACCAAAAACAACTTAGGATTATGCAAACTTTTGCTACTATCATACATCCTCAAAGGCATCCTTGCATACTACAATAGGTTCGAGTGAACAAAATGTTTCCATATCACATGGACAACAGGTTCCGCAGCTTGCGGGGATCACAGCGGCAATTGACATGGACAACGGATTGTTGGAGCCATGCCGGAATAACAGTTGCAATATTTCATTGACAACTGATTCCGCTTCGCCGGAATAACAGTTGCAATATCACATTGACAACTGATTCCGCAGCTTCGCCGGAATAACAGTTGCAATATGGGAGGATGAACGACGGATGAGCGCTTTACGCCAGCAAATTTTGATCCTGCACCTGGCGCAGCCGGATCTTGAATCGAGGACGGTTGCGTGGGCGTTGTATGACAGCAGCAAGCCGAAGGGGGAGCTGCAAATGCAGACGGGAGATTCCAATGTCCCGCCTTATGAATCGGTGCTCGACGCCATGCGCGACGGCTGGTTCGTCATGCAGCTGCCGACGATGCCGGTCTTTTTGAGCGGACACGAATTTGAACAGGGGCACTTGCCCTATGAATATGTGCTGGAAAGAAAGGTGACGGTCGAATGAGCGGCGGTTCCGTAAAAATGCAGCATCTTCTCACGGCAAAGCAGATGGCCGATTTTGCCGTAAACGGATTTTTGGTGTTAAACGAGGTCGTACCTCAGGAGTACAACGAGCGAGCGGCCAAAGAAATGCGCGAATTCACCGGCGGCGGCGGAAGCTACTGGCATGAATCCGGCGTCATTCAAGAGATTTTTGGCTTGCCCGAGGTGAAAGGCGCGATGCAAAGCTTCGTCGGCACGAGTCCGGTATATGACCACTCGTTCCTGCACGTCGTCTGGGCGCAGCACCACAAGGGGCAGTTTTATCATGCCGACTCCGTGATCGATACCCGGCCGTTCGGCTACGACATTCAGGCGTTCTACTTCTCCCACGACGCGCCGGACGAAATGGGGCCGACACTCGTATTGCCCGGCTCGCATTTGCGTAAAGTGAGCAACGGCAGCATCGCCCGCTACAAAAATATCGTCGGCCAGCGCAGACTCGTCTCGAAAGCCGGTACGATCGCATTTCTGCATCATGCCATTTGGCACTGCGCGCAGCCGAACTTTACGGATACGACCCGCTACGTCTTCAAGCTTCGCATGCGGCCGGGACAAGAGCAGCGCGCGCTGTTCAATACCGAAGGCTATAACAACCCGGAAATCGAAAGCTATATCCGCAAAGCGGGCCATCATGCATGGGCCGGAGATGAAGCCCGCGTGAACCAGATTCAAATCGCCAAGTTCTGGCGTTATTTGACCGGCGACAAACGCGTAGACGTATCGTTCGAAGGCGCTTTGACGCGTATGGGGCTGTAAGTCGTCAGCACCTCATTCGTGGATTTGACACCCCATGCGGCGTCTTGTATATTAAGGAATATAATTCCATTTGGACGCTTACGACGGAAGCACCCGTAAGAGAAGGCCTCACGCCTTTCTTACGGGTGCTTTTTTGTTGGAAGCCGTCCATGATTATTCGTTCAAGGGAGGAATACAATGAAGAACTACAAATGGATCACGGCTTCGCTCGTCGCTTTTATGCTTGCTTCCCCTATTTCAGGAACAGCAACCGCCGCACAGGCCACCATCACCGCTTCCGTTAAAACATCGCTCGACAAAATCGCAAAGTCGGATCATGCGCAGGCAGATCAAGTCCGTACGCGGTACAACGAATTACTCGCGCTGCAAAGTGAGGAAAAGGATTGGGACGCAAAAATCAAATCGCTCCACGCCGAAAATCAGAAAACGTTAACCGAGGTGAATAAACAAATCAAGCAAATCGACAGCGATAAGATAGCGCCATTGGAGGAGGTGCTGGCACAAGCAAAGGAAAGGTACAAACCGTTGATTGCCCATTATACGTCGTTGAACAAACAGATCTCGGAAGCTGGGAAGCTGAAAAACAAAGAACTCTCCAGCATGCTCCGGTTGCAGGCCAACACTTTAAAAATACCCGTACAGTTCGCGCGGTTGGACGTTCAAATAAAGGAATCCACTTTGCGGGAAGCCAAGGACGCTGCGGCCAATAAAATGAAAGACATTCGCGGTACCTTAACCGGTATCGACTCGGCCAACGCACAGATCAAAACTTCAAAAAATACGATAAAAAACGCCGAATCCGAAGCCGCTCAAGCGTTGAACGCACTTAAGCAAGCACTGAAAAACGGGGACGTGAGCCGAGTCTCGGACACCCTCGCCTCTCTTGTCTCGCTTTCTCGCCAAATCGTGAAAGAGAAGCAAACTGTTTTTAACCTGGAAAGCAAGATCAGCAATATCGTATCGGCTGCGAAGGCACAATTGCCTTAAGCACCTTGCAAAGCTTGCCCGGCTCAAAGATTCCGGCATGATCACGCAAGAGAAATTTGACGACAAGAAGAACAAATCGTGGGACTTGTAAACACGTGATGTTCATAAAAAATAACCACTAACGACAATTCGTTCGTGGTTATTTTTCCGAATTTGTTAAAGACACATCCATATAGCTACCGCTTCGACATGTCGTTCCTTCCTTGCGTCAGCGCCTGCTGTCCCTGCACCTGCAGCTCCTGAAGCGCCGCATCCAGCGTCTTCTTCCCGCTCAGCACTGCTTCGGACTGTTGCAGTGCCAGTTGCTCTACGTCCCGGTAAAAGGAAGCCGGAGGCTCGGTCACCGAACGAGACGTCTCTGCAGGAAGCAGCATGTAGAAAGCTTCCAGCCCTTTGCCCGTGCCGGTCAGTCCGGACGAAGTAACACTCGGCAGACGCGAAGGATTGAATCCGCTCGGCGAAGCAGATAGTGCGGTCCGTGCCGACTCCTCGCTGTTGACGAACTTGACAAGCTCCCACGCCGCGCGCAGCTGGCTTGAATCCGCATTTACCGCGTAGACCGCGCCGAGCGAGAAAGAGGCGGAGCGCCCCGGCTTGCCCGGATCGGTCGGCTCGGTAACGGTCTGCCACGTAAACCAGGGCAGCGTATGCTGCTGCCGTGCCTCCGTCAATTCGTGCGTAAAGCTGAAGCTTTGCAGCGTCATCGCCGCCTGACCCGAAATAAATGGATTCGAGCGGGCAACCTCAGCCGCAGCAGTGGAAGACGTCGCTGACGGCGGCTGGTAAATGACGCCATTGCGGTATGCTTCCAGCGCTTGACCCCACAGCTGCTTCCACTGCGGCGTATCGATCGTCGCCCGTCTCCCATCCGCATCCGTCAGTCGCAGTCCGCGGGCTTTGCCCGCCATCTGTACAAGCTCGAACGGACTCATGCCGGCAGGAACCGTCAGGCCGTATAATTTCTCTTTCGCTTTCCCGTGCGCAGCGAACGCCCCGGCAAGTTTCAGCAGTTCGTCCCAGCTCATCCCGTTCTTCGGATAACTCACATTGTACCGGTCGAACATATTCTTGTTATAGTACAATGCAAGCTGCTCATACTGCGGCGATAATCCGTACAGCGTTCCGCCGCCTGGCGAACGCAATTGCTCTACGACACCCGCATGTATATTTTGCAGATCGAAGCCATCTTGCTTGATCGCGTTGTCCAGCGCATACAGCTTCCCGCTTTTGGCCAGACGTTCGTATTGATCCGGCGTAAGGATGAGCACGTCCGGCTTCTCCTGGGCAAGCCATTCTTCGAGCTCCACGCGGGCCTTACTGCTCCACAACGCAAGCCCTCCCGGAGCATCCGTTTGAAGGGTAATGTTCGGGTAACGCGCCATGAACGCAGTTCCATAGCGGGACGCAAACGATATGTCATCGATGTTGCCAACCTTGAGCGTGATCTTTTTGTCCGGGTCCATCGCTTCCAGCGATGCCGGCTGCCGCACTTTGGACAGCTTCGATACCGCATCCGTCAGCGCGTCGGTTTGCGTCGCGACGCCTATCGCAGCCGCGACAACCAAGGCGGCCGCCGGACTCCACCATAGCCACCGGCTTTGGCGCCGCTGCGGCGGCCCCGCTTCCACCCGGTCTTTTACCTTCTGCATCAATTCCTGTGAGAAGCCCCCCTGCCGTAAAGGCAGCTTGGCCAAATGCTTCTCCCAATGCTCCGGCTCTACTCGCTTCATAGCGTCTCCTCCCCCTTTCTTCCGAGCTTCTCCGATACTTTCGCCCGCGCCCGGAAAAGACGCGATTTGACCGTTCCTTCCGAAATGCCGAGCAGTCTTGCAATTTCCGTATGCGGCAGCTGGTGATGCGCATGAAGAAGCAGCACTTCGCGCAGCTTGAAGGGCAGGCCGAGCACCGTATTCCAAATTTCCTCGGCATATAGTCCGCTCAAGGCCAGCGATTCCGCCGATGGCCCGATGTCGCTCCGTTCCAGCGCGCCGAACGGAATGACGCGCCGAATCCAGGCCGACCGCCAATGGTCGCGCACCAGATTGCGCGTAATCGTAAGCAGCCACGTCCGCATACCCGCCTCGCCGCGGAACGTATACAGCTTTTCATACACCCGGACAAACACATCCTGGGTTATATCGTCAGCCAGCGCGGTTTGGCGCGTGAGAAAAAAAGCGTAATTCCACACATCCTCACCATACGCCTGCATAATTTCAGATAAGACGGCGTTTTTATCCAGACCGCCGGTCAAGCTTTTCAAATATTCAAAGGTCACCCGGGTTCACCTCACAATCATTGGACGAAACGGGCGCGGAAAGGTTCCCTTCCCCGAAAAAAAAGATGAGATTCAAGTGACTAACGCCCCACGGTCTCACCGGGAATCGCCGCTTGCGTTTCATTCTGCCGTTCTTAGGGTAAATAAAGGACAAGCAAGACCAGCTTCATGAAAAGGAGCGTGATGAACATGGTAAGCTTGCTGATTACGATTATTATGGCTATTGTCATTGGCGCCATCGGTTCCGCCATCGCCCCCGGCGCGATGCCCGGAGGAATCATCGGATCGATGATCGCCGGCTTTGCCGGAGCGTGGCTTGGCGCTTTGCTGCTTGGCTCATGGGGTCCGGTGATCGGCGGTTTTGCCGTCATCCCGGCCATTGTGGGCGCCGCCTTGTTTATTTTCCTGATCGGCCTGCTTGCTAAAGCGTTCCGCGGACGCGCCACCTGATACGGCCGGCGAACGATCGTTGCGGATGGATTTGTCCTGGCGGAATGTCTCATTGCATAAGACGAATGAACTAAATACGAATGGAGTGACGATGATGACAACAACGGATACGATGTCCACGACAACGGAACAACCCGTACGAAGCGGCGTATTGCTTGGAATCATGATCGGAGCGGCAGCCGGCTCGCTCGCCGCCCTGCTGCTCGCGCCCAAATCGGGCAAAGCGCTGCGGAGCGGCCTGAAAGACAAGGCGCAAACGCTGCAGTCCAAAGGGCAGGAATGGCTGCATACTGCAAAAGAAGCGGCGGGGAATGCAGCCCAAGTATACAAAGAGCAGAGCACGCGATTGATCGACAAGGCGCATGTCGTCGCGGATCGCGCATCGGAAGCGACTCATGAGGCGATCGGCCGTACCGCGGACGCTGTCGCCGAGACGGAAGCCTCTGCGCACCGCACGATCGATAAAACGGCGGACGCTGCGCACCATGCGCTCGACGAAGCCGGGCGTACGTTAAAATCGACGAGCTGATGAAGAGAAGCTCTCGTCTCAAATTAGGGATAGCTGCATTTAGAAATTCTTTTAAGCAGAACTGTTATCCCATAGATGGAAGGTGTATCCGAGAATTGCGGGTACGCCTTCTTTGTTTGCTGCTTCATTTGAAGGTACAATGGTGAGGTAATCCAGATGAAGGAGGGAATGGAGATGACGGCGATGAGCCGCTGGTTTCACCGCTATTACGACCGTTTGATGGAGCCGTTGGAGCGGCGTCGCTTTCTCACAATCCGCACCTCCCTGCTCTCATGCGCGAAGGGGGAAGTGCTCGAAATCGGTTCCGGTACCGGCATCAATTTCCCGCTGTACCGCGACGTTCACGTGACGGCCGTCGAGCCGTCCGCGCTCATGCGGGAACAATCCACGGCTCGCGTCCGCCAGGCGTCCGTGCCGATCACCGTCATTCCCGGCACGGCCGAGCGGCTGCCGTTTGAACCGGACGTCTTCGATACGGTGGTCGGAACGCTCGTGCTGTGCACGGTTCCGGACGCGGTGCAGGCGGTTCGCGAGATGAAGCGCGTGTGCCGTCCGGGCGGCACGCTGCTGCTGTTCGAGCATGTCCGGCTCGATCATCCGGTATGGGGGCGGCTGCAGGATGCATTGACGCCGGCATGGAAGCGTCTGTGCGACGGCTGTCATCTGAACCGCGACACGATGCGGCTGCTTCGTTCCGAGGGACTCGACATCGTGAAGACGCAATCTTGTATGGGCCATATTTTCATCGCCGTAGAGGCGGTTAAGCGGGCAGATTAACCTGCCGCCCTGTGGCTTTGCAGGAAAATATGAAAAAGATAGCCACCGTTACTTACCGGTATGCTATCTTTCCGCATTTTTGAAGCGCAGCCCCTTGCCTATTTCTTGGCGGAACCAACTGAGAATCGGCCTGCCGCTTATTTCGACTCGGAGAAACGTTTGTTCAGCCAATAGACGCCGGTCGGCCGTTTTCCCCGATCTTCCATATCCACGACATTCACTTCCGGAATCGAGCTGATTCGTTTCAAATCATCCACTCTCGCCGTACCTTCCAGCTCCGTAACCTGTAAAGTCGCAAACCCGCCAACCGCCTTGCTGATCAAAGAAAAGGGGCGATCCCATTTCGGGTCAAACCAGCTGATCGTATATTCATCCTTGCTAGAGCTTCCCATGCGTTCTCCTGCCGCATAGTACTGTGTTATATTCAGCCGATAATCTTTAGCGAGCTCGGCTACTTTATTAAAACCGACATATTTATTCAATGTGATGGCAAAACGAACCGGGCTGCAGCAGTCCTGCGCCGCTTTCAACCGTTTGGCCGCATCGCTTTTGTACTGATCGAGCGCTGCTTTCGAATCCATCGAAGAATAACCCTTTAGTATCGCATCATTCGCGAAGGTTTCGTCGTGCTCTCTGGTGAAGTAAAACGGATCCCGGTTGAACGCTGCGGTTATTTCCTTATCGCGTTGAGTCGAGCTCTGTTCAAATTGTTTCCAGCGAAGTCCGGACAATGCCCGCTCCGTCTCCGTCTGCTCATGAATCCCCCCGCCCGCGCCTTGGTCAAATTCTTGCAGCGAGCTCAGCGTAACCTTCGGTTTGCCTTCTTTCGATCCCGAAAACTGCCATCCCGTATAAAACGTATAATCCATATCCGCCTGCAAATACGCCGCTCCCAATACAGACACTTTGATCCGGTCGCCGCCGTCCTTATCCGCAGGCGTTCTTGTAAACTTCGCCCCCGGCAAATTGCTTACCATCACTTGCGGCTGCAGTTCTCTTCCTTCGTCTACTTGATAGGCGAACGAAGGGAGAAACCGGCCGACGCCAAGCTGACCTTTTACCGGAAATCCGCTAAGCTGGTCGGCGGTCCAACTTAGCTCCGCATTCGTGTCCAGAATGACATCCGCTCTATTGAAGCCTTCCAAGTGCACCTCATCCGGCATCGCCCAGCGGGCCAAGTCGGGGGTATAAGCGGCAAAGGCGCTCGTACTCAGTAATAAGCTTGCCGAAACACATAAAGCCATGATCGTTTTTTTGTTTCGCATTCGTCTCCTCATTCCTTTATCAACGATTCTCTCATTTGCTCCGGCCTCATATCGAAGAGCATTTTCCCGGACGAATGTCGCTTCTCTACTACGGTAACGTATGAATCCTGCTTATTCTAACGCAAGCACATCCAATAATGTTTCATTTTTCCAAAAAAAGAACAAACCGAGGCTCTCCGAAAAACGTTCCTTGTTTCGGATAGCGGCGATTTGCTCTTTGCGCGATCGAGCCACCATTGTTTGTGAAGGTTATGCGAACCAGCCGATGACGGTTTGCACCAGCAAATACAAATTCAATACCGCGATCAGCACCCCGACGACCCAGGCTAACCATTTGAGCCAGCGCGGATTGGCGAACTCGCCCATTTTGGACCGGTCGCTGGTGAACATCACAAGCGGAATGACGGCAAACGACAGCTGCAGCGACAGGACGACTTGACTCAAGATGAGCAGCTGCGCCGTCCCGCTCTCCCCGGCGATAGCGGTGACGATCACCGCCGGAATAATCGCGATCAGCCGCGTAATCAACCGTCGGAGCCAGGAAGGCAGCCGTATGTTCAGGAAGCCTTCCATCACGATTTGACCGGCGAGCGTGCCGGTTAGCGTGGAATTTTGTCCGGAGGCGAGCAGTGCCACCCCGAACAAAATGCTGGCCATCGTCGTGCCGAGCAGCGGAGCAAGTAGATGAAACGCATCGCCGATCTCGGCTACGCCGGTATACCCGGTCTGATGAAACGTCGCCGCGGCAATGATCAGGATGGCCGCATTGATGAACAGGGCGAAAAACAACGCGATGCTGGAATCCCATGTCGCATACTTGATCGCCTGCTTCTTTCCTTCCCGCGTCAGCTCGAACTGCCTCGTCTGCACGATGGAGGAGTGGAGGTACAGGTTGTGCGGCATGACCGTTGCGCCGAGAATGGCGATGGCGATATACAGCATAGCAGGGTTCGTGACGATTTCCGAGCTCGGCACAAACCCTCTCAACACCCCGCCGACATCCGGCTTCGACCAGATGATTTCCGCCAGAAAACAAAGGCCGATCGTAGCAATCAACGCAATAACCATTGCTTCTATGTAGCGGAAGCCTTTGTTTTGCAGCAGCAGCACGATGAGTACATCAATCACGGTGATGATGACTCCGTATAAAATCGGGATGCCGAACAATAAATTGAGGGCGATGGCGGTTCCGATCACTTCCGCCAAATCGCATGCGGCGATCGCCAGCTCGCAGAGCACCCATAAGCCCATGGCGACAGGCCGGCTGTAATGGTCTCTGCACGCTTGCGCCAAATCTCTTCCGGTTACGATACCGAGCTTCCCGGCGAGCGCTTGCAGCAGTATCGCCATCAAGCTGGACAGCAGTATGACCGACAGCAGCGTATAGCCGAACATGGAGCCTCCGGCCAGGTCGGTCGCCCAGTTGCCGGGATCCATGTAGCCGACCGCCACCAAATAACCCGGACCGGCAAAAGCCAGAAACTTTTTGATCCAGGAGCCGTGCTTCGGAATGCGCATCGACCGGTATACTTCCGGCAAACTTTTACCGCTCCGCTCCTTGCGCCAGCCATGGTTGTCGTCGCCCGCAGCCATTTCCTCACTCATGAAAACACCTCCGCTCTACATGGGACCAGCGAAAACTTTTGCCCGGATACAACTTTCGGGCAATAAAGATGCACCTTTTAAAAAAGCACCGGGCTTAAGCCTCCGTGCTTTGCATTTACCGATATGATATGCGGCATGGGCGGAATGGTTCCCGCTATGCCGAAGGCATCGGAGTAGGCGTAGGCTTTGCATACCCGGTTTTGTACGTTTGCTCGATGAACTTGCGGATTTCAAGATCGGACTTTCCATCCTGTTTCATGCGAATCGACTGCACGGCAATTTCCAGGCATACGTCGCAGCGTGTACCGTGATCGTCCCATACGATGGAGCCGTCCGCATTCTTCTTCTGTATAAAGCAGTTCAGATTGCTTTGATGGCCGGCGCTCTCGCCGCAGCCGCAAAAGCAAGGAATCCACTGCAAAAGGTCGGTTGCTTGTCCCGCCGCCTGGTAGACTACCCGAATCGGCTCCGGTTTATTCTTCAGAAATTCCGGCAGCACGCCGGCGGAAGCCGTTTGTTCCCGCAAATCGCCGTTCGGCGCTTTATGTTGATGCTGCTGCGCTTGTTCCTTCGGGCTGCACGCGCTAACGAGCGTCGCTGCCAGAATCACGAGCAATGCCGCTTTTTTCATACGATTTCTCACCTCAGTCAACAATATACCACGCACTGTCATCTATGGCAAAACGAGCCTCATCCACGCGGCGCCGACCTCTGCAAACGCACCAAAAAAGCGCGCCCTCGTTGGACGCGCCTTCAGCCGTAGCCTTCCTCTTCCTTAAAATAATGCTTCAGTTTATCCAACGCTCGCTTCTGTATGCGAGAGACGCTCATCTGCGACACGTTCAGCTGCTGTGCGATAACGCGCTGCGACTGTCCCTCGACATAAGCGAGCTGCAGCACCTTCTGCTCCTCCGGCTTCAGGTGCACGAGCGCTCCCCGGAGCGCGAGCCGGTTCTCCACCTGAGCGTAGGCATCGCTCGTACTTCCGATCACATCGCCGATGGTTGAGCCGTTATCTTCCGCAGACAGCGGCGTATCGAGCGATACATAATGGTAATAATCGCGGCCGGCCAAGATTTCAATCGTTTCCTCGACGGAAAGCTCCATCTCGGCGGCAATTTCATCGACGTTGGGAGAGCGTTCGAACTTTACCGTCAACGTGTCGATGACCTGCTGGATTTGGTTTCCTTTTTCCTTAATGCGCCGCGGTACCTGGACGTACCACGATTTATCCCGCAAATAATTTTTCATATGGCCGATGACGCTTTTCATCATGTAGGCTTCAAATTGCACGCCGATCGACAAATCGAATTGCGACAGCAGCTTCAGTACCGACATTTGCCCCACCTGGTATAAATCCTCAAATAGATCGGGGCGATTGCGGGACATTTTGCCGGCGGCCATCTTCACCATCGGCTCATACTTCTGCAGCAGCACGGTGGCAATCTCGTTGCAGCCGGTTTGCTGATATTGTACGATAAGCTCCTCAGCGCTTACGTTTGCGAATCGCTCCGAATTGATTTTCATACCATTTCCTCGCTTTTGTACACCCGCTTGGTCATGACCACTTCGGTACCGGCACCGGTGTGTACTTCTACGTCATCCATGAGCGCCTGCATCAAGTAAATGCCGAGCCCGCCCACGCGAACTTCATCCAAGCTTTTGCCCAGCAGCGGCTCCGCCTGCTGCGCTTTTTCCACAAAATCGAAGCTTGGGCCGAAATCCTTCACGGAAATGCGGAGGCCATCCTCGATCCGTTCGAACCGCACCTCCAGCTCTCCGGGACTGCCCGGATCGTAGGCGTGCACAACCGCGTTGTTGCAAGCTTCCGCAACCGCCACCTTCATATCCTCGATCTCCTCGTAGGAAAAGCCGAGCTTCGAACAAATACCGTACAGCGTCAGCCGAACGAGATCGATGAATTCCGCCTCGGCCGGCACAGTGAGACTAACGACTTGAGATTCACGTTTCATGTTCTTCGCTTCTATCCTTTCTTTATGCATTAATGGGCCGTGCTGTTCGAAGCAAACGACGTATCGGAAGGCTGCAAGAACGGAGTAATGCCCGTCAAATCAAACAGCCGCTTAATTTTCAAAGGGATTTCCTCTACGGCAAAGTGCGCGTTCAGCAAATCTCTTGCTTTTAATACCGATACAATCACACCGATGCCTGTGCTGTCAATATACTCCAATCTCTTCAAATTCAAGATGAGCTGTCGGCCCGTATCCGCAATGAGCGGATCCAGCGTCCGGCGCAATTCCCCCACCTTCGATAAATCGAGCTCCCCCGTAATCCATACCATATTCCGACCTTCCTTGCGCATCATGTCAATCTGAAAAGACTCCCGCCTTGTCATCGTGATTCCTCCTCCGAATACGGCCTGTCTCGTTACTATCGCGTGGCTGCATCCGTTATCGTTTTGTTCTCATTACCCGTTGATCCGCGGATTGAAACAACCGCCTCCGATACGAGTTACGTTTTTGCCGTCTTCGGTGCGGTGCCGGCTGGGGCTTGCGACTGATGATGGCCATTCGCGGGCTTGTCCTTTTTCGGCCGCAGCGTATGCCAAAGATCGAGCAGGACGGGGACGCTTTGCAGCAGGGCAGCGGCTTTGCTCCCCGGCCGTCCGGAGCCGTTCTCCGCCTTCCGGCGAATCGTGCCTGCCGCAGCGGCGGAAACCTGCTTCATCGAAGACGTCACTTCCTGCACGGCATCGCCGATATGCTTGACCGAATATACGACCGGATCGAAGGCGTACAGTTTGTTGCGCACGTCTACCGCCACCTCATTCGTATGACGCAGCAGCGTGGTCGCTTCCGTACCGACCGTATGGAGCTGCTGCTGCATCTCTTTGATCGTCACGCCGGTCTGGGCAAGCATGTTGGACACGGTGCGCAGCGTCCGAATCAAGCAGATGACTAGAACGATAAACCCTATGGCGGCCACAGCCGCACTGATCTGAATAAGCATGGCTAACATCCTTTCTTGATCGTATTGGAAGTATTGGAATGTCCGCTTTTTTACCCTCTCGGGACAGAACTGAAACTTGCCTTCGAGGCGATGTCTGCTGCCGTTGTTTCATCCCCGGGTGCGATGGTTAAAAGAATGACAAGCAGGCACCGCACAGGCGCTTGCTTTACGCGGAAGCCGGATACGCACATTCCGTTCCGGCTGTCCGCTCCAGGCATGATAAAACTGAACACGATATACGGGAGGGATTTAGAATGGCGAAACCAATGGAGAAAGCTTCGATCAAAAAGGCTGATCTGCAGCAGTTGCTGAACGGACAAGTTGCGAACTGGGCGATGCTGTACATAAAAATCCACCAATACCACTGGTATGTGAAAGGTCCGCATTTTTACACGCTGCACCAAAAGTTTGAGGAGCTGTACAAAGAAGTGGATCAATATATGGATAAGATCGCGGAACGCATCCTTGCGCTCGGCGGGTCGCCGGTGTCCACGACGAAAGAGATTCTGGCTTCGGCAACGATCAAGGAAGATAAGCCGGGGCTGGACGCGGAACAAATGGTGGCGAAGCTTACCGCCGATTACGAGCTGCTGATCGACGAAATGGGCCTCGCCATGCAGGTTGCGGAGGAGCATGGGGACGACGGCACGGCCGATATGCTGCTCGGCATGCGCACCAGCCTCGAAACGCATGTGTGGATGCTGAAGTCTTACTTGGGCAAATAATCCGGCGACCTAGCATGCAAACAGCGTCGCAAGTACATCAGGTGAAAGCGAAAAGCCGCACCCCCGTGAGCTTACGGAGTTGCGGCTTTTTCTTTGACGTAATTCAGCTTGTGCAGCGATCTCGGAACGATCGTTTGCTTCAGCCGGGCATGCAGCGGTTTCTCTATCCAGCGGTATACGAAGAGACAGAACAGCAATGCGAAGACGTAACATACGGTGACCGTTGCCGGTATGCCGACAAAGTCCGCCAGATGCGCGGCTCTTGCCAACTTGAGCATAATGGATAGCGCAGGCAAGCTGGCGAGCAAAATCGAATAAGAGGCGTCGCCGCAAGCGGCAAGCGGCTTTAAGAACCGCGAGTAAGCCGCCTTCCATTGAACGACCCCGGTCAAGATGAGAGCGGAGCCTGCTGTGTAAAGTAAGTCGACGTAAGGAAAATTCGGAAATTTCAATCGCAGCAGCCAAAGCACCGGATACAACGCCGCGCCCGACGCGAGCCATAATACGCTGCTTCCTCTTATTTTATTGCGCTGAGCCGCATAAGCGACAAGGACGCCAGAGAAAAACTCCAGATGAATTTCACTGAACAAAAATTGAAGCAGCAGCGTATCCTTCACTTGAATGAATCCGAGCGCATGCAGCACAATCATTGACAGCCATGAGGAAAACACGGCGATCGCCAGTTTCTCCCGCAATACGAACAACAGTGAGAATATGAGATAAAAACAAATGACGTAGCTCAATGACCAGGCTACCCCCAAGATCGGAGCGTGCGCCTGAGGCCATAAAAGCATCGACCGGATGATGACGGAAGGCTCCCGTTCGTACCCGAGCCCGAAAGCCGGATACATGAAGTAGATCGGGACGACGGCCGCCATAATAAGCCAGTACAGCGGATAAATCCGCAAAAATCGTTTGAGCAAAAAAGGCGCCGCCTCCGCCTGATTTCCAAACCGGTCCCGGTACAAGGTATACATCAAATACCCGGTCAAGGCAAAAAAGAAAGTGTATGCGCCGGACTTCCCCAGCGAGCTGACGCCGAGAAAATCGTATTGAAAGTACTTCTGTCCCATTTGCGATGCATGAAAAAGCATGACGAGCATGACGGCGATCCCTCGCGCCGCCTGAATCGGCATCATTTGCAGCTTCGGTTTCATTTCTCCAGGCCATCCTTCTCTATGTTTGTGCCTAGTATCGCACAGCAAGATGAAGAAAATATGACCCTAAGCTGAAAGGAGCCTTAAAGTTTGCTTAAAGCAAGCCTACAGCACGACCGGATTGCCTCCGAACGCCGGCGCCGCGGGTGGTGCGGCAGCGGCCGGCGGCGGCTGCAATTGCTGCGAGGCCAATGCCGGTGTACCGGACGAGCCTCCGGCCTGTGCAGGAGCGCCTTGTTCCATTTTGCTGATGCCCTGGAACACGCCTCCCTCGTCGATAATAAGCGATGCCGCGTTCGCATTACCGAACAGTTGGCCCTTGGAAGTGATCGTCAGCTTTCCTGTGGCCGTCACATTGCCGTGCACGATGCCGGCAATAACAACGTCGCGCGCGGCAATATGCGAGTTGACCTTCGCCTGTTCCCCGACAGTCACGTCGCCTTCACAGCGCACGTCGCCGGTCAGCTGTCCTTCGATCCGAACGCCTGCGGCTGAATTGATCTTTCCTTCGAACACCGTTCCTTCCCCGATTAACGTATCGGTCGCATTCGGATTGATCATGTGTTTCTTCTTAAACATTAACGTCATCCCCTTTCATTCATTGAACTATTTCAAATAGGGCCGCGGATCGACGCTTTGACCCTGTTTTAACACCTCGTAATGCAGGTGCGCTCCCGTGCTTCTCCCGGTGGAACCGACAAGGCCGATATAATCGCTCTTCTTCACCTTGTCGCCTTGCGACACCAATATTTTGTTTAAATGCATGTACCATGTCTTGATCCCGTTCGAATGGTCGATGAGAATGTTGTTGCCCCGGCTGTTATCGTATCCGGTGGAGGCGACGACGCCGTCCGCCGTTACCTTCACTTTCGTATTCTCGCGCTCGGCAATATCGAGCCCGGAATGAAAGCTCAGCCGGAAGGTGAACGGATCTTTGCGGTAACCGAATGGCGATGTGATCGTTCGGGAATCGATCGGCCAAATATCGGGCGTAATCCGCTGCAGCTGCTGCTTTTGCAGTACTTCTTCGCGCGTCTGGGCCAAATGAACCTGCAGTTCGCTCATTTGCTCCGTCAGCCCCCCGAATTGCTCCAGCGTTTCCTCCGACAGCTTGACGATATCTTCGGGCTTCACCGGAATCATTTCCCCGCCGAGGCCTAGTCCCTTCGAAGCATACTGGTTCTCACCGGTGGTAGCCGAGGCGACCCCTTGCGGCAGTTCGCCGCCGGTGATCGAGCGCAAGTCTTCTTCAAGCTTCTTGACCTCCTCAATCTTCGTCTGGACCTCTTTCGCCTGCTCGGATAAGCGGATGACTTCGGTTTGCAGCTGTTCGATCGTCTTATTTTTGACCGCCATCTCCTGCGTGAACTGCGACGTTTTCCCGTTCAAATCGGTCTGCAGCATTTCATTCGCTGACAGACTTTCGATTCGAAGCCCGTACACGTACAGCGACCAAAGCAGCACCCCGAACAGCAGAACTGCCGCAGCATATAGGACGAGAGGGGTAAACCGCAATTGAACGACCGGGCGGTGCGCATTGTCAGGAATGATGACAAATGTGAGTTTGTTTTTTCCCCAATTGAGTTTCATAACAGCTCCTCTGTCTTTGGGCATAACTGCCAATATGTCTTCTTTCCTTGCACATATTCTCCATTTTCCCGAAATTCCCTTTCGTTTTTTGTCGAACTAACGAAAAATAGGAAAATAGTAGCAGAGGATTCTACCGGTAAAAATCGAAATTAGTAGGTATATCGAGGCATTTTTTTGACATTGGAGAGGAGCAAAATGATGAGGCTTGCTGGCATAGATTTGGGCAATGACAGCATCAAAATCGCGTATGACGGCTCGAATGAGCCGATAACGGTACCGAATATCGTAACGCCGGGCTATGATCGACATATTTTTCAAGAAGAGGACGCTCCGCAGAAAGCGCTGGATGTTACGGTATACAGTCCCTCGCTGACATTAAATAACCGCCGCTGGTTCGTCGGCCAACTGGCGACGGAGCTGGAGGACAACAGCGAGCTGGAGGAAACGGATAATAAGGCGCTGTCCGATCAATCGCTGATCGTCGCTCTGACGGCGCTGGCGTACTCCGGAATCACCGGCCCGTCCTACAGCCCCCCCACCTATTCGCAGACCGATGAGGTCGAGCTGGTCATCGGAACGGGGCTGCCGGTACGCACGTATGCCAAATACCGCGAGTCGTTCGAGCAGCGGCTGGTCGGCGAGCACGAAGTCGTCTTCCATTCGACGCCGCAGCTGCGCGGCCGCAAAGTGAAGCTCCGCATACGCAAAGCGGTCGTCTCCATCGAGGGAGCCGCGGCGATTTTCAATCTCGCCACACACGATAATTTACAGGTGCGCGACGAGGAAATTTACGGCGGGGTGATCGGGGTCTGCGAGATCGGCGCCCTTACGACGGACCTGCCGGTCATTCGGCGCATGGCCATCGACAACCATTTCAGTTACGGCGAACAGATGGGGCTGGCCAATTATTTGGACCCGATCATGCGCGAGGTCGAGGATCAGTTCGGGTATACGTTTCCGAGCCGCGCCAAGCTGGCGCAGCGGATCAAGCAGCGGGATTACGTCATTCAGCGCATCGGCGAGGGGCAAGCCACGATGAAGCCGATCGTGGATACTTATTTCTCCCGAGCGGCCGTCCGCATTGTCGACCTGATCAAGAAGCGTTGGAAAAAATGCCCTGACATCCAGTGCTTCTACGTCATCGGCGGCGGAGCGGCGGCGCTGAAGCCTTATTTGCTCGAAGCGGCCGGTCCGATCAAGCTGCGCTTCGTGCCGGACAGCGAGCTGCAGAACGTGCTCGGGTATGTGAAAGTGGCCCGAAGCCGAATGAACCAAGGCGCTTTCGCGGAAATCACGACCTAAAACGAATGACCCCGTCCGGAACGCATCCCGGCGGGGTCATTCTATGATCACTATGCAATCCGGCCGCAATTTCCGGTGTGATACAGGAATTGACGTAATGCATCCTCGCCCGGCGATCGACACGAACGGCCATCCTGCCGCGCTCATTACCGGATACCCCCTTTCATCCAATCTTTAACCGCCGTTGCCGCTTAACCGGACTTGCTGTCCTACAAACGGCTTCTTTTTCAATTCCAATGTCCGGAATCCGTCCTGCAGCTTTTGATGAATTTCCTGAATTCGCTTCACGTCTTCAAACGAATATTTCCGAACCCCACCTTTCGTCCGCTCGGGAAAAATGAGCTTGCGCTCCTCGTAATAACGAATTTGCCGCTCGGATAATCCGGTCAACTCCCGTACAACCCCGATGTTCATCACTTTCTCTTCCATACCATTCACCTCATATGTAATGTATTTTACAGTTAAAGACGAACGATCCGATGAAAAGAGATGCTTTTGATTCGTATCCACCCCCTCATCTTAGCAAGAGACGCATAAAAATAGCAATTATTTTCGTTCGACAAAATTTTCGTGTAAGGAATTCTTACACATTTGAAGTCAAACGATAAAATCTCTGCTACGATTTACGTTATGAGGCGACCACACTTGGTGTAAAGGAGCAGAGGCGAATGGACAAAAAGGAACCGGTAATGGAAATGACCCGAAGACAGTTTCTGACGAAGGTTGGGAAAATCGGCGGAACCGCAGCCGTATTCAGCATGATGGGCACGCTCGGATTGCTCTCGCCCGAAACGCTGAAGGCGGCCGAATTCAACCCTCCGAATCAGGGAGACTTAACCTCCGCGCACCGGAAAGGGAAAAAAGTGATTATTCTCGGCGCCGGCATCGCCGGGATGACAGCGGCCTACGAGCTTGGATTAGCCGGCTACGATTGCACCATTCTCGAAGCAAGATCCCGTTCGGGCGGACGCATCTGGACCGTTAGACGAGGCACGTCGGAGACGGAGATCGGCGGCGTCAAGCAGGTCGCAAGGTTCGACGAAGGAGAATCGATGTACGTGAACGCCGGCCCGATGCGGATACCGCAGTTCCACTCCACGATGGACTATTGCCGCAAATTCGGCGTGGCCGTCGAACCGTTCAATAACGTCAACGAGCACGGCTATTATTACAATGAAAACGTCGGTTCGCTGTCCGGTAAAAAAGTGAGAAAACGCGAGGCGAAAGCGGATGTTCGCGGCTATGTAGCCGAAATGCTCGCCAAGGCGGTCAACCAAAACACGCTCGATTTGCCGCTAACGCCGGACGAGAAGCTGAAGTTGGTCGACTACTTGAAGCGGGAAGGCGATCTGAATGCCGATCTGTTCTATAAAGGCTCCGAACGCGGCGGGTATATCGAGGAGCCGGGCGGCAAGCTGGATGCCGGGGTAAGGCGCGACCCGTTCGATATGAAGTCCATCATCACATCGGGCTTCGGCAACTTTTTCGCGAGCGAATACTCGTACGACCAGCAAATGATGATGTTCCACCCCATCGGCGGCATCGACGCCATTCCCCAGGCATTCGAGAAACGCGTCGGACACGCGATCGAATTCAACTCGGAAGTGAAGGAGATCCGGCAAAACGAAAGCGGCGTACGCATCGTGTATACGAACACGAAGACCGGAACGACTACAGAAATCGCCGGTGAGTACTGCATATGCACCATCCCACTTTCTGTGCTGAAAACGATCCCCGCCGACTTTTCCACGGAAATGGTGGATGCGATCGGGAAGGTCACGTATGCTTCCGCAGGTAAAATCGGCCTTCAATTCAAGCGCCGGTTCTGGGAAGAAGACGAGCACATCTACGGCGGCAGCTCGCTGACGAATATGGACATCGCGCAAATGTATTATCCACCGACAGGCTATTTCGGGAAAAAGGGCGTACTCCTCGGCTATTACGTCACCGGCGCCAATGCCGACAAAATCGGCAAAATGTCGACTGCCGAGCGTGAAAATTATGCGCTCAGCCAAGGCTCGAAAATTCATCCGCAATTTTATCAAGAGTTTGAGGCTTCCTTTTCGATCCATTGGAAAAACATCAAGTACAATGTCGGCGCATGGGGCTCCTACTCGGCGGAAGAACGAAAAACGATCTATCCGACGCTCTGCAAGCCGGACGGACGCATTTATCTGTGCGGCGAGCATATCAGCTACATTCCCGCCTGGATGGCCGGGGGCATCGATTCGGCGCGCAAAGTCGTAACGGAAATCCACGAACGCGTCATGAAAGAATAGCGAAGGAGCGAACACATGAACAAGTTCAAGTCTTTGAAAACGATACTGGCCGCCGGCGCACTTTCCTCTTTTTTGGCGGTTAGCGTCTATGCGGACGACGCCGACAAGCCGAACAAGTATCCGGCCGAGCCGATCCATGAAGCGGAATTTTACGGCAATCCGTCTTCGGCGATTTCCGGCGGCGTCTCCGTTCCCCGCGGGGCCTCCTACTTATATACGAGCGGTACAACGCCACCACTGCTCAATAAGGAAGGCAAGACGGTATATGAGCGTTATGGGGATACGAAGACCCAGGCGGTCGGCGTTCTCAAAAATATCGAGAACCAGCTCAAGGAAAAAGGGTTGACGATGAACGATGTCATCTATTTGCGGGCGTACTTGACCGCGGACGCGGCCAAAGACAACAAGTTCGATTACGCCGGATGGAATGAAGCGTACGGCCAGTTTTTCAACACGGAAGCGAATCCGGTAAAGACGGCGCGATCCACGGTCGGCGTCGCCAGTCTCGTCAATGCCGATTGGCTCATCGAAATCGAAGCGGTTGCCATTTATCCGAAGAAATCTAGCGCACAATAACGAACTGGCACAGAAAGGATGGAATGACCTATGCTGCAAAATATCGGACTGCCCGGCCTCCTGATCATTGTCGTTGTCGTGTTGATTTTATTCGGGCCATCCAAGCTGCCGGAGTTCGGCAGAGCGGTCGGACGAACGCTGCACGAATTCAAATCGTCGGCCAGAGAGCTCGTATCCGAGAGCAAGAACGAAGACGAGGACGTAAAAGGCAGCGGCACGGTTGCCGCAGACCGCAAACACGCCTGAATCCCCCCTCCCAATCATGGCGAAACCGTCAGGCTCCTCCCTGACGGTTTCGTTGCGTTTCCCTTGATTAAGCCTCGTTCCCCATAGGAACTGTCAGCCCGCCTGCGCCTCACGGTATTTAATCAATACGATTTCTTCCTCGCCATTGTCTGCCGGAACGACATTCACCTCGTCTACTAGCGCCTGCATCAGAAACAATCCGAGCTGCGAAGCGTCCGCCCCGCCCAAGCCGCCGTCCTCGATCGGCGCCGCATCTTCGATCGCCCGGCTGAACTTTAACGCGCCTTGCTCCGCGCCAACCCGTACCCGGAGCGCCTTGTCATTCATCGCGTACGCGATGAGAAGCCTGACTTCCGCGCCGTCTTCCAGCTGCATCAGCGCGTGATTGCAAGCTTCTGTTACGGCCACCTTCAAATCCTCGATCGATTCGTACGAAAATCCCATCCGTACGGCCACCCCGTATAATGAAAGCCGAATCGTATCCAGATACTCGGCGTCGGCCGGGACGGATAACCGCACTTCCTTGTCGCTCTCCGTGCTCATCCCCCTCCTCCTTCCACGGTCAAGAATTGGGATAAGCCGGTCATATCGAACAACCTGCGAATTTTGGGAGGGACCTCCTGTGCGGTTATCAGCCCGTTCGAATCTTGCCTCTGCTTCAGCAGCGTTACGATAATACCGATTCCGGTGCTGTCGATGTAGGTCAGCTCCCTCATGTTCAGCTTGAGCGGCACGTCCTTCTGCGCAGCGATCGTCTCAACCGCCGACTGGAACAACTCCGCCGTCCCCAAATCGAGCTCGCCTGTCATGAACACGATATGCGCCTCCGGCGTGGAAAGCACCTTCACATGAAACTTCTGCGCGTCCAGTTTCACGATTCATCTCCCCTTTCCATGGAATAAATTACGGTTCGGATCTAATCGTCTCGCTTGTGAGAGGCGGGGACATCAGTTCAAATGTATGATTGTTGTTAACGTCTACAGGTTCGATTTGTTCGCTCTTCGTGACCCACCCTCTCGCGATCAACGATGCTTTCCCCGAATTGACGATAATTCTCCCCAAGTACGCGCGATCGCTGCACTTTATATGATTGCCGAAATTGATGTGATAAAGACCGGTCGCGTATCCTGCAAGCGAGAACGGCTTGCCAGGTACGATCGTGGAGTTGATCTCGCGATACGACGAGCCTTCCACATTAAATTTGCTGCCATCCAGCTTATAGAAGAACAGCGTAATATCGGCTGGGTTAGCCGACGTATTCGACAATTGAAACGAGAAATCAAGCGAATCCTCCGGGCTGCAATAATTGTTGACTGGAAGCTGAAAAGCCATCGACTCCGGCAGTGCGCGCAGTTCGCCGGTTGCGACGGTCGGTTCCACCGCTCGGGCCGGAAGCATCAGCATGAAACTTAACGCAATGGTCGGAATAGCGATTCTTTTGATCTTGTTGTTCATCGTGCAAAATCTCCTTTATTCTTTACTGTCATTATAACGTATATGGCGGCTTGTGGCGGATATGATCTCCGTCAGTCGCGTCCCCACTGCAGCTGCTTTTCGCGGAACTCCTTCGGCGAGCAGTGATTGAACTTGCGGAAAATTTTATAAAAATGTCCCATGTTCGTCATGCCGATCTTCTCCCCAATCTCCTCGATGCTCAAATCCTGCGTCAGTAAAATACGCTCCGCCATTTTGACCTTATTGTAATTCACGTAGTCGACGAATGACATCCCCATGACTTTCTTAAAGTATTTAACAAAATGATGATAGCTGATATTGGTCATTCGGCTCGCTTCTTTGACGACGATTTTGCCGCTGATGTTTTTATTGATGTAATCGAGCACCGGCTTCAGACGGATCATATCCGCGTGGTCTTTAAACGGCAGCACTTGACGCGTATCGTTGCGGATCAGCGTGAGCAAAATTTTGCGGATCAGCATGCTGACGGCCATCTCGTAGCCGGGCGACTTCCGCTTTTCCTCTTCGAAAATGTCTTGTATGCTCCGGGCGATTTCCGCCTTGGCGGCGCTGTTCTCCTTGAATATGTAATTGAGCTGGCTGAGCGGCGCATTCACTCTTTCGAACAATTTCATGTACGTCAGCGTCGACGGGTCCAGATATTGATGGCAGTCGAATTGGAAAACGATGTATTCCACCACCCGGGACATATCCCGATGCAGCTGGTTCGGACCGATCAGAACGATATCACCGTCTCCGAGCGGATACATATCCTTATCGACGTATACGTCCAATCGCCCTTTCAAAATATACAGCAGTTCGATTTGCTTGTGATAGTGCCATATATTCCAAAACCCGTCAACCTTTTTGTGAATGAATATTTTTAGCGGGATGAGCGGATTGACATATGAAATTTTTTCGTGGTATGGATTGTCTTCGTCATAAATGACCAATATGCCAAGTCTCCTTTGCCGCCTGCACAAAATCGCGTAGGAAGTAAACCAAATCGCGCATAAACTTTTCTACTGTTTCTATTATAAGATAAAACTGAAACCGCTTAAAACCCATAAATCATAAAGATCTTATGAAGCGGAATCGCATGATGGTATATAAATAAGGAGGGTTACTCTATGTTGCGCAGTCCAAAAAAATCGATAGCTTTGATCGTCATGCTAGCCGTTATGCTCGCAGCCTGCGGCAAGCAAAATGCGGCAACGAACCAAACGCAGGACGCTCCGAATGCGGCGGCACCGAAAGCCTTGAGCACGGAACCGGCCACGATCGTCCTCTATAACCAGCAGCTGTACAGCAAGGAAGAGATGGAACGGATCTTTATCGAGCCGGTGAAAAAGAAGTTTCCGCATATTACGCTCGATATCATTTATCCCGGGAAAGGCACGCAGCTCGCCGACCTGATCGCGGCCGGGACGATTCCAGACATGTTTTTCTTCAAGCCGTATATCGAAGAGTTGATCGAAGCCGACATTCCGCTCACCCTGGATGATCTGATCAAGCAATCGCAATATGACTTGAACAAAATCGATAAAGTCTATTTGGATGCAATCCGTTCGTATTCGCCGGAAGGCAAGCTGCTTGGCGTCCCGGTTACTTCGCAGTTTTACGCTTTATGGTACAACAAGGACATTTTCGATAAGTTCGGCGTACCTTACCCGAAAGACGGCATGACGTGGGAAGACACGATCGAGCTGGCCAAGCAGGTAACCCGCAATGTCGACGGCGTGCAATATCGGGGAATCGACCCGAACAGCTATTTTAATTTCTCGTCGGCGCTGTCCTTGCCGCTCATCGATCCGAAGACGGAAAAGCCGATCATTTCGGACAAATGGAAGTACGTATTCGAAACGATGATGAAGGTGTATAACATCCCCGGCAATAAGCCGGCCAAATTGGTCGACAACCAATTGAACTCCGTGTTCACGAAAGATATGACGCTGGCGATGATTCCTTCATTTAACATTTTATCGTCGTTCAAGGATGCGACAGCCAAAGGCTTGAACTGGGATGTTGTTCAAGCGCCCAGCCATAAGGATGCGCCGAACAAATATTACCAGGTCGATTCCCACATTCTCGTCGTATCGAAGACGAGCAAATATAAGGAACAGGCGATGCAGGTCATTATGGCGGCAACCGCGGAAGATACCCAAATCGCGCTGTCGAGAGCAGGCCGTATGGCGGCAATCAACAGTCCGGAAGTGAAGAAGCAGTTTGCCGCCGACCTGCCGTATACGCAGGGCAAAAACATGCAGGGCATATTCAAAAGCCAGCCGTCGGCATTCACGCTGCAGCATAAGTATAACGGTCTTGTCCGAGCCCCGATCAAAAACGCATTCCAGGACGTGTTCGATGGAAAGACGGATATCAATACGGCGCTTCGTACGGCGGAGGAAAAAGCGAATGCCGCCGTGCAGCAGGCAAAGGAAACCGGCAAATAACAAGCGCTTGTGGATAGAAAGGTGGAAATGGCTTTGAACAGACGTGCGATTCGTTCCCTCGGATGTACGCTTACGGTACTTTTGCTATCGCTCGGGGTCGGCTGTGCGTCTTCCTCTTCCCTTCCCGCTAAAACAAACGCCGATCAGGCGAACGGCAAACCGCAACGAATCGGCCGGGCCGCCTTTACGGACAAAAACAGCGGCGTGTGGGTTGTTGCGCACATGTCGGATTGGCGCAATCATTCCGCCAATTCGTTAAGCGGCATCCAAGGCGCCATTGATATGGGCGTACATATTGTCGAGGTCGACGTGCAGCTGACGAAAGATCACGTGCCGATTCTGATGCACGACGAAACCGTGGACAAAACGACGAACGGAACCGGGAAAGTGGCCGATATGACGCTAGCCGAAATTAAATCGCTGTATTTGAAGCAGCGGCAAGGCGGCGACAACGAGCCTATGACGAGCGAGCGGGTGCCTACGCTGAAGGAAGCAATGGAGCTGGCCAAAGGCAAAGTGATGGTCAACCTCGATAAAGGCTGGGTTTACCGCGACGCGATGTGGGACGTTCTCGTGCAAACCGGCACGTCCGATCACGGTATTTTCAAAAGCGCAGCCAACAATCTGGAAGTGGAGAGCTGGCTGAAGTCCAAGTCGCCGAGACCGCTCTATGTTCAGGTGATGCTCGACAGCCACCTGGATAAGCTGGACGCGCTGCTCCAAGGCGCCAAGCCGGACGCGTTCGAGCTCGTGTTCGGTTCAAAGGACGCGAAGGTGATTGCGGATGAGACGTTAACGAAAATCCGCAAATCCGGCGCGAAGCTATGGGTCAATACGATGATGCCGTCGCAGATCGCGGGCATGAAAGACGTCGAGACCACGTGGGATTGGAGCATCGGCAAAGGGGTTCAGCTCATCCAGACGGACGCCCCTTCCAGGCTGCTCCGTTATTTGAAGAAGGAGTAGCTGCCTCGAACGGCGCGGTTTTCTTCGAAAAGATTCATGCAAATTTGAAAGCCTCCAGTTCCGTTCTTAGAAGCGGTTTTGGAGGCTTTTCATTGTGGGTCAAAACAGCGACATCTGATTGGATTCCGGCAAGTCGCGAAAGCAGCCCATGGACGACAAAATATCGATGACCGCCTTGGATACTTTCGACCGCTGCTGGAAATCTTCAACGGACAGAATGCTCCCTTCGCTCACGGCGGCAGCGATTTGCCTCGCTGCGTTCAGCCCGATGCCGGGAACAGCCGAAAACGGTGGAACGATCGCGTGACCGTCGATAAGAAATCGGTGCGCATCGGAGCGGTAAAGCTGAAGCGGCTTGAATGCAAATCCGCGTGCCGTCATTTCCAGCGCAAGCTCCAGCAGGGAAAGCATGCTTTTTTCTTTCGGCGCAGCCTGCATGCCTTTCGCTTCGATCTCGTCGTACTTTTTCAAAATCGCCTCGTACCCTCTGCAGCACAGGTCGCTATCGAAGCCGTCGCCTCCATCGACCGTAAACGATACGGCGTAAAATTCAATCGGATAATACAATTTGTAATAAGCGGTCCGAACCGCCGATGTGCAGTAGGCCGCCGCATGCGCCCTCGGAAACATGTACTCGATTTTCTCGCACGAATCAATGTACCAATTCGGCACGCCATGCCGCCTCATCGCTTCGATCCATGCCCCGGTCAGTCCTTTGCCCTTTCGCACGCTTTCCGTAATTTGAAACGCGAGCGCAGCGTCCATTCCGCGGTAAATCAAGTACAACATGATGTTATCGCGGCACCCGATGACCGTCTTGATCGTACATATGCCTTGCCGGATGAGCTCCTGTGCATTGCCGAGCCATACGCCGGTTCCGTGCGACAGGCCGGATATTTGCAGCAGGTCCGAGAACGCGGACGGCTTCGTTTCGCTTAACATTTGCCTCGTGAACCTCGAGCCGAAATCGGGAAGCCCGTACGTCCCGACCTCCGTACGAATTTGCTCCGGCGTCACCCCCATCGCCTCGGTGGAATGAAACAGGCTGAGCACCTTCGGATCGTTCATCGGAATGCGCAGCGGATCGACGCCCGTAAGCTCATGCAGCAGCTTCATCATCGTCGGATCGGTATGGCCGAGAATATCGAGCTTGAGCAAGTTTTCGTCGAAGGCATGGTAGTCAAAATGGGTCGTTTTCCACTCGGAGCCCGTATCGTCCGCCGGGTATTGCACGGGTGTAATATCTTCGATCTCGATGTAATCCGGCACGACCACAATGCCGCCGGGATGCTGCCCCGTGCTGCGTTTGACACCGGTGCATCCTTCGGCCAGACGGGCAACCTCGGCGCTGCGCCATGCCGATCCTTTCTGCTCTTCGTACTTTTTCACAAAGCCGAACGCGGTTTTGGCGGCAACGGTCCCGATCGTTCCGGCGCGAAACACGTTTTTCTCGCTGAACAGCACTTTCGTGTAGTCGTGAGCTATCGGCTGGTACTCGCCGGAAAAATTCAGATCGATGTCCGGCACCTTCTCCCCCGTAAATCCCATGAACGTCTCGCAAGGAATGTCCTGCCCTTCGCCGTGCATCAGCTCGCCGCAGCTCGGGCAGCGCTTATCCGGCAAGTCGAAGCCGGAGGCGACCGACCCGTCCGTGAAAAATTCGCTATGCCTGCAAGCAGCGCACAAGTAGTGTGCAGGCAGCGGATTCACTTCCGAAATGCCCAGCATATGGGCGACAAACAAGGAGCCGACCGAGCCTCGCGAGCCGACAAGGTAGCCGTCCTCATTCGATTTGCGCACGAGCCGTTCGGAAATGAGGATGTTCGCGGAAAATCCGTTCTCAATGATTGGCTTTAATTCCCGATCCAGCCGTTCCGAAATAAGGCACGGCAGCGGATCTCCATACAGCTGCTTTGCCCGCATGAAGCATTTTTGCTGAATTTCTTGCTCGGCGCCTTCCAGGACCGGGGAAAACAGCTTTTTCGGAAACAGCTGGATCTCTTCAAAAGCATCGGCAAGCCGGCTCGTATTGGCGATGACCACCTCATGCGCCTTCGCTTCGCCCAGGAATGCGAATTCCTGCAGCATTTCTTCCGTTGTACGGAAATGGACGTCCGGCAGACAGATCTCCTTCAAAGGGCTGAACCCGGTAATGCCTTGAATCGTAATCTCCCGGCAAATGCGGTCCCGGGGATGCAAATAATGGACGTTGCCGGTAGCGATGACCGGCTTGTTCTGCTTCTCCCCGATGTCGCATATGCAGCGAACGGCCCGCTCCAGCGCGTCCCGACCGCCGACCAGCTCCTTCTCCGCCAAATGCATGTACACGTTCATCGGCTGAATCTCCAGCACATCGTAAAACTGTGCCGTTCGCTCCGCTTCATCCGGTGATTTGTTCAGCACCGCCTCGAACAACTCGCCCTTCTCGCAGCCGGATGTGACCAAGAGACCCTCGCGCAGCTCGGCCAGCTTGCTTTTGGGAATGCAGGGCACTTTGTTGAAATATTCCGTATGGGAAAGCGAAATAAGCTTGTACAAATTCTTTTTTCCGACGGCATTCGTTGCGTAAATGCAGCAGTGAAACGGCCGCGAGTGGTGCCATTGCCGGCAGACGTCATGATGGAGTTGATTCAGGTTCACGATGTGACGTTCCGCAGCGTCCTTTATCATATGAAAAAGCACATAACCTAGCGCCTCCGCATCGTCTACGGCACGGTGATGGTTATCGAGGGCCACCTTGAATTTGGCGGCGATCGTGTTCAGCCGATGATTTTTCAAAGTCGGGTATAACAGCCGGGACAGCTCCAGCGTATCCAGCACCGGATGTTCAAGCTCCTCCACGCCGCATGCTCTCAGATTCGCCTGCAGAAACCCTACGTCGAATCTGGCGTTATGGGCGACGAGTACAGAATTTCGTGCGAAATCGACGAAGCAGGGGAGCACGTCGGCGATATCCGGCTGTCCTTGCACCATTTCATCCGTAATGTTCGTCAGTTGGCTGATCGCATACGGAATGCTCTCTTGCGGATCGACGAACGCTGCGAACTTGTCGACAACTTTGCCGCTACGCATTTTTACGCCGGCAATTTCAATGATTTTATTCGACGTTACGGATAAGCCCGTCGTTTCAATATCGAACACAACGTAGGTCGCTTCCGCCAATGCGGCATCGACCGGGTTCATCACGATCGGTACGGCATCGTTAACAACGTTGGCCTCGACGCCGTAAATCATCTTGATTCCGTGCTTTTTGGACGCCTTGTTCGCTTCGGGAAACGACTGCACGTTGCCGTGATCGGTGACCGCAATCGCTTTGTGTCCCCACATCGCCGCCGTTTCGATATACGCTTCGATCGGCGTTATGCCGTCCATTACGCTCATCGCCGTATGCAAGTGAAATTCCACCCGCTTTTCTGCGGCCTCATCGGCCCGTTCGGGGGGCGGAGCGAGCTCGCATACGTCATGCGGCACCAGCATCAGCTCCGGCGGCTGGGAGAACCGGTCGTATTCGACTTTGCCCCGCAGCAATACCCATGCTCCGTCGGCCAAAAGGCTGTAAGCTTGTTTGTCTTCCTTCGATTTGGCGAATATCTTCACCATGATGGAATCCGTATAATCCGTTACGTTGAAAAGGAACAGCGTCGAGCCCGTCTTCAGCTCTTTTGCCTGCAAGCCGAAGATTTGGCCTTGCACCGTGATTCTCGGTTCTTCTTCCTTGATCTCCTGCAGCGGAACGGGCCGTTCGGCGATGGGACTTCCGGCAAGCAGCTTCGTCTTTGGGGCCGATAGGGAACCGGATGCATTCGGCTCGTCTTCTCGCAGCGGCTGCGCAGCATGGAGCGTCATCATGTCCCGCGTCAGGGTCGCCGCTTCTTCCCGTATTTGCATGCCAAACCGGTCGAATTGCCGCACCCCCGCTTCATTCAAGCTAAGTCGTACCGTGAAGTCAAGGGAAAAGGAATCGCGGTAAAATTGCCGCACGCGCTGATCCAGCTGTTTCTTCTTTGCCACTTCCAAGCTGATCCGGTCCAAAAAAAGCAGCGTAACGCCACGTCCCGCAGCTTTTAGCTCGACCGTTTTGATCCATCCATTGGCGGATATGCGGTCATGGACAATGGCATCCTTCACCAGCTCCCAATATTCATGAACGATCGCTTCCATTTCCACTTCGGCATAGCGGACAACAAGGCGGATGTCGGCTACCGACCGGAATGCCGCTTGAATTTTCTCGCAAAAGGTACGGTATACGGCAATCGGGAGCAGCTTCATCATACACAGATGAATCACCCACTCGCGACTTATCCGGTTCACTTCGACTTGATCGATAAACCCGCCCGCAAAAAAGGTCTCCGCCATGTCGGCGGAAATAGCTGCCCGTCCCATCAGCAGCTCGAAACGGTGTCTCTTGTCCGATAATGGATTCACGGCCGTTCCTCCTCTACAATTCCACCCCTTTTTCTGAAATTACAAAACGTACGTTCCCCCGTCAACCGTCAAAAAACGTTGTTTTGAAGCGTCCCCATTCCGGCCGGAACTTTACAATATAAGGAAACCGCATTTCCCGGGACTGGGATTTCTCTTTGTTGCTCGCGCGGACAACGATTTTCAAATTGGACGCAGCCTGTATTAAAAAGTAAACTGGAAAACAACCGTTCGGTCCGGTTGCTTCATAAGCAAAGACCGATTATAAAAAAACAGGAAAAGGACCGATTGAACACTGACACGCTGTTGTCAGCGTTCCTGATATACAGTAATGACATGAAGTCATTCATTGCGATTCCGAATGGTTGGCGTTTCCCCACTACTTACGACTAATGGAGGTTATATGATGATGTATTTAACGGTACAAAGTTTTATTGAAGATTACGAGAACGAATCCATGGCCACGCAAAGGCTATTAGACGCATTGACGGATGAATCCCTCCGGCAGGAGGTGGCTCTCGGTTACCGAACGCTCGGCCACCTGGCGTGGCACCTTGTGCCGAACGGCAGCATGCTGGATCAAGCCGGCTTGCGGTTTGAAGTACCCGCGGCGCGCAATGAGCCGCCGGCATCGGCCGATATCATCGCGCAATCATACCGCTTTACGACTCGGTCGCTGATCGAAGCGGTACGGACACAGTGGACGGACGAAACCCTTCAAGAAACAAACCGTGTATACGAAAACCCATGGAAAAACGGACTGACGCTGTCGATTTTCTTGCGGCATGAAATTCATCACCGCGGGCAGTTGACCGTTTTGATGCGCCAGGCCGGACTGCAGTTCACCGGCGTTTACGGCCCAACCAAAGAAGAATGGGCCGCCTTCGGGATGGCCGCTCCGGCGATATAAACGATTCGCGGCATTATCCATTAACCGCGTAAACCATCAAGAGGCTGCATCATTAGCGACTTTTCCGCCAACGACACAGCCTCTAATTGTTGGAAATATGAAATGCAACGTTGAGTCCTCAGCACCTCTTACTAATGGAATGAGTTCAGCGCTCTCTCCCCTATTGAACACCACCGCAATCGGCTGTTTTATTCCAATGCCACCAGACAAAGCTGCTCTTCGCAAGCTTTTGCCTGAATCGTAAAAACAAACTCCGCTCCTTGTCCGTTCGAGTCTGCCAGCGCAATCGCTCCGCCCATCAGCTGCACCAGATTTTTGCAAATCGCAAGGCCAAGGCCTGTCCCCCCGTATTTGCGCGCCAGCGAGGAATCCACTTGCGTAAATGGCTGAAACAGCATGCTGCGCTTCTCCTGCGGAATGCCGATGCCCGTATCGATTACACGAAATTCGAGCGACAAGCGATGCGCCGGGAGCTTCTGCTGCGACACCGTTACATGGACGCCGCCCTTCTCCGTAAATTTGACGGCGTTGCCGATCAAATTAATCAAGATTTGCCGCAGCCGGGACTCGTCGCCCGTAATGCAATCGGGAATGGCCGCTTCGATATCAGATGTAATTTCCAGCGATTTGCAGCGGCACTCCGGCATGAAAATCTCAATCGTTTCCAGCAAGCAGGCGCGAAGATCAAACGGTTCTTCCTTGATCTCCATTTTCCCCGATTCGATCTTGGACAAGTCCAATATATCGTTAATGATATACAGCAGCGCCGCCCCGCTCCGGCGAATCGTGTCGGCGTATTCCTGCTGTTCCGGGCTCAGCCGCGTCTCCAGCAGCAAATCGGCCATGGCCAGCACCCCATTCAGCGGCGTGCGAATCTCGTGGCTCATGATGGCCAGAAACTGCGCTTTGGCGAGCGCCGCTTGCTCCGCCGCTTCTTTCGCCTTCTCCAGCTCACGCGTTCTTTCGTTGAGCAGCGCCGTCTGCTCCCGGAGCTTGATTTGCGCTACGTGGATGCTGACGAATCCCTGAATCTTCGATTTCAGCGTTCGCGGCGAGAACGGCTTCACGATATAATCGATCGCCCCCACCGAGTAGGCGGTGAAGTAGTCCTGTTCATCCGGCGCCGCCGTCACAAATATGATCGGCACGGCTTTCGTTCGTTCGCGCGACTTAATCCATTGGGCGGTTTCGAAGCCGTTCATACCCGGCATTTGCACATCGAGCACGATGACCGCAAAATCATGCTTCAGCAAACAGCGCAGCGCTTCCTCCCCGGAGGCTGCTTTGACCAAATCATAGTTTTGGTCCTCCAGTACCGCTTCCAGCGCAAGCAAATTTTCCGGTTGGTCGTCGACCAGCAGTATGCGGATCGGTTGTTCCATACCAACCCTCCTCACTTTATCTTGCGAAATATTTTCTCGTGTACATCAATTGATTCATAACAATCGGCATGCTTCGTAAACGTAATCGATTCCTTGGACCCGAGCACAAGATAGCCGCTTGGCGTCAAGCTTTCGTAGAACAGCCCGTGTACCTGGTTTTGCAGCGTCGCGTCGAAATAGATCAGCACATTCCGGCAAAAAATCACGTGAAATTCGTTAAACGACCGGTCGGTTACCAGGTTGTGCTGGGCAAACACAATATGTTCCCTCAGCATCGGATGAAACACCGCCGTATCTCCGGATGCGCCGTAATATTCGGAAAATGCCTCTTTTCCCCCCGCCGAAATATAGTTTTTGGTATATTCCTGCATTTTCTTGAGCGGATACGACGCCTGTTCGGCTGTATGCAGCACCTCTTCGTTAATATCGGTCGCATAAATCGTGGACCGCTCATACAGTCCTTCCTCATAGAGCAAGATCGCCATGGAATATACTTCCTCCCCGGTCGAGCAGCCAGCATGCCAGATGCGTATGGAAGGCACGTGCTTCAGCAGCGGCACCACTCGCTCGCGGAACGCGGCGAACATCGACGGATCGCGGTACATCTCGGTTACGTGAATGACCAAATCGCCGATCAGCCGTTTCATGCAGCGTCGATCATGCAAGATGCGCTCCAGCAACCCGGAGACGCTCTGCAGCTTCTCGGCGTAAATGCGGTGCCAAATGCGCCGCCGCAGCGAGGGATAAGCATAATTGCGGAAATCGTACCCGTAAAACCGATAAAGCCCCTCAAGCAGAAGCTGAATTTCGAGCCGCTCGCGCTCCTCCTCCATCCATTCCTTGCTACCTTCCGGCTCCAACCCCATATCCATATCCATTTTAGCGAACTGCCCCTTTGGGCCGGTGCCCCTATATTTCTCTTCGATGTTATATTCACCGTTTATTTGCACAGCCAAACCCTCATCAGCGAAAGCAGTTGTTCCGTATGAACCGGCTTTGTAATATAGTCCGATGCTCCGGCCTGGATGCATTTCTCGCGGTCTTCCTTCATCGCCTTAGCCGTCAGCGCAATGATCGGCAGCTTATCGAACCGTTCGTCCGCGCGAATCGCCTGCATCGCTTCGTAGCCGTCCATCTCCGGCATCATGATGTCCATCAGCACGAGATCGAAGCCCGGCTCCCCGTCCAGCAATTCCAACGCCTGCCGGCCCGTCTCGGCGAAGGCCACCTGCATGCCGAGACCTTCGAGCAGATTGGACAGCGCGAACACATTGCGAATATCATCGTCGACGAGCAGCACTTTGCGTCCCGAGAAGTCGGCTTCGATGCTGTGCAGCTTTTGCAGCAGCTGCTTCTTCTCTTCCGGCAGCCGCTCTTCCACCCGGTGGAGGAACAGAGCGGTCTCGTCAAGAAGCCGCTCCGGCGACTTCACATCTTTGATAATGATCGACTCGGCGTATTTTTTCAGCCGCAGCTGCTCGTTTTTGCCAAGCGTCGTTCCGGTGTACAAAATGATCGGAATGCGGCGCAAAGTTTCATCCGCCTTGATCCGGTCGAGCATCTCGTAGATCGGAATATCGGTCAGCCCGTAGTCGAGCACGATACAGTCGTACGGCTGTTCCGCCAGCCGCGCAAGCGCCTCGGCCCCGCCGGCCGCCGCCGTAATGCTCACATCGTCGTGAGCGATCAGCTCGGTCAACCGGCTTCGCTGCGCTTCGTCCGGCTGGACGATCAGCAAATTGCCGATATGCCGGTCAAGGAATTTCTGGATATGGACAAACGCTTCCTCCAAGCTCTCTTTGCTTGTCGGCTTTTGCAGCCAAGCGATCGCTCCGAGCGAAAGCCCCTGGTGGATTTCGTCGACAACCGAAATAATGTGAACCGGGATATGTCGGGTCGCCGCATTGTTCTTGAGCTGCACGAGCACGGACCAGCCGTCGATGACGGGCAGCTGAATATCGAGCAGAATCGCGTCCGGCAGCCGTTCTTTCGCCAGTCGAAGACCCGTATCGCCCTGCAGCGCGACGATCGCTTTAAAGCCCCGGCTTCGCGCCATATCGAGCAAAATGGTCGCAAAATGCGGGTCATCTTCAATGATAAGCAGCACTTTGTCGCCCTCGGCAACCGAATCGCGGTCATCCGCAAGCGATGCCGCCTTCCCGGCGGGAGGCGTCGTACCGGGAATCGCCAGCGCCGGTTCCGGCCGCACCCGTACCGCCTCATTGGGCAGCGGGGATTCCAGAGCAGACGGCAGCTGTACAAGCGCCGTCGCCGCCTCGCGGGAGGCGGGAGAAAAGCTCATCGGCAGCCAGAGTGTGAACACGCTGCCTTTGCCTTCTTCGCTTTCAAGCTCGATCGTGCCGCCCATTAAAGCGGCAAGCTGGCGGCTGACGGACAGACCTAGGCCGGTCCCTCCGTATTTGCGGCTCGTCGTGCCGTCCGCTTGCTGGAACGCTTCGAAAATCATTTGCTGCTTCTCCGGCGGAATGCCGATCCCGGTATCTTCTACGACAAAAGCGATCATCGGCCTGGGATCGGTGACAAGCCGCACGGCAAGGCGAACTCCGCCGCTCTGCGTAAATTTGAACGCGTTGGAAAGCAAGTTCTTCAATATTTGCATCAGTCGTGAGCTATCCGTATGAATATGGAGCGGCACGCCGTTCTCCACGTGTATTTCAAAGTCAAGCGCTTTGTTCTGGGCAAGCGGTTCGAACGATCTGTTGGCGTATTCGACGATCTCCGCAACGCCCACCTGCTCCTGACGAATTTCCATCCGTCCCGATTCCACTTTCGCCAAATCAAGCACATCATCGATCAGCTTCAGCAGATCGCAGCCGGAGGAATAGATCGTATCGGCATATTCCACCTGTTTGCCGGTTAGATTGCCGTCTTTATTCTCTTTCATCAGCTGCGACAGTATCAGCAGGCTGTTAAGCGGCGTGCGCAGCTCATGCGACATGTTGGCCAAAAACTCGGTTTTGTACCGTGAAGCCACCGCCAGTTCGAGCGCATGTTTCTCGAGCGATTCCTTTGTAATCTCAAGCTGGCTGTTGATTTCCTCCGTCTCGCGAACCTGCACCTCCAGCTCGGCGGTCTTGCGCATCAAGGCGTCGTTGGCCTGCTCCAGCTCCTCCTGCTGCCGCTGCAGCAGCTCTTCCGAAGCCTGGAGGACCCTCGTCTGCTCCTCCAGCTTTTCATTGGACGCCTTCAGCTCATCCTGCTGCGACAGCAGCTCCTCGGATTGGCTCTGCAGCTCTTCGGTCAACGCTTGGTGGATGCGCAGCAATTCCTCATTGTGCAGTCGGCTTTGCAGCGCATTGAGCAGCGTACCAAACGTATCGCTCATTTGATCGATCAGTTTTTGCTCAAGCTCGGATATGGGTTTCACCGAGACGAGCTCGAACACGCCCAACACGTCATCGGTATAAAGGATCGGCTGTATCGTAATCATAAGCGGCTCGATGTCGCCGTAGGCGGAACGAATCTTGGCGTAATCGCCCGACGGAACCTCGACGCGAATCGGCTTGCCATCCTTGGCGCATTGGCCGGCAAGACCTTCACCGATCTTGAACTGCGGGATGGGATTCGCCTCTGCGTAAGCATACGTTCCCGTCAGGTACAATTGTTGTTCCCTGGCAGATTTTCCGGCAACGTAGAACGCGCCGCTTTGAGCGCCTACAATGCGGGAAAGCTCGCTTATGAAAATCGTAGTCATTTCCTCGATCGACTCGGTCTCTTGCATTTGGAACCAGACGCTGGCCGACTTGGATTGCAGCCAGATCGTATCTTCATTGATCCGAACAAGCGCCTCTTCCTTTTTGCGCGTGGCTTGCAAGTCGTCTGCGAGCTGATTGAACAATACACCGAGCTGGCCGAGCTCGTCGTTTGATTTTACCTGATAACGGTATGCGTTATCCTCCCAGTCCCCGCTGGTAAAATGGTTCATCATATCCGACAACGACGACAACCCGCGCGTCAGGCTCGCGAGAATCCAAAGGATAAGGGCGATACCGAGCAGCACCCCGGGAACGGCCAATAGGAGGACGTAGTTCGTCGTCCGCTTATTGTCGTTCTGCGTATCCGCAATGGCCTTGTCCATCGCATCCTCTTGGTATACGCTGATTGCGGTCATGCTGCTCATAAAATCTTCCAGCAGCAAGGCGCCGGTCGTATTGCGAAGCAAGTTCGCCTCCTCCCGTTTTCCTTCCTGATGCAGACTGACAGCTTGATCCTTGAATTCCAAATATTTTTTGCCGGTATTCATCAATTCGACGGCGAGCCTCTTTTCTTCGCTGTCTTGAAACGACGTCTCGATTTGGCTCATCTGGGTTGTCACTTTTTTGCTCAGGCTGCGGATCAAGTCCGAATTTTTTTTCTCGCTGTCTAAGTTATTGGCCAAGAGCAAGTTTCCGACGGCTCTCGTCAAATCGGCGGCATCGCTGCGCATCTGCGCCGTCAGCTTCACTTTCTTATACCGATTTTCGTAAATATCTTGAATGGAGGCATCGCTGCCCGTCAAACGGTTCACGCCAATACCCGCAAGCACAAACAGCAAAATCAGCATAATGCTGAATCCCATAATCAGCTTGGTTTTAATTTTCATACGTTTTTGTCCACTCCTTGCCACAAGAAAAAACTCGGACCATAACCGATGGGTCCGGTCGCATATGCCGATCCCGCCCTATGTCGCTTTGATCAGCACCATGCAAATGTCATCGCTCTGCGCTTCTCTTGTATGCACCGGGAGCAGTTGATCGACGAGCACGTTCGGATCAGGCTCCCGGTATACGTTATCGCGCAGCCGCTCCGCAAGCACGTCGTATTCCGGCACCTCGTCCGGATGATCATCGGACAGCGGGATCGATTCGAGCAGCCCATCGGTATAAAGCGCAATGCGAATCGGGTTATCGTATGTGAAGCTGCTGCTCGTAATATCCATCTGATCGAAAAAACCGACGGCACAGCTGCCTTGGCTTAGCAATACCGGTGCTTTCCCCTCTTCGAAAAGCAGTCCGGGGGGATGTCCGGCATTCACGTATTCGACTTTTTTTCGTTTCGTGTCGATGAGCAAGTAAATGGCCGTAAAATAATAGTTGACGGAAGGTTTTTTGCGATTTAATTGGTTCATATAGCGGTTCAGCTCCGCAATGACGAATTCCGGAGATACGAAGCGGATGATCGTGTCCTGCATGACGGAGGAGATGAACATGCATACAAGCGAGGACGAAATGCCGTGCCCCATCATATCGAGCAAAATAACGCCGTACCGATCCTCGTCGATCCGGTACCAAGCATATAAATCGCCCGCCAGCTCGGAGGACGGATAATAGGCGGCGCGTATTTCTAGCCGATCCCTTTGAAGAGGCGGACTCAGCACGCTCGACTGCACTTGCTTCGCCAGCTCCAGCTCGCCGCGCAGCCTCGCTTCGTATTCTTTGTGCCAGTCTTTCTCGTATTTGAGCCGCAATGCGACGCGAATGCGAGCGATCAGCTCGACTTTGTTGACCGGCTTCATCACGTAATCGCTGGCACCCGCCTCCAGCGCCTCCGCGAGCTTGATGGAATCCCCCACGGCCGTAACGATAATGACAGGGATATCCTTCAGCCGCTCGTCCTGCTGTATGCGCCGGCATGCTTCAATGCCGTCCAATTCGGGCATCATCATGTCCATGAGTATAAGGTCGACTGGGATGCTGCCTGCCTCGGCATGCTCCTGCAGCCGGTTCAGCAAATCCCCGGCGGATGCGAACTTCCAGAAGGAATCGTAGCCCGCGCTTTTTAATATTTTTTCTATCACGATAAGATTGACCGGATTGTCGTCTACAATGGCAATATTCATGCTTGTTGTCGCTCCCCGCTCTATTGGCTGTACGGCCCTGAAAGACCGCCGGCGGTACGTGCCTAATAATTAATTATAACGACTTTATTTAATTTATGTAACCTTAAAGACAGAACGGTGAATCAGGAGAGTAAGGAATGGTGCCACGTTTTCATCGCTTTAGGATTCAAGGGAGGATGAGGGCAATTCAACATGAATCACATAGCTCTCAAATGATGCGAAAGCTTTTCAAACTAAAAACTATGAAATTAGATCTAGTACGCAGAAGTAAAATATTGTATAATCATATCCGTTGTCCATTTTTATAGGTCTTTTCGCTTATACTTTTGGATATTATACTAAAAAGAGAGTAGGAGAGAATGTAATGCTTTTCAAGTCAGTACGCAGCAAGATCAGCGCATTTTTAATTTTTTCAATGCTCGCGAGCACCTTTTTGCCGGTTCTGGCATCCGGTGCTGAAGCCGAGTTCAAAGACATCGCCGAATCTTACGCTCAACGAGAAATTATGTCTTTGGCTGAGGCCGGTATTATTTCTGGTTATGAAGACGGGTACTTCCAACCACGCAAAGAAATGACTCGTGCAGAGCTGGCTAAAATTATCGCATTAACTATGGGATTAAAGGAAAATGCGAATAAAGCCGTAATGTTCAAGGACGTTGATGCAACAAGTTGGTACGCGGGATATGTAGGGTCATTGGTCGAACACGGCATCGCTCAAGGAACTTCCGAGACCTCTTTTTCTCCTGATGCGAAAGTGACCCGTGAAGAGCTTGTTGTTTTCTTTATTAGAGCGTTAGGGTTAGAAAACGCAGCCAATCAAGCTGCGGTTGAGCTGAATCTGTCGGATATAGCTTACATATCTTCATGGGCAAAGGCCGACGTTTTATTGGCGTTTCAATTAGGTCTAGCGAACGGGATCGAAAATAGCGATGGAACTTTGAGGTTTGATCCTAAGAACAATGCGGAGAGACAAGCCTTGGCGCGATTGGCTTATGAAATCAGCATAAACAAAGCAAAATTTGTTGATAGGGTAAGAGAATCCGGGGATAAAAAAGCAACAAGTACCGAAGAAGCTGTTACTGCAACCGAACTTCCGACTGTAAGCAATATTTTGGCGGTAGACAACACGAGTGTAGAGGTTACCTTCGGCAAATCTGTCGAATCCGCTGATAAAGCTGACTTTACATTTGATAACGGTTTGAATGTAACGCAGGCAGATATAGATGCTGGCGACAAAAGCGCTGTTCTGTTGACCACGACCGCCCAAATGGAGAACGTAAAATATAAATTATTTTATAAAGGCAAAGATACAGGGAAAACGGTGTTTGGGGTTGCGGCGCCGGTCAGCGGGGGCAGCAGTTCTGACTCCGGATCAGACAGTTCGGATCTTCGTTTACCCAGCGTGGTTACCGACGGCGATAATGTTACCATTAACGAACCGGGCGTTACATTATCGGATATGGTGATCGCTGGCGACCTCATCATTAGCAAAAGTGTTGGCAATGGCGAAGTATACTTAAAGAATGTAACCGTTAAAGGTAAAACATATGTTTATGGCGGCGGCGAGAATAGCATTCATTTGGAAAACGCAGTAATGCTAACCGTTATTGTTGATAAGAAAGATGGCACGGTTCGTCTGGTAGCCAGTGGAAAAACGGTTGTGCAAGAAATGGTGCTGCAAACAGGAGCAAAAGTGGAAACGAATAATGGTACGAGTATTAATAACGTGACGTTGTCTAACGAGCTTCCATCGGGTACGCGCATTACGTTGTCCGGAGGATTCGAAACGGTCAATGTAAACGCAAGCGGCATAAAAATCGAACTTCCGTCGGGCAGCATTCAAAATGTAAATGTCGCTAGCAATGCGGGCGGCACCGTAATGCAAACGTCTAGCGAAAGCACCATCGTAAAGATGATATTGAATGCAGCGGTCAGCATTTTGGGACAGGGCACAATCAAAGACGCAACGATTAACGCTGCAGGAGTAACGATGGATAAAGCTCCAACGAATATGACTGTAGGGAACGACGTACCGATCGATACGCCAATAAACATCGGGGGATGCGAAAATACAGTTGCCTTCAGGCCTACCGTCGAAAATCTTGTGGTAAACGTAGGTGAGGCCGTTTATGCAACAAGCCCCCGCGATGGAGTGATGTATCTTGTTCCATATAGCATAAAGGTTCCTGCTGCGAATGACGACAAAGGCGTGGCAGAACAAATCCCGTACCTCGATGCTGCGGTTGCGGCCGGAGCGGCCAAGAAAGCGACGGTTCAGACAGGCGTGCGCACGTGGTTTGAAACAACGGCCTCTATGATCAATAGCAATTCAAACATTTACTATAGGCTTTTTGTTATCGATAAAAATATGCAGGTTTCCAGTACCGTTACCAACATTGTTGTTTTGGCTGACGGAAAAACACCGCTTTCTATGTTGACCTCTTCCATTAGTTCTACTGCAGGCTACAAATCCGTAACAATCTTATATAACCGTGACATCATGTTCGTTCCTGGGAAGAATCCGGCTGAAACCGTAACGTTTTCTGCCTATGGCAAGCCTGACCGCTATCTCGATATGAGCGAAATCACCATTGATCGAAACAAACTGATTTTGCGCCCGAAACAGCCGGTTGCCAGCAAACAATTTGGTTACCGCATCGCTTCCGGGATTGTGCAGACGTTGGATGGGAACTTCAAGTCCATAGCTCTCGATATTACAAATCTGTCGACAAGCGGAACCTTGGAAATGGTCTCTCCGGGATTGGTTTGCAAAAAAGTAACCGCCAAAGTGGGGACCGTTTTGAAATTCAAAGCAAGCTCCAACAGCGTCTCGAAACAAGAATCAAACAGACAAGACACCGTGTACTTGCTGCTGAATGACATGATCGCAAGCGGCTATTCCAGTTTGGACAGACCCAAATTCGACGAGCAAGTTGCCAAGGGATTCGGACGGAAAGTCAGCTTGACCGGCGATGGCAGCGCTCAAGAGTATGAAATCGACACTTCCAATCTGCCAGCGCTTACCTATAGATTGGTTCTCGTGTTCGGGGGTCCTAGCATCACTGTAGAGCTGACCGAATAAGTAGTAAGAATACAATCTCTGTTCTAGATATTTTTGACACATAGCTATCATGTAGAAAAAAAACGAAGCCACCAATAAAATATTGGTGGCTTCACTATTTTATGCAGCGTTAAAATTCGCCATCTCTACACTTCATCCCACAAACGGCGCACATTCTCAAGCCCGAGCTTGGCACCCGTCTTGCACTCTTCCATTCCTTCGAATTCGATGGACACGTACCCGTCATAACCGGATTGTTTAATCACGCTGAGCACCTGCCGCATCTCAATATCCCCGTTGCCGACGATCGCTCCGCGCAAATAGTTGCCTGACGCCGTCTGGAACCACCCGGTTCCCGGATTGCGGTCCGACGGACGGCGGTAAAAGTCTTTAATATGCACCATCGAGGCATAGGCGATATTTTTTTTCACGGCGGATACCGGGTCTTCGTCTACGCACAGGAAGTTGCCGACATCGAGCGTCGTTCTGAAATTGTCGCGGTCTACCGCGTGAATGAGCGCTTGAACGCGGTCGCTTGCCTGAATGTAGTAGCCGTGGTTTTCCATGCTCGTGACGATGCCGTACTGCGCAGCGTAGTCGGCGATTTGCCTGCAGGCCGCGGCGAGCTTCTCCAAGTCCTCGTGAAAGCGGGCAATGGAAGTATCCTTGCGCGAAGCGACGTCGTGCCGCATCCGCTTGACGCCCAGACGGCTCGCGATGTCTACCTCCCGCTTCACCCGCTCGATCTCCGCTTCGTATTCCTCCTGCGTATCTTTAATGAAATTGGCCCCGATCGCATAGTTAGACACATCGATTCCGACGGCAGCCGCCTTTTCCCGAATCGCATCGATCAGTTCGGGATTGTCTACCAAGCTAAAACCTAGAGGCACAATTTCAACATGCTCGCCTCCGTGCTCGACGATCCAGTCGATGACGCCAAGAATGTCCATTTCCCCCGATCTTAACGCACGAACGAGACTGTAGGAGCTTAAACCGAGCTTCATTGGGACACGACCTCCTGACGGGAACCGTCGAACCGGATCTCGATGCCTTTCTCGGCCGATTCGTAAATTCCGCACAATATTTTCATGATTTCAAGCCCATCCTCTACCGGGCTAAGCGGCGCATTGCCGGTCTGGCAGCATTCGACGAAATGATTGATCTCATTTTGGAATGCGGCTGTCACGTTCAGCGATTTATGATCGGTTTGCGGCACAACGTTCAAGATCGTATTATGCTTCTCCGCAACGATCGTCACCGCCGGCTCCAGCTCGACTCCGCCTTTTTCGCCGAACAGCTTGACGACCGTCTCGTCCTGCTTCGCATGCAGCGTAAAGCTGACGTCTACCAAGAGCGACGCGCCGTTCTCGAAACGAATGACCGCGTTGGCCATATCCTCTACCGTATTTTTGCTGGCATCGTAATCGGCCGCTTTATAGAACGACAAATTTTTCACGTTGGAACGGTTTCCAACCTTCCGGTATGTATTTCCGGTGATGGATGCGACTTTCGGCCGGCCCATCAAGTACCAGCACAAATCGATCACATGCACGCCGATATCGATCAGCGGGCCGCCGCCGGAGCGGTCCTGGTCCGCGAACCAGCCGCCGGGATTGCCCAGCCTGCGGATGCTGCTGGCTTTGGCATAATAAATTTCGCCAAGGTCGCCGCTCTCGATAAACTGCCGCATGAGCTGGGCGTTGGCGTCGTATCTGCGCACAAAGCCGACCTGCAGAATGTTCCCCGTCTCCCGCACCGCCTGCTGCACTTTGAGCGCTTCCTCCACCGTCCGGCACAGCGGCTTTTCCACCAGCACGTTTTTGCCGGCACGCAGTGCGGCGATACTGATCTCCGCGTGCGTATTGTTCCATGTACAAATGCTGACGGCATCCACGTCCGGATCGGCCAGCAGCTCATGGTAGTCGGTATATACTTTGGTTGCACCGTATTTGGCGGCCTTCGCCTGCGCTCTCGCTTCATTCAAATCGCAGATCGCATAAATGGTCGCTTGCGCGTTTTTTTGATAAGACAGCAGATGATGCTCCGAAATGGAACCTGCTCCGATGACGCCGATGTTCAATTTCTCCATGCAAAAAGCCACCTCCGGATAATGTCAAAGCTATGTACTATATCGTCAAATTACCACGACTTCCCCGAGGAAGGAATGCACTTAATGATCAGTTGCATGGACTATAGCGTCAGTTTGGCCCGAGTCGACTTTAGAGCATGCCGCAGCCTTGCCAATACAACAAAAAAACGCAAACCCGGCAAAAGCCGGATCGGCAGTTTCGATTGTATTGCGGTATCGGGCCTATACTTTGTCTTCCAACATATGAACGATTTCTTTCAGACGAGCCGCATATTCCTTAATCTTGTCGTCATCGTAGCGTAACGACGGACCGGACATGCTGATTCCCGCGACAACCTGCTTCTTCTTGTTCAAGATCGGCATCCCGACGCATTTAATGCCGAATTCGTGCTCCATGTTGTCAATGGAATAGCCTCGGGTTCGAATCTCCGAGATTTCCTTAAGCAGCCTATCCGGCTCCGTGATCGTATGATCCGTGAACTTCCGGAGCCCTTTGGCGATAATCGAATGCAGCACTTCCTCCGGCAAGTAGGCCAGCATCGCTTTTCCGATCCCGGTGCAGTACAGTGGAGCCTTTACCCCAAGCATCGATCTTGTGGAAAGCTGATGCTTCGGCGAGGAAGAATCGAGATAAATCACTTCTCCCTCGTTCGGGATTCCCAAATAGACAGTCTCGTTGGTGAAGTCCGCCAGCTCCTGCATATATGGCAATATCAGCTTCCGCAGATTGATGTTGCTGGAAATCACATGTCCCAGCTCCAATATTTTCATGCCGAGCCTGTACTTTTCGTTTTCCGGATTTTGCTCCAAATAGCCCGCTTTGACGAACGTATCGACGATGTTGTGCACGTTGCTTTTATACAGTCCGAGCATCCCGCTAATTTCGGTAATGCCTAGCTCCGGCTGATTGACGGTAAAACAATCAAGCACTCTGAGCGCTTTATACAACGACTTCACTTTTATTTCATCCGGCATCGCTACAACCTCTTCATATCCATTATTGAGCACTACTATGTTCCTTATCTCATAACCAGGTTCCCGAAAAAACCATACGTTAATCATAAGGGAGTCCATGTTTTTTTACAACTTGTATTTTCAAAAAAACGATGCGTGCGCCGGACTGTCCAACGGCTTGTACGGCCTGCTGGCACGTAGGCAATGCATTCGATTCATGTTATTCTAAACGCAGTGGAGCTGCCGGACGGAAGCGATGAAACGGAACTAACCCAACGGAAGGAACATAGGTCATGCCCTCACGGAAGGAAGATTGGACCGGACAGCCGGTCCGCATCGTAGAGAACCGCCATATCAGCAACAGGCCGACGCGAATCGTTGACCTGAAAGTGGATCCAAGCAGGCTCATGCTGAAATCGCTGACCATTCTCAACGTCGGACATATTCCCGAGCGGATCCACTACCGGGAGCAGGCGCATTTTCAATATTGGGCGATCGTATACATTGCCGAAGGCTCGGGTAGCTACCGGTACAACGACTGCGAGCCGCAGTTGGTGAGGAAAGGAAGCATGTTCGTTTTCTCGCCGGACGGCACGTTCCATTACGGACCGGGGGCGGGCGAATCATGGGATGAGCATTATTTTACGATTGAAGGTACGCGGATTCAAGAATGGCTGGATACAGGGTTGATCGAACCCGGCAAGGTCAAACAAACGACGGGCGATCATCACGCCAAAATAACCCGGATCGGCCTGCTCATGGCCAGCGGTATCCCGGGCCATATCGATCAGGCGGCGCTGCTGCTGGAATCGTTGCTGTTCGACCTCGCGCTAAGCTCGCGGCTTGCACCCCAATCAGCCGAAGCCGAAAGCAAAAACGATCTCATGGAAGATATCGCCGACTGCTTATATCGGCCGTTCGAAGCCAAAGCGTTATGCGAAAAGCATCATATTTCCGCCTCCACGCTCAGACGATCGGTTGCGAAATATACCGGCTATCCCTTGAACGAGTATATCCATCGGCTCAAAATCGCCGAGGCGAAAAATATATTGCTCAACACCGACCAATCGGTCAAAGAAATCGCATCCGCCTTAGGCTACGGCGATGCCTTCTACTTCTCCCGCCTGTTCAAAAAATTCGTCGGCGTCTCGCCTAACCATTATCGCCACTCACTATAGATGGCGCAACGTCATGGCATGCGATGACCGGTTTCTTCCCTACCCAGCCGCTGCCGCGCCGTTCTCGCGAACCGGTTGCCGGCACATCGCTTATGAATGCGCATGCCAATGACGAACACGACAAAATCACCTTCGAGCTGAGCCGTAAACCGGCCGAGAACCACTTTTGCCATGCCTTGCCTCCTCCATTGTTTATGTTCTCCCGCTTTCCAGCAGCGCCAAATGTACTTCATAAAAACGCATAACATCCTTTTCCCCGTACAGATGAGCGGACTGAAACGCGCCGTAAAATATAGTGAACAACGCTTTCACCGCCGTTTCCACATCGACCTCCTCGCGAAGGACACCATCCTCCCGCGCATTGCCGAAACAGCTCAAGCAGGCTCGGCTCTTGGGCAAAGTGTCAATCCTTATTATGCTTTGCCCTGCCGGAATCCGCCCCATCTGAGCGAAGAAGCGGTTTAGACATAGCGATACCTTGGATAAAACAGCTTCTTTTGGGGAAAATGAAAAAAAAAGGAAGAGGCTGCGCGATGGACTTATTCAAATCTATAAGCCGCTTGTTGTTTCGATCCAAACGCCAGCGTCTGGCGATGAACGAAACCTTCATCACCGATGCGCAGATGCTGTCCTCGGATTTTAATCAAAATATAAAAAAACTGGAAGGCCTTTTTACCGAATGCGCGGATATCGTTTTCCACCGTTTTCAAGCGTTCCACCGCCTCAACGCCGTTCTTATTTATTTTGAAGGCATGTCCAATACGGAGCTGACCAATGAGCACATTGTGGCCCCGCTTCTGCGGCCGCAGGAAATACCCGGAGAAGATGTCCGCACGGCGGTCATGAATTCCATATCCTCCTCCCATACGAAAGAGATCGTAACATACGCCGATATTGTAGAAAATCTGACGATCGGGAATCCTGTCCTTCTCGTGCAAGGGAATCCTTATGCCGTCTCTGTCGGCCTCGCCAGCATCACGAAGCGTTCGATCGAAGAGCCTACCGCCGAGTCTGTAGTCCGCGGGCCCCGGGAAGGCTTTACGGAGTCGATCGGCATCAACACGACATTGCTTCGCAAAATCATCAAAAGCCCGGCGCTCAAGATGAAGTCGGTCAAAATCGGCCGCTATACGCAAACGCAAACGATGATTGCCTTCATCGACGGGATCGCGGACCGCGCATTGATCGAAGAAATGGAAACCCGCTTGCGCCGAATCGACATCGATGGCATATTGGAGAGCTCCTATATCGAAGAGCTTATCGAAGACAATCCATATTCGGTGTTTCCGCAGCTGATCTCGACCGAACGTCCCGATGTCGTAAGCGCCAATTTGCTGGAGGGCCGGGCGGCGATTCTTGTGGACGGTACGCCGTTTGCTTTGGTTGCGCCGATCAATATTTTCTCCTTATTGCAATCGCCGGAAGATTATTACGAACGATTTTGGGCCGGTTCGGTCATTCGCTGGCTGCGGTATTTCTTCTTTATGATCGCACTTGTCGTCCCTTCGGCTTATGTAGCGGTTCTAACGTATCATCAGGAGATGATCCCGACGTCGCTTCTGCTCAGCGTAGCGAAATCGAGGGAAGAAATTCCGTTTCCGGCCCTTGTCGAAGCGCTCGTGATGGAAGTGACGTTCGAGGCGCTGCGCGAGGCGGGGGTTCGCCTGCCCAAGCAGGTCGGCGCCGCGGTCAGCATCGTCGGCGCTCTCGTTATCGGCCAAGCGGCCATATCGGCCGGGCTTGTCTCCGCTCCGATGGTCATGGTCGTCGCCATTACCGGCATCGCCTCCTTTACGATTCCCAGATACGCTCTCGGCATTTCCGTAAGAATCTTGAGGTTCCCCCTTATGTTCTTGTCCGGTATGCTGGGGCTGCTTGGGCTCATGCTTGGGCTCATTACGATATTTGTCCACTTAAGCGCGCTGCGCTCCTTCGGCGTTCCGTACTTGGCCCCGCTGGCACCCCTCCATCCGCGGCTAGGCCGGGTCTTATCGAAGATGCCGCTATGGTCAAGAGATTCGCGTCCGCTTCAGACAGGTCAAAATAATTTGTACCGGCAGGCTTCCGGATTGAAGCCGGGACCGGAGCAAGGAAATGAATCATGATGCTCGAGAAGGGTAAAATATCCGCGCTCCAAATGGGAATCCTGATGTACCCGACGATAATGGCTACGGCCATTCTCGTCGTACCTTCCATCACCATCAAGCATGCTGAGCGGGATATGTGGATTTCGCCGATTTGGGGTTCTTTTGTTGGGTTTGCTCTAACATACATCACCTATCAGCTTCATAAGCTGTATCCGGGTCAAAGCCTGATTCAATACAGCGAGCGGGTGTTCGGACGTATACTGGGCAAATGCTGCGGGCTCCTATTTCTTATGATGCAATTGCACGATACGGGGTTTGTCATCCGGGAATACGGAGAATTTGTCATTGGCAACTTCCTTTCGCGTACCCCGGTCGTCATGGTCATGGGCAGTCTGGTGTTGGTATGCGCCTTTGCCGTCCGCAGCGGGGTGGAGGTCATTGCCAGGTGTGCTCAGTTGTTCGTCCCCGTGTTCATATTGTTGCTGCTGCTGCTTATGCTGCTGCTCGGGCCGGAATACGACCCTCATAATATGCTGCCCATGCTGGAGAACGGGATCGGCCGTTCCTTAAGAGGCTCACTCACGGTTAATAGCTGGTTCAGCGATTTTGTCATGCTCACCTTTTTGCTACCCGCCGTGTCGGATCCAAATAAAGGACGCAAATGGGGAATCATTGCGGTCGTTTCCATTATGCTGACGATGGTGATCACGAACATCGCTATCCTGATGTTATTCGGCGATTTAACGGCCGGCTTTAATTATCCGTTCATGGTCGCGTCCCGTTATATCGGCCTCGCGGATTTCGTGGAGCATCTGGAAGCCATAACGATGGCGATATGGGTACTTGTCATCTTTATCAAAATGTGCATCTACTACTATGTATTCGTGCTCGGCACCGCCCAATGGCTGAAGCTCTCGGATTACCGGCTCCTCGTATTTCCGGTCGGAATCTGCATTGTGGCGCTGGGGATTTGGGTCACGCCAAACATGCAAGTGATGGCCAAGTTTTTCGATTCCTCCGGCTTGTTTTACAGTTTATCCGTCAAAGCGCTGCTGCCTGCGCTGCTATGCGCGGTGGCACTGGTAAGGCATAAATTCCGTTCCCGGCCTGTGCCCGGTAGCAAAACAAGATAGTGAGCGCTAATGAACCCTTCGAGGAGATATGCAACATGACGCCAGCCACCATTACAACAAAGCTCAAGTTTCTCCTCCTGATTCCCTACGCATGTTCCGTCCTGCTGTTAACCGGCTGCTGGGACCGCACGGAGGTTAACGATTTGGCAATCATCATGGCAGCGGGGTTGGATAAAAAGACGGAAAAGACGGTGGAGCTCTCCGTCCAAGTATTTGTTCCAAAATCATCCAAAACCGGTGGCGAAGAGCTGGCCTCCGCTTCCAGTGCGGGCGGAACCGGCCAGACGCTGGTTCGAGCGGCTGAAGGATATACGCTGGCTGACGCCATATCCAAGCTGCAGGAAAAGCTGCCGCGCATCATCTTTTGGGGCCATGCCGAAATTTTCATTTTCGGCGAACAGATCGCCAAGGAAGGGCTTAGCGAGCATATCGATTTCCTCGCGCGGGCGCCAGGGCCCCGCGAACGCGCCAACCTGTTTATCAGCAAAGGCACGGCCAAAAACATCTTAAGACTTCTCCCTCCTTTGGAACGAAGTTCGGCCGAAGTATTAAGAGAGCTGGCCAAAGCGCAAACCGGACTGAGCGTAACGATCAAAGATTATGCTCAAATGATGATCGGAGGCTCTGACGCTTCTGTGCTACCCTGGATTGACATCGTGCCGCCTGAGCCTGAAGCGCCCCCTTTGCAATCGATCGGATTCATTAACGGCTCCGCCATATTAAAACAAAACCGCATGGTCGGCTGGATTGACGATCGCCTGACCCGAGGTTTGCTGTGGCTCCGCAATGAAGTGAAGACGGCCACGGTCACGATCGAGCCGAAAGAAGCGGAAGGTCGCGTGTCGCTCTCCCTGCTTCGCGCCCGGACGGAACTCGTTCCGCGGATCGAGAACGGCGTGTGGAGCATGACGGTCAAAATCTATACGGAAGACGATATCATTCAGAATACGACGATACTGGATTTGTCCGATCCCAAGCTGTCCCACAGTATGGAACGGCAGCTCGCCGAAGCGATCGAAGCCCGAATACGGGCGGTGCTGGTCAAACCGCAAAAGCAGTGGAACGCGGACATTTTCGATTTCGCCGAGGCATTTCGCAGAGCGTACCCGAAAGAATGGAAGCGGGCCAAAACGCAGTGGGACGACATCTTTCCCCATGTAACCGTCCATATCGAGTCCAAGGTTAAAATATTGCGGACCGGCTTGTCCTCATCCGGCGTGATCAATTTGGAAAGAGAGAAGATGAACAAATGAAGTGGGGTACATTCATCGTAATTACTTTGGCCGCATTGATGATGATTTTGTTTGAAAATCCGCAAATGGGGCGGTATTCGGGGAAAGATAAGCTTGCTTTTTCGGTACTGCTCGCGTTTGGATGGGTGATAACGCTGCTGCTCGTCATCTATCCGGAGCTGCCCGGCCCGACCCAGTTGGTGGATGCGGTGTATAAGCCGCTGAGCAAGCTAATCGAAAAGTGAGCAATGACTCTCCCTTTGTTCCGTCCATTTTATGGAAGGCGGAACAACGCCACAACCGCCGAACCTTGCGACAGCGCAGCTATCAGCAAAATGTTGCTTATTTATCACTTTCCTAATCGCCGCCCGCGGGTTACACTTAAGATAACCTATCAGCGCCGGAACTCCTTTTGCTATCGGGGGTCCGGCTTTTTTCATCATCACTTTTTACATAACATTGAACTGACTATGGACTTGGTTCGTCAAAAGGATTAGAGGTGGCCCCGTTGGAATCCGAAGCAAACTTCGAATATTTGAAATACTTGACGGAAACTTCCGATAAGAAGGCGATCGTCTCGGAGCTCATGACCGCCTACGGAAAAGACGTATGGAACTACGCATATAGCATTACGCACAAGCGGGATCAGGCGGACGACATTACGCAGGAAGTGTTTATCAAAGTGTTCCGCAACCTGTACACGTTTCGCAGCGAATCGTCCGTGAAGACGTGGCTGCTCGCCATTACCCGCAACATGGCGCTTGATTACCGCCGTTCGGCGTTTTTGCGCAAAGTCACACTGACCGGCTTCTTGCACACATCGGCCGAGAACGGGAAAAGCGTGGCCGGAGCGGAGACGCAGGTCATGGAGAAGCTCGCCGTGGGCGAAATGTGGAATCTGGTGATGAAGCTGCCCGCAAAGTATCGGGAGGTGCTTATTTTGTACGCGCATTATCAGCTGTCGATGAAAGAAATGGCCGAGGTGCTCGGCGTTAGCGAAGGAACGGTGAAATCGAGGCTTTTTCACGCACGAAGCAAAATTTCGAAGCTGAAGGAGAGTAAGTCCCGTGGATCCGATTGACAAGGAGCTAAAGGAAGGGTTGACCAACGGCCCGTTCGGCCATCAGGACGGGTTTTCGGATAGCTTAAGGAAACGAATCGAGAGGCGGATCGAGGAAAAGGTCAAGCCTCGCCGATCCCGAATGCCCTGGTTTGCGGGGACTTGCGTCGTACTTGCGGCAGCGGCTTGTCTCCTGGTTGGCGATTGGCAAAGTTTGCTGCCTCATCAAGCGATGAATACGGCGGCGGAGACGGCCCAGCCCATCGCAGACATCCAATATTATGCCGACGACCAGCAGGCCGTCCCGCTTCAATCCGCACTGCTCATCGGACTTCGCACGGATCAGCAAAGTCCGCAGATCGGCGAACAGTTCAGCACCTATCGGACGTTATTGATCGCGCCGGAGCAAAATCGCCTGCAGACGATCGCCGAAGGCTCGGGCATTTTAATGCCTTACAAGATGAGTTTTTGGAAAATCGTGAACGAACGCCGCGAATCGGCGCACGAAGAAACCCGTACGCTGTCCGCTTATTTGACCAGCAACAGCAAGACCGCCACCCGCCAGCTCGTAGCCCCGCCGGTGAAACCGCTGACCCAATCGGAGAAGCTGCTGTTCGCCGGGAACCGGTACATGGCCGTGGAGCAAACATTAAACGATCGTTCGACGAAAGAGGCCGCGTCAAAATACGAATATGTGTGGGTGAAAGAACTGGGTCAGATAACAGGACGCGATAAACTGACGATGGCTCCTCTGCGGGAGCCGCACGTAACGCTCCGCAGCATATACGGCGCCGATACCGCCGATCCTGCGATGCGGAAGCTGCAGCCCGCGTTGCCCGTTCAGCCGGGCGAGCCGGCTTCTCGCACAGCCGCAGCGGCGGCTGCGGATACGGCGGGAGAAAGCTGGACGATCACCCGCAAGCAAGGGCAATGGGTGCCGCAAGTGGCGGACTACTCCGCTCAGCCGTCGTCCAAGGAGCACCGCTATGAGCTCAAGGACTTTCCGGCCTCTCTGCCGGAATCCGTTGTGTCGCACGACCGGCTTGTGGCGGGCTGGCAGGAAATCAAGCGTCTGCGCCCAAGTGCAAACGATGCTTTTTCCTCGCCGACGGAAGATATGGTCGCCGTCGTGTCGGAGCGCGACGTTGTCATTTACCCGTATCAGAACCGGCTGATCGCTTCGCCCCTCTTGTCCTTTAATCTGGGACGCAACGAATCGGTTGTGATGGTGCAATGGGCCGTCGGGGACTACGTCGAGCAATGGAAACAGCAGGCCAAAATGTATTTGGACAATGAATAGTTAGGATAACGGCCCGTAAGCGACATGGCTTTCGAACGACGGCTTCACGGGAACAATGAGAATATGCGTCTGTCCCGGCATCAGGGACACTTCACGGCCTTGATCGAAATAGCGGATCGGGTCGTTTTCTTTATCCCGCCTCCATTCGACCTGACGCATCTTTCCTTGCTGAAACACCATCGCGCGTCCCGTTCCGGTTAGCCTCACCTCTTGCCGGCCTTCGCTGTCGAGTACCCGATGGTCGGTCCCCATCACAATCACGTTCGACGCCGTCAACTGCTCGCTGTTGTTCAGATCGATATGCTTAACGCCGTTAATAAATCGCTTGTACAAGCGGGAGGCTGCGTCGAATTCGTAGGATACTTTATAGCTTTTGAGCAAAAAAGTGACGTCCACCTTCTGCGCCTCCGCCGCAGCCGGCGTTTCCGCCCCATACCTCGGCGCCTTGTCCGTTCCGAGCGTTTGCACCGCCTCGTCCCCGTTCGGGATAAAGCGGAATACCGCGGCGTCCGGAACGCTCCGGTTCAGCCCGCGCTTCTCGGCACCCGCCCGAATCTTGTCCAGGTTGGTGTATAGATTATGGGGAGCCTTGCGGAACGACTCCCGCCAAAAGAACGGCCCGGCATTCGTAATTTCGTCCAAGTCGGCGATTTTCTCCCTGTCCAGCTGCGTGTAGGCGTCCGGGCTGCCGCCGGCATGCACCTGAATCGCGCCTAGCCCTTTCCCGAGCTCGATAAAGTACGGACGGATGCTTCGCACCGGACCAATCGGATCCGTGAAGCTTCGGCTCTGGAATACCGCGACGAGCCGCGTGATCTCCCCTTCCGCCAAGCTTTCGTACAGCAAGTCCGCCTGAGACAGCCCGCTTTGCGGACGCGCCGACGGATGGTTATTGACCATCACCATGACGGGGCGGTTATCCGCTTTTTGCGGCAGCTCCATTCCCGTCAGCGGCGCACGGTATACAGGTGCGGACGGCGTGGACGACGCCGCCGGTTCCTGCACGCCGCTGACCGGCTGGACCGGCGCCGACGCCGGGGCTTCGGCTGCAGGATGCCCCGCAGCTCCCTGCTTCACCGGCTGGCAAGCCGCCGCCGTGCACACCAGACCGCTAGCGAGCAGGGCGAGCGTCCCCCGCCTCCGCAGCTTGCGCCACAACTGCTTCCAGCTTTGTCTTCTTCTCATCTGTACCATCACCTCATCCTTGTGCTTCTACTAATCTATATTCTAGCAGCGGCCCAATTAGAAGTCGGATTTCTATCAAATGAAAACGAAAGAGGCATCCTGCGATTTTGGAATGGCAGCATTACAGCACTGCCCTCATAAACCCGATGTTCGGACGCAACAAAAAAATGCCCTATTTACGGGCATCTCTTTGTTGTTGCTCGTTCATCATGTCAACTTACAGCTCGGCAAGCAAACCGCGAATTTGCTGCGCGTATACCTTGAGCAGCTCCTTGGACTCGTATTTGCCGCTGAAATCTTCCACCCCGAGATATCCGTCATACCCGGCCGATTGCAGATCGGTCAGCACCTGCTTCCAATCTACAATCCCTTCGGCGATCGGTTCCCAATAAGAAGTCCATGCCTGCGAACCGTTCGAACGAAGCTCGGATTTCTTGTAGCCCGCATTTTTAATATGCACATGCGCCAAGTAAGGACCGAGCAGCTCAAGGCCCATGCGGAAATTCTCATAGCCTTCGTGAATCATGTTGCCTGGATCAAACAGTACACCGATATGATCCGGATTGTACCGGCTGACCAAACGATGCGCAAGACCGGCGCTCGGCGCGATCGTCATATGGTGCGTCTCGATAAGGCATTTGACGCCGTACTGCTTCGCCATCTCCTCCACGCCTGCCAAATACGTAACCGCACGGTCAAACAGCTCGTTGTAATGCTGCTTCCGGTTATAGCCGGGCACGCCAACGCGGATCATCTTCGCGCCAAGCTTGCTCGCCGCCTTCAAAGCATGCTCCGTCTCATCCAGATCGCAAGCGTTCAAATAAGGCGTCAGGCTGAGCAGCTCCAGCCCGTTGTCCCGGGTGATGCGGACGAACCGTTCCAGCTCGGCGTCGTCCGCTCCCGGATCGATGGAGCACAGATTGTTCCGCCAAAACGACGGCTTCTCGTTTTTCAGTTCTTCGGGAGTTTCCTTATACCGCCATTCGATCCCGTCCAGTCCCGCTTCCTTCGCGGCAACCGCCAGCTCTTCCGGGGTCAAGTCCGGCGTGACAACGCTAAATACGGACAATTTCATAGGGATGATCCTCCGTTCCGGTATGTAAAAATAGGTTGTATCACTCCGATTATAACAGGCCGCGCAGCGTCGCGTCATTAAAATTGTTCACGTGAACATAAAGCCTTATTACTGCCTTTCACCGATCTTGTTCACGATACGAAACGGCTGCAAGACGCTCGGAGCTTCACTAAATTTGCGGCATAGAACTCGCGGCGATAGGCGGGCGCTGAACGAGGCCAGCGGCAAATGCGAACGAACACCTCGTTTACAATTTCAAAAATCTGGAAATACCTGTTTAAAGCGGTATGTATATTTTTTCCATATGACTACCGAATCTTGTCAAGATTGGGTTTGCCAAAATAGGAGACGGCATGAAGCAAACACGCAGAAATATTGTCAGTTCCAGCCCTTTTTCAAGCAATACGCTAAGCTTTAAAAGCCCGTGGATCGTTTTTTGGTGGTCGGCGGCGTTTCCGGGCTTCGGGCATATTCTCGTCAACAGCTATATATGGGGCTTTTTTCTTATGGTGTTCGAGTATACCGCGAATACGTTGTCCAAAATCAATTCCGCCATTTACTTCACGATGACCGGACAGTTTGAAACGGCCAAAGACATCATTGAATGGAGATATTTTTTGGTGTACAGCACGGTTTATGTGTTTGCGATGTGGGACAGCTACCGCCGATGCGTCGATCTGAACAAAGTGTATCAGCTCGCTTATCGCGATTCGCCTGCGATTAAACCTTTTCATTTCACTTCGCTCGAGCTCAACTTTCTGGAGAAAAAGAAGCCGGGTCTGGCGCTAATCTGGTCGTTCTTACTCCCTCCGCTCGGGTATATTTATTTGCAGCGGATTCCAGCCGCGCTATTTTCGTTTATATGGTGGGGGACCATTCTCCACTGCTCACACGTGCTGGAAGGCGTCCATTACACCGCTCTCGGCCAGTTTGCCCAAGCGAAATCGATTCTCGATTTCCAGTGGCTGTTGTACATCCCTTCGATCTACGGTTTTTCATTGTACGACTCTTATACGAAAACCGTAGAGAACAACTTGATATTTGAAATCGAACTGTCCCGGTTTCTGAAGCAAACGTATCAGCAAGGAAGTTTGGACGAGCTGTACGGGAAGGAGAACCAATGCATGTCGTAGCCGCTTTTGAATATTCAACGTCGCTCGAGATGGCGCTGCAAAAACTCGAACAAAAAGGGATTGGAAAAGAAAATATCGTAGCGGTTCCGCTCGACCGGAGAATCGAGGAATCCAAGCTGTTCGATACGATTCACCGGTCGGACGGAAAAAGCTTGCTGGATGTGGCCTGCATTTGGGGCGTGATCTGTATGCTGCTCGGGACGATCTACGGCTTCGTCCTGACATGGGGCCCCATCTTGTGGGGGCTCATTGGTCTGGTGTTCGGACTGCTATTCGGCTTTTGCATCGATTATTTGCATATGAAGCGTGTAAAAAAGCGAAGCAAAATTTACAACGAGAAAGCGACGGAAGTATTCGTCACGGTGAAATGCGCCGATGCGAAGCAATTGCAGCTGGTCGAAGAAATTTTCTGGGAGCATTTTGCTTTGGGCGTCGGGAAAGTGCGGCCGTAACCGCTTAGCCTTGCGGTCCCTACCGTCCCCTATGGGCTCAACGCAGCGGTTACACTTTGACCGTTTCGCCCGTTTTTTCCACGGCATGTCCCCCGAATTCGCTGCGCAGCGCGGCGACAACTTTCCCTGTGAACGTATCGATATCGAGCGAACGGTAGCGCATAATTAACGACATCGCGATGACGGGCGTTGCCGTCTGAAGATCAAGCGCGGTCTCTACCGTCCATTTTCCTTCGCCGGACGAGTGCATTACGCCTTTGATTTCCTCAAGAGTGGCATCCTTGGCGAACGCGCGCTCCGTCAAATCCATCAGCCACGAGCGAATGACCGAACCGTTGTTCCAGACGCGCGCCACCGACTCGTAATGGAAGTCGAATTCGCTTTTCTCCAGTATTTCAAAGCCTTCTCCGATCGAAGCCATCATCCCGTATTCGATGCCGTTATGCACCATCTTCAAGAAATGGCCGCTGCCAGACTTCCCTGCGTACAGATAGCCGTTCTCCACCGCCGTATCCCGGAATAGCGGCTCCGCCACGCGCCAGCCTTCCGGATCGCCGCCGACCATGTAGCAAGCGCCGTGACGGGCACCGGCCGTTCCTCCGGAGGTACCGGCGTCAAGGAAGTGAATGCCTTGTTCCTTCAACCGCTCAGAACGGCGAATCGATTCTTTGTAGTGCGAGTTGCCGCCGTCGATGACAATGTCGCCCTCCGATAAGTGGGGGGCGAGCTCGTCAAGCACCGAATCGACCACGCCATGCGGAACCATGATCCATACCACGCTAGGCTTGTCCAGCGATTGGGCCAGCTGCTGCACGCTGCTTGTCCCTTTCGCGCCGAACGCCGACAGCTCCGCCACCGTCTGAGCGTTCACATCGTAAGCGATAACTTCATGCCGATGATCCAATAAATTTTGGGCCAAATGGAAGCCCATTTTACCAAGACCGATTAAACCAACCTTCATGCGTCGATCTCCTTTCCGTATGTAATTTCGCAAGCTCCCGCTGCTGGCTTACCACCAGGTAAACCCGTCCTGCTCCAGCAAACGGCCCGCTGCTTCCGGTCCGTTCGAGCCCGCCGGATACGAGTACAGTGGGACGAGATTTCGTTCAAATGCCTCCAGCACCGGCTGTACCCATTTCCAAGACTGCTCCACTTCGTTCCAATGCGCGAAGAACGTCGCGTCCCCTTGCAGCGCGTCGGACAAAAGAATTTCATATGCCTCAGGAATATCTTTGCCATTGGCGCAAAAATCGACCATGATCGGTTCGAGCTTGCCTTCCTGCAGCAAATTTTTGCTGTTCAGCCGCAGAACGACGCCGACGTTCGGACTGATCTCGATGATCATCAGGTTCGGATCGCATTGTTCCGTCCCGCATAAATGCATGGCGCCGCGCGGGTTTTTAAATTCAAGCACAATGCGGGTCGACTTCTCTTTCAGCCTCTTGCCGGTCCGGATGTAGAACGGCACGCCTTCCCAAAAAGGATCGTCCAGCCACAGCCGCGCAGCTACGAAAGTATCGGTTTGGGACGATGGCGCCACGCCGGGCTCGTCCGTATAACCGGGAACGGCTTTGCCCTGAACTTCCCCGGCAACGTATTGTCCGCGCACGACGCTGCTGCCGGCCTCTTCCGGGGAGACGCACCTGATCGATTCCACAATTCTTCGTTTTCCGGCCCGTACGTCTCGCTCGGTCATATGCGGCAAATGCATGGCGATCATCATCAGAAGCTGCAGCATATGATTCTGAAACATGTCGCGAATCGCTCCGGACGTATCGTAGTAACCGGCTCTTTCCTCCACGCCGACGATTTCGCTCGCCGTAATTTGCACGTTGGCGATATAATGGTTGTTCCACAGCGCTTGAATGACGGGATTGGCGTATTCCAGCGCCTCCAAATTTTGCACCATCGGCTTGCCAAGATAATGATCGATGCGGTACACTTCGTCTTCCTCGAAAGCTTGGCTTAATTTCTCGTTCAACCGACGGGCCGATTTCAGATCGTGCCCGAACGGCTTTTCGATGATCAGCCGCTTCCAGCCGCTCCCTTTCCCTAACCCGCTCTCTGCGATATGCAGCGCGATCACGTCAAAAAAGTCCGGCGCAACCGACAAATAAAACAACCGGTTCTGCGGGATGTTCTGTTCGCCCTCCCGCTTCTCGACTAGCTCGAGCAGCTTGCGATAATCCGTCCCAACGGACGCGTCGGCCGCACAGTAGCGAAACAACTCGAGAAATGCATCCACCTTGCTGCGGTCATCCGCCGGCCGCCGCGAATAGGCGGTTAGCGATTGCTCCACCTGCTGGCGAAATGCAGCATCGTTCATCTCCCGCCGGCCGCTGCCTACGATCGAAAACCGTTCGGGCGTCTTTCCATCGATATATAAACGATAAAGCGCAGGAAAAATTTTTCTTTTCGCCAAATCGCCCGTCGCTCCAAATAAAACAAACGTCATTGCGTCCATCAGGAAACCCTCCTCTCGTTTCGAAAAACAGCCACAACTATTATTGTTTCGGAGGACGGGATATTTATCCGCATTTTTTTAACTGAACATCCAACAATTTAAGCTTAATGTGCCGTATTGATACTGCTGATGCAGCAATTTGGCCTTCCGGTTGCCGTCGCACGCCCCCATACTGACGAACAGCGGCAGCAAATGTTCTTTTCCGGGAACGGCATCTTTGGCGTAAGGTGCCCTGTTCTCGTAATCGTACAAGCTTTCCAGGTCCCATACCTGGATTTTCTCGTCAAGCCAGCGATCAAATCGAACGGCCCAGCGCTCCACTTTATCGTGATCCCAGTTCATTTTGCGCAAATTACGCACCGTCCCGCCGCTGCCGATGATCAAACAGTTGTTCTTCCTTAGATCGGTTATCGCCTTTCCGATCCGGTAACTGTCCTCGGGCACGGACCTCGGATTAATCGATGCCGCGATGATGGGAATGTCCGCATCCGGGTACATGAGCGACAACACCGTCCACCCGCCGTGATCAAGCCCCCGCCCGTCGTCGGCTTCGCAGCGAATCCCTTCGGCGGCAAGCAATTGCTGCACATCATGCGCGAGAATGATGTCCCCGTGAGCCGGGTACTCGAACGCGAACAGTTCATCGGGTAATCCCCAATCGTCTTTTATCGTCCTAAGCCGCTGAGCGCCGGTCACCTTCTGAACGGGACTCGCCCACTGTGAGCTGAAAAGGACGATGCCGTTCGGCTTTGGAATTCTTGAGCCGAGGTACGCAAGAAATCTCGTAAAAGCATTATGATCCGTAACAAGGTTCGGTACGCCATGCGACACAAAAAACGCGGGAAACATCGTTATGCCACCTCCTTCGTTATATCCGCTCCGCCAACATGGCACAGGGAATGCACACTTCCACGTATTATACGTTCCACAACCGGGGTCAAATGCCTGCCAAACAGAAAAAGCAGCCCCGAAAGGACTGCCCTCTGACATGATATTATAGATGCGGCTGTACCAAAGCTTCCAGATCAGCAAGAGGACGGAAGCCTACGAACGTTCCAACGTCTTTGCCGTCCTTGAACAGCTTCAACGTCGGGATGCTCATTACGCCATATTGCCCTGCCGTCTCCGGATTATCGTCCACGTTGATCTTTGCGATCGTTACCGATTCGCCGAGCTTTTGGCTGAGCTCCTCAAGCACGGGCGCGATCATTTTGCAAGGACCGCACCAGGGGGCCCAGAAGTCCGCGAGGACTACGCCCTCTTTGATCGTTTCTCCAAAATTTGCGTCTTGTACATTTACAATAGCCATGATGCTCCACTCCTTATTTATAGTATGGGTATTAATCGATGTTTACGCGTCTTGTTCCCATGTTCGAAACGCCACGAAGCTTCGGGCTTTGCTGAGAGCCTTTGGACGAAGCGAACGCTGCGATCGCTTGCTCGGCGCGAAGCTGCTCGAACCACGCCCGGTCCCGGGTCATCAAAGCCAGATCGATCAAGCTTTGCAAATCCGCCGGTTCGGTAGGCGCATAGTCCGGGAGGCGTTCAAGCTTCGCCAGACGGCCTTCCACCGTACGCCCGACGGCCTCTTCGCGGTCGCTCTGAGTAACGTATACTTTCGCGATGCCGCCCAGGTCGATCGATTCCACATAGCCTATGAATTTTTCATCTTCCAGCGAATTGCCTGTTACCCAATCCCCTTCAGCGATGCCGTTGCGCTTTACATTCGTCATTTCGTTCACCCTCTCTGTTCAATATGGACAAGAACTGAAACTGAAAACATAACAGTTCGTTTAAAAAAAATCACACTTTGTCTTGCTGCGCTTCCCGAAGGCGCTCAAGCACCTGCTGTATGGTTAGCTTATCAAAGTAGGCAAGCAGTTGCATTTCCGCTTCCGTGAAAATTTGTTCCATTACATCGGCCATGTTGCAAGCAACCATGCAATCTTGTCCCGTATCGCCCGAGCACCAGCCCGGTTTGATCGAACCGATTGATGTGGTCTTGTAAATTTCGGCCAAAGTGACTTCGGCCGGATCGCAGCATAGAATGAATCCTCCGCCGCTGCCTTCCTTGGTTGTGACGTAACCCATCTTGCGCAGGCATCCCATCACTTTACGCACTCGCGCCGGATGGGTGCTTACATTGTGAGCGATCATATCGCTTGTCGCCATATGATCCGGTCGATAAGCCAAAAGCACCAGACTGTGGACGGCAATCGTAAATTCGCTGTTCATCTCTGGTGTCTCCCTTCTTCCGGTTCGCTTACTGTAATTATATGCATTACAGTTGATTTTGTCAACAATAGATGACCATTTAAATATATAACCGAAGCCAAAAAAGAGCCGGTGCCTTTGCAGGACCGACTCCTTTGTAATCCGTTCTTATTGGAAATAAGCATTACGGGCGAATTGTCCTTGCTGCGCCTGACGGCCGGCAATCGACATTTGCGCTACGGTTTGCTCCAATTGGCCGCATACTTGCGCAATATGCTGCATTTGCTGCATAGCTGCCTGATGGCCTTGCAGCGCCGTTTGGATCACTTGAGCCGCCTGACGCTCACGCTGTGCCAATATTTCCAGCTGCTGCGCGTTTTGCTGTTCCTGCTGAAGCATTTGCTGGTACATTTGGCTAGCTTGCTGCGTTTGCTGCATCAACTGTTGTATCGTTTGCTGGCATGCGGCAATTTGCCCGTCGATGTTATTGATCACGAATCGGATCCTCCTCAAGAAAATAAGTTTGGACTTATAAGCCCATCCTATTTTGCTTAAAGCATACTCCCCTTATGCAGCGAAATTACGGTTTCACGTCATACATCTTGAACAGGTCGTCAAGCATCAAGTTAGCCGCCTTGACGCCGCCCGCCGTATTCCATGTCACGTCGTTTACTTTCACCAGCTTGTTGTTTTTAACGGCCTTAATGTTTTTCCAGATCGGGTCATTGAGCCATTCCTGCTCCTGCTTCGTCCCTTTGCCGTCACCGGTTTCATACGTGAAGTAAAATATTTTGTCAGCCGCTTCGAGTTCGGTCAATCGTTCCTTGGAAATATCCTCAAACGATTTTTCATCGCTTTTCGGATCCGAACGCGGGAAGCCGATCTGCTTGAAGATGACGCCCGAGAACATATCCCCGTAGTAGTATCTTGTTTTGCCGCCCATAAACCGTACAACGGCCACTTTCTCCTGCTTGATTTTGTCTCCCGCTTTTTGCTTGAAGTCCTCAATGCGTTTATCGAACGCGGCGATCACTTTCTCGCCTTCCTGCTTTTTGCCTAGCGCTTCGGCATAAAGGTTAAAGTTGTTCTTCCACTCGCCGCGAAGCGTTTCGGAGAACACGGTAGGCGCAATCGCTTTTAATTGATCGTAAATTTTTTCTTGGCGCATCTTGTTGCCGATAATGAGGTCCGGCTTCAGCGAAGCGATCAGCTCCAGATTTGGCTGCGATTCTTCGCCAAGCACTTGAACGCCTTCCAAATCCGCCTTCAAGTGATCAAACCATGGATTGCCGGTAAACGATTTTACGGCGCCAACCGGCTTTACTCCCAAGGAAAGGAGAGCTTCCGTTCCTTCGTTCGTTAGAATAACGACGCGCTTCGGGTTAGACGGGACATCGGACTCTCCCATGGCATGCTTGACTTTATGCGTGCCTTCCGACTTTCCGGCGCTCTGAGCGGCACCTGCCGATGGCGACGGATTGCCCTGGGACGACCCGCAAGCAGTCAGCCAAACGGACAGCAGCATGACGACAGCCAGCAAGGCCGCTCCTTTAATTCGTAACGATCGACCTGATAAAAACATGTTGTATATTCCCCCTATGTATCGTACCGTCTTCAAAACGACAACCGATAGTTTCGCGTGAAGTGATGCCGGGTCAGCCTGAGTGACCGAAACCAACTCCATTGATAATGATTATCATTTACGTTGATAATAGTAAAGGCTTCAGCGCATCTTGTCAACCATTGTTTGAAAATGATTCTCATAGGCTGTACGCCTCACTTATGATGGAAAAAGAGCCGCCCTTTCGGGCCGACTCTTTCAATGCTGTATGTTTTATGAGATTAAGCTTTAACCCCGTAAAATTGAAACAATTCGTCCAGCATCAGGTTCGCCGCTTTGACGCCGCCGGCCGTATTCCAGATCGCATCGTTCACTTTGTACACTTTGTTGTTCTTAACCACTTTCAAGTTTTTCCACAACGGATCGTTCAGCCATTCCTGCTCCTGCTTGGACCCGTTGCCGTCTCCGGTTTCGTAAGTAAAGTAGAACAGCATATCGGCGTCCGCTTCCGGCAAACGTTCCTTATTGATTTCATCGGCGAACGTCTCTTTGCTCGGCGATGCCGGGCGTTTGATCCCGATCTGGTTGAAAATAACCCCGGTAAACGTATCTTGCTTGTAGATACGGGTTTTCCCCGCCATGAACCGAACGACCGATACGGTTTGGTTCAACTTGTCGCCCGCTTTTTGCTTAAAGTCGTCGATCCGCTTGTCGAATGCGGCGATCACTTTCTCGCCTTCCGCTTTTTTGTTAAGCGCATCGGCGTACAGCAAGTAATTCGTCTTCCATTCGCCGCGAAGCGTCTCCGACATGACCGTCGGCGCAATCGCTTTGAGCTGTTCGTATATTTTCTCCTGACGCAGCTTGTTGCCGATGATCAGATCGGGCTTCAGCGAGGCGATTAATTCCAGGTTCGGCTGCGATTCCTCGCCAAGCGGCTGTACGCCTTGCATATCGGCCTTAATATGATCGTACCAAGGGTTACCCGTAAACGACTTCACGGCGCCGACCGGCTTCATGCCCAGAGAGAGAAGCGCCTCGGTCCCTTCATTCGTCAAAATGACGACTTTCTTCGGGCTCGCCGGTACATCCGATTCGCCCATTGCGTGCTTGATTTTGCGTGTCCCTTCGGACTTTCCGGAAGCGGCTCCCGCTGCAGAACCGTTGCTAGGTGATGATGCAGGATTAGAATTGCCTGGCGACGATCCGCAACCTGCCAGCCATACAGACAATGTCAAGATTAAAGCAAGCAAAGCGGGCATCTTCCAACGGAATGATAAAGAGTGCATATTTCCCCAATTCCCCCTATGTATCGTGCAGCCGCGATCGTACGTCAAATCATCATCATACTCGCACGAATCTCACGCCACAATTGATAATGATTATCAATCACACTGCTATCGTAATGGCTCGCACGAATGATGTCAACAATTATTTGATAATGATTCTCAAAATCATTGACACGCGAATTTCGTTACCCTACAATTAGTTTTATACATTATTCTTCAACTAAGTAGCGGAAGCAGGTTTATTTGCATGCAAAGTGTTTTGCAACGCCGCTCCTTCAAATGGACAGGTATAATCGTGGCGCTCTTGCTGCTTCTTATCGCAATGGCGGGCAGCGTCATGCTCGGTGTTACCAACTATTCCTGGCGCACCGTCCTGTCGGCCTACACCGCATTTGACGGATCGAACAGTCATCTTATTATTCAAACTTCGCGCGTCCCCCGCGCATGCATCGCCGCCATCGTCGGCGGGAGTCTTGCGGTCGCCGGCGCTTTGATGCAGGCCATCACGCGAAACCCGCTTGCTTCGCCCAGCATATTCGGCGTCAATGCGGGAGCGGCATTCGCAATCGTACTCATGGTTACTTTTTTCGATATTTCCGGTTTGACGGCGTTCACATGGATCGCGTTTGCGGGAGCGGCGATTAGCGCCGGAGGCGTCTACTTTCTCGGCTCGATCGGCCGGGACGGCCTTACACCGATCAAGATCACGCTCGCCGGTTCGGCGTTAACCGCATTCTTTTCCTCGCTGACGCAAGGTATCTTGCTCGGCAACGGCAAAGCGTTCGACCAGGTGTTGTTTTGGCTCGTCGGCTCGGTTGCCGGACGCACGATGGATATGCTGCTCGCGGTGCTTCCCTATATGGCGACTGCCATTGTCGCAGCGATGTTCCTCTCGCCTCACATTAATATTATGGCGCTCGGGGACGATGTGGCCAAAGGCCTCGGCCAGCGAACGATCCTTATTAAGGCATTGGCTGCCATCGTCATCGTCGCGCTGGCCGGCGGCTCGGTGGCCGTAGCCGGACCTGTCGTCTTCGTCGGCATCATTGTGCCTCACATGGTCCGATTTCTCGTCGGCGGCGACTATCGCTGGATTTTACCTTATTGCGCCGTGCTGGGGGCGCTGCTGCTCGTAAGCGCCGATCTTGGCGCACGATTCATCGCGATGCCCAAGGAAGTACCCGTTGGCGTGACGACGGCGTTGATCGGCGTTCCGTTCTTCGTCTACATCGCGCGCAAAGGGGGACAGCAGAAATGAAACGGAAACAAAGCCGTTACATAACGATCCGCGGTCCCCGGTATTCGTTTCTTCTCAATCGCAAAACGCTGACCGTCGCGTTCCTGCTCGCCATAGCTATGGCAGCTATATTTATCGTCAGCACGGGCATCGGCAGCGTCTTTATTAGCCCGAAGGAAGTCGTCCTTTCCATCATCGGAAAAGGGTCCGATACGAGCGGCCTTATCATTCGATCGCTGCGGCTTCCGCGGGAAGTGGCGGCGATTCTGGTCGGAGCTTCTCTGGCCGTAGCCGGAGCGATTTTGCAAGGGGTCGTGCGTAATCCGCTTGCGTCTCCCGATACGATCGGCATGACCGGAGGAGCGACGCTCGGCGCCGTCTCGTTCTTCTTCTTTTTCTCTGAAAAGGCGAGCATCTCCTGGCTGCCGGTATGCGCCATCATCGGCGCTTTCGCGGCGTCGACCATCGTTTATTTGCTGGCTTGGAAGCAGGGAGGAATCACGCCGCTGCGCCTGGTGCTGATCGGCATCGGGTTCTCGGCTGCCACCAGCTCGCTATCTTATATGATGATGATCTCGGGACCGATCATTCTTGCCAATCAGTCGCTTACGTTTATGACCGGAAGCATCTATGGCGTCTCGTGGGAAAAAGACGTACTGCCGCTGCTTCCATGGGTGCTCATCTTGCTGCCGCTCGTATTTCTCTTAGCCAGACAGCTTGATAATCAGGAGCTCGGCGACGATGTGGCTCGCGGCGTCGGCAGCAGAGTCGAAAAGGAGCGGTGGATTTTGCTGCTTCTCAGTGTCGCCTTGGCCGGTGCGGCGGTCGCGATTGGCGGAGCGATCGGCTTCATCAGCCTGATGGCGCCGCATATGGCGCGCAAGCTGGTCGGCCCCGCTTTCGGCGGGCTGCTGCCTGTCTCGGCGCTGATCGGCGCCATTGTACTGCTGCTAGCCGATCTGGCCGGGCGCGCGCTGATCCCGCCGCTGGATATCCCTGCCGGCGTGTTCACCGCAGCGATCGGCGCGCCGTTCTTTGTCTACTTGCTGTACCGCAGCCGAAATCGAACGTAACCTATGGTCTACAGCCTATCTGAACCGGGGAGGACTTCTACATGAACTTACAATGCGCAGACTGCCACTCGATCCGTTCCAACGGATTATGCCTCCGTTATGGAGAAACGACGATATTTCAAGAGCTGAACCTCTGCATTCCTCAAGGGAAAGTGACCGTATTCATCGGCAGCAACGGCTGCGGCAAGTCGACGCTGCTGCGGTCGCTCGCCCGGCTGCTGAAGCCTCACAGCGGGGAAATCATTTTGGACGGCAGCGATATCTCGTCTCTCTCCACCAAGGATGTTGCACGGCGGCTCGCCATTTTGCCGCAAGGTCCATCGGCTCCGGAAGGCCTCACGGTGCTTCAACTGGTCAAGCAGGGCCGTTACCCTTACCAGAACTGGCTGCAGCAATGGTCCGAGAAAGATGAACGCATGGTGCGCAAAGCGCTTGAGCTTACCCATATGACCGATCTCGCAGAGCGGTCCGTCGATTCACTATCCGGCGGCCAGCGGCAGCGTGCCTGGATCGCCATGACACTGGCGCAGGAGACGCCGACGATTCTTCTCGACGAGCCGACAACGTATCTCGATTTGGCTCATCAAATCGAAGTGCTCGATCTGCTGCACGAGCTGAACGTTCACGAGAACCGCACCATCGTGATGGTGCTTCACGATATTAATCTGGCTTGCCGTTACGCTCATAACATTGTCGCCGTCAAAGACCGGAAAGTGTGGTCCGAAGGCCCGCCGAGCGAAGTCGTAACGGAACAGCTGATCCGCGACGTATTCGATCTGGAATGCCGTGTCATCGAAGATCCGTTGTTCTTTACACCGATGGTCGTGCCTTACGGCAAAGGCAAATCACCGGCGAAAGCGCCTGCCGCTTCTGTCGTAAACACCGCTGCTGCGATTTAGATATCGTACAACGCTGCCTCTTTTTGAATGATCGATTTTCAAACGATATACGAAAGAACCTTCGGTCCCATATACAGCAATGGGGACCAAAGGTTCTTTTTTTGCATTGGATCGTTCTCTCATATGTGCAACACAACGCACTGCACATTTCGTAAGGTCTGGACCATACGATAACTCCGGGCAGGTTCCGAAACACATCGCCGAATCAGTCCTCCTAAGCCGGGCCGCAGTGATCCAGGTAATAAATCGCGCTGTGCAGGGAATGCTAGCTAGCAACGATTGGTGAACAGGAGGCACTCGCTGCTATGAATCGTGTACAAGTTTTCTTCGAACATTACGGGCTTTCCGTTATTCTTGTAATTGGCGCGCTTCTTGCCATATTCTTCGTATATAAAAACTGGGACAAAATCGTGATCAAAGGCAGCGGGCGAAAATGACTCATTGCTGCAAACGAAAACAAGCAGGTAGAGAAGAACGGAATGGTTCTTCCCTGCCCGCTTGTTGTTCGCTGCGATAACGTTGTTTGCCTATTACAACGTTATACAAGCGCTTTTTTGGCGATATCGGTGCGGTAATGCTTTCCTTGAAAACGAATGCGGTCCGCATCCGCATACGCTTTAGCCCGTGCTTCAGCGATGTCTTTGCCGAGCGCGGTAACGCCCAGAACGCGGCCGCCGTTCGTTACGATTGCGCCATCCTTCACGGCCGTACCGGCATGGAAGACGATGGCGTTCTGTACCTGATCGAGCCCCTCGATCGGCAGCCCTCTCGGATAAGAGCCCGGATAGCCTTCGGATGCGAGAATGACGCATACCGCCGCTTCATCGCTCCATTCGATGTTCATTTGATCGAGCCGTCCGTTAATGGCCGCAAGAAAAATATCGAGCAAATCGGTTTTCAGCCGCGGCAGCACGACCTGCGTTTCCGGATCGCCGAAACGGGCGTTGAACTCGATCGTTTTCGGCCCGTTCGGCGTCAGCATCAAGCCGGCGAACAGCACGCCGCGGAACGGCCTTCCTTCCGCTACCATCGCTTTCGCCGTCGGCTTAATGATCGTTTCGATAGATTCCTCGATCACCGATTGCGGAATATGCGGCAGCGGCGTATACGTCCCCATGCCGCCGGTATTCGGACCTTTGTCGCCGTCGAACACAGCCTTGTGATCCTGAGCAGGCACCATCGGACATACCGTCTCTCCATCGACGAAGGAGAGGATCGACATTTCCTGCCCCGTCAAAAATTCCTCAATGACCACCTGATTGCCGGAATCGCCGAAAATCTTCGCCACCATAATATCATGCAGCGCTTCTTCCGCTTCTTTGAGCGTCTGGGCTACGACAACGCCTTTTCCCGCAGCAAGCCCATCCGCTTTAATGACGATCGGCGCCTGCTGCTTGCGCAAATACGCCACAGCCTCGTCATATTGCTCGAATGACTCGTAGGCCGCCGTCGGAATATTGTATTTTCTCAGCAGCTGCTTCGTAAACACTTTGCTGCCCTCGATGATCGCCGCATTTTGGCGAGGGCCGAACACTGTGATGTTTTTGGCCTCCAGATGATCGACAATCCCTTCCGACAACGGATCGTCCGGGCCGATCACGACCAGATCGATCGTATGATCCAGCGCGAACTGTGCGATCTCCTCGAATTGATTCACCTGAATCGGCACACATTCCGCAACCGACGCGATACCGCCGTTACCCGGTGCGCAGTACAACTCCTGTACCTTCGGGCTTTTGCGCAATGCCCAGCAAATCGCATGCTCGCGGCCGCCGCCGCCTACTACCAATATCCGCACGACTTCAGCTCCCCCTAATTCTTGTTTACGACGAGCAGCTCGGCCGCTCCGTCCGCCAGACGAATCGTTTTGACCAGCAGCGCAATTTTATTCTCATCGTTCAGCGCATTCCAGTACGTATCGGCAATTTGCTGCGCATCGTCGAACAGCGGTACGAGCGCCGGCTCGCCTTGAAACGACGGCAGCGGGTTTCCGTCTCCCGCATACGTGTGGATACAATGTCCGAGGCCGGGCAGCGCCTTCTCATACGAATACGTGTGGCGCAGCGTCTGATCCTCGGTGTTGCCGCTCGACTTCAAAATCGAAAGCTTGTACGCAAACTGCTCATCGCGCAGATCGACAATCCCGCTGATGCGCGGCGTGAAGTTTGGTGCGTCCGGCTCATAGGTCCGGGTAGCAAGCGCCGATTCGAACGAACCGCCGGCTTGCAGCGCTTCATGAATCGTGTCGGTTTGATCGCCGTTCGTAACGATATGGGCACCGTTCAAATGCTTGACCGGATAATAAATAATTAAGGACGGGTCCGTCAGCCTGGCCGGGTCTTTCGCTTCCGTTCGCAGGAAGCCGTTCGCTTCCTGAATGAATACCCGGTTACGGCTGTTCTCGCTGCGCCCCATGATCCAATACACTTGAACAAGGCGCGTGCCGTCCGGCGTTAACCCGAGAATAATGCCGCGTCCCGGATATACGTTCTCCCGCAGGCTATTCAAATATTGTTCCGCTTGCGCGGTTCTGGTCGTCGTCACAGGTTGTCTCCCCCTTATATTAGTGATGGAACAAACGCACGCCGGAATACACCATCACCATGCCGTAATCGTTCGCGGCTTGGACGACTTCCTCGTCGCGCATGGAGCTGCCCGCTTGGACAACGTATTTGACGCCGCTGCGGCTGGCGCGGTCCAGGTTGTCCCGGAACGGCAGGAACGCGTCCGAACCGTAGGAAACGCCTTGCAGCTTACCCAGCCATTCGCGCTTTTGCTCCCGCGTCAGCTTGGCCGGCACTTCGTCGAAGCAAGCTTCCCAAGCGGCTTGCTCCACCGGGGTAAGCTCCTCTTCGAGCCACAAATCGATGGCGTTGTTTTGCTCCGCACGGGAGAGGCCTTGGCGGAACTTCATGCTGAGTGCTGCCGGATGCTGGCGAAGGAACCAGCGGTCGGCTTTGTCGCCGGCCAAGCGCGTACAGTGGATGCGCGACTGTTGACCGGCGCCGATGCCGATCGTCTGTCCGTCCAACGTGTAGCAGATCGAGTTCGATTGCGTATATTTCAGCGTCACGAGCGCGATGAGCAGGTCCCTCTTGGCATTCTCCGGAAGCTCCTTGTTCTCGGTCACGATCTTCTCCAGCGCGCTTGCGTCAATAACCGCGTCATTCCGCTCCTGTTGTAAAGTAAGACCGAATAGGGTGCGCGTTTCTACCGGGTCTGCCACATAATCCGGATCGATTTGCAGGATAAGGTATCCGCCGTTCTTTTTCGCTTTCAAAATCTCCAGCGCTTCGTCCGAATAACCCGGTGCCACGACCAGATCGGATACTTCGCGCTTCAACAGCTGCGCCGTCGAAGCGTCGACGATATCGCTAAGCGCTGCGGCGTCGCCGAATGAAGACATGCGGTCGGCGCCTCTCGCCCGTGCGTAGGCGGTCGCAAGCGGCGACAATTCGAGCCCTTCCACGAAGTAAGCTTTCTTCAGCTCCGGCGTCAGCGGCGCTGCAACGGCGGCTCCTGCAGGACTGACATGCTTGAACGATGCGGCTGCCGGCAGTCCGGTTGCGCGGCGCAGCTCGCGTGCGAGCTGAAAGCCGTTCAGCGCATCGAGCAAGTTGATGAAGCCCGGATCGCCGTTCAGCACTTTGATCGGCAGCGGGCCGTCATTCATCAGTTTGGCTTGCTTTTGATGCGGGTTCATGCCGTAACGAAGCTCGAGTACGTTCGTTTGGTTCGCGGTCTGGCTCATTGTACGATCATCCCATCTTTCGTTTTATGATGAGCCGCTTGCTTCAGGTCGATAGCTCCTTCGGCAATGGCTTGAATGACTTGAGGGTACAGCACGTGCTCAATCGGATGTATTTTCTCGCTTAACGATTGCTCCGTATCTTCCGGCTCAATATCGACGGTACGCTGGGCGAGAATCGGCCCGCTGTCGAGCCCGCCGTCCACCAAATGGACAGTGACGCCGGTTACCTTCACTCCGTGTTCGAGCGCCTGACGTACGGCGTGAAGACCGGGAAAGGACGGCAGCAGCGAAGGGTGGATGTTGATCATCCGTCCCCAGTACGCATCCACCAGAACGCTCGTTATAATCCGCATGTAACCGGCAAGCACAACGAGTTCGACACCTTTTTCCTGCAGCATCGATAAAATTTCCTGCTCATACGCTTCGCGGGAAGGATAATCTTTCGGTTTGAACGCATGCACCGGTATGCCGGCATTCAAAGCGCGTTCGACGACTTCCGCTTGCGGCCGGTCGCAAACGAGCAGCTCGATGCGCGCATCGAGCCGTCCTTCCTGCACGGCATTTGCTATCGCCTGGAAGTTGGTCCCGCTACCGGAAGCAAAGACGGCGATACGCAAAGGCTTTGTTCTCATACGACCGCCCCGTTAAAGGTAACGATGCGCTCTCCGGCAGTGATGCGGCCGAGCGTATAGGCTTTCTCACCTTGCCGTTCGAACAGCTCGATCGCCTTCGCCGCATCCGCTTCGGCTACGATGACGACCATTCCGATGCCCATGTTGAACGTCCGGAACATGTCGTTGTTGCTGATCCCGCCTTCGCGCTGCATCAGCTCGAAGATCGGCAGGATCGGCCATGAGCCGTAATTGATGTCCGCATTCACGCCATCCGGAAGCACGCGCGGAATGTTCTCAAGGAATCCGCCGCCCGTAATGTGTGCCATGCCCTTGATCGCTACCTGCTCCAGAACGGCAAGTACCGGCTTCACATACAGCTTTGTCGGCGCGAGCAGCACGTCGCCTAGACGTCCGCCGAGGGCTTCGACTTGATCGTGAAGGCCGTATCCTTTTTCCTCAAGCAGCAGCTTGCGCACAAGCGAGAACCCGTTGCTGTGCACGCCGCTAGAGGCAAGACCGAGCACAACGTTGCCTGGACGAATCGTCGAACCGTCGATGATTTTTTTCTTGTCGACAATGCCGACGGTAAAGCCTGCGATATCGTATTCGCCCTCGCTGTACATGCCCGGCATTTCCGCCGTTTCTCCGCCGATCAGCGCGCAGCCCGATTGCACGCAGCCGTCGCTGATGCCCTTGATAATCGCTTCGATCTTCTCCGGAACGACTTTATCGCAAGCCAGATAGTCGAGGAAGAAAAGCGGCTCCGCACCCTGAACTACAATATCGTTGACGCACATCGCAACGGCGTCGATACCGATCGTGTCGTGTTTATCCATGGCAAAGGCGATTTTCAGCTTTGTGCCGACGCCGTCGGTACCGGAGACGAGCACCGGCTCCTCGTATTTCTCCTTATTCAAGCCAAACAGCGCGCCGAAGCCGCCAAGATCGGTAAGCACTTCGGGACGGAACGTCGTCTTGACGTGTTTTTTCATGCGCTCTACCGCTTCATTGCCGGCCGCGATATCGACTCCGGCTTTTTTATATGCATCGGACACTTGGTTTTTCCTCCCTAAATTTGGTTAGCTGCGCCTGAGCGAGCTCCGGAATTTCGTGCTGTCAGACTTCGGCCGCTCTTGAAAATGAGTTCCAAGGAACTTACCTGGCGGTAAGAACTCATTTTCAAAGGCGGCACGTAAACTGTCCGTCTGACACACGATCCTCCGCATATCGGGCTTCGCTAAAAAGTGACAACGCAAGGATCAACCTGCGTTGGTAAAAGGAAGGCGGTCGCTGTGCGCGGGCCGCCGTAATGATGGTAGCGATGACATTCATCGCTTGCTAATCGTCAAGCTTGCATGTCATATCTGTATAGCGATAATGGCTCGTCCCGTCAAATCAATCGCAGCCGCAGCCGAGTGCCGCTTCGTCCGGAACCGGCGTCGGATAGCGGTTGTCGAAACAGGCGGTGCAATAGCCGCGAGTCGCTTCCGAATTCGTCTGGCCGATGGCGGCGAGCAATCCGTCCTTGCTTAAGAAGTGCAGCGAATCGGCATTGATCGCCTGGCGAATTTCTTCAATCGATTTCACGGAGGCGATCAGTTCCTCGCGGCTTGGCGTATCGATGCCGTAGAAGCACGGGTTCGCGAACGGCGGCGAGCTGATGCGCATGTGCACTTCCTTCGCTCCCGCATCGCGGAGTAGATTGACGATCCGCAGCGACGTCGTGCCGCGTACGATCGAGTCGTCGATAATGACGACGCGTTTGCCGGCCACGATGCTGCGCACGGCGGACAGCTTCATCTTCACGCCCTGCTCGCGCAGCTCCTGGCTCGGCTGAATGAACGTCCGGCCGGTGTAGCGGTTTTTGATCAGCCCGAGCTCGTAAGGGATGCCCGTCTGCTCGGCATAGCCGATAGCCGCCGAAATGCTCGAGTCCGGCACGCCGGTGACGACATCCGCATCCACGAACGATTCCATCGCGAGCTGACGGCCCATCCGTTTGCGCGCGGAGTGGATGTTCACCGCATCGATATCGCTGTCCGGACGCGCGAAGTAAATATACTCCATCGCGCATACGGCGCGCTGCTTGATCGGCGAGAACCGGTCTTCCGTTACGCGTCCGGTTTTCATATCGAGCACAAGCAGTTCGCCCGGCTCGATGTCACGGTAATACTGCGCACCCACCGTATCGAAGGCGCATGATTCCGAAGCGAACAGCCAGGCGGTGCCAAGCCTGCCGGCTACGAACGGGCGCAAGCCGTGCGGATCGCGCGCTACGATCAATTTGTCTTGGGCCATGAACAGGAACGCATAAGCGCCCTCCACCTTGAGCAGCGCTTCCTTGACGGCGAACACGATATCGTCGTGCTTGGAGCGCGCGATCAGATGCGCTACGACCTCCGTGTCGCTCGTCGTCTGGAAGATCGACCCTTGTTTCTCCAAATCCTTCTTAATCTGCGGCGCGTTGGTCAGGTTGCCGTTCGTCGCGATCGCCAGGTCGCCTTCGCGATACTTGAAAACGAGCGGCTGGGCATTGGCCAGCTTGCTTTCACCGGAAGTGGAGTAACGCACATGACCGATTGCCGTAGAACCGGTCATCGGACCGAGAATATCGTTGTCGAACACTTCTTTGACGAGTCCCATGCCCCGGTGATACTTGAATTCTTCGCCGCCTCCGGCAACGCAGATGCCTGCGCTTTCCTGACCGCGATGCTGCAGCGCGTGCAGCCCGTAATACGACATAGAGGCTGCTTCGGCGTGACCGAACACGCCGAATACCCCACACTCCTCGCCCAGCTTGTCGAACAAGCCGTTGTGAGCCGCAACGCCTTCGTTATAGTAATCTCCCGTCCAAAGACGCGGAGTCGCTAGCTTTACTCCTTGTCCGCCGACTTTTATTGCATCAGACATGGAATCGCATCCTTCCAGACCTTTTCTAGCTGTGCAACAGATGCATCAATAGCGGATTGCCCGTTAACCGATATGTTGAGCGTCTCCCCGCCAACCGTTCCGAGTACTTGAACCGGAACGCCTTGCGCGGATACATATTGCTTGAGCGCGTCCGCTTTGTCCGGCGAAGCGCTGAGCAAGATGCGCGATTGGCTTTCGCTGAACAGCGCAACGTCGTTGCGCAAACCGGAGGCAGCGAAATCGACTTTCGCACCGAGACGGCCGCTCATGCAGCTCTCCGCCAGTGCAACGGCGAGACCGCCCTCGGACAAGTCATGCGCCGAAGCGACAAGCCCTTGCTGAATCGCGCCCAAAACCGCGCCAAGCAGCTTTTGCTCGACATCCAGATCGATTTGCGGCGGACGTCCTTCCGTCAATCCGTGCAGCACGTACTGGAATTCGCTGCCGCCGAGCTCCGCTTTCGTGTCGCCGAGCAGCAGGATGATGTCGCCTTCGTTCTTGAAGCTTTGCGTTGTAATGTGATCCGTATCGTGAACGAGACCGACCATACCGACGACCGGCGTCGGATAAATCGCGCCCTTCGCATTTTCGTTGTACAGGCTGACGTTGCCGCCGATGACCGGCGTGTTCAGCTTGCGGCAAGCTTCGGCCATGCCGTCGACCGCTTTTTCCAGCTGCCAAAAAATTTCCGGCTTCTCCGGGCTGCCGAAGTTCAGGTTGTCCGTAATCGCCAGCGGCTCTGCGCCGGTACATACGTTATTGCGTGCAGCCTCGGCTACGGCGATCTTGCCGCCTACTTCCGGATCGAGATAAACGAACCGGCCGTTGCAGTCCGTCGACATGGACAGAGCTTTGCGCGATCCGTGGATCGTCACAACCGCCGAATCCGATCCCGGCCGTACCGCCGTGCTGGTGCGCACCATGTAATCGTATTGGTTATACACCCACTCTTTGCTCGCTACCGTCGGCGAAGCAAGCACCTTCTGCAGCGCATCGTTCAAATCCGCCACTTCCGGATAACGCAGCGTATCCACGTTCGCATTCGCTTCATAGTATGCCGGCACCGTGGACGGCTTATGGTACATCGGGCACTCGTCGACCAGCGCCGTAACCGGCATGTCTCCGACAAGCTCGCCTTTATGGTACAGCTTCAGATTGCCGTCGTCTGTCACTTTGCCGACCTTTGCGCAGTGCAATCCCCAGCGTTCGAAGATTGCCTTCGCCTGCGCCTCATGCTCCGGCTTGACGACGAACAGCATCCGCTCCTGAGACTCCGACAGCATCATTTCGTACGGCGTCATGCCCTCTTCGCGCTGCGGCACTTCATCGAGATACAGCTCCATCCCGTTGCCCGCTTTGCTTGCCATTTCCGAACTGGAACAGGTCAAACCCGCCGCGCCCATATCTTGTATGCCGACGACGATGCCCGAATTGATCAGCTCCAGGCAAGCTTCCAGCACGAGCTTCTCCATGAACGGGTCGCCAACCTGCACGGCCGAACGCTTTGCTTCCGATTCGGCCGTCAAGTCTTCCGACGCGAACGTTGCGCCGTGGATGCCGTCGCGGCCGGTCGCCGGCCCGACATAGAACACTGGGTTGCCCACGCCTTTGGCTACGCCCTTCTGGATTTTATCGTGATCGATCAGGCCCACGCACATCGCATTGACGAGCGGATTGCCTTCGTAGCTTTCATCGAACATCACTTCGCCGCCGACGGTCGGAATGCCGATGCAGTTGCCGTAGCCGGCAATCCCCGATACGACGTGTTCGAACAAATATTTGACCCGGTCGCTTTCCAAGCGGCCGAAACGCAGCGAATTGAGCACGGCCACAGGACGTGCGCCCATGGAGAAAATATCGCGGATGATACCGCCGACCCCTGTTGCCGCGCCTTGGTAAGGCTCGACGGCGGAAGGGTGATTATGGCTTTCGATTTTGAACACGACGGCTTGGTTATCGCCGATATCGACGATGCCCGCGCCTTCCCCTGGGCCCATCAGAACGCGAGGTCCGCTGGTCGGGAACTTGCGCAATACCGCCTTGGAGTTTTTGTACGAGCAGTGCTCCGACCACATGACGCTGAACACGCCGATCTCGACGTAATTCGGCTTCCGTCCCAAAAATCCGCATACCTTCTCGTACTCTTCGTCCGTCACGCCGAATTGCTTGTATATTTTTTGCTCCGCGATTTGTTCCGCCGTTGGTTCCTTAGCCGATAACAGCTGCGCCATGTTTCTCCCTCCAAGTGCTCAGTATCGATGTAAACATCCGTTTGCCGTCCGCCGATCCGAGCAGTTCGCTGACCGCCCGTTCCGGGTGCGGCATCATGCCGAGCACGTTGCCCGCTTTATTGCTTACGCCCGCGATGTCTTCTACGGAACCGTTCGGATTATTGCCCGCTTCGTAGCGGAATACGATTTGACCGTTGGCTTTCATTTCGGTCAGTGTTTCCTCGTCGCAATAGTAGTTGCCTTCTCCGTGAGCGATCGGGACATGAATCAGCTCGCCTTGTTTATATTCCGATGTAAAGGGCGTATTCGCGTTTTCCACTTTAAGCAGCGCCTGATGGCAGCGGAATTTGAGCGAATTGTTGCGCATGAGCGCTCCGGGTAGAAGACCCGCTTCCGTCAAAATTTGAAACCCGTTGCAAATGCCAAGTATATACTTGCCCTCTTCCGCCGCTTTGACAAGCGCGCCCATCACCGGGGCAAAACGCGCAATCGCGCCGCAGCGCAAGTAGTCGCCGTACGAAAAACCGCCGGGAACCAGGATGCAATCGTATTTCGACAAATCGGTTTCCGTATGCCACACGTAATCCACAGGCTGTCCGATCGTATCTTCTACCGCTTTGTAGCAGTCGATGTCACAGTTGGAGCCGGGAAATACCAGTACTGCGAAATTCATTTACGCTCCTCCTTTTCTTGGCCTTACGCCAGCTCGTAACGGTAATCCTCGATCACGGTATTGGCAAGCAGCTTTTCGCACATCGCTTTTACACGCTCTTCCGCTACCGCGCGGTCGTTCGTATCCAGCTCCAATTCCAAATATTTGCCGATCCGCACTTTGCCTACCTCGTCAAACCCCATCGAGTGAAGCGCGCCCTGCACCGCCGTCCCCTGAACATCCAATACGCTTTGCTTAATCGTTACATAAACGGTCGCTTTTAACATCGGAATAATAATCTCCCTTCGGATCCTCAATAAAGTTCGCTGATTGCACTGATTTGCCGCGATCGCCGTTCTCGTATGTTTGGCCGATATCGCGCTTCGTTCCGCCCTCGGTGCCGATCTATGCTGCCACCATCCGCCATTCGTCTCTTCTCTCTTTGTCCGTTCGATTTCCCCTGTTACCTTATCTATCTTTACCGCTGCGCTGCGGCAGGCAGCCGCTTCATCCCCGCAGCCTTAAAAACCGTGCCTATCCGTTCACCAATCGGTTATAAATATCGCGGTAGCGCCGCGACGTTTCTTCCACCACTCCCGCCGGCAGCGGGTCGGGCTCGCTGTTTTTGTCCCAGTCCGTTCCCGACAAATATGCTCTCACCGGCTCTTTGTCCATGCTGTCAATCTCGATGTCGAGCGCGTATTTTTCCTTAGCCCAGAAGCGCGACGAATCCGGCGTAAAAATTTCGTCAATCAGGATGATCTCGCCGTCGATAAGTCCGAACTCGAATTTCGTATCCGCCAAAATGATGCCCCGCTGCTCGCAAAACGCTCTTGCGAACTCGTACAGATGAATGCTCTTCTCCTGCAGCTGCTCCGTCAGTTCCGCGCCGACCAGCTCTTTCATCCGTTCAATCGAAATATCTTCGTCATGCCCTACGTCGTTTTTAGCTGCGGGTGTAAACAGCGGCTTCTCCAGGCGGTCATTTTTGCGCAAACCTTCAGGCAGCTTGTGTCCGTTCACTTCGCCGGTCTTCTGATACTGCCGCCAGCCGCCGCCGGTAATGTAGCCGCGCACCACGCACTCGATATCGATTCGCTTCGCTTTTTTTGTAACCATGAAGCGGTTTTTCATGACCTCGCGGTCCGTGATCAAATCGCCGAGCCGTTCCACGTCGGTATGTACGACATGGTTCGGTTGGACCGCCGCCGTTTGCTCGAACCAGAACGCGCTCAAGCTGTTCAGCACGTTGCCCTTGTCCGGCACCGCCGGGCTAAGCACCCAGTCGAATGCCGAGATGCGGTCGGTTACCGCAATGAGAAAATGCTCGCCCAGATCGTATAGCTCCCGCACTTTGCCTTTGTACAGCAGCGGCGCCTTTACGTACGGCTCCGCGCTTGATATGGCTTTCGGTTTAGTTTCCCCGTTCATCCTTCAGCCGTCCTTCCGTTTAGATTAGCTCAAGCCGAGCCGTTTAAATATCGTATCGACATGCTTCAAATGCCAGCTTGGATTAAAAGCATCCTCGATCTCTTCAAGCGACAAGTATTCGCGGATCGCCGGCGTATTTTCCACAATCTCGCGGAACGAACGCTGCTCCTCCCACGCCTGCATCGCTCTAGGCTGAACCGTGTCGTAGGCTTGTTCGCGGCTGAAGCCTTTGTCGATCAGCTTCGTCATGACGCGGCCGGAGAACGGTACGCCATACGTGCTTTGCATGTTGCGCTTCATGTTTTCCGGGAACACCGTCAAGTTTTTCACGATATTGCCGAGACGGTTCAGCATGTAGTTGAGCAAAATCGTCGCATCCGGCAAAATGATCCGCTCCACCGAGGAGTGCGAGATGTCGCGCTCATGCCAGAGCGTGACGTTCTCGTACGCGGAAACCATATGGCCGCGAATGACGCGAGCCAGACCCGAAATGCTTTCGCAGCCGATCGGATTGCGCTTATGTGGCATCGCCGACGAGCCTTTCTGGCCTTTGGCGAACGGCTCCTCCACTTCGCGGAACTCGCTCTTTTGCAGCCCGCGAATTTCGGTCGCGAACTTGTCGAGCGAGGTTGCGATCAAGGCGAGCGTTGCCATATACTCGGCGTGGCGGTCGCGCTGCAGCGTCTGGGTCGAGATCGGTGCAGGCTTCGTGCCGAGCTTGCCGCACACATACTCTTCCACGAACGGATCGATATTGGCATACGTGCCGACGGCGCCGGAAATTTTGCCGAACTGCACGCCGTCCGCCGCGAAGCGGAAACGCTCCAGATTGCGCTTCATTTCTTCATACCACAGCGCCATCTTCAAGCCGAACGTCGTCGGTTCCGCATGCACGCCGTGCGTCCGTCCCATCATCGGCGTATCTTTATACGCGATCGCTTTGTTCCGGACGATTTCGATAAAGTTGAGCAAATCGCGCTCCAATATTTCGTTCGCTTGCTTCAGCAAGTACCCGAGCGCCGTATCGACGACGTCCGTCGATGTCAAGCCGTAATGTACCCACTTTCGTTCCGGACCTACCGTTTCCGAGACGGCACGGGTGAAGGCGATCACATCGTGACGGGTCTCCTGCTCGATTTCGTAAATGCGGTCAATGTTGAATCCAGCGTTCTTCCGTAATTCCACTACGTCTTCCTTCGGAATGACGCCAAGCTCCGCCCAAGCTTCGCAGGACAATATTTCCACTTCGAGCCAAGCCTTGAATTTATTTTCTTCCGTCCAAATGCGTCCCATTTCGGGTCTTGTGTAACGATCAATCATGGTTTCCCCATCCTCCGTTATTTTCCGTTAAAGTCATTCGTGTTTAGCGTCCCATATAGTAGAAGCCTCTATCCAACGAAGCGCCTGCTCCGGCGAATTCGACAGCAGATTGACATGCCCCATCTTGCGGCCTTTCTTCGCCTCCTGCTTGCCGTACAGATGCACCTTCGCCGTAACGCCTGGCACCTGTTCCGACTCGGGCCGAACGATCCAGTCCAACAGCGGCTGCACATGCTCGCCGAGCACATTGACCATCACGACCGGCGTCAGCAACCCGGGATCGCCGAGCGGCAAATTGCAAATCGCGCGCACATGTTGCTCGAACTGCGAAGTGCGGCACGCTTCCATCGTGTAGTGGCCGGAATTATGCGGCCGCGGTGCAAGCTCGTTGACATATAACTCGCCGTCCGCCGTAAGGAACATCTCCACCGCAATGAGACCGATCACATCCAGCGCCTTCGCAATGCGCAGCGCCATCGTCTCCGCTTCGCGAAGCACTTCGTCCGCGGCACGTGCAGGGACGATCGATAAGTGCAAAATATTGTTTACGTGCACATTTTCCGCAACAGGAAAAGCTTTCGCCTCCCCTTGCGGGCTGCGCGCCGCAATGACCGATATTTCCTTGGCGAAGCGGATGAACTGCTCCAGCACAAGCTCCGTTCCCGCCTTGCTGAGCTCCGCGTATGCCGCTTCGATTTCTTCCTGCGACCGGATGACCCATTGTCCTTTGCCGTCGTAGCCGCCGGTCGCCGTCTTCAGCACGCAGGGCGTGCCGAAACGCTGCACCGCTTGACGCAGCTCTTCCACGCTGCCAATCTCCGCATACGGCGCAACCTTGACGCCCGCGGCTTCGATCGCCCGCTTCTCGCGCAGCCGGTGCTGCGTCGTGTAGAGCAGGCGGCTTCCTTGCGGCACATAAGATTCTGCCATCAGCAGTGACGTCACGCCTGCGTCCACATTCTCGAATTCGTATGTGATGACATCCGCCTGCTCCGCCAGCTGACGCGCGGCTGCTACGTCATGATATGCCGCGACGATTTGCCGGTCCGCCACTTGGCCGCAAGGCGCATCCGGCGTCGGATCGAGCGTGACGAAGCGGTAGCCCATGGCCCGTCCGGCCAGTGCCAGCATTCGACCGAGCTGTCCTCCGCCAAGCACGCCGATCGTTGCGCCCGGAGCAATCACTTTGCCGGGGTCGTACGCCTTGCCTTCTGCCGCCGCTGTCATTCGAGCACGCTCTTTTCCATCACGGTTTGCGCAATCCGCTCGCGGCGCGCCGCAACTTTCCGCTGAAGCTCTTCGTCAAAAGCACCGAGCAGCTGCGCAGCGAGCAGACCTGCGTTCGTTGCACCGGCATGCCCGATCGCTACCGTCGCAACCGGAATGCCGCCAGGCATCTGTACGATCGAGAGCAAGGAATCGAGTCCGTTCAAGGTAGACGTTTTCACCGGCACGCCGATCACCGGCAGCACCGTCTTGGAGGCGACCATCCCCGGCAAATGCGCCGCGCCTCCGGCGCCCGCGATGATAACCTTTAACCCCCGTTCCACCGCTGAAGCCGCATATTCGAACATTAAATCCGGGGTACGGTGCGCGGAAACGACTTTCTTCTCATACGGAACGCCTAATTCCTCGAGCACGTCACAGGCGTGCTTCATCGTTTCCCAGTCGGACTGACTTCCCATGATGACGCCAACAAGTACGGACACTGGCTGAACCTCCGATATTATAGATTAAATTAGCAACATACACTGCAATGCACATAGCGCTTTTGATCGGTGAAGATCCATTCGTGTTTAAGTTAAGCTTCTGATGTATAAAAAAACGTCCGGCTGATAGGGCGCATACCGATGCGTTCTATCCACTGGACGACAAATAGCCCGAAGCGCAAGCTAAGGCCGGGCACAAACATGCCGACCTTCCTTATCGTTCGTTCACTCGTAGTCCAAAAATTTATGGTTTTTGGGTAGAAACTTTCGGGCCATATTCCCGACTTTATACGAGATTATTCGACTTTATTCTCCAAAAATTCGTTTGTTCCATCTTGTTATTACCCTCTCAGTTTAACAGCCTTTAACAGCGCATGTCAACTATAAAAGACGAACATTAAATAAATTCAAACAAAAAATAGTTCGCATTTATTGAATGATCTTCAGCGATATGCCGTTTAAGTTTGCGAATTCGCTTTCATTTTTATCAAATCCTGCAATGTGCTATGGATTTCGGCCGAACTCAATCCGCCTGCCGATATTTTCCCTTCATCTAATTGAAGCCATTGCTCGCACATTCGAATCCCTTCATCGATCGCCTTAAGTCTCCGCTCCCATTGTCCGGATTTCTCCAGCTCGTCCAACCATTGAAACAACACGTCTTCCGCATCGGCCAGCTTGCCCGCCTCATTGCAATAAGGAATCAGCTTTTCCAATAGCTCGGCGCTTTTGGGAGCACGCCCGGCCATGTCCAGCGCATGGTTCAAACGCTCGTCGAATTCATTCTTCAGCTCGGACCGGGCATCCAGTTCCATCGCCGTCAGCAGCATTTCAACGCATTTGAGTGCCGTCTGCCGGGCCGCGGTCTCGTTACCCGCCTCTTTCCATACGGACGCTTCCGCATGAAGCAGATCGCCCGCCGCCAGCACTTTCCCTTGATCAATCCCGCCGTCCTGAGAAAACATGGCGAGCAAATCTTTCACCGACAGCGCTCCGATCAGCTTCGAATTCATACCGAGCAGTTGTTTCATCGCTTGATTCAACAGCGCCATCGCCTCTTCAAATTGCGCGTTTCTTCTGGCCGCGGCCACTTTATATACCGCAACGGCTGCCTTCTCAATCAGTCCCAAAATATAGTCTCGTCTATACATTGTGCTTCTCCTCCCCTGCCCTGACGGTCATAAACTTCTACTCTTGCACGAATTTATTTTCATTGTACCCCATTTCTGCCCGGGAGGAAAAAGGGGGCTTCCATTAATCGGAAATGACTGGATAATTTTATGCATTGAACCGGTACGTACGCTATGGTAAATTACTAAAAGCCGAATCGCGCATTTTTTTGCCGTGCGCGTACGGGGGATGAAACACATGGGGTGAATGCATTTCGGCATCGTCACGATTTAAGGCGACGGCTGCAATACTAGGGAGCATCCTCTTCCCGAACCCGACAACTAACCTCGGAGGCATTCATAGGAGGGAAATGAATGCAATTGAATATTAAGGGCATGTTCCTCGCATGTTTGTTCGCCTTGCCTGCCGTTTTGCCGGTATGCCAAAAAGCGGAAGCGGCCGAGCCTCAACGCTTGGCGGAAGACGTGAAGGTGCAAGTCAACGACAGTCTGGTCCATTTTCCGGACGCACAGCCTTTCCTGGATGAGAATCATAAGTTGCGGGTGCCTGCCCGCGTCGTCGCAGACAAGCTTGGAGTTCAAGTACAATGGGAACCGGCGGGCTCGCAAATAAAAGTCACTTTGGCGAATGGAAAAAAGAGCATTTCGCTTACGACGGGCGATAACCATATTTCGGTCGACGGCAAATCAACCGAAATCGCAACACCAGCAGAACTGATCGACGGGAAAGTCTATGTTCCTTTCCGGCTGCTCTCCGATACGTTCGGGTATAACAGCCAGTGGGACAACTCGAACCGTATCGCCATTTTGGGTACGGACGGTAAATATTATGCTCCGGCATGGTACAAGCCAAAAGAACAGCCAGCCGCCGTTTCGACATTGAGCAGCAGTGCGATCCCTTCGTACAGCAAACTCATCGAAGCGAAAGCAACGGCGTATACGGCTTCTCCGAGCGAGAATGGCGGCAACGGCCCAGTCGATTATATGGGAAATCCATTGCAGCTCGGAACGATCGCCGTCGACCCGAACGTGATCCCGCTCGGCACGAAAGTATATATCGAGGGCTATAATTACGACGGCTTGCCGTCCGGTGGCTTGTACGCTACGGCCAGTGATATCGGCGGTGCCATTAAAGGCAATAAAATTGATATTTTCTTGCCCGAAAGCCGCTCAAAAGCAAGGATGTTCGGCGTACAGCAAGTTAAAATTTACGTATTAGGTTCCTAACTACATCTCTACAGCAGTCTGGACTCATCCAATGGCAAAAACAGTCGTCCTCTTTAGGGCGGCTGTTTTTTTTTGCATGCCGCCGCTTCCGAATACTTTTCATCCGTTGGCCCACCCTAACTAAGGTACTTTAGATGCCGAGGTGAAGCCCGTTGACGAAAACAAAAACCGTAGTAACGCTCCTGCTCATTGTTTCGCTGATGATTCCGATTACGACTACCGCGGCGCCTCCGCTCGGCAGCGAGGTTGTATGGAACGTGCAGACGGACCAGAAGCTTATCGCCTTAACGTTTGATGATGGTCCTAATCCGGTATATACCCCGCAAATACTGGATTTACTTCATCAGTATCAGGCTAAGGCGACTTTTTTCGTGCTCGGCAAACGCGTGAAAATGTATCCGGCCATTGCGATCCGTGAAGTAAATGAAGGCCATGAGATTGCCAATCATACGTTTGACCATCATTTTCTGAAAAACTACCCTCCCGAACGAATCGTCGAGGAAATTCGGCAAACCCAGGAAGTCATCTTCGATATTACCGAGCAAATGCCGAGCGTCTTTCGGCCCCCAGGCGGATTTTACAACGATGCGCTGCTCCAATCCATGAAGGAGGACAAGCTGACGGTCGTCATGTGGTCCTGGTATCAGGATACGAAAGACTGGAAGAAGCCTGGCGCCGACAAAATCGTTCAAACGGTGCTAAACAATGTTCACAACGGTGACATCATTTTGTTCCACGATCTTGAAGGAGATTGTAGCCAAACCGTAGAGGCGCTCAAACGCATCCTGCCGGAGCTTCAGCAGCGCGGCTACCGCTTTCTTACCGTATCTGATCTCATCGCTAAGACGCGAAAATGAGCATTTTCAGCGCTCTTGCCCCGGCGGCAAGAGCTTATTCCATAAACCCGACCTCATTGCAAAGCTCTACCAATATATAAACGCAGTACAACTGTTGGCGGTTGCACCAATGAATGCTTGATAGTGCGCCTTCGATCTCTTTTTTTGCTTTATTAATGCTACGATGCTCAACTGCCTGTAAGATTTCCTTCATTTTTTGTATTTTGCATAAAATAAACCGTTTTCCGGATCGCGCTCTGGCCATAGCAGTCCTTCTTCTTCCCAATGCCGGATTGCCGAAGAAGCGCAGCCATGTTTTCGTTATACACGGGAATGGCTCCGGCTGCGAAATTCAACTATAATATCTTCATAATAAGGAGGTATTGCCGTGGTTCTTGCTGAAAAAGACCCTTTCATCCGAAGCTTCGCTCTGCTGCGGGAAAAGGTCCCGTCGTTTGCGCAATATCCGTTCAATCTCCCAGCACTGGGAGAACTGCACAATCTTACGCTTCATCCGAAAGTCACTTATATCGTGGGTGAGAACGGCATGGGGAAATCTACGCTGTTGGAAGCGCTGGCCGTTGCCTGGGGCTTCAATCCGGAAGGCGGAACCATGAATTTCAACTTCTCCACGCAGGAGTCGCACTCTACGCTGCATCAATATATTCGGATCGTGCGCGGTATTAATAAGCCGCGTGACGGTTTCTTTTTCCGAGCCGAAACGTACTATAACCTTGCCACCAATATTGATCAAATGGATCGGGAGCCTGGATCGGGAGGGAAGATCATCGATTCTTACGGAGGCAAGTCGCTGCATGAGCAGTCGCATGGAGAATCGTTCTTTTCCGCATTTATGCATCGATTCGGCGGCAACGGACTTTACATCCTGGATGAGCCGGAAGCGGCGCTCTCACCTTTCAAACAACTGTCTATGCTCTCCCGTATCCATACCTTGGTGAATAAAAACTCGCAATTCATTATTTCGACCCATTCTCCCATATTGATGGCTTATCCTGATTCCGCTTTATATCAGCTTACCGCCGATGGCATTCAACACACCCGGTTAGATGAAACGGACCATTATATCATTACGAAGCAATTTCTGAACAATCGGGAGCGGATGCTGAGGGAGCTTTTTCTTGATGAATAAAAAAAGAGCAGAATTGTTCCGCTCTTTCTCTCCCGTAATGATGTTTAGATGGGCTGGCCGTTCTTTTTATTATCGAAACGGCGATCCCGGTTATCGATCGCGCCCGGATTCGGCGAAACCGGCGGATCAATTTGTACAGGCATACTTGTCGTACGTGTCTTGTGCAGATCCGTCGCTCCGCTAGCATGCGTACCCAGCTGGCCAAGCTCCTCATTCGGACTGTTCTTTTGGGTTTCATTCATAACAGGCTTCACCTCCGTGGATGAGTTACGCCTTAGTTTACGGCTTTCGAACAACTTTCATTCAGGTGCCTCTTTTATCTCCAAGTATCGGATTTCGACGAATAACGTTTGGGAGCCAATGATTGCTGCTGACACAGCCAAATGCAACATAAAAAGAGCCCCATCGGATTTCTCCAATGAGGCTCTTCTTGTTGCTTGGCGACGTTCTACTCTCCCAGGACCCTGCGGTCCAAGTACCATCGACGCTGGAAGGCTTAACGTTCGTGTTCGGGATGGGTACGCGTGGTTCCCTTCCGCCATCATCACCAAACGGTTGATGTTTCTGCCAGGAAACATCTATTACTTTTATTCAAGGTCGCTTGTACCCTGAAAACTGGATCGAAACGAGGCTCCGTTTTATCTTTTATCGTTCCGTTGTGCTTCGCACAAAGGTCACTTCAAAAAGATAAATCTTCGCTGCAACAAAAT
>NZ_CAJVCE010000010.1 GCF_910594985.1 Paenibacillus allorhizosphaerae
AGGTTGCCTACGTGTTACTCACCCGTCCGCCGCTAGGGTCCGAAGACCCTCGCTCGACTTGCATGTATTAGGCACGCCGCCAGCGTTCGTCCTGAGCCAGGATCAAACTCTCCATTAAAGTATCATTTTCGGACCGAAGACCGAAATTGATACAAATCGCTCCCATCACCCGAGGGCAATGCTCGCTATAATGTAAGTTGATTAGCTCAAAAATTCATCGTTGACAACTGACGCCGGCGAAAAATCGCCGTAACAGTTGCAACATGCTGACGAGAATTTTCATTCTCTAATTCACTCACTCGTTGTTCAGTTTTCAAAGGGCAATTACAATCGACACAATCTTCTGTCGTTTGTTGTCATCCGTTTTAGCGGCGACTTTTTTAATATACCACATTCGCCTATCTCAATGCAAGCATTATTTTTATCAAAACTCGCAACGCCTGCTTATTAAGCTTTCGGAATGGACATGCCGTCTTAGCGGCGAAGACTAATTTATCACATCCTTCGAGCGAAAGTCAAGCCTCGGATTTTATAAAAAAAGAAAAAGGAGCGGAGCCCCTATAAAGCCCGCTCCATTGCACATCAATTTACTCAATCATCCCTTCAGTCGGGCTGCTCGCGGAAGCGAACCGCTTCTTCGGGATGCGCCCTGCCAGAAAACCTTTGCGTCCCGCCTCTACTGCAAGCTTGAACGCTTCCGCCATAAGTGCAGGATCATTTGCACCTGCCACCGCCGTATTAAGCAGCACTCCGTCTGCCCCAAGCTCCATGGCAAGCGCAGCATCGGCCGGACCCCCAATCCCGGCGTCGACGATAATCGGCACCTTCGCCTCTTCAATGATGAATCGCAAATTCCCTTGATTTACGATGCCTTGACCTGATCCAATCGGAGAAGCCCCAGGCATGACAGCCGCCGCGCCGGCCTCTTGCAGCTTCCGAGCCAGAATCGGGTCATCGGACGTATAAGGCAGAACGATAAAGCCTTCTTCAACAAGAATCTTCGTCGCTTCCAACGTCCCTACCGGGTCCGGGAGCAATGTCCGGGGATCGCCGATGACTTCTACTTTAATCATGTCGCATAACCCGGAAGCTTTGGCCAGGCGCGCAATGCGGACCGCTTCCTCTACCGTGTAGGCTCCCGCCGTGTTGGGAAGCAGGGTAAATTTCTTCAGGTCCAGAGACTCCAGAAAATTAGGGGCGTCCGGATTGTCGATCGGCAGTCTGCGAATCGCAAAGGTCAATACTTCCGCGGCCGAGGCTTTCACAGCTTGTTCCTGTACATCGAGTGCCGAAAATTTGCCTGTTCCGAGCAGCAGGCGGGATTGAAATTCATATGGCCCGATTTTTAACGTATCACTCATTATAATATCTCCTTCTGTTGCGAGAATAGGTCAGCCGCCGCCGACAAAATGCACAATTTCCACCCGATCGCCATCGTTCAAACGGGTCTGATCATAAACGCTGCGATCAATGATCTCCCGATTCAATTCCACTACCAAAATTTTGTTCTGCAGCTTAAACGCCGCCAGCATCTCGGCAACCGTAGATACGAGCTCCAGTTCCCTTGTCTCTCCGTTTACGACCAACTGCATAAGGTCACCTCCTCTAGTCGCGGACAACAAAAAAAGCCAACCCGTATAGGTTGACATGAACGAAAGTAGATCCGATCCGAAATTCGTCCACTTTCCTACGCTGGTATAATCCAGACACGCCTCCATGATGAAGACGCCGTCAACAGGTTCCAAGGGTCAAAGATCCGCTTCTTTTTCTCAGCCCAGCACGGCAGGGCTCCCCTAGTGGCTATGTAATTATCGATGCAAGTATATCATAATTTGCTTCTTTTGGCATCCGTGTATCGCAGTTCAAGGACGGATAATTCGGTATCGTCCGTAAAAACAATTTCCTTCACAAGCGACTTTTTAACCAGCTTGCTCATCAAGAGCGGAAGCTCCATGCGAATATCCGCCAGCTTCGGCTCCTGCTGCAGCTCCTGCAAAGTCCAAGCTTCTTCCCGGCTGCCGAGTACGTCAAGCAGAGGCGTACAGCACCGCTCCATCTTGGACATGACGGAAAATTCGCAAGCCAGGAGCACGAGCTGCACGCGCTGCTTGACCGTTTCCACGCTGAGCGTCAATTCTTCATACAACTTGTAGACTCCCGGATTGATCGACTTGATTTGACGCCATACCGTTACTTCGGGATGATGGCCCGACTCGATGATGACGATTCGCGCCCAGTGGCGCAGCGCCTCCAGTACGTTATGGTATGCATCCAGCGTATGGTCGTCGAGCAAGTACTCTTTACTTTGCAAATAGCTTCTCAAAAACTTGGAAAACTCAATGAGCAGCTTATGCTCCCTAAGATCGTCGGGGAACTCGAGCACCTTATGCCGCAAGCTTTCCAAATACATATTACGATCCAAAAGTATCTCTCCCTTTAAGATCCAATAAATAATGCTCCGCTGCTCCCCGTGTAAAATAAAGCCGTTCAGCGCATCCGGACTAATCCATCTTTCTTGTATACGACGGTTCTCTTTTATATAATGATACTGTTGATGGGCTCGTTCGGTGTCGCTGCTTATAACCAGCAGCAGCAAATCAAAACCGTCGGTAACGGCGGAAAACAGCGAAGGATTGTCAACAGCCGCCACACTGATAACGGCATCGTCCCGACGGAGCTCTTCCACCCGGTATGCTTTTAACGATTCCAACATGAAAAGAAGCCTCCTGTCATAGGGACACTTAAATCGATGCAATCATCTATTTCTACATCCCACAGCCTGTTTCCTGCAACAGGTTGTGACAAAAAGTACAATTCTTACGCGAAAGAAGTGAATATTCCATCATGAGACTAAGATCCAGCAAAGTGAATGAATTCCGGTTATGGGGGCTGCTGCTGACGATGGGCGGCATGCTATTGATGATTTTGGGACTGGCCGGGATCGTGTTTGATTGGGGGACGACCGGTCGTTGGGTCGCCGTCATCAGCATGCTGGTCGGTGCAATCGCGATGCTGGTCAGTATGGGGGTTTATTTTGCCGCGGGCATGATGTCCACAAGCGCGACGGTAGTAACGTGCCCGGAGTGCGGGAAACTGACGAAAATTCTCGGCAAAACGGACCGGTGCATGTATTGCAAAACGATATTGTCCTTGGATCCTCAGCACGCGCCTAACGAAGGCGCTGAAGATCATCCCGTGGCCGGCACGACCAAACCGACCCCTTAAGCTATTCCTTAAACTTAAAAGGATCGCCTTCAAAGTTCGAAGGCGATCCTTTTTGGTATGGCGTTACGGCGCATCGAGTACCGATTGAATCCATTTCCAGGCCTCCGGATTTTCATAACCGCGGGTCCACGAGGCAACGCCGGCCAAATCGTACTTGCGGACAAGCGCAATCCGCGCTCTTACCGACGTTTCGTCTTCAATCCAGATTCGTTTCAAATTGCCGTCTTCTTTGTATTCCACATAATTTTGTCCTGTTTCCGGGGAAAAGACCGGGGTCAACTTCATTTCTTTGATGACCCGCTGCGGCATATCCATGTATACCGACCTCGCGCTGACCTTCGTTTTGCCGTCCTTTTGAAGCTCCTCGGTCCACACCCTAGTGTAAAAGGGAATACCCAAAATAAGCTTTTGCGGCGGAATCTTCTCCTGGTTCAGCAAATCGGCGACCGATTTTTCAACCCAAGGCAGCGACGCAACCGATCCGGCTTTCGGACTGCTGGCCCAATGCTCATCGTAAGCCATCAGCACCAAGTAATCGACCACTTCCACGAGCGCTTTTCGGTCATAGAACATCGACCACGATTCGCTGCTCGAGAGCGCCGTTACATCGATGGATACAATGAGTCCCTGTTCGTGAAGCAAGGGTGTCATTTCCCTTACGAATTGAACGAGATTTTGCTTATCCTTCAGATTGACATTTTCAAAATCGATGTTGATGCCTTGCAGCGAATACATTTGCGCAAAACTGAGCAGCTGCTTGATCATTTTCATCCGCTTATCGTACGTCGCGAGCGCTTCCGTTGTCCGTTTCGGCTCGAAACCGTTGCTGAATAGCGCCCACACCTGGTACCCGTTATTATGCGCCCATTTAACGTAGGCCGGGTCTGCATTATTCTTAATGTTCCCCTCGCCGTCCTCCAACTGAAACCACGTAGGGCTGACGACATCGAGTCCCGGCATCGGCGGAATTTTCGATGTATCCGGATTTTTGTTGAATACCTGCTCCCAAGTCATATTAATCTTGCCGGCAACGGGCTGTTTGGGAACAAACTCGGGCTGCGGCGCTTGTTTCGGTATAATCTCTTCGCGGCTCGTCTCGAGATGATCTTTGCGAACGTACCCCATATGTCCGTCCTTGCGCTGCACTTGAAGCCACTCGTCCTGATCTTTCCAGACCATGACTTCTTCCCCCTGCTTCAAATCGGCATAGATCGGCGATTTGATCGACGGATCGCGGCGCATCGGAACCGTCCGTTCCGGCTTGCCAGGATAGGTGATCGCACGTTCCCAGCGAATCTTCTCCCCTTCCTTGAACAAAAAGACGGCTCCCGTTTCGGCGGCTTCGCGCAGCTCGATACCATATAGATCTTTGAGCGGATCAATGGGAAGGTATACCCCGTTGTCCGCTTTCTCAAGCGGAAACTTGAGTGTGAACGGCTTCTCGTTCACCATGCCGGTCAATTGGCTGGTGCGCAGCCGCATCACTTTATCTTGCGTCGTAATAATAACGGATTCGCTTGCTTTTTCATATATGAGTGCAGGATCTATACGCTCTTTCACAATTTCAAAGGAAAGTTTCAAGCTTTCGTTATGCCCGATCGCCGGCTGCTCCAATTGCATGCCGTTATAAAAAACGGGCTTAGGGTTGCCGCTGAAATCCGGCTGCACATGTTTCGAGTTCGGCATATATACGATATAGGCATACGTGCCAAGCAGTGCTCCGCAAATGATCGCCAGCGTGAATAAAAACCACGGCCATTTGCGTCTTCTTCTCCGGCGGATTGTGCCGGACCTATCCATCATTGACTCCATCTCTTCACTCCTGTAGCAAGATGCCTTCCCGTATTGCCGTATTAAGCAAAATGGACGTATCCGGCTCCGCTGCTGGGCAGATGGCCGAACACGTCCATTATACCGTAAATCTATCAATCTATCATCCGTTATGAACCGCGCTGCAGTCCGAGCAAATGCCGTAAACCTCTACACGGTGGCTCTTGACCTTAAAGCCTGTCAGCTCGCCCGCCGCTTTCTCCAAGTCGTCGAGAGGCGTGTATGCAAAATCAACCAGTTTGCCGCATTTCTCACATAACGCATGGTAATGATCGGATAAGTCGGCATCAAACCGGCTGGAATGATCCCCGTACGTCATTTCGCGAACAAGTCCCGCTTCAATAAATACTTTCAGGTTATTGTAGACGGTAGCGACACTCATGCTGGGAAAACGCGGAGACAGCGCTTTATAGATGTCATCCGCGGTCGGATGCGACATAGTGCCAAGCAAGTAAGACAATATGGCATGCCGCTGCGGCGTCATTCGCACGCCCATCGTTTTCAGTTGATGGAACGCCTGCTCCATTCGGGAATTCATGCTGTTCACCGCCATTCCAGGTAAAAGGATTTCGCTTCATTTTACCCGGATTTACTGCGCCTTGTCAATTGGACGGCTGGATCGATACAGAACCGTTCGTCTCGAATCGGACGGCATATTTTCCGCTGCCGATCGTACCTTCGATTGTTTTTTTGTTGACCGTGAGGGGCAACGACGATTGGATTCCGTTCTCTCTGCCCTTCCCTGCCACACGGTAGTCTCCTTGTGTCGGCAGTCGAAGCTCGATTTTACCGTTCGAGGTTCTTACGTCCCAATCGCCGCTGATCGTATCGCTGGATGCTTCAACCGTGCCATTGGTCGTCTCGGCTTTCAGCTTCACAACTTTGCCGTCGACCTTGACGGAGCCGTTGGTCGTATGCGCATTGACATTGCCCGCAATCCCCTGAACGTTAAGCTCTCCGTTCGTAGACTCCAACATCGCGTCGCCCCGGTGATCCGTAACCGAAACACGTCCATTCGTAGTCTTCAGCGTAATCGGTCCCTCGGTTCTGCTGGAGGTGATGGAACCGTTCGTCGTTTCAAATCGAAGTTCTCCGGCCAGATCCGATATAGAAATCGCACCATTCGTCGTTTCCGCTTTCAGGCGCTGCTTGATTGGAAGCTGGGCCGCTTCGATTTTGCCGTTCTTCGTCTGCATCTCCAGATTGATCTTTTGCTGCGCCGGAACGGTAACGACAAGATCCATTCGCGGGTATTTGCCTCCGATGATCGAACCGTCGTATTGTTTGCCTGCCGCTTGAATTTCGAGCGTATCGCCGGACGATTGGTATTCGATCTTCGATTCGTCGGCAATGCTGCGCGCTTCTTTCTCATCCTTCACTTTTACGTACATTATAAGGGCGACCTGCACCTTATCCACGTTTCCTGGCTTGACGACAACGCTTCCGTCCCGGTCGTTGATCTTGACATTGCCGATCGCCGGGCTGATTGGAATTTCGGTAACGCCTTTGTCAAACTTATAACCTTCTCCAAAAGAGCCGATCACATCGCCAATATCAGATATTCCGTTTATTTTTTTGAAAATATCGGCTGATTGCGTACTGACGATGACCACCGCGGAAATGATCACGGCGAATATGATGCCTGGGATGTCCAGCTTAAGCGGTCTGCCGGTGCTTCCGTACTTCATATTGAAAAGAAGATATTCGACTCCTAAACATATGAACAACAGCGGCCACCAATCAATCAGCTCCGCGGTTAACCGGGTGCCCGTCGCTTTATCGATTATGACAGAGGCACCGACCGCCACGAGCAACAACGCCGCCGTATAACGTCCTGCTTTATGCATGATGTCTCGCTCCTTACTTCTTTTTCGATTCTTTATAGAACATGTATGCGCCTACGCCGATCAAAATAATAGCCCCCACCGACGATCCGACCATTTCGAAAACGTGTTCAAGCCAAGCCGGCTTTCCTCCTGCCAAAAACAACAGCGCCCCAATACCAATCAGAACGTATCCGATCAAGTTGCTCCCGCCGCGTCTTTCATTCGGAAAACCGCCTTCAGGCATGTCGCCGGGCATCGATTCACTGAAAAACCCCGGCATCTCAGCATGATTCACTTTGTCGGTCTGCTGCAGCGCGTCAAATATATTATAGAAATAAATCACAGGTACGAGCAGCGAGAACAGCACGACAAGCGGAATACTATTTCCGTTGGTCGCAAAAAATACAATGGCGAATATATTCAGGAAAAACAACAGCATCATGCTCAGCCCGCGTTGCATCAGCCCCAAATAAAATTGACCGGTCCCGGGAATGCAGCAAGAAAGCAAGCCAGCAATCCACTTGTTCTTCCTCAGTCTCGGGCGGAAAAACGGATCAAAGGGCACCTGCCGCCTCTGTCCGTAACGTTCCAGTCGTTCCCGCAGAAACTCCTCCTCCGTATCTTGTTCGGTTCCTGGAGTCTTTTTCGTATCATCCTGCATCGTTCCGATCCTCCTTATGTCAACAGCTGCTTCGATAACAATTCGATCGTTTGAAATAATAAGCGTGTGCCGCTGCGAACGCCGGCTTCCAGCTCGTAGGCGTCTAACGATATGAGCTTCCCCATAGCGCCCGAATAAATGAACAGGAACGTTGCCGCAGTGGCCACCAAACCGTTCGCAAGTTCCGTGCGCCAGAACGTTTTTTTTCCGGCCGTCTCCTGTTTGAGGGCAGGCCTCTCCACCGCCATCGGCGGCTCCTGCCGCAGCGCCTCCATCACCCGGTCGGACAATCCGCTGGGAGCATCCAGAAGCGGCATATTCTCGAGCAGCAGTTCCATATCCACGAAAGCGGCAAGGCGTCTGCGGCAGTCCGGGCATGCGCGAAGATGAAGGGCGACCCGTTTGTTCATTAGTTCGTCGATATGCTTATTTAGATACCGCTCTAGAGTCCGGTCGTCGGGATGCATGATGTTCATGCCCTCGCACCTCCATCCATTTTTCCTTCAAAAGCGATTTCCCACGGTAAAGCCGGGTTTCGATCGTTTTGAGAGGAAGCCCGGTAATATCCGATATTTCCTGATACGACAACTGCTTATAATGATAAAGATACATCACAAGCCGGTATTTGTCAGGCAAATCCGACAACAGACGCTGCATGGTTTCCTGCTCTTCCTTCTGCAAGGCTCGTGCTTCCGGCTCCTCCCTCCGGTCACCGAACCATCCCTTCACTTTGTCCAAAATGGCTTCATACGGCTTGCGGCGCTGAGATCTACGGTAGTCGGTCACCAAATTGACGGTTAACCGGTAAACCCATGTCTTAAACTTGGCGTCCCCCCGAAAATGCTCAAGCGAACGATACATTTTAATGAAAACTTCCTGCGTCAAATCTTCGGCGGTCTCACGGTGGCCGGTCATGCGATAGGTCAGCGTATAAATGTAATTTTGATGACGTTCCATCAAGTGCCGATACGCTTCGTCTTCGCCCTGGCGGACTCGATCGATCAGCTGCTCATCCGTCATTTGGTCCACCCGGTTCACCGCCTTTTGCTTCTTTCATAAGAGTTAGACGGCTTTCTTCGGCGTACCCCTTCATTTCTTCAAAAATATTTTTCAATCGCATACGACCGATTTCACGCCGTCCAAATGTTTCAGATCTTCTACGGTCTGCAGCAGCATTCCTTCTTTGGCAAGACGCAGGTTCAACATAATCAATACAGATTGATCCGTTTCGTCGCTTTCCGGCTGTTCTTCTACAGACAGCATTTTAATGACTCCGCCCCGATTCGCGACCACGAGCGATACCCGCGAGAGCAGGCCCGGCGTATCGGCCGCCCGCAGTTTGAAGTGATGCAGCTTTTTGCCGCGAAAATACTTTTTCTCAATGCGGTTTAAGACGAACAAGCTGATCAGTACAAGCAGCTCCGCCAGTACGGCCGCGTAGTAAAAACCAGCGCCGATCGCGAGGCCAATCGCCGCCACGACCCATAGAGAAGCCGCCGTCGTCAGACCGGTAATCGATTTACCCGTAAATAAAATCGTCCCAGCTCCGAGAAAGCCTATGCCGCTAATGACTTGCGCCGCCAGGCGGGCGGGGTCGAGCCTTACATTATCAAGCGCAGCGAATTCGGAAAAACCGTACATCGACAGCAGCATAACGAGCGTGGCGCCGATGCAGACCAAAATATGCGTCCTCATGCCGGCGGCATGGCTGCTGTGCTCGCGTTCAAACCCGATCAAGCCCCCAAGCAAAAAGGCAAGCGCCAGGCGGAGCGTAATGTGTGCAGGATCGATAAACCATGGATTCGTTGCCACTTTTCCGCCTCCTTTTGAGACATTCTACTGCTTATTGTACCATGTTCCGCAGAAGTTAACGGTTTTCGGAAAAAAACGATTGACTTCACCGCGGCGCAAGGTAGACTTAGTATCAGTGAAACGTTTAAATCATCGAAAAAATGGGAGGCGTTCCCGAAATGCTGACGGATGTAATGATACGTAAACACCAGGTGCAGCGGCTCGCGGCGGAGCATGCGATGGCACTTCCGCTCTTGGCAAGCGGCTACTGGTTTCATAAAGATGTGCGCGACAACTTTTACTTCGCGATCCACTTGTTCGGATATACGGCGGAAGGTGCGCCGGATTGGACGGAAGCGAAACGGGTCGAAGGCCAGGCGCTTGCCGTACGGATGCTGCAACATGTTCTCAAGCTGCAGATGCAGGATGCAAGCCATCCGATGTACGGACATTGGCCGTTGAATTTGGGGTCGGATCCGGCATCGGCCAAGCCTCACGTATTGCCTGTAGAATTGATGGGCTGCATGCTGATGTTTTTTTATGAGAAATACCGGGAGGCGCTGCCTGCGGAGCTGAAAAGCGAAATCAGCTTGTCCATTTTGCACATTTACCAAAGCAGCGTGTACCGCCATCCGCTGAAGTCGATGCACCATCACGAAGCAAAGCATACGGCGCTCAAGCTGCTGCTCGGCCATGAATTCGGCGACGAAGCGCTGCTTGAAGAAGGCATTCGCTGCGCGCAGCGTTTGCTGCAGCATGTACGTACGTTCGGCTTCAAGGAATACGGCTGCCTGCCATGGCATTGGCACTGGATTCAAGCGTTCACCTGCGTTTGGGACACCGTTCAGGACGAAGCGGCGCGAGCGGTGGCGGGAGAGCTGCTCGACTATTTGTGGAGCTTGCGGGCGGAGGCGTACTTGCGCGGGACGTGGGTCGGTCCGCATTCGCGGATCTGGCCTCACGACGCGCCGAAGGATACGAACACGCCGCTCGATTATATCGCCTTCGGCGACTTTCCGGCGCCGAATACGTTCCCGCGGCTCGAGGGAGCGGCGCTGTACACCTACGAGGTGTCAGCGGCGGTACGCGAGCGCGCCATGGCGCAAGCCGAGCCGCGCGAGGTGAAGCGGCTGATTCGCTTCGCCGCAGAGGACGGCGAAGTCACGTCTGCGGCGCACACGTATACATACGTGACGCGGGATTATGCGCTCGGCGGTATTTACGAGCGCCGCGAGGAGTTCGACAACGAACAGCTCCGCTGGGACGTGTCGCTGCCTCTCGATTCGGAGCCGGCCGCAGCTGGCGTGAATCAGCTGTATTTCTTCCATCCGGGCAGCAAGTATGCGCCCGGCGATGATCGGCACGCAAGCCCGTACGGCGAAGTGCTCTTCGACAGAGGCGCCTCGCTGCAGCTTTGGGCGATTCCCGAGGAAGCGGCCGGCGAAGCCTTCGACTCGCTTGTCGGCTGCCTGCCAAAAGGCGAGTGGCGCTTCGACAAATTTGGCGGCTGCGGCAAGCTGGGCTCCGTCTACGCCGCCTTTCACGCTTATGGCGGCGAGCCTGTCGCTATAACGGAAAAAGCAGATCGCTACTCTGTAGCCGTGTCTCTCGAGGAGGGCCGCCGCGCAGGCATCATTGTGGAAGTGATGTCGACCGACGAAGCCGACGCTCAGGGAGTCCACAATCTCGACGATTGGTTGTCGGCTGTGAGAGAACGATTCTCTAATGCTTTCAAGCCGCAACAGGATTCACTGGCCGTGTCGTACCCCTCTATACGCGGAAAACAGCTTCATCTCGCAGTCGGCAACGACGGTCTTTTGACGTCTCGGAACATCAACGGAACGGGTATCGCGTTCGACGATTATACTATTTTCTGAAATTGCGTTAGCGTAATGCCGGGAGCAACGAGCCTCACCCTTACCGGCTCATAGCCGTGCTTGCCGTACAGCTCGATGGCCGGCGTATTATTTGTGCCCGTCGATACTTTGATGCACATGCCGGGAACGGCGAATTGCTCCGCATGCTTCAGCAGGCCGGTCGCGATCCCGCGGCGGAAATAATCGGGATGCGTCATCATGCGGCAAATCGTCAGCTCTTTCGCGCTCTGCTTGCAGGAGACGGCGCCGACCAATCGCCCTTTGCCGTCCGGCTCATCTATTTCATCATAATAGCCGAAGAACGATTCCTCCGACTCTCTCAGCGTTTGCGGGGAATCAAACAGCGGCGGTATCTCGTTGAAACCGATTAGCTCCGCTTCGATCCGGTATGCAAGCTGCTGAAGCGATAACAGTTCCAACGTTTCGTGCAGGTCGGTCAAATCTATTTTTCGAATCATGGCGCAGCTCCCTTCTTGGTTGGAAGGACTTTGTAAAGAAAAGCTTCTAATCGTAGTTTAAAAAAGTGGTATGTCCGCGGGACCGACTTTCGGAGTCGTGCCCGCTGGCATACCACTTTATTTATCCCGCTAACAATTAAGGCGGTCAATGATTAACTTGTTTACTAATCCCGGGTTCGCCTTCCCTTTCGTTTCCTTCATCACTTGCCCGACAAGGAATCCGACCGCCTTTTCTTTCCCGGCCTTGTAGTCGGCAACGGATTGCGGATTATTGGCCACGATCTGGTCGACGACCGCTTTGATCGCACCTTCGTCGCTGATTTGCACAAGTCCTTGCTCCTCAACGATCGTCTGCGGCGCTTTGCCGGTTTCCAGCATCGTTTTGAACACCGTCTTTGCGATTTTGCTGCTGATCGTCCCTTTCTCCATCAGGCCGATCATTTCGCCAAGCCCCTGGCCTGTCACTTTCACGTCCGACAGCTCCAAATTATTCGCATTCAAATAGCCGAGCAGGTCACCCATAATCCAGTTGGACACGGCTTTGGCGTCCTTCGTATACTTCAAGCTTTCCTCGAAGAAGTCCGCCACTTTGATCGACGAAGTGATCACTTCCGCATCATAACTCGGCAAGGCATACTCGTTCACATAACGCGATTTGCGTGCATCCGGCAGTTCCGGGATGGACGCCTTTACGCGGGCCTTCCAATTGTCGTCGATATGCATCGAGACGAGATCCGGGTCCGGGAAATAGCGGTAATCGTGCGCCTGTTCCTTGCTCCGCATCGTAAGCGTCTTGCCTTGGGCTTCGTCCCAGCGGAGCGTTTCCTGTACGACGGTTCCACCGCCGTCCAGCACATCCGCCTGGCGCCACTCCTCGTACTCCAGCCCGCGTTGCACGCCGCGGAACGAGTTCATATTCTTGAGCTCGGCTTTCGTTCCGAACTCCTTCTGACCGTACGGGCGAAGGCTGATGTTCGCGTCGCAGCGCAGCGAGCCTTCCTCCATCTTCACATCGGACACGTCGCAGTATTGCATGATCGCTTTCAGCTTCTCCAAGTAGGCACGCGCCTCTTCAGGGGAGCGCAAATCCGGTTCGGAGACGATTTCGATCAGCGGCGTTCCGACCCGGTTAAAGTCCACGAGCGACGCATAGCCGCCGTCAACGTGCGTCAGCTTGCCCGCATCTTCCTCCAGATGGACGCGGGTGATACCGATCCGTTTCGTCTCGCCGTTCACTTCGATTTCGATCCAACCGTGTTCTCCGACAGGTTGATCGTATTGGGAAATTTGATACGCCTTAGGCGAATCGGGATAAAAATAGTTTTTCCGGTCGAACTTGCTTACCGTCGCAATTTGGCAATTTAGCGCCATCGCCGCTTTCATGGCATACTCCACCGCTTGCTTGTTCAGCACCGGGAGCACGCCAGGATGCCCGAGGCAAATCGGGCACGTATGCGTATTCGGCGGAGCTCCGAATGCAGTGGAGCAGCCGCAGAAAATTTTGGAGTTTGTATGCAGTTCAACGTGGACTTCGAGGCCGATGACCGTTTCGTATTTCTTATCGGTTGCTGTTGTCACGTAAGTTTGCTCCTTTCTATATTGCAACTTATGCTAGCGAAGCTATTGCATCCGTTGTCAATGATATTGCAACTTATGCTAGCGAAGCTATAGCATCAGTTGTCAATGATATGCAACTTCAATGTCCCTTTTTACAAATGCGGACGCTGCTTGTGGAAGTCCGTTTGCTGCTCGTATGCGTGGGCTACGCGCAGCACCGTGGATTCGTCGAGCGGTTTGCCGATAATTTGCAGGCCGATCGGGAGCCCGTCTGCAAAGCCGCACGGCACGCTAACGGCCGGAACACCGGCCAAGTTAACCGGAATCGTCAAAATATCGTTCAAGTACATCGTCAGCGGGTCGTTCGCTTGCGATCCGATTTTGAAAGCCGTCGTCGGCACCGTTGGTCCGATGATCACGTCATATCGTTCAAATACCTGGTCGAAATCGCGTTTGATCAGCGTGCGAACCTTTTGCGCCTTCAAATAGTACGCATCGTAATAACCAGAGCTGAGCGCGTACGTTCCGAGCATGATCCGGCGTTTCACCTCGTCGCCGAAGCCTTCGCTGCGGGACTTGAGATAAACGTCCAGCAAGTTTTTCGGGTTTTCCGCACGTTCGCCGTAACGAACACCGTCGAATCGGGCCAAGTTGGAGGAAGCTTCCGACGAGGCAAGCAAATAATAGGTAGCGACGGCGTACTCCGAGTGCGGCAAAGATACTTCTTCGACGATCGCCCCTTGCGCTTCCAACACTTTCAAAGCGGTCAACACCGCGTCCTTCACTTTCGGATCGATGCCTTCCCCGAAATACTCCTTCGGCACCGCGATGCGCAAACCTTTCACATCGCCCGTCAATGCGCTCAAATAGTCCGGTATATCCGCGTTCAACGACGTCGAATCCATCGGGTCGTGTCCTGCGATCGCCTGCAGCAGGTACGCGCTGTCTTCCACGTTTTTGGTCAGCGGACCGATTTGATCGAGCGAAGACGCGAAGGCGACGAGCCCGAATCGGGACACAAGACCGTACGTCGGCTTCAGCCCGACAATGCCGCAATAGGACGCCGGTTGACGAATCGATCCGCCGGTGTCGGAGCCGAGCGAGAAAAATACTTCTCCGGCCGCAACCGCTGCTGCGGAACCGCCGCTCGAACCCCCGGGCACATAATCCTGATTCCAAGGATTAAAAGTCGGATGAAAGCTTGAGTTTTCATTCGAGCCGCCCATCGCGAATTCATCCATGTTGAGCTTGCCGATGGTAACGGCTTGCGCTTCCTTCAGCTTTTTCACGACGGTGGCGTCATACACCGGATTGAAATTGCGCAAAAATTGGCTTGCGCATGTCGTCGTAAGGCCTTCGGTCACAATGTTGTCCTTGATGCCGATAGGCAACCCGAACAGCAGCCCTCTCGCGCTGCTTTCCGACTGCTCGTCCAACGCTTTGGCGTTTTCGCGCGCGCCGTCCTCATCCAACGTTAAAAATGCCTTCACCTTGCCGTCCACGGCGGCAATTCGTTTATAAGACGCGTCTACCAAATCGGAGACGGTAATTTCTTTGGAATGAAGCTTGTTATGCAGCTCCTGCAATCGTAAATCAAACAATGACAAGCGGATATCCTCCCTTCAAAATCGCGGCGCAAAACGGATTATTCCAGTACGGCCGGCACCTTAATTTGTCCTTCCTCTTCATCCGGCGCGTTCAACAGCACCTTCTCGATCGGCAGCGACGCTCTAACGGCATCTTCGCGCATCACATTTATGAGCGGCATCGCGTGGCTCGTTGGCTCAACGCCTTCCGTATCAAGCGCGTTCAACTGCTCCGCATATTTTAAAATTGCGTTTAGCTGCTCGGTGAACTGCTCCTTCTCGCGCTCACTCAGCTCAAGTCTGGCGAGGCTTGCAACGTGCTCCACATCCTTGACGGTAATACTCATCCTTTTGCACCTCACTCTATGGCAATCATTTTTCCTATTATAGCTTAGATGGAATAGGTTCTCAATTGCCGAAATCGGGTTCGCATGCCGAGACAGCCGGTACGAGCGATAGCAGGTGCGAAAAAACGATAGCCATGGCTAAACGGCTTCGCCGACCCGATACGACATCCATTCCGCTACCGCCACCGGGTGAATGATTCGATGTTGCCGTTGCAGCACAGGCCGCGCGAAGCGCATAGAGCCAGCTTCCTCACGTCACAATGAACAGAGAGTGCTCCCCCGTTGCATTGCCGGTTTGGCGTTGCACTTTCTTTATAACGCTAAAAAAACCGGCTGCAATCCTTCTCCAGGAAACGCGCCGGTACAGTTCTTTTTAAAAGAGGATCGCTCTCTTTATTACAAAAGCCGGGATTAAATCCATGCTTTCAAATTGATCTGCTTGATAAAATCTTCCTTCGACTGCACATCTTTAGTGGCCTCGGCTTCCGCTCCGGCATCGACGTTCTCTCCGTTCATAATACGGCGAAACATCTCCTCATTACGGGTGGCAAGCGCAAAATCGATCAGCGCTTCCTGCTCCAGCCGGTCGACTTCCTGTTGAATCAGCACTTCCTCCAGCTCGATATCCGCACCGGGCACAAAATAATGTTTATTCGTTTTCGGCACCCGTACGACGTAATCGAAAACGTTATCCGCGTTACGGTCGTAAGCGATAATATACCCGTACTCCCCGATCGGCAAATTTTGTTCAAAGCTGTCCGCGATAACAATTACCTTTTGTCCCAACCGCAGCATGGACATTTCCCCCTTGGATCTACCGGCCCTCGCTCTTGATTCATGCTGAATTTCGTATATGATGGATTCAGAAAATGTTGTTGCAAATGAGGTGCCTCATGAATCGTGCCCGCAATGGTCGCTTAGTATGGATTATAATTCTATTAATCTTAACATTATTCTTTTGGTTAAGCAATGCTAGAGTACCCGCTCAGGCACATCCTTTAAACAACGGATACTCGCAATTGTCCGTTACCGCCAAAGGCGTCGACTACGAATTGTTTATACCGGAAAACAGTCTCCTTATGTTCGATATCGATCACGACAACAAGATAACGGAGAGGGAATTGACCGATAAACACAGCGAGATGACTCGCTATGTTACGGACCGGCTTCGACTCGAACAAGATATGGAACCGATGACTGTGACGATGAAAAGCATCCATTTGGACGAAAAAGACACGATTCCGGGCGTCAGCTTTTCCCTGAATTACGATGCGTTCAAACCGATTCAACGCTTTATCATCGACTACAACCTGTTATTTGACGATGCGGACCCGGCTCATCTGAACTTCGTGCTGATCACGGAAGGAGACGATATCGACCAGGCGGTGCTGGACAGCGCACATCGCTCCTACCATTACGAGTCGTTTCATCCCGCGACGCCGGGGACGGTGTTATGGAACTTTTTTATGCTGGGCGTGGAGCATATATTGACCGGTTACGACCATTTGCTCTTTTTATTCTCCCAGCTGCTCATCGCCGTCCGCACCGCCGAGATCGTCAAAATCGTGACCGCCTTCACGATCGCGCACAGCATTACGCTGCTGCTCGCAGCAACAGGCATTATTCGGTTGCCGGGTACCTGGGTCGAGGTCGGCATTGCGCTGACGATTTGTTATGTCGCCATCGAAAATATCGTTGTGAAAACAAGCCGATTCCGCTGGCTGCTCACGTTCGCCTTCGGCCTCATTCACGGGATCGGCTTTGCTGGCGCATTGGGAGAAATCGGTCTGCCGCAGTCTTATTTTCTCGGCTCGCTGCTTATTTTCAATCTCGGCGTGGAGGCCGGACAGCTGGCGATCGTCGTCCTGGTGCTCCCTCTACTCGTTCGGCTGCAGCGATTCGGATGGTACGGGAAAGCGGTCATTATCGGCGGTTCGGTACTGATTTTTGTATTGGCGGCCAAATGGGCGTTGGAACGGGCAGGGCTATTGTGAGGATGAACTGGACATAAGCCTGTTTGCAGCTTTACGATATGAAGAAACGCAAAATTACAACGAGGGGATGGAATGGTACAATGACGGATTCATTACGTTATCCGATCGGCCGATTCGTGAAGCCGGAGAAAATGGACATGGCACAGGTTCAAGGATGGATTCGCGATATTGAGGAGCTGCCTCAGCGGGTAAGGGATGCGCTGCAAACGGCGAGCGCTGCGCAGTACGACACCCCTTACCGGCCGGGGGGATGGACCGTGCGGCAAGTCGTGCATCATTTGGTCGACAGCCATATGAACAGCGTCATTCGTTTCAAACTTGCACTGACGGAGGACAATCCGACCATCAAGCCTTATCGGGAAGAGGCTTGGGCCGAGCTTCCGGACACATTGTATGCACCGGTCGAACTGTCGCTCGCATTGCTGGACGTATTGCATGCGCGCTGGGTTCTGCTGCTCCGCGCCTTGTCGGAAGCCGACTTGCTGCGCACGTTTCACCATCCCGACTCCGGCAGCGTTCCGCTATATGAAAATATCGGCATCTACGCGTGGCACGGCCGGCATCATCTCGCGCATATCCGGCTTATAACCGGATAAGCCCCTCTCGGGAAACCGTGAGCTTCTCGAATCCGGTTTCGGTCACGACATAGCTGTTCTCGATGCCGACTACCCCCCGCTGCGGGAACGTGAATTTCGGTTCGATCGCGATCACCATACCCGGCTCGAGCGGATAGCGAAAGCCTCTGGCAAGCACAGGCAGTTCGTCGATTTCGAGGCCTATGCCGTGGCCCAAAAATTTGACCTGATCGTCCCCGTACCCCATGTAATGGTCACTTAGCCCCGCTTCATGCGCCATCTGCAAGGAATGCAAGTACAGCCGCTCGCATTCCGTTCCCGGTATCAACATCACTTCGACGCTGCGAATGATCTGTTCGGACGTTTCATAGGCGTCCGCCAGATCGTCCGCAAGGTTCCCGATCACGACGGTTCGCGTCTGATCGATGACATAGCCGTCGATGCAGCAGCCAATGTCCATCAAAATCGGCTCGTCCCGTCCGATAGGACGGCGGCTCACACTCTGCGGTACCGCCGGACCGAGGCCTTGTCCGCCTGCCGGGCCGTCGAAGTAGGTCGGCACCGCGGCAGCCGCTCCCGCTCCCAGCATCCCGGTAATGACCTCCTGGTTGTAGCCGCGCATCCGCATCGTGCCGATGTGGCCTTGCCGCCGGATGAAATATTCGATCCCGGCCATCACCTCAAGCTCGGTCATCCCGGGCTGCAGACGGCAGAGCGCATCCTCGAAGGCGGCGTCGATGACCCGGGCCGCCTCACGGATGCTGGCGAGTTCCAGCGGCGATTTGATCATCCGCGTCTCGCGGATGATCGTGGAGCCGTCCACCCACTCTGCATGCGGGAGGACGTTTTGCAGCCGCTGATGCTGCTGTACGGGCAGCACGTCGAATTCGGCGGCAAGCCGGATCGTCGACTTGCCCTCGCCCTTCGCTCCCCGCGCGAGCTGCGGGAACGCCGCCGCTATCCGCTCGCCAAAGGCTCGGAACGAGCCGAGCGGCTCTACGGTTGCATTGGCTTCCTGCTGAGCACGCATGACGCTGCGGCGCACAAGGAAAAGCGGCTCGCCTTCGGCGGGCACGATTAAGTAGCCCGTCTGCATCGAGCCGGTCAAATAATACAAATCCACATTTTGCGTTACGATAAAGCCGTCGATTTGCTGAGCCTGCATCTTTTGCTGCAGCCGGTGAAGACGCTGCTTGTATTCGGTCCGATTCATCGCCGAAATCCTCCGATTGTAAATAAGGTTATGATCATCATTGTACATGACCGGCGGCGGGAGGAAAAGGCCGTGCACGGACGAACGTCGGCTTCCGGCGCATCCATAGAAAAGGCGGATACCCTCTGGGCCGCACTCCCGTGTTGATTCAAATAGAGATGCAGGCTTTGGCGAAGGCATCCGCCGTTTCATCGGGAGGTTCCCCTCAGCGAATTTGCTAGTGGCGAATTTGTGGTACAATGACGTCCCAAATCGAACCTTTGATCATAATCGGAACATCAACATTTTGGACCAATCCGTTGCTCCAATGGACAACAAAGCGGAATGTATGCGCTCCGTCCTTCAGAAGGCGGTCGTGATCCACGTTGAGGAGCCTGCCTGTGAAATCGATATGCCCGTTTGAGCTGAGCGTAACGGTTTCGGACGACGTGAGAAGCGTCGAAGTAACCGAAACCGGCTTTGTCGCACTTGTACCGGTATCCGTCACCGACGCAGCAAGCACGAACGCTTCGCCGGCCCAAAAATCGGATGCAGCCCGCTGCTGCCCCGGATGATCCGAGTTCCATTGCTGCCGGTAGCTTTCCCATTCCGCAGTGTGATTTACCCACCCGGTAATGCCAAGCGGTAATACTGTATATGAGTATGTCTGTTCGAATGTTCCTCCTCTGCCGTCATCCAGCGTCATTCGCAGCGTATAGGTTCCTTTTGCAAGCGGCCCGTAAGTGAACATTGTCGTCTGACCTGATGGTACATCGGTCCACTGTTTGATCACGGTATAACCGCTCCCGTTTAAACTGCTCTCGATCGAGATAGCTAGCACATCCCCGTCCGGATCCGTAGCAGTCAGTGTAAATGTAGGCGTATCATTCTCATATATCGGTACGGTATAAGTCAAATTACCGATCGGTGCTCGGTTGATGTACAGCCAGCCTTCGGCTGACCATTCCGACTGCGCTCCGTAAGCATCCCATACCATCACTCTCACTCTCAGTTTTTGCCCGGCCGGAAGTCCGCTCGTCACATTCCAGCTGCCGCTGCCCGCTGTGATCCCTTGCCATAGTTTCCCGGAATCTAGCACAATATGATTGGTCTCATTAGCGATTTGCACTTGAAAATAGGTAAACATCGTTCCCGGATCCGGATCCGATTGGTTCCATGTGATGGTAGGCATAGAAGAAGCTATGATGTTTGGAGAAGTCTGCGTACCATATGGAAACGTCAATGTGACCGCCGGCGGGCGATTGATTACCATCCACGCATCCGGTGAAAATCCGGACCAAGCGAAACCGTCTGTTGCTTGTACGCGGACGCGCAGCGGTTCGTTCGTCGGCATGTCTACTCCCGGCGTATAGCTGCCGGATGTCGATGTCGTCCCTTGCCACACGTTACCCGTATCCAGTATGACCCCATTGGCTGCATTGGCTACTTGAAGCTGGAAGTAGGTGAATGTCGTCCCCGGATCAGGATCGGTCTGTGACCATTGGAATTGTGGCCGTGTTGTCGTAATGTAAGTAGGGTTTGCTTGTGTGCCGTATGGGAAGCTCATAAACGTAACCGGTGCCCGGTTCGTAATCATCCATCCCACGTTTGACCACTCCGAAAATGCTTCCCCATCGGATACCCTTACCCGAACCTGGTACTGGCCGCCCATTTGCAGCGCCGTATCCATCGTCCACGCCCATGACGTATTGGTCGTGTTCATCGAACGATTATAGATGCACTCATAGCAATTTCCCCAGATGTCCTTGATCTCAATATCAAAGACAGTAAAGATCGTTCCGGGATCGACATCGCCTTGATTCCATGTAATGGTCGGACGCAAAGTGACGGGACTCGGATTGGTATATCCCCCATTCGGAAACGTCAGCGATACGGTCGGCGGGGTGTTCGCTACACAAGGGGAGCAGTTGATCGTGACGGTTTGCTCCATCCAATCGCTCCATGCGTAATATTCGTCTCCTACCGCTTTCGCCACCGTATACGTTCCCGGCTCGGCCGGATGCACCAGCTTGCCGTTCACGGTATAACCGCTTGGCGTGATGTAGTAGTACTTTTCAAACTTAATTCCGCGATCCGTTTGGTAGCCATTTTGACAGCTGCTTGCGTTGTAACAATGATCCGGGTCATAACTGATGTCCGTCCATTGAAGGGTGTTGCTGGCCGTTGGCGTGACTGTAAAGTTTACAATCGGTGCCCGATGGACAATAAGCGGCTGTAAATACCAATTGGAGTACCCCGAGTAGCCTTGGAATGACGTATCACCATTTGATAACCGATGATTCGGATGCGGATCGTCCGGTGCCCGATATTCGACGTTGTATTTGCCCACTTTATCAAAGCTCATGATCGGCGTCGTGACGAGCGCCCCGTTCTTGCTGGACCAACCGCTCTTTCCGTCGCCTACATCAAGGAACATGAACGGATCAACGTGGGTATATCGCCATTGGGTGCCGTTATCAAACCTTGGATCGTTTTCCGGGTCTTCGTAAGTTGTTTCATAGTTCACTGTCGTATCGACTACCGCCGCGCCGTACGTTTTCGTAACGAGTTGCGGGCTTGTCAGCACGACGGCCATTTCTTTAAATTCCGTCGTTTCGTGAACGGAATACGGCCCGTACGTGCCGGTAGCAAACGTATTGTCATACACCGTAAACAAAGGCGTGCCGTTTTGGTACACTTTGATTTCGTTACCGGTTAGCTTGACGGAATACGCGGCCCATGCGCCGCTCGGCAAATACCGCAAGCTTTCTGCGAGAAGGGTCTTTTCTCCGTTTACGATTTTGATAAGTCGAAGCCGGTCTTTCATGGACTCAATCCGATACATGTTCCGGTTATCTTGAATCCGGAAGGACATGCCGGCAGGAACATAATCGTACTTGAGATGATTGATCCGCATCGACCATTTCAGCGTTCCGTTAACAAGCGGCTGCTGCGACGAATTGATCAGCTGCCCGTAAGTAAAGTACTCTTTACTTTCAGGTAAATGCGTGTCCGCATGAGGGAAATTATATAATTTTCCACACATTACCATAACACCCGGAGCATATATTTTGGGAATTTGGTCAGGACATGATTGGCCTATATTCCAGAGATGTTGCTCTGTTTTTGCATTTCCAAGCCACCAATGTCCGCTGTAAGGCCAAATACTACCATCGTACTTGTAGATTGGCGTGTATCCGTCTATCGGTTCTCTTATATATCCATTTGCATTAGCTGGGACGTAATTCTCCAAAGCCTGCAACTGATCTGGCGGAATATAAGCTGGCCCGAAACTACATACCCAATCTCCAGAAACCCAGCCCGGATTTCCTTCATCATCCAAGTTATCGTAGTCAGGGTACCCTCCTACTTCTCCACAGGATTTAACACCGATTTCGCCAGTTGTTAAATTCCCTATATAAAGATCAGGGCTATACGACGATGATTCGTAATACATAATGTAGTTCTCGTCAGGACTGATAGCATGAGGTAATGTTCCGCTATGCCATTTAGTACCCGGTCCGCTTAGCTGTTTATTTGGGTCAAATGCTTTTAATTTTCGATCCTTGTCATCCCAGTAATAAATCAATGCGCTCTCGCCGTGCTTATCGAATATGTTTCCTCCCGGTGTACGGAAACCCTCCCTAAAGTATTCATATGTCGGGTAAAATACACCTGAATTCCACGTTCCACTATTATACATAGCGGGAATATCTGTGTACGTTTCAGTTTTGTACGGCGTAATAATGTTATCTAAAGTGTAGTACTCAACAACTCTCGTAGATAAGTTAATTCGCACATATCCTGACGTGGTTTTAATAAGTTGATCTAAGAAATCTCCAGTTCTACTATCACTGAATTTGACGTACGCTCCCCAGTCCGGATACTCGCGATTATTGATAGTAAAAGTTTGCTTAAAGCTGTAGTCCGCAACCGTGTTTCCTGCTTTGAGGTTAGATATTTTATACCGCTTGTACTCAAGCCCTACATACGAATTAAATGATTCCGTCTTATTTTGGAGAATAATTTCATCTAAGTCTTCTCGAACGATTACGGTACCGTATCCGTCATACTGCCCTTGATAAATTAATATCGGGTTCGGTAGATGCGGTGCTGCTAAGTAAAACTCTATTTTAAAGTTTGATCCCCAGCCAAATAGCTGGTATATGAACATATTGTCCCCGAGGTAATACACAGGATTTTTACTGTTAAACGCGTTCACTCCCGGACTAGCCCCTTGAATAAATCCCAAACTGCCAACGTAGGATATAGACGACTGACTGTGAGGATATGTTAGGTTTGGATCGTTGGAAGTCTGATTATATATCGTTGTTTCCCCGGTATACATTGGTAGTCTCATCCCAATAGACGTACTTTTCAACCTCGGAGTAGTAGATAACGTTCCATCAGGCGTGAGTATCCACATCTGTTTATTCATGACGTACTTATCTAGGCTAGTGTTGACCCACGAATTGCCTAGCAACGAGGAAGTTGGAAGCGGAACGGTCGTGACCGGAACCGGTTCGTTCGTTTGGCCGCTGACCATAAAGCTCACTTCCGGATTGTCGTTCGTCACTTCAACGATATAATCCTTCCAGCTGCTGAGCCCGTAGTCTTCTTCGGCATATAAACGGAAACAGTACTTCCCGATTTTGCTCGGGTGAAATGCAAAGTTGTTATTGTCCGTCGAGATCAAGTTTTCGTATGGGTTACAAGAGCCGTTGTTATTGGCATCATAGCCATACCACGTTTCGTATTTAACGATGGTGTCTCCGTCCGGACTCCGCGAATTATTTTTGAAATAATTCGGTGCAACCCTAGAGATCGTGCCGCTGTACAAAAAGTCAATAACAGGCGGCTGATCGGGTATAACCGTCAACTTCCATGTGTCCGGATTTAACGATTTCAAACCCGTATTATCGAATACATTCAGACTTATGGTATGCTCGCCCACCATCGTATATTTCGTGAGAGCGTTCGTCCATTCGTCGCGGGAATGATTGATCGTTCTTCCCTTGACCGGGGAATAACTCTGACTCGAATCCCACGGCGGATTCACCGGCCTGTTCACTTTGATGACTTGCGGACCGTTAATTTTCGGGATCGGGTTCGGTGGTATGACGTTCAAGTTCGCACAAGATTGCGTAGACTTGACCCCATCGGAAGCTACTGCACAAACGAGCTGCAAACCGACGACATCCGCGGTCATTCCGGTATAACTCATTTTGTTGAACGGTGACGTCCATCCGTGCTTGGCCGGAAGCCTTTTAATCCAATCCGTAGGGGTATCGCCCGTAAAGAGCCATTGCAGCGTGAGCGGATCGCCGTCCGCATCGAACAGCCGCGTTATCTTCATGTCCACCCGATCACCGGCGATCACTTGGCCCGTTTCGCTGCCGTCTGTCGGATCGATGAACGTAATCCGCAGTTCAGGCGGCGTATTTGGCGGCGGTGGCCCAATCACGAAGCTTTTGGGGCCGATGGTGCTTTCATTTCCGCAGCTGTCGAGCGCGATAAACGAAACGGTAACGGTGCCGTCTTGGATATTGCCCGGATACATTCTTAGAGCTGTATCGAATTTCCAAATGTATCCTGCTTGACTCTCGTGGTTGTTGTTGGGATACCAGCCCGTAGAAGGTACCGTGACCGATCCACCGTTGCCCTTCATATTCCATTTGAATTTCTCCAGTGTGCATCCTTTTTCGTCTACGGTTGCAAGAAACAGATTATCGTCCTTCCATGGAATATAGTCTTTTTGAATCGTAAGGGTGCCGGTCATGGTGCCGCCGCCCCCGGGATCGGGATCGCCTCCACCACCGCAGGATGATTGAGGAGAGAAGGTTTCGCTGATGGTATTGTTAGAACGATTGCTGTCGTTGATGCTCATTTCGGGATCAACTACGAGCGTAAAATCTTTCGGCGCGCTTGTGCTGAAGGTATAGGAATATGTGCCTCCTAGTAAAATGCCCGTATTGGCGCTTGTGGCCGGATCGGATTTGACAATGACTCCATCGATTTTCAGCTGAACGTCGAAAGGAGTGGGTGTGTCTACTCCGATATTTTTGAAAGCGTAGCTAATTATGACCGTGTCCCCAACTTCGATGCAAGCTTTGTTGGCTTTGATGTAGAGAACCGCCAGGTCGGGAGTCGAAGGTAGTTCATATGTTACGGTGACCGAGCCACGATAGGTATAAGAATCGGCTTCCCAGTCGGTGTAAACTTCCATTACGTAGTTACGGAGCTGACTGTGATCCTTTCTCGGGTCATCGTATTCTGTTTCATCGATGTATTCACTAGCAGAAACATCACTACTACAATTGCCTAAACTGTCATCTTCACATAACATACGACGCACTGCAACTTGGTTTTTACCTCCAACATTTCCCCATGCGAATGCTTCTATTTTACCAGTCGCGATGTCTGAAGCATGCACTAGCTTTTCAGAAGAAATTACGTAATCAACCTCTATTCCATTCTGATTTGTCGCTTCAGATTCAGTAGCATAAAATTCAGTTGGTGGACGGACATCATAAGAACGCGTTACAGCCGCACCAATCATATTCCAATTTGGCGCCATATCTCCCAAAGATTTTGAAGGCAATGGTGCCGTAGGATTAGGAATATAGCGCAAGTCATTGCCAAAATAAGGCGAGCCTTTATCGTAAGGTATCGTTGTATTCTCAGCATTAGCGTTCCCAACGGAACGGATATACCCGGAATTTGGGATTTTCCCAGGATAAACCGAAACCCCTCCTTCAACAGCCAATGGGTCTACAAACTGATATATAGCAGTTTCCGACCCTTTATGCTCCCATCGTTTCCCATCCGGCAGTCTGTAAATTTGGTGTCCTGGGTTTGTCTTGTTTTGACCATAGACCTTTTTCTTTTGCCCTGCTATATTCACGCTGATTTTGGTGTCGATGAAAGTGACATTACCGCTTCCAGATTTCAGATCGAGTACAGCACCGGTAATAACACCCGCAACATGAGAGCTAAAGTCAATGCTTTTACTCCATGAACTAGAACTCGAGTAAAAATCATCTGCAATGTCCGAAGTTGAAACTTCTCCGTCTTTAGAAAAGTCAATATAAAAGGTACTCGATGAAGCTGCGTATGTTTTTGGCGGAATGAAAGGGAGCATCATCTCCAAAATCACAAGCATTAGCATCAACCGAACCAAGAAAAATCGTTTCATTGAAGACCTCCAACGAGCGCGACTACAAACTGCTCTCCTCCTTCAAGCTTAAATCTATTTGTTGATAACTATAGATTTTGATCCGGAAATCATTCGAAACCTTGCTTTATTTTGAGAAATATTGTTATCAGTAGATTCCTTATCAGGAGTTACAAAAAACAGATAGCCGTTTGTCTTGCCGACTTTCGTCCTATAAAACGCATGGAGAACACTTTCACCAGTTGCATTGATCCACGTATTCATATGAAAGTAATCGTATACGCGACCGGCACCTTCCCCTTTGGTCAATACTTCAAGTGAAGTGTCGTAAGCAAACACATAGCAGTTACTAAACGGTTTCCCATCTTGCCGCCTTAGTCCCTGAAGCAATCCTAAATTCGGGTCATTTGGATTGTCACAGTCGATAATAATCAAACGATGTAATGTAAATTTGATGCCTTCTTCCCATGATGCGTCATAAGGAAATTGAATAGCAAGTTCTGCACCCATCACTGATTTCATATTTGTTCCGGTTAAGGATAGTTCCGCGGTATTCAATGCCTGTTTATCAACTTCCAGCTTCTCACCCTTCTTCAATGCTTTCATTCGTTCAATGACCGTCATCGACTGTGCACGTGTTGTTTTCTCGTTTATCCCTAATTCGCCTTTTGCAAGCCCTTGGATCAGTCCGCTCTTCACAGAAGTAAAAATGTATGCCTCATCCGACATAATCGCATTCGGATCCCTCACATCATCCCGAACTTCACGTAACGCAACTTTTGCCATTTCCAGCCGATTCATCGGAACATTGAAGTCAGTGAACTCGTCGTCTCGTAACAAGTTACGTTTTTTCAAATCATCAACATAACTCTGATACCAGTTTCCACCTTCCACAGCACTTGCTTTTGTCCCCGTTGCCATCGCGACGAGCTTAATAAACTCAGCCCGAGAAATGTCTGCGTCCGGCTTAAAAGTGCCATCCGGATAACCATCGACCACCCCGCTCGATACCGCACTTTGAATTGCCCCTTCAGCCCAATGACCCTGGGTATCGCTAAAACGAATCGGGGAGTCGCTCGCCATAGCCTCTTGAGAATCAAAGCTATTTCCTGCCGTCGCGATCACACACAAAACCACTGCCGCTGCAATAGATGTTTTCTTAAACATAAAACACATCTCTCCATTCATAGGAAAAATATCGATAATCAGCATCTTTAGTACTAGACAACCAATTATGTCATGGGTTATTTTTCCTAGTCAACCATTTTATTGGAATCGTATGCTGGCCACGCTGCTTAATACGATCGGTTCGTTGCGCCCATAGCCGATTAATGGCTGCCGCACTTCGATGATGGCAACGATGGACGGTCCGTAAATCGTGACCTGCACCTGACGTACGGTTGCGTCGGAGGTGCCGTTGTACAACGTGAGTGAGCGAGACAGCACGTACGGGTACGATGGGCTTGTCACATGCTCCAAGTGCTGAACAATGAGCCGATGTTTCAAGTGGCTCCCAGGCAAAGGATCAAGCGTGCCGTCCAGCTTCAGGTTCAATTGCAAATAGCGGTAAAAATCCGCTGTTCCCTTGGCGCTGTCCCACCCGATTCGCCCAAGTGCTGCCTCCGTCGGGACGATATGTAGCGCTGCGGCATGGGTAGCGTGATCCAATAGCGATTTTGTTTTGTTGGTGCTATTCGTCTGGAGCATCCAATTGAACGCTGTAGCCCATACGAAGACCGAGAAGATCATGCCCATCAGACCGAAGAGAAGGACATGCACGCCGCCCCGCTCATTGCGCAGAAAACAAGCCCACCTCCTCACAGACACCAACCGTCCCTTCTGGCAATACAGTGCAATACAATGCCAATGCCGCTACTCGTAAGCTTCACTTTTCCCATACAGAACCAAATAGTAAAACCCTTCATTCGTTGATGCCGTACCGCTCCCTCCTATCGCATTCAAAATGCGTGTCAAATTGGGAGCCGGGTACTTCAGCACGAGCTTGATCGTCGGGTCCGCGGAATTTCGGAACACTTTTACGCCGGTACTCCCGCTGTAGGACGGATAAGTTGTACCGCCGACTACTACGCCCCCCATGCCGAGTTGAGCTAGCCGTGAATTGGTTGCCGCCATCACCGACGGGCTTACGTAGCCTATGGCTTCCGCTTCTTTCAGTGCATGGTTCGCCAGCGTATTCAGATGATCCGCCTTCATGGAGTACACGAAGAACGGGACGATCGCCAAGGAAAGAAACAGCATAACCGGCATAACGTACAAGGTGACAAGAACGTTGGCAATTCCCCGCTCTTCCCGCAAAAATGCAATGGCGCTATTCATCCACTTCACCTTCAATTCGTCACATAATCGAACCCGCGTACCGTCCCCGTCAGCGTCGTATGTCCGTCGCGAACCTGCTTTTTTAAACCGTTCCCTCCGCTTGGGTTAAAAATATAAGTGCATACGCCAAAAATAAGAACAACGGTCAAACAGAGCGTAATCAGTTTACTCATGTCGCATTCCGTTATGGCGCCGACGTTGAAATCGTGCCGTCGGTCTGATTGACGGTTGCGGTCGTTATGCTCGTATTCAGGCTGGTGCCCTTCGTACTGATCGCGGGCGCGATTTTGTTAGCGGATAAATAAATGACGACGCCTCCGAGAAATACGGTAAGCAAACAAGCGACGACTAATTTTCCCATTCGAATCGACTTCCTCTCTCTGCATAGGTTTTATTGAAACGCCTGGTTGATTTGCGTTCGCGTCTGTATCCCTGCCGTAGCGGTCGCGGGCACGATCTGCCTGCCAATCGCAAACAGCGTCGCTCCCCCGATGAGTACCGTAATGAGCACGGTAATCACGATTTTGGACATCGATTGCCCCCCTTTCCAAAAATCAAGAGCCTTGAAAGCTGGATAGCAGTTGGCTTGAAATCGTCACGACCCACGGGTACAAAAACAAAATGACAATGATGCTGAACGGGATCATAATGTAAAAACTGATCCAGATCGGCGCATTTTCGATTTTGCGGTTAATTTCGGTCGACAGCGTCGCTTCTATGCCGGCGGTTTGCTGTTTCAATACGGTGACGACCGCCTTAGAATCAGCTTGGCTGATGGCCTCAAGCGCGTTGACCAGCGGAAACACTTCCGATATGCCGACCGCTTCTTTGAATCTCCAAATGGCAGCGCGCTGGTCTTTTCCCCACATGACGGTCAATTCCTGCAAATGCGGTTTGAGCAGCTTCAACGTCCGACTGGCGCGAATCAACATTTCCCGTATGTCTGCTTTATCGCTTACACAAACAGAAAGCCGGTGAGATAGCTTGGCAATTTCCATCATATAGCCGGTTCTCCGGCGAGCCGCCGCAGTCCAGACATAGATCGTAGGAATGTACCATCCAAATGCAACCGCCGTTATGGAGCGGATGAACCACATCAAATCCATTCCGCTTACCGGTGTCGTCCATAAACTGAGAAGCAGCAAGCATAACGCCACCCCGAGCCGCAAAAGCTGAAAATGAGCATAAGCCATTTCCGTAGGAAGTCCGGCTAGCCTTGCCTTTTCGCGGAATGCCCGCTCCTTCGTACCGCTCTTCGCCTCGTTCCGTTTGTTGTGCAGCCAAGAAATCCGTTCCGCGCTTCGGGCCTGCTCGAGCAGCATAGCAAGCCGGCTTGTCCGTCCATAGCGAAACGTTCCGGCGAGGGATAGCCACAATATGGCACTCCCGGCGGCAAATACGCAAACAAATAAAACCTTATACAACCACCACATCCTTTATTCCGTCCCTTCCGGTTCACCCTAAAACGCGCGCTGTCCCGATCGGATCACAAGCAGCATTGAAATAAACATAATCATAAAGGAGAGCAATAGCAGCATTTTGCCTGAAGGATCGACGAAATAATGGTGATAATTGGCCCCGTCCGCGTAAATGTTGAAACCGACGACAAAGAAAGAGAAAGCAACCATAAAGCAAGTACCGATCCGGTATACCGTAATCATGGCGAGCCGGTTTTCCTCCTGTCTTTTGGCCGTTTGCATTTTGCCGACGAGGTGATGAAGCGATTCCGTCAAATCCGTGCCGTAATGCGCACCGATAAGCAAAAGGTCGGCCAAATCGTCAGCCCATTCATTTTGGATACGGCGGGCAAAATCGTATAACGCTTCATCCACGGATTGCATGTGCAGTGCAAGTTCCAGTCTTCTCCACTCGCTGCGCACTTCATCCGGCATGGTCGGAGAAGACTTAACGATCATGTCGGCGAGTGTCAGATTCGGACGGTAATGGCCGATCACATTTTGCACCAGCATAATCATCCGGTAGGCGATTCGATGCCGCTTGCGTTGTACGCGAAAGCGAACGTAAAAGTAAGGCATCGCCCCGAGCAATAGCGCGATTGCGCCGTTTAATGCCCATACGTGCGTAACAGCGTCCCGATCGGCCCCGGTGGCAAAACGCTGCTGCAACATTTGTACGGCGGCATCTGCGCCGAAAAAACCGACGAGCGCCAAAACGAGCATGCATGCCAAAATCAGCTCCACGCCAAACCGAATTTCGGCAACTTCCAGTTCATCGGCAAAATGACGCAATGCCTGAATTCGGGAAAGTATCGGCTTACGCCGGCCGCCCGCATAATGATTCAGCAGCCGCAGCCTGATCCGTTTGGTAAGCCAGTGATTCGTCTTTCGAATCAGCAGCAGAACAACCATCAATGACCCGACAGTCCAAAGCGCGAGCAGCAGACCTTTGATGCTCCACTGGACGATGGCGATAGAATATATTCCCACCGCTACCATACCCCCAATGCGCGAAACGGCTCGGGGCTTGCACCGTTTGCCGTTAAATGATCTTTGAGGGGCCTGCTAAGCTTATGACCGGTAAACTGCCAGCGCTGCGCTCCAAAATCCCATTCCACGAGAGGGCTGATCCGCACTTCTTGCTGCCCATCGACAAACAATTCCGTAATTTCCGTCACGACGCGGTATGCCCGTCCTCCGATCTTGACCAGACGCAAAAATACAAGCAAATTAAAAGCCCTAGCTACGCGGCGCATCGTGTCGGACGAATCGTGCTGACGCCCGTCCTGCTTGATCATATCGACTACGTCGCTAATAAACGAATCGCGATATTTCGTATGCATCGTCCCCATCATGTCGTGCCCACGCAGCGCACCCTGCACCATCTGTGAAACTTCCGCGCCCTTCGCTTCGCCGACGATTACCCAATGAGGACTCATGACTAGCAGCGGTTTAAACGATTCCTCAATCGTGAGTCCAAGCTCCTCTACTTCCCGCACCGCCAAAATGTTCCGGCTGCCTCGGAGCCGTTCCCGAAGCGCCACCTCAAATTCCTTCTCCAGTGTACGAATCCGCTCGTTCTCGGGGATCTCCTGCGCAAGCGCAAACAGGAAGGTCGTCTTGCCGGTCGCTGTCCCGCCGCCGATCAGAAAGCTGGCATGGTACGTTACAAAAAGCCGGAGCAGCCGTGCCATCGGCTCGTTTATCGTCCGCATGCTCGCAAGCAAATCAAGAGTGACATCGCGAACGATAAAATTGCGGATATGAATGCTCGGAAGATCCGAATATGGAGGCCGGGTCATCACCAGACGGGAGCGGTTCCACAAATACGACTGGATGAACGGCTGCCGTTCGTTGATCGGCTTTTTCCCGCATAAGGACAGTCTGTCCTGGAGCAGAAGCACATCGCTCAGCGAAGCGAATTTGCGAGGGTGCATTGTCATTTCTCCGCCCCTCAGCAAAAAGATATCGCAGCCGATCACTTGCACTTCTTCCACATCCGGGAGCCGGTACAAATCTTCGATTAAACCGGCCCCGCACGTATCTGCAAAAACGCATTCCGTTGGGCGGAGCGGCTGCACGAGCGTTACCGGGTCAATGTCGATTCGGTATTCGAGCAGCAGCGTATCAATGACCGCCTTCATGCGCACTTGCGCCAGAGGTTCTCCGAGGCCCGCCTGTAAAATGTCTCTGTATAAATGCTGGTCTTTCTTGGAACGCTCCGTCAGATGTTCATAAATGATTTTGACCGCTTCGGATAACGGCATACGCTTCGTTCTGACCGCGACAACCGTCTGTTCCCGCTCGAACCGCTGCTGCGCTTGCAACAAGTCTTTCAAATACTGCCCTGCGTCGAACCGGACTCTGGGACGCATGCGCGGTGTGTTCGTCTCGCTAGGCGGCATCCCCTTCACTTGAAATTCTCCCCTCCTATGCAAACAAACCGGTCAAACGTGATAACCAGCCGCTTTTCCGCTGCAGCCCTGCCATTTCGCCGGCCTCCATCGTACGATCGCCCGCAACACCTACCGCAAGCTGCCCGATTGCCTCCACGAAAGCGGTCGCCTGATCTTGAAAATATAGCGGCACGCCTTCGTGGACGGAACGAAATCCGAGTCCTCCTTCTACATTGGGAATCGCCGCCAGAAGCGGCATGCGGAGTTGTTCGGCAATCCGCTCCGGCTTCTCTCCGGCAATCGTCCGATTCAGGATCAAGGAAATATCCGAAGGGGACAAACCGCAATATTTCCAGTAGCATTCGTACCATTCGCCCCAGCTTGTTTTGTAGGAGGCATAGTTGTTTTGACAGACGAGCCACCGCTGATCCGCCCCCCGAACGGTGCATATGGTTGCCGCGTTATCCGGGTAAGCATTCAAATCGATAATCGTAATGTCAAAAGCTTGCCGGGATACGTCCAGCAAATGCGTAATCATCTCCGGCGTCATATCGGGAGCCGTATCACGCCTCGGTGAACCGGACATAATGTGAAGCCGGGGCATATTCCGGTAAGTCGTGCAGGCGGCGGCCAGCTCTTCCGGATGGAGCGAATGCGTCTGCAGTTTCGAACGGAGCCGAAAATGATTCGGGCCGGCACCGGCAAGATTGAGACTGGAACGAATTTCCGGGTTGCGCAAATTGGCGTCGATCAGTCCCACCTTCAGCTTGCTGCCTGCAGCCAGTGCAATCGCCGTATTGATCGCTACCGTCGTAGCCCCATCCTTGCTCGCAGCCGCCCATACGGCAATGACTTGACCCCCGCCCCGCTCGATCTCCACTGCATCACGGAAGTTTTCTCCTTGCGCATCCGCTGCAAACGCAAGCCATTGCGCAAACACTTCTTCCGAAGTTTGTCCGGCATCGATAACGGCGAAGCCGTAATAAGCGGCCTGACGTACAATAAATTCCAGCAAAAACGAATCGTACACGGCATCATCCAATGCCAAAATGATCCGGGCGGAGGGCTGTTTCTGTGCAGCGCATGAAGCCAATCCCAAGGGTAAATATCATGAAACATCCCGGTATGCACCGCAATCATATCGAAATGGTTATCGATCGCTTGAAAAAATTGTTCCTGCGTCTTTACCGAAGCCATGTGGTTCCCGACTAGACGCAGCGGCTGCAAAGCCTCCATAGCGGCGGCATCCAAATCTCTCATCGCGAATAACATATTCATCGTTTCATTTGACCTCCGTCACTTTTGCTTCCGGAGCAGCGGACCATCCGGGAAGTTCCTGACCGCTCACCTCGCTTCGTTTGAGCTCGCCCCGCAAAGACACGGCATTCGGCGCTTTGGTAAAAGCGTCCGCTGCTTTTAGCTCGCGAAACAAGCCCGTAACCTTTGCCTTCGTTTTGTTCACTGCCGTAAGATCGGGGAGGGCGAGCTTAATCGTTCCGCCGATGCTTCCAAGGACGTAAGCGTCGTAGATTTCGTCGTTCATGATATAGGTATTGAGTTCCGGCTTGCCGATCGGTTTGGACCTGGCGTTTTGCAGCTGCGTCCGATTCGATTGAACGATCGTTTCCAGCGTTGCCGTATCGGAAACTTCCGCGCCTTCCGCTATTTTAACCGCGCTAACGGTCAGCCCTTCGATGATTTTCACCGCGCCCACGCTCCACAGCGTGCCATCTTTCGTTTGAATCGGTTTTGGCGCTGCGAATTCGACCCATACGTCCACACGGTCCCCTCGCCGAACCATATTGTTGACATTGGCTACGGCATCGGTTTTGAAGCTGAAATACCGCTCGCCCTCGAGTGGAACCGATGGCCCGTCGGATAATTTCCACTCTGCAATTTCTTCGTTATCCGCAATCGGCGCGACGACCGTTTTTCCCAAAACCGCCTTCGGATCCGTAATTGCTTCCGGATGATGCGCTGCCGTCGCGATAACGGCTTTCCTCAACATCGATGCTTCGATAACTTCTCCGCTCTGCAGCATGCGCGCGGGCATGACGGTTTCCATCACGTTCATTTTCCATTCCGCCCGCTTCATGAACAGGACAAAGCCGTACACCGAGCCAGCCATCAGCAGGCAGCCGGTCAGACCGAAAATCCATGTCCTGTACCGCATTCGTTCCTCCTTTCCGCCATCGAACGGTAAAGCGGCAAGCTTCCCGCTACAGCCTGTCTATCCCTGTACTCTTGGCCGACCTCATTGCTAACCATGTTTACATAAGCGTCACGGGCTTACCTTCTTCTACATCTTCCTCCATCTTCCGATATGTCTTATGCCCAGCTGTTTCGCATCGGAAATTGGAGTTCTTTTAGCCAGTTTCTCCATTTTTTTCTCCATTTGGCGCGAATCAACCCGAACCTCTCCCTTCTGACCTATATGTCAATCATTTAATAACTATTGAAAAATGTTGCGCAGCTTCGTCGCCAAACCCGGCCGTTCCGATCGTTGCTTCTTCGGAAACGAAACGGCATTGTCGCGCAGCCAAGTCTTAAGCCATGGCTGCATCGCCTGGCGCAGTGACTGCCGGACGGCCGGCACGTCGTGCGGCAGCCGGCCGATCCATCCGGCTTCGGCGATGGACACGGCATCGACAGCCGGCAGCGTGCAAGCCGGCGGCTGCGGCAGCAGCTGCAGCCACACCGCCGCCTGCGCTGAACGCGGGCGCTTGTTGGCGAAGCAGTGGAGCCGGCGGCCTGGCGTACGGCTCCACTCGCCAAGCTGCTGCAGCCGGTGCCGCGTCGCGGCCAGCTCCAGCTTGTGCAGCTGCGGATCGACGGCGTAGACGATGTCGGTCGCCGCCTCCAGCAGCCCCGTTACCGCGGGATGCTCCCAAGCTGCGCCAATATCGGCGATCAGCACCGGGCGGCGTATGGCATGCAGCTGCTTGAACCAGTAGGCGGAATCGTATGCCGCCGTCTCGCCGGATGCTTGCTGCTGCGGTGCGGCCTCTTCCGCAGGCATCCAGAGCGTGTGGCCTTCGATCCACGCGCGTTCGTCGTGGCGTTGGCCGCCGTTGTCCGGCACAGCAGCGGAAGCGTTGTAGCACCGGTAGCCCGGCGGTGCGTTCTTGGCAGCGAACAGCAGGGCGGCAAGTTCCGCCCCCGCTGTCGGCGGCTCGATCACGGCATGCGGCACGCCGTGATCGTGCAGCAGCCGCGCGAGCGCCAGCGCGGCGAAGGTGGCCCCGGCGCCCGGATACAGGGCGCCGACGGCCACGAGGAGCGGCGGTGTCCACGCCGCTCCCGGCGCCGCCGCCTGCGGCGGCTGCCGCGAGCCGAGCCAGCGCCGCAGCGCCTCGCCCGCCTCGCGGGCGCTGGCGTAGCGCTCGCCGGGGCTTGCGCGCAGCAGCCGAAGCACCAGCGGCGCGAGCCCTTCGGGCAGCGCAGCCGCCTCGCGCGGCTGCTGACCGGCGGCGGTATAGTACGCGCCGCCGGTCAGCAGAAAATACATCAGCGCCCCGAGCCCATACAGATCGGTGCGCGGATCGCTCTGCCGGCCGTCGTACTGCTCCGGCGCGGCGAACCCCACCGTCCCCAGCGCGACGGTGTCGGCGTCGCGGCCCGCCTTATACCGGCGGGCCGTTCCGAAATCGATCAACCGCACATGCCCGCTTGGATCCAACATCAGATTGGACGGCTTCAAGTCGCGGTGAACGATCGGCTCCGGTTGTAACGTGTGCAAGTAATCGAGCAGCTCGCACAGCTGCAGCGCCACCTTTGCCACCTGTTCCGCGGCCATCCGCCTTCCTTCCCGCTCAAACCGCTTAAGCAGCGTCTCCCCTTCGATATAATCCATTACAAGATACAAGTAGCCTTCCGCGTTGACAGGAAACACATCGACGATGTCGGGAAGGTTCGGATGGCTAAGCCGGCTCATCGTATCCGCTTCAGCAAGCAGCATCCGTCTCCGCAGGGCTGCTTCTTCCCCATTCCGTTCCGAACGATCGTCCCCCGCATACATTTCTTTAACCGCCCAACGCTTGCCCTCCAGCTTCATATCCTCCGCAAGCAGCACGCGGCTCATTCCGCCGCTGCCGATAACGGATACGATCCGATAACGGCCCGCAAGCACTTCGCCATTCCCCAGTCCGCCCCCCGAAACATTCCGATTCGACATCGTCCCCCTCCTCATGACAATGTTGCAACTGTTAGATCGGTTCATAATCTCAGTTGACAACTTATGTTTTGGTCCATTCTTGTTTCGAGTCGAAACGACAAAAACCGCCTTATGTTCACGCTAATATCGCGTGTCATAAGGCGGTTCTTCCGCTCAATGGATCGATTTGTTATTAAATTAGCATAATTTTCCTGTTGTTGCAACATTTTTTTACATAATATCGTTGTTTTTTCATTTTTTGTTAATAGATAGATCCGCCGTTATTGTCTTCTGCAGCGTCAATCGACAATGTTCTGAGTCAATGCGAAAAAGGACGAGGCTGCTTTACTTCATCCCAACGGCTCTAAACGCGCAAAACTAGACAGACACCCATAACTGCGTAACGGAATACACTATCAGAAGGCAAGGAGTAAGATCGATTTATTTATAATGATTTCAGTATGCCTACCCGTTCGGCAACACTTCTGTTCCAACGCCGCAGTTCATCGCTACAGACGGCATGTTACACCAATGCTCCGGCACGCATTTTAAGGAAGTCGGCATTATAACGTAATATCTTAAGGAGGAAAGAGCCATGCAGATTCACGTTGTTCAATCCGGGCAATCGTTGTACAGCATATCGCAAACGTATGAAACGCCTGTGCAAACGATTGCGGAAGCCAACCAAATTTCTACCGAAGACGCGCTAGTGGTAGGACAGGCACTCGTTATTCCGATCACCGGGAATTATTACTGGGTTCAGCGGGGCGACAGCTTGTATACCATTTCGCGAAAGTTCGGCACTACGGTCCAAGCGCTGGCTGCGGCTAACCATATTAGTGCAAGCAGCACGCTGCAAATCGGCCAGCGCCTGCTCATTCCGCAGCGTCCGCGCCGAAACGCCGAAGTGAACGCCTATATCGAGCCGAGAGGAACGACCATCGCTCCGGCGCTGTTAACATCAGCGCGGGAGGCGGCTCCGCATTTGACGTACCTTGCTCCTTTCAGCTTTCGCATTCAGCGTGACGCATCGTTGCAAGCCCCGGCGCTAACGGGTTTGAGTACGATTGCCGGCCAAAACGGCGTCACCTTGATGATGGTCGTCACTAACCTGGAGAAGGATCAATTCAGCGCCGAGCTGGGGGAACTGATCCTGAATAGCGAAGAGCTGCAAAACCGCTTGCTTGATAATATTATACAAACAGCCAAGCGGCTCGACTTTCGCGACATCCACTTCGATATCGAGCATCTGCGCCCGGAAGATAGGGACGCTTATAACCGTTTTCTGCGAAAAGCAGCCGATACGATTCACAAGGAAAACTTCCTCATGTCGACGGCGCTTGCTCCCAAAACGAGCGCAGCCCAGACCGGGGCGTGGTATACCGCGCACGACTACAAGGTTCATGGAGAAGTCGCCGATTTTGTGGTCATCATGACGTACGAATGGGGCTACAGCGGCGGTCCGCCCATGCCGGTATCTCCGATCGGTCCGGTTCGCAAGGTGCTTGAATATGCGATCAGCGAAATGCCCGCTTCCAAAATTATGATGGGGCAAAATTTGTACGGCTACGACTGGACACTCCCTTACGTTCCGGGCGGACCGTTCGCCAGAGCGCTCAGCCCGCAAGCAGCCATCGCGCTGGCACGCAATAGACATGTGCAAATTTTGTACGATTATACCGCCCAAGCGCCGCACTTTAATTATGAGGATGACGAAGGCAAAAGCCATACGGTATGGTTTGAAGATGCGAGATCCATACAAGCGAAATTCAATTTGATCAAGGAGCTCGGGCTTCGCGGCATCAGCTACTGGAAGCTCGGTCTCAGCTTCCCGCAAAACTGGCTATTGCTCGAAGATAATTTTAAGATTGTAAAACGGTAAGTCGGAATCTTCTCCGAGCGTTCCGACGGTCCAAGACTTCCTTTGCTGTCTGATAGGCAACATAAAAAGAGCGCTTCTCCCGGATTACGGCATGAAGTGCTCTTTCTTGCTTTAGACGTTGTTTTCCGTTATCAAGCACCGTTTTTAAGCGGAATGTACCATTCGGTAATCCCTTCCGGCTGAAGGTCTGGCAAAAATATTTCAAATCTTGGCTTCGACAAATCGATATTATATTTCAACTGATTTTCGTTGCTGCAGATCGAACCCCAAAATTTGCCGATAAATTTTTCCTCAAAGCGAAATACGGCATATCGTTCTTCGGGAATGTCTTGCGAGACCATTCCATGCGGTACGGCGTCCGATCCCGTCACTTCCAGTGCTACGAACGGAACGACTCGCGGCAATATGACCAAATACTCGTGATCGTTCATTCTCGATTGGATTTCGCTTTTCCGCTGTTTCATCTGTTGAAACAAACTGTGTTGATCTTCAAGCTCAATCCCTCGGAGTCCAACAAGACGGATCGGTCCAACGGTTACCGTTGTTACTTGCATTAAATCGTGAATACTTGTTTGCTCAGCCATCGCTTCGGACCTCCTGATTGCTTTAAGTACGTTTGGGACAGCTCGGGGGCGGTAACTATCTGCATTTTTCCGCTTATTGATTGATGAACAGTCTACTCGTTTTCCAGCGTTCTGGCTCATAAGCCCCCCCCCCTTAATCAACATGGGTTTTATTTCCAAATCGAATATATCATATAATGGATTGCGCCAAATATCCTTTTTTATCAAAAAAAAGAAATCGCCACGAACGTAAGGTACGTGCGGGACGATTTTTTTGCCATTTTTCTCGATTGATTACTGGAACACGGGTCACGGTTGTATTCGACGATCAGCTTTTGGGGCCGTTTAACGGAAGCCACTCGAGCACGCGCTGAATTTTTTTATCCCAATAGCCCCATTCATGAGTCCCCGGTTCTTCCTCGTAGGTAAGCTCCAGTCCTACGCTACGGCAGCGATCGCGAAACCGGATATTGGCACCGTATAAGAAATCCTCCGTCCCGCAGCATTGATACAAATTCGGTCTCGGGCGGTCGGAAGCCGCCAGCTGTTCGGCCAAATGAAACAGATCGTTGCCGCTGCCGGGAATCAGTCCGGTCGAGCCGAAAATGTTCCTCGCTTCGGCGTTCGACGCCCTTGTTGTCGCGAATTCGAACACGTCGGTCGCACCGGACAAGCTTGCCGCCGCCCCAAACCGCTCCGGATGCGTCAGGCCAAGCTTCAGTGCACCGTAGCCCCCCATCGATAATCCGGCGACGAACGTCCGCTCCCTCTCCTCCGCCAGCGGAAAGAAGGAACGGGCGATCCGGGGCAGCTCCTCGCTGACAAACGTCCAGAACTTCGGACCGTGCGCCATGTCCGCATAAAAGCTGCGGTGTACCGAAGGCATGACGACGGCAAGTCCCAAATTCGCGACATAGCGCTCAATCGAAGTGCGGCGCAGCCAAATCGTGTGATCGTCCGACATGCCGTGCAGCAGAAACAGCACCGGGTGCTTGTCGCCGGTCACATTGCCTTTCATGCCGATTTGACCGCTTGTCTTCTGCGGTAAAATCACATACATCGATGTAGATAACCCAAGCGTTTCGGAGAAAAAGTGACAATCGATAAATGCCATACGATGATCCTCCCAGGTTCAAAATACCGTTCTTTTAAATGGTAAATTTGAAAACAATGATCGATTCTATCATATCTTGATCTATATAAAATTCCAACATAAAACAGAACATCATTGTGATAAGCTCTCTGTTCAACGCTGCGCTGCATGCTTAAAAAAAAGACGACCCCAAAAACAGGAGTCATCCTTTTCCTACCCGGTCGCGACCCGAGATCTGCAATATCATCAATACGTCTTACTCCGTTTCGCCCAGCACACGCTTCATGATTTCCTCCGGCACGCCGGCCCTTGTACCGTAGCGCCCTTCCCGTTCGTCCATTCGAAGGGTAGCGTCGATAATCAACTTGCTGACCGTGCGGTTAATCGCCATCGGATCGATCGGATTCGATTTGACGTCGCGGATGATCTGTACATCGTCGTGCGCACGCATCCTGGTCGCCATCGCCCATTCAACATCCGTAGGATTCAAAATATCAATATCGTCGTCGACGACAATTATATATTTAAGCAGGTCCTGCGCTGTGATGGCAGCCAGAGCGGCCAGCTTCCCTTCGCCCTCGGTGCGTTTTTTGATCGAAATGATGGCATGAAACCGGCACACGCCGCCTTCCGGCATGGACACGGATTGTACCGTCGGAATGACCGCCTGCACCGAACGCAGCAAAGTCGCTTCACGAGCAATCGCCCCTGTCCACAAATGCTCGGGATGGTTGCTTCCGACAATCATTTGGAACAGCGGATTTTTCCGTGTCGTCATCGCTTTGATATGAAGCACCGGATTCATCGACGAACCGGAATACGTTCCCGGAAACTCGCCAAACGGGCCTTCCATCACACGCTCGTCATGACGGATGACGCCCTCGAGTACGATTTCGCCTTCGGCGGGAACTTCCAGATCGATCGTTTTGCATCGAACCATGCGCACCGGCTCATGGAACAATCCCCCGGCGATTTCCATTTCGTCGTTAGGCACGAGCATTTGCGAAGCAACCATAATAGCGGGGTGGTTGCCGATCAGCACCGCAACTTCCAAGTCCCGGCCAAGCTCCTTGCATCGCTGGTAGAAGCTGAATAAGTGCGTCGGCGCCATATGTAAGGCAACCTTATTGCCTTCCAGCACGTGAATTCGGCAAATCGACACGTTCCGGCGTCCCGTCTCCGGATGCTTGGCAATAAACACCCCTGCTGAAATATAACGGCCGCCGTCTTTCTCAGAGATAATTGGAATCGGCAAGTCCCGTAGCAAATCCACGTCGGTGGTCACGACTTCTTGCACCGGTCCCGTCTCGACGAGCTCCGGCTGAATCCCATTTTCAATCGCCTCCAAAATATACGGCTGGATTTGCTTCTCTTCCAGACCGAAGGCGTGGCCGAATTTACGGCGCTCGTTGAGCAGATTGCCGATAATCGGAACGTCGTAGCCCTTCACCTTATCGAAAATGACGGTCGGTCCGTGCTTGTATTTCCATAAATGCGCAGCGGCTTCGAAGTTCCAGTCTACTTCCTTGCTGATCCGCAGCAGATCCCCTTGCTTCTCATACGCCTCCAAGGCTGCCCGCAGGCTTTGCTCCATATGACTTCCTCCTTTGCGTTTCTCATGAAAGTTCATGATATGCATCCTGCGGTCTTATTCCCGACCGACGTTTCCATTTTGCCAAGGCGCGATTTTTTTCTCAAGCATTCCAACCAGTTTGGTCAATCCGACCCCGAGAATCATGAGCACAATGACCGGCACGAACATCGTAGCGGTTTGAAAGCTGTTGCCGGCGTTAATAATTACGCCGCCAAGACCGCTGATGGCCGAGAAAAACTCAGCGATAATCATCGCAATGATCGCTTTCCCGACGCCTAGCCGCAAACCGGTCATAATGTACGGAATGGTCGCAGGTATAATAATTTTCCACATGATACCGGACTGATTAGCCACGAAAGCGATCCCTACTTCGATCAGCGCTTTAGGCACCTGCTTTACGCCATCCGACGTATTGATGATGATCGGAAAGACGGTCAACGTAAAAATGATCGCCATTTTTACCGTAAATCCAAGGCCGAACCACAATGTAAACAGCGGCATTAACGCGACAAGCGGAGTCGCATAGCCGGCCAAAACATATATATTGATCGCCGCTTCCACAACGCGATAACGTCCGATCAATAGCCCTACCGGGATGCCGACGACCGCTGCCAGGAAAAAACCGGCCGCAAGCGGTTGAATGCTTTGAAAGAACGCTTTGACGAGCACGCCGGAACGCAGCAGTTCCCAGAAAGCAGTGGCGATCGCCGACGGATACGACGAGAAGATCGGAGAAATTTGCCGGCCGAAAAATTCCCAACATAATAAAACAATGATTACGGAAAGAACCGTAACGTAGCCTAGCTTAAACGGTTTACTTTTGGTGCGCCGTTTATGCGCCGACGCCGTTTCGACACGGCTGGCAAGCGCCTCAGGGAAATCGTTCATCACTCACCGCACCTCCGCCGGAATGGGATTTGCCTGCAATGTACTTGCCGTCTTGAGCGTTTTCCAGATATGGTACCTTTTCTGATTAAATTCTTCCGAACCGCGAACCGCAATCGTGTCCGTCCGGGGATGAGGAATATGAATGTCGACGATTTCGTGAATACGCCCCGGGCCCGGGAACAATACCAACACTTTATCGGCAAGCAGCACGGCTTCATCCAAGTCGTGCGTGACGAATAGGATCGTCTTGGTCGTCTGTTGCTGAATGCGCAGCAGTTCTTCCTGCATCGATTCGCGCGTCTGCGCATCCAGCGCGCCGAATGGCTCATCCATCAGCAATACTTCGGGGTCGATAGCAAGTGCCCGTGCAATGCCTACGCGCTGCTGCATCCCGCCGGATAACTGATTGGGCCGATGATGCATAAAGTCTTTCAAACCGACCAGCTCGAGATAATGCTGTGCCGCCTCGCGCCGTTGCTGCTTCGGAATCTTCTTGACTTCAAGTCCGTACTCTACATTTTCGAGCGCGCTGCGCCATGGCAGCAGACCCGCATGCTGGAAAATCATGCCCCGGTCGAACCCGGGGCCGTTCACCTTGTTGCCGTCGATCTCAACTGTACCGGACGATGCTTGCTCCAGACCCATTAAAATCCGGAGCATCGTCGTTTTGCCGCAACCGCTCGTTCCGGCCAACGCCACGATTTCGCCCGCATTGACACTGAAGGAAACGTTGTCCAAGGCGCGGATGACTTGTTCTTTGTCCTCGACCCACACCGTAAACTGCTTGCTGATATTGCTGACCCTGACCTTCGGTACTCTAGTGTCCATGAGATCGCCCCTTTCAGTTTATTTGGAGCCCGATACTTTTTTAAGCGCTTGTTCCCGGAATGACCCGTCCACAATGGAATTGACGTCGACTTTGCCCTTCATGCGGCCAAGCTCGATTTGCAAATCCTGCAGCCACTCGATTTTTTTCACCGGAATTTCCAGGTTCGGCGAAACGAAGTTTTTGTTTTTAAACTCATCGTATACTTGAATGATGCCTTCGTTATCCGTCGGCACGTTCATCGTTTTAGCTGCCAGTGCAATCGCTTCGCTGCGGTGTTCCAGCGCATAGGTTAGACCTTCGCTCTGAGCCGCCAAAAATCCGACCGCTCCCTGCGGTCTGTCCTTAAGCGACTTTTCGCTGGCGATGACTACAAACCGCGGATAGTCCGGAATCACGTCGGACGCATAAGCCAACACCTTGATGCCGTCGGAAGCGGCGTTCACCACGTAGTCGCTGTTTGCCGCCGTCGCGTCCAGCTTGCCGGCTACGAGTGCTTGGTAACGTTGAGCGTCTGCTCCTGCATTGACGATCGTAACCGAATTGACATCGATTCCTTTTGCTTTCAACATCGCTTTGGCCGACATCTCCGGCATCGAACCCGGAGCGGAAGTACCGACGGTTTTCCCTTTCAAATCATCAAAGCTTTTGATGTTGCTTTTTACGTACAGCACGAACGGGTTGACCGATAACGTGGAGCCGATCACTTTGAGCTTCGCGCCTTGCTGTACGGCCGTGAGTGCCGAAGCCGGGTTCGCTTCCATCGAATCGATTTGGTCGGCGACGAGCGCCTGCAGCATCGTAACGTCGCTCTCAAACTCCATGTATTCGATATTGACGCCGTGCTTTTTGAAGAAGTTTTTCTCTTTCGCCATCAGCTGGTACGATGCGTCGCCTCTGGCTTTAACGATCCCGTGCTTCCACTTGACCAATTCCTGCTGATTCTGCGCTTCCCCTTTGCCGTCCTTCCCGCCTGATGCCGGCGTCGCTTTTCCACCGCAGCCCGTTAAGGCCAGAGCCATGACGAGCAGCCCAGTCACCCAAATTCGTTTTGTACCTCTCCATCCCAACATCAATAAGTCCCTCCCAATCGTTACTTTGGATCTTTTATATAAATCCTGCTCCTACACTTTAAAACGCCCCATATCGGTTTGCAGACTCATCGCAAGCTCATTGAGCTTCCGTGAATACGATTGAATGGTTTCGGCGGATTTCAACTGAACGGAAACCGAAGAGTTGGCGTCCGATGCCTTATCTCTGGCGACTCCGGCGATATCCACCATCTCCTCAAGCGATGCGGAAACTTCCTGGGAGCCTGCCGACATTTCTTCCGCTGCTGCGGAAATTTCCTGAATTTGCTCCGCGACTTCCTGTACGGATTCCAAAATATGACGGAATGAAGCTTCCGTCTCTTTCATCATGTTGGAACCGATATTGACATCCTCTACGCCCTGATTCATGGCTTGTACCGCTTGGTTGACGCTGTCTTGAATGTCCTTGATCAATCCGTCGATGCTTTGCGCCTGGTCTTTGCTTGCGTTCGCCAGCTTCTTCACTTCTGCGGCTACAACGGCAAAGCCGCTGCCGTGTTCGCCCGCTCTGGCCGCCTCGATCGAAGCGTTCAGGGCAAGCAGATTCGTCTGATTCGCGATTTCGCTGATCATTCCTACGATTTGGCCGATCTCGCTGGACCGCTGCCCTAACGTATGGACGATTTGCGCCGCCAATTGCACGGTTTGATGAATCGAATCGATCTGACCAATTGCCGATTGCACGAGCGTATTCCCGTTCTCCGCTCTTGTGGACGCCACGATGGCGGCCTCCGATACGGTCGAAGAGGATTCCGCAATGCGCTGAATGCCGGCAGCCATTTCGACCATGGCCGTGGACGATTGCTGCGCCGCCTCCGATTGCGTATACGATCCTTGGGCAATGTCCCCGATCACCTGGTTGAAGTGTTCCGTCGAAGCCGCCGATTGGTTCGAGGTTTCGAGCAGGATCGTGGATGACTCCGCCACCTGGTCGACGACCTTCTTGTTCATCGTAATCAGCTTCTCGAGAGAGGCCGCCATTTCGTTGAACGACTGGGCGATGTAGCTCATCTCATCCTTGGTCTGAAGCCGGATTTGCGTACGCAGATCCCCGGCCGCAAGCGTCGCCGACGCTTCCGACAACTGACGAATGGATCGGATCACCGAGATGTAGAACCCGGAGAACAAATAAACGGATAAGACGATCACGAATACTACCAGCAGCATGACCCACACGATCGTGCTCCGGTTGCTGTCCATCCGCTCCTTCGTTATTTCGTCAAGCGTCGCCGAAAGCGCGCTCAGCAAAGCGGCATTCGCCTCTTCCGTCTTGGAAACGACGATGTCGAATTCGGATTTTTGGCTCATCATTTCGGCAGCGTTGAGCATTTTGGTCCCAACCAGATCGGAAAATGCGTTGGATGCCGAAATCGCTTGTTCCGTCGGCTTTTGAAGCCGCTCTGCGTACTCCGGATTTGCCCGGAAAAACGTATCCATGGAAGTTTGCAAAGCGTTCATTCGCGACTTCACGGAGGCTGTGCGCAGCCATAACTTCTCATCCTCCGTCAAAGAGCCTCGCGCTAATACGTCGGGACCGATGCTTTTCATCACCGAGGTATTGTTCGTTTGCGGAAGCATTTGGCTGGCATACGCGTTAAAGAGGTAAGAGGTTCCTTCATAGCTGTCGAAGTTGACATTCGAAGCGTCGCCGACCGCCGTAATCAGGTTGTTAAGCTCCGTCATGAGCACGGCGTACAGATCTACAATTTCTTTCTTATCCTTAAGCGCCGCCTCTTTCAACTTGGCGTGCTGCTCCAGCACCTTCTCCAACTTTTCACCCGTAGCGGCTCCGCTGCTATACTTGCGCTCGCTCACGGATAGTTCGTCAATCGCCGCAGCCAAACGTTTCTTTGCCTCATCCGCTTTGCTCGCATCCGATGACAGTAACGCTTCGCGGGAGGATATCGTTTCATTTACCGCCAGTTGAATCGACTTCACATAGCTCAGTCCCCGCCCTACTTCGGATCCAAGGCGGATTTGCTCCATAATCTGCTTGCTTAACAGCAGGCTGATGACAATGGCCGGAATGATCAAAAACAGACCGATCAACGCAAACTTCAAGGAAAATTTTAGTCTGTTCATGGCAAAGACTACCGGTTGAAAAATCGTCGTCAGCAGCTTGAAAGATTTCATAAATGCTCGTCCTCTCATCTCTTGTTCCAACCCACGCCGCACCGAAGTTATGTAGTAACTTGAGTGAACTCCGCTGCTGTTGTGGTGCCCTTGTCTATCAAGGTCCTCCGGTCATTGAATCTATCAGGCTTGAAGAAACCGACGGGGAGACGTGGCACAAGCTTTTCTTCTAATCTGGTTCTGTCGAAACATGGTGACTACAACGGCAAGACGATTGACATCGTTCTGCAAAATCCAACATAAATTTTACCGTTCACTTGCGAAACCCTATCATTGCCGTAACTTCATGTCTGCTTTTATATCACTCTTGCAGCAATAGCGAAAAAGCGATGCAGCATTTTTTCAAAAATATGCATGATAAAGAACCATCCGGGTCAACAACGGACAGATTCAGCAACGATCATTCGTCCTACCTCCTTTGGAAACCCAGCCGCCATAGAAAAATTGATCCTTTAGGCCTGTGGCTTTGCGTCCCCTTCTTTCGAAGAGTCTGCCTTTATCAGTAAAGTAGTTAGTCATTATTCCTCATTACCATAACACAGCAATTTACAACAATCAACATCTTTTGCAATATTTAGGGCACTTCAAATAAAAGTTGTCCTACGAAAGAACTACTCAATTCGCTGATACGATTAAGCTCGTGCAAATTATGACGAATTAGCGAACACGGTCGCTACGACCGTAGCGGAGGAAGAAAACCGGGGCAACCAAGTTTGATATATTGGGAATAACATATGATAGATTCCAGTATAACCCATTTGGGAGAGTTTGCCAACCAAAAAAAGCCAGGTTGGCCGGAACCTGGCTTTTTCCTCGTTTATTGGGTTTACCAAACGCGCCTTATGCCGCGGGTTGAGGACGGCTTTTTCTTTTTGGCACGGGCCGTATGAACTTGCCCTTGCCTGCTGCGGCCTTCGCTCGTTCGTACCGGCCCGGAATTTCCCGCTTTCGCGTCGGCCAGCAGTTTGGCGACCTGCTTCACCATTGGAGACATTTGCTCCGCCGACTGATAGATGGCATTCACTTTATCAATAGCGGTAATAATCTCATCCAGACTTTCGTTGACGCTGCGGATCATCATTGGAAATCGATTCATGATACGGATCACCCTTTGGAAGCTAGTTAATGTATATTATGCAATTTCCAGGGCGGGCGGTGTGGGCGGATGTCCCCTATCCGTCCGTTATGTTTCCTGTTCTTTGACCTCCAGCGCTTTGAAAATAAAATCGACGGCATGATCCGCCATCCATTGCGGATTCGACTCCGTTACGGACATGATCGGTTCGAAATGCGGAAATTTTTTATGCCCCAGCGCGACCCCGATAATGAACATGAACGTGTGATCCAACGATTCGAACCGGAAAACGCCTTCACGTCTGCCTTTCTCCAGCAGCTCGCGCACCTTTTCCCATACGGGGAACGTGATGGCGCGTATCGTATCCGACCGGGGGCTTCTGCGAATCATTTCCTGCTGTATGATGCCGCTAAGCTCCGTATCCGTCATGCTGAAAAGGATGATTTCCTTCACGATCAGCCGTAAGCCCTCTACAGGTTGGTTAAGCGTTTCCTCATATTGCTGCATCCGCCGGCCCGGGAAAAAGTAGTCGAATACGGCATGGAACACTTTCTCCTTGCCTCCGAAATAATAGGACACCAGCGCCACATTGGCGCCGGCTTCCTCGCAAATTTGCCGGACGCTCGTCCCGTCAAAGCCTTGCTCGGAAAATAGCTTTTTAGCGGCGTGCAGTATGCGTATTTTCATTTCCGAATCTGTCTGCGCCATACAACATCCCTTCCGTAAATGCGGCCACTCTTGCTTGCACGACTGGCTGAAAGCCTTTACTTTATAACCATTATGAAACTTTGCACCGGGAAGTGCAAGCCACCCGGGAACGCCGGTGGCAGGAAGGACAAGCTTGGCGCTGAGCGAAACCCGGTCTAAGGCCAGCCGTCTATGAATTCGACGGCGCCGGCGACGCCGACCGCGCCCCTCCGGGAGCGAACGAAACGTCTTTGCGCACGGCCGTAGCGAGCAGCCCGACCACGGCGCAGACGACGAGAATCATCGCCAGTGCGGAAGCGTCAGTAAGCATTAAACGTTATTTTAAATCAAACGTTTGATTTAATAAATACTCAACGAATGGAAAATGCTAACCTTTTTATAGATTGCCTATGTACCTTGCTTGTGAATTCGGACGGACACCATCACGTGTCTTACCACCTTCGCAAGGCTCCCTGCCAGCATACGTTGTCGCTAATATAAGTAAGCTGTAATAACGCAGGGAGCCTCGGTCGCGGCTTACGGCGGAGCCGGATTCATACTACCGGACGGACCGCCGGCCTCGGCGATGCATCAGAGGCGATGCGAGCTGCGCAGAATGATGACGAGCAAAATGTACAATACCAGAATCGCTCCCGTCGTCGTCCATACGCCATGGATACCGTGGTGATGGTGATGCTTTTTCGGCGCGTAAATATTGATTTCTTCATAGCTTGCATGCACGTTAACCGGAGAAGCGTAGATCGGTTGAGACGGCATGACAGCCGGGGAAACCGCAGTAGGATAAGGAGCCGGCATCGGATTCGCCATCGGACTTACCATCGGGTTCGCCATTGGTTGATACTTTTCCATTGAAATAGGCACCTCCATGAATTGGGCAGGCTGCACGCCGCGTTGGTCAGCTGAACGGGCAGCCCGCAGTCGCTTCGACTGTTTGCGTGTTCCCTATCGAACACATCATTAGTCTATGGAGATCTACCTATCGGGAACACGGTATTCACCCATATTTCGGCAAAATTGGACTCTCGCCCGCTGCAACGGTCCAAGCAGGCTTCCATTTGCTGGACGCACGGCCGAAGCGCAGTGCTCAGCGCACGTTCCCCCGTTCATCCGTTTCCGCTATGTGACAGCGCTTGCGGTATTCCGCCGGGGTCACGCCTTTCGTCGCACGGAAGATGCGCGAGAACGATTTGAGGGAACCGAAACCGACCTCTTCGGCTACATCACAAGCGCTCATGCTCGTGGAAGCGAGCAGTCCGCAAGCATGGCGGATCCGGACCTCGTGGAGAAAATGAATGAAATTCATGCCGATATGTTTTTTGATTTCTTCGCTCAAATGCGAACTGCTCATTCGAAAACGGTCGGCTATGCCTGACAGCGAGATCGGCTCCCGATAATGATGATGAATATATTGGATGATCGGCCATACCGAACTCATCCCCGACTCTTCCTTCGGTTTCGCGCCCTCTCCGTTCCTTCTCAAGCGATCGAAACGCACGAGAATTTCCGTCAGCTTCGCCAGCATCAGGCAGTTTCGCCACAGTCCACTTCGGTTGTACGCTTCATGATGCAGCTGAGCCAGCATGCCGGTCATCCATTCAAGCTCCTTACCGCAAAAGTGTATGTAGGAAGGCAGTGATTCCTTCGAAAACAACAGCTCCCGAAAATCCATCCACACCATGGGCGCCTGGAAAAGATCGATGCCGAACATACAGTTGTACAAACGCAGCGGCTGCGGCGATGAAACGAAGATTTCGTGGATTTGGTACGGCAGTAAAAAGGTGAACGTCCCGGGCTGCATCGGATGCTTGATCCCGTTGATTACTTCATAACCGCTCCCTTCGATTACCAGTGAAAATTCCAGAAAATCGTGCCGGTGCGCAGGAAAATGACGGTATATTTGATTAATCGTAATATCGAGCGGAAACGACTGCGAAATATGGGGGTAGTCCGTCAGCTGTTTGTTGATCGGAAAAAAAGTCATCTTGTTCACTCCTCACGAAAAAATGGGATCATTAGCGAAATTGTGTCCTACGTGATCCTGCCTATTTCTTTACAATGAAAAGAAGTTAGAACGAAATGAACGCTTACTACCCGCCGTCCCTCTCCGCTGCATAGTGTTTTGACTTCCTTACTGACGGCACGTTTTGCAACCGCATACATAAAATTATATATGTTTTATCGAAAGGGGTATAGCTATGAAATTAACACGAGCTTGCCTGGCTGCGACCGCTTTTTCGCTTATGCTGTGGGCGACGGCATGCAGTTCCGGATCGGGCGGCAGCACCGGGAACGGACCTGCGGATGCAGGCAAAAACGCAGTGCCGCAAGTGTCCACCGACCCTGTCACGCTGAAACTCGCCATCAACATCGGATGGCTTGGCCCGGACGAATTTCAAAAATATTTCGAAGAGCCGGTCAAAAAGCGCTACCCTCACATTTCGTTTGAAATCTTGGATATGACCAAGCCTGAGCTCGCACTCGACAAGCTGCTGGCCAGTGGAAACATACCGGATCTGGTCATGTCGGCCTCACCTATCATTTACCGCTACATGGGCACCGGATTGGAGGAAAATATCGAGCCGTTGATCAAAAAGTTTAATCTGGATCTTTCCCGGCTTGATCCGGTGGCCGTCGAATCCGTCAAAACGTCAAGCCAGCAGGATCATCTGATCGGCCTCCCTTGGACGATGCATTTCAGCGGCCTTTACTACAACAAGGATATTTTCGATAAATTCGGGGTCGCCTATCCGAAGGACGGCATGACGTGGGAGCAAGTGAGGGAGCTTGCCAAAAACGTGACGCGCAGCGACGGCGGCGTGCAGTATCGCGGCTTGGAACCAGACAAATCGACCCGCGTCGCGTCCGTCCTCTCGTACGCTTTCGTCGACCCGAAGACGGAGAAGGCGACAGTCAATAACGACAATTGGAAAAAAATATTCGAATTGTTGAAGAGCATTTACGACATTCCGGGAAACAACCAGGTTCGTCTCGCCGGAGGCGGCACCGATCAGTTCATCAAGGAACGCAACCTGGCCATGTTCGCTACCAATAACATTTTGCCGAATCTGAAAGTCGCACAGGATTTGAACTGGGATCTGGTGCAATATCCTTCCTTTCCCGAGCGCGCTAACGTCGGCATGCAAACCGATGCCTGGATTCTTCATGTAACGTCGCAAAGCAAATATAAAGATCAGGCGTTCCAGGTCATTGCCACAATTCTCTCCGACGAAGTGCAGACGGAAGTCGCAAAGAACGCGCGCCTGCCGGTGCTCAAGGGCAAAAGCATCGAACAATCGTTCGGAACGAACCTGCCTTATTTGCAGGGCAAAAACGTCCAGGCCGCATTCAAGTCTTCCGCCGCAAAGGCGCTGCCCGTGAGCAAATACGATTCATACGCCGAGGGCTTAATGTCATCCAATATAACCCCAGTCGTGAAAGGCGAGAAAGATATTAACACCATTCTTCGCGAATCAGAAGAAGCCATTAACAAGTATATCGAAACGAACCGGACCAAATGACCGGAACATCTTCCAAGGGTGCCGCGGCATCGAATCGCCGCATTCCACTGCACCATCGAGTCCGGCGGGCTGCATGCAATTACTGCGCATTTCGACATTCGAAAAGCTTCTGATAGAAGCCCTTTCGATGAAGATACATTCGTGTCCTAGATGATGCTTTTCTTGAATAAATTGTGAGCTTATAAAAAAGAGAATCGCCCTGGTCAAACGGGTGATTCTCTTTGCTTTATACGTATGGGTTATTCTCGCGTTCAAATCCGATCGTGGTTCGCGGTCCGTGGCCCGGGTATACGATCGTATCGTCCGGCAGCTCAAACAGCTTGCCGTGAATCGACTCGAGCAGCTCGCGTTCGCTGCCTCCCGTAAGGTCCGTGCGTCCCACGGACAGCTTGAACAGGACGTCGCCGCTGAACAGATGCTGGCCATACAGGAAGCTGACGCTGCCCGGCGAGTGTCCCGGCGTGTGGAACACGCGAAAGACGACGCCGTCCAGCACCTTAAGCTGCTGGCCTTCATCCAGCGCGTATTCGGCCGGCTCCGCGACGATCGGTCCGCCGAGCTCCGGCCAATTGGCCGAGCCGTTGCGCTTCGGATTCGTCAGCCAATCGCTCTCGGCATCGTGCACATAGACGGGGCATCCTTTTTGCTTGCGCAGCTGCTCCACCCCGCCGATATGATCGAAATGCGCATGCGTCAGCAGGATCGCTTCGATCTCCATATCTTTCACCCGTTTCAGCAGCGGCTGCGGGTTCATGCCGGGATCGATGACGATCCCTTTATTGACCCCCGGCAGGGAAACAAGGTAAGCATTCGTCTGCAGCGGCCCGAGCGAGAATACTTCCACTTTCAATTCTTTCAAATCCATCGTTCTGTGCGTCTCCTTTGAGTAATGCGAGCTGCCGCGCGTTAGAACGAGGACAGCAGATCGCGCAATTCTTTGACGATAACGGCCTGATATCCGGTGCCCTCGCCGTATTGACGACCCATTTCTTCGCGGGCGATCTTGATTTTATCTTGGTAATCCGGCGCTTCGCGATCTGGGTTTTCCTGTTTGAATTTGTTCATGACCGCCTGTACATGTGCCGGGCGCGGTCCCCAGTGCCCCAGTACGTGACCGCTGAAATCGGTGAAGATGACGATCGGAATCGCTTCGCCGCCACCGGTCAAAAATTGCGCCATCACGTCCGGATGCTCTTCTTTGATCAGCACCTCCGTTGGGATCCCGGAAATCTCCAGCGCGCGGAATACGGCCGGAATATTGCGCACAACGTCGCCGCACCAATCCGCAGCCAAAATGAGGCATCGCAAGTCGTCGCGATTGTTCAGCGATTCGAAAAATTCCTTATCGTCTTCGTTCTCCCAGGAAAATTGATTGTACCAGTCTTGGAACCTCTCCTGGTTTTTAGTCATCCCGTCAATAAATTGCTGCGGGGACCGTCCTTTGCGCAGTTTCTCGGCCAAATTGGTGCTCATGTATATCCATCCTCCTCTTCAAGGTAACAACTATTGTGATCGTGGCGATAAAGCGAATGGAATTGCAACAATCGCTTGTCGCTTCCTATGGGTTATTGTACCAAAAAAATGTCCCCGCTCCAACCGGAACGGGGACGAATAAAAGCATTACGCTTTGGATTTGTCTCGTCTGAAATATTTCCACAAAATATATAATGCCGCACACACGATCGCCGCAAAAATGAACGGTTTTACATAGGGACGGGTCACTTCATCGATCTGCTCCCAGTTATCGCCGAGCGCTCGTCCGAAATAAACGAAGAGTACCGCCCAAGGGATCGTGCCGAGCAGCGTATAAAACAAAAATTTCAGCATCGGCATCCGTGCCATCCCAGCCGGTATCGAAATCGCCTGCCGAAGCACGGGTACGAAACGGGCGGTAAACACCATGCCGGCACCATATTTGTTGAACCAGCCTTCGGCGATGTCCAGATGCTTCTTCTTCAGATGCAAATATTTGCCGAACTTGTCCAGGAACGGTCTGCCGCCGTAGCGTCCGATCCAATATAAAATCACTTGCTGCAGCAAACAGCCGATCGTGCCGAACACAATCGCTCCGACCAGCGATATTCGACCTTGAGAAACAAGGTATCCCCCGAAGGAAAGTACAATTTCGCTCGGTATGACTTCCAGCATCAGCCCCAGCAGGATCCCCCAAACGCCCAGCCCTTCGATAAAATGAAGCGCCGATTGAATCAAGCCATGCAGCAGCTCACCCATGATATTCCAGCCTCTTCCTCTCCGCAATAAGTAGTGACGTCTTGTCCCTCTCTCAAACTCATTTTATTCTATCACAACCTCATCCTGCCGCCCAGAAACAAAATCGCCCCGCACATGCTCGCGCAACAGTTGTGCTGCGCGAGAAAGCTCCCGCCGCCGAAGCGAAATCAAGCCGTATCGGAGCGGCTGCCGCCCAAGAACCGTGCATTCGGCGAGCTTCTCTTCCGCAAGCTCCTTCGCCACATTCAATCGGGGCAAGCAGGCCAGCCCCAAGCCGCCCTCAACCGAACGCTTGATCATTTCGGCGGAAGCGAACTCGATGACCCCGCGGCAATCGGCATGGTGGGCGGCAAGCTGCTCCGCCGCATATTTCGAATAAATGCAGCGGGAGCCGAATCCGATCAGTTTATGCGGCTTCACCGCTTCCCATCCGAGCGCGTCGATCGCTTCCGCCGCTTGCGAAGAAGCGACCCAGACGAGCTCGTCCGTGAGGAGCGGTTCGAACGACAGCTCGGCCTCGGACGGGTCCTCCGGCACAATGCCGAGATCCGCCTGCCCGTTCATGACGGCTTCGACCGTATCCGACTGGAAGCCCGTGTCGAGCTGAAGCTCAACGGCAGAATAGGCGGACACGAACGACTGCAGCGTTTCCCACAGCAGGGCGGCGCCGAACGATTCGAGCACGCGCAGCCGAACGGGACCGGACGGCTCGCCCGTCTCCCGCAGCTCCGCCTCAAGCTCCGAGCCGAGCTGCAAAATACGCTGGGCATAAGCCGCCGCCTTCCGGCCCGCTTCCGTCGGCATGACGCCGCGCGGCAGCCGGTCAAACAGCTTGCGTCCGAACGCCTCCTCCAGCAATCGAATCTGCGTCGTGACCGTAGACTGTACGTAGCCAAGCCTTTCCGCGGCCTTGCTGATGCTCCTCTCCTCGATAACGGTGAGCAGCGTCCGGAACGTCCGGCCTTCCAAGCGGTCAATCATCATTTGCACTCTCCCCCTCCCAATACGATTCGCAGACGATGATGGTTGCACGTACGCGTCTATCTATCGATATTTCGAATGGATAACATTGATAACATTCATTATTCAAATACCATAATCGTATGCTAGCATAGGTTTCATCCCAAGGCAATCCGCCCGGCTCGAAAGGAATGAGATCCATGGAAATGAAACCGTTCTGGAAAAAAACGCTCGCGCTGCTTCTGCCTGGAGCAGGCGGCTTCCTGGCCATTTATGTCTGCATGGCCGCTGGCGACGCGGCAGGGCTCAGCCTGCTGATGGCTCCGTTCGGCGCCTCGTGCGTCATTGCCTTCGCGCTGCCCGATAGCCCCCTGGCCCAACCGCGCAGCATCATCGGCGGCCATGCGCTCAGCACAGCGATCGGCCTGCTGCTCCTGCATACGGCCGGCCTGAGCGTCTGGTCCGCGGCACTCAGCGTTGCGCTGGCCATCGTCTGCATGCAGCTTACGCGCACGCTGCACCCGCCGGCCGGCGCAGACCCGCTTGTCGTCATGCTCGGCGGCGCCGGCTGGAGCTTCCTGTGGACGCCCGCGCTGCTCGGCTCCGTCCTGGTCGTCGCCTCCGCTTTCGTCTTTCACCGGCTGTGCCGGCGCGCTTATCCGCAGCGCTGGCTGTAACATTCATCGCCCCAAACCGTGGCATGCGCTGACAAGCTGTCGCATAGAATGGGTACAAACCATTCTTTACGGCGAAGGGAATGCTCTGATCATGATCAAAGTACTGGTTGTCAGCAAAAAACGTCTCCGTTTGCTGAAAATCGGCTTGGCCGCTCTATTGTTCACGGCGGCGGCACTTATCTATATCAGCCGGGACGAAGTCCGTGAAACGCTAAGCCCGAATCCAGGGCAAGCGCGCACGATTCACCTCGTCACGGGCGAATTCAAATCAACGGGTCCGGACGGCAAGGAAATCGAAGCATACCGCTGGGATCCGGGAACCGTCTACGTGAAAAAAGGAGAAAACATCCGTCTCAGCATTTACGGCGTGAACGGGGCCAGCCACCCTTTTATCATTGACGGTCTAAACATCAAGGGGGAGGTGAAGAAAGGCCAGGAAACGATCGTCAGCTTCCGCGCAGATAAGCCGGGCATTTACCGCATCATCTGCCTGACTCACCCTGATATCGCCCATCACGGACCGATGGTCGGATACCTTGTGGTGGACGAGTAAATCTGAAATGATCCGTACCACCTGCCCTGCTTCCGCATAGCATATAGCAGGAAGGAGAGTGCGGATGCGAAGATGAATCCCGGAAACCAAATGAAGCACAGTCAGCCTCTGCCCACGGCGCGAGGCATACGGCGCGCATGCGGCAAGGAGCTGTATCGGGCGAGAAAGAAGCTTGGCGGCTACATCGCCGCAGATCTGGTGGCCCAAGCCGACGATTTGTATTACAAGAAAGTGCTGCTCAACTTGCCCTACATCGTGGAAAATCGCAGCAATCGCAAGCTGCTTGCGGACTGGTTCGACGACAACGTATGCGGGGAAATCGCCGAGCTGTGGAGCGTCGAGCCGAAAGCGCTCGCCAAAGCGTTTCGCGATTCTTTCGGGGGCTGACGCGGATTTCCGCGCCGGTCCTTCTCCGGGCAGCCGCGGACCGGCGCAGCGGACAAGCCTAATTCATTAAGGAGGAAACAGGATGGGAAGCTTTCATTTGAGGTACGGTCTCGATGCGCCGCGCTTAATGGCACTGCAATGGGGTGCGGGAACGGTTCTGCTCGGTTTGCTGTTCGCGGTCGATATGCCGTGGTTGTGGCTCAAGGCATGTATTGCCGCAGCGGGCGTAATCTCGCTCCTGTTCGGTGCATGGATGCTGCTCTATTCTGCCTGGATCAAGCTGTGGCACCGCAGGGTCGTGCTTGAGGCCGCCGAGGTGCGCAGTGCGCAGCGGGTGCTCGATGTGGGTACAGGACGCGGGCTGCTGGCGATCGCTGCGGCGCAGAAAGGCGCTCAAGTGACAGCGATCGCGCACAGTTCGCAGGCGGGTGCGTCCGGCAAGGAGCGCCAGGCGCTGCTACGGAACTGCGAGCTTGAACGCACGCCGAACGTTCGCGTCATGGACGGGGATGCGCAGCGGCTGCCTTTCGCCGACAAATCGTTTGAGGCCGTCGTCTCCCACGCCTTCCTGCACAGCCTCCCCTCAGCGGACGACCGGGAGCTGTCCGTGCTTGAGATGTGGCGTGTGCTTCGGCCAGGCGGTGTGCTGGTGCTGTCCGATTGCCGCCAAACCAAGCCATATGAGCAGATCGTGTCGACATTGACCGAAGACGTGAAGATACAGAGCTACCGTTACACTTTTCCATTTTCCAAAAACCTTATCGCCCGGAAAAAATAGCCGGTTCGGCAGACCAAGTTTATATCCCGATATACAGTCGGTCGAATAGGCGGCGGAAACTACGCATGTCATCGCAGCCTGACAAATCACTTCGCTGTCCACACAATTTCTTCACGATGCCCGTCCGTTAGCGTCACCGCACCCGACCATTCGATAAAGGACGGCTCCGGCTGAAAGTTCGCGCCAAGGAAGAATGTCCGGTGAATACGGCGAACCGCAATACGATATGAAGGGACTGGCTTCCCAACCGGAACGGTGAATACTTTGACCGCCTCCACCTGCTCCTTCGTCGTTCCCGCCGGCAAAAGCACCGTGGTGGAGGCCGCCCATCCCGCTGAGTCGACCGCATAGGATCGCCGAGATGTGATGTATACCAGTGCGGGTCGCCTATGATCTTGACGCTTACGGCGGTGCCGATCCACGATTTGCTATCGGTATTCGCCGGCGTCGTCTCTTTCGCCAGCTCAAGATACAAGTAATGGCGCGGATCTTCGATTTGCCCGTCCGCCTTCTTTCCGGTCCCCTCGCTCACCTTGCCCTCGCGGATCATTTCCAAGGCGGAAATCCGGTATGTCCACGGATTGGCATCCATAATCGCCTCTCGTGCCCTTCCCCCGCTATATGACGTACCGGGGTCAAGGGGGAACCGGTAGTCTGTCGCCCGAAGAGGGTTTTTCACCTGTTTTGCCGCACAACACGGAAAAGCTGTCTTTTACGTTTGCCATCCGTGGAAGTAGCCCCTTTTCGGATGAAACTTTCTTGCATCGGATTCCGCGCTTTATCTATAATCTTGAATTCCGGCTTCAAATGCTTGCCTGTCGTTATTTTCGATCCCGTGCAGCGCTTCCTGCAACGCAAAGGTACTTTTATAAAACTTTACTCGTTTTGAAATGTCAGACCCATCCGGGTATAAATGTATGCACATTTCATAAAAAGCTTCACCGTAACTGGACCATATTCCCGCAAAATCATACGCCGGGTCGCCCCATCCGGAACCTCCAAAATCGATAATCCCCGATAGGCTGCCTATATCCGGTCGCCATATAATATTGGATGCCCCAAAGTCGCCGTGAATCAACGCGGTTTGGATGCCCAAGCTGGTTTCGCTACTCAGAAAAGCTTCAAACCATTCGGAGACTTTCGTTTGTGCGTCTTTTCGCATATAAGGGAACAGTTTATTTTGTATGTTACGAAACAGTGCGCTCATTTCTTCATGAGGACCTTGATCCACCGGCTGCAGGAACTCATTTACGATTTCTCCGGAAGCCGAATGAAGCTCCGTCAGAAACGTTACGAGCTGCATTGCCAGTCCTTTTATCGAATCTTCATCTTTAACCCCGGCGAGGCTTTCTTTCCATAACGGAACTCCCGGGATCAAAGCATATCCGGTGAATACTTTTCCTACTTCACCCTCCTCAAAAGATTCATATAAAGGAAAGGGAATCGGCAGCGATACGATATTTTGGATGCATTCAAGAATTTTTTGCTCTTTTTTCATTGCGACGATTCCTGCTTCATACTTCGGAAACCGGAATACCAACGATTGATTTATAATGAACACATCGTTGTTTTGTCCGATGTCATTCACCACGTAGTCGTCAATGGTCAAATCGGGGTACACTTCTTTAATCCTGCTCATATATTTGTCGTGCATGCATAGCTGCTCCTTAGTTCCATTTATACTTGCGCTTCACAACATGAACCTGCGAATTCAGCCGTTCAGCGCCGCCATTTGATCGTATGCGTAAATATGGCTTCCCCCTCGTCCCGACAGCACCGCCTTTACCATCGATTTGGCAACCCATTCGGCCGGAATCGGCTTGTATTGACGGAGCGGCCCTGCCATTAAGGGAGAGATCGCGGATGACAGCCCCATGCCGATTTGTTCCCCGAAGCGGAATTCCTCCCGGTTCCCGAGCAGCAGCGAGGGCCTGAATATATGCAGGGCAGGAAGCTGCAGCCGCATTAAATCTTCTTCCACCTCACCCTTCACTCTGCTGTAAAACACGTTCGACCGCGCATGGGCGCCAATCGCCGTAACGATCGCGAATTGCGAGGCTTTATATTTTTCCGCCAATCGGCCGAGCTGCATCGGGTACTCGTAATCGACCTGTTTGAACCGCTCCCGGGTTTGCGCCTTCTTGATCGTCGTACCGAGGCAGCAGAACACGTGCGCATTCGGAATGTACGGCCTAAGCGGCTCCTCCAAAGAGGTATAGTCCGTTCTGATCTGGATGCATTTCTCGTTCGGCTCCTCCCACGGCGTTCGAACCAAAGCCACGACTTTCCCGTAAAACGGCTGGCCGAGCAGTTCCTTGACCACTTGTCGGCCGATCAGCCCTGTCGCCCCGGCTACAATGGCTGTATGACTCATCATTCGATCTCCCTTTCACTCTTGATCATTAAGACTCGACTCGGTACATAACTTGTCCGATTCGCAACGACGAAAAAACGGACCTCCGCACCAAGCGAAGCGTCCGTAATCGTTGCCGCTATGACTGAAGCTTCCCGATGGGGCCGGCGGGGTCGATGATATCCTGCACTTCGGCAAACGGAATTTCGAACGTCGGAAACCCGTAGGCGTACGGCGTATATTCATAGAGTTGAAAATAAATGACGATTGCCCGGTCCGTCAAATAAAACGGCTGATCCGGCGGGATGGCGTGAAATTCCGTAAGCATCGGGATGTCGCGCGCTTTAAACTCCCGTTTGATTATATCGGACAGTCTGCGAATATAATCGCTGCCCTGTTTGAACAAATCGGCGAGCTTGTATTCCGCCCCGTTCTCAAGATTGAACGTTTGCGAGCTCTGGTACGTGATGCCGTGCGCAGCCCCCTGCGCATACCCGTAATTTTCGTACAGCAAGCTAAGCAGCCCGTTCTTGTGCAGCTTGACGTGATAATTGCCCGTGACCGATTTGGACGGATCGCCGACATACCCTTGCTGGCGGATCAAATCGTACTGCGCATCCATAATCGCGCTGTTAATCATTCGCCTGACAAGGCCGTCGCGAATACCCTCGACCTGCGGATATTTCACGTCCAGCCGCGGTTTCACCAGTCTCCGCGTAACGATCTTTTCTTTCCGGACTCTGACTTCCTCGTCGTACTCTCTGTCTATCGCGCTCACTCCCCCGCCCCGTATGCTAATGAAATATATGCGAGGGGCATGCGGGACATGACTTAAGCGGAACGCGCGCCAATAAACTTCGGGTTATTTCGCCGCCGGCTGGAAAAACTCGAGACGTTCCCCGTCCGGTCCGTAAAAAAAGGCGATTTTGACGCCATTCAAAATGACGCGGGGCGTCTCGTCCATCATACGCACGCCGAGCCCTTTGAGCCGCTCCACTTCCGCTTCGATATCGCTGACCGTAAAGGCGATATGGTGTACCTTGCCGCTGTCGGATAACCCGTCCGATCCGCGACCGATCAGCTCAAGCTCGATGTCGGCCGAGCCCGGAAAGGACAGGAACCCGAGCTCCACGCCGTCCGCCAGTTTAGCCCGGTTTACGAGCTGCAAACCGATGACCTCCGTGTAAAACTTGACGGAAGCATCCATATCGTTCACCATCACGCCAATATGCTCTAATTTATGTATCATGTCTTGTCAGCACCTCTCATCCTTTTATTGTCAATCGATGTCTCTCATTTGAACATACCATGGGCTCGTCCCGATTGCAATCAGGTAAAAGGCAAACTTTGGGATTGTAGAAAAAAGCCGATTTCTTTATACTTGACTCTGTTGTGTACACGGACAAGTCGTCTGACTTCAGAGGAGAATTGCGTCATGGAACTGCCCTCATTTGAAATGCTTTTATTTTTGATCGCCGTAGGCTTTATAGCGGCTTTTGTCGATTCCGTCGTCGGCGGCGGCGGAATCATCGCATTGCCCGCGCTGATGATGACCGGCCTTCCGCCGAGTATGGCGCTTGGCACCAATAAGCTCGGGGGCACGCTGTCATCGTTAACAAGCACGATTTCCTTTTTATCTTCGGGCAAAATCAACGGAAAATTCGTGCTCGCCCTCTTCCCGCTTTCTTTCACAGGTTCCGCGCTCGGCACGTATACCGTGCATTTGCTGCCGTCTTCCTTTTTACGCCCTGTCGTGGTAGGAATGCTCGTTATCATTTTGATCTATACGCTGCTCAAAAAGAACTGGAACGGCGCCGGTGCACCCATTCCACTTACTCCGGCCCGCATCGTCGCCACCAGCGTCTGCGCCTTTGTGTTGGGCTACTATGACGGATTTTTCGGTCCCGGCACCGGCTCGTTCCTGCTTTTTATGTTTTTGCTGCTCGGTTACGATTTCGTCGGCGCATCGGCCAATGCCAAAGTGCTCAATTTCGCGAGCAATGTCGCGAGTCTGGCCTCGTTCTTCTACTTTAAATCGGTCCATATCGGCTACGGCCTGCCTATGGGCCTGTCGATGATCGTCGGGGCGATCGTCGGGTCTCAGGTGGCGATCCGCCGAGGCTCGAAATACGTCAAACCGCTGTTTATCGGGGTGACGACGCTTCTGATCGGCAAACAGCTGTGGGATGTGCTTCACGGATAGTGGAATAAGGAACAAAAATGAGCACCGAACGCAAATTGGCCGGGTCCCGTAGCCTGAACACTTTAATAAGTGTACGGCCTATGGGACCGGCTTTATGCGTAACGTGCTCTTTTTGTACCATGAAGCCTTGCCGTTCCCGTTCACCAAGTCACGGCTCCAGCGCACCGTACGTACTCAAATAATCGGCAGGCACCGGCTTGATCTGGTTGCTGGTAAACTCCGCCATCGGATCGGCTGCAATATGCGGGTCGTTCACGAGCCGCACATCTTCCCATAAGCATTCGACGCCTAGATCTCCCGCAAACCCGGCAAACATGCCGCACCCGCTGCAATATTTCGTCTTCTGCGCTTCGTTTAAATTCACGACTCTGTTGCGGAGGCAGCAATACACTTTCCCGCCCTCATCCGCCATGTTGATATGAAGAACTGGTTTCACTCCATGCGTCTCCTTTCCCGCTGTTCCATTAGAAGGTAATAACCATTATATATGCGGACGAACCTCAATATGTGATATTTTCTCGTCATAATGGATTCGGGAAAGATGGATCCCGTTCAGAAAAAAATGTCCGCTGCACGAACTTTCGGCGAGCTTTTTGCGACTATAAGGTGGAAAGGTGACATTCACCTGGTCGAGGATATTTTTCAGGATACGTTCCTTACTGCGTACCGCGAATTATCCGAAAGCCGTCCGGTGAAAAGATAAGTGAAACGAAAAAATGAGCACTCTCTCGCAGCCTCACGGCAGCCAGAAATGCTCATTTTTTTCATTTTCGGATCATCTCCGAGCCCCGCTGATATACAATCGCGTCTCAAGTAGGGAGCATCGCTGCTTCATGTTGCGGCAATGCTATGATTCGGCCGAGGCTTCCGATTCTCCGCTCTCTTCTTCCGTCTCGGCAAACTGTGTGTGGTACAGATGCGCATACAGGCCTTCCCTGGCAAGCAATTCCTCGTGCCGGCCCGTGTCGACGACGCGGCCGTTCTCCAGCACGACAATCCGGTTCGCGGAGCGGATCGTCGACAGCCGGTGTGCGATGACAAGCGTCGTACGCCCCCGCATCAGCTCGTCGAGCGCTGCCTGGACGTATGCCTCCGAGGCCGAGTCGAGATGCGACGTCGCCTCGTCGAGGATCAGGATGCGCGGGTTCTTCAGGATCGCCCGCGCGATGGCAAGACGCTGCCGCTCCCCGCCCGACAGCCGGTGGCCGCGTTCTCCGACGGTCGTGTCGTAGCCCTCGGGCAAGGCGGCGATCACGTCGTGGATGTAAGCCTTGCGGCACGCTTCTTCCATCTCCTCCTGCGATGCGCCCGGGCGGGCGAACAGCAGGTTATCCCGGACGCTGGCGTGGAACATGAACGACTCCTGGGTAACGAAGGCCACCTGCTTGCGCAAGCTTTCAAGCGTGACCCCCTTCACATCGTTGCCGTCCACCATGACCTCCCCTTCGGTCGGGTCGTACAATCGTGCCAGCATGCCGATCAGCGTTGATTTGCCGGCGCCGCTCGGACCGACAATGGCGACGACCTCCCCTGGGTTCGCTTCGAAGCTTACGTCTCGCAGCGCGAGCTGCCCCGGCTCGTAGCTGTAGGACACATGCCGGAACGCGACATGCCCCGCCGATTCCGGCAGCGCTGACGCGTCTTTGCGGTTCGCCACTTCCGGTTCCATATCGGAATACTCGAACAGCCGCTGAAAGACGCCGAGCGCCGTTCCGAGCTCCACATGCAGGTTGAGCAGCGTGCTGACCGGACCGTACAGCCGGCCGAGGTAGGCTGTGAAAGCGACGATGCCGCCGATTGTCATCGAGCCGTGGATTACGTTATACCCGCCGTATAAATAGATGAGTGCGGTGCCGAGCGGCCCAAGCAGGCCGAGCACCATCATATACCAGCGTCCTACGAGGTTGAGCCGCAGCTCCAGATCCATCACCTTCTGGTTCAGCGTGGTGAACTGCTTTTGCTGAACCGGTTCCTGCTGAAAAATCCGCGTCAGCAGCGCGCCGGATACGCCAAAAATTTCGCCGAGCTGCCCGGACATTTCGCCGCGCACCCGCTGCGTGTCGCCGCGCAGCCGTTTGCGCACCTCCGATACTTTGCGCACCGGCAAGATGAAGAGCGGCAAGATGACCGTGGCGAGTATCGCCAGCCGCCAGTCGAGCGCAAACAAAATGACTACGGTCGTCAGCACGACGACCGATTGCGTAACGGCAGAGACGACAACCGACGTCACGACGTTTTGCACCGCCTGCACGTCGCCGGTCAAGCGCTGCACGATTTCTCCCGCCTTCGCATCGGTAAAGAAGCTCATGGACTGGCGCTGCAAGTTGGCGAACAGCGACTGGCGCAAGTCGCGCATGACGCCCTGCCCGACCTTCGTGTTTTCATGGTTCTGCCATACGCCGAGCAGCCCGCTCGCGAGCGGCAGCAGCACCATGAGCAGCACAAGGTTTAGCAGCTGCCTCGTATCCCCGTTCGGCAGCGCTTTGTCGATGATGTCCTTCATGATGAGCGGCGGGATCAGGCCGATGGCCGATCCGACAAGCGCCAGCACCAGGATGGCCGCAAGCTGCCAGCGATACCCTTTGAACAAGCCGTAAATCCGGGAGAGCGATACGTCCTTCAAGGTCGCCCGTCCCCTGCCCTGCAGGGCGGATCGGCCTCCGCCTCCTCCGCCTTCTCCCCAACGCATGTCTCTCATCGCGATTCCTCCCCGTTTGCGGCGGCGGCGCAGCTAACGCAATCCGATCCCGCGGCCGTCAGCCTCCGCCCCGCCGTTTTCCTGCTCCAACGGAAATACGCCGCGGATAGCCGCAACGATTTCCCCCGCCATCGTCATGACCCGATACAGCGACGTGCTTTGCAATATCGCATATTTTTGTCCGCTATCGACATTGACAATGCCTGCAATTGAATAATCTCCTACCATCGGAAGCTGCTTGCCGACGGATTTGCCCGGTTCGATAGGACGGTTGGATACTTGAAACCACGCAAGGGATGCCGCCTGACCGAGACAGGCGTCGATGGCGAGCACTTTTTTGCCCGGCGGCATTTCCATTAGCCGCTCCCGCATATTGCTCGCATCGAACGGGTAGGCGAGCGTGCCGATCACGTCCGGGTATCCCGCTTCCGTCAGCATCGTGCCAACCAGCGGGCCGAGCGCATCCCCCGAGGATCGGTCGGTGCCGATGCACAGAAACAACAGATCTGCGGAGCTTACCCCTTCATTCTTGATGTGAAGAAGAAAATCGGGCAGCTCGGCTGCTTTAATTTTTTTGCGGTACAGCGGTGGTACCGAATGGTCCGGCATGGTCGTTTTCTCCTTCCCCTTCTCCGTTTGTCCCTTCATTGTAGCATACTGCGAGCGCTTCCATCCCGCAACATTTGTTGCCGCCTTAATACGCATGCTATAATTTTTTTAAGATACTTGGAATCCGACATCTTGCGAGACGAAAGGCGGTACTGCTGCGATGCACATCATGGCCGTTTGGTCGCTCGTTGCGCTTGTATATTGGCTGTTCATGCTGTGGGATACGCTGCAGGCGCGCAAATGGATGCTGACGCTGCATCCGCCGGATAGCCCTCCGCTCCGTCCCGAAAGCCAGCGGCCGGCACCCGGCAACGATACGCCGCTCGTCTCCGTCATCGTTGCCGCAAAGGAAGAAGAAGCTTCCATCACGGAAACGGTACGGCATTTGCTGAGCCAAACCTACCCCCGATTGGAAATTATCGCCGTCAACGACAGGTCGCAGGATGCAACCGGACGCAAGCTGGACGAGCTGCGCCGCTGGTCGGAAGGCCGGAGCGCAATTGAAGTGCCGCTGCGGGTGATCCACATTACGGCGCTGCCGTCCGGTTGGCTCGGCAAAAACCATGCCTTGTATCAAGGCTACTTGCAGGCTCGCGGTTCGTACTTGCTGTTCACCGATGCGGATGTGCTGTTCGAGCCGGGGACGATTGCCGATGCCGTTCGGTATATGCGAGAGGAACAGGCGGATCATCTGACGTTAGCGCCGCAAATGCTTGTCAAAGGCTTCTGGCTGAGGGCTTTCGTATACTATTTCTTCTTTACTTTCAGTTTATATATACGGCCGTGGCGAGCCAATGACGATTTGCAACATCGCCACGGCATGGGGATCGGCGCCTTCAATCTGCTAACGCGCAACGCTTACGAACGGATCGGCACCCACCGGGCGTTCGCCCTGCGTCCGGACGACGATCTGCACCTCGGCCGGCTGATCAAAGCAGCGAGGCTGCGCCAAAGATTGGCACTTGCGTCGCGGCATATCGCGGTTGAATGGTACCGCAGCCTGTCCGAAGCAGTCCGCGGGCTGGAGAAGAACCTGTTCTCCGGGTTCGGCTACCGGCTGCCCTTGGCGACGCTCGGGGTCATCGGGCTGCTCGCGGTGTTCCTGTTCCCGTTCATCGGCCTTTTCGCCGCCCAAGGCTGGCCCGCTGCCGTGTTCGGCCTGGACGTCGTGCTGATGGTAACTGTCTATGTGCTGCTCGCGCGTTCCATTACCGGACCTGTAGGAACGGAAATCATCGCCTTCCCGTTGACGGTATGCCTGCTCTGTTATACCGTCATCCGTTCCGTCTGGCTTACGCTCCGGCAGCGCGGCATTTATTGGCGGGGAACGTTTTATTCGTTGAAAGAACTGAAGCGAATGACCGGGCCGGATGACTGAACCTTCATCGTTTTTTAACACTGCGCCGGCTCGATTTGCTATACAATGAAACCAGATCAACGATAGGAGAGGTGAAACCCAAATGAACCTTACCTTCAAACAAATGAAGTATGCTTTGGCGAGCATGCTGCTCACATTCACTTTGGTCGTTGTTTATCAGTGCACGCAAGTTTAAACCGTATAAGGATACAGCAGCTGATCTACGCTGATCTACGCTGCCCTACGATCCGATTGCTCAAGCAGGCCGAACGCCTGCTTTTTTGCTTTTCCGTCAGTCCGGCTGCGTCTCCGGCTTTCCGCCGGCCAGTTTCCCCTGCTGCCGAAACTCGCTCGGGCTCAACCCGGTTTCCTTCTTAAAATTGCTGCTGAAATAATGGATGCTCGTATACCCTAGCCGATCGGCGATTTCATCGAGCTTCTCCCCGCGCAGCAGCGATTGCTTCGCCTGCCTGATTCGTTCCGCAATGAGATACTGCTTCGGATTCGTTTTCACTTCCTGATGGAACAATTTCGTAAAATAACTCGGATGATAGCCGCAAAGCTGTGCCAGCTCCGCAACCGACCACGCTTTGCCCGGATGATCCCGCATTGCGCGGAGCGCCGATTCGATTTTGCTGACGTTCTTGGTCGCTTCCCGGTTTACCAGCTGGCCGACGATCGACGAGAGCAGTTCCATCATCCGCGCTCTCAGCAGGAGCGGCTGCGCGTGCTGCGCCTGATACTCGCTTACGATGGAGCTCATGACCGGCTCCACACCGCCGATCGCGAAATGATGCGGAACCGCCATCTCCCCATGACTGTCCACCGTCAGTTGAACCGGTTCCGGAAGTCGCTCCAGGTCGCTGTCCGGGACGCTGCGAATGCCGTAGGCCGGGTGCAACGGAACCGGAGTGGACTCATTCCAGCCGAAATGCAAACTGTAGTATTGTGTCGGCGCGTCCGTCTTCAATATATGCGGACTGTCCGGACCGTAAAACACACATTCGCCCGGCTTTACTCGGTAATGCTCGGGTCCGAGCTGAAGTGTTGCCTCGCCCGCAATCACATAAAACAATTGACAGTCCGGAATTCGGCGGGGACCCCACACGTTCCCTGTACCTGCCGACGCGCGCGCCGCAAAATGGACGGCCGGCCGGATGTCATACAAATGTCCGATGTTCACTCCGATGTCCCCTTCGCAAATCTCGAAAAATCACAACAAACCGTTTGAATTATTCTAAATACTTCCCTACTGCCATTTTGTAATATATGTTCATAAGCAATTGAATTCATTATAACACTAGCGAAAAGGGGTGCAACGGCATGTTAAGTGCTGCACAATTGGAAGAATTCGAAAATAACGGTTTTTTGAAAGGGGCGGTCATCTTAAACGATGACGAAGTGGAAGCGCTCCGCAACGAATTGGATTTGGTCATGGAAGGCAAGTCTGTCAAGCGCCCCGTGCTGAGCCGCAACATGAAAGAAGCGGGAGGCAAAAACGAAAGCAACCTGTACGACAACATGAAAATGAGCGTGAATGAAAAAGTGGTGCAAATCGTCAACATTTGGATGGCCAGCGACGTATTTTTCAAGCATGCGAGCCATCCGAGGCTGACCGAAGAGATCGCCCAGTTGTGCAAAACCGACACCGTCCGCATATGGCATGACCAGATTCAGTATAAACCCCCTGTATCCGGCGGGCCGACGGGCTGGCACCAAGATCACCCGCTATGGCCGATCATTCAACCGGCCGATTTGGTTAGCGCCTGGGTTGCGCTGGACGATGCCGTAATCGAGAACGGCTGCATGTGGATGGTACCCGGCAGCCACAAATGGGGCAATCATCAAAAATATTTGGCGAGCACGCCGGATTTCAAGCCGTATCATAAGCAGCCCGAGCTGCTGCCGGAGGGCGCCGTCGTCGAGGCCGTTCCATTCGAGATCAAGAAAGGCCAGGTCGGCTACCATCACTGCATGACGTGGCACGGCAGCCCGCATAACCGCTCCCAACTGAAACGCCGGGCGATCGCCGTACACTATATGCCAGGCCATACCCGCTACGAGCCCACTTCCAATCACGTCATGCACGATTATGTGGAAGTGAAGCCCGGCGAGATTCTTACCGGCGAACATTTCCCCGTCGTTTTCGGCAGAGGGTAACGTTCACCCATACCGCATCGGTAGTAACGGACAAGAGTTTGAATCGATAACCCTCTCTTCGGGGTTCGCGCTTCAAGCTCTTTTCTGCATTCCTTCATCGGTATTCCGTCATTCCGGCGTCAGCCTCCGCCTCTGCAGGATGCTTGCATGAATGATTTGATGTACAATATAGTGTATGGAACTATATAAATGAGGTGAAACGATTGGAGCAGCAGCAACATTCCGCGCAGGAGCCGCAACCGGCAGAACAGGTCCCGCAATACAAGCAATGCGCTCACTGCAAGGAGCAGAAGCTGCTTGCCGAATTTTTACGCAGAACCGGGCGCCGCTCCGGCATAGCATCCCGCCGCGGCGCATGCCGGGCTTGCCGCAAACTGCGGAAAGAGGAGGCTCGCCTGTCTGTGGGGGGCGATCACGATGAGGAAAGCGGGCTTTCCGTGTCTTCCCTTCCATCGGGAACGGAAGAACGCCGCCCTGCCGAAGAGCGAATCGACGTCGCACCGTCTCCGAAGCGGCGCATGCGGCGGCCGCTGCCGGTGCCGCCGCCAAGACCGGAAGGTCCGAGCGAGTCGATCCTGCGGCCGAACCGCCAAGGAATCGTCCGCATGCGCGGCAAAACGGACAAAGGCCGTCGCTGGCAGCAGGAGACCGACCTGGAAACGGCAGTCACGCTTGTCCGGGAGCATGCCGCCGTCGTCGTCAACCGGCACATGATCCGTCGCATATACACGAATCGCGCGTTCCGAAATTACATTCTTACCCGGGACCAGCATATTTGCTACTATTGCGGGGAATACGGCGATACGATCGACCACCTGCTTCCGCGCGCCAAGGGCGGTCATACGACGCCAGTCAACTGCGTCTGTGCCTGCAACGAGTGCAATCAGAGCAAGGCTGACCGCAGTCTGGAAGAATTCATCGTATCCGAGCCGTAGTACCTGAGCCGCAAGCCACACCCAACATTCGATCTGCACGCGGTGCCATTTAGGATAAAACTCGGTATATTGGGATCAATCCCACATCGTCGAAGGCTAAACCGCCGCCGAAACCTTTCCGAACGACACGGCTTGCTCAGAAAGTGGACAAGCTCAGGTTTGCCCGCTACGAAAGAAACGTTATGGAGCAACCCGGTTTCATCCCGGCTTGCTTCATAACGTTTTTGTCCGTCTTGCCGCTGCTATTCGTTCATTATAATTTTTTCTGACTTTCAAATACGCTCGATTCCCGGTAATTGACGTCCAATCTAAGTTTGCCTGCAAGATTACGGTCGATGTCCCCTGCTTCATACATTTGTTGAATGGCGTTGCGCTCCGATTGAATCGCTTTAAGCTCCAGCTCTCTCCGCTTCAGGCCGGGCTTGATCTTCGATGCGCTCCAGTGCCTGTCGTTCTGAAGATCCAGCTCCAGCTCCCGGTAATCGGCAATAACGGCGAGCGCCGTCCCCCGTCTATCTTCCGTTTCCGACTCCTTGATTCGTCGAATGGCAGCGTCGATCGCTTCAAGCTTTAATGCTTTATAGATGTCCCAGTCCGGATGTGACGGGGTCAAGATCCCTTCTTTCGCCTTGCGACCCTTGAAGAGCCGGCTCAAGGCCGACCAGGCCACAATCAGCAGCAGCTTGATCTTAAACCGGTTCGTCAAGATGAGCTCCATTCGGTTGAGCGACGTCTGGAACCGTTCCGCGAATGGCGGCGTAATCCGTTCCTCGCGCAGCCACCGCTCAGCGACTTCGCGTTCCGCCTGCAAGGCGTCAAGGCGAATCGCGACGGCGGCTCTCCAGGCTTCTCCAATGTTCGAATGTCCTTCCAGCTTCGTATGCTGCAATCGCCGGGTGTAATTGGAGATCAGCTCGAGCGCTTCCCGCTTGTTAACATCGTCCATTTCCTCGCGAACGGTGCACAATCCGGCCTCCAGCACCCGAATGCGCGCCTTGCGCTCGTCTTTCTTCCGATTGCCGGCGTGAGCCCCGGTTTCTTCGGGCTTACGCGTAAGGAGCGGCAGGAATATGCTGGCTGAAACAAGCGTGAGCAAAATAACGCCGGCGCAAATGAACAAAATCAAGCTTCGTTCGGGAAACGGGCTGCCGCCTTGTATCACGATCGGGATCGAGAAAGCGGCCGCCAGCGTCAAGGCGCCGCGGACGCCGGAAAGCGCCGTCAGCAGCGCGGAGCGCACCTGCCGGTCGGTAACCCACACCCAGCAAAACCGCAGCAGCATGAGCACGAGCGTAATGATCAAGATGTAGCCGATCACTTGCCCGTTTCGGTACGAGGGGTCTTCCCATATTTTCGTCACGACGCCCGGGATTTCAAGCCCCAGCAAAATAAACACCAGACCGTTCAACGAAAACAAAATGACGGACCAGGTGCTGTCGGATACGATCCTGAGACGAAGCGACGCCGACTCCTCCATCCGGTCCCGCTCGATCGCGTGAACGACCCCGGCCGCAACAACGGCAAGAATGCCCGATACATGGCATTCTTCGGCCGCCAAGTAAATGACGAACGGCGTAAGGATGATAATCAGCATATGCAAGGTCACGTCTTCTACGCCGAGCCGGCGCAGGAATACCCTGAGCCAAATGACGGCGAAACCGAGCAGCGCCCCGATCACGATCCCTCCGATGGCGATCACCACAAAACTGCCGATCGCCTTCGGCAGCGAGAATTGCCCCGTTACGGTCGCGGCGATGGCAAAGTTGAAGGCCACCAGACCGGAAGCGTCATTCATCAGCGCCTCGCCTTCAAGCAGATGCATGATTTTGCCGGGCAGCTTCACCCTCCCCGATAACGAACCTACGGCTACCGCATCGGTCGGCGATAAGATCGCCGCGAGCGCGAATGCGGCCGACAACGGGATGGCGGGAATGAGCCAGTGAATAAACGGGCCCGCAATCAAAACGGTAGTAAACACGAGTCCCAGCGCCAGCAGCAGGATGTAAGCCCGAAGCTTCCACAACTCCTCGCGCGGCGTCATTTTTCCGTCATTGAAGAGCAACGGCGCAATGAACAAGACGAGGAACAGCTCCGGGTTCAATGGCACATGATGCAGCCCCGGCAAATAAGCCGCAACGACGCCGAGCGCAATCTGGATCAGTGGGACGGGAATGAAAGGCACGAAACGTTGGATTACATTGGAAATGGCAATGAGCACAAGCAGCGCCAGCACCATGAGCAGCAGTTCCATACAAGCCATCCAGCTCCTTACTCGGGTTATCCCGTTCAATATGATCCATGTTTAGTTAGCATCTCCAAACGTGCAAAAAAAAGCCGGATCCTCGCTCGGGCAAACGGAATAAAAACGGCAAAAGCCCCCGCAGTCGGACTGCAGGGGTGAAATTACATGAACGTGATTAATATTTCATCCACATCTTACGAACGCCGTGAACCACGAAAGCACCGGAGAATACAATCATTGAGACCACGCCTAGCAAGTCGAGGACTGGATCCAAGCTGGACAAAATGGTGCCGGCAACCGGGGTTTCGATCAATGCGTAACCCCCGACAAGCCCGCCCAAATAGGTTAGAAATTTATCCATATCGCCACCTCCTATCCTTCTATAGCAATATACTATGAAAGAAGAACAAGAGTTGTCATGGACAAAGCTCCAAATTTACGCAATTCGGTTCAAATGTCCATCATTTTGGGGGTCATGCCCGCCGCTGCAGATATGAAATCGATTTCGGATGCGAAATAATCGGGTTTCACATAAAAAGGAACCGAAACATTATGTAAACGACTTCATACGGGCCGTAACGGGTTATTTTTTGCCATTTATCGGTTGGACAGTACAAGGAAAGACGTGGATAATGGGGGAAGACATTGACAGAAAGACAGAAAGAGGGAATCGGATTGGAACGAGACGATCGGGATCGCGAATGGACTGATGAAGCGGATCCGAAAAAAAGCCGGTGGCACTATTTCGGCGTCTACACGTGGCTTCTTTCGTTTATGAAGCCGTACGCATGGCAAATGACGCTGTTTATTATTTTCGGTCTCGTCATTTCCTTGTCGCAGATGGGCATTTTCCGCGTTCTGCAGTATATTATCGATCATATCATCACGGCCAAAGATTTGGAAAAATTCCGCTTTATCGTCCTGGTGCTGATCGGCGTGCTCGTCTGCATGTTCGGCGCGATGGCCGCCAACAACCTGCTCTCCCGGCTCGTCCGCGAGAAAGCGTCCCGCGACCTGCAGTATGCCTGTATGAAGCAGCTTCGCCGGCTCGGCTTCGCTTATTACGAAAAGCACGGCGTCGGCGAAACGTTATCTCTACTGAACACGGACGTCTCCTCGGTACAAGGGATTTACCAGAAGCATTTTCCGAGCCTCGTCAATAACGGATTGATGATGTTCGTCGCGCTCGGCTTTGTCGTCCACACGAACGCGAAGCTGTTTCTGGTGACCGTCCCATGCGTGTTCCTCTACTATTTGATCGGGCCGTATTTTACGAAAAAATCTTCCTACTGGGGAAAAGTGAGCAAAGACCGGCGGACGGAATGGAACCGGAAAATATACGAGAGTATCTCGGGGCTTACGGAAATGAGAGCGCACCAGCGGGAAGCGTGGGATTTGGAACGGTACGAAGCAAAGCACGAGCATTTCAACGTAAGCCAGAAAAAACAATACGCTTACCGGAGCGTTCGCGTCATCGCCAGACAGCTGTCATCGCTCGCGGGCATGCTGGTCATGTTCACGTACGGCGCCTACTTGAATCGGATGGGCTCCCTTACGGTCGGAGAATTTGTCGCGTTCGTCATGTACTATCAGATGATGAATCAGCAATCGGCCCAAATCGTATCGATTCTCGTCGATCAGAGCCTGCTGCTGCATCAGGGCGAGAAAATTAAGGAATTCATGGAGCTCGAGCCCGATGTGAAGGAGCCGGAATCGCCGGTGCTGCTGCGCAAAGTTCGCGGCGAGTTAAGCTTCCGGAACGTCCACTTCAGCTACGGCAGCCGGGACATTTTGCACGGGTTCGACCTCCAGGTCCGCGCCGGGGAACGGATCGCTTTGGTCGGCCCGAGCGGCAACGGCAAATCGACGATCCTCAAACTGATCGGGCGGTTTTACGATCCGTGCGACGGCGAGTTGGCGTTGGACGGCGTGCCGCTGAAACAATTGCCGCTATCACAAATTCGGGATAGCATCGGCTACGTATTTCAAGAAACGTATTTATTCGGCGCTTCCATTCGCGAGAACATCCGTTTCGGGTATCCCGACGCCAGCGAGGAGCAGGTCGTCGAAGCGGCCAAGGCCGCCAATGCGCATGAGTTCATTATGAAGCTGAAGGACGGCTACGACACGCTCGTCGGGGAACGAGGCGTCAAGCTGTCCGGCGGCCAGCGGCAGCGCCTCTCGATTGCGCGCATGTTTATTAAAAATCCGAAAATCATTTTGCTCGACGAAGCGACGTCCGCCTTGGACAACGTGAGCGAAATCGAGGTACTGAAGGCGCTCGACAACTTGATGCAAGGACGTACGACCGTTACGGTCGCTCACCGGATCTCCACCGTCCGGCACTATGACCGCATCGTCGTGGTCAAGGACGGCATCGCGGCGGAGGAAGGAAGCTATCAGGAGCTGCTCGGCGGCAGGGGCTGGCTGTATGAGCTCGAAGGCAGAATGCTAACAGGCGGTTAACGGAAGAAGGAGTGGCCGATGAATACGTTCAAATGGATATGGGGTTATCTTTATCAAACCCGGGCGATGATTTTGCTCGGCGTCGGCGTGCTTACGCTGCAGCAGCTTGTGCAAATTATGGCCCAGGGCTCACAAAAGTTTTTGATCGACGATGTGCTCATCGGCAAAGAGTACGGGAAGCTCTCCTGGGTGCTCCTCTATCTCGCTTCGACGAGCCTGGTCAGCTACGGATTGAACTGGTGGGGCAACTACTTGACGCGCGTCAACCAGCTGACCTTGCACCGCCGCATGGGCAGCAGCCTGATGGCCGTGATCCAGCGCAAGCCCGTCGCGGAAATTCAAAATCAGCGCACGGCGAAGTGGGTGCAATATTTCACCAGCGACATTCAGCAGGTCACCGATTTCTTGTCCCGCGACCTGGCCAAAGGCGTACAGCAAGTAGCGGCCACGCTGTTCCTCATCGGCATCATCGCTTGGGCGAGCCCAGTCATTCTCATCCTCGTCGTCATCTTCAGCGTCGTCTATATCGGACTCGGCCGTTATTTCGGCCCGATCATGCGCAGACAGACAAGGGAAATGCAGGAGAAGCGCGGCGACCTGCTCGTCAAAATCGAGGAAGGAATCGCTTCCACTCGCGAGGTGATTGCCTACAACCGGATGGAATGGGAAGAAAAAAACTTCCGCAGCGCTTTCGCCGCTTTCTTCGACAAAGTGATGCAGAACGGCAAAATGTCGAATACGCAGCTACTGCTCAGCAACAGCACCCAATGGATCGGCAGGCTCGGAGTGCTCATTATCGGCGGATACGAGGTTATTCAAGGCAGTGCGACGCTCGGAATGTTCGTCGTCGTCTATCAATATTCGAACCAGCTGTTCTCCAATTTTCAAAACGTATTTAATTTCTTCATGAATTTATCCGGGCGCATGGCTTATGTCGACCGGGTGAAAGGGCTGTTCGAGCAGGAGCAATCCCCTGGCGGCACGAAGAAGCTGACGGGAGCGGTGCGCAGCATCCGCTTCGATCAAGTCTCGTTCGCTTATTCGGAAGAAAGCCGCAGTGTGCTGAACCAGCTCAGCCTTGTGCTGGAAACGGGCCGCAAAATCGCGATCGTCGGCACGAGCGGCGGCGGCAAGTCGACCATTGCGCAACTGCTGCTGCGCTTCTTCGAACCGACGCAGGGCGCCATCCGGGTCAACGGCAAGCGTTTAAGCGAAATTCGAATGGACGACTGGATGAGCCGCATTTCCGTCGTGTTTCAAGAGCCTTTCCTGCTGCCCGACACGGTCCGTAACAATCTGCTGCTCGGACGGGAACATATTTCGGAGGAACAGTTGACCGAAGCATGCCGGATCGCACAAATCCACGATTTCATCGAATCGCTCGATCAAGGATACGACACGATTATCGGGGAACGCGGCTATACGCTTTCGGGCGGTCAGCGCCAGCGGCTTGCAATCGCGCGGGCGATCGTCGGCGATCCGGAAATTTTACTGCTCGACGAAGCGACATCGGCGCTCGATATGGAAACGGAACGGCTGATGCAGGAGGAGCTGGATCGGATTCGGGAAGGCCGCACCACGATCATTATCGCGCATCGGCTATCCACAATCCGCAACGCGGACGTTATTCTCGTCATGGACCAAGGGCGGCTCGCCGAGCATGGGACCCATGAAGAATTGATGGCTTCGGGGGACATTTACAAGCGATTGGTCGCTTCCATGGCGGAAGCTTCCTGAGTGAGGGGAACGAGCGAGGTTCCGGGGCTGCTGCACTGAAAAGAAGCAGTAATCTATTAAAGAACGTGTCACGCCCAAAAGGGGGACTGTTTATCCTGGATTGCCGTATCGGCTGTGCCGCTTGCTGCATTGTCATATCCATCTCCTCTCCGATCCCCGGCATGCCGGAAGGCAAGCCTGCCGGCGTCCCCTGCGTGCAGCTGACGGCGGACGGACGATGCGGCTTGTTCAGCAAGCCCGAACGTCCGGCGGTTTGCCGCGGTCTGACTCCATCCGCAGACATGTGCGGAGCGACAAGCGAAGAAGCGTTCGCGATATTGGAAGTTCTCGAGCAAGCAACCGCCCCTTCCCCTCGCAGCAAGCCTACTCGCGATGCTCACTAGCAGAGCGCGCCTCCTCAACGATAACACGGAAGCTCGATCGTAACCGTAGTTCCTTGTCCGACCGTGCTTGCGATCGATATGTTCCCCTTATGCGCTTCGACAATACGCTGGCATACCATCAGGCCGAGTCCTGTTCCGGTGCTCTTCGTGGAGTAGAACGGCTCGCCCAATTGAGGCAGCTTGTCTTCGGGAATGCCTGCTCCTTGATCGGCGACTCGGATGACTGCACGTTCATCGCTCACCACTTCGAGAGAGATGGTGACGATGCCTCCGCTCAACATGGCCTCTATCGCATTTTTGACAAGATTGATGACCACTTGTTTGATCTGGTTCGGTTCGCACGGAATTAGCCGTGCAACCCCTTTTGTCTCCAGCTGTATATCTACGTTGTACAGCATCGCCTGCGGCTGCATGAACTTGATGACGCTATCCAGCAATGATTGCAAATTACATGCCGAATAGGTTACGGCATGCGGCTTAGCTATCGTCATGAACTCGTTCACGATCGAATTGATCCGATCGAGTTCCTCCAGCATAATTTCCGTATAAGGCGTGTCTTTCGCCCGCAACAGCTGAATAAAGCCTTTCAGCGAGGTCAGCGGATTTCGAATTTCATGCGCTACACCTGCAGCCAATTGGCCTATGATGGACAGCTTCTCCGACCTGCGAACCCATTCTTCCTCTTTTTTCCGGTCGGTCATATCGCGAATCACGGTTTGAATTAACGGGAATCCCATTTGTTTATGGACATAGATCGACGACACCTCGACATCCAACACGGTATCGTCAATTCGCTTCAGCTTGATTTCCAAAAATTCCGAACATTCATCCGATTGTACGATATGGTTGAAACGATCCTGCAAAACCGGGAAGTCGGAGGTATCGAAAAACTCCATCAGCGATCGTCCCATAATATCTTCGCTGCAGCTTCCGCCCAGCAGCTTGTAGCCTGCATCGTTTACGAAATGGATAATACCGTCCCGGTGCAAAACGATCGCTTCCGGCGACAGCTTCAGCACGCGTCTGAACTGCCGTTCCCGCTCCATCAGCCTCGATTCGGCACGTTTGCGGTCCGTAATATCCCTTTCCACGCCGACAAAAGCAACCACGTTTCCCCGTTCGTCTTTAATCGGAGAAATCGTTACGCTCGCATAAAAGGTACTGCCGCCGTTCCTTAATTTGATCGTTTCCACGCCGGCGTACGGCTCGCCTTCCGCAATGCGTTTGTACAACCGCAACACTTCTTCTTTCTGATCCTCGGGAGTCATGGGCAGCACTTTGCCGATGACCTCTTCCTTGGCCCAACCGTGCAGTTCTTCAAACTTCCTGTTTACATCCAATACCGTGCCGTCAAGATTCACAACTACAATGCTGTCCGATGTGAGGTTCATAAAGGAATCCATCAGTTGCTTCGTTCTCAATAAGCTGATTGTCTCGTCTCTGGTTAATTGGAGGTCCATTCGTCTTCACCGTCTGGTTGTTATTTTTGTATAGTAGCTTAATAAGTTAGTACTTCACCGCATCTTTTCCATTCCCTTTATTTTTCGAGCTGAAAATGTCGTTTTCATTTATTAATTTTTATTGATATTTAGTTTACCTAAATAAACTGCGGCCAAACTCTTCCCATCGTCTCCTATTATTTTTATAATGGTTAATGGAACGGAAATCGACAAGCCAGGGAGGCGTTAACATGCAATATCGAAAGCTCGGAAATAGCGGACTCAAAGTCAGCGAGATCAGTTTGGGCAGCTGGCTGACATACGGCGGCTACGTAGCCGAAGACAATGCCGTCCGGTCGATTGAACAAGCCTATGAATTGGGCGTCAATTTCTTTGACACCGCCAATATGTACGAGAGAGGCGAAGCGGAGAAGGTCATGGGCAAAGCGCTGTCCTCCTACCCTCGGGAATCGTACGTGCTGGCCACGAAAGTGTTTAATAAAATGGGCGAAGGCCCCAATGACCGCGGTCTGTCCCGCAAACACATCATGGAGCAGTGCGACGCCAGTCTGAAACGGCTCGGCGCGGATTATATCGATATTTACTACTGTCACCGCTACGACCCGGAAACGCCGCTCGAAGAAACGCTTCGCGCGCTCGACGATCTCGTATCGCAAGGCAAGGTGCTGTATATCGGGGTCAGCGAATGGACGCCGGCTCAGATCGTGGAAGCTTATGCGATTGCCGACAAGCTGCTGCTCGATAAAATAATCGTGAATCAGCCGGTTTACAACATGTTCAACCGTTACATAGAAAAGGAAATTATCCCTGTCGGGAAAGCCAAAGGCTTCGGACAGGTCGTATTCTCGCCGCTCGCTCAAGGCCTCCTTACCGGAAAATACCGTCTCGGCCAGCCGGTCCCGCAGGATAGCCGCGCCGCCAGCAAAAATTGGGACGAGAAGCGGTTGAACGAAAAGTCGCTGCAAAAGATCGAGCGGTTGTCCGTCATCGCGGACGAACTCGGTGTCAAGCTTTCCCAGCTGGCTATCTCCTGGATTCTCCGGCAGGATAACGTCGCGAGTGCCCTGGTAGGCGCAAGCCGTCCGGAGCAAGTCGTGGAAAATTGCGGAGCGGTCGGCTTGAAGCTGTCCGATGACGTGCTGAGTACCATCGAAGAAATATTGCAAGGATAGCCTGTGATCCGGCCAAACGGCCGTGAAACGGAAAACGAGCATCTCTAACCACTCCAGGTGGTTTGAGGTGCTCGTTCTTGTTTTCGTTTTCGTTTGGTTGTCTTCCGGCTCCGTGCTATTCGGAACAGCTCCGTTCGAATTCGGGCAGCCGGTCCCGAACGAGCTCGCGATCGGTTATTTCCAAGGCAGCAGCTTCCGCTCCAGCCATCCGAGCCCCCGGTTAAAAAGAAGACCCAAGAGCGACAAAATCAGGACGCCGACCATCAGTTTCGTCGTAATCATCAAGTTCCCGTAATGGAGAATCATCGACCCGACGCCTTGCTGCGCGGCTATCATTTCCGCTGCAACAAGGAGAAGCAGCGAAGTGCCCGCAGCCAGCTTCAAGCCGGCAAAAATCATCGGCAGCGCCCCTGGCAAAATGACTTTGCGGATGACGCTCAAATGATTCGAGCCGAACGTAACGGCCGCTTTGATCCAGATCGGGTCGACGTTCTTGACGCCGGAGAACGTGTTGATCACGACCGGGAAAAAGACGCCGAGCGCGATCATCGTAAACTTCGGCGTCTCCCCGATGCCGAGCCATAAGATGATGAGCGGCAGCAAGGCGATTTTCGGTATCGGATAGATGGAATAGACGATCGGCGACAGGATGGCGTCCACCCAGCGGGAGAAGCCGAGAATGAGCCCGAACACAATGCCGCAGACGGCGCCGATCGCGTATCCGATCACGATCCGGTATAAGCTCGCCAAAATGTTTTGGTGCAGTTCGCCGCTTGTGAGCATCTCCCAGCCGGCCGATAATATAAGCGACGGCGCCGGTAAAAACAGCGGCGGCACAATCTCGAGCCGGCAGGCCGCCTCCCAGACTATCAAGATACCCAGAATGCCGAGAACGGGGGCATAGGCCGGAATTTTTTGCTCCATGAACGATACGCGGTTGCGAATCGTATGCTTTGACGAATTCATTCGTTACCCCTCCTTCAGCGCTTCCTGGGCATCGTGGCGGATCAGCTGCCATATTTCGTCCGCGTACCGCTCGAAAGCGGCACGGTGCTGCTCCTGGTCTCGCCCGGTTTTCGGCAGGTCGATGCGGATCTCCGCTTTGATCTGCCCCGGATGACGCGATAGCACGATCACCCGATCGGCCAAATAAACCGCCTCCTGAATGTTATGCGTCACATACAGCGTACTTAAGCGGGTGCGGCTCCAGATGGCTAGCAGCTCCTCCTGCATCAGTGTCCGCGTCTGCGCGTCAAGCGCCGAGAACGGCTCGTCCATCAACAGCAGGTCGGGTTCCACGGCAAGCGCTCTGGCAATGCCAGCCCGCTGCCGCATCCCGCCCGACAACTGCTTCGGATAGGCGGACTCAAAGCCAGTCAGGCCGACCATTTCGATGTAATGCCGGCCCTTCTTCTGCATTTCCTGCTTGCTCGCTCCCTGCTCCTCCAGCCCGAACACGACGTTCTCGTACACGGTGCGCCATGGAAACAACGCAATTTCCTGAAACACGATGCCGAGCCGAGGCTCTTTCTCCGAGGCCAAGCCCTCGAAGTACACTTCGCCGCTCGATGGGGACAATAGCCCTCCAACGATATTCAGCAGCGTCGACTTCCCGCAGCCGCTCGGGCCGACCAGCACGACGAACTCCTGCTCTTCGATGGCGAAGTTAATGTTCTGCAGCGCGGTAACTTCCCGCTTCTTCGAGTCAACGAACCGTTTCTCTACATTGTCGACTACGATTCTCATAATATTACTTCCCCAGCTGCTTCAGCGCTTCGTCGAGCAGCTCCGTATTGACGATTCCTTTGGTATCGATCGCTTTGTCGATCAGCTTCTCCTTCGCGTACCAATCTACTTGCGTCTTGATGTCGCTCGCGAGCAGCTTCCCGTCGCGGTCCATGTACGGAAGCCCTTGCTTTACGTTCTCTTCCGGCTGATCGGTATACTTGGCGATAATTTTTACGACTTCGTCATAGTTGGCGCCCGGCACGATTTTGCCGTCCTTTTGCACCAGCACCGCGTCATAGTAGTAACGCGTCGCTTTCGCGTAAGCCTTCAGGAAGCGAACGGCCAAATCTTTGTTGCCTGCCAGCTTCGGCGAGAAGAACAAGCCGGAGGTCTGGTATTCGATCTCGTCCCCAACCTGCGAGATGACGCGTCCGTAGCCTTCCTTGAGCACCGCCGTAATGTTCGGCTCGTTCAGCATAACTGCGTCCACTTGCTTGCTTTTGAGCGATTCCATCAAGCCCTTGATGCTGTTTAGCGGCACCAGTTCGATGTCCTTCAGCGTCAAGCCGTGCTTCTCGAGCAAACGCCCTGTCATGTAATGATAAGTGGAGCCGGTTTGCGTGATGCCGATCTTCTTTCCTTTCAGTTCGGCGATCGATTTGACCGGGGAATCTTTGGGAACCATAAGTGCCGTCGAGGAATACCCCTTCTGTTCTCTGCCCTTGTCAGCGACAATGACAAGCTTTTGGCCGCCGGCCACCATGTTGTACAAGCTCGCCGTAATGCCGGTAGCGCCGATATCTACGCTGCCGCCCGCCGTAGCGACCGCGATCGGTTGTGCCGCGTCAAACCATTTGGGCTTGGCGTCGATGTTCTCTTCTTTGAAAAACCCTTTCTCAATGCCTATAAACAAGGGAGCGGAACTCGTGAGCTTCAGCATCCCGATATCCATGGAAGCCGCTTCCGCTTTGGCGGGCGATCCTGCATTCTGCGGCGCCGCCTCTTCTTTTTTCCCGCAGCCTGCAAGCGCGGTGGATACGCAGAGCACCGCGGTTAATGCGAGTAATGAAACCTTCTTCATTGTGACAAACCCTCCAGTTTTTTCTAGATAGTATGGATTCAAATCTTATATATATTCGACATTATCTGTGTTTTTCCTGCCTTTTTCGCCATTTTTTTATACATTGGTTTATACCATTGGTTTATTTTGATAGAAATGCCGATTAATGCCGCCATTTCAAGATATGGCCGTCCTGCTCCTGCAGCAACCTCGTCATATATACAATTTGTCCCGTATGGTAGGCATAATGCACCGTCGCATGATATAACAGCTCCCCGATGGGCCTGCTGTAGGAGGCAATTCCCGCGCCGGGCGGATATGTAACATGCACGATCCGTCCCATATCTTCCTCTGTGAGGCCAGACAACACCTCGCGCGACATGCTCCTTACGCGGACAAGCTGATCTGCAAGCTCTTTGCAGGTTGGCCCTCCTTCGGCCAAAAACTCCGCCGAACGCTCGCGCACATAAGGGTGCCCGCCGATGCTGCATGCAATGTTATGGTACTCGTTCCCTGCCAAATGAAGGCATAAATTGCCGATGCTGTTCGTGCCCTCCTTCCCTTTGCGCCACACGGCCTCATCCGAAAGGCGGGACAAAGCGATTCGGATTTTATCCAGCTCGTTATCGAGCAATGTTAACGTCATCAATGTAAACATACATACACTCCCTTATTTTTGCAGGTTGGGCAAAGCCTTGGATGATGCCGACGGCTGTCCGTGTACTCGGCAACATTCCTTGTTATAATAAAACGTAGCATTCCTTCATTTGACAAGAGACGAGGATGAAGCAAGCTATGGCGTTCGGGATTACGAGAGAAGAATTGACGCAATGGAAGCAAGCGGTCGCTCGCGGCGAGATCGCTTTTTTGACCCATTTTTGGCTGGAGCCGCGTTTCCCCGGCGTTCATTCGGTCACCAAGGTAGGGTGCGCCAATATGGAGCGCTTGTCCGAATGGTGCTTAGCCAACGGGCTGAATCCCCGGTACATTCACCGGCGTCTTCCCTACCCTCATTATGACCTGATCGGCGAGAAGCAAAAGGAAATATTGCAAAAAGAACAGCTGTGGGATCATTTGAAACGGTTCAAGCTGCAGTAGCTTTTTGATCCCGGATTGATCCAAATACAACGTCTCGTCAGAGAATGTTGACTTATCCGAAACGAAAATAACCCGCCCAGGTTAGCGCCAAGGGAACGGGTTATTTTTCTGGCAACTCGTCGGGGGAATTCCGCCCAAGTGTTGTGCAGGGAGGCGGACGGCCATCCGACCTCTGTTTTCATTGTCAACTACCGTTGCCCCTCACTTTACCATACCTGGTGTTATTCTTAAAACACAATTTACCATGGTCCGCACACCGCCGCATGCATTGATGCAGGCATGCGAGGTTAGCTTCGCCCGCTCCTCATACATGAACCGTCTTCCACTTTCCTTGCTTGAAGCGTATATAAATGAGCACGGAACGGGTAAACTGGTCCGCCGCCGCGGCGACCCATATGCCCGCTATATCCCATTTCAGCAAATAGACGAATACGAGGCTGAGCAGGACACGGAATCCCCATACCCCTATGAACGTCGAATACAGCGGATAACGGGTATCTCCCGCTCCGCGCAAAGCGCCGCCAAGAATGAATTGCGTCGCCTGGGACACTTGAATGCACCCCATGATGCGCAGGCCGACCGCTCCTTTCTGAATAACGGAAGGGTCCGGTGTATAGATCATCATGATGTACGGCGCAAACGCAATAAACACGATGCCCATCGCACCCGCTACGATCATCCCGATCTTGCGCACCTGCCAGCCGTAATTTTCCGCAAGGTCCGGCTTCTCCGCACCAAGCGCCTGCCCGACCAGCGTGGAAGCCGCGATGGAGAACGCCATCCCCGGCATGAACGTAAGACCGAACACGTTGAACGCGATTTGCGTCGCCGCCAGGGCGATCGTGCCCAAGCTGGCCGCCACCTTCACGAATACGAGCATCCCGAGACGCATGACGATTTGCTCTACCGCCGTGGGCAGACCGATCTTCAATATGCGGCCGATCATTTCCCGGTCGAGCTGGAACAAGCTGTTCAGCTTCAGATGCACCGTGTATTTACCGCTGAACATGACAATGATAACCCAGGTCATGGAGATCAACTGCGCCACGATCGTAGCGACAGCCGCGCCCGTTACCCCCATGGCCGGCAGGCCGAACAAGCCATAGATCAGCGGGAAGCCTAATGCGACCACCATAATATTGGACAGCACATTGATCTTCATCGGCGTGCGCGTATCGCCAGCACCCCTCAGGATGGCCGTTAACGCCATAGAAATCGTGTTAAAGCCGATCGATAAAAAGATGATTTCCGCATATGTAAGTCCTTGCGCCAGCACATCGTCCGTCGCCCCCATGATGCGAAGCAGCTCTTCTGCGAAGAAGTAGCCGACCGCGACGACCGCGACGGACAGAACAATGTTGATTGCGAACGCCTGGCTCGCGGCCCGGTTCGCCTCGTCCGGCTTGCCGGCTCCGACCGACCTCGCTACAATGACCGTCGTACCCACGTTCAAGGTCATAAAGACGGCGATCAGCAGCAAATACGGCTGGCTGGTCAACCCTACGACGGCAACCGCCTCCGGGCCTACCCGGCCGACCAGCACCATGTTGAGCATTTGCATGAAATTGATCAGCAGCATTTCCACCAGCGATGGCCCGGCCAATTTGAAAATCGTTTTGCGAACCGCCTTAAGGTCCGTGGCATCGACCAGCGATATATCGACAACGCCGTTCTTCTCGCGAGCCGGTGGTAAAGAACGTTCATCCGGCTCGGCTTGCGAATTCTCACTCACGGAGTCACCCGCTTTCTTTAGTTCATGTTGGTAAAAAGTCGTTAGTATTCCTAATCGTAACATATTTCGCTTGGAAAATGTTCATCCTGTCGACTGCAAAATTCGGACATGACAAAAAAACAGGAACCTCCCCGGCCGCCTCGGCCGATCATCGGAGATTCCTGCGAATGCTTATCTTTATTCCGTTTAGCGTACCTGTTTCGGCTGCTGCGTATTCGAAGCGACCACATCGATGCTTTGCAGCGCTTGATTTAGCTGCTCCTGCACCTGTACGAGCTCCTGATGCTCGCGTTTATCATCCAGATGCGCTTCCATTTGACTGTGCGCCTTCTGCAAGGTATGCTGCGCGGTCTCCATTTCCGCGATCGCAGCCTGAAGCTTGTGCGGGTCGGACTCCAATTGCGCGTGGCGGACCGCCATTTCCGCGTCTTTGGCAATTTGCAGCGCCTTCTCCGCATTGTCGATCACGTGGCGAAGCGGCATCTGATGTTGGTTGACCTGTGTCATCTTCGGCATCTCCTTCGGTGATGAATTGTGCATTGACCTGATTCAACCTATAAGATGCGCGAAATTCGCCCGCTTCATTCCGTTATTTTCTAGCCAATATCGGATGTCCGTGTTCGCTCGTACACGACAAAGTCGTAATCGTACGGGTTCCGTTCGTCTCTCACCCCGCGCTCGCGCGATGCTTCCCGCCACTCGCTCATATCCATTTCCATAAAATACGTGTCGACCGGGAAGCGATGCAAGATCTCGGTCACGTACATCCGATCGACATAAGGCAGGAACAGCCGAAAAACTTCCGCCCCTCCGATCACGAACAACTCCTCGCCGCCGCGGCCGTATCGCTCCATCGCTTCCTCGGCCGTGTGAACCGTCTCGATCCCTTCGGCGGAAAATCCCGGATCGCGCGTTAACACGACATTGAGGCGTTTGGGCAGCGGCTTGCCGCCCACGGAATCGAACGTCTTGCGTCCCATCAATATCGTATGGCCGATCGTCTTACTTTTGAAATAAGCGAAATCGTTCGGCAAATACCACGGCATCTTATTGTCGATTCCGATGCCGCGCGTTTCATCCATGGCAAAGATGAAAGAAACCGTCATGCCTGCACCTCTTTCTGCAGCCCGCCATTGCGCCTGCAAGCTTCTATCTTATATGGCGATCGGCGCTTTGATGCCGGGGTGCGCCTGATAGCCCGCGAATTCAAAATCGTCGAACCGGTAGTCGAAGATGGAATCCGGCTTCCGTTTGATTACAAGCTGCGGCTGTGCATAAGGCTCGCGGGTCAACTGCAGCTTCACCTGTTCGATATGGTTGGAGTAAATATGAACGTCGCCGCCCGTCCATACGAGGTCTCCGACCTCCAGATCGCTTTGCTGCGCCACCATATGGGTCAGGAGCGCATAAGAAGCAATGTTGAACGGAAGGCCGAGGAACGTGTCCACCGACCGCATCTGGAACATGCAGGATAGTCGGCCGTTCGCGACATAAAATTGAAACGCATAGTGGCACGGCGGCAGCGCCATTCCGTCCACTTCCGCGGGATTCCACGCGCTGACCAGATGCCGCCGCGAATCCGGATTGCTCCGGATTTGCGCGATCACATTCGCGATTTGGTCGACGGCTTGTCCGTTCGGACCAAGCCACGTGCGCCATTGCGCGCCGTATACGCGCCCGAGGTTCCCCGCTTCGTCGGCCCACTCATCCCATATGGTTACGCCATTTTCCTGCAAATAGCGAATATTCGTATTGCCGCTTAAAAACCATAGAAGCTCATGAACGATCGATTTCATGTGCAGCTTCTTCGTTGTCAAAAGAGGAAACCCTTGCTGCAGGTCCATTCTCATTTGTCTTCCAAATACGGAAATGGTGCCGGTTCCCGTGCGGTCTTCTTTCCGAACACCGTGATCCAGTATATCCTGAAGCAGTTCCAAATATGCTTTCATGATTGCCCCCTCATTCAATAAGTACTTGCCGCCCTGAACGTTCTCTCATAACCCGCGGTCACAATGAATACAATTATAGCGCACCTGCATCGTCAAAAGTAGTGTCTGCGGCAATAAATTCGGATCGTGCCGGGCCAAGCGCGCGTCCGAAAACAAAAGAACATCCGGACCGCCGCTCGCGGCGCGGATGTTCTTTCTTCGTTTCGTCAAACTTTACGACGGCGCCCCTTGCGAACGTTTCAAGAAAAACGTCAGCACCAGAGCGATCACGGCAAAACCGAAACCGATCATAAAGGCGTTATGAACGCCGGACACGACCGCCTCGGACATTTGCGCCGGCGAGGTCGGATCGGGCGAACGTTCCAGGAAATTGCGCTGCCCCGAAGTCATAATGCCGATAAACAAAGCAACGCCGATCGCACCGGCTACTTGCTGCAGCGTGTTCAAAATCGCCGTCCCGTGCGGATAATAACGGCTCGGCAGTTGATTGAGGCCGTTCGTCTGGGTCGGCATCATGATCATAGAGATGGCGACCATCAGGCAAATATGCAGGATGAGGAGCGTCGCCTTGGACGTATCCATCGATACCCGCGTGAAAAACCACATGATGATGACAAGAAACGCCGCACCCGGAATAACGAGCGCCCGCGGACCGAACTTGTCAAACAGCTTGCCCGTGACCGGAGAGATAAGTCCGTTCAACAGACTGCCCGGAAGCAGAAGCAAGCCGGACATAAACACAGTCAATCCGAGCGCCCCCTGGAAATAGAACGGGAGCAAAGACATCGTGGAGAACAGCGTCATCATCATGATAATCAGCAGGATCGTAGTCAGCGTAAACATCGGATAACGGAACGCTCTGAGATCCATAAGCGGCTCTTCCACACGCAGCTGCCGAATGACGAACAGCAGCAGCGCAACCGCTCCGACCAGCACAATTCCGTATACGAGCGGACTCGACCATCCACCGTGCCCTTCGCCGGAGCTGCTGAACCCGTAGACGATCCCCCCGAAGCCGATCGTGGACAAAACGATCGACACGACGTCGACTTTCGGCTTCGTCGGCTGTGAAACATTTTTCAAATAAATGAACGCAAAGACGATAGAAAAAATCGCAAACGGCAGCACCATGAAAAACAACCAGCGCCACTGCAGCGATTGAAGGATCAAACCCGACAGCGTCGGACCGATCGCCGGCGCGAACATGATCACCAGCCCGATGCTTCCCATCGCAGCCCCCCGCTTTTCCGGCGGATAAAGCACAAGAATCGTATTCATCATAACCGGCAGCATTAAACCGGTGCCTGCCGCCTGCAGCAAGCGGCCGATCAAAATAACGGAAAACTGCGGTGCGACTCCGCACACAAGCGTGCCGAGTGAAAATAACATCATCGCGCCGAGGAACATTTGTCTTGTCGTAAACCATTGAACAAGCAAAGCCGATGCCGGAACCAATACGCCGACAACGAGCATATAGCCGGTTGCCAGCCACTGAAGCGTCGGAGCGCTTACGTTCAGCTCGACCATCAATTCAGGAAAAGCGATATTGAGCAGCGTTTCATTTAATATCGAGAAAAATGCCCCGATAATGAGCGAGATTAAGATCGGCAGCTTCCTTACATTTCCAAACTCGTGAGGTGCCGAAGCTGCCGCCCTACCAGAATGTTGCACGTAATACTCCTCCCTTCTACCCTTAGTATTATAGTTCATATGCTATCTTGTCTCAAACGAGGGCGGTCTGCAAGGGACTAAACTTCTAAAACCGTTTAATCTTGCTCGCTTTGAAGCTGCAAAACGGAATGCTCCTTCAAGGTATAGGACATCAAACCCATGCTTTTCAGAAACAGTTAAATTTAGTAAGATAGGTTCAGGTACGTTATACTGCTCTTTTTCACCTAGGATTCGGGACGATTGCATTTTTTATTCGCATTCGGACGCTTGAATGGTTGGGAGTATTGTACAGCCGGCCCTGTGAACCCATAGGGTCGGTTTTATTTTCGCATAGTCCTATCAAAACTGAACTTCACAGGTGATGACAATGAGCCAAGCAGAGAGGCGCGAAGCGATCGGAGCGCATACATACTCGTTTCTGGAAAATCTATTAACCGCGAACGACGAAAAATTGAAAGATGTTATGAAAGAGCTGGCCGACGTCAAGTACGCTTTGGACCAGTCCTCTATCATCGCCATTACCGATCAACGGGGAACCATTCTGTACGCGAATGACCAGTTTTGCACCATTTCCAAGTATGCGTCGGAAGAATTGCTCGGCCAAGACCATCGGATTCTGAACTCCGGTTATCATTCCTACGATTTTTTCAAAACGATGTGGGCTACGATCGGATCGGGCGCGGTGTGGCGGGGCGAAGTGCGGAATCAGGCCAAGGACGGCTCATTTTACTGGGTAGATACGACCATTGTTCCATTTATGAACGAAATGGGAACCCCCTATCAATATATCTCGATTCGAAACGATATTACCACTCGCAAGCAAATGGAAGAGGAGCTGCGGCAAAACGAGGAAAAGTACCGGTTAATTACCGAAAATTCATCAGACCTCATCTCGGTCATTCATGCCGACGGAAGCTTTGCCTACTGCTCGCCTTCGCATAAAGACTTGTTAGGATACGATCCGACCGATATGCAATCGCGACATATGCTGAACTGGATTCATGAAAAAGACCGCAAAAAGGTAGCCGACTGCTTTCGGAACATATTAGCCTCAGGTCAATCGGTCTCCCCGCTTGAATACCGGATTCGCGCCATGAGCGGCGAATATTATTACGTCGAGACGACGATCAATCCGATTAATGCTCAAAACGCCGGGCATGTACAACGTCTTGTCCTCATTACGAGAGATATTACCGAGCGCAAAAAGTCGGACCAGGCGATCTACCACCTCGCTTACCACGATACGTTGACCGATTTGCCGAACCGGCGGTTGTTCGTGGACCAGCTGCGCAAGGAAACGACTAAAGCCAAACGCAACGAAGCCCGAATGGCCGTCCTGTTTCTCGATCTGGACCGGTTCAAAAACATCAACGATTCGCTCGGCCACGAAATGGGCGACCTGATTCTGATCGAAACGGCCAAGCGGCTCCGTCAATGCGTTCGTCCGGACGATATCGTCGCCCGTTTTGCCGGGGATGAATTTATTATTTTGCTGACCGATCTGGCAAGCGCGAGCGAAGCCGAAGCGATTTCCGAACAAATCCAGCTCAGCATGCAGGCGCCGTATCAGTTGGGAACGCAATCGCAGCATATTTCCTGCAGTCTCGGGATCGCGATGTATCCGTCGGACGGCAGAAACCCGGATGAACTGCTAAAACGGGCGGATATGGCTCTGTATGCCGTCAAAGAACGCGGGCGAAAAGGATATTCTTTCTTTCACCACGAAATGGAAGAGCGTTCCCTGGAGCGCAGTCTGCTGGAAAATGAATTGCAAAAAGCGATCCATCTCGAACAGTTTCATCTGGACTATCAACCGAAAGTCGACTTGACGACCGGACAGCTGACCGGCATGGAAGCGCTCGTGCGCTGGATTCACCCCGAGCTAGGGCGGATCGCGCCGGGCAAGTTCATTCCGATCGCCGAAGAGACGGGACTGATCATCCCTTTGGGCGAATGGGTCCTCCGCAAAGGATGCGCTCAAAATAAAGCATGGCAGGATCAAGGATATCCGCCGCTCAAGCTGTCGGTCAATTTGTCGGCCCGGCAATTTTATCAAACCGATCTGCTCGACAACATCAAGCAGATTTTGAACGAGACCGGGCTCGATCCGAAGTGGCTTGAGCTCGAAGTAACGGAAAGCATATTCGCCGATATTGACGACGCGGCCGTCATCCTGCAAAAAATTAGAGATTTGGGCGTCGATACGTCCATCGATGATTTCGGGACCGGGTACAGCTCCTTCAGTTATATTAAGCATTTGCCGATAGACACATTGAAGATCGATGCTTCTTTCATTCGGGATATTCACCAGAATAAGGAAAGCCATGCGATCGTAAGGGCGATTTTGTCCCTTGCCCAAACGTTAAACCTGAACGTCATTGCCGAAGGCGTAGAAAGCAAGGAACAGGTCGCCGTCCTGAGCGAGGGCGGATGCCATCAGGCGCAAGGGTATTTGTTCAGCAAACCGGTTTCCAGCGAAAACTTTGAAAAAATGCTGCAAAACAGACCATAACCATCATCGGAGGCGCACGTGAACATTTTTAGAAAAAAAACGAAATCATGGTCGGAATATATGGACCACCCCCGCTCCACCGATCTCAGCGAGGCAAGCGATGTCATTATCGAGCGATTGGCTTTTATGGGAATTACCCAGGAGACGCTGACTTATATTAAACAATCGGCACATCTTCTGTCGCCTTACAAATCGGACATTATCGATCAATTTTACCGCTCGATCACATCGGTCGAGCATCTGCGGCAAATCATCGATCAGCATTCCAGAGTGGATCGTTTAAAAGTCACGATGGAAAAATATCTCGAACAGTTTCTTCAGGCGGAAGTGCATCACGAATACGTCATGACCCGGGTGATTATCGGACATGTGCACAGCCGCATTCATTTGACCGCGGAGCATTTTATATCGGCCCACCATCTGCTCATTCAGATCATGACCTCGATTTTGATGGAAAACTTGCATAACGATCCGGACCGGATGATGAAGACGGTTCTTGCCGTTCAAAAGCTGGCCGCGTTCGATCAGCAGTTGATCGTTGAAGTGTACATGGAAGAGACGTTCAAATCGTTCCTGTTCGGCGTCTCCGATATGCTCAACCATATGACGCAGCTCGACACTACGGGGCAGCTGATTAAAGGAATGGAGAAGCAAATCGAGGAAAGCCACAGCGTCTCGGCGGCAGCGGAAGAGATGAGCGCCTCCATTCAGGAAGTAGCCGATCATGCGCTTACCGTCGCGGAAGGAACCGATGATGCGGTTGAAACGGCAGAGCGGAGCAAACACGTCATCAATAAAGCGCTCGGCGACATTCAGCAGGTCGGCCGCGTGTACGATGAGATCATGGAACAAGTGCAGCGGCTTAATCAGGAGATCGAGCATACGCAAGAAGTTGTTAACATCATTAAAGATATTGCCGATCAGACCAATCTGCTGGCCCTGAATGCAAGCATCGAGGCAGCCCGTGCCGGAGAACAAGGCAGGGGCTTCTCCATCGTCGCAAGCGAGGTGCGCAAACTGGCGGAGCATACGAAGGAACAAATATCGCGGATCACGACGAGCATCGCCTCTTTGCAGCATGTATCCAGCCAAGTGACGCAGCAAATCGGCGATACGGGAAAACTCGTCGAACAAAGCGCAAACGAAGCCCACAATGCCGATGAAGCGCTGAAGAAGATCGTCGCGACCATCCAGGAAATTAACCAGGCGACCACGCAAATTGCCGCCATGGCGGAAGAGCAAACTTCATCGGTGATCGATATCGCCAGCCGCAACTCGGTCATTTTGGACCTGAGCACCCATTCACAAACGATTGCGCGGCAAACGGCTGAAACGGTGCTTGAACTGAGCAAGCGAATCGACGATTACCGGCGCACCTTCTTTACGATTAACGTCAAGCTCGATTATAAAGATACGATTCGCGTGGCCAAAACCGACCATCTCTTATGGAAATGGAAAGTGTATAACATGCTCCTCGGTTTGGATTCCGTGACCGCCGGACAAGTATCGTCTCACGAGGAGTGCCGTCTCGGATTGTGGTATGATGGAGAACTCCCTTCGCAGATCCAAGGGCATCCCGCTTTTCAGCAGCTGAAGGCGCCCCATAAGGCGGTGCATGACTGCGCGAAGCTTGCCGCACAGAAATACGAGGAAGGAAACATCGCTGAAGCGTACGCAGCGTTCGAGCAGCTTCAGGAGCAGTCGGGCCTTGTCATTGCTTTATTAACCCAGTTGGAAGCCGAGCTGAGCCTGAGCACCAGAGGTTGAAAAATAAGCGGGTTCGGGTATAATGAGAGCGATTTGACTATAGACAGAGGAGTGGAGAAACCGCATGTATAAAATGCTCGCCATCGATATAGACGATACGCTGATCAATGACGATAAACAAATTACCCCCGGCACGAAGCAAGCGCTTGCCCAGGCGATGGCCCAGGGTGTGATCGTCACCATTGCAACCGGACGCATGTATGCGTCGGCCAATCAGTTGGCCGGTCAATTGGAGCTGAACGTCCCTCTCATCACCTATCAAGGTTCGCTTGTGAAAAACGCGATCGACGGCGAAGTGCTGTACGAACGTACCGTACCGGAAACGGCTGCCCGTCTTCTGTTCGACTATTGCGAGCGGAACGATCTGCATTTGCAAACTTACTTTGACGATGTGCTGTATGTCAAGGAGCGCAATGAGAAAGCGATCAGCTATGCGGAGCTGTCGAAAATCCCGTTCACGGTCTACCCGGACTTCGCGGAGCTCGCTACCAAGCCGTCGACCAAGCTGCTTATCATCGACGATCCTTTGAAGCTGGATCGGGTGGCGCAAGAACTTCGCGCACTGCTCGGACAGCAGGTGCACATTACGAAATCCAAGCCGCACTTTCTGGAAATTACCCACTTCGAAGGCACGAAAGGGCATGCGCTGACCTACCTGGCTTCGCACTTCGGACTTCGTCTCGATCAGGTCGTCGCCATCGGCGACAGCTGGAACGACCGCGAGATGCTGGAAGTCGCCGGACTCGGGGTGGCGATGGGCAACGCCGTCGAATCGTTAAAAGAAATTGCCGACTATGTCACGCTAAGCAACAATGAAGACGGAGTCAAGCACGTTGTCGATAAATTCGTGCTGCAAAACGTTTAAAACGTTATTTCGAGCCGCACCGCTTACATTTAAGCCGGTGTGTCCTGCCATTCCTAACCCTCAGCCTTCCTGAGGGTTATTTGCTTTTGTGCCTTTGCTTTCCGCGGGATACAAGATCAAGATCAAAGCATGTTCTCACCAAACTCCGGCTGCTGCATACGTTGTATTACAAAAGCATTAGGCTTTTGTCTAATGGAGTGACGGCGTACAGCATGGTTTGCCGCACTTGGAGGTGAGAGGAATGGAAGTAACGTTAATTTCTTTGCACTGGGTGTATCTGCTGTTTATTTTGTTGATTATCGGTTTCATGGTCATGCGCCGGGATACGACGATTTTATGTATCGTCGGCATCTTTATTTTGGGGATCCTCTCGACACAGTCGCTGCACGCGTCCGTCAGCGGCGTATTCAACAGTTTTATTTATGCCATTAAGGAGCTGCTTGGCACGATCTTGATCATTTCCATCATCGTGGCGATGAGCAAGGTGCTGACGCGGACGGGGATCAACGAGTCAATGATTTCCCCGTTTGCGAAGCTGATCCGAACGCCGGCGATGGCTTTCTGGATCATCGGGATTGTGATGATGGTCATTTCCTGGTTTTTCTGGCCTTCGCCGGCCGTGGCGCTGCTTGGCGCCGTGCTGCTGCCTGTCGCCCTGCGGGTAGGTTTGCCCGCGCTCGCCGTGGCGATGGCGATGAACTTGTTCGGACACGGCATTGCGCTGTCAGGGGATTTCGTGATTCAAGGTGCCCCGAAGCTGACAGCCGATGCGGCCGGCATTCCTGTAGGCGCGGTCATCGAAGCGAGCGTACCGCTTGTGATCGTGATGGGCGTCGTTACCACCGTTACGGCGTTCTGGATGATGCGCCGGGATATGCGCAGCGGCAAACTGACGGCGGCTACCGGCCGGACCGACGCTGTGCAAACGGATAACGCCAAGGATGAAGCTTTGCCGGCGGCGCCAGCCTTGTTGTCCCGAGGCGTCAAACGGACGCTTGCCGTGCTGGTTCCTGTGCTGTTTCTCGCCGATGTGGCGGCGATGTACACTTTCAACCTGCAAGGCGGCGACGCCACCGCGCTCGTAGGCGGCACGGCGCTCCTCGCGATGCTGCTCATCTCGCTGCTTGCCCATCGTCAGCAAGGGCTGGAGCAGGCGTCGAGCTATTTGATTGAAGGCTTTCTGTTCGGCTTCCGGGTATTCGGACCGGTCATTCCGATCGCCGCTTTCTTCTATCTCGGCGACTCGGCGTTTACGGACATTTTCGGCAAAGTGCTGCCGGCCGGATCGCACGGCCTGGTGAATGATCTGGGCTTCGCCTTGGCAAACACGGTTCCGATCAATCAAGCGATCGGCGCGGTCACCTTAACGACCGTAGGCGCCATCACCGGTCTGGACGGCTCCGGCTTCTCCGGCATATCGCTTGCCGGATCGATCGCGCATCTGTTCGCCGCCGCCATCGGCTCCGGCATTGCGACGCTCACCGCCCTCGGGCAAATCGCCGCCATCTGGGTCGGCGGCGGAACGCTCGTGCCTTGGGCGCTCATCCCGGCGGCCGCCATCTGCGGCGTCGATCCGTTCGAGCTGGCAAGGCGCAATTTGAAGCCTGTCCTTATCGGCATCGTCGTGACGACCATCGTTGCCATCTTTTTAATTTGACCTCAACATTGGCACCGGATCCCGAAGTAAAGCAGACCCTTTCAAGAATATACGGTCGGTACAGCAAAAGAGCGCCTCACACCACCGAAGCGTGGCGAGAAGCGCTCTTTGCTTATATATTCGTGCCATGTCCTCACGATCTATGAAGCTTCCGCTTCACGTCCCGCAGTAGGTGCGGTACGGCTGGTCGCATGGCTCCGGCAGCGCGGCGTATTCCGCATGCTCAGGAGAATGCGCGTAGGGGCTCGACAGCGCAGCCAGTAGCCGCTCCATCACACTATAATCGCCTTGTTTCACTGCGGCATTCAGCGCTTCTTCCACACGGTGGTTGCGCGGAATAATCGCGGGATTGCTGCTGCGCATCAACTGCTGCGAGGCGTCCTTGGACTCCTGCTGTCTGCTTAATCGTGCCTGCCACCTCTCATGCCATTGAGCAAATTCGGTGGTGTCGATAAGGGCCGTATCCTGCGGCTTGTCGACAGTGAGGGCACGGAACGTATTCGTATAATCCGCATGTTGCTTTTGCATCATTTGGAGCAAGTCTTCCACAAGAGCTTCATCCTGCGGCTCTTCGTTAAAGATCCCCAGCTTCGCCCGCATGCCCGCAAGCCAGTGACGCTGATACAACGCAGCGAAATCGGAAATCGCAGCCTCGGCTTGCTGGACTGCCTGCTCCTCGTCCTCATCCAGCAGCGGCAATAGCGTTTCGGCAAATCTCGCGAGGTTCCACGCGGCGATGTGCGGCTGATTGCCGTACGCATAGCGGCCTTGCCTATCAATCGAACTGAATACCGTCGCCGGGTCGTATACATCCATGAAGGCGCAAGGACCGTAATCGATCGTTTCGCCGCTAAGCGCCATGTTGTCGGTATTCATCACGCCGTGAATGAAACCGACGAGCTGCCACTTGGCAATGAGCGCAGCTTGGCGTTTGATCACTTCCCGCAGCAGGGAAACATAGCGGTTCTCGGCCGCTTCAGCTTCCGGAAAATGTCGTTGCAGCGTGTAATCCGCTAGATCTCGAAGATCTTGGAGCGTGCCCCAGTTTGCAGCATACTGGAAAGTGCCGACGCGCAGATGACTGACAGCGACCCGGGCTAGAACGGCGCCCGGCTGCTCCATTTCGCGGGTGATCGACTCGCCGGTTGTCACTACCGCCAAGCTGCGGGTGGTCGGAATGCCTAGCGCATGCATGGCTTCGCTAATGATGTATTCGCGCAGCATCGGACCAAGCGCCGCTCGCCCGTCGCCGCCACGAGAGTATGGCGTTCGGCCTGCACCTTTAAGCTGAATATCCACCCGTTCACCGAGGGGAGTGATCTGTTCGCCAAGCAGCAGAGCCCGGCCGTCCCCCAGCATCGTAAAATGCCCGAATTGATGCCCTGCATAAGCCTGCGCAAGAGGCGACGCGCCTTCGGGAATCCGATTGCCGGCAAACACCGCGACGCCATCGTCGCTTTGCAGCAATTCGACGTTCAACCCCAGCGCCGCTCCGAGCGGATGATTAAGCACGATCAACTTCGGCGATCGTACGGGAGTGGGGTTAAGTCTCGTAAAAAACGATTCCGGCAAACAAGCGTAACTGTTGTCAAAATTCCATCCCGCTTCCCCTATTGCTTTTTTCTCAGTCATCGTAACTCCTTTCTTCCATGTGCCCGGCTTTCTATTACTTTTCAGGAATGTTCATGTCTAGTTATCTACTTTTATTCAAGCCCATAGCCGTCCCTTAGTGTCTTCTTCTGCCAATTTATTATACCTTTTCCACGCATAAATTGCGCTCTTTATATAACAGCCAAGAAAAACAAAATGCCTGACCAATCAGGCGTCTGTAAACGAGCCGGCGCATAGTTTGAAGCTTAAACAAGGGTCTTTGTTTCCGAAAGCGCTTTTGTAATAGCATTATCAGTTATTAACAATATTTACAACATCATCCTGCAGGAAACAGGCACGGAAAAAAAGCCGTTGATCGAAAATTATTATTCCGGTTCTGTTGGTTGACAAGCTTGTAACCGTTCATCTTTAGACGATTGTAACATATATTTGTATCGTAAATAGGCGTTTGGCGTGTAAAGACCAACAAATACATATTGGAGAAGAGGAGAGTGGATATGGCATATCCTTCTGATAACGAGCAGCGCAGTTTACTTCCCGGCATGCCCGGTACTACGGGTGGCGGGCTTCCCGGCATGCCCGGGGGCGGCACCTCTGGTGGGGGCTTTCCCGGCATGCCGGGCGTCCCCGGTGGCGGCTTCCCCGGCGGGCCGGGCGTCTCCGGCGGCGGCTTCCCCGGCGGGCCGGGCGTCCCCGGCGGCGGCTTCCCCGGCGGACCGGGCGTCCCCGGCGGCGGCTTCCCCGGCGGGCCGGGCGTTCCCGGCGGCGGCTTCCCCGGCGGCGGCTTCCCCGGCGGAGCCGGATCCGGCCCGGGGCAGGTAGGCGCACCGCAATCGGGGCCGCCATCGTTTATCCCGACCCAATCGATGCATCTCCAGTCGGTCGGTTCCGGCAGCATCCGGAACTGCTTGTTCCGCTTTGTGTACATTTGGCAATCGAACGGCGATCAATATTGGATGTACCTAACATTCGTCGGCCGCAACTCCATTGCCGGCTACCGGTGGCACGGGCGCGGACCGTTCGGCTTTTGGATTTACTTCGGTCTTGACCTGCGCCGCGTCAACCAATTTTTTTGCTATTAAGCCTGCTGAAACCGACATGCCCGGATGCGAAAAATCGCATGCCGGGCATTCTTTTCATCTTATTCGGAATCCGACGCGCTGAGCGCACCTGCCGTTTATTCGCGGTATGTATCTTCTTTTTTCCACGGCGGGTCGCCGAGCTGGTGAAGTTTCTTATTGATCCGGTAAATTCCATAAGGAATCAACCAGCTCAAAAAAGCGCAAACCCAGGCCATTCCAGACGGCAAATAACTAAGAATCGCTTGCCACATGAGGATGCTTCCTTTCTATTTGTGAGAACGGTTGACCGTTCCCAGACGGCGAATTTTCACACTGGTTTCGAGCTTCACTTCGCAAGTAGTGAATAACCGGTCCCCCTCTTCCCAATCGTCTTTAATTTGTTTCCACACTTTGTTGTGCTTTTGCTCCAAATAAGCGCCTAGCCTCATAGCGTCCGTCTTGAATACGTTTTGCAGCTTATGGATCGCCTCCCGCTCCATCCGCTCCACTTCAACAGCCACCGCTTGTTCCACACGCATCATTGCGTTTTCCTTCTCAAAATCCAGCTGCTGAAACGTTTCCCCTAAGGTTCCTTCCATCTCGATCGAGATCGCAAACCGGATATGCCTCGGATCGGTTACATCCGCTTTGACGTGCCGCTTAGCCGACAGCGCCTCGAACACGACAAGCTCTCCACCTAGCTGGGACTTGACGATGCCGCTATGAAAATCTCCCGTCAATAAGTTCAATCCCTCGGTTTCGTCCGAGCCGAGCGACCCCATCAATCGGGTGTCCTTGCCGCGAAAAATCGCCGCCCCTACGACCTTTACCTCCGCCTCCCCTGTGCCGATGACTCGCTGTACGGCAAAGCTGCGGCCCCGTAGCAAAAATTCATGTATGTCGCCAAGCTTCGTCTCCGGAAGCATTCGCGAGTTTTTGGGACTGTTCTCGGCAATATAGTTAATGTACATAACCGGGAGTCTCTCGTTTTTCGGCGTAATTTCGAGCGCACCCCGGGCCTCCCCGTTCGATACGAGCACTTTGGCGCTTCTGCGCATTTCCGGTTCCCGCAAAAAAAAGTCCATAATGCGCGCAAATTCCCCCGGCTGCTTCGCCACATGCTCCGAAATAATAATGACCTTCATATGCTCGTAATAAGGCGAGCGGCTCGCTCTTGCGGAAATTTGCCGATCAACGTCAAATATCGTATCTCCCTCGGACGTCAAATTAAGAAACGATTCGCTTCCTGCCGAAGAAGATCCTTTTTCTCCGCCGCTCTGCATTTTACCGGGGATGACAAACTGAAACGTTGCGGCGTACCGGTTTTTGCCGGTCGGCTTATTCGGCGCTTCTTTCCGGCTTCGCGTTTCCGCCCTAGGTGAACGCGGCTTATCGACGGCGATCCCGATCACAAAGCCACGTTCGTCGATCTCAACCCGGTCCCAACAGCCAGTCACAAGCAGCAGCGCTCCTCCGAACACCAGGGTCCTGAGAAATGCTCTCCTAATTGTTCCCATAGCGCCGCCCTCCCTTGATTCGAAGTACGACATAGAGAATGCACGGAATCAATATGCCGGCAAACAAATCAATCAAACTGGTCAGCCGGCCAAAATGACCGAATTCATGAAGGTCACGCGGGATAAAAGAAACAAGAAAAATCGCAGGCGCAAGGCTGAAAATCACGGTTAGCCGATGGCGGGCCCCGACGAGTTTGCACATTACATACGTGCATATATCAAGCGCCATCGCCGCTGAGTTAAACAAGGTCATAAGCCAAATCGTAAAAAAAAACGACTCGAACCGTTCCAGCACTGCGCCAGGCACTTCGATCTCCTTGGCCAGCTCCACCGTCGGATACTGAAGCTCGGCCGTCGCCGCCGGCGAGAACACGCCGATAACGAACAAAAACACAAGCACATACAGCAGCATCGGTACCGCTACTCCTAGCACCGCCGCCTTCGTGGATTTTGTGGGCCGGTTAAGCAAAGCCGAGTAAAAGAGCACAATTTCGAAACCAAAAAAAGAAAACAAACTTTCCCATATTCCTCCGAACACTTGCTTCCAATTGCTGACGAACACCGGCTGAAGATGCTCGGAGCGGATCGATCCGAAATTCATGAAAATGACGAGCAGGAAGACCCCGAGCACAAATGGGAAAAAAAGAACATTCAGCCGAATCACTCCGACTTTGGTGCCGCAGACGGCATAAATCACAACGAGAAAGAAGGCGAGCCCAATGACTTCGACCGGGGTTCTGCTGAACAAATATTGCTTCGCGACCTCCGCCGCTCCGCGCACTTCGTAGCCGGTGAACATAAAGAACGCAATGAACAGCAGCACCGAAAAACACCAGGCCGCATGTTTGCCGATAAGCGATACGGAAAATTCAACGATCGTTTCGTTCGGAAACCGGGTAGTCAGTTGGGTCAATATCCATACCAATCCGATGGACAACAGTCCTGCAAGTACGATCGACATCCAGCCGTCGGAAGACGGCACCACTTTGGAAAGTCCCCGGGGAAGCGTCAAAATGCCAATACCCAAAATCATCGACGATACGGAGAAAAACAGTTCCGACGCGCTAATCTCCCGATCGCCGTATTCGAATGTTTTCATGAAGAAGGCTCACTTCCCTTCATCCTTATCCATGCGTACTTCATCCGACGTCTGCATCATTTGCGGACGTCGGGTCAGCATCGTAACCGGAGCGCGCACCACCAGATCTTTCCAATCGTTGCGGAAGAACGGCGCAAACGGCGTGGAAAACGGAATGCCGAAGCTCTTCAAATTGACGATATGAATGTTGATCATGACATAAGCGAGAACAATGCCGTATAACCCGAATACGGCAGCCGCCATCATAATGCCGAAGCGGATGATGCGCAGCGTAATGGCAAACGTGTACGACGGAAGCGCAAAGGAAGAGATCGCCGTAATCGACACGACGATGACCATGATCGGGCTGACGATACCGGCGGCAACGGCCGCTTCTCCGATAACAAGTCCGCCTACGATACCGATCGTTTGCCCGATCGGCCTAGGCAGGCGCACCCCGGCCTCGCGCAGCACCTCCAGCGTCACTTCCATCAAAACCGCCTCGATGACCGCTGGGAACGGTACACCTTCACGTGAGCCGGCAATGGAGAACGCGAGCTTCGAAGGGATCATCCCCTGATGGTACTCGACGAGCGCGATATAAAGCGCCGGCAAGAAGGTCGCCAGAAATGCGGCAGTAAATCGCAACATGCGCATTAAGGTGGAAATGATCCAGTCCGTATAATAATCTTCCGGCGACTGTACCAACGACCCGATCGTTATCGGCAATATTAAGGTAAAAGGCGTTCCGTCAACGATAATAGCCACTTTGCCTTGGGTTAAAGCGGCGGTCGTTTTGTCCGGCCGCTCGGTGTTCTGGATTTGCGGAAACGGACTGAGAAAGCTGTCCGCAATCCACTGCTCGATAAAGCCCGAGCCTTCAGGATCGTCAACGTCAATCGTTACGATACGCCGCTTGACTTCTTCTACCAATCCCGGATGAACGACGCCTTGAACATAGGCGATTACCACATCTTTTTTGCTTCTGCGCCCGATCCGCATACTGTCCATGCGCAAATTCGGATCGCGCAAACGGCGGCGGATCAACGTCGTATTGACCCGCAGGTCTTCGGAAAAGCCATCCCGCGGTCCCCGAATGAGCGCCTCCGTCTGCGGCTCTTCCACTCCGCGGCTTTTCCATCCCTGGCTGCTAAGCACGAGCGCGTGGATCGAACCTTCCACAAACAGCGCCGAATTTCCCGATAAAACACCCAGCAGCGCATCATCCATCGTCGATACGCGGTCAATCCCGTTAACGGACAACACATGATGATGCAGTGCATTCAGCACCGCTTCGCCATCTTCAGACAAGCTTGTTTGCTGCAGCCAATCTCCGGACTGGACCATGCCGAGTACATCGTCGTTCAGCACGTTTTTATCAGCCAAGCCGTCAATGGAAACCAGCACAAGCCGATGGTTCCGGGGGCCTGCGCCAAACTCTCTAATCAGCAGATCGCTTGGCGATCCAAGGAGCTGCTGAATATAAGTGGTATTGATAGCAACGGATGAGGAGATCGCAGTTCCGCTTTGATCGTGTGAGGATGCGAACTGCTGCCGGTCTGATCCAAGAGGATTCCGTCCTTGACCGAGCATCCGTTTGCGCCGCGCTTGCTGAAATAAAAATCGGAACAATGCACCCTCGCCTTCCTTTCCATCCGCCCGGTTACATCCCGATGCAAATGATTCCAACCCTTCCGCTTTCATTATGTTCTGCAAACGAAAGGAATAATATCCTGTTCCGAGCTGGCGATTCGAGAAACTGGCGTCGCCAGCTATACCGTTGGAATGACGGGGATTGACAAAGAATCGAAGACGCTTTTGTACAATTTCGGCTGGAGGAAGGCGGAGCAGACCGTCTCGCGATCGTCCGGCTTTTGAGCAAACTTCAGCGGCTCTAAGTCGATCCGACCGGATTCTGTTGGCGCTATGGTGCGATACACGACAAGAAGAAAAGCATAGGGGGAATGGGAAGCGCTCTATCCGGAGCTTGAGTTTCGCGCAAATGTAGCCGTGAAGTTGAAAGGGACAGGCGCTATTAAGTAAGCGCCTGCCCTTATTTGCCCGAAATGGGGTGAACCGAGTCAATTTTCCAAGCTGCATCCAGGTCGGATCGTTTCATGGTGAATACAAACACCTGATGCTCCGGCTTTTGGCCGTTAAACCAAATGGTTACGGGAACCGGAATTTCCAGGCTTACCGCTTGACCCGGTTCTTTCGGTTCAAACGGTTTTGTTTTTTTGACCGCCTTCATCCGGGTCAATCCTTCCAAGTAAAAAGCAAGCTGCGGACTACGCTTATCGGCAAAGCCGCGGCGAAGCAGTTCCCGGTCCTGCTGGTTCAAAGCGATGAGAAAGCCGTCGATCACTTCATAAGGAGAAGCTTTCGCGAATTTCTCATCCAATCGTCCAGCCGCTTTATAAATCATCCATTGATGATCCGGATCAACCTGATTGGAGCCATGCGTCGTACTATCAAGAAAATGGATGCAGAAATGCCCCGAGAAATCATTGTCCGGAATGCCGTCTCCACCATGAGGCATGCCGTGCATGGATCCAGCCAGCACTTGTCCGTCTTTTGCAACGAGCACCGCACGCCGTCGCCAGCTCCAATTGCCCTGATATACCTTCTTCATTATCGCCGTATCCGCTTTGGTGAGCGGCTGCATATCCGCGTGGTGACTTCCTGCCCGGCGCTGTACGTTGAAGGACAGCCCGGTTTCCAAATCGGTTACGCGGCAAACCGATTTTCTCGAAATGATCCGCTCCGCTTCTTTCCATGGGGTCAGCTTTCCATAGTGGGCTTGCCTTGCCGTGCGCACATAGAGCGCCAGCTTTTGTTTCGCCGAATCAGGCAAATATTGCATCTGTTTCTGCTGCCGATCGTACAGATCAAAGTTGTGATCGATCTCATACACCGTTTCCGTTTGTTCCGTCCGAACAATGACCCTCGTATCGGCAATAACCGAATGGGCCACCTCGGCCGGGACCGGTTTATTTTTATTCCAACGGCGCTGCAGTTCTGTGGATTGCAGCCGCAGCTCGGTATGCAGCTCGGCCTCGTCCGATGCTTTAACGACTAAAACGATTTCCGTCATGATTTCTTTCTTCGGCTTGGCCGCAGCAGCAGAGCCGTGCCAACTTACGCCGAACCATAGCAGCAATGGAATGACCATCCATTTTTTCATCGAAGTTTTCGCTCCTCATTCGCATGAGATTGCACCTTCATTAGCATTTCATTCCGCCGTGCAGGTCATAACAGGAAAAAGGTGTCACTTCGCTCGGAATATTACAGGTTTAATAAGCCATCCTACATCGTATATACGGATTAGGATTAGATCATGTAGGGAGGTTGTTTTGTTGCAAAAGCTGATTGTCCGATGCGCGGCCATATTGTGCGCTAGCTCGCTGCTCCTGTGCAGTCCCGTGATCGCCGGGCCCAAGAAAGGCAGAGACTATTACGAAAGCCGAGGCGAAGTCGTATGGGAAGTGCCTACCAACGAGAAAGTGATTGCCCTTACCTTTGATGATGGCCCCCATGAGAAGGACACGGCGCTTATATTGGATTTATTAAAACAATACAATGCGAAGGCCACCTTCTTTGTCGTCGGAAATAAAGTGGAACGATTTCCGGAGCTTGTTCGGCGCGAGATTGCGGAAGGCCATGAGCTGGCGAATCATACATACAGCCATGCTTATTTCGGCCGAAACTTGTCCGTCAACAAGTTCGCAAAAGATTTGGAACGCGCCGAAGACGTCATTTACGCGGCCGGCGGCAAGCATTGCCACCTGTTCCGCCCGCCCGGCGGGTTTTACAGCGATAAGCTTGTGGAGACGGCCAAAGGAAACGGCTATACCGTCGTCATGTGGTCCTGGCATCAAGATACAAAAGATTGGGCCACGCCGGGCGTACAAAAAATCGTGGATCGGGTGCTGCGTAATCCGCGCAACGGCGACATCGTTTTATTCCATGACTATGTCGAAGGCAAAAGTCAAACGGTTCAGGCGATGGAAATGATACTGCCCGAGCTGCAAAAAAGAGGATTTCGCTTCGTTACCGTATCGGAGCTGCTGACCTACAGCAAGTTAAAACCGGTGCGCAACCCCGAAGCAAAAAACGATCAATAAACCCCGGAGGGTATGTAGAGAGACGAGTTTTCCATAATTACTGATAAAAAATAAAAAAGCATGGACATTTAACCATAACCCATCTCCTTTCTTCTCATAAAATAGACCATACGCAGAAGGAAGGGGATGCATATGAGTTATTTGGATATGCTTACGCGCCTAGGGGTCGGAAGTGCGCATCCGGGCGGGTTTACCGCTACGCTGCAGCAGCTTAGCGAATTTCCCCTGCCCACAGGCAGCCGTATTTTGGAAGTAGGATGCGGAACTGGACGAACCGCCTGTTATTTGGCGAAAAACGGATACGCTGTGACCGGGCTAGACATCCGCGAAGAAATGCTGGCCAAAGCAAGGCAGCGTGCCTCGGCGGAAAAATTGAACGTGACTTTCGTTCAGGGCAGCATCGACGATCTGCCGTTTCCCGACCGTTCGTTCGATATCGTACTCGCCGAATCCGTTACCAACTTTGCCAATATTCCGATGGCTTTAAGCGAGTATTTCCGCGTATTGACACCCGGGGGCACATTATTCGACCGTGAAGTGATGATCATGAGCGCTATGGCGCAAAACGATTATAAGGAGGTTGTACGCTTCTTCGGCTTCGATCGACTGCTGTCCGAGGAGGGCTGGCTGGAGGCGCTTGCGGCTGCCGGATTTGCCGAAGCTGTGGCAAGGAAACGGGCGATGTTTCAAGAGCATTTGGCCGCGGAAACGGAACAAACTCCCGATATGCTGCAGGTCATTGACGGAGGGGTGTTTATGGACCCTGCCATATGGAAAACGTCGCTGGAGCATGACGAGCTGATTCATAAAAATCGGCTTCGTATGGGATACGCTCTGCTTATCGCCACAAAGTCCTAGTCTTGACCCGATGCGTACACCGATTAATGGGCTGTTGCATATGCTTAACATGATGAAGAAAGGATTTGTCGCGGGCAAGTTTTGAAGGTTCTTTCTTTTATCATCAGATCGCAATATGCCAGAGCGGAAGTGAGCCATCTATGAAGACAGCGGCGGTCGAAGCCGCAGCGCAGTTCATCGCTTCGTTTTTTCCGGACTGTGAAGCGGCCATTCTTGCAGGAAGTGTAGTGCAAGGCGGCGCTACGGAACATTCCGATCTCGACCTCGTTATTTTCGACGAGACGGGTCCCGGGCCTTACCGCAAAACGTTCGCTGCGTACGGATGGACGATAGAAGCATTCGTCCTTACCCGATCGTCATACCGTTATTTCTTCGATCAAGGAATCGATATCGCGATACCTTCCTTGCAGCGGATGTGTGCAGCGGGAACCATTATTCGCGGTGAATCAACGATCCGCGACATCGTGGAGGAAGCGCAGCACGAGCTGCAGGCGGGCCCTCCGGCGTGGACGACACAGGAGCTTGACAAAGCCAGATATGAGCTGGGAGAGTCGCTGCAGGATTGGGAAGGCTGCCCCGATCGGACGGAAAGTCTTTTTATCGTCCGCAAATTATCGGCTCAGCTCGCGGAATTTATGCTGCGAACCGGCGGACAATGGATCGGGGACGGCAAATGGCTGTGGCGCTGTCTTCAGCGGTATGACGCAGACGGCAGCACACAGCTGGCGGAAGCTCTCGAAGTTTATTACCGCAGCGATGCAAAGCAGCCGCTGCTTGCATTCGCCTATCGTCTGCTTGAACCGTACGGTGGCATATTGGCGGAAGGCTACAGCGAAGGCCTGTGGAATGAGGATGAGACTTCCGACTGGGACGAAAGCGCAGACGTGTTCCTTCAACTCGTCGATTTGGACGCACCGCTGCAGGATTAAGCGGGCTGCGCCGACACCGGAAGCGTAATTTCCACGGTCGTTCCTTTCCCTTCCTCACTGGCAATATGGACCGTACCGCGGTGATTTTCAATTATTCTGAAGCTGACCATCATCCCGAGCCCCGTTCCTTTTTCTTTTGTCGTAAAAAATGGCTGCCCGATTCGCGGCAGCTTGTCTATCGGAATGCCGCAGCCTTCGTCGATGATACGGACAACGATATGCTCAATGCCTTTATTGCATACTTCGATTCGGACGCGGCCTCCGCCCGGCATCGCTTCCACTGCATTTTTCAATAAATTAATGAACACCTGCTTCATTTGGTTCTCGTCACATTCGAGATTCGGGATGCCGTTTTCGTATTCGGTTGCAAATTCGACCCTGTTGATGACCGCTTGCATTTCAATCAACGTCGTCACGTGCGCGAGCAGCACCCGAATATCGCATGGAAGGAGACGGGCCGATTGGGGCTTGGCGAGCAGCAGCATTTCGTTCAATATTTGCTCCATCCGCGTAATTTCCGAGGTGACGATGTCATAATAATGCGGTTTGGTCCCGCCGGAAGACTGGATCAGCGATATAAAACCTTTCACGGCCGTTAGCGGATTTCTGATCTCATGCGCGAAAGCGGCTGCAAGCTGTCCGACCAAGCTCAGCTTCTCGGAAGCTTGCAGAAGCTCCTGCGCTTTTTGGGATTCGCTGATATCTCTCAAAATAATAAATATCGCAAATTGTTCCTCATATTGGAACGGACAAGCCGACACTTCAACGTCGACCAGCTGCCCGGTTATCGTAATAAATTTCTGTTTTAACGGCGGAACGGACTCGCCGCTCCGAATCAGCCTCATCCGCTCATGCAGCAAATCATGAAAATCCGAATGTATAAAGCTGAACACATCCATGCCAAGAATTTGGCTCTTGTCCGACGCATCGAGCAGCCTGACCGCCGCCTCGTTGGCATACACCCAGCGGCACTCCTGCTGAATCAGGAAAGCAACGGGCAACTCCTCAATCAGCTCTCGGTACTGTTCCTCGCTTTTGGCGAACGCGGACTCCGCCTGCTTTCGCTTGTCGAATGTGAAAACCAGCACATTTCCACTATCGGGACCGAGCGTCTCCTTCACAGCGTTAATTCGAAACAGTTCTTCGTGACCGTTCTTGTGAATATACCGGTAATTGATCAAGAGCGGCTCGCGGCTTATATCGGATGCCGGGTTCATTCGAAGCTGGAGCAGGAGCATATACAACGGTTCCGTCTCTTCAGGATGGGTATATTCGAATAGGGTTCGATTATGCAATTCCTCGCCCGTGCAACCTAGCCATTGTTGCAGTACGGGATTCGTCAGCAGCCAAGTTCCCGTCTCGGATAAAATCGCCATACCAATCGGTACGCGTTGGAACATCCGATAAAACAAGGGATGCGCTGCGAGTTGGTGTTGGATTGCCATAGTTTCCTCCATACCCCGTCAAGCAGGTTCGTTTGATGCCACTTCTACCTAACTCATATTCGATGAACTGTCATCATTTTCCTGCTCGTTCGACAAAAAATCCCTAGGCTTTCCATTTATGCCAGCTGTTCCGTTTACCGGTCAGTCCCTTCTTTTGACCGTCGTTTGGGATATCTTATTTTCTTCCTCCGAAGATGTTCCAACGCGTTCGGCTGCCAGCGTTCTTCTTCTTCCAGAAACTCCTCGTAATCTTCTACAAATAAATCCGTCACCGTACGTTTATCTTCCTGGTCTTCCAATTTGCAACCCTCCGATCGAATCATTTCGTACACCCGCGGATGAGCCAAACACTTCGCTTGGGAACGGTTCGCCTGTGAAATAGGCGCATCACGTGTGGTATACTACTATTATATTACTTCAGGAGGGATCTGTTATGGTCCATTTCGGAACGCTTCATCTGCAGACGGTATCCAGTATCGGTATGGCGATGATGGCGCTGCTTGCGGTTTTCGTCCGCACCCGGGCCAGCAACCGGCCGTTGACTCCTGCCAAGATCATTATGCCTCCGCTTGGAATGAGCACCGGTTTCCTTATGTTTGTTGCTCCGGCCTGCCGCATTCCACTGTTGTGGGCGGTTCTTGCGCTCGGCGCCGGACTTATTTGCTTGTCCTATCCTCTGATCCGCAGCTCGCAGCTTGAGCTAAAGGCCGGAGCCGTCTATATGAAACGGTCGAAGGCTTTCGCGTTCGTACTGCTCGGCCTGCTTGCTCTGCGGATCGCTCTTCATAGCTATATCGAGCAATTCGTTTCCATTCCGCAAACAGGTGCGCTGTTTTTCCTGCTTGCCTTTGGAATGCTTCTGCCATGGCGTGCCTCGATGCTGATTCGTTACCGCCACCTCATGGCCGACCACGCTGCATCGTAACAAAGCTTGATCTAAGAAAGCGGCCTCTCTTCCGTTTTAACCGACTAAACGTAAAGCAGCCTCCCCGTTGATCTGCACCCCCATTGTTAGACACAACTAACATGGGAGATGCAGTTCACTAGGGAGGCTGCTTTTCTGCTATAACTGGAATAATTACAATGAAATGACTTTACCGGTCGCCTGGGATTCGAAGGCAGCCAAAATCACTTGCAGGGAACGAAGCCCTTCTTCACCCGAAATGCTCGGAGGCGTTTGGGTAACGATGCTGCTCACGAACGTGTCGATGACGCCGCTTGACGTTTGCTTCTCGTTGGTCGCGATCGCTCCGACTTTGTAGCGCTCCACCGTTCCGTTGCGCAGTTCGACGATCACTTGATCGTCCGGATGCGTTCCGACCTTCATGACGCCATTCTCGCACCAGAGCACGGTGCTGTTGTCTTCGCCTTTATAGTACGTCCAGCTTGCGACCAGCGTACCGATGGCGCCGCTTTTCATCCGCAGCACGCAGGTAGCGTTGTCGTCGACGTCCGTGCCTTCTTTATGCAGCGTATTTACGAAACCGGCAACATCCGCAACTTCGTCGCTCAATAAATAACGAATCAGATCGGACTTGTGAACCCCAAGGTCGCCCATCGCGCCCATGATCGCTTCGCCTTTACGGAAAAACCAGCTGTCTTTTCCATCCACGCTCCAGCGTTCCGGTCCCGGATGACCGAATGACGTGCGGAATGAAATGACTTTGCCCAGTCTGCCGCTATCCAAAATTTCCTTTGCCTTCGCATGAGGCGGCATGAGCCGCTGGTTGTGGCCGACCATGAGGTAGACGCCGTTTTGCTTCGCCGCTTCGATCATCGCGCGGCCTTCTTCCGCCGTCGCCGCCATCGGTTTCTCGACCAGCACATGCGCCCCGGCATTCGCTGCGGCGATGGCAACAGGTGCATGCAGCGCATTCGGCGTACACACGCTCACGGCGTCCGCTTTCACTTGCTTCAACAATTCACGGTAATCGGCAAAAGCGAGTGCACCGTGCTTCTCGGCATATTTCTCCGCTCGTTCGATCACAGGATCGCAAAATGCGACCAGCTCGACATGCGGGTTTGCTTCATATTCCGGAATATGACGGCGCTGCGCAATCGCGCCGCAGCCGATCACGGCTACTTTGATTTTACTCATCGATGATTAGCTCCTTTAAATATAGTGTCCGTGTAGACTGATGGTTTCTCGTTCGCTTTGCTGTTTCGATCTATAGGCGGTCCAAATAATTATTCTTTACCCAGCCGTAGCTGTTAGCAACGCTTTGCAGCGGCGGGTTCTGGCAATGATCCTGCTCAACGATGAGCCACTCGACCCCCGCATTGGAGGCGGCTTCGATCACTTCAGGCAGCTGTACGACGCCTTGACCGAGCTCGAGCGTTTTCATTTTGCCTTCGTCATCTTTACTGAAGTCTTTCAAGTGAAGCAGCGGCAGACGCCCGTTGTAGCGAGCGATATATTGAAGCGGATCTTGCCCGGCAAACTGTACCCAGCATACGTCCATTTCCACTTGAACCGAAGTCGGCGCCGTGTGGGAATACAGCGCGTCAAACGCGAACTGATCGCCAACGTTTCGCTCGAATTCAAAAGCATGGTTGTGATAAGCGAAAACGAGCCCCTGCTTTCTTGCCTCGGCTCCCGCTTGTTCAAAAAACGCAAACAACCGCTTCCACGATTCCGCGTCCTCACGCTCTTCTTTCGGGATGGAAGGGCAGATCAAATAGGTACCGCCGATGGCGCGCAAATAATCGATTTCCCCTTGCAAATTGTCACGCAAATTTTTCAGGCCGACATGAGCGCCGATCGCCTTCAAATTTAATTGTTTCAACAGTGCGCCGAGTTCTTCCGCCGGCATACCGCCATAACCTGCAAATTCGACGCCTTCGTACCCGAGTTCCGCCACTTTCCGCAGCGTTCCTGCAAAGTCGGCGGCCGTTTCACTGCGCAGCGTATACAACTGCAAGCCGATCCCCATTCTTCTCACGGTATGTACCTCCAATGTCGTTAATGTCTCCATAGTAACAGCAAGGAGGCCGAAATGAACATAATCGATATCATCGGCATATGAACTATCTTGCTATTATTTTTTGATGCTATAAAAAAAGTCTCTCTTAATAGAGAGACAGTGCAAGCGAATCTTTTTCGTTTAGCGAGTGAAGGATCGCTTCGCATCCTACCACTTCGATACTGATTAAGGAATGCAAACATTTCTTAAGCGCATTTCTGCCGGTTTCCACCTTTTTGTCCAAAGCCGACCTCAGCAGCTTTAAGGTCTTTTTATTCAAGTTGTCGGCGAACACGGGGATTTGTTTATTTTGGATCGTTACAAAAGCCTTCATCCTAAACACCTTCCCTCTATCATATGAATCTACGTTTTATTAATAGAATAAATTACGATTATTAATATAAGCTTAAAATATTATTACAATTTGTCAACAACTTTCAAAAAAAAAGATCTGCTCCGTCGTCGGAACAGATCTTTTTTTTGATTTTAAGCGGAGCCGCCTGATTGCATGTGCAAGCTAGAGTTCAACGCTCCTGCAAAATTAGTTCGTTGCTTATGCCAGTTTGTTCGTCATCGATTTGTACGCGTTGGGAATGGTGATGCGAAAGATCGATCCGGTTCCCAGCTCGCTCTCCACTTCGATATTGCCGTCATGGGCTTCGACAAGCGCTTTGGCGATGCTGAGACCAAGACCTACGCCACCGCTAAACCGGGAACGGGATTTATCCACACGGTACAACCGGTTGAACACGTACGGCAAGTCTTGCGGACCGATACCGATTCCCGTGTCCTGACAATAAATAATCGTTGCTTCAGGCTGCCAGCCGACGCCAACCGTAATCGAGCCTTCATTCGTATATTTTACCGCATTGGAGACAACATTCGACACGACCTGCACCATCTTGTCGCGATCCACTTCAGCGTAACACGGTACGTTCGGGTTGTTGAAACGAAGACGAATTCCTTTGTTCCGTGCCATCGGTTGGAAATTGCGGCATACTTGTTCAGCCAGTTTCACCATGTTCACCCGCTTGACGCTGACCGTGAATCGGGCTGCTTCCGCTTCGGAAAGCCGCTCCATATCGGTCATCAGCCGCGTGAGACGGATCAGCTCCTCGTATATTTGCTGCAGCCATTCCACATCGACTTCATATATGCCGTCGATCATCGCTTCAAGCTGCGACAGCATCGAAGTCAGCGGCGTGCGCAGCTCGTGCGTCAAATCTTCCATCAGATGATGACGCCAGTCTTCCTGTTTCTTCAGCTCCGTCGACAGCTCATTCAGCGTGAGCGCTAGCTGCCGCACTTCCTCCGGCCCTTTAAGCGGTGCACGAACTTCGCGATCCCCGGCATGAATTTTGCCAGCGGTTTCCCGAAGCCTCTGCATATGAACGGAGAGCATGCGCGATACCGTAATGCTGACTACAATGGACAGAAGCGCCGCGATTGCAAATAGCAGCGCAGCCCGCTCATGCATCATTTTCTGGTAAGCGAGAAAGCTCGGATCGAGCTTATTCATCTGCTTATACGATGCCACTTGAAGCAGCCCGCGGTTTTGCCCTTTGGCGACGACCGGGTATTCCTGAATCTCAACTTCTTTCAAATTTTGAATCCGGTTGAACATATCAAACCAAATGTCTTGCCTATCCGCTCCGTAACGAATCATAACCCCGTACAAGGTCGCTCTGCGCGTCAGCCAAGATTTCTGCTCATTCGTATAGGGACCGACGGTTAAATCTTCGTTGCGAATATCATCCATCATTTTGAAAGCGTTTACTTTGATTTGTTCCTCTTGATACCGCGTAAAGACGTTTTCCCAATTGTAGTTATAGCCGTAAGCAATAATACTCAAAATAATAAGGAAACAGCCTTGCAGCGTTATAAATAAAATGACATTCGTTCTGCGCAACTTTGACATCATGACCGTCTATTCCTTCTTGTCCGCTTCCGCGATAAATTTGTAGCCTTCTCCGACCATGGTCAAAATGTACTTCGGCTCTTTCGTATCTTCCTCGATTTTTTTGCGGAGATTTTTCACATGCGTATCAATCGACCGGCTATCGCCATGGAACCGGTAACCGAGCACTTGATGAGACAAATCCAGGCGACTGAATATTTTCCCTGGTTTTTCGACGAATACCGTCAACAATTTAAATTCCGTCGATGTCAGATTGGCAAGGAGTCCACGGACAAGCAGCGTTTTCGCCTCCATATCAAGCACGAGCCTTCCTTTGTCGAACGTCAATACGGACGACTTCTGCTTTTCCGGCACGAACGTCTTTACTCTTCGAAGCAGCGCATGGATACGTGCAATGACTTCCTTCACTCGGAACGGCTTGAAAATATAATCGTCAGCCCCGAGCTTCAGCCCCTCGATCGTATCGCTCTCCCGCGATTTGGATGTCAACATGACAATCGGCACTGTCGAAGTTTGCCGAATCGTTCGACATACTTCTTCTCCCGGCATCCCTTCCAACATCAGATCGAGAATGACGAGATCATAATTACGGTTGGAGAACATATCAACCGCTTCCAAGCCGTTCGGCGTAAAATCGACGTCCCAGCCTTCGTTGCGCAAATACGCAATTAATACTTCGCGAATTTTCGGCTCGTCTTCCACCAATAAGATCTGCATTCGTTCTCACCTCCCGTTGTGCCTGCAATGCTTTTGATTCTATGATACCTTGTCCGCCCAGGTTGCTCAAGAAGATTTATTAGGGAATCGGGACTTCATGCGACATCCGTTCCTTCTCAATTACGACGAAAATGCTCCAACTGGCGGCGTGCGCGCGCATCGACAGCAAAAAACCGGCACGTTGGCCGGTTTTTTGGACATCCATCGATTCGAACTACTTCGACACTATTCTACAAGACCAGTACGCTCAACACCTTCGACAAACCATCGCTGCGTAAAGGCATATACGGCTAGAACCGGCATGATGATAAGGAACGATGCCGCCATTTTGATCGGCTCCGCAAAAATACTCGGTCCGGCTTGCTCGGCTTCCGATGACATCGCCGCGGCAAGCCTAGATAAGCTGATCGACAACGGTACTTCCTTCGATCCGAACATGTACATCGACGGGTAATAGAAGTCATTCCAGTTCCAAACGAAGGAGAAAAGGAATACGACGATGATCGCCGATGAAGAGATCGGCAGCATAACCCGGAAGAATACGCGGAAGACGCTCGCACCGTCGATCTTGGCCGCCTCCTCCAATTCCTTCGGAAGGGTAGAGAAGAACTGACGGAAGATGATGACGAACAAGGCTCCTTTGAGACCGTGTCCGAATAATGCCGGGATAATCATCGGATAATACGTATTAATCCATCCGAGTTCCTTGAACAGCAGGATCGACGGCAAAATCGTAACCTGCGGCGGCATAACGAACGTGAAGATCAGGCATACGAACCAAAACTTTTTGAGTGGAAAATCAAGTCTTGCAAACGCGTAGCCTGCGATAGCGCATGTGATGACCTGCAGTACGGCAACGGACAGCGATACCGTCGCGCTGATCGAGACGGCCGTCGGATATTTGAGCAATCGAAACGCTTCGCTCAAATGTCCGAAGTAGACGGACCGCGGTACCCAAATGACCGCCGGATCGAGCAGGTTGCCTGCATCCTTGATCATCGTCGCAACCATGTAAATGATCGGCTTAACATAAATGAATGCGACATCGATCAAAATCAGGTACATGAACAACCGGAAAACGAACCCTTGATTCGCTTCTTTCCCGATTAATACGTTGCGTGTCAGCAGCAGCAGGTTGCGGGGATTCGTATTCCCGCCGAACCTGCGCGATTTGATAATTTCCGTAATACGCTCCATATGCTTATTGCCTCCTTTCTACCGTTGTTGTCCGCTTGTTGCTTTAGCCACCTTACTGAAAACGAAGATGGCGATACTTAAGAAAATAAGTACAATGACGAAGTAGATCCATGCCAGCGCGCTCGACAATCCGTAGTTTGTCGTGTTTACTTTCGAGATGATTGGATTTTGCGGGAAAGTGAACAAATCGACAACCGTATAGATCAGGTTCAGGAAAATAAACGGCGCCAGGCCTGGCAACGTAATTTTCCAGAACGTCTCCCAGGGAGCGGCTCCGTCAATCCGTGCCGCCTCGTAAACCGAAGCGGAGATCGTCTGGCGGCCGGCCAGGAAGATCAGAATCTGCACCCCGGAAGACCAAAGCACGATTACGAATGAGCTTACAATCTTGTTAATCGGGTTCGCCCATGTCGCAGGCAAATACGTTGATATAAACCTGCCGACTTCAAATTCCGTCGTAAACGCGAGTGTTCCTTCCCCTTGCGCAATGAACTCAGTAAGGATTTGGCCTGTCGAGAAAATGACAGGAAGGAAGAAAATAACCCGGAAAAAATCCCGGCCTACGAACTTCTGGTTTAGCAAAATCGCTACCATCATCGAGAATACGATAATGACCGGAATCATCAGCAGCGACTGCCGGAGGAACGGCAGCAGGTCGTTATATAACAACCCGCCGTCCGCCAGCAAAATTTCCCGGTAATACTGTACCCCGACCGGCGTATATTCGATCCCGCTAGCCGTGATTTTTACCCGTTGAAAGCTCATATAAAGCGAATAGCCTAATGGAAATGCAATGAAGGAAAGGAAGCCGATTACCCAAGGTGCGATAAACAGCGAGCCTTCCATCTTGCGGAGGGCAACGGAGCTGAGTCTAAATTTACGGTTCATGACGTTTTCCCTCCCGTTACCACGATGAAGTCCTGTGCCGGAACTCTCAGACTGCCGTTTGTATATTGCTGCGCATTGTAATTGACAATGACCTTCTTGCCGCCTTCATACTCCGTCTCCATCACGTTTGGAGCGAGAGCGCGATGGCCGACAATGGCTTTGTCCTGTACATCGCCCAAAGCTTGGTTAAAGCGCTGATATTCTTCCACCGCTTTGGCTTCCCAATCGCGGTAGTTCATGCTGTAGTACCAGATCGAGTAAGCGCCTTTCATGTCTCCCGATTTGGCACTGGTGAATATGAATGACGGGTATGCTCCATATTCGATGGACCGTAAAAACTCGCTCTGATACTGGTCTCTCAAGTTCGACCAGTTGGATGTGTAAGTCGCTAATCCATGTAACGCAATCTGAGCGAACGGAATGGCTTCATCTACGAACAGGTCATATGAATAATCCTGCGGCAGCCGGTGAAGATGCGTAATATTGGAAATACCGTAGAAGTTCGGTCTATCGACGCTGACGTTGCCGAGTGCCTCTTTGGCTTCCTTCAGCATCTCTTGCTGCACGCCCACGGACTCCGTCCGATTTGTTTTGTAACGGTCGTTAAAGTCGCTGTTCAGGAAGCGACCCGTACCATCTTCAAAGAACAGGCCGTCTGCGCCAAGCTGCTTATATTTTTCCAAATCTTTGGTAAGCGTTTTGGCGCTAAATCTTGGGCTTACCAGCGTGATCTTAGCTCGGTTGTTAAAGTTTTCTTCTTGCAGCAGTCGGCCTGCCAAGTTCCGCGATCCGTCATATCTCGGGCTGAAGCCGTCGCCGTTCGTATTGTTGTACGAGTAGTTGGCGTTCAACAGTACCGGGATTTTGAGCGAATGAGCATAATCGATAAACTGCTTCATCCCCTCATTGCCGCCGAGCCGCTTATCGACCGGGAACAACCCGCCGTAAGTGCTGTAACCGCCGTTCTGCCATCCGGAGTATTGGATCGCCATGTTCTCGATTCCGAGACCGTACAGCCGTTTCACCATTTCCATCGCTTCCGATGTGGTTGTTCCTTTCAAGTACTTATCCCAGAGCAGGCCCTCTTTAATGTCAGCCCCCATGATGTCAAGGAAGAACGGCACTTTCGCGCTTTCCGGCTTCAGCGGCTTGAGTCCTTTTTCTTTCATCAAGTACTCTCTGTACTTAGTAGCCATTCCCACGTAATCGGCTTTTGAAGGTTCGAGCATATAGTATCGAACGGCACGCTGCTCCGTCATATACATCTGCTTGCTGTACGTGTAAAAACCTGCACTGCCTTTCTGGCTTGTGTTCTGGAAAAACTTGATCCGGTACTGCCATTCCGGTGTTACCCAGTTATACGTACCGAATGCGCCCGCAGGCGAAGCGAACAGCTTCGAATATTCTTCGCCGGCCGTGATGACAGACACGAATGCCTGGCTGCCGGATTTCATACCGAATACCGGCATGGTCACCTTTTGCCTATTGGTTCTTTCGACAAAGAAGGAGAAGTCGTTTCCGTACATGTTTTCACGGTACACGGATTTATCGTTGGTTCGGTTCGGCTTGAAATGAATCAGCGCGCCGGAACCGTCCGGCAATACCATATATCCGTCTTGGCCCAAAGAAGGCTGCGCTCCGAAGAGTGGGTACAGCTTCAAGTTGAGCAGGCTCAGCTTGCCTTCTTTAATATCTTTGTCGATGATTTTCGTTTCTACATAGTCGGTAGTCAACTTCACTTCCACCGGAATTTTAAACTGGGTCCCGGCAAAATTGAAAGTGACTTTGAAGCCGTCGGCCGTTTTTTGAAAACCTTCCAGCGTCCCTTTGTCTTCAAGCCAGCTGACGATTTTCGGCTGCGACTTGTAGTTCGCCATATCGATATACTCAAGCATGATCGGCGAACGAAGATTGTTTCTCCATGTGCCTGTGATCGTTTCTTTCGGCCATTGCTCCGGATCCGGGAAAGACCTCAGTACTTGCCCGCTTCGCTTGTCTTCCATTTTGAAGTGAGCCGTTGTGCTGTCTACCCAGAGCTTGAAATTCGCATTTTCCGCCATGACCTGAAACTTGCTCTCATCAGGCATTTCATTTTTCGCTGCTGCCTGCTGAGCCGCCGTTGGAGCGGCCGGCTGAGCCGGAGCGTTCTGCGCAGGCGCTTGGCCCTGCTGGTCGGCAGCAGGCGCATTCGCAGCCGGTGCATTCGCAGCCGGTGCATTAGCAGCCGGCGCATTAGCAGCCGGCGCATTCTCGGCGGCGTTTAGCAGCGGACCGCTCTGGAACGTGACCAGCGTCGTACCGACGACAACCGCCAGGGCGCTCAGCTTCAATTTTTTGCTTATGCGTCTCATCGGATCGTCACCTCCTGGTACACGGAATAGAAGAAGTCCCACAGCTCATTGCTGAGACCGAACGTAATGAAAATGAGAACGCCCAAAATCGTCATCGTTACCATTGAAAGGACAATGTTTACAGCCGTTTCTCCGACGCCATAGTTTTGCATCGACTGAACTTTCCAGAACACCAGCAGGAACACCCAGCCATACAATGCATTCTCAAGGAAATTGTAGATTGCGCCTTCGCTCAGCGTCATGACGCTGGAGAGCAGCGTCAGCGGCAGGCCGACGATCACAAACGGGAAGACCGCATAGGAAGTACCGTAAATGACGTCGCGGAAACGACCTTCGCCGCGATAAATCGTACTGATCAAATAGTTGGCGACAACCCAGCCGACCCAAACGACCGCAAACTGCGTAAACACCGTGATCAAGCTGATCTCAAGCACGACGTTCGGGTTAAACGTAAAGTCGGTCGCAACGCGCATGATGCCGAATGCGATCATGCCCGCCAGCAATAAAATCATACTGCTCGCCATGCTGCCTTTATTCTCGTATCGGATCGCCGAGAAGCCGTCGATCGGATGCTTCAAAATATAAAATACGTGCTTCAATTGAATAACAAGTCTGTTCTTGGAACGTTCGCGGTTGCGCCATTTTTTTCTCCAGGCCGCTTTACGCGTGAACCTATTGAACAGAAAGATGAGAAGGAAGCCGAAAATGACGACGTTCATGAGCAGGCCGAAATGTTTCTGGAACCATATCAATCGGATTTGCCAGAACGCATCGGAGTAGCCTTGTACGAAGCCGGCTTCTTTAAATAGCGCTTGCGCCTTCTCGAACTCTCCTTTTTTGTACGCCGCCTTGGCTAAACCAAGTACCGCAGGAGTATAGTAGGCGTTCAAGCGAAGCACTTCCTGCCAATATTTCTCGCTGTCCTCGTACCGGCCTTCTTGCGTCAACTGGTTCGCTTGGTGAACGAGCGCTCCGAACTCCGACAGCCGGAACCTTTGAACGGCGTTGTTCTCTTCGTCGAGAATGAACAGCTCGTTCTTGGAGTTGTTGGCAATCGCCGACGGCGTTTTTACGACGCCGAGCTTAGTCGCCGATGCGGATACGTCGCCGCCCCAGTAGAACAGCAGGTTGCCGCTGGCGTCGTATTGGTTGACGTATTTCAGCGTCGAGTCGATTGCCGTAATGTTGCCGTCGCTGTCAACGGTCAAATCGCTGAGCTGCGGCTTTTGGTTTTTATCGCTCGGCGGAAAACGGACTTCGCCGAACGCCCTGGTGGTTACTTTGTCCGTGTACTCGTCTTTGGCCGACAGCAAGTCTTTCCCTGCGATGTTCAGCTTCTTGATCTGTCCGGTCGCGATCTCTTTCGTCGCCGTGTAGATAAGTCCGCCTTTATCGGTCGTCACGCTCGCAACGGAACCTGGCAGCTTACTGATTTCACGCAGGTACATTTCCCGTGTATATACTATGCGCTTGAACGCATCCATTACGGAAAATTCGGTTTTGTTGGCTCCGAAGAAGCTTTGGAAGTTCCCTTCCGGGTCCAATTGCAAAAGCCCTTGGTAACCACCGAGTGTTGCGATGTACAAGAAGCCCCGTTTATCTACGACCAGCTTGATCGGATCGTATTTGAACGCTTCCGGCAAAAACTTGGAATCGGGCCGTTTGTATTCCTTCAGCAGCTTGCCGTTGGAATCGAGGCGAATCACCCGCTTATTGCCCGTATCCGCAACATAAATGTCGCCTTTGCCGTCGATGAAAAGACCTTCCGGCTTTTTCATCGGACTTTCCTTCACGTCCAGAATGCGAACTAAATTGCCATTCGGGTCCAGATGAACGATCCGGTTATTGCCGGAATCCGCAATGTAAATATTGTCTTTCTCATCGATAAACAAATCCTTCGGCTGAACAAGCGGGGAAAATACCTGCTTGCTCGGATCTTTCGGATCCGGAATGTAAATTTCCCTGCCCATCACTTCTACCGGGTTGTATGCGGATTGTGTCCATACAAGCCGTTTATAGCTATCTCTGTAGTTCGTATCGTAAGGTACGTAAGCCATTGCACCCGCCGGCCACAAGGAAACGGCCAAAACGATGACCGCCAACATAAGGAGGAGGGGCTTACGCCGAAATTGAGTTAGCAAATGGTATTCCCCCTTCCTTATTTGATACCGGAATGCGCCATCGTAGCGATGACTTTACCCTGGAAGAACAAGAAAATCAGCAGGTTCGGCACGAACATGACGAGCGCAGCTGCGGCGGCGGCCCCTTGACGGGCTACGCTGTTAGCCAGGTTGTTCGTTAAGGTCGACAGGAAGAACGGGAAGTTCTTCATCTCATCGTCCTGCATGAACAGCGTCGAGGTTTCCGTGTTGCCCCATGAACCTTGGAACGTCAGAATCGCAACCGTAGCGACCGCCGGCATAACGACCGGAATGACGATCCGCAGGAAAATGAAAAATTCGCCAGCTCCGTCGATCCTTGCAGCTTCCAGCAGCTCGTTCGGGAGCTGATCGATAAACTGCTTCAATAGAAACACGCCTACCGGCATCGCCACAATCGGCAATATATGTCCGAAATATGTGTTCATAATTCCCAGATTGCTGACCACGAGATACCGCGGAATTTGCACCGTCTCCGGCGCGAACATGAGCGTCAGCAGGATCGTCCCGAAGACAATCTGATGTCCGGGAAACTTATGCTTCGATATCGGATAAGCACAAAGGGCACTGACGATCGTCACGCAAACTACAGCGCCACCGGAAATGATCAAGCTGTTGAACAAATATCGTGTTACCGGTATTGTCGAGGACGACGCTACCAGGAACAGCTCCGTAAAGTTTTGGAACGAAGGTTCTCTTACAAAAAAGTTCGGCGGATATACGAACAGCTCCTGATAAGGCTTGAGCGCATGGTTAAAAATAAACACAAGCGGGAGCAGCATAAAGACGGCGAGTACAAAGAGAAAGAAGACGAGCACTTTCTGAAAGCCGTCCATCGAGTTCAGCCTCGATCTTTTCCCAAAAGGAATTAGCCGTTTCCAATTTGCTAATGCGCGTTGCATTATTCGCCCTCCTTCGGGCCGAACAAGCCCCAGCTTAATTTGTTGGAAAAGTACATGATGAGCAGAAGGGAAACCGAGATTGCGGCAGCATAGCCCATCTCAAACCGAATGAATCCATAGTCGTCGATATGGTTGATAATCAAGTGTCCCGAATACTGCGGCGTCGGGTTCACCCCCGACAATTCCACCCCGATCGCCCCTTGCTTAAAGGTGCCTACGATTGCCATAACCGCGCCGAACAACATTTGCGGCTTCATAGACGGAATCGTAATGTACCAAATCTCTTGTAGGCGGCTGCTCATCCCGTCGATTCGGGCAGCTTCGTACAGCTCCTGATTCACGTTCAATATTCCCGCCAGCATCGCTAGAAAGCCTACGCCCATACTGGACCATAGTGTAACGACGATCATCGAGTTCATCAAATACGCTTTGTCGGTCACCCATAACATAGGTTGATCAATTATGCCCAGTTCAAGAAGAATACTGTTCAAGTATCCGATCCGGTCACCGGTAAGAAGGGGCAGCCATACTACGGACATTGCAACCCCTGCGGTAAGCGAAGGTGTATACATGGCCAGCGCGAACCATCTGGTCGCTGTGCTTGGCAGCTGGGAAATAAGCCATGCCAGCACGAACGCAGCAATATATCCGCCCGGTCCTACGATGAGAGCAAACTTAAACGTGTTCGGAAGGGCATATTTCAAGAACGTCAAGTCCTGCGAGATCAAATTCGCAAAGTTCGTCCAACCGATGAAACGCGGCGGTTCAATTGCATTGAAGTACGTGAAACTTAAGCCGATCGCCGCGATGACCGGGATTAAAATAAATGCGAGAAAACAGAGCATGAACGGTGCAATGAATAAGTACGACAACCGATAAGACCATATCTCGGAAAGGAGGCGTTTGAACTTATCCGTCAGCGTCGGTTTGACGGGAGCGGTTCGCTGCCGAACCGTCCCCGCAGTAGCGTTCGCCTGATTACTTAACATATGCCTTCACTCCTTCCCAAGGTTTGGTTACGATCGGCAGTTCCATCGATTTCAAAATATTGCCCTCGGCATCGACAAAACCGAATTCCTGCTGTTTACGCCTGAGCTCCCGGTTGATTTCCATGACGGCGAGCTCCAGTGAGTTTCGGTAGTTCATTCCATCGACTACCGTACGGTTCCATGCATTATTGATTTCACGGGTTACAAAGTAACCGCCCGGCAAGTTCGGCATATCTTTGTACCACTGCCATTGATTCAGAATGACGTTAGCGTCTTCCCGCTTCCAAGGCAGCTTGGTGAATGCCTCCAGATTCGATGTGTTCCAGCGGAATGCGATCCCGTTGAACGCCTCAAGGTCGGAACCGTAACGTTCCTGTACATCGGCGGAGTTCCACCATTTCAAGTACTCCCATGCTTCTTGCTGTCTTTTCGATTTTTTGAAAATTACGCCTGTCGACTGTCCGCCTCCGGCCCATCGTTCGATCGTGCCGTCCGGCTGTTTCGAACCCGGAAGCGCTGCGATTCCCCAACGCCCGTTCAGCTCCGGCGCCGCAGCGGAGAGCTTGATGTACATGTTGTAGTCAGCAACACCGATCGGCATGTCGCCTTTACGGAAATGCTGATAGAAGTCCGCTACCTCGCGGTCAATCGCGTAAATGTTGAACATGTCGGCCCATTGCCGGAACGCTTTGAAGCCTTCCGGCGTATCCATCGCCGTCTTTGCTCCGTCTTTCGTGAAAAACTCCGCATGGTTCTGGTAGAAGAACATCATGAATTCCTTCGGGTTAGCGTAGAAGTTCATATAATTTTGCTGAAGCGTAGGTAAAATGTCGTATACATCTTCCCATGTTTGCGGAAGCGGAATGCCTAATTTGCTCAAGATATCCTTGCGGTAGAACAACACCTGGAACGATTGCGTCTCCGGCATTGCATAATACCCTTTATTATAATAGAACGGCAGCCACGATCCCGGGCTGTAGCGCTTGTAGATTTCCTGGAAGTCCGGGAACTGCGATATATCGACAATACTGTTCCGAATCGCGTAATCGATCGGCAAGTCTTGCGACAATCCGAGCGCGACGTCCGGCTGAATACCGGCGGCGTTCGACAATACGAGAAGTTGAGAAGTCGGAAGCAGGTTCACTTTTACTTTGATCCCGGTTTCCGCCGTAAACAATTCGTCCGTCAACTCCTGGAGCTGCGTAACATAGTCGCGTCCACGGAGTACCCATACGTTCAGCACGCTATCGTCGATATCACTCAACCGGTTTTTCGAGCGGAACGTATAGAAGAAGTTGACAACCATGCCTTTCATCTTGGAGAAGATGGAAGCTTCCATCTTCGGAAAGCTCTTCTCTACCGGCGCGATATAAATTTCGTCGAACTGCAACGGCTGCTGAATGAGAGTATCCGTAAATTTGCTGACTTTCTCCTGCATGGAGGAAATTTGGTCTGCCTTATACGGGATATCGTCAATCTTCTTCAACATTTTGGCGATATCTTGTGCCGAGGATTCGAAGCCTTGGCTGATGTTATCCACACGGCCGTTGACTTCTGCAGTAAGCTTAGCAAGATCATCTAATTGCTTCTCGATAACCTCCATACGCTTCGGCAGATCGGGCAAATCTTGAGCAATGCGGTATGTTCTGTTCTTGTCATCCACATTACCGGTCAACGACTTCAAATCCCAGGAGACTTCTTGAAGCAAGTCGGCAACTTGTTCGATGCCTCGAATGATCGGCTTAAACGGCGCATGCGTGACGGACATGGAGAGCGTATGTTTCCCTTTTTCCAAGTAAAACTCGTACGGCTTGCCTGCGTCGTCCTGAAGCGCCAAACCTTCCCAACCGGTCGAATACGGGAAGCGATACGTTAAAAATTCCTGGAACGGTACTTTCCCGTCAATCCGGATCGTTCGGAAGGAAGACTTTTGCGAAATCGTATTTTGAAGCGTCCGGGTAGCAATTTTGTATTTGCCCGATTCCGGAACATCAATCGTCCATGTAAGCTCCTGCGTCTGGTTATACCATTTCTTGCCGCCGATGCTGTTGAACGTGATCTTTCCTTTGGCCAGCGGAACGGTGCGTTGATCCGTGTCCGATGCCATCTGGATCGCAGAATCGTTCTTAATCGACGGTTCTTCCGCTTGAATTGTAATCACTTCCGCGGCTGCCGGCTTCGATTGCGGATATGCTTTTGCGACATCGGCGTACGGCTGCAGCTTTTGCGGCGGAGCCAGTTTGATTGACTCGATGGCTACCGGCTCATAGCCTTGCAATCTGATCGTATGCGTGCCTTTAGAGAAAAACCATTGCAGCGGATCCGCATAGGCGCCGCCGGAATCGAAAATCGGTGTTGTCATCCATGTCGTAATTTCGTCCGATCTCGGCCGGATTTGATCACCCTCGTCATCCACCTTGATCGGACGGGCGTCTTTCCATTGACGATACAACGTAATGGAGGACGTTTCCCGGAACGGGCGTTTGCCGTCGACCGACATATCCCATACGATCGGGCGGCGAAGTCCTTTTCCTGTTACCGGACGGTAAGAAATTTGCATTTCATATAAACCGTCGGAAGGAACGTCAAAACGGTACTCGACGAAGCCTTCGCCTGAACCGCCTCCGTTCCATACGAGGACGTTGCTTTTCCCTTCGTAGTTGCCAACCGTGATGTTCTGGTTTTCCGATTTGGCCGACGGAGCGGAACCTTTGATTTCGATCGTCGAAGTTGCCGGCTTGGCACCTTTGTCGATCCAGCCCTTGAGCGTGTCCGCATAATAAGGTTCCGTATCGGATAATTGCACGGCGCTCGCATTCGGCGTCTTGACTGCCGTCGCTGAAGCCGCAGGCGCGGCAGGCGCTTTCGCATCCGTTTCGGCCGCCGACGCCGAAGGCTGACCCGGCGGCACCAGTCCGGTAAGACCGAGAGCTCCAGCCAACGTTAATACTAGTAAGCGTTTCCATGGGTGTTTCGAGGATTGAACGGAAGACAATCGTGTCACTCCTTTCCTAATCAATGGAGTTAATCTATAAAACGTTCGCCGGTTTCATAATTGAAGAACAGCGCTTTGGACATGTCGATCGCTACTTTCACCTTGTCATCTTCTTCAAAGCGGTAGCGAGGATTAACGCGGGCCACGAGCATGCGGTCCTGGCCGATATCGAGATGCAGGAACCGGTCCGCACCCATCAATTCGTCCAATTTATAAGTTCCTGGCACGACGGCGTTCGGGAACGCTTCAAATACGATTTCTTCTAGGCTTACGTTCTCCGGCCGAATTCCCAGAGTTACCGTCTTGTTCACCTGTTTGTTCTTAATCAGCGCATGTTTCTTTCCTTCCGGAATTTCAATCGCGAAGCGCTGTGTATGGAACTCCAGCTTGCCCGGTACGTTTTCCAGGATGCGGCCGTCGATGAAGTTCATTGGCGGCGATCCGATAAAGCTCGCAACGAACGTATTGCTTGGCGTCGTGTAGATCGTCTCCGGCGTATCAACCTGCTGGATGATTCCGTCCTTCATGACGACGATCCGGTCGCCCATGGTCATGGCTTCAATCTGATCGTGCGTTACATAGATCATCGTAACGCCGAGCGTTTTGTGGAGCTTGATAATCTCCGTACGCATTTGCACGCGCAGCTTGGCATCGAGGTTGGACAACGGTTCGTCCATGAGGAACACTTGCGGGTTACGGACAATCGCTCTTCCGAGCGCTACGCGCTGGCGCTGACCGCCGGAGAGTTGTCTCGGCTTCCGGTCGAGGTACTGCTCGATCTCGAGTACGCGGGCCGCTTTTTTAACGGCAAGGTCAATTTCGTGCTTCGGCAGCTTCCGCAAGCGAAGACCGAAAGCGATGTTTTCATATACGCTCATGTTCGGATAAAGTGCGTAGTTCTGGAACACCATAGCAATGTCGCGATCTTTCGGCGGCAAATCGTTCACCAGCGTATCGCCGATGTAAATTTCACCTTCGGAAATATCTTCAAGTCCTGCAATCATCCGAAGTGTGGTGGATTTACCGCAGCCGGACGGTCCAACGAAAACAAGAAACTCCTTGTCCTGAATTTCCAGGTGGAAATCCTTCACGACCGGGTGCTTATCTTTCCCGTATCGCTTGTATAAGTGATTGATCAAAATCTTGGCCATGTAATCGCCTCCACGCGCAATTTACACTATCTTTTCTATATATTAGCTCATTTAGTGTGAAGATAGTGTGAAGTTTTCTTTTCAGCAATATAGTCCATGTTTATTGAGGGAATCGTTCATTTTTATTTTGTTTTTTTTGTGTTAATTTTTGTAAAGGTTAGCGATAGTAACCTGTATTGAAGTTGTGCTTTTACTAAGGGAGGGTTAGGCAAATGGAGACGCAGACGGCGCCGCAGTCAGGGGCGCGAAAGGACGCGGGCACTTCATCAGCCGCAGGCAAGAAGAAGCTTTTTCAGCGTTACCTCGTTTTTTTGAGGCCTTACCGGCTTCGACTGCTGGGGATTATCGGTCTTGGCATTCTGCAATTCGCCGTACCGATGACCACCCCGCAAATGACCAAAATTTTGATTGACGAAGTGCTGCCGGGAAAACCGGGATTTTGGACGCTAGGACGGGTCATCGGAGTATTAGGCGCCGTGTATTTGTTCGGCATCTGGATCAACTTTTTACGGAGCACCACCACATTCCGTCTTGGAAATCGAATGGTATACGATATCCGCCATCAGTTGTACCGCCATATGCAGCAGTTATCGCAGCGCTTTTACGACAACCGGCAGGTCGGCAGCATCGTATCCCGAATCATTAACGACGTGAACGGTGCGCAAAACATCATTAACGGCGGCGTCATCAACCTGATCATCGATTTGGTTCTCGTGTTGTTCGCCGGATTCATGCTGTTTACGCTTCATTGGCAGCTGGCGCTGTTGTCCTTATGGCTGCTGCCGCTTTACTACTTGACTTTTACGAACATGAACGTGCGAATCCGCCTCACCTGGCGATCGGTACACCGGCAGATGGAGCGCATTAACGGCGTGCTGGTGGAACGGATCAGCGGGATGAAAGTGGTGCAGTCGTTTAATCAGGAAGATAAAGAGATGGCCCGGTTCGAGAAGCAAGCCAAGCATCATATCGGCTTTGCCAATCAGGCGCAGCTGCTAGCCGCTTCGCTCGGCCGCTTCAGCCAAACGTTCACTCAGGCGGGAAACCTTATCATCTGGTTTGCCGGCGGAGCTCTTGTGCTGAAAGGAAATTTGACAATCGGTTCGCTGCTCGCTTTCCAGGCGTACCTCGGGCAGCTGTACGGTCCGATCCAACGGTTCGCCGAAGCGAATGCGACGATTCAGAACTCGCTCAGCAATATCGAGCGAATCTTCGAAGTATTCGATATCGAGCCGGAGGTTACGATCAAAGAAAATGCCAAGCCGTTGAATCAATGCCGCGGCGCCGTCCAATTCGACAACGTATCTTTCACCTACGTGATGGAACGGCCGGAACGGCCGGCATCGGATGACAAGAAAGGCGAATACGATCCGGATCTCGTGGAGCTTGCGAAGCCGGCGAAGAAGTTTTACCTTGTCCCGCCGAATACAAGAGTTGAACCGCCGCCGACGGTAACGGAGTTCCGCGTCGCTTTGAAAAGCATCAGCTTCGAGGCGCGCCCCGGCGAAGTCATCGCTCTGGTCGGCCCAAGCGGCGCGGGCAAAACGACGCTCGTCAACTTCATCCCGCGATTCTACGATCCCGATGAAGGCGCGGTACGAATCGACGGGGTCGATCTTCGCGACTACAACCTGTATGACGTGCGCAAGCATATCGCGGTCGTGCTTCAGGATAACGTGCTGTTCTCCGGCACGCTGTATGAAAATATTGCTTACGGCAACCCGGACGCGACGGAAGCGGATGTGCGGGAAGCGGCGAAAGCGGCGAACGCCCACGACTTTATTATGGATATGGAGCAAAAGTACGAAACCATTGTCGGCGAACGGGGCGTGCGTCTGTCCGGCGGACAAAAGCAGCGCATCGCCATCGCTCGCGCCTTGCTCAAAAAGCCGCGCATCCTGATTCTGGACGAAGCGACCTCGGCGCTCGACGCCGAATCGGAATCGCTCGTGACGGAAGCGCTGGAGCGGCTGATGAAAGGACGCACGACGTTCATTATTGCGCATCGGCTTGCGACGGTCGTCCGTGCGGACCAAATCCTGGTGCTGGAGAACGGCGGAATCGTCGAAAAGGGCAGCCATCGGGAACTTCTTGCAGCCGGGGGGTTGTATCGCGATTTGTACTCTAAGCAGTTGAAAGCGATGAACCCCGAAGAAATGCTGCGGCATTCGTTGGGATAACGCTGCAGAAGATGAAGATAAGCAAGAAAGAAGCAGTTCGCCACCGACAAATAGGTCCCCCGACGAGGGGCCTTTTTTTGGCTCAACCAGTAAGCGTTTTCAACAATGATGGAAACGATCTGTCTACAAGAAAGCTTATGCACGAGCGCGAAATGATGATCATCAAAATGGTTTCCACTCGTAGTTTTTGATCTAAGGAGATCATCCGCTGTTATCGAAATAGTAAAGAGCCGCTACTGTTTCCATCGATTCGATCGTAATATCCGGCAGGCCGGGCATTAAGGCGTTCGCTTCCCGAAGATCCATCCATTTGACTTCCGTAACGTCACCGTCGGGATCGGCAACTTCCATGCCTCCCCCCGTGATGCGAGCTAGAAACGTAAAGATTAAAGCATGATGATCGCTTCCCGTGAAAAACACTTCCCGCACCGAATAAATACCGGCGGGTTCAATCTCATACCCGGTCTCCTCTTTCGTCTCGCGTTTGACCGCTTGCTCCAATGTTTCATTCGCTTCAACCGCACCCCCGGGGATACTCCAGTAGGACGAATCTCTCCTGTTGTTTTTCACCATTAATATTTTGTGAATCGAACGATCATACACGAGGGCACAGGCGACATCGACTCTTTTCAACACATCACCTCCTCAACATGAAACTTGTTAATAAGCATAAACCATTATAGTCTATTTTAACATGTGTTCGTAGTAATACTAGCTATATTCCGAGCATGCTTTTTTCATAACATGCTATTCCAACAAGATCGTCTTATTTCCCGAAACGGTGGTTCATCATATTCTTACGGCAAATATGCTACACTAGGTAAATACAAGAAGACTAGCGCTGCCGCCAAGGCAAGCGGGAAAAGGAGACCGCCCATGACAGATCAAGTGAAATCGTATTTGGAAAAGGAACGCGCCCGGCATTTGGATGAAGTAATGGCGTTTGTGCGCATTCCGAGCGTCAGCTCCAGCACGGAGCATAAAGTACATATGAAGGAAGCGGCCGAATGGCTCGCCGACTCGCTGCGCCGTGCGGGTCTGGAGCACGTCGAGGTCATGCAAACGAACGGCCATCCCGTCGTGTACGGCGACTGGCTTCACGCCCCCGGCAAACCGACGGCGCTCGTCTACGGCCATTACGACGTGCAGCCGGCCGAACCGCTAAGCGAATGGAACACGCCGCCATTCGAACCGGTGATCCGGGACGGCAAGCTGTACGGGCGCGGCGCTACGGATGACAAAGCGCAGCTGTACACGCATATCAAGACCGTGGAAGCGTTCCTCCGAACGGAGGGTCGCCTTCCGGTCAACATTAAATTTTGTCTCGAAGGTGAAGAAGAGATAGCCAGCCCCAATCTCGCGCCGTTCCTGGAGGCCCACGCGGAGCGTCTTGCCGCCGACCTGATCGTTATCTCCGACGGCCCGATGCATGACGAGGGCGTGCCTTCCATTTGCTGCGGGCTCCGCGGACTGTGCGGATTTCAGATCGATATTGCGGGGCCGAAGAACGATCTGCACTCCGGGCTTTACGGCGGGGGCGTTGCCAATCCGGTATCGGCGCTTGTGGAGCTGCTCGCCTCTATGAAGGACACGGACGGAACCATTACAATCGAAGGCTTCTACGACAAGGTACGCCCTCTGACGGACGCCGATCGGGAAGCCTCGCGGCCTCTGGAGCTCGATGATGCGAAAATATGCAGCGAGCTGCATGTACCGGAACTGTACGGCGAGAAAGGATACACGTTCCTGGAACGAACGACAGCGAGGCCGACGCTGGAGATTAACGGAATTTACGGGGGGCATCAAGGCGAAGGCTTAAAGCCGATCGTGCCGTCTTCGGCCGGGGCGAAAGTGTCGTGCCGTCTTGTCGACGAGCAGGACCCGGATGAAATTATGGCGCTGATCAAGCGTCATATCGACAAGCATCAACCGCAAGGCGTGACGGTATCCGTACAGCAGTCGCACCGCGGCAAACCGTTCTTCATCCCGCCGGAACATCCGTACATCCAGGCCGCGGCCAAAGCGTATGAAGACGGCTTCGGCAAACCGCCGGTCTATATCCGCAGCGGCGGTTCCATCCCGATCGTCGAGGTGTTCTACCGCCTGCTGGGCACCCCCGTCGTCATGATGGATTTCGGCCTGCCCGGCGAAAATATGCACGGTCCGAACGAGCACTTCCATCTCGACAATTTTGACAAAGGCATCGCGACGCTTTGCCGCTACTGGCAGGAGCTGCAGCTGCTGTCAGAGCAAGCTTAATACAAAATGCCCTCCAAAACCGCCTCAAACGGCGTTTTGGAGGGCTCTTCATTGTTACATCAAACCTCAACCTCAAACCTTATTCATGCTTTTGTACGTCTAACCTATCGTTCTTCGCAGCCGGGCTTCCCATACAAAAGTACCGAAAGGCAACAGCACGGCTACTATGGCCCAAAATACCTGAAGCAGCGACCAACGATGCTTGATCCACACGATGAGAAGCAGAAGCATAAACAAAACGAACAACACGCCATGCGCCATTCCGACTACGCGAACGTAGCCCGGCATATCGGCAAAATATTTGAGCGGCATCGCGATAAACAGCAAAATCAAATAAGAAAAGCCTTCAATAATACCTATACTGCGAAAAATGCCCATGACGGATTTCCCCATTCCGATCCCCCATTTCATTGCATGTCCAATGCATCTTAAATCGGCAGCCCTTCGACCATCTGCAATATTCATATCCATTGTAAGGGCTCTCAATTCGGCAATCAAGACACTTTCCTAACGCAATTGTGGCATTTTTCGCAAAAACAGGGCAACCTCCCCCGATAGATGATTTACCGGAAAGATTGCCCATTCGTTATTATTGCTCCCGCATTTGTTTGGCATAAGAAGAAGGAGTGATTCCGGTGATCCGTTTAAAGACGCGGCTGAAATAAAATTCATCCTCATATCCGACCAATTTGGAAATTTCGGTCAAGTTGAATTCAGAGGCCCCGAGCAGCTCTTTTGCATGATTCATCTTTACGCGGATGATGTATTCTTTAGGGCTGAAACCGAACAGCCGTTTAAATTCCCTGGAGTAGTGACCTGTGCTTATTCCGGCCAACTTGGCCAATTGCTCTATGGATAATGGGGAGCGGTAGTGCTCCGTTATATACTCGCATGTGAATTTGATCGCCGAATCAGTATCGCTCCAGTATTGCTGATCGCGCACATTTTCAATCAAGAGCAGCCAGAGCTCCCGGAACGCGAGATTGCAACGGTACTGGGAGATCGGATCGCATGCTTTCCATAGCTTATACACCTTATCGAACAGCAGACGCACTTCCTGTGGCCGCTCCAAAGCCAGCATCCCGCGCAAGGGGGCTAAGCCGTCGTCAGGCGGCTCAGACAACCAATGCTGCTTGTCCTTGTACACCATCTGGTAATCAAACCGGATATGATAAATTTCTACGTCCTGCGTCTCGGCAATCCACCATTCGAATAATGTATCCGGAACGAAAATCATGACCTTCCCGGCTTCAATCGGGTGCTCTACGCCGTTCATCACATACGTGCCCTTGCCGCTTACAATATAATGAATGGAATGAATGCTGTGAACGTAAGGTTCTTTGCGGGCTCCCGCGGGAAGAATCGTGTTTCCTGCGAAGCTGATCGAGAATGTCGATCTATGCAAATGGTCGGCAAGCTGTGTCGCATTCATCTCGCGAAACTCCCCTTAGGATTAATGAAATCCGGATCCTCGGTACATGGCGGCGATCGATACCCCCCGACGATCAGTTGGCCGGGCGCAAGACGACGAACTGTTTGCCTCTGCCTTTAGGCACCGTCCCTTCCTGATAGGAAACGATAAACGCCCGCCGCACCTTATCTGTCTCATTGCCTTTGGAGGCATGCCACAGCAGCGCATGAAACAGCAAAATGGAGCCGGCCTTCATAGGAACGGGAATCGCCCCGCTCAAGTCCACTTCTTCCTCGATCAGCGCCCTTCGGCACGTACCGTTGTTTTTCGCCGCTAACGGCATTAGTCCTCCCGTATGGCTTCCGGGTACGACCCACAAACAGCCGTTCGCTTCATTCGTGTCCTGCAGAGGAACCCAAATGGACATCCGCGCGGAGCTCGAGACCACTTCATTATAATAAGCGTCATCTTGATGCCAGTGGCAGACGGATTCGCTATGCGGCAGCTTCGTAAGCAGCTTCGAGGAAAAAATGGAGATCCCCGGCTTTACGATGTCTTCGATAAGCGTAAGGATTCGCTCGTCGTACGCAAAATTTTTCGTTTTGTCGGTCAGCAGCGCCAATTGATAAATGAATCCTTCGTGCTCCCCTTGCGTTTGCAGCCGCGTATCGCCCGTTTCCGACAGTGCATGAAGTTCGTCATTCATCTGCTGCAGTTCATCAACCGAGAAAAAATCCGGGATAACTACATAGCCTTGCTCATCATAATGTTTCTGTTCGTCCTGCGTCAATTTGCGCATGATCATCACCTCTGACGTCGTTGTTACGCCTATTCTACTACTCTGCAGAAAGCGATACCATGGAGAAATAGGATGCAGGGAATGGACAAATCTGATATGGATGACCTGTAAAAAAAGAAGCTATGCCTTACGGCATAACTTCTTTTTTGCTCGAATTAGTATTGCCTTGTCGTCAGTTGGTCCAGGCTTTTGAACTCATATCCCTGCTTCTTCGCGTCGTCGATAATGCGTCCCAGCGCCTCCGCGTTATCCTTCGATACGCTATGCAGCAAAATGACGGCCCCGGGATGCAGCTGCTGCATCACCTGCCGGTACGCATAGTCCGCGCCTTTCTGTTCCTTCGGATCCCAATCGCGGTATGCCACCGACCAAAATACGTTTGTATAGCCCAGCTTGCCGCTCGTCTCCAATACCCGTTCGCTGAAAATGCCACGCGGCGGGCGAAGGTAGCGCATTTCCTGCTGACCGGTAACTTGGGCTACGCCTTCCTTCACTTTGTCGAGTTCGTCTTTGATTTGAGCAGAGGAAATTTGGCTCATATCCGGATGGCTCCACGAGTGATTTCCGATCAGATGACCCTCGCTGGTCATGCGCTTCATCAGTTCCGGCTGGTCCTTAATGTAATGGCCGGTGACGAAAAAGATGGCCGGAACTTGCTTTTCCTTCAGGACGTCGAGAATTTGCGGCGTGTAGCCGTTCTCGTACCCGTTATCGAACGTAAGGTACAGCTCTTTGTTCGCGGTATTCCCGAGAAAGACAGCCCCGTGCTTCTCCACGATGCCTCTGAAGCCCTCTTCGTTGATCGAGGCCGGCGAGCCGTTGCGGCTCTTCTTAAAGCCGAAATGATAAGTACGATCCGCGTTGCCGCCGGCGGTTGCGGTCCAAGGCGACACGGCTACGCTTAATATCAATATCATAAGAATGGTCAAGCAGCGCTTCATGTGTATAGTCTCCTTCCGGATTTTTTCAGTTGCAGCGGCAGTGGCAGATAGCTACTATAGGAAAATGCGGTCGTGCTATGTTATTGTAGAAAGAGAGGTGAGACTGAACATGAATTATGTCGTCATTGATCTGGAATTCAACGGACGCAAGCATTACGACGTAAGGCCGATGGAGATTATCGAAATCGGCGCGGTTAAATTAAACGAACAGCTGGAAATTACGGACACGTTCCAATCCTATATACGGCCCAACTTCCCGATCAATCGGTTTGCGCTGCAATTTTGCGGCATTTCGAAAGAAACGCTGCTGGAAAGCGATTCGTTTGCCGAAGTGATCGGGAGGTTTCAGCAATTTTGCGGCGAGTCTTGCAAGCTGTTTGCCTGGGGTGCCGGCGATTTCTTTCATCTATTCGTAGACTGCAAAGTGAACCGTCTGAGCTCTGCCTGGCTGGACAAGCTGGTAGACTTGACCCGTTTCTTTGAAGGCGGCTTGCAGCAAGCTTTGGTCGACCATCAATTGGAAGCGATCGGACAGCATCACTCGGCTCTGGACGATGCGCTCAATGCGGTGCAGCTGCTCAAGCATCAACCGGAAATCATCCAATCTAATCAATATTTTGCACCCGACCCATTTAAACTATGTACCGGCGGCATTAAAAAGCGGATTATGCTTTGCGTGGACGAAGCGATCGCCCAAAATAAAGTGCTGGCATGGAGCGAGTTCAAAACAGATGCTCAAACGAGACAGTATTTCAAGGTAATGCATCTGACCGAAGACGAAATACGGCTCGTCGAGCAGTTGTTCATAAAACTGTCCAACATGAAATACGGCCGCAAATGGAAAAAGCTGCAGACCACCTGATGTTTCAGGGGCTGCAGCTTTTTTCTTAAGAAATTATCCTTTCACCGCGCCGGCGGTAATGCCTTGAATAATGTACCGCTGCATCAGCAGGAAAAAGATCATGACCGGGATGACCGCCATCGTCAGCGCCGCCATGGCCAAATGCCACTCGTTCGTATATTGGCCGAAATAGACGGATGAGGCAAGCGGGATCGTCTGATTTTTTTTGGAGCTCAACGTAATGAGCGGCAGCAGGAAATCGTTCCAAATCCAAAGCGAATGCAAAATGGCGATCGTCGTTGTAATCGGCTTCAATAGCGGCATTAGTATCCGGAAAAAGACGCCGACCGGTCCGCTGCCGTCGATGTGCGCCGCTTCCTCCAGCTCGCGGGGAATGGACTTGATGAAGCCGTGATACAGGAACAAGGCGAGCGGAATGCCGAATCCCCAGTACATCATAATAATGCCGTAAAGCGTATTGATCAGATGCAGGTCCTTGGCGACTTTCACCAGCGGAATCATCATCGTCTGAAACGGAATCACAAGCGAAGACAGGATGATCAAAAATATCGCCTGACTTACGCGTCCCGGCCGGCGAACGAGCTGATAGGCTGCCGCCGAGCTGATCAGCAGGATTCCCACTACCGAAAATACGGTAATAATCAAAGAGTTCATGAATACGCCGAGAAAGTTGATTTGCTTCCAGACGACCCCGAAATTTTTAAACTGGAATATATGGGGAAGCGCCACCGTCGAGGTTACGACCTCGTTGTAGGTTTTAAATCCGTTGATAAACGTCAAATATAACGGAAAAAAGAAAGCGATCGCGAGCAAAACCATACCGAGTTCAAGCAGCAGCTTGCCTGCGCCATAACGTTCCCGATTCACATCTCCACCTCCCTGCGTTTCATGATCGCGACTTGAATCAGCGTGACGGATGCGAGCACAAGGAAGAAGACGACGGCTTTCGCCGAAGCGTACGTAAACAGATTCTTCGTGAACGCGTCCAAATAAATATGCAGCGCCAGCGATTCCGTCGCTCCGAACGGACCGCCTCTTGTAAGCGCGAAGTTCAAATCGAACCCTTTAAAGCCATTGGAAATCGCCAAAAACAAATTGATCGTCATCGCCGGACGAATGAGCGGCAGCACGACATGCCACAATTGCTTCCCCTTGCCCGCGCCGTCGATTTCCGCCGCCTCGAGCATATCTTTCGGCACTCCCTGCAGCGCCGCCAAATAAATGATCATGAAATAACCGACGGAATGCCACACCGTTACGATGACGAGCGACCAGAACGCATAGTTCGGCAAGCTGAGCCAGTTTTTCATAAACAACGTCCACCCGGTCGCGGCACCGATCTCGCCGAACAGCTGCGTAATAATGAACTGCCAAATGAAACCGATAATGACGGGACCAATGACATAGGGCAAAAAAAACGCCGTGCGCAGCACATTGCGGCTTTTCAGTGCCATATTGAGCACCAGTGCGAGCAAGAGTCCAAACAGATTGAGCAGCACCGTGGTGATGACAACGAATTTGGCCGTAAACGCAAACGATTTCATGAAACCGGTATCTTGCAACAGCTTCGCGTAATTGCTCCAGCCCGCCCAGCGAATATTGCTGCTGATGCCGTTCCAATCTTGAAACGAGAACACGATCGCGCGGACAAACGGAACCAAAACGATGAGCGTAAAGAACAGCGCGGCAGGGGCGACAAAGGCGATATAAACAAGATTTTGCCGGGCTCTGGTTTTTATCATGTTCCTCCCCTTTCATAAGGGCGCGAAGGAAAGAAGGCGCATAGCCCGCCGTTATGGAGACTATGCACCTTCAACGCACCCGACTATTTTTTTCTTGCGTTCCAAATGTTCTGTACTTCCGCCAGCGCCTGTTCTTTCTTCATCTGCCCGCCCACATAAGCTTGCAGCGGCTTTGCAAATTCCTGGTTCGTACCGGAAGGCCACAGCGTATGCGCCCACGGAATCGTTTGATTTTTCGAGACGTACGCGCTCAAATCTTCGGCCAGCGGTCCGAGATCCGGCGTCGTCTTGAGGTCGGTAAAGGCCGGAATCAGCTTGAAGGAATCCACCAAATACTTTTGGCCGTTTTCATGGATCCAGTTCAGGAACTTCTTGCTTTCCTCCAAGTTTTTGGAGTTTTTGTTAATGACGTAGTAGCCTGGCACGCCTACCGGCATCTTCGTATCGGCGGCATTGTCGGTGAGCGGAATCGCGAACATGCCCATTTTGATGTTCGGGTTGATTTTCATAATCGAGTCGATCGTCCATACGCCTTGCTGCATCATGGCCGTTTTGCCGGAAGAGAAGTCGGCTACTTGATTGTCATAGCTGACGCCTACCGATTCCGCGCCTTTTCCGTATTTCAACGTCGAGTCCAGCACGTCGAAGAATCCGTTCATCGCCGCGACGTCGCTGACTTTCGCCTGGCCTTTATTGATTTTATCGATGGTCGCAACCGGATCTTTCTCGTAAGCAAACGGCAGGTTGAACAAATGCTGGCCGAGAATCCACCACTCTTTGTAGCCTTCGGCAAACGAAGGAATATTCGCCGCCTTCAGCTTCTCGTTCGCCTGCTTCAATTCCGTCAGCGTCGTCGGCACTTTGTCGATGCCTGCCTTCGCGACCAAATCTTTGTTATAAATAAAACCGTACCCTTCGAATGCGATCGGGAAGCCGAGCTTCTTGCCGCCTACGGTCATCCCTTGCACGGCGGAAGGAGATACTTTGGACATCCACGGCTCGTTCGACAAATCCGCCAATTTATCGGACCAGTCGGCAATATCGGTATACGCCTTGGTCATGAACACATCCGGCTCGTCTCCGGAAGCAAACCGGGTTTTGAGCAGCGTCTCGTAATCTTTGGTCACTTGCGCTTCGATGATGACATTCGGGTTTTGCTTCATGTACTCATCGGCCATCGCCTTTACTTTATCTGTAATCTCCACTTTGAACTGCATTAACTTGATCGTGACTTTACCGCTGCCGGCTGCATTGCCCGCCGCCTTGTTCGAACCCGCCTGACCGCTCGGCTCATCCCCGCCAGCACAGCCGACGAGCGACGACAAAAGCAGTGTGCTGACGGTTAACGTAGAAAGCCATTTTTTCATATACTTTCGTCCCCCTGCATCGTGGTTTCTTGTGGTTATGTTGTTTATTGTAAGGATGCGCAGGTCAAAAAGGCAGAGAATATTTTCGCCCAAATAAGGAATTTATGAACCTCGATGCATTTTGCGGTACGACAGCGGCGGGAGCCCGTTTTGTTTTTTGAACACCTTGCTGAAATAGTTCTCGTCGGCGTAGCCGAGCATACCGGCAATCTCCGACACGGACAGCTCGGTATGCTTCAGCAGCGATGCGGCCTTCTCCATCCGCAGCTCCGTCATGTACGTCATCACGGTCGTGTTGTACAGCTCCTTGAATTTTTTGGCGATATATTGCGGACTGAAATGAAACAATTCGGATAAGTCGGACAGCGAAATATTGTCCTGAAAATGCTTGTGAATGTAATCGCGAATCGACTGAATGCCGCGGTTTCCAGCGGCTTCGCCCCCTTCTTCCTCGATCAGCGCCCACCATTGGCGGACGACCGCCTTCTCCCATTCATCCAGATCACTGATCCAAAGCGGAACGGACAAGTCCGTCGCATGCTTATAAAACAGCTGCCGAGCCGCCTTCTCCAGCATGAGATTCGCCTCGATGGAGCAAAGCTGCAGCTCCTTCAGGCAGAGCGAGCCGCGTTCGCGCAACGTCTGGACGAACGACCGGATAATTTCGGCAATGTAGATTTTATTTTTCGTTTTGAGCGCGTTCAGCAAAAGCACTTCCTGGGCGGCGAAGCCCGGCAGCTCCGCCGGCTGCGACAGGTGCGCGGAGCGGTCGACGACGCTTAATTGGAGCAGCGCCGAACGGGCTTCCTGGGCGGCGGAAGGCAGCGATTCCACCCCCGCTGCCGTCTCGCACAGCCCTGCCAGCACTTTGAGCCCGAGAGTGGACTCCCATGCGCCGGTCACCTTCCCGATATAACTGGGGTATAGACCGGACAAGCCCTCACCCTCGGAGGAAGTGAGCAAAATCCACTGGTAGTCGTCAAGCCGACATAAGTAATGAGAACCGTACAAGCGCAGCGCTTCGTGGGTTATATTGTTGACGGCGAACAAGAACAGCTCCCCGTCTCCGGAAAAACGCCGGTCCACCAGCTCCATCCGGTTTTTGGGCAGCAGAAACGCCACGTTTATTTTTTCCATGGAAAGTCCGGTTTTATAGAAAAGACTGCGTATACCTTCGTGAAACGCAACCTCCCCTTTCAAATACAAAGCCAGCTTCTGCTCGTCGAGCAGCGCACCCGCCTGGCGCAAACGATGCTCGGTCTCGCGCTCGTCGCGCAAGCTGTTCTCCCTCTGCCTCCAAGCTGCAATCGCCCGCTCCAGCGCCTGCTCCAGGTCCGCTTTGCGGAACGGCTTGAGAATATAATCGACGCCTTGCGCGCGAATGGCGGCCTTCGTATAAATGAAATCGTCATATCCGCTCACCACGATGATTTGCGTGTCCCAGCCTTCATCGCGAATCCGCTGCAGCAGCTCCATCCCGTTCATCTCCGGCATGCTCATGTCGCAAAACAAGATGGCCGGCTTATACTCGCGAATAAGCAGCAGGGCTTCCGTCCCGTTCTCCGCCATAAGCCGCTGCTCTATGCCGAATTTGGGCCAGTCGACGGACAGCTCGATCCCATCCCTTACGTGCTCTTCGTCGTCTACAATCAACACTTTCAATTCGACCCCTCCTTGTCGGCAGCCCCAGTGTCCACCGTAAGAACAATTTCCGTCGCTTCGTAAGGCGTGCTTTCCATCGACCAAGCAAATCGGTCGCCGTAATACAGGCGCAAACGCTTGAGCACATTAAGCAGCCCGATGCCGCTTTCTTCCCCGTAATGAAGCCGGTCTTCCTCATACTGTTTCCGGATGCCATCCATCACGTCCTGACTGATCCCTTTTCCGTTATCGATCATGCGAATGACCAGCGCCTCGTCCCATTCGATGCCGATATGCAGCGTCCCCGTGCCGCGCCCTTTCTCCATGCCGTGAACGATACTGTTCTCGACGAGCGGCTGCAAGATCATTTTCGGCACTTCGATGCAGAGGGCTTCATTCGGGCAAGTGAGCGTATAGGACAACCTGTTTTTGAAACGTCCCGTTTGCAGCGATAAGTAGTGTTCAATATGCTCAATTTCCAGCTTGAGCGGCACGGTCTCCGTCTGCAGATCCATACTGTAGCGCAGGATGGCCCCAAGCTCGCCGATCTTGTCGCTTACTTCTTCCGAGCCGTGGCGCAGTGCCAGCGTCCCTATGGATTGCAGCGTGTTGTACAGAAAATGGGGGTTGATTTGCGCCTGCAGCATCTTCAGCTGCGCGCTTGTCAGCTCCAGCCGGTTGCGGTATTCCCGGTTCATCAGGTCGTCCAAATTATGAATCATCGTCTGGAACCGCTGCTCCAGAACGCCCAATTCGTCTTCCCGCCCGGACGGGCGCTCAATCCGAAAGTTGCCGGTTTCTACGCGGGCAATGCTGCGGAGCAGCCGTTTAACCGGAGAGATCGTGAAATACGACAGTAAAAAAGCCGTTACGAGCACAAAGGCAATCGCTGCCATCTGAATAATCAACGATCGGCCCAAGGTTCGATTGGCGGACTCGTTAATCGCCGCCGATGGTACAAATTTGACCAGGGTCAGCGGCAGCTCCATGTAGTGATCTTTCATATATACGAATACCCCGTGCTGCCCGTTGAAGTCGCCTTTAAACGAACCTTGCGTCCTCCCCGCGACAAGTTCATTCACGGCGGCCGGCTCCATAGCCGCTCCTCCGCCTGAATCGTACAACAGCTTCAAATCATCCTGGATGTACAGGAATACATCGTTTCCCTCGGACAGCCCCGTGCGCAAGATGGTCCCGATTTCATCCATGCCGATATACAGCGACAGCACGCCGAGCGTCTCCGGCCTCGGATAATCGACGAGCAGTTGATGGAGCGCGAGCACTTTTTCTTTATCGACGTAAGCCACCTCGTACCGGTGCGTTCTCTTCCATTCCCGGTCTTCTTTACCCGGAATTGCCATCGGCGGCATGTGGACGTTGATCCCGACCTGGCTGTTGTTGTATTTCATAAACGACTGCCCGCTGAGCGCGCTCATGTAGCGGGTCGCGCGAAATTCGGAACGGGTGTTGTAAAGATTGTCCACTTGCGTAGTGATGAATAACGATTGGGCGGGAACGATCTCTTTCGACCGCAAATACTGCATCAGCGTCTGATCATAGTAAAAAGAAACGGATACCCGATTCAACTCCTGCATATACCGCTTAACGTTTTCCATGCTGAGGCTCATTTGATCCAGATTTAAATCGATCACTTGTTTTTTGACTGAATCGGAGGTCGTTTTGTACGAGATGATATTCGACAAGGTATACGGAATAATGGTCGAAATCAGCATCCCCGCAAGCAATTTCGCCAGCAAACTTCGCTTGAACCAGTTCATCGGTTTTCCCCTTACATATTTTCGTTTCAAACTCATTCACCCCCCATCATACCAACGCACCTTGTCGGACGGCAAAAACAAATTTATGCAATTTTGGCGAGGAAGGATCGGCAAGTCTCGGAACGGGAATCGTTATCATTACATAATTAGACAACGTTCGGCAAACAATGAAACAGAGGAAAGATTGGCAGCGGAGGTGCGCATAATGACCATTTGGGACTGGATGAAAAGACGCTCTAAACAGCAAAGAAAAAAACAGCAGCAGCCTCGCGTCGCCGACTCTTACCTGGATCAGGCTCCTGAAGAACTCCTCACTTCGAATTTGGAGGAAACGATTCAGTTCGTCACCGATCTGCTGGGCAGCTCCGAAGACTTTACGCTGCGCCGTCTGCATGTGTTCGGCGAACATCCCGCGGTGATGTTTTATATGTCGAATATGAACGATAAATCCACGATGAATACGGATATTTTGAAGCCGCTTATGTATACGCCGGACCATTTGGTTGGGAAGCCCATTCCGCTGGACAAGCTGAGAGACATTTTGCTGTACGAAACGCTCTATTTCAATAAAGTTGCCTCTATCACCAAGCGCTCTGTCTTGATAGAACAGATATTACGCGGAGGAACCGTCGTTGTGGTGGAAGGTCTGAGCGAAGCGATCGGCCTCGACACGGCACAAGTCGAGAAACGTGCCATTCAGCATCCCGACACCGAACAAGTCATCCGGGGCCCGCGGGAAGGCTTTATCGAACAGCTCGGCACGAATATATCACTGCTCCGTTACCGGCTCCCGACAACCGATTTTCACGTCAAAACTATGCAGATCGGGCGCATAACGAAATCCAAGGTAGCGATTTGCTATTTAAAGGGCATCGCCAACGATGCCCTGGTCAGCGAAGTGGAGAAACGGTTGTCGGTGATCGATATCGACGGGGTGCTCGACGTCGGTTATTTGGAGCAATACATCGAGGATAATCATCACTCACCGTTTCCTCAGACGCAAAATACGGAGCGAACCGACAAAGCGGTGGCCAACATGCTGGAAGGCCGGGTCATTATTCTCGTAGACGGCTCTCCGTTCGCGCTCATCGTCCCGACCGTATTCAGCCAATTTTATCAAACGGCGGAAGACTATTCGGAACGGTATTTGATGGTCAGCTTCATTCGGGTAGCCAGGCTGCTGGCCCTCGCTTTTTCCCTGGTGACTCCGTCCTTGTATGTCGCCATTATCTCGTTCAACCCGGAGCTGATTCCAACCGAGTTCGCGGTAGCCGTGTCCGGCGGACGCGCCGGCGTTCCGTTTCCTTCGGCGGTCGAAGTGCTCATTATGGAAGCGTCGATGGAAGTGCTCCGGGAAGCGACCATTCGTCTGCCGCAGCAAATCGGCGGAGCGCTCTCGATCGTCGGGGTGCTGGTCATCGGCCAGGCGGCGGTATCGGCCGGCTTCGTCAGCCCGATCACCGTTGTCGTCATCGCCCTGACGACGATCGGATCGTTTGCGACTCCAGCCTATAATGCCGCCCTTGCATTGCGGCTGCTTCGCTTTCCGCTTATTTTTCTTGCCGGCATGTTCGGGCTGTACGGCGTGATGGTCGGCCTCATTTTGATCGCCAACCACATGCTGTCATTGAAATCGTTCGGCGTTCCTTATATTACGCCTCTCGTTCCGGGCAGCTTCCAGGGAATGAAGGATACGCTTTTCCGCGCGCCCCTCTGGAGTATGAAAAAAAGACCTTCGATGCTGCATACGCCTAACGACACCCGCGTAGGAAAGCAAGTATTCGACGCGCTCAAAGAGCCGCCCGTCAATACACTTGATCCGATCAAAGTAGGGAATCGAAAGGAGCACATGGACCATGGAATATCCTCGCCAGATCACGGCGATTCAAGCAGCGGCGATTCTCATTAGCAGCATCATCGGGGTCGGCGTGCTCCCCCTGCCTCTATTTGCCGTTCGGGCGGCGGATACGGGAGCCACGCTGGTTACGGTGTTAGCCATATTGCTTGCGTCCTTCGGGCTATGGCTGATCACGAGGCTTGGCATGCGCTTTCCGACCTTGTCATTTGTCGAGTACAGCGAGCTTATATTGGGCAAATGGCTTGCCATGATCGGCACTGTTCTGGTAGTGCTGTTTTTTGGCATACTGACCTCGCTGGCCGCAAGGGAGTTCGGGGAAGTCGTCATTACGGCCGTCCTGAAAAAAACGCCGCTTGAAATAACGGTCATCGTCATGCTGCTGCTGGCTACGCTCTCTTCGAGGAGCGATATAACGACTTTCACATATATACACCACTTTTATTTGCCGATCATTGTGTTTCCCGCCATTCTCATTGTGGCGCTCTCGCTAAAAAATGCACAACTCGTCAGTATGCTGCCGATTTGGGGAAACAATCCCAATCCACACTCGATGGTTCAAGGTATCTTGATTGTCGCCGCCCTGTTCCAAGCTTCGTTCGTGTACACGATGGTCATCCCTGCCATGCGAAATCCAAAACGAGCGATGATCTCGAGTTTCTGGGGCATGATTATCGCCGGCGGGCTCTACTTGTCCATCGTCATCGCTTCCGTCGGCGTATTCGGCTCCGAGGAAACGAGCAACTTGCTATGGCCGACGCTGGAGCTTGCTAAAACGACGACGCTGCCCGGCAATATATTGGAGCGGCTCGACGCGGCATTTCTGGCCGTCTGGGTTACCGCCGTATTCACGACGTTATTCTCAACGTACTACTTCACGATCCATACATTCTCGAAGATGATCCGTTTACGGGATCATAAAGTGTTATCCTTATTCATTCTGCCGTTTTTGTTCGCGGCGGCCATGTACCCGGAAAACATTTTGCACATGTATGAAATTATCTCGCTTGTCGGGCGAATGGGACTGCTCGTCACGGTCGCATACCCGCTGCTTCTGCTAATTGTCGCTTCCATTCGCCGCAAAAAGGGGTGATTCCATGAATGGCGGAAACATACGCATACCATTGAAACTGTTCCTCTTCCTGGCATTCCTGTGCATTGTTCTAACGGGATGCTGGGACCGGCAGGAAATCGAGGAGCGGGCTGTCGTGCTTGGAATCGGTATCGACGATGCGGGGGAGGGGGCCGCCAAAGAAGAAAACGAGATTTCGTTTATTCACGGCACGATCCCTCCTCCGAAGACGGGAATGATTCGCGTCACGGCGCAAATCGCCGTACCGGGACGTATTCCGCTTGGCCCCGGCGGCGGTGGCGGAGGCGGCGGACAAGGCGGAGGCGGCGGGCAAAATACGGTCTGGGTCGTGAACGGGGTGGGCTATACGATCAACGATGCCATCAACAATTTGCAGCAGCGCGTCTCGCCGCCTTTATTTTTCGGTCATTTGCGCATCATCGTCATATCGGAGAGCGTCGCGCAAAAAAGCATTAAAAATTTAAACGATTTTTTTCACCGGAATCCGGATATACGCCGAATGAACTGGATGTTCATTTGCAAAGGCTACGCGGAAGCGCTGATGAAATCTTCCCCGCAGCTGGAACGCGTCCCTACCCTTTATCTCATGAATACGATGGACCAATCGGTTAAAATGGGCAGGTTCCCGAATGACTTCCTAGGCATTTTTTGGAGTGCGTCTTCTGCGAGAGGGAGGGAAGGCTATCTCCCCTATATTACGCTCAAACCGCAAGGAACCGTGGAACTGAGCGGGCTCGCTTTTTTTCGCGGCGATAAACTGGTCGGGACGACCAAACCGCTTGAAATCCCCCTGTACATGGGCATTGTCGGGCTTAATCCCGCAGGTGGCGAAGCTTTCGTCCAGCTCCCGGGATCGAACGCGCATTACCTGTTCGGCGCGCGCAACCGAAAATCGGTCATCACGCCGGAAATTCGCAACGGGAAGCCGCATGTGAAAATCAAAATTTATATCGAGGGCAATATTTTGGAAAAATCGAACGAAGAAGTACGGAGTACGAGAGAAGTGCTCCTCCAAATCCAACAGGAGCTCAGTAAACGGGTCGTTGAAGCCTATGACGGCTTGATCCGAAAAACGATGGCTAAAGGCTCGGACATTTTCGGCTTCGGCGAGCATATCAGAGCCAAAGAGTGGAGGTACTGGAACCAGGAAATCAAAACCAAAGAAAATTGGCAAAAAATGTATAAAGATCTGACTTTCGATATTGACGTTCACATCTTTATTCGCCGCGTCGGCATGAAGGGCAAATAAACGCGGGGCCAACTTACGGCATGAAGCGTCCGGGGAGGAACGAGCATGGTTTCCGGTTTTTCGATCGGGTATATGAACTTTACGGTTTTTTTGTTTTTGTTCAGCGGGATACTGATCTTGTGGATTGATGTGAAAAACTATGCAAGGGAAGGCATGCACAAGGAGAAGCTCGCTTCCCGCATTATGGGGTGGATGAGCCTGTCGCTCGCCGTTCTCGTCTATATCGGGAATTGGATTTATCAAAAGATGTATTGAATGATACGAAATTGAAGGCGGCAGAAAACGGATGAGCGTGCATTCCTCACGGATGTTGAGCCGCTTTGACCGGGTAAAGCTGCGGCCGCGCTTCCCTGTTGTAGCGGCTCTCCGATCGGATTGCGGGATTAAGCACAACGGCTTAGCCTCTGCCCGCCTTTCTTTGGTGCTCACGCAGATCTTCGTAGCTCCTGATGACGGGGACGGCGGCAGGCGGGGTCCAAGGCAAATATTTGTCCGCGTGGGACGTATTGAATAGCACCACCGATTCCCCGCGGGTAATCCAGCCCCCTTCGCGAAGCTGTATGAGCCCTGCGAGCGTGGCGGCCCCTTCCGGCGAGCTGGAGATGCCCAGTCGCCCCATTTGCATTTGCGCTTCCCGGATTTGCTCCGCCGTAACCCCGAGTGCCGTCCCTTGCGACTGTTTTACGATTTGCACCACAAGCTCGCCGTCCGGCGGATTCGGCACTCGCAGCCCGGTCGGCTTGGATGTGACCGTTTCGGTAGAAGGCGGTACGAAGGCGCCCGTACGGAGCGCATCGACCAGAGGCTGGCAGCCCGCCTCTTGCACGCTAACGAATCGGGGCAGCTTTCCGCCGATCCACTTCAGCTGAAGAAGCTCCTGAAACGCTTTCCACATACCGACGATGCCCGAACCGCCGCCTGTAGGATAAATAATGACATCCGGCAGCATCCAGCCAAGCTGCTCGGCCAGCTCCAGCCCCATGGTCTTCTTGCCTTCCACTCTCCCCGGCTCTTTCAATGTACCGGCATGAAACCATCCTTGCTCTTGCGCCCCTTCTTCGATAATCCGGCTTGCGTCGTGAATCATTCCGTCAACCACATAAGTAGAAGCGCCGTAACGCAAACATTCTTCGATGATGATGCCCGGACAATCTTTGGGAACGATTACGGCCGATCTCATCTCCGCACGCGCCGCGTAAGCGGCCATCGCCGACGCCGCATTTCCATTGGACGGCACCGCTACGTAATCGATCCCGTGCTCCTTCAACAGCGAAATGGTCGAAGAAAATCCTCTCGATTTGAAGCTGCCCGTCGGGTTTTGTTCCTCCCGTTTCACCCATACCTGCCGTACATTGAGTTTCCGCTCAAGCGGCTTCATGGACAACAGCGGAGTCCACCCTTCGCCCAGCGTCACGATGGATTGTTCCCGGGCTAGCGGAAGCAGCTCCTTGTACCGCCACATCGTTGCGGGTCTTTCCTTCAGCGCGGATTTGTGCACCGTACTGCGTATGCGTTCCATATCGTATTCTACCAGCAGCGTTCCGCCGCATCCGCATCGCCCGCTCAGTGAAAAACGGACCGTGCGGGCGCATCGGGCGCACGTTTGCCAAAACTTGTTCACAGCCGGACCTCCGTCCTGTCATGAGATGCTTTTCTTCGTACATAGACCGAAGCGGATTCGTTATACGATACGTATCCGGCGGCGATCTGCGAACGGCTACGGCCTAAATTTGCGGAAATAAGGAAACTTTAGGCGGTCCCGCCCATACGATGTGGTGTACCTACGTGAAGGAGGAATTTCATGCTCCGCTTAATGTGCAAAGGTAAAATTCACCGGGCGACCGTGACGGAAGCCCGATTGGATTATGTCGGGAGTATTACGCTGGACGCGCTGCTGATGAAAGAGGCTCATATTAAGCCTTATGAAATGGTACAGATCACGAGTCTCCGCAATGCGACCCGCTGGAAAACATATGCGATCCCCGCTCCCGAAGGGTCGGGCAAAGTGTGCCTGAACGGTCCTCCGGCGCATCTGTTCGAGCCCGGAGATCTCGTCATCGTGCTCAGTCTCGGCTTGTTTGCAGAGCAGGAAATCGACGAATTGAAGCCGTCGGTCGTCTTTGTCGACGCGGACAATCAAATTACAGGGGTGGAGCATCACGATCTGGTCGTTTCCGAACAGGATGCGAAGCTGGACCAAAACGGGTAGGCCGCTCATGCGAGCGGCCTGTTGGTCGTGATATGAAGTTCGGTTCGGTGTCGAAATCGGTCCAATGCGGACGGTTACGCGTACACGTCAAACGGAAAACGATACGGTCCCGCTGCGGATAGCATCCTGTTCGAAAGCAGCAGTTGTATTCCGGACTGCGCGCCCATCAGCAGCTTTCGATCAGGCGCGCGAGCAGCGACGTCCGCGCCGGTATCTCAGCGACGCGCACGTACTCGAGCGGCGAATGCGCATGATCGCCGCGCGCGCCAAGGCCGTCCAGCGTCGGCGTGCCGACGGCTGCCGAGAAGTTGCCGTCGCTGACGCCGCCGGTGGCGGTTTCCTCCAGCGCGATCGCCAGCTCCGTCCGCGCCACATCGCGGGCGAGCGCGTAGAGCGAAGCGATCGCGTCGGTGCGTTCCATCGGGGGCCGCATCATGCCCCCGGTCACTTCGATTTCCGCTCCGGGGAGGAACGGCTTTAGCAGGGCGAATTCCGCCTCGATCCGCCTTGCTTCCTCAAGCGTAGCGACGCGGACGTCAATTTCCGCTTCCGCATGCTCGGCCACGACGTTGCTGCCGATTCCGCCATGAACGACGCCAACATTGACGGTCGTCCCTTGTGCATAATCGGTCATGGCGTGCAGCCGTTGAATCTGGCAAGCCATCTCCAGAATGGCCGATACACCCTTTTGCGGATTCACACCGGCATGGGCGGACACGCCCTTCACCGTCAGCTTGTATCGGCCGCTTCCCTTGCGGGACGTCTTGAGCGCGCCGCTCGGCTCCATCGGCGGCTCCAGCACGAAAGCGGCCGCCGATTGCCGCGCCGTTTGCTCAATAAAATCGCGGGACGTCGGGCTGCCGATCTCTTCGTCGCTGTTGATCAGCAGCACCACCCGTTTGCCTGACGGAAAACGGCCGGCGTCCTGCAGCGCCTTCAGCGCGAACATCGCCTGCAGCAGCCCCGCCTTCATATCGTAGACGCCGGGCCCGTAGGCGTTGCCGTCTTCGATGCGAAACGGCCGCTTGGCCGCTTCGCCCAGCGGCCAAACGGTATCGTAGTGGCCGACGAGCAGCACTTGCTCCGGCCCGTCGCCCACTTCGCACAGCAGCCGGTCCCCGGCGACCGGGTGCGGGACGCGGGTGACGCGCCCCCCGGTCAAGCGGGTAAATTGCTGCGCGTACCAGTCCGCCATTTTGTCGCCCGCTTCCTTGCATTTGGACGGAGAGTCCATATTGACGCTTTCCTCAAGCAAGCGAAGCAGCTCGGGGAGATCGGATTGGATTTGTTCGGTAAGGTTGTATGACATGGTTGCAATGCATCTCCATTAGTGGGACTGCGAATTGGAGCCGAACAGGCGGTCCAAACCATAAACGCGTTCCAAAATAATAATGAATACAAGACTCAGCAAAATGACGACGGACGAAATCGAAGCGACCAAGGGATCGAGCGATTCCTGCATATGGCTGAAAATCGCCAGCGGCAATGTCGTCGTAGACGGGGAAATCAGGAACAACGATACCGTCACGTTGTCAAACGACGTCAGGAAGGCAAAAATCATGCCCGACATGATCGCCGGTTTGAGCAGCGGCATCGTAATATCCCAGAATACATTGATCGGCTTCGCACCCATAATGTAAGCCGCCCGTTCCAGCGTGTAGTCAAAAGAACTGAGCCCCGTCAGCACAAGACGGACGACGTACGGGATGGAAATCAAAATGTGCGCCAGCAGCAGTCCGAAGAACGTACCTGCGATCCCGACCCGCGTAAAGAACAGCAGCACCGCGATCCCGATAATGAGCGCGGGCACCGTCAGCGGCGACAGCAGCAGTCCGTTAATGACGCCGCTGCCGCGGAATTTGTATTTGTGCAGCGCCAGACCGGCCAGCGTGCCAATGATCGTAGAGATGACCGCCGTCAAAGCGGCCAGTTCGAGACTAAAGATGAACGACTCCGTAAATTCGGGGCGGTCGAATATTTTCGCATACCACATGCCGGAGAAACCGACGGGCGGGAACGACAAATATTTGACCGACGTGAAGGAGGTCGGAATGACGACAAGCAGCGGCGAAATGACAAACAGTACGACGATAAACGTAATGGTGCCGAGCAGCCAATTTTTTTTCATCATGAGGAAAACACCTCTTTATACCGCTTCGTTTCCACAAGCTTCGTAAACAAGGTCACAAGCACGACCGTCGACGTCAGCAGCAGGAAAGAAAGCGCGGCGCCCACTTGCCAATTCAGCTGGGTCATAATTTTCTCATAGGCGATGACCGGCAGCACTTTCACCGATGTGCCGCCCATCAAAGCCGGCGTTACGAACGAGCTCATGGACAAGCTGAATACAAGCGTAGATCCGGCCAGCATCCCCGGCAGCGTAAGCGGCACTACGACGGTGAAGAACGTGCGCACTTTGCCGGCGCCGAGAATGCCCGCCGCTTTATAGAGCGAGCCGTCGATCTGGTAAAGGCTAGTTGCGATCGCCAAGATCATATATACGATCAAGGAGTCGGTCAAACCGATGACGACGCCGAGCTCGTTGTACATGAGCCGGATCGGCTTGTCGATCATTCCGAGTTTCAGCAGGGCGTTGTTGACCAGACCCTTTTCCCCGAGAATAATGACCCAACCGAAATTGCGGATGACGACGCTCACCAGGTGCGGGGCGATGATGAGGAACGTGATGAGTCCCCTCATTTTGTTCGACGCCTGCGCCATATACATCGCAACCGGGTAGCCGAGCACGAAGCAGGCGATCACGGTGTACAAGCTCAGCTTCACGGTACGCCATAAGATTTGCAAATAGTACGGGTCTTTCACGAACAGCACGTAATTGTCGAACGTAAGCTGTTCGTGTTTATCCTGAAAGCTAAGCAGTAAAATGTACAGCATCGGAAGCAGAAACACGCCTAACAACACGATAAACGCGGGAGCTAGCAGCAATAAAGCGGTTCGCTTGAAACGGCTACGACCCTGCGTCATTGTCCTTGCCCCTCTCTCGGGAATACGAATACATCTTCTGGCTTCCACTCCAGATAAACCGTTTGGCCCGCTTGCAGAGACACATTATGCTCCACGCTTTGAACGCGTACGGTGACCGAGTAGCGGCCTACCTCGACTTCGCATTCCGTATGCGCTCCGAGGAACGAGGTCAGCTTGACCGTCCCTTTCGTCCGGTTGACGTCTTGCGTCCCGCGGTCGTCGGTATGGAGGGTAATTTTCTCCGGTCTCACATAGATGGATACGTTCGTTTTGGCTGCGATTTGCTTGTCACGGCTATCTCCGAACAGCGTAAAGCCCGCATCCGTTCTCAGCAGCATCCTGCCGTCATACACCTGCTCGACGACGCCCGCCATCCGGTTCGATTTGCCGATGAACGTGTGCACGAATTCGGAGGCCGGACGGTTGTAGATGTCCCACGGCGTCCCGATTTGCTCCACCCTGCCGTGATCAAGCACGACGATCCGGTTGGACAAATAGAGCGCTTCCTCCTGATCGTGCGTAACGAAGATCGTCGTTACCCCGATCTCCTGCTGCAGCCGCTTCATCTCGTCCCGCAATTCCTCGCGCAGCTTCGCGTCAAGGTTGCTGAGCGGTTCGTCAAGCAGCAGCAGGCTAGGCTCGGTGACGAGCGCCCGCGCGATCGCAATCCGCTGGCGCTGCCCGCCGGACAGCTGTTTCGGGTACCGGTCCGAGACGTGGGGAAGCTTGACAAGTTCCAGCACTTTGCCTACCCTCGCGGCGATTTCTGCCTTCGGCACTTTTCGCAGCTTGAGCCCGTACGCGACATTCTCGAAGATGGTCATGTGCGGAAACAGCGAATACGTCTGGAACACCATCCCCAGATCCCGTTTGTTGGATGCTACGCCGTTCATCCGCTTGCCTTTGATGATCAGCTCGCCTTGGTCGGGCTCCAGGAAGCCCGCAATCATATTAAGCGTCGTCGTCTTCCCGCACCCGGATGGGCCGAGGAAGGAGACGCACTCTCCTTGCTCGATTTGCAAATTGAAATGATCCACTACGACGCTCGAGCCAAATTTCTTCTGGATGTTTTTCAGTTCAACGTCTATGTTTTTGCTCACGAGGCATCACCTTATTTTCCGACTTTAGGAGCTACTTCTTTATTGAAACGGTCAAGCCACTCCGGTGTCTTTTGCCCGACAACCTCCAGATCGAAATTGACGACTTTGCTGCGGTCAAAGCTCAGTTTCTTGGCAAGATCATCCGGAAGTTTCACATTTACAGCCGGGTTGTAATACAATTTGCTGCCGTACAGTGTTTGCACTTCGTCCGACAACAGGAAGTCGATGAACAGCTTCGCCGCGTTCGGGTTTTTCGCCCCTTTGACGATCGTCGCTACGTTAGGAACGAGGTTCGCGCCTTCCTTCGGAATGACGAATTCGAGATTGAGGCCCGCATCCTTCTGAACCAGGCTTCGCGCCATGGTCCAGGTCGTGTAAGCCGCCGTCTTGTTCTGCATATCTTGCTGCAATTGAGCAGACGTTTTCGCGAAGGTCGGCATATAGCCTGCGATCGTTTTCAACTTCTCGAAACCAGGGTCCATGTTTTTCTCGGAACCGCCGTTCGCATAGGCGAGCATGATCAAAGCGGAACGTCCGAAGTTGCTCGAAATTTCGGCGATGCTGAGGTTGCCCTTCATCTCCGGCTTCGCCAAGTCGTTCCACGACCCGGGAACCGGCAGTCCTTTCGCTTTTACAATTTCAGCGTTATAGGAAATGCCCATCGGCGTAAAATTGACGGCTACCCCGCTGTTGTCTTTTACTTTCAACTCGGAGCCTACTTTTTTCATATTCGGAATATCTTTGTCTGAAAGCGTATCCCATAATCCTTCTACGCGGCCGCCTTCCTGCTCTCCGCCCTCAATAACCGTAACGTCGATTTGCGGGGATGCTTTTTGCGCCTTTACTTTGGCTACGATTTCAGTGGATACGCCGGATACGTAAGTTAGCTTTACATCGGGATATTTTTCATTGAATTTTTTAAAAATTTCGTCTTTCATCAGCTGTTCTACCGTTGCCCCGTTGCCCGCGACAACTAGCTGTTTCTCCGGTGCGGTGCCCGCCGGCGCCGTACCTCCGGCAGCACCTGCGTTATCGGCCGGTTTCGGAGCGGAGCCGCAGCCCGCAAGCAAAGAGCCGCATAGCGCAGCGACGGAAAGAAGAGTACCCCATTTTTTCATATAAATCCTCCTCAATGTTGTTTAACTGTTCACTATACGTGAACATTGTTTACTATGTGTGAATATGTTAAAATATTAGCACGGGATCGCATGACAGCGCAATAAGTTTTTTGACTCATGTCATATTCTCTTACACGTAAAATTTCATTCTAGGAAAAAAACGGCGTCTGTGGTAAACTACCTTCTAAAAAATGTCATTCGTCCACATGATTTCCCAATGAGTAAGGAGCTAAAATCGGTATGGACAATCATTTATCCTCCGTTAAAAACAGCTGCAGATTGATGAAGGCGTTTCTCGATTCCGAGAAAGAGCTGGGCGTCAGCGAATTGAGCCGCCAGCTTCAGCTCTCGAAGGGAGCCATCCACAAGCTGCTCATGACGCTCGAGAGTGAAGGATTCATTAAACAAAATCCGTCCAACAAACAGTATTCCCTCGGATATACGCTGTTAGAGCTCGGAAACAAGGTTTTGACGAATCACAATTTGGCGGAGTTCGCCAAACCGTTCCTGCACCAGCTGTCGGATGCGACGCAGGAGTTCGTCTGCTTGTGCGCCCGGGATCAATATGAGGCGATCTACGTCGATAAAATCGAATCCAAGTACCCGATTCGGTTCAACGTCGACGCTTATCGCCGCTTTCCGCTCTATGCAACTTCGGCGGCCCGATCGATTCTCGCGTTTCGGGACGAGAGCTTTATCGATCATGTGCTGTCCGAGGACATCCGCACCTTTACGCCGTATTCCATGAAGAAGCCGGATGAAATCAAGGAGCGGCTTGCCCGCATCCGCGAGAACGGCTACGAGGTCAGCTCCAATATGCGGAACGTCGGGGTAACGGGAATTGCGGCGCCGATCTACGATGCGGACGGCTCGGTCAATGCAGCGATCAGCATGATAGGCCCGACCGATCGGGTGCAGCCGCTACTCGATTCGTTCATTCAGCATGTCGTGGCGACGACGCTGGAAATCTCCAATCAGATGGGATATCGCGGGAAATGAAATAAAAAAGCAAGGCTTTTCCTTTGGAAGGAAGCCTTGCTTTTTTCATGCCTGGTTTACCATTCGTTCTACACGGCCTTCGTGGCGAGACCGTACGTAAATGCCGCCTTGCGGACGGCCTCTTCAAAAAGATCGACATCCGGCATGTTCCGGTCTTTAGCGATGCGGACAACTTGATCGATGTCGTAAGCGATGCGGCGAATATGCACGGCGATATCGCGCCCCGTCACATCGATGAGCGCATAGCTCGCACGGTTGTCACCGTCGAACGGCAGGCCGATGCTGCCGCTGTTCACGATCAGCCGGCCGTTTGCGCTCCGCACGAAGGCATGGTGAATATGGCCGTATAGCACCAATTGCGTCGACTCGTCCTTGCGAAGCGCGTCGAGCTCGTCGTTTGCCGCCCACGGCCATGTAATTTTCGCGAGCGAAGCCGGCGAAGCATGGTACAGCTCGGCTTGGATGTTGCCCGCGTGCAGCACGTGCTCCGTCGGCCAATGGCCAACCCAGTGCTGCTCCTCGCTGGAAAGCAGCCGTTGATTATATTGAAGCTGCCTCCGATTCATTTCTTCCTTCGCGTTCTTGGGCACCCATTCCGACGCATCGCGATAGCGCGCAAAATAATGATCGTGATTGCCTTTGATCGAAACTAGAGGATCAAGCGAACGGAGCAAGTCTATGCATTCCGCAGGCTGCGGACCGCGCATGGCCAAGTCCCCCAAAAAAACGAACGCATCCGGGCTTTGCCGGCGCAAATCTTGAGCGACCGCTTCGAACGCTACAGCATTTCCGTGCGTATCCGAGAGTACGGCGAGACGCATGTCGAAACTTCCTTTACGTTATCATATCGGCTTATCCTCTCATTATAACGAATATACGTTCGCCAAACAAGCATTCCCTTTCCGTAACTCAACTTACCCGGATAGGGATGCTCTTCTCAGCGCTTCTTCGTACAAGGCGCTATGCTCTTTCACCCATGGCACCCGATATGCCCGCTCCGGTTCGAATAAGCTCCGCCCGGCCGTTTCATCGGTGCTTCCGAACGCATCCAGCCTGGCTACGGCCGCCGTATAAAATACCATATAGCTGTCGGGATACGGATATTTATAATGCGCCGGCTTCTCGCCAAGCAGCCGGATCTGTTCATAACCGAGCAGCATCGGCGAGCCGATGCTCGCGCCTGTTTCTTCGTACAATTCTCGTTTTACGGCTTCTTCCGGCGTTTCTCCGGGTTCGATGTGTCCACCGGGAATATCCCATCCTCTTTCATGCAGGTGCGTTAATAATAATTGGTCCTGCTGAAATGCGAGTACAAACGCGCAGGTAATTCGCTCGGTATCGGGAAGCCGGCCCGATATTATAAGGCGCGTTTCGTTAGGCAGCGGGATGCCTGCAACATTCTTCCCTTCTCTGACCACAAGCATTTACAACGATTCTCCCTTCTTCCTTTGTGAGTTCGCGTTACATTCGTTAATGCGCAAATGAGGTCACCCTTTTCGTCGTCGCTTGCTCTTCGCCACTATAGACGCTTCACAAACCCTTTTCGTTCCGTACCGCTAAAGCCTTGCCGCTCAAAAAATCGGTGCGCTTCCGCTCGGTACGAGCTGCTGAGCAGCAGCATTTCCGTACAGTCCCGCTCCCTGCAGCATTGTTCCAAATGCCCGAAAAGCTTGTTCCCTACGCCTTTTCCCCTGCTGTTCGGGTCGACTACGACATTCTCGACGAGCGCAAAAGGCCTTTTTCCATACATCGGATCGAGACAAATATGAAGCAGCACCGTCCCGATCACGCGCCCTTCATCGTCGTAAACGACACAATACTGGTTCGGATCGTTCCGAATCTCTTCCAAACGTTCCCCGAGCACATGGATCCGGCCATCATCGGGCAGTAGCAGCCGGTATAAACGTTCGATTTCTGCTGCATCTTTCGCTTCCGCTTCTCTGATCATCCTTGTTTCCTCCACGCTCTGCGATGTGCATTCTTTGATTACAAAATATTATACACCATTACGTTTTCCCAAACGGACAAAACGGGCAATTCGGTTATTTCGGAGAGTGCACGACTGCTAGCGACCGCTCCTTTCGAAAAATGGACAAAAAAGCTTTATTTTAGGCGGAAAATAACATAGCCGGATAAAGATTGCATTCCATCCATTGTGATAATCTGTAACCGTTATTCCGGATAAGGTGGTGTTCGAAGCATGAAATCGATAAAACAACGGATCATCGTCTGCTGCATATTCGCGGCCATTGCCGCCGTGACAGCGGTTTCCTTGATCCAGGACCGCAGGTCGCAGGCCGGCGGCGAGCCGGAAGCGGTACCGGAGCGTTTGCCGGCATTCCCGGGGGCGGAAGGCGCGGGCATGTATACGACGGGCAGCCGCGGCGGAGAAGTGTACGAGGTGACCACGCTCCGCGACGGCGGTCCGGGGTCGTTACGCGACGCTGTCAGCAAAGGCAACCGGACGGTCGTATTCCGCGTATCCGGTACGATCGAGCTGGTTGGCCCGCTTAGTATCAAAGGCTCCAACTTGACCATCGCCGGCCAAACCGCCCCCGGAGACGGCATCACGATTGCCAAATACGAAACGAATATTGACGCGGACAACGTCATGATCCGTTACCTTCGATTCCGCCTCGGGGATACGTCCAAGCGGGAAGCCGACGCTTTCGGCGGACGAGGCCGGCGCGACATCGTCATCGATCATTGCTCGACGAGCTGGGCGGTGGATGAAGTGCTGTCCGCCTATGCCATCCGCAACCTGACGGTGCAGTGGTCCCTGCTCGGGGAAAGCTTGACGATGTCGGTACATCAGAAGGGCGCGCACGGATACGGCGGCATATGGGGCGGGCAAAACGTTACGTTCCACCACAATCTGATCGTGCATAATTCCAGCCGAAACCCGCGATTCCCCGGAGAAACGCCGGTGAAGGACAATTTGATCGACTTCCGCAACAACGTCATTTACAACTGGGGATTTAAAGCGTCGTACGGCGGAGAAAACGCTCGCGTGAATGCGGTCGGAAACTATTACAAATGGGGGCCGGATACGAGAGAACGCGCGAAGCAATTCATGCTCGACCCGGCGGGACCGGGAGGACAATGGTATGTCGCCGGCAATTACATTGACGGCTTCCCGGAAGGGACCGCCAATAACTGGAATGCCGTATCCGGCGCGGACGCTTCCATGGTGAAGCTGACACAGCCGATCCCGTTCGAGCATGAAGTGAAGACGCAGACGGCGGACGAAGCCTATGAGACTGTGCTTCAACAGGCGGGGGCGATCGTGCCCCGGCGCGACGCGGTCGACGCGAGGCTTGTGGCCGATGTCCGAAACAGGACCGGCCGGCAAATCAATTCGCAGGCCGAGGTTGGCGGTTTTCGGAAAAGCGAACCGGCGGAAGCGCCGCTCGACTCCGACCATGACGGTATGCCGGACAGCTGGGAGAAGGCACAAAGGCTCGATTCTAATAACCCAGACGACCGGAACCGGATCGGCAAAGGCGGCTACACGATGCTGGAAAACTACTTGAACTCGATTGCGGGCAATGTGGCGAATCCATCCGTCGTCCTCACCTCCCCCAAGGTGAATACGATCTACGGGGGGAATGCGGACATCGCGATCGAAGCCGACGTAAAGCCGGTATCCGGCGCGAAGATTCGCAAAGTGGAGTTTTACGACAATGACGTGAAGCTCGGCGAATCTGCCGCAGCGCCTTATCGCTTCACCTGGAAAGCGGTTCCTGACGGCACGCACTTCCTCTCCGCTTACGTGGTGGATGACAAGGGAATGGCGGCACAATCCACTGCGGTGCCCGTTCATGTGAATAAGGCGACGGATCTCGAGGGATGGCACACGGCAGATATCGGACAGCCCGGTATCCAAGGATTCGCGTCGCTGAGGGAAGGCCGCTTTACGCTGAAATCGGCCGGAAAGTTGGAGGGCAAATCCGACGCCTTCCGGTTCGTATACCGTACAATGGAGGGGGATGGCGATATCATCGCCAAGGTGGAAGCGATCACAGCCGTAGCTGAGGGAACGGGGGCCGGCGTCATGATTCGGGCAGGGCTTGAGCCTGAGGCGGCCGCGGCGATGATGCGAATCTCTTACATCAAGTCGGGCACGGGTGGAGCCTTTGCAGCGCGCACGACCGCGGCAGCCGACCTGAAATCGATGGAAAGCAAGGACGGCACGTTCCCATATTGGGTGAAGCTGAGCCGGCGCTGGGAGACGGTGACAGGCTACATGTCGCATGACGGGCAGGAATGGAAGCCGTACGGAACGGCCGACGTGAAGCTTGGCGGCACCGTATACGTCGGTTTGGCGGCGGATGCCGTGAAGACGAGCAACCAAATCGATAACTATACGGTCGCCACCCTATCCAACGTTTCCATCGTGAACAAATAAGCTACGGCACTAGGCAAAGGAGCCCCGCTGTACAAAGTCGAGCAACATGTGATGCAATCGATCGGGTCCGGCATGCAGACGATCATTGCCGTTTGTTCTACGGCGGGCCCGGCCTTGTACACTGTTTTTTTCGCAACCAGCAGGCAGCGGCTTTAACCTTTGGGCTCAGCGTCGTCCGCCCAGCTTAACACAGCCTCCAGCGTTTTTTTCAACTGCTCCGCTCGATACAACTCCGGCTTGGCCTTCACTAACGCAAACTCCTCACTTATATGCCGCATGAAATCATCCTGCAGCCTTTCGATCTGATCCGCAGTCAGCGCGTACAAATATTCCGGTACATGTTCATAAGACAAGTGCCATTCCCGTTGTTCAAGAAACGTTAACGATCCGTTTTGATACCATTGTTTGACGTGAGCTTTCAAATCAGCTGCGATCGATTCATCGTTGCCCGACATCGCATGCAGCCGTCCGGAGGCGATCAAAAGCCGGTATCTGGACATGTTCTCGTCCGGCTGCGCAGACGGAAGCTCGTAAAAACGTAGCGATGGATCCAGCATCGCCACGTAGACGCCGGAACCCGCCTGCCCGGGATGAAACTGCAGTCTGACCGCCGCATGCGCCATCTGCTTAAGCAAACCGAGCGCCTCGGCCAGCACCTGCTTGCCCACGGGGCCGACAAAAAACAAATGCTGCTTGCCCGCACGTATTTCCGCGCGGTCTATCGCTTCATGCAGTTCGTCCTCAAGCAGTTCTTTACCATATGCCGCCCACCGGTCCATGCGATCGGTAAGCATCTTGCTTAGACCAAACTCTCTGCGGATGATACCGCGGATGTCGATCCCGCCGCCGCCATTGACGACATCGAATAGATCAAGCAGAAACTTCTCCAGATGTTTCGCTTTTTTGACCGCGCCTATCGCTTCTTGCGGGACGGTGTATACGGCGGCTTCTTCTTTTTGTTTCAACTCGGCGATCAATCGATTCAGCTCCTGAAGCATTGCTTGCTGCATCCTGTTCCCACCCTTCCTGCATTATGATTCCATCTTCGGGCCCATTTCAGTCCATTCCACGACACAACTACGCAGGCCGTTATTGTCGCAGCAAAAACCCCGACACAACCGCTGCCGATTTGGAATTGAATGATCGACGTACCATTTTTTAAATATTCCTTGACAGGAATATTCCTTTAAGGATATACTCCAATCATAGATATAAAACGTTTCCGCTTAGAGCGTAAAACAAGCAAAAAAACGTTCCATCTAACAAGCAGCAGGAACGACGTCAAAAGGAAGCGAGTCCGGCATATGCTCCAGGCTTGCTGTGAACAATGAATATCAAATCCATATGGGAGGAATTGAGTCATGACGGCAGGAAAAGCGACAAGCAATACGGTCACGGAGGTACAGGATCGGGAGCTCATCATTAAGAGGGTATTTCAATCTCCACGCGAGGCGGTGTACAACGTTTGGACGAATCCGGATCATTTGCCGCATTGGTGGGGACCCAGGGGGTTCACGCTTTCGGTGAGCGAAATTGATGTTAGACCGGGCGGCGTCTGGCGCTACGTGATGCACGGTCCCGACGGTACCGACTATGACAACAAAATCACGTACCGCGAGGTGGAACGGCCCGAACGGCTTGTGTACTCCCATGGCGACGGCGAAGACGATGAACAATTTCGCGTGACCGTAACGTTCGCGGAACAGGGCCAAACGACCGAACTGACGATGCGGATGCAGTTCAAGTCGGCAGCGGAGCTGGAGAAAGTCGTCAAGGAATACGGGGCTATTGAAGGAGCCAAACAGACGCTAGATCGCTTGGAAGAACAACTCGCGCGCATTTAAGAAATTACGGAAGATCAAACTATTTAGGAGGATGATGTGTCATGAGAAAAATAAACATTTTGTATTGGGTTTTCACGGCGCCCTTCGCGGCGTTCATGTTTCTGGGAGCGATCCCGAATCTGATGTCCGCCCCGGACTCCACTGCTATATTCGACCATTTGGGGTATCCCGCTTACTTGCTGCCTTTTCTCGGGGTGGCCAAAATTTTAGGTTCCTTGGCGATCGTTGTCCCCGGGTTTCCGAGATTGAAGGAATGGGCTTACGCCGGCTTGGTATTCGATTTGACGGGTGCGATGTATTCCGTCATTTCGGTTGGCGACCCGGCCAGCAGCTGGATATTTTTCGTACTCTTTTACTTTTTTGCTGCCGGCTCCTATATGTTTTATCACAGAAAACGCAAAGGAGTTTCATCCGGCAATGCCGAATTCATGGGTAACTCAACCGTACCGTCCATTGGAAAAACCGTAAATTAGGAGGAATGAATCATGTCCGAAAACAAAGCAGCAGCCAGCGCAGCAAACGAATTGGTGATTACCCGCACGTTCGATGCGCCTCGCGATCTCGTTTTTCAAGTTTGGACGGACGAAAAGCACTTGAAGCATTGGTGGGGCCCGACAGGCTTTACGTTTACTTCCGCCAAGCTGGATCTTCGTCCTGGCGGCATCTTTCACTACAGTATGGTTTCTCCGGAAGGGGATGTATTGTGGGGCAAATTCACGTTTTATGAAATCGAAGCGCCGGAGAAGCTTGTGTTCGCCAACAGCTTCTCCGATCCGGAGGGCAACACGGTAAGACCTCCCTTTAGCGAGTCTTTTCCGCTCGAAGTGATGAATTCATTCACGTTCGCGGAGCAGGACGGCAGAACGATCATAACGATGCGGGGACGTCCTTACAACGCAACGGAGGAAGAAGTCCGATTCTTCGGTTCGATGCACGAGTCCATGCATCTAGGATTTGGCGGAACGTTCGACCAACTCGACGCGTACCTGGCCAGTCTCTAGCAGCGAGCAGCCGTTAACGGAATCCCCTTGTCCTATACGTCGCGGCCAATTATCCGAAACCACACCGGTTATCGATGGTTTGCTGCGGCGCCCGGCGAAGGGGATTTTGCTTTTACCATCGCTCGGCACGAAACTGGTTGGCAGCGTACTCCCCAATGCGTCTGCGGGTGGCCGGCGACGTGTCTTCGGGCAAATCGTCCAACGCAAAAAAACGCAGCTCCGCAATCTCCGCATCCGTCTTGGCACGGGCGATCGCGGAAAATTCAGTAATTTCGAATAGGGCGATATGATCGATCTTCCCTTCATTCCGGCTGAAATAAAGCTGAAGCAGCTTCGGACGAACCGCTTCCAATCCGCATTCCTCCGCCACTTCGCGAATGATCGCTTGTTGAAAGCTCTCCCCTCGCTTGACCCCGCCGCCCGGCAAGTACCAGCCCTCCACGTACGTCTGACGAATCAACAAAATATTGCCGTCTTGCCTAATGATCGCTCGGGAGCCCATTGTAACCGGACGCCTTATTTTCCAATACATGCGAGCTAACCGGTACAACCACTTTTGCAGTGCCATCCGAGCACCTCCACCGCCTTTCCTACCATTTTACGACAATAGATCATGCAAATAGAGCGGATACGTTAGCGTAGTCCCATGTCCGCCGCTGCGGTTCCACTGGTATAACGATAGGCTCGTGACGCATAGTCCACAAGGTAATTTTTGGATATATTTATTTTCGATTTGCGCTACGAAATCAGCTTCGTCTGCTTCGCCTTCTTGGATACGCGTTCCGTGTAGCCGCTGAGCGGCTTTTTGAGCGCCAGGGCGACAATGCAGCAGATCGCAATAAAACCGAGCAAAAACAAAATGTCCTTAACGACAACGCCGGGCAGCATGCCGCCGACCGCCTCGCGCAAAAGTCCGACTGCATACGTAAACGGCACGATCGGGTTCAGCTTTTGAAAAAAAGGCGCCGACGTGCTGACCGGGAACGTACCGCCCGAGCTTGAAAATTGCAGCACCAGAAAAATAATCGCCAGTCCTTTGCCGATATTGCCGAAAACGGACACGAGCGTATACGTAATCGTCACGAATACCGCGCTGATTAAAAAAGCAAACAGCACGAAGCCGATTTTGCTCACGACATACGTCCCGAGAATGAAGAAATCGCCGAGCGAAACGATGAGCGCCTGAAAAAAGCCGATCGTCAAAAATATGCACATTCTTCCGAAATAGACCTCATGACTTTTATATATGCGTTCCGTGTCCTCCACATCCACTCTCATTAACGATACGAGCAGCATCGCTCCGACCCACAATGAGAGCGTCGTATAAAAGGGCGACATCGCCGAGCCGTAATTCGGAATCGGGAACTTCTTGATTTCCTTGATCAGCACCGGGTCGGCCAGAAAGTCGCTTTCCCGCCCGGTATCGCTGCGCAGCCAATCGAGCAGCTCGTCGATGTTGTTCTGTCCCTCCAGCCTTCTGATCTGATCGGCCGCCTTGTGCACAGCCGCTTCGAAAGCGGGCAAATCGTCTCGTACAAAATCCGCCACCTGATGCACTGCGCCTTCCACATCCGCGAAATGCGTCCGGTACAGGTCAGAAATTTTGCGCAGTTCCTCCTCCGCGGCCGGCAAATCGATGCGCACGAAATCGGCCGCTTGATGCAGTTTTTGCTCCACGCGAGGCAAATCGTCGCGAACGAATGCTGCGGCCGCATTCACCGCCTGCGTCACTTCGTTCATTTTCTGCTGAAGCGAAACGGAAGCGTCGTGTATTCGCGCTCGGATTTGCGGCATCTCGCCCTGGAGCGCATCCAGTCCCGTTTGGGCAAAACGAATCCCTTGCTGCGCATCTTGCAAGATTGCTTTCATATCCGGAATTTTCGCTTTAACCGTCTGCAGCACATCGGAGGCGTTTTGCGCGACGGACTGAATCTGATTCAGCGCTTTCTTCATATTCGGCACGATTTCCGTGTCGTAGCGGGAGAGCAAATCGCCGAGGATCGCGCTCGCTTCCCGGGACAGTGTGTTCAGCCGGTCGATGAGCGCCTTAGCCGGCTGCTCCCCCCGCTCCAGCGCCGCTGCCACCGTCTGCATCGTTTGCGCCAGCCCCGTCAAATTTGTGCGCACCGCGCCGAGCCGCTCAATGGCATGGTTTAACGGGGCTGCGGGCAAATATGCGTTCAGCCTCGTGAACAAATCGATCATCCCGTCCGCGATGCGGGCCGCTCCCGATGCCCGGTCCGCGGCAAACGTGAGTGCGGCGATTACCGGCTTCGGATCGATGTTCGCGTTTTGCAGCAGCGCCGTTATTTGCTGGACCGCATCCGCTGTCTGCTGCAGCAACATTAAGTTTTGCCGGATGACCGGAATCAGCGCCTCGAATGCGGCGTTATTGTTTTGCAGAAAGCGGCTCAGCTGATCGGCAAAAGCGCCCCCGTCTGCGGCAATCGCCTCGATCTTCGGGATCATGGCAAGCGCTGTATCAACGATTTCATTCGCTTTGCGGGTGTCTTCGATGGCCTTGTTCAATGCCGCCTCCACTTGATCGAAATGTTGATCGAGCTCGGTCACGCGGCCGGCCACGCGCTGAATGTCGGGCAGCTTTTCTTGAAGCAGCAGCACATCCTGCGCCGCTTCATTTATTTTCGGCCAACGCTCCTCGAGCTTCAGCAGCGTTTTGCCCGCTTGGTCGATCTCGGGAATACGCTGCTCCAGCTCTACGATTTTATCCGCTTTCTCGCGAATCTGCGGCAGCTTTTTCTCCACGTCGAGCGCTTTGCTTCCGATCGCCTCGATATCGGGCAAACGCTTCTCCAGCTCCAAAATCCGGCTTTCGATGCGGCGAATCGTCGGCAGCTGCTGTTCGAACTCCATCCCCAGCTCCTTCATACGGGCCAGCACCGTCTCGCTCACGGTCCGGATCAAATTTTCGCTGATTTGCGCGGTCACGTTGGTTGCGCCTTTTTCCGTAATTTTCGGAGCGACTGCATTCAGCTTTTCGTTCACGGTGTATATGATTTCCGGCTTCTGCGCATTTCCGCTGACACTGCTGGCGATCTTTTGCGAAAAATCGGCCGGAATGAGCAAACTGGCGTAATATCGGCCGCGCTCGACGCCTTCCAGCGCTTCGTTCTCATCCACGAACGTCCAGCCGAGCTGGTGGTTTTTTTTCAAGCTTTCCACGACTTCATTGCCGATATTGAACGGTTTATTTTGAAACGCCGCCCCTTCGTCAAGACTGGTTACGGCAATTTTAATGCCCGACGTATTGCTGTACGGGTCCCACATCGCGAAGAGATTAATCCAGGCGTACACCGACGGCAGCACGGCGAGTGCAATCATGAGCAGAAGTCCGGTAGGCACGCGGGCAATATTGCGCAAATCCGTTATATAAATGCTGTATACTTTTTTCATTCCACACGCTCCTGCATCCGGTCGGCGGCCGGCTAATCTTGTCATTGCATCTTAATTTGTCCTTGTCTATTCTTTCCCATTCTGTAGGAGGAGACTGACACCGCGGCCGTTTTACGGGTGAGAGCCGGGCCACTTTCCATACGAATTCGGGCGGCCATGATTGCGGTAACAAATAAGCCCGTCTACCGTACGCATCGCGCGTTCGGTGACGGGCTCAAGCTCACATCCATTTCGCCGAGGCCGCTTCTGCAAGCAGCCCCGGCTATGAATTGATTGAATAACTACGATTCAATGAAGCTTCTCTACTTGCACCCTGCCTGAGAAAAAGGTGGCTCCTCCGCCCATATCCGCCACCCGTTCCGGCGTCAGCGCGTTAACCAGACTTTTGCGTCCCGGCGCGTCCGCCCACAGCCCTTGACTCACGACTACGCCGGGCAGCACATCGTCGCCCGCGGCGGCGGTAAGCTCGCACTCGCCCCGGTGGTTCCATACCCGCACCCGGTCGCCGCTTGCAATGCCGAGCGCTGTGGCGTCCGCCGCGTTCATGTGCAGTCGTAGCGTTTTCTCCATGCGGGCGTGCTTCTCGTTGTGAGCGAACGTTGAATTCAAGAAATTATGATTCGGCCCGGGGATAAACAGAAACGGAAGATCGCCTTCTTCTTCGGCAAGCGGCGTGTACGTCGGCAGCGGCGTGTATCCTTTGCGCTCCATCTGCTTCGAATACAGCTCGATCTTCCCGCTAGGCGTCCGCAAGGTGCCGGGGAATAGCGGCTTCACCTTCCCTTTGAGGAATTGCTTCTCCGCGAGCCGCTCGTAAGTCATCCCTTCGAGCACCGGATTGCCGGGATGATCCAGCGCCTGACGAATCATGTCTTCCTCCGTGTCCAGGAACGCCTGTTCTTCGAAGCCCATGGCGCGCGCCAGCAGGCGGAACACTTCCACGTTGGACTTGCTTTCGGCGTACGGCTCGATCACCGGCTGCTGTATGTGTACGTAATGATGCCAGTACGAGCGGTATAAGTCCGTATTTTCGAACGACGAAGTGGCCGGCAGCACGATATCCGCATACTTCGCCGTCTCGGTCAGGAACAGGTCGTGCACGACCGTAAACAAATCTTCCCGCACCAATCCTTGTCTTACTTTATTCGCGCTCGGCGCGACGACCGCCGGATTGGAATTGTAGACGTACAGTGACCGGATCGGGGGCTCCAGCTCCAGCAAAGCGCTGCCGAGCAAATTCATATTGATCCGCCGCGTGCTTTTCTTCATCAAGTTTGGGCGCTGCAAAGCGGCTACGTTATGCTCCAAGTAAGCGCTGTTCCCTTTGATCGCGCCGCCGCCTTTGTGCAGCCACGCTCCGGTGAGCGCCGGCAGACACGCGATCGTCCTGACGCACATCCCCCCGTTGTCATGGTGCTGCGGGCCGTTGCCGATCCGGATAAAGGATGGCGAGATCGTGCCGTACATGCGAGCCAGACGGTACAAATCATCGACAGGCACGCCAGTAATCGCGGAAACCGTATGCGGATCGTATGCGCGGACATGGTCGCGAAGCTCCTCGTAACCGACGGTATATTCGCGAAGAAACGATTCGTTCGTCAACTGTTCCGCAAACAAGATGTGCATGAGCCCCAGTGCAAGCGCCGTATCCGTGCCCGGCCGCACCGGAATAAACCAGTCCGCCCATCGTCCGGTCTGATTTTTGTGGACGTCGATGACGACTATCGTCGCCCCGTTTTTGCGCGCCTGCTCCGCGAGCATGACCTGATGCATATTCGTGCTTACGGCGTTGATGCCCCACAAGATGAACAGCTTGGCGTGAACGGTTTCTTCCGGGTCGGTTCCATAACTGGCGCCCATCGTATACTTGTAGCCTTCGGTGCCGGCCGCTTCGCAAATCGTATACATCAGGCGGCTTGCCCCCAGCCGGTGAAAAAACCGCCGGTCCATCCCTTCCGTACCGAGCCGGCCCATGTTGCCGTAAAAGCTGTAAGGGAGAATCGATTCCGACCCGTCGTCGGCAATCAGCTTCTTCCAGCGGGACGTGATCGTATCGATCGCTTCCTCCCACGTAATCCGCTCGAATCGGTCTCCGCCTTTCTCGCCGACCCGCTTCATCGGGTAGCGAAGCCGCTTCGCATCGTAAATTCGCTCGGCCATATGCCTCACTTTGTTGCAGATCGCCCCTTGCGTAACCGGATGCGCAGGGTCGCCTTCTATTTTTACAATCGTTCCCGCTTCTTTATGAACCAACAACCCGCACTGGTCCGGGCAATCCAGAGAACAGACGGCCGGAACAATCCCGGTTTGCCGGTCGATAAACGTATGATTCATGGTGCCGCTTCCCCCTATCCAACACTTCCGACATACCCACATCATAGTGAAAGGACATAAACAAAACAAGAGTCGCATGCAATATTTTGTTAAAGCCGTAACGGCGCCGCCAGCGCGTGAAGTTGTGTTATACTGGGAGCATCATGCATCATGAAGCACGGCTCACCGGATCGATGAAAACGCTGGGACAAAAGAAGCTCGTCTGGGTAGCGGAGGTTTAAATACGCGCTTCGGCGCTTCAATATAGGTAATCTTTTTTACTTTTTCAATAAGGAAGTGCAGCTCTGGTGGCATACTCGTGGAAACGCAATTTGTTTTTTTTGTGGATCGGCACCTTTTTGGTCAGCATGGCTTATTCGGTCTCCATTCCGTTCATGTCGATCTACTTGCAGGAAGATTTGGGGGTAACGGATCATCTGGAAGCATGGACGGGGATCATCTTCTCCGCAACGTTTCTAGCCAGCTCACTGATCGCGCCTTTCTGGGGATCGATCGCCGACAAATACGGTCGAAAGCCGATGATGCTGCGGGCAGGCATCTGCTTGTCTCTGGCTTACTTCTTGTACTTCGTTGTGCAAAATCCGTACGAGTTGATCGCGGCCCGAATATTGGAAGGGCTGCTCGCCGGCTATATTCCTTCTGCTATCGCGCTCGTGGCGACGAATACGCCGGATAAACATGTCGGCTATGCGCTCGGCATCATATCTACAGCCAGTGCCGCGGCGTCCGTTATCGGCCCTCTGCTCGGAGGGGTGATTAGCCATATGATCGGACCCCGCGATACTTTTTTTGTTGCCGGAAGTATGGTGTTCATCGCTTTTCTGATCGCCTTGTTCTGGGTGAAAGAACCTTCGTTCAAGAAGTCGGAAGCCAGACGATCATCGGTCATCAGCGACTTGAAAGTGGCTGCTTCCAACCGGATTTTGATGGGCGCGCTGTTCGTCGTTTTCATTACGTCCACCGCTACGATGCTGCTCGAACCGCTGCTTACGGTCTATGTGCTGAAGCTGGGCTCCAGCGAATCGTCCGCGTCGCTCAACGCCGGAATCATTTTCTCCGCCGTCGGCATCGCCACACTCATCTCGGCGCCGTTCTGGGGCAAATATGGATCCCGGATCGGATATGAAAAGGTGCTGTTCATCGGTCTGCTTGGCGGAGGGATCGGCAACCTGCTCCAAATCGCGTTCCACAGCTTGGTCGGCTTCGGCTCGCTGCGCTTCGTTTACGGACTATTCTTCGCCGCCGTATTTCCAGCGCTCAACGCGTTCATTGCGCAGCATACGGATCCCGCGTTCCGCAGCCGCGCATTCGGTCTGAACCAGTCGGCGAATCAGCTCGGATTGTTGGTCGGCCCTTTGGCCGGAGGCTTTCTGGCGACCCAATTGTCCATTCCGGTCGTGTTCGCCATTACAGGCAGCCTGCTCTTATTCGTGGCGCTGATGCTGAAGATGCCCAAATTTTCCATGCGAACGAGCGCTTCCGCCTCCACGGCAAAAGAAACGTCACATTTATAAGATTCACCCTATGCTAAAGTCGGCCGCATGGCCGGCTTTTTTTATGTAAGTGTTGGATATCGGCATAACATACCGTTCCTTCGGTTGTGGACAACCTTTCCTGTGGATATGTTGACATGATGTAAAGAACATATGCACAAACTTTATCGGGAGGCTGTTTATTATGTGGATAAAGTTGTGGATAAATGATAAGGAGCTTTCTTTTTGACAAAATTAATTGTTTTAAATATAATTGTCATAACAACTAATTGATAGGGGATCGTGATTCACCATGTCCAAGCAAGCAACCAATCGAAGTATTTTGGACAGCTCGGCCGGGTTTCTCATGGGCGCCACTTACCGTAAAATATCGCAATTGTTCATGCAGCGATTGAAACCCTACGACATTACGCCCGAGCAATGGCTTGTCTTGTATTGTGTCGGGGAGCAGAAAGGCATGATCCAAAAAGACATCGCGGCCAAAGCGTCCAAGGACAAGCCGACGACAACGCGCATCCTCGATATGCTCGAGTCCAAAGGACTCGTTATAAAGCAGCCGGGTCAAAGCGACCGCAGGTCCTTTATCGTGCATACTACGGATAAAGGCAAGGAGTTGATCGCCCAGACAGAGGCGATCGAACGAAAAGCTGTCGAGGACGCCACGGCAGGAATGAGCACAGACGAATACAACCTGTTGATCGGGCTGCTGCACCGCATTGGAGAAAATATCGATCACCTGAATGCCAAAGAATAGGAGTGTCTATCAGATGTCGCAACAACCAGAATCGTCACAACCCCTAGAGCTCGCACCCTCGGCGCAAAAATTGTGGACTACCACTTTTATTGTGCTGACGGTGTCTTATTTTTTGTTATTCCTTTGTTTGCAAATGCTGCTTTCCCCGCTTCCCACCTATGCGAAGGAACGGTTTCATCCCGGGGACTTTACCGTCAGCTTGACCACGAGCGTCTTCGCGCTGGCCGCCATCGCATCGCGCTTCCTTACGGCCGCCTTGATGCGGCGCACGCATCGAACCGTGCTGCTGTTCAGCGGCATCTTCATCGCCGCGGCGGCAACCGCTGCTTATCCGTTTGCGGGCAGCATACAAGCCTTGCTCGCGCTGCGCATCTTATTCGGGATCGGCTTCGGGAGCACCAGCACGATCATGCCAACGCTCGTATCGCAAATTATCCCGTCCAGCCGCATCGGAGAAGGGATCGGCTACTTCGGTCTGTCCACCAGTCTCGCCATGTCGTTCGGCCCGATGATCGGCCTATCGGTTCTGGACGAATACGGCTTCGGCCTGCTCGCGACGCTCGGCACCGTCTCGGTCGTGCTAACCGTTCCGCTGTTGCTCGGGTTCCGTTCCATTCCGCCGCAGTCCCATGGACAAGCCCGACCTGACGCCAAGGCTTCGGTAGGAGCGAAACGCAAAACGCCGTTTAACGTCAAGCTGCTCCTGCCGGCACTGCTCAACGCCTTATTCTCCGTCACCTACGGCGGGCTGCTGAGCTTCCTGGCACTGTACGGCAAAGAAGTGCATCTGAATCATATCGGCTTGTTCTTTTTGTTCAATGTCATCACCGTACTCATTATCCGCCCGATTTCGGGACGTCTGTTTGACAGCAGGGGACACTCGGCCGTGCTCATTCCGGCGGCGCTGATCATTTTCGCCAGCTTGACGCTGCTTTCGTTCACTACCAGTCTTCCGCTGCTGATCGTTTCGGCGCTGCTGTACGGTCTCGGCTTCGGCGCCATTCAACCGACGCTTCAGGCGTGGATGCTGCGCGATTCGGCGCCGGAGCAGCACGGAACGGCCAATAGCCTGTATTATAACGCGCTCGACTTCGGCGTCGCGATCGGCGCCATGGTGCTCGGGCTTATCGCCTCCGGAACAAGCTACGCCGTAATGTACCGGTATTCCGCTTTATTTATGGTCTTATTTTTAATCGTATATGTGGTATTCCAGTTGGTCAGCGTGAAGAAAAACAAGCCGGCGACGGCTTCGTAATTGGGAGTAGCTCCTGCTCTTGCTTACATGAGGCTTATATTTGTTTGATGAATATGTCCTTGGATGGTAAATATGCAGAAAACCCGAGAGAGGATACGTCCCTCTCCCGGGTCACAGTTCATCCGTAGAAGTAATTTATAGTGATCGCCACTTAATTTTCTTTTTATTGCAAAATGGACATTTATTATTTCGAGATTTCGAGTTTATTCAAGTCCCATTTGGTTCTTAAGTGAAAGTTTTCCTGATTTAAAACTAAAAATCGCGCTAGCGCCTTCAGAGTTTTCACCCAGATACAGATACGTGGCTTTGTAATTAGTACCTCTATTTGCACCTTCTTGGGATAGAGTAGTACCAGGACCACCAATAATTTCCTTAACCTGATCATAGGTCATGCCGTAATAGATCTTATCAAATTCCTCTTTTGTGATTGTTACTTTTTCAGTCTCGATCTCCACTGAGACAGGCGCTCCAAATGAGCTTCCAAATATGTCTGATGCAACAGGCTGTTCATTTTGTTCTGCTGAAGTAGGTGTGGTAACCATTGTATTAGGTGCTTCGATTAGTTCAGATGACTCTGGCTGTTCAGCTAGTTTTTCAGTATCATTTGCATTAGCTTGTTGTGTATTTGAACTTTGAATGGATTGATCGGGTTCAGAAGCCGCCTCAGAGTGTGAGTTAATTCCTGCCAAGCTAATAGACGCTATGAGGACAAGTAATGATAACCAAAACCACCATTTCGTGAAGATTGTCTTTTTTATTTTCTTTTCGTCCAACGGGTGTCTCTCCTTTCCATCAACAAGTTAACTCTTAAACTTTATTTTATAATAGTTCGAGAACTTGTTTTAGAATAAATGGGTACCAGTTAGACCAAATTCAACCAATAACAAAGTCAGATACCGTTAAAACAATTGCCAACTCCTCGGGCGTCAGTGACTTTTTCCTACAATAAAAGCGCAAAAAGGACGGATTACTCCGCCCTTCTACGCTTTAAATTCAGTCGAAATCGTACCTCTGTTCTTTGAACGGGTCCCCATACATGTGATACCCGTTGCGCTCCCAGAAGCCCGGCTTATCTTTCTCCATAAACTCGATGCCGCGCAGCCATTTGGCGCTCTTCCAGAAGTACAAGTGCGGAACGACCGCCCGTACCGGATACCCGTGCTCCGGGGTAAGCAGCTGCCCGTTGTGCTTGATGCCGAGGAACGTCGTATCCCGCAAAAAATCCTCCAGCGGCAAGTTCGTGCTCCAACCGTGCTCTCCGTGCAGCATGACGAACTTCGCCTCCGGCTTCGGCTTCACATGCTCCATGAGTGTCGATACCGCCACGCCTTCCCACACATTATCCAGCTTCGACCAAGTGGTGACGCAGTGAATGTCGTTTTTGAACTCCCTTCGCGGCAGCCCCAAAAAATCTTTATAGCTGAACGCCACTTCTTCCTCGACTAATCCGAATACGCGCAAATCCCATTTGCCCATATCGTTATAATACGGCACGCTTCCATAGTGAAGCACCGGAAAGCCTTCCGTCAGCGTCTGGCCCGGCGGAACGCGATGTTTTATGCTGTCGCTCTCTTTAGAATCTGATGTCATCCGTCTGTTCTCCCTTACGGTTTGATATGCTTTCTTTCTAGTATAACCGTAATAGGCATCATTACAATAATTATTGGCAAACCGACCAAAGCAAACATCTTCAAAGGCTTAGCAACTTATGTTAGAATAAATGCATTGACTGATTTTATGTTCATCTGGGGGATTTCATTCATGTCCAAACATAAGGGACTGTGGCTGAGCGCGTCTATCGTTTTGTTTTTGGCCTTGATAGCGCTTGCGATCGTTTTCGAATCGACTCAGTTTTTGTACGCGGCGAGCGCACTGCCGATTGTGATCGTGCTGCTGCTGCCGGATATTCAAAACCAATACATTCATTCGAACAAAAAAAAGCAAGCTCTTTTCACCAAGCATGGCGAAGGAGATGAAGCGGCGATAGCCATTACCTTTTCTCCCGGCTATGTGCAGTGGAAACGAAACAAGCTCTATTTCCGCATTGATTCCGTTGCCGTTTCAGACAAAACCGAAGCTGCGGTCGGAGCCGACGCCGTGTCGCTCGGGGTTCTTCCCTTCGATCTGTGCGTTCACCCGCGCAAGGCGGGCTGGGTTGGAATCGATCTGTCGCAGATCGCCGAGCGGACCCGGGGGCTTTCATTCACAACCAAGGAAGTCACGCGTCTCGTAATACGGATGAACGATTTGGAGACCATCGGGATGCATCTTATGGGCACAGCCCCAATTGCAGGAGCATCCGTTCCCGGCAGCAACACGACCATGGAAGCATAACAGGTACGCAAAAAGATAAGTGGATTCCAAAGAAGCTTCAAGCGGCCGCCGACGTTCGGCAGCGGCCAAGCTTTTTAGAATCCACTTTTTTGATTTCACGGGTGCCTACATCCGTGAAACTTAATTGTAGTACCCTGCCGCCTGCTGCACAACCTGCTGCATCGGCAGATGATACGGGCATTTTTCCTCGCACAGCGGCTTTTCCTTACAGGGTTCGTAATCGGCGCAAGACAATATCTTGTCCTTTTGCCGCTCATAAAACCCGTCTCCCTTCGGAAGCAAGCCAAACGTCTGGCGAACTTGGCTCGAAATCATAATGTCCGGGATCGTGACACCGATCGGACAGGAGCAGTAATTGCAGCGCCGGCAATTGTGGCTTCCGAGCTCCAGCGCCAGCTGCTCCAGCTCGCGGCGTTCCTCGTCTCCCACTTCCTCGCGCATCGCCGCGATATTTTCCTTCACCTCGTCGACGCTGACCATCCCCGAGATAATGACGTTCACATCCTGACTGTACGGGTAACGGATCGCCTTGGAGACCGGTTGAATAAACCCCCCCGAGAGCGGTTTCATTGCCGTCTTGCCCATGTGCTGGCGGGTAGCCTCCGGGATCAGCTCCTGCAGCGCAAACGGCTGCGCCAAATTAAGGTGAAACAACACCTGATCGAACTGCCCTTTGCTGATCCATTTGGCAAGAAGCTCCGGACGGTGGCCGGTAATGCCGATAAAACGGACATGCCCTTTGCGCTTCATCTCCAGCGCCGCTTGATACGCGCCATCCTCTTCCATTGCCGCTTTAAACTCCTGAACTGTGTTTACATAATGAATCTGGAGCAAGTCGATAACGTCCGTTTTCATGCGGGTCAAACTGCGCTCCATCTCTTCCATGGCCGTCTTGTAATCGCGTTTATTCGTCTTCGTGGCGAGAAAATATTCCGAACGCCGGTGCGAGATGCTGTCCCCGATAATCTCCTCGCTGTTCCGGTAGCCAGCGGCCGTATCGATATAGTTGATGCCTTCATCCAGCGCGTAATTGAGCGCCGCCTTTGCCTGCTCGAAAGGAACGCCCGGCAAATTCATCGCTCCAAAACCAAGCGAAGATGCCCGGTGTCCCGTATTGCCAAACATCGTGTAACGCACGTAGCTCCATCTCCCTTTTCCCATGCGTAATCATGTTTCGGAATGAATGGTAAGTATGTGAACATTATAGTGCAAACGTCTGCAAAAAAACAGACTTGTCCCGGATTAAATCCGGGTGTATCATCGACTTTGTTATGCTGTGGACGTATAACTGGCAGGCTGCGCCCCGCTCAGCTTGTCGCTCTCCACCGAAAATCATTGCAGCATAAATAGCGCAGGCCGCCAAACAAACAGCGGCTGCCTGCGCTCTACTAAAATAAAAATGATGCCGCTTGAACAGCATTGCTTCACCGTCCGCCGCCTCTCGACTTATCGTCGTCTTTCCCATCATTTTTCTTTGAATCGTCGGTCTTGCGATCGTTATTTTTGTCCTGATCTTTGTTGTCCTGTTCTTTTTTGTCCTGATCTCGCTTATCCTGTTCTTTCTTCTCTTGCTCTTTCTTCTCTTGCTCTCTCTTTTCCTGGTCCTTCTTCTCCTGCTCTTTCTTCTGCTCTTCCGCTTTCTTTTTTTGCTCCTCTAAGCGCCGGGCGGTTTCTTCCTTCCGGCGCTGTTCTTCATTTTTTAGGGCTTCTTCCCGCTTCCGTTCTTCCTCTTTCTTCTTTTCCTGCTCCTTGCGATCATCCTGTTTGTCCCCGGGACGCACCGTGCCGGGATTGGTTGTTCCCGGCTTCGTCTGCGGATTGGAAGGATTCGTCCCCGGCCTGGTAGTGACCGGCGTAGACTTGTTATCCTTGCGGTCATCCTTCTTGTCGTCGTCCCTGTCTTTTTTATCGTTGTCTTTTTTATCTGTTGGTTTGCTGGGAACGGCCGTACCGGGCTTTTTCGGATCCGTTTTGCCGTTTTGCCCGTTCTGGTTCGTTTGATTGCCTTGACCGTTTTTCTCGTTTTGATTCGTTTGCCCGTTTTTGCCCGGTTGACTGCCGGTGGTCGTGGAGCCTTTGCCGTTGTTGTCTCTCTTCTCTTTCAGCTTTTCTTCGAGCTTCTTGTCAAGCTGCCCCGATTTCTCTTCCTCGACGAGCTTCTTGATATCCGATTTGCTCGGGATCGCCCCGCTCTGAATGGCCTTCGATATTTCTGGTTTTTCTTTCGATAGCTGCAATACCGATCCTTTTTTCAGCTCATCCAGCGTCACTTCCGTCCCGCTGTTTTTGGCATTCAAATACACGGTGTATTTGCCCATGGAAACACCGTTCTGGACGGCCGCTTGGCGTACTTCCTGCGGTGCGGCGAACGCCGCGACCTGGTAAGAGCTTGCCTCGGCCGGATGCGTCTTCTCGATGTGTTTGGTTACCTGCTCCTGCAGCTTGGTGGCGAGCTGCGTATCGCTGACCTTGGCGTTCTCTTGTACCACCGTGCTAGCAATAACGATCTCCGCTTCGCCTTTCGCTAGCGACTTTTCCTCTGCCTTATCCAGAAGACGGGATGCGACCGATTCAAGCTTTTCCCCTTTGTAACTGATGTTCTGAACCAATTCGTTGCCGTCTTCGTTCAGCCCCCGAAGCTCAAGCACGTTCTCGTTCATATCGATGCCCATCTCAATGCTCGGGTTTATATCCATCGATATGTAAGCAATGACTTCGGGACTTCCCAGCTTGCCGTTGAAGCTCGCGAACAGCACCAGGCAAAAGATGACAGCTGCAGCAATCGCCGAGCGTCCTGCGACAGACGGACTTCGCCAATTGATTCCGGAATCGGCGTACGCAATTTCTTCGCCGATTTCACAATTTCTTTTTTTGCGGGACACCCGTTCGAACTTGCCGTCCGGGCGCATCACGATGATGCTTTTGTCCGATATTTCCATGACAACCCCTTTATTCACTCGCAACCCCCCCTTCTTCCGAGTCGTCTCTGATATGTAAATACTCTCTGAGATACGGGTATGGCCCGTTGTAAATCAGAGCGACTGCAATAATAAACTTACGGTTGCGCTCAAGCGTCTTGCGGGATACTTCCACCTGATCGAGCAGTTCTTTGATCGGAAGCATCCTTTTTGTGACCATAATCCGCATGAGCTCCGGATTCAACGCCAGCTTCTTGGCAATGACAAACAACGCCTGCCTGGAATCGTCGTGCTTCGGGGAAGCATCGACCAAATCTCCAAACTGGATACTGAATTCGGACAGGCAGCGGTTCAGATCGAGAATTTCGCCGCGACGTTCTTCGGCGCCCTTCTCCTTCTCGTACTCTTCGATGGCTTGGTGAATTTCAATCGGGTTGACGATATTGTCTTCCTCGTCCTCCACCTCGAACGTACTGTACGGAATTTGCTGCGAGAACCGCTGCTCCTTGCGGACATAATCAATCAGCCTGCGGCGAATAACCTGTTCGGCAAAGCCCAGGAACGACCTTCCGGCGTGAGGCGAAAACTGATTGATCGCTTCATTGAATCCGCCGAGAGCGATACTGAATTCATCGTCGCGGGCCGGGTCGATATATCGTTTGCAAAATCTGCTCGTCACCTTGGCTACATACGGCTGATAGTCCGTAATGAACTGGTTGCGCAGACGTAAATCACCTTCTTGGATACAAATTACAATTTGCTCCGGGGTTTGCATGCTCCCCGAATCGGGGTGGTGAGACTGTCGTTTCCCGAGAAACTTCTTAAATAAAACAAGCAGCAATCGTTCCACCTCGCACTAAATTTTTCGCTACGTTTACTGGAATTACGGGGGTCACTGGCACTCGAATGAAACCTTATTTTCAAGGTGCTTTTCGGAATATAAGGTTTTCTTTTCCAAGACCCGTATTTACAAAAAAACGTCCCTCAATCCGCTGTTCTTAGACAGGCCGAATAAACGGCGGACCCGGGAAAGCAGCGTGCTTTTCCGGCGGCTCGCCATAGCGGCTTATGTGCAAGCGACGGAACTCCGACGCGTTGCCCCTGCTAAACGTATCGCGGGGAAGGGACGAAAGAAAGGTCTTACTTAACGGCCTCGCATGGTCTTCTTGTTCTTCAGCTTATGGCGCCGCTTGCTCAGGATATTCAGCCGTTCCTTCAGCTGCTGCTCCCACTCGGCGTCGCCGATTTGCTTGGCCACCATCAGCAGGTCCAGCGCCATATCGATCTGGCTGCGCACCACTTCAAGCGGGTCTTCGTTCTCGTTGTTGACGCAGTTTTCGAACAGCTCGGCTTGATCGCGGCTTTCTACGTATTCCTGGAAATCCACTTCCGGCGCTCCGTCTCCATGCGCGTATTCGGCTAATATTTCATATTCGTTCTCAACCAGATGGTGAACTTCCACCCGGTGGCATACCGGACAAAACAACAGCGGCACATTATGAATTTGTGTCCGGATATGCTTTAACGTCCCCTTGGTTCCGATCATGCTTGCCCCGCAACAAAAACTCATCGACATTGCCCCCTGTCTCCTATCTTGGCTTCCATTTATCTATATTCCATGCAAGTATCGTCGTTTCTAAAAATAATGCGCAGACCGCTATCCCAAATTTTATTCGACCTCAACATACAAAAATCCTCTTTTTTCACAGCGAAAAGTGCCAGTTAAATGTTTCCTTCCGCTCCATTTCCGGTGAAAAATGCATAGCATCGCCGAATGCTGCAAATTATGTAATAGAAATCTCTATGAGGAGGCGCAGCCGTGAATTCACTGCCGACATCCGGCTACGAGCTGCCGGACCGATATGAGAAGGACTTGCTGCACGCCATGGCGCAGGGCCCTGAAACGCTGCATGCGTACTGGGAAGTAAGCAACCGCAAGCGGTGGCTCTGCTCCCAGCAATTCGAATGCGATTACGGGGCGCTGCCGAAAGTGCTGCGGATATACGACGTAACGGCGGTTTACTTCAACGGCCATAACGCGAACGGCTTTTTCGATATCGAAACGACGCCGGAAGCCGTTAGCTGGTATATCTATGGTCTGATTCCGGGAGCTGTGTATTTAGCGGACCTCGGCGTATATACGCTAGAGAGGCAGTTCGTCCCGCTGCTTCGTGCAAATCCGGTCCAACTGCCGCGAAATGCCGAAGCTCCCTGGGGTTCTCCAATCGTACCGGTCGCGCTGCAAGCCCAATCGCAACATCCCGCATTCGGGCGCATCGTTCCGTCTGATTTTGAAAATTTCAATTTGTACTCCAACTGTATGAAATGAGGTCGTCCTTTTATGTTATATTGCCTGCAGCCGAAGCCGGAGCCATCAGGCTATCTGGCTTTGGTTCTCCATGCCCACCTGCCCTATATTCGCCATTACGACAGGGACGATTACATGGAAGAACGCTGGTTTTACGAAGCGATGACCGAGACCTATCTTCCGCTTCTTGAAGTGTTTGACCGTCTGATGGAAGACGGGGTGGATTTCCGGATCACGATGTCGCTGACACCGACGCTGCTTTCCTTATGTTCCGATCCGCTGATGCAAAAGCGGTTCGCCGTCCATTTGGACAAGCTGATCGAGCTGGCGGACAAAGAAACGGTCCGGCTTCGCCAAGACCCGCGTTTTCTTCCGCTCGCCCGCATGTACGCGGAACGGTTCCGCAAGCTGAGGCAGTTGTACGAAGCTGCCGATCGAAACGTTGTTTCCCTGTTCAGGCATTACCAGGACGAAGGCAAGCTGGAGATCATGACCTGCGCGGCGACGCATGGATTTTTGCCGCTCATGAAGACCGAGGAAGCGATTCACGCACAGCTTGCCACCGCCGTTAAGGAGCACGAGCGTCTTCTCGGCCGCAAGCCGCGCGGCATTTGGCTTCCGGAGTGCGGCTTTACGCCCGGCATCGATCGGATCCTGAAATCGCTCGGCATCGATTACTTCATCGCCGATTCAACCGCGGTCGCCTATGCAACGCCTCGTCCGAACCGGGGGCTGTATGCGCCGCTGATGACGCCTTACGGCGTCTCGGCGTTCCCGCGCGACCCCGAATCGTCGCAGCAAGTGTGGAGCTCCGAGCAGGGCTACCCGGGAGACTACGACTACCGCGAATATTACCGCGACATCGGCTGGGATTTGGGTTGGAACGATCCGCGGGAATGGGAGCATATTCGCCCGTATGTCCTTCCGACGCACGAGCGGGTCAATACCGGCATCAAATATTACCGCATTACGGGCAAAGAAAACCACCGCGAGCCGTATAACCCCGAATGGGCGAAAGCGAAGGCGGCGGAGCATGCCGGCCATTTCATGTTCAACCGGCAGCATCAGCTTCGTCACTGGGCCGCCCATTTGGACCGCAAGCCGATCGTCGTCTCGCCCTACGACGCCGAGCTGTACGGCCATTGGTGGTACGAAGGGCCGCTCTGGATCGAAATGCTGTGCCGCAAAATATTTTTCGATCAGCGTGACATTCAAATGATTACGCCGTCCGAATATTTAATTGAATATCCTGTGGCCGATACCGGCAAGCTGAACGAGTCCAGCTGGGGACGAGGGTCGACCGCCGAGGTGTGGCTCCAGCGGAACAATGACTGGATTTACCGGCATCTCCACGAAGCCGAGCTGCGGATGATCCGCCTGGCGACGAAGCATGAGCATCTGACCGGCGGCCGCACCCCCGCTTCGCTGCTGAAGCGTGCGCTGAATCAGGCGGCGCGCGAGCTGATGCTGGCGCAAAGCAGCGACTGGGCGTTCATCATGGACTCGAAGACCGTCGTCGAGTACGCCTGCCGGCGCACGAAAGACCATCTCGGCTGCTTTCGGATGCTGTGCGACCAGATCGAGGCGTCGCAGATCGACGAGGTGTTCGTCGCCGAGCTCGAGGCGAAGGATCATTGCTTCCCCGAGATCGATTTCCGGGACTATATAACGATCGAGCGCACCTCGCCGATTCCGATCATCAGAGACGAGGGCGAATGGCAGCGTGTTTTAAAGGAAACGGAGTACCGGCCAAACCATGTGATGCTGGCTTGGGAGTATCCGCCCAAGTATGTCGGCGGCTTGTCACGCGCCGTCTGCGATTTGGCGGAGTCGCTGGCTGCGCGTGGCGAAATGGTGCACGTCGTTACAAGCTCACACGAGGGCGCGCCTTATTTCGAACGCCGAAACGGCGTCTATGTGCACCGAATACCGGTGCTTCACTCGTACGATACGGACTTTTACCATTGGACATTCGAAATGAATTTGGCGATGACCGAGCACCTGGTGCGCTGGAAAGAGCACGGTGGACGCATCGACCTGCTGCATGCGCACGACTGGATGGTATACCATACGGCACGCGAATTAAAAATGAGCTACGACATCCCGCTCATCAGCACGATTCACGCGACGGAGTGGGGACGGAATCAAGGGCGTCTCCATTCGGAACTATCGAAAAAAATTCATCATTTGGAATGGCGGCTCACGTACGACTCCGATCGGGTGTTTGTTTGCAGCAGGTCGATGAAGCACGAGGTTGAAACGTTGTTTCATCTGCCGGAACGGAAAGTGCTCGTCTTTCCTAACGGCGTCCGTCTGCTAGGCGACCTCTCCGAATCGAATCGTTCGGAGGAATCCGCACAAGAAGCCAAGCGCCGTTTCGGCGTCGAGGGCCGCCGTATGCTGTTCTTCATCGGCCGCCTCGTCTACGAGAAAGGCGTGCAGACGCTCATTCATGCGATGCCGCGCATTTTGGCCCATGCCCCGGATACCGTGCTGTTCATCGGCGGCTCCGGTCCGATGGAGGAGGAGCTGAAGCAGATCGCCGCCCACCTGGGGGAGCATGTCCGCTTTACCGGCTTTGTGGATGACGAGACGAAGGCGGCCCTGTACCGCGCAGCCGATATTTGCGTCATCCCGAGCCACTACGAACCGTTCGGCATCGTTGCCCTGGAGGCGATGAAGCATCGGAAGCCGGTGGTCATTTCCGAAACGGGCGGACTTGCGGAAATGGTCGAGCATGGCGTCGACGGCTACAAGGCGCTGCCCGGTCACGTCGAATCGCTTGCCTGGCACATCAGCGATCTGCTGATGCAGCCGGAGCTCGGTCATCGGATGGCGGATTCGGCGTACCGCAAGCTTCATGAACGGTTTCTGCTGGAGCATATCGCCGGGGGTGTGGCGGATGAATACCGCAAGCTGACGCATGAACAGATGCCTGTGTATGCAGGAACCGTCTGATCTCACGCTTCGGCAGCCGCTTTCGATTCATTTTCTAACTACAAGAGGAGTGATGCGCATGAAAGCCGTAATCATGGCCGGAGGCAAAGGGACGAGACTTCGTCCCTTGACCTGTCACGTGCCTAAGCCGATGGTGCCGCTGACAGGCCGCCCTTGTATGGAATACATTATCGATTTGCTGAAAACTCACGGCATTAGCGACATCGCCGTGACCGTACAGTACTTGCCGGATGTGATACGCGACTATTTCGGGGACGGAAGCGAGTTCGGCGTGCGTCTTCATTATTTCGAAGAAACGGCTCCGCTCGGAACGGCCGGGAGCGTCAAAAATGCAGAGTCGTTTCTCGATGAAACGTTCATTGTCATCAGCGGCGACGCCTTGACCGATTTCGACCTGACGGACGCCGTCCGCTTTCACCGGCATAACCGCTCGCTCTCTACGCTGGTGCTCACGCAAGCGGAGCACCCCCTGGAGTACGGTGTCGTGATGACGGACCCGGAAGGGCGCATTATCCGCTTTCTGGAGAAGCCCAGCTGGGGGGAAGTATTCAGCGATACGGTCAACACCGGCATTTACATCCTGGAGCCGGACATCTTGCGGCGGATGGAGCCGGGAATCGAGTACGATTTCAGTACACAGCTGTTCCCCGGTCTGCTTGCGGAACAAAAGCCGCTATTCGGATACGTCGCTTCCGGCTACTGGTCGGACATCGGCAATCTGCAGCAGTACCGGCAAACCCAGTTTGATATGCTGGACGGGCGGGTAAAGGTAGCCATTCGCGGCAAGCAAATGCAGCCCGGCATTTATATAGGTAAGGACGTTACAGCGGGAGCGAACGTCAAATGGATCGGTCCCGCCTATATCGGCGACGGCAGCCGGATCGACGACGGCGTGGAGATCGGCGAATACTGCATCGTCGGCAAAAACAACGTGCTAGCCAAAGACAGCGTACTCGGGCGGTCCATCTTATGGGACCATAACCACATTGCCGAAAAAAACGAGCTGCTCGGCTCAACGCTGGCCAGCCGCATCTTGTGCAAGGAAAGCTCGCAGCTCGCCGACGGCAGCGTCGTAGGGAGCCACTGCGTGCTAGGGCCTCGAACCGTCGTGCAGCCGGGCGTCAAAATATGGCCGAAAAAGCAAATCCGCGAGCACTCCCGATTGAACTCATCCTTTATATGGGGCGATCATGCCGGCAAAACGCTCTATAAAAGCTTTGGCGTCGCCGGTATGCCCAACGTGGAAATGACCCCCGAATTCGCCGCCCGCTTCGCCACGGCTTACGGCGCCACGCTCGCAGCCGGCAAAACGATCACCGTCAGCTCGTCGCACAACGAATTCGCCAGAATGTTGAAGCGCACCGCCGCCGCCGCGCTGCAATCGGTCGGCGTGCATGTCGTCGACATCGGCGATGTGCTGCCGCCGGTCGCCCGCTTCGCCGTGCGCGAGCTGCAGACGGCCGGCGGACTGCACGTACAGCTTGGCGACGCCCGGTCCGAATGCCGGTTCGAATGCTACGACGAGCAAGGGCTGCCGATCGGCAAAGCGGCGGAGCGTAAAGTCGAGAACAGCTATTGGCAGGAAGACTACGCCCGCGCCGCCGCAGGCGCCGTGGGCAGCTACCGTACCGAAGACAAGCTGGCCGAGGCGTATCTCAAAGCCGTGCTCGCAACCACGGCATTCGCCCCGGCGGAAGACAGCCGCTTCCGCATCGTCGTCAGCACGCATCCGGGCGTATTCGGGCTGCTTCGCCCGCTGCTGAATCAGCTTCACTGCGAGCTCGTGCACTTGCCCGCGGAGCTGCAGCGCGATCAGCTGGGCGAGACGACGCGCGCCCTCGGGGCCGACTTGGGTCTCTGGCTCGACGACGACGGCCGGGCCATGGCCTTGTATACGTCGGAAGGCGAACGCATTGCAGACGACCGGCTGACGGTGCTGCAATATATTTCATTCTTTCATAGCTCCCCGGGAGCGCGCATCGGCGCACCAGGAAGCGCGCCGATGCTGCTGGACAGCCTTGCCGAAGGCCTCGGCTGCATGCTGATCCGCACCAAAGAAAGCATGCGGAGCATCATGGAAGCATCAAGCGATCTGGGCTTCCATCCGTTGTTTGACGGGATGCTCGCTACCGGCCTTATTTTGCAAAATATGAATCGAAGCGGCTTGTCTATTCAGCATTTGTTGGAGCTGATTCCTTCCTTTTATTTGCAGCGCGAACGGATCGACTGCCCTTGGGACCGCAAAGGTCTCGTCATGCGCAAGCTGATGCAGGAGGCGCAAGACCGGCAGGTCGAGCTGCTCGACGGCATCAAATTTTATCACGACGGCGAAACGGTGCTGCTGCTCCCCGACTCCGACGATCCGATCTTTAATTTGATCGCTCAAGGCGACCACCCGGAACGTCTAGCGGCGCTCGTGCATCAATATCGCGAACAAATTCTAAACTTTTTGCAATAAGCATACATTGAATTGTCGATGACAAGCGAGAGATCCGCTGCCGCAGCGGACCGTTGCAGACGGATCTTTCGCCCCACTCGCGGAAGGAGAGGATACCTTATGAAGTTGTTATCGATCGGATCGAAGCAGATCGCTTTTATCCGGTATGACGATCAAGCCTCGCAGATGCATATTCAATACCATACCGGCCAGACCCACACCTGCAACGGCGTCAACCCGGAGCAATACCGGCTGCTGCTGCAATCGCCGAACCGGTACGATCTGATCATGAAACTGACCGCCAGTCCGGCGAACGTTCCGACGCAAGCCTAAAGTTCATCGACAGATTCACGTTTTACCGCCAAATCTCCACTTCAAACTGCACGATGCGCCGCGCGATGAAAGCGATGGCCGAGCGATGCAGCTTCCGGCGGAGATTATTTTTTTGCGGTATATAATCTACGAAAATCGGAAATACCAGATTAATAGAAATGTGAAATTTTGGATTGACCTGTCCGAAAGATCAAGATAATCTAGTAAAAAAAGCCCTTAAGCTTCTGGATCGTACAGAGAAAGTATTCGGTTGGAAGGATGTGAGTGGATTGCCCAGACCGTTAGTTATCGGAAACGGAAAGTTCTTGATCAATCTGGATCAGCATACGTGCATGCGGGACTTATATTATCCTTATGTCGGACAATTGAATCATGTCGGCGGCTATCAATGCAAGGTCGGTTTATGGGTAGACGGTTCGTTCACTTGGCTGTCCGACCCGGAATGGAACATGCAGCTGTCCTACGCCGAAGATTCCCTCGTCACCGAAGTGCACGCTTCCCATTACCATCTGGGCATTACGCTTACGATTAACGACGGGGTGCACCAGCGTGAAAACATTTATTTGAAACAGGTGCGTATTTACAACCACTGGGATACGGTTCGCGAGGTGCGCTTTTTTTTCAATCAGGATCTCGTTATCAACGAAACCGAGGTCGGCGATACGGCCGCTTATTACCCGCAAAACCATACGGTATTTCACTATAAAAAAGACAAGTACTTCATGTTCAACGGCTCCGCCGGCAGTGAAGGCATCTATCAATACACGACGGGCGTCAAACGATTTTACAATGCCGAAGGGACATGGCGGGATGCGGAGGACGGCCACTTGATGGGCAATCCGATTGCCCAAGGCTCCGTCGATAGCACCATCTCGTTCCGGCTGCATGTGCCGCCGGTTTCGGAGGATACGCTGTATTACTGGATGACCGCCGGCAAAAATCTTGAAGAAGTGAAAAAGCTCGACGCTTACGTCAAAGAGAGCGACCCGGGCAAGCTGCTTGACCGGGCCAAAATTTACTGGCAGCGCTGGGTGAACAAATCCGACCGCGACTACGGCAACTTGAACGATGCCTGTATTCGGCTCTTCAAGCACAGCCTGCTGATCGTCCGGACGCAGACGGATGTGAACGGAGCGATCATAGCCGCCAACGATTCCGATATCATGCAATCGAATCGCGACCATTACAGCTACATGTGGCCGCGCGACGGCGCCCTTATCGCTTATGCCATGTCGATGGCCGGCTATCAGGGAATGATAACGCCTTTCTTCGAATTTTGCGCCCGTGCGCTGTCGCCTGACGGCTATCTGCATCACAAGTACAATCCCGACGGCACGGTCGGCTCCAGCTGGCACCCGTTCCTGAACGGCGGCAGCATGCAGCTGCCGATCCAGGAAGACGAAACGGCGCTGGTGCTGTTCGCCTTGTGGCAAGATTATGCGCGGCACGGCGATATCGAACTGCCGCAATCGCTTTACAGCAATCTGATCCGACGCTCAGCGCGTTTTATGTCAAGCTACATCGAGCATGATCTCAGCTTGCCGAAGCCGAGTTACGATTTGTGGGAGGAACGGTACGGCATCTTCACCTTTACCGCGTCGGCCGTCTACGGCGGGCTGATCGCAGCCGCCAATTTTTGCGCCTTGTTCGGCGATGAAGAACGATCGAGCCGCTACCGCCATACGGCGGAAAAAATCAAGAGCGGTATCCTGAAGCATCTGTGGGATGAAACGGAAGGCCGGTTCGTCCGCGGGCTCTATTTGGACAACGGCGTATGGGTGAAAGACAAGACGCTCGAGAGCAGCGTATACGGCATCTTCGAATTCGGGGTTTTGCCGGCCGATGACCCTCGCGTCGTCAGCACGATGAAAGCGAACCGCGCCGGTTTGGCCATCAAGACCGAGATCGGCGGAGTCGCACGGTACTATCACGATTACTATTTTCAGCGCTCGTCCGATATCGGCAATATCCCCGGCAACCCCTGGATCATCTGTACGCTCTGGATTGCCGAATGGGAGATCGAAGCGGCAAAGACGCTTGCCGATCTGGAGTCGCCTCGCCGGACGCTGGAATGGGTCGTATCCCATGCGATGGAAAGCGGTATTCTCCCCGAACAACTCGATCCGTTCGATGGCGGGCCCGTCTCGGTAGCTCCGCTGACTTGGTCCCATGCCACTTATGTGCTTTCTGTTGTGAAGTACACGGAGAAGTACAAGAAGCTCTGTGCAGACACCTGAAATAAGCACCCTCGTAACCGCCTCAGCCTTTGTGCTGCAGCGGACGCACGGGGGTGCTTTTTATATTGCCGGTCTTCCTGCTACATCTTGATTAGAGCACTGCCTCTTTCAGCTTCGGCGATCTCCCGCTTCAAACCGAGACATTGCCGGATCGTCTCCGCCTTAACCCGCTCCCTTTGGGCGACTTCGCTGCATCCAAAAAAAGCATCGTCGCGCAACAGCTCTTTGAGCGCCAACAAAGCCGCTTCTACGGCTGCCGCCTCCTTTTGGAGCAAAAAATAAGCGATCCGATAACAAAGCGCCTCGTAGGATTTGAGCACTGTCCCTTTGTCCTTCAGTTCCATGTCTCCCCACCGCCCCTTGCAACGCAGATTAAGGTTCCTTCGGCCTTCACGCTTCCGCGCTTAATCTCTTCTACTCCATTAACGACGCTGCCATCCATTTTCTGACGGGTGAATTTCAAGATCATAGTCGCCATAAATTAATGTATTTTTTTCCATTTCTCCGTCAGATTCCCTTCGGAACGCTCGTTTATATCATTGAAAGCCCATTATTCCAAAAAGGAAGTGTGTATTCGTATGAACAAATGGAACTGGCTCATCTTGTTTTCGCTCATGCTGCTCCTCTCCGCACCGATGCATGCGCTCGCCTCCGAAAGCAAGGAAACGGAAGCCAAAACCTCGGCACCGCCGGAAGAAGCACATGTCGACTCCACTTTCGACCCCTACTTCAATTATTTGGAAAACGGATATGGCTACATAACGGCGCAGGGCAGCGGCAAGGTGTCCATATCCGGCGAATCCCACGCTACCCAGTATGTCGATACGTTAGGCGTACAGATGACACTCCAGCGCTATACCGGTTCGGATTGGGTCGATGTGAACGTCGGAAGCGACTATACGAATTCGGAAAGCAAACGGGTATACGCTTCGGACACTCGCCAAGTGGCAAGCGGTTACTACTACCGTCTGGTGACGAAGCATTGGGCTGTCGAAGGTAGCGTGACCGAGTCCGGGTACCGGACATCGTCCAGCGTTCTGGTGAACTAGCGAAAAAAGCGCAGACTCAAAAAAGAACCTCCAACTCCACGGCGGAACATCTTCGTGGTTTTGGGGGTTCATTGTTGTTTATTTGCGATGGAGCCGTCAGGCTCTCGTATTATTTCATTGATTTGGCCAGCTTCATAATTTCTTCCTCGCCGAGCTTACCGTAGATTTCTATCTTCACATCCTGAACGAGCCATTCCAATCTCGAGCCTCCAACCGTGTACAGTACCAAAATGGCGTTATAACCGTTCACGTCCACCTCTTTAATCGTACCTGCCGCTTGATTAATGGTCGTATTCGCACCGGTGCCCTCCGAACTCAGCTTCTTTTGCGAAATATCGAGCATTTGTCCCGATGCGTGAAGATAAGTCAAATCGGATAAGCGATATACGCCGTCGGTATCTTTATAAATCTCCACGCGGTCCAGCGCGTAGCCTTCGGGTAGCACAGCGGGCACCTGCAGTGCGTAGTCCAGCTTCTTCTTCGCTTCCTCCACTGTTACTTTCTCCGGATGAACGACGCCACCGTTTGCGGACGGCCCTCCGATCGGCATCGGCACAGAGCCGTTGCCCGCCTTGGCATACTCCGGCGGAGGCGTCGTCTTGGCCCCGGTCGTATCGGCTTTCTTCGTCGAACCGAAGAAGACGTTGACCATGCCATCGTCCGTTTGCCGAACCATCTCGAACCAGTTCTTGAACGCGGATGTCGGGCTTAAACTGCCGAACGATAACCCGATGAGAATGGAACATGCGGCGATCGCCGAACCGATCCTTACCGACTTCCACCTTTTACGCCGCCGCTGCGCCGTTTGCAGCCGCACCTGCAGCTTCCCCCAGGCTTGTTCCCCGTCAGGCACATGCAGATTTTCATATATGGTTTTCACTGTTTCCCTGATGGGAACATCATGCTCCGACTCGATCCTGTGCTTTCCTTGTCCGTCACTCATGGGCCGTCACTCCATTTAAGTCTGAAAAGTTGCGCCAACCGCTTCCTCGCTCTGGCCAGCCGCTGCGTCAACACCTGTTCGGTAATGCCAAGCTCCCGTACGATCTCCTGATAAGGCTTCTCCATAATATAATGCAGCAATATGACCGTACGATGGTCGGGGCTCAGCTCTCCAATCGCTTGATGCAGCGCTTCGTCGCGAATGGCTCGTTCCACCCGGGCGTCGATCGCCGTTTCGATAGCAGCCGCGCACGAAAGCTCTTCATTTGTATTAACGCGCTCCAGGTCAAACATCTGACGGTACTTTTTATTTTTACGAATCAAGTCGAGCGCAGCATTGCGTGCAACTCTTCTCAGCCAGGCAGGCATATTCGAATCCATGCGGGTTTTCGGTCCATGTTCGATGATTTTCATAAATGCGTTCTGGATCGTGTCCTCCGCAAGGCCGGGATCGTTAAGCAGAAACAACACATCGCGATATACGAGCTCCCGGAACGATAGGAACAATTTCCGCTGCGTCTCTTCATCGAGCGCGTAAAAATTACTGCGGAACAAAAAAAATAATGGTTCAGACAAGATACGGTCCTCCGAATAGCGTTTTCCTTTTTTGGAACTAGATTCCATTCCTACCCTATTATAGGGCCGCTGCCCGGAAGCTGTCTACCAATCTTGTGAACCACTGTATAAAAACAGAGGCTATTCGTGTATGTACGTTGCTTTGTATCGCTCCGCGTCCCATAGCTGTGCAAGCTCGGACGAATCGCTCATTTCGATCACAAGCAGCCACCCTTGTCCATAGGGCGACATATTGATCACGTTCGGTTCTTTGTGCAGCTTCTGGTTCGTATCTACGATCGTGCCGGATACCGGCGCATACAGCTCCGTAACCGTCTTGACCGATTCCATGCTGCCGAACGGTTCGCCCGCCTGCACCGTATCGCCGACTTCAGGCAGTTCTACAAACATCACCATGCCGAACTCTTCTTGGGCAAAATCGGTCATGCCGATGACGGCACGGGTGCCTTCCACGCGAACCCAATGATGATTTTCACTGTACTGCAGACCTTGAATCACTTCCATATGAACGATCGGCTCCTAACCATTTTGATCATGAAATAGATCGTAACATTGGACAAATTCAAAGTCAATATTATAACAATTCCTATATTATAATTATTATCATTTGTCACAAATTCATCTTTTTCGGGATTTCTACAAAAAAAACTCTTACGATGAGCAAGTCATCCTAAGAGTTTTTCCATGCTTTTGTTGTCTATCTTATTTACGGATTGCGTTAACGATAAGCTCACCCATCACCGTCGTACCGATCGCTTTGCTCTTATCGACGGCGATATCGCCTGTCCGGTGTCCGGCATCCAGTACTTCCTTCACAGCGCGTTCAATGGCTTCCGCCGCATCGTGGTAACCGAAAGTCAAACGGAACATGAGCGCTACGGACAAGATCGTCGCAATCGGGTTGGCAATGCCTTGCCCGGCGATATCCGGCGCCGAACCGTGTACCGGCTCGTACAAACCGAATGCGCCTTCGCCCAAGGATGCGGACGAAAGCATACCGATGGAACCGGTGAGCATGGCCGCTTCATCGCTCAAAATGTCGCCGAACATGTTCTCGGTCACGATGACGTCGAAGCTGGACGGACGGCGCAGAAGCTGCATTGCGCAGTTATCCACGAGCACGTGCTCGAGTTCTACGTCCGGGTAATCCGCTGCGATCCGGATTACAGTCTCTCTCCACAAGCGGGACGTTTCCAGCACGTTCGCTTTATCTACGGACGCCAAGCGCTTGCTGCGGGTTCTGGCGATTTCGAACGCTTGACGAACGATGCGCTCGATTTCTTTTACGTTATATACACAAGTATCTACCGCTTCTTGACCGTTCTCGCCTTCGCGGCGGAACTTCTCGCCGAAGTAGATGCCTCCCGTCAGCTCGCGCACCACGATCAGGTCGGTGCCTTCCAGCACTTCCGGCTTCAGCGTCGAAGCTTCCTTCAGGCAATCGAATACGTTAGCCGGACGAATGTTCGAGAACAACCCGAGCGCCTTGCGGATGCCGAGCAAGCCCGTTTCCGGACGCAGCTCCTTCGGATTGTTGTCCCACTTCGGACCGCCTACCGCTCCAAGCAGAACTGCGTCGGAACGTTTGCACATCGCCAGTGTATCTTCCGGAAGCGGCGTACCTTTCTCGTCGATTGCAATGCCGCCGAACAAACCGTGTTCAAATTCGAATCCGTAACCGAATACTTCCTCGGTCTTCTTCATTACATTAATCGCTTCCGCCACAACCTCGGGACCAATGCCGTCCCCGGCGATAACGGCGATTTTTTTCACGTCAGCCATGCAGTTCACTCCTCTGATTTCATTATCTCATTTGTAGCATATTTGGTTTGTAATGACAAAGATATAAAATCTATCATCGCGATAGTTAAAACCTATAAGCTTCTGTTAATCACCATGCTCATGATGCTTCTTAAAGATTCACCGAAATCGTTCAATTGGGATTTGGTTACTTTACCCGCGTTCAGCCAAAAACCGAAAACGGGATTAGCCCCCTTCCCTCAGCACATGCTAGTCACAGCGCATAGTAAGTATAAAGACGATGCGTTCCTCGTGCTGGAAACGATGCTATCGGATGAAGTGCAGACGGCTAGAGGCCGGGATGCGGGAATCGCTCCGGCATTGAAAAATAAGTCCGTGCAGGATCAGTTCATGAAGGGCGTCGGATTTGCGGCAGGAAAAAATGTCGTCGCGTTTTTCAAGCTCGAGTTCGCCGCACCAAGAAAAGGAACACCGTACGACAAATTAGCGATTACTGAAGTAAGCAATGTGTTGACCTCCGTCCTGCAAGGAAAAAAAGATGTCAATACGGCGCTGCGTGACGCGGAAGAGCTAACCATAAAAAAAATAGAATCGGAGATAGCGAGCAAGAAATAAATTTTTTCGTCTAGCTTCCAACAAAAAAAGTGCGAGCGTCAACAGCTCAAAATACGATTGTTGACGCTCGGCAATTTCCTACTTCAACAGCTTGATCGACTGATCTTTTGCGGAAACGATGACAATCGCATCATCATAGGCACTTACGGTCTTAACCGGATCCGCCACGGCCAGCTCAAGACGGCCCGACGGGTCAACAATTTTGAGACCGTAATCTTCGCCCTCCGCCAGATTACAGAGGATGCGGCCATTCACGAACTGCATGCTTTCCAGCGGCTCCTTCAATACAAGCACATCTTCTCCGGAAGGCTTCACCTGGTACAAATCATATTGCCCGTAATTGTTCTTGTCCGCGACCGTGTAATACACTTGATCTCCGGCTTCAAACCAGTCGAACGCCGGATGCTCGGATACTTTTTGCTCGTTTGCCCCATTCAAGTCCGATACATATAAAGCGCCGTCCGCCTCCTTCACATAGTAAAGCTTGTTATTTATTATTTTAAAACGGCTCACTTCCGCATCTACGATCTTCACGGTTTCGTTTGTCGTCAAATTCACTTTGTAAATTTTATTGAAATCGCTCCGTTCATCCGGATTCGATGAACCAAGCACATACACTTCGTCTCCGACGACGGTCGTAGACTTATCCGCGCCGAACCCTCTGCTGGATTCGTTAACGGTAAGATGCCATCCGTACATCAGCTTCGGATCGCCTACAGGCGTCCTTTCGCGATCCGCTTGACCCGGCTGTACCAATGAAAGATTGTTCCCGGAAGGAGGCACCGCTTGGCTAATGATTAACGTTCCGCGCGCCGTATTCCGGAAATCCAGATATCCCCGGTGCTGGATTGCCGCTTTTCCCGTATCATCGACCTTGCAATAGACGTCGGAGCCCATCAACGCCCCGCCGACATGATACATAAACCAAAGCTCGTCATCCCGGATCTGAAAGTTTAACCGTTTCATCGGGCCTTTTTCCGTATCCAACTCATAAGCGTATACGAGTTCTTTACTTGTCGTGTCGTCCATCGGTGATCGGTACACCCGGTTCGTTAATCCTTCCGTCTCCGCATAGTAATAGTATCCCTTAAACACGGCAACGTCGTTATCCCCTGCCTCTTTCGGGAGCTTCACCGTCCGGACCTGCGGGTTGTCGGAACGAATCGTAAGTCCGTCCGCATCGTTCCACTCATAATCCCAGCCGAATTCGTCATGGGCAAATTTCCACGTAAGCGGGAAATACGTGACATCGTTAAAGCTTAGCAGCGGATACTGCTCCTGCGAATTATCGACTGCTTCGCCATTCATCGTGATCGCAAATTCCGGAATCCCCGCACTGTAACTTTTCGCATTTTTGCCGGCTTTGCTGTAAGGCTCATAGGAAGACGCTACACTGCCTTTCGCAATCGCAAGTCCGTCCTCCGCTGTCCAGCTCGACTCCAGCCCAAGAAGTCTGGTATCGTACCATGTCATCGGAAAATACGTAATATCTTTGTACACGAGCAGCGGATATTCCCGGTATTCATTTTCGATGTGATTCCCATTGAGCCTGACCGCAAAATCAGGCAACGTCACTCTCACTTGGCGTTCCGCAGCAAAGCTGGCGCTCGTTGGAACGATTAAGCTTACCCCTAACGCCAATACCGCGGCGCGCAAACCAAACTCCCTCCTCATGATTCCCATTGCTCCTCTCCCCGCTTCCTATGCGTATTAGACTGCGAAGCCGTCAAAATTGTTGCGAGGGTTATTCCTTAAACCCGTTATTGTGTTGTCGCATATAAAAGATTAAAATAGTTTTAACACGAAATATGTTGTCGAACTTGACTAAAGGAGTCCTGTCGTTATGAATTACCGTTTTTCCGATACCATCGAGAGCTTCAAATCATCAGCGGTTCGCGAAATACTGAAGCTAACGCAAGGACGCTCGATCATTTCGCTCGCCGGCGGCTTGCCCAACGAGCAATATTTTCCTACGGAAGCGGTGAAAGAAGCGTTCGAGCGCGTGTTCGAGCAAGGGCCGCAAGTGCTGCAATACGGTTTGACCGAAGGCTACACGCCGCTGCGCGAGAGCATCTCGCGTCATTTGGCGCGCAAAGGCATTCATGCCGGCGTGGACAATATGCTGCTGACGACCGGTTCGCAGCAGGCGATCGACTTGCTCACCCGCGTCTATATCGATCCGGGCGACGTCATTCTCGTGGAACGGCCGACTTATTTGGCCGCCATTCAAGTGTTTCAATCCCGCAAGGCGCGCATCGTATCGGTCGATTGCGACGCCGACGGCATGGATCTGGAAGATTTGGAACGCAAAATCAAGCAGTACGCACCCAAGCTCATTTATGTCATTCCTACGTTCTCCAACCCTTCCGGCAAAGCATGGAGTCTGGAACGCCGCAAAAGTACGCTGTCCATTTGCAAGCGCAACAACGTGCTTATTCTCGAAGACGACCCGTACGGAGAACTGCGCTTCGGCGGCGACAACGGCGAGATGTTCCCTTCGCTCTTCTCGCTTGACGAAGGCGCAAACGGCAGCGCGGTGCTGTATACGAGCACATTCTCCAAAATCGTTGCGCCGGCGCTTCGCACCGGATGGATTGTCGGCGATAAGGAAGTCATTATGCATATGACGCGCGCGAAGCAAGCCGCCGATCTACATTCCAGTTCCATGGACCAGCAGGCGCTGTATCAGCTGATGGAGCATTTCGATATTTACGCGCATATCAATCTGATTCGCCGCGAATACGAGGCGCGGATGCGGCAGATGATTTCGCTGCTGCAAGCGAAAAACTGGGAAGGCGTCAAGTGGATCGAGCCCAAAGGCGGCATGTTCGTCTGGGTCGAGATGCCGCAGCATATCGATACGCAGGAGCTGCTCAAGCTCGCCGTCGAAGAAGAAGTGGCTTTCGTTCCCGGCGCCAGCTTCTACGCGGACGAGCCGCAAAAAAATACGATGCGCCTCAATTTTACGCATACCGATACGGACGATATGGTTCGTGCGTTCGATCGTCTGGGCCGTGCGCTGGAAAGAATGGAACAGGTCATTGCCAAATAAGGAACAGCTAACGATACTTGCACCATGAAAAAAGCTCCCTGAAGACACGATCGCGTGCCTCAGGGAGCTTTTGCGTATGGTTTCGTTTGCTATTTTAAATCAACGTCACGTTGTCTCGTCCGCGTGCCGGCGATTTGCGTTTCTCGATCAGTCGGTTGATCGCGTCGACGTAAGCGCGGGCGCTCGCTTCGAGAATGTCCGTGCTGACGCCTCGTCCTTGCACGGAATAATCGCCCTGCTTAAGCACGACATGCACTTCGCCGAGCGCATCCTTGCCTTGGGTGACGGACTGGATCGAGTAGTCGTCCAGCTCGACGTCTTCCTGCGTAGCTTTGTCGATCGCCTTGTAGATGGCGTCGACCGAGCCATTGCCTACGGCCGCTTCATCGAGAGTCGCGCCGTCGAGCGTCTTGATGCGAACCGATGCGGTAGGCGTCGATTGGTTGCCGTATGAAACCTGAATCGTCTCCAACGCGAACACTTCCGGCGTTTCGATCAGCTTCTCCTCGATCAGCGCCAAAATATCTTCGTCGGTGACGTTCTTTTTCTTGTCGGCTAAATCTTTGAACTTCGCAAATGCGCTGTTTAGCTGTTCATCGCCAAGATCGTAGCCGAGGTCGACGAGCTTCTCTCGGAACGCGTGACGGCCGGAATGCTTCCCGAGCACGAGCTTGCTCTCCTTCAACCCGATCGTTTCCGGCGAGATGATCTCATACGTCGTCTTTTCCTTCAGCATGCCGTCCTGATGAATGCCCGACTCGTGCGCAAAGGCATTGGCGCCGACAATCGCTTTGTTGCCCGGGATGACCATACCTGTCAGCTTGCTGACAAGACGGCTCGTACGGGCAATTTCGCTCAGCACAAGCGACGTCTTCGCTTGGAAAAACTGTTGTCTCGTTTCGAGTGCCAACGCCACTTCTTCAAGTGCCGTATTGCCGGCCCGCTCCCCGATTCCGTTGATTGTGCCCTCGATTTGATCGGCTCCGTTCAAAATCGCCGCTAGCGCATTGGCCGTAGCCATCCCGAGATCGTCATGGCAGTGCGCGCTCAGCTGAATGTTCTCGATGCCCGGCACGTTTTCCTTGAGCGTCTTGAAGATGTTGCCATATTCATACGGCGTCATATATCCGACCGTATCCGGGATGTTGACGACCGTCGCACCGGCGCGAATCGCCATCTCCGTCACTTCGCACAGGAAGTCGAGCTCCGTCCGTCCGGCATCCTCCGGAGAAAATTCGATTTTGTCAAAATATTTTTTCGCGTACCGAATGGCCGCTTCCGCCGTTTCCAGCACCTGATGCTTTTCCATCCGCAATTTGTGCTTGCGGTGAATCGGCGAAGTCGCCAGGAACAAGTGCAGGCAAGGGTCCTGCGCACCGATCAGCGCTTCGCGCGCCGCATCGATATCCTGCGTACGGGAGCGTGAGAGGCCGATGATCGAAGCGTTCTTCACTGCGCGGGCCACCGCGCTAACACCTGCCAGGTCACCCGGGGACGCCGCCGGAAATCCGGCCTCGATCCGGTCCACGCCCAGCTTCTCCAACTGCAGCGCGATCTCGACCTTTTCCTGCATGTTCAGATTGACACCGGGCGATTGCTCGCCGTCGCGAAGCGTCGTATCGAAAATATAAATTTTTCTCATGGCCTGTGTTCACCCCCTGAAGTTTGGCAAAACGGTTATCCTCTGCATAAAGCACAAAAAGGTACGACCCGAAGCGAGGCGTGAGACGAACGGGAAACCCGTCCGCCTTCGCGCGTCTTCAAACCGACCTTATGCGCATCAATAATACAATGAACTGTCCTGCTATATTACTTCTTGATCCAGTGCATCAGTTCGCGCAGTTGGGAACCGACTTGCTCCAGCGGATGCTCGGCTTCGAGGCGGCGGGTAGCCGTCAGGAATGCGCGGCCCGATTGGTTTTCCAAAATAAAGTCGCGAGCGAATTTGCCTTGTTGGATATCGGAAAGCACTCTTTTCATTTCTTTCTTCGTTTCGTCCGTAATGATGCGTGGGCCTGTTACATAGTCGCCATACTCCGCCGTATTGGAGATGGAATGTCTCATGCTGGCCAAACCGCCTTCATACATCAGGTCAACGATCAGCTTCAGCTCATGCAAGCACTCGAAGTATGCCATTTCCGGAGCGTAGCCCGCTTCCACGAGCGTTTCGAAGCCGGCTTTCACGAGAGCGGAAGCACCGCCGCAAAGTACGGCTTGCTCACCGAACAAGTCGGTTTCCGTTTCTTCGCGGAACGAAGTTTCGATGACGCCTGCGCGCGTGCAGCCGATCCCTTTGGCGTAAGCAAGGCCGATTTCTTTGGCTTTGCCGGTAGCGTCTTGTTCTACGGCGATCAGTCCAGGTACGCCGAAGCCTTCAACGTATACACGGCGAACCATGTGGCCCGGCGATTTCGGAGCGACGAGCAGTACGTCTTTGTCCGCAGACGGCGCAATTTGGCCGAAGTGAACGTTGAAGCCGTGGGAGAACATAATCGTTGCGCCTTGCTTCAGGTTCGGTTCGATTTCCTCTTTATATACGCGGGCTTGCGTTTCGTCAGGCATCAGGATTTGAACAACGTCGGCAAGCTTCGTAGCTTCCGAAACGGAGAACACTTCGAAACCGTCGTTTTTCGCTTGTTCGAAGGAACGGCCTTGACGAAGACCGATAACCACTTTCAGGCCGCTGTCGCGAAGGTTTTGCGCTTGTGCGTGGCCTTGGCTGCCATACCCGATAATTGCGATCGTTTTGCCTTTCAATACGTTCAAATCAGCGTCTTTTTCATAGTACATTGTTACTGCCATGGTATAATAGCTCCTCCTTTGATTTAAAAACCCTGTGAGCGGGTGTTCAAACGGACTGCATGGCCGTCCTGTTCGAATCCGCTTGAACTCCCGCTCACAGCTTCATTTTACTACGATTCAATTCATCTATAAACGTTTATTTCACTGCGCCGCGAATCATGGCCGTTACGCCCGTGCGGGACAGTTCTTTGATGCCGTATGGCTTGAGCAGCTCCGTCATGGCGTCGATTTTGTCCGAATCGCCGACGACCTGCACGATCAGCGAGCTCGGCCCGATATCGACGACAGCGGCGCGGAACGTCTCGACGACGCCGAGAATTTCCGGGCGGGCGCTCGGTTCGGCGCTCACCTTGATCAGCGCGAGCTCGCGCGCGACCATCGGATTCGAGCTCAAATCGACGACTTTGATCACGTCGATCAGCTTATAGAGCTGCTTGGAAATTTGTTCAAGCGTATTGTCGTCGCCGGTCGTCACGATGACCATCCGGGACAACCCTTTCTCCTCCGATTCGCCGACGGTGATGCTTTCGATGTTGAAGCCCCGGCGTCCGAACAGGCCGGACACGCGCTGCAGCACACCGGGCTGGTTATTGACTAGTACGGAAATGGTGTGTTTGCGGTTCATTCCGAATCCCCCATTAACATTTCATCTAAGGCCGCGCCTTGCTGAACCATCGGGAACACGTTCTCGTGCTTACGGACAACGAACTCGACGAGTACAGGGCCCGGCGTATCCAGCGCTTCCTGCCATGCGCGGCGCGCTTCTTCCTTATTGGTCGCTCGCAATCCTTTCACGCCGTAAGCGTCAGCCAGCTTGACAAAGTCGGGGCTGCCCGCCAGATCGATGTGGCTGTACCGGTTGTCGTAAATGAGTTCCTGCCATTGGCGTACCATGCCAAGCACCTGGTTGTTGATGACGACAATTTTGACCGGAATGTTGTTGATTGCGCAAATCGCCAGTTCCTGCGAACACATCTGCATGCCGCCGTCGCCGTTAATGGAAACGACCAGCCGGTCCGGATTGGCCACTTGCGCTCCGATCGCCGACGGGAATCCGAAGCCCATCGTTCCGAGTCCGCCGGAGGTAATCCAGGAACGCGGCTTGTTGAATTTGTAATACTGCGCCGCCCACATTTGATGCTGCCCTACGTCCGTCGTAACGATCGCATCGCCTTTGGTCGTCTCGTGGATCATCTCGATCACGTACTGGGGCTTCAGCTCCGTCTCCGAATCCTTGTAGCCCAGCGGGTTGTTGCGGCAGCTTTCCTGCACCCATTGAATCCACGCTTCCGACTTCGCCGGCTTCGCCTTCAAGTTCGCAATCTGAAGCACCGCCTTCACGTCGCCGACAACCGGGATAGCGGTCGGAATGATTTTGCCGATTTCGGCGGGATCGACGTCGATGTGCACGATCTTCTTCGCGCTTCGGGCAAAGCTGCTGACGCGGCCTGTGACGCGGTCGTCAAACCGGGCGCCGATGCTGATCAGCAAATCGCAATTTTGCAGCGCATGGTTGGCCGTGTACGTTCCGTGCATGCCCGGCATGCCCATCCACAGCTCATGCGCGCTCGGGAATCCTCCCAGCCCGAGCAGCGTCGTCGTTACCGGAATGCGCGTTTTCTCGACGAACTCGAGCAGTTCCTTCGACGCATCGGCGTAGACCACGCCGCCGCCTGCGAGAATAACCGGTTTCTCCGCCTCGGCGATCGCCTCGAGCAGCCGGTCGACCTGCAGCTTGTTCGGCTGCACCGTCGGGTTGTAGCCGCGAATATCCACTTTGTCCGGATAAACGAACGGCTCTTTCGCGTTGGACACGTCCTTCGGAATGTCGATCAGCACCGGTCCTTTGCGTCCGGTCGATGCGATATGGAACGCCTCTTTCACGATCCGCGGAAGGTCCTTCACATCGCGCACCAAATAGCTATGCTTGGTGATCGGCATCGTAATGCCCGTAATGTCCGCTTCCTGGAACGCATCCGTACCGATCAGCGTGCTGGCTACGTTGCCGGTGATAACGACGAGCGGCACCGAATCCATGTAGGCCGTCGCAATGCCGGTGACCAGATTCGTTGCCCCCGGGCCGGAAGTCGCGATACAGACGCCAACTTTGCCGGTCGAGCGCGCATATCCGTCCGCCGCGTGGATGGCACCTTGCTCATGCCTTGTCAGCAAATGGTTAAAATCGGGATTGCCGTGCATCGCATCGTAAATATATAAAACCGCTCCGCCCGGGTAACCGAAGACGCAATCCACATCCTCCAGCAGCAAGCTTCTCAGCAGCGCTTCCGAACCTGTAATGACGTCCGGCTGCAGCAGCTCCTGGCGAAGCTGTTCTTTTGATTTTTGTTGAGTTTGAACGATCATTTCGATGGGCCTCCTCTCAAAACTCGGGAATATACCAAAAAACCCCTTTCATCCCCGACGCATGGAATGCGTCTGACGGGACGAAAGGGGTTAAGCTTCCGTGGTACCACCCAGATTTGTTAAATGCCTCGCGGCAAATAACCTTAGCAGGTAATGTACGCCGCTAGCACCATTGAAACTGCCGCACCGGCTAGCGACGATGTTCGCAGTCAACGATAACGTGACGATTACCTTCGGCACGTTAACGTGTGCCATTCCGATTCTCCCTACTAGCTATGGCGCTTTTAAGCAATACAATCCTACGCAGCCATACTTTTCAGGAAAACAGCTCCGAGGTGAGCTCGTTCATAAGGGATTAAGGCATTGGTTTCAGCATCTCCGCTGCTCTCTGGTTCATAAGAGCCCTTATAACTTCGTCCTCTTCATAGCCGTTAACATCTGTTGTACTTTTTAAGTATTATATGCCTTATCGGTGCGTTAGTCAAGCGCTAATCCGGCCGCCGCCCCCCCCAGATCCTGCTTGTTTACAGCGGCGCCGGTTCTCCGGTTGAGCAACACCATTGTCCGTCAGCCAGCTTAACCGTGATGTGGAACGGCCTCTTCGGCACACTCGGGCGTGGCAGACGGGCGAAAGGTCCAGTAGTAATTCAAAATAAAATTCGAGAGCGGAACCGCAACGACCACCGTGCACTGTCCGATCAAGTAATGCCAGTGCAAAAGGTCGACCGAGACATACATCAGCGCAACGTTCAAACCAAGCCCCGTAACGGAAACGATGCAGTATTTCAAAAGCGGTCCCCACCCTGACGGCGTCGATTGGAACGTCCAGCGCCGGTTCAGCACGTACGAAACGAGCAGCACCAGCAGAAAGCCGAACGCCGAAGCGAGCACCGCGCGCAGCCCCAGCCACTCGACCAACGCATACAGGGAGGCAAAATGAAGCACCGTCCCGAGCACGCCGACAACGCCGTATTTGACCATCAGCCGGATCATGAGACTTCTCCCGGATGAAACGGCAGCGCGGATGGTGGACTTTGCCGCTCGGCCGTCGAGGCCGCCTGACTTTCCAGGCGGCGGCTGACCAAATACCGCGGCCTCCCTTTGACTTCGTTGTAGATGGAAGCAATGTATTCCCCGATAATGCCTAGCGATATCATAATGACGCTTCCGACGATCAGCAGCAGCAAAATGACGGTGGTGAACCCGGTCACCGCGCTGCCCGTCAGCTTCAAGTACAGCGTCTGTACGCCTAGCAGCACCGCCCCGATGAAGAAGATCAGGCCGAACAGGCTGACGAAACGAAGCGGAATGGACGAAAACGCGACGATCGCATTCACTGCCAGCTTCAGCAGGCCGAGAAAGCTCCACTGGCTTTTGCCGTCGGTCCGTTCCGGCACTTCGAATGAAATTTGCGCCCGGTCGAAGCCGAGCCACGCCGTCATGCCGCGGAAAAACGTATTGCGCTCCGGCATCTCGCGCCATGCCTGCACCACCCTTTGGTCCAGCAGCTTGAAATCGGAGGCGCCCTGCAAATCAAAGCCGGACAGCCGGTTCAATAGGCTGTAAAACAGCGCCGACCCCATCGCTTTGTCGATCGGCTCCTTGCCCCGGTTCTCCTTGACGCATTCCACGACTTCCTTCCCTTCCTCGCGCCACATCCGGATCATTTCCGGCAGCAGGGCGGGCGGATGCTGCAGATCGGAATCCATGATGATAACCGCGCGTCCCCGGGCATGCTCGAGTCCCGCGCAAAGCGCAAGCTCCTTGCCGAAATTGCGGCTGAGCTTCAGCGCCGAAAATGAACTCGACCGCCGCGCGGCAACCGTTAACTGTTCCCATGTCCCGTCCCTGGATCCGTCGTCAATGACGATCATCTCGTACGAGGAAACGAGCGAACGGATTTCTTCCTCGATCTTCCTGAGCGAATTCACGATATGCTTCTCTTCATTGTACACCGGGATAACGACCGATATTTCGGGCTGCGTTCGTTCCACCGTCTTTCACCTCCTCTGGATTCCGTATCACTTTGTACAAGCGCCATTTGCCGCCGATTTCCTTATCCAGAACGGTCCAAGATGTCCCGTGCTCATAAAACCCCGGATACGTTCGCTCTTCGGCGCTTTTGGCCGAGCTCTTGTCCGGCTTTGGGCTTACAATATAATCGATGCCGCTTCCTACCGGATCCTTCAGCGCATCGTCGAATTCCGTATCGCTCGTAATCAAAAATTTCTCGGGATGTCGGCTGTTCAGAATGACCGAATAGGCGGAATAGGAATCCATCAAAATTTGATGCCCCGCCAGCTCCGTATCCAAATAACGGGCCACTTCCTTCTCAATCTGCTGGGACGCCGCATACTGCCTTGCATGCAAAAACTTGTTCTCGTCCGGGGCAATCGCCGGATCGAGCAGCGCTTTGGTCAAAATGACGGCAGTGAGCGCCATGCCGACAAGCACGATGCCGTAGTTGATGACCGACCGCTTGACTCGCGACAGTTCATAAGGCAGCCATGCCACCGTAATCGGCAGCACGTACATGAAATAGCGGAACCACCCGTAAGACGACCCTTTCATCAACATGAGAAACTGCAGGGCTATTATCGACACGAACATGAGAAGCAGCACCGCCAGGTCCCACACGAAAAACCGGCGGTTCCACAACCGGAGAAGCAACACCGAAGCGAGAGGGACGGAATAGTAAGCCGTCTTTTTGGCGACGAAAAGCAGTCCGAGCAGCGGATTTCCTATCATATCGACAAACTGTTGTTCGTTCGCAAGCCCTTCCGCCTGCGCTACGTTCGAATAATCCCCGCGCAAAAAATAAAGCGGATCGCCCATAATCAAGTAGTTGAAGCCGACCCACAGCAGCCCCGAGTAGATGAGCGGCGACAACGCCAACGCCCATGTGCCTTCGATCTGAAACCAGCGGAAGACGACATTGCGCCTCGGAAGCGGCTCAATATTCGGATCGCTCGTAGGAATCAGCATGACGATCAGGATGATGCCGAGCGCGACGGCCGCCCCGAATGGCACCGCTTCGTAGCGCGTCCAGAATGCAAGCGCCAGCGCAAAACTGAGCTTGATCAAGCTGCCGACTTTCCGGCTGCGAACCCACAACGATAAATGCACGACCGCATACATCGTAAAGAAAATAAACGGCGCATCGCTAAGCCCATTGGCTCCGAACAAAAACATAAACGGGTTACAGCTGAACGCCAGGCTGAACAAAACGGCGAACCACCGCGACAGCCCGAACTGGGCCGCTGCCCTCGCGAGCATGACCGCCGTCATGCCCGCAAACAGACTGCTCATGAGCACGCCGGCCAGCGCGGAGGAGGCCAGCGCGGGGAACCAGCGGTACGGCAGCAAAAACACAAGCTCGATCAAGCTCGGCAGCGGGTTCCAGACGAAGCCGATCGCCGCCAGATGCGGGTCCCGGCTGTACAGCACATAAAACGCATTGGCCACTCGGCTCATCGTGTCGGAGTGGACATAGCCGATCACATGACTGACATAATAACCGGCCGCAAATTCCATGCCGAACAGCAGCAAGAACAGCCCCCAATACACGCTCCGGTGAAGCTTAGCCATCTGTGCCTTATCCTCCTCCCTGAACCGTCTCTCCTGCTGCGGATGCCGGTTTGTGCTTCGCCAGTCCATGCGTCGTTTTTTCCCAATAAAACGGCTTCGTGATCAACTGCCAAGCTGCTTTCACGGCGGCAATGCTCATCATCACCCAATAAATCGGGGTCAACAGCGCATATTTGACCAGACCGTAGGAAAACACATGTTCCTTTCGCTTCTCCAAATCGTGAATCACCCAATAAACCCCGGCCACGTTGCTGAGCACGAACAAAAAGTTGCCGATCAAAAACTCGACCGCAGCCAAATAATAAATGACGCCGGGGAAAAATTGCGGAATCCACTGCATTTTCCATCCGTACCACAGCACCAGCATAATCCAGTAAACCGGATTGAGCAGCGGCAGCAGCGGCGTGGAAAGAACCATCACCTGAAAGCCGAGGAAGCCTTTCAGACCAAGCTCGCGATACAGCTGCAGCGGGTTGCGCATATGGACAAGCCACGTTTGCATGTAGCCTTTGATCCAGCGGGACCGCTGGCGGATCCAGTTGCCTACGCGGCTGTTCGCTTCCTCCCATGTACGGGAGTCGACGATCGCGGTGGAGTAGCCCGACTTGTACAGCCGAATGCCAAGATCGGCATCCTCCGTTACGTTGTACGGGTCCCAGGCATTGATTTCTTTCAGAATCGACATTTTAAAATGATTCGACGTGCCGCCGAGCGGAATCGGAATATCCAGCTGCATGACGCCCGGCAATAGCAGCTCGAACCACATGCTGTATTCGTGCGTAAACCAGCGGGTGAGCAGGTTTTGCTCGCTGTTGAAATAATTCAGCTTCGCTTGAACGCAGGCGCAATGCTCCGGGCTTTTCATGAACGTCAAATGCACTTTCTTCAGTTGGTCCGGGTCCGGGCGATCCTCTGCGTCGTAGATGACCACATATTCGCCCCGCGCGCGGATCAAGCCGTAATTGCAAGCCTTCGGCTTCGTCTTGGGCAAAGAATGAGGAACCACGATGGTCGTATAATACGGAGGCAGCTTCATCTTGCTTAACATCTCCTGCGCCTCTGTATCGTCTTCCTCGATCAGCAGCCGAACGTCCAGCTTCGATTTCGGGTAATCGAGCTGCTCGATGTTGCCAAGCAGCTGCGGGATCACTTCGCTTTCCTTGTACATCGGCACGAGAATCGTATAGACCGGCAGCGTTCGTTCATCGACGGCGTCTATCTCTTCCTGCTTGAAACGGAATTGCGCAAAATCCCGCGTACCGTACATCACAATGAGAAACTTGAACAATGTCATCACAAAATAAAAAAGCTGTATCCCGACATTGAGCACGATCAGTGTATGAAGCCAATCCAGACAGAGCGCTATTACGAACAAAAAGACGCAGATGCCGCCGGCGACAAGCTGGGGCGTCGTGAACGTGACGTGCGCCGAATTTTGCGGCTGCTCGTTCACCAGCTTTTGAGTGCTTTCCTCCATCAGCTCGGAAGGATACACTTTCTTCCAAAAAAATTCCATCTCTTCATGCGTAGCCATTACCTGCTCGACCGGCATACCCAGGAAGCTCTCAATGGTATACAGCGCCTGTTCCGTGAGCGGATTGCCGACGGCGACCAAAAACCGGTTCATGTCCTGATTAATGACGACGGCGTTAAGCTCCCGGGCTAAAATTTCGGGAAGCTTGACGAGCTCGTCAAACGACAGCTCATGACCGATTCTCCCCAGGTTGTTCTGATTCGCGATATAACGGTACAACAGCTCCGGTTCGATGAAACGAAGCGATGTCAAAATATCTCCGAGCAAGCCGCCGCTTTTCCGCTGAAATTCAAGCGCCGTTTCCAGCTGTTCCCGGGTAATGGCTCCGGCTTCGACAAGCAGATCGCCGAGGCGGCCTTTTTCACCCTGCCGTCCGACGACAGGCTCGAGCCGTTCCTTCGTCACCAGTCCGAGATCGACGACGATATCCCCAAGCCGGCCACCGACTTTTTCCTGATACGCCATGGCCTTGTTCAATTGTTCCTGGGTGAGCAGACCTTCCGTCAGTAACAAGTCCCCCAGTTTAATCTTGCCGTTATCCAGCGGGTCGTCCAGCCGCGGCCTAAAGCCTTCCCGGTTCATAATGAGCATTTTTTGCTCCAGCAGCCGATCGACGGAGCGGTTTGTATTCTCCAGTCGTTCCTTCAAATGCTGAAGTTGCTCTTCCAGCTCCCTGAGCCGGTCCTGTCCTTCCCGTTCTAGCTGAAGGAGAAGCTCCCGCTCGTGGCGAAGCCGTTCTTCCCGCTCAGCGGCCTGCTGCCGGGTCCACTGCAGAGGAAAGCCGAACAAGGCGCGGCGGAACGAGGTTACGGATTCCGGTTTCTTCGAATCCATTTTTTCAATCCCGCTTCCAATTTCTCCGCTTGCGCGAGCTCCGCCTGAATCGCCGCCGCCTCATTCTTCAGCCTTGCCTGCTCCCGCAGAGCGAACCGTCTTTGCTGCTCCCGCTGCCGCTCCACCTGCCCGATCTGCTCATCCAGCGCGGAAAAGTATCGGCGCGCCTCGCGGGCGTCATATCCGAACAATACGTCTCTTGTCCTCGACTTTTTCCTCACTCTCAAGCCAATACCTCCCCTTACCGGATATCCGTTGTAATTTCGATCGCGTCCAGCGGCTCCAGCGCGCGCACGACGGCTTGATCGCGTTGTTCCAGCAAAAACGTGTTCCCCGCCTCCGCCGTAAACGTCTCCCCGTTCTTATGAACGCACGCCGAGCCGTGGAGAATCATCCAGGTTACCTTTCGACCGTATGCCCCCGAAGCATCTATGGAGGTCTCCTGCCCCTTGCTCAAATGAATACGGCGCGTCTCCACTTCGATGCCATCGGCGAATACGGCACTATCCAGCGGTCGAGACCATCGCTCCGATGAACCGTCCTGCGGCAGCTCTTTACCGATCATCTTCCGCAGCGTCTCCTTTAGCTCCGCTCCTGCATCCTTGCGCGTGACGAGTATGCCTTCCCGGCTCGCCGCAACGACCACATCGGACAAACCGACCACAACGGCCGGAATATCAAGCTCGTTGACAGCATGCACATTGCGGCTCCCTTCGGAAATAAAAACCGGTCCGCTTCCCGGATGCTTCATTTCTTCCGTCAATGCGCACCAAGTGCCGAGATCTTTCCACCGCCCGTCGTATGCCAAAGCCGTTACACGACTCTCCCGCTCTGTAACGGCATAGTCGAAACTACGGGGATCGAGCCGGTCGTACGACAGCAGAAGCTCTTCGTACGTTTTGCCCGTAATGCCCATCTGCTGAAGCATATCGAGCAAATACCCTGCACGGAAGCAAAAAACGCCGCAGTTCCATAAGGCCCCCTGTTCAATAAGCCGGGCACTTTCTTCAAGGGACGGCTTCTCGTGAAACCGGCGTATCGCCACCGCTTCACCCGGTACGGCAGCCTCCTCCGGAATCATATATCCGTATTTGTCCGACGGCTTCCTTGGTTTGACGCCGACAAGCGACAGATTCGCTCTCGAACGCTCCAATACATTCGGTAGCTGTGCCAACATATCGTAAAATCGATCCTCCGCCCAGCTGTCCACCGGCAAAACGACGACCGGCTCTTCTCGGGATACGCCGCGGTGCGTAACCAGGTAGGCTACCGACAGCAAAATAGCGGGGAACGTGTCCCGTTTGTCCGGCTCCAATACCAAATCGACTTGCCGCCATATTTGACCAATGATCAATTCTCTTTGAGCTGCCGATGTGGCAATGACCGTGTTTTTCTGCAGACCGCGCCGGGTAAGCTGATGCCACACATTTTGCAGCATGGAGACCGGTTGGCCGGTTTCATCGGTAAACAACCGCAAAAACTGCTTCGGCTTCGCTTTCGTCGATAAGGGCCACAATCTTGTACCCGTTCCGCCAGACAATAAAATGATGTTCATCTCTCTCACCCGATCCGCTATTAATATCAAAATAATTGTAATCTATTTACATTTTAATTTTTAAAACTTTATTTTTTTTCAATCATATCACAATACTTTTATATTTCTCTTTGGTTAATATTAGCGCTTTGTCAGGTTGCGGCTCTTTCTCCCTCAAATGTTAAGAATGTGTTAAACAATCACTGTGCAATTGGTTGTCCAAAGCGCGTTAGCTTACATTTCATTATAACGACCACTTCTCAACAAATTCTGAACTTTTTGTCGAATGATGCAGAATCATTCCTGGTTATGTCGAATAGGGAATGATCCGAGCGGAGCCGGGAGCAACACAAAAAAAACCGCCGGATTCCCGACGGTTTCGCACTTGCATTTTATGAAATTAGGCGTTTACTTTTTCTTTTGCCGTTGCCGCCAAGGAGTTGAACGCGCCGATGTCGTTCACTGCCAGTTCAGCCAGCATTTTGCGGTTTACTTCTACGCCAGCCAGCTTGAGGCCGTGCATCAGCTTGCTGTAGGACAGGCCGTTTTGACGAGCAGCCGCGTTGATCCGAACGATCCACAATTTGCGGAAGTCGCGTTTTTTCGTACGACGGTCGCGGTATGCGTACATCAGGGACTTCATCACTTGTTCTTTGGCTGTCTTGAATAATCTATGTTTCGAACCGAAATAACCTTTAGCAAGCTTCAATACTTTCTTGCGACGATGCGTGCGGATGAATCCGCCTTTCACTCTTGCCATGAGTATCTACCTCCAAAATGTTAAGTATATCGCGTGAGCGGTGATTACTTGATGTTGGCGAGCTGCTGCTTCAGGCGTCTTACATCGCCGGGAGCCATAACCGGGTTCGTGCCGAGTACGCGCTTCGCACGAGCGGATTTGTGGGACAGCAGGTGGTTTTTATATGCTTTGTAGCGTTTTACTTTGCCGGTACCTGTAATTTTGAAACGGTCTTTCAAGCTGCTGTGTGTTTTCATTTTAGGCATGGAATGGTTCCTCCTTTAAGATTGAATTATTGCTGCTTCGGAGACAAAATCATGATCATGCTGCGGCCTTCCAGCTTCGGTTTGCGTTCTACGACGCAAAGCTCTTCCACTTCTGCGGCCATACGCTCCAATACGCGTTGTCCGATCTCGGCATGGGCAATTTCCCGGCCGCGGAATCGTACCGACAGCTTCACTTTGTCGCCTTCGCTCAGAAATTTCTGAGCATTGCGAAGCTTCGTTTGAAAATCGTGCTCGTCAATGGTCGCGCTAAGGCGAATTTCTTTGAGTTCCACAATCTTCTGATTTTTACGGGCTTCCTTTTCTTTCTTCTGCGTTTCGTAACGGAATTTCCCGTAATCCATAACACGGCAGACCGGCGGTTTCGCCGTCGGAGCCACATTGACCAAATCCAGATTCAGATCGAGCGCAATTTGCAGCGCTTCGCGAATCGGCTTAATCCCCAGTTGCTCTCCGTCCGCACCAATCAAACGAACTTCCCTCGCCCGAATTTCATCATTAATCATGTGCTCTGTACTTATGACCTGCCACCTCCAAAGGATTGTAACCGAGAATAAACGGTTCTGCGTTCTTGCCTTATGGAACGGCGCCGTTTATCCACTGACAACTGACCCCGTTACTTGCCGGAGCAACAGTTGCATTCGGTTGATGCGAAGCTATAAGTTTCCAAAAACTTATAAATTCATATCAACAAAAAAGACGTAGGCGCTTTACGCCCACGTCTGTTAGTCCAAGTGATCATTGACTCTGAATGGCATCAGAAATCGTTGCTCGTTCACTTAAGTTCGTAACCAGCCAACCCAAAGTCGGTCAGGTGAGAAGCGGGCGCTTCTTCTTTCGCACCAAACTAATATACCGTTTTTCAAAGTCGATGTCAACTATTAACTCCATTGTGCTAAAAAATCAACTGGCCTGCTTGCTCTGCACATCCTCGAGCCGGATGACCCGCGTATGCTCCGTATGGCTCCACTGCTTGTTGTTCTGCGTAAAAAAAGCGTAGAAGGTGATCGGCCACCAGGACAACAGAAACAGCGGGAACGTCACAAGATATTTATACGAACGCCATGGCGCCTTTTCCAAAATCAATGCAATGACGAATTGAGCGTACGTCAGCACTGAGAAAACGGCGAAGAAGTTCGGCGATATTTGGAACAGCGACGTAAAGTTCGGAACGCCCGGAATCGATAGATCGATCCACAGCACGACCGTTAAGATAGAGCCGATAAACAAATTGTACACATTGACCGCATAGATCGCGGTATCAATCTTGGACCAGCTGCCTTCCTTCAGCCCTTTCCACAGCAAAGGGAAGAAGTAACGTCTCGCCACGTTGAAGTGACCCTGCATCCATCTCAGACGTTGCCGCGCCGACGCTTTGAAAGTGAGCGGCTTCTCGTCGAATACTTTGGCATCGTAGTTGAATGTCGGATTGACTCCGCGCATCACACAACGCATCGTAAACTCCAAGTCCTCAACAAGGCTCGTGGCACCCCAGCCCATGTCCTTCAGCAAGTTGGTGTCAAAGCACATCCCGGTTCCCCCGAGATAGTTCGCCAGACCGAGGTTTGTCCTCGGCAGCTGCCACAGACGGTTACAATACCAGTACGTTACCGCATAAGCGGCGGTGATCCAGGAATCGTGCGGATTCTTCGTATCCAGGTAAGCCTGAATGACCTTCGAACCGTTGCACAGATCGTCGTTCATATGTTTCAGGTAATCGGTGCTGACCAGATTGTCGGCATCGAACATGACCACCGCATCGTATTGACGCGGCATCTTCCACAATTCCTTCAGCATCCACTCGATGGCGTATCCTTTGCCTCTCAGCTTCGGGTTGTGCCGCTCGCAAGCGTGAACGCCCATATCGCGCGCGATTTGCGCCGTGTGGTCGCTGCAGTTGTCGCAAATGACGAAAATATCGTAAAGTTCTTTCGGATAATCAAGATTTTTCAAATTATCAATGAGCGCCCCGACCACTTGTTCCTCATTATGTGCGGCTACGAGGACGGCGAACGTTTTTTGCGGTGCGTGATTTGCTTTGTTCTTGCGGCGGTACCAACCGAAAAATGTCAGAACCAACTGATAGGCACCGATCAAAGCAATTATGATCTGGAGTCCTAACAGGATATTGTCCAGCATGAAACATCCCCCTTTTTTTGTATGTACCCCTGGTTGTCTCTCTAGCGTATCTTATTTGTTCTCATAAAATCTGATTCGATGGTGCGATTTGGATTACGAGGGTAGCCGAATATGATTTTCCTCTCTTTGCTCCGTTTTGTCAAAAGCTCCAAAGCTCATTGATGTGCCAGAACTAACGTTTTTCTCGGGAAAACGGCGGCATTAACACTCAGACTCTTTATCATCCATCTTTTTACGTCTTATTTTCATCGTTTTTCACATATTTTATAAGTTCAGACTGGAAAAAACTTTCTACTGGCCGGCCTGCCGACTTCGCCTATTATACTACCGGATGACCCTTTCCACAAAATCCGACACGATCCGTGACACGCACCGGTACATCTTTCCCGGCATACATAGTACTAAACGTACTACTTGAGCAAAAGGTTGCAGTTTTCGGTTGCTCCGTTTCACCAGCGCGACACATGCTACCTTCTTCTTCAGTTCCTTATGCTTGCAAAAAAATATCCTGCGGGCGGTTACGAGGGATGATGAAGCCTCGCGCCGATTCGCCGGATTAACCGGCGTGTACTTCGGATACAATGGTAACAGGAATCAATGGTGTTTTGCCACCCCTGCCGCCCGAATTCCCCGATCGAATAATCGGTCCTTGCGCGATGTACTTAATAAATAAACATGAACCGTCATGTTGAAACAGCAAATGAAACGCTGCGTTCATACCGCGTTGATACTGCTCTAACAAAACGGTGTTATTTTATATATAGATCGCCGGTATCGCTGATTCCGGGCAGGGAGGTGCAACCGCATTGAGTCGTGTCGCGACATGGCTGCTGCAGCATGAAAGACGTCTGTTTTGTTTTGTCAACCAGAGGATTCACCATCGAGCGCTCGATTATTTGTTCGGCGCCATTACGCATTTGGGAGGCGCCGCGCTCAGCATTCTGCTCGCCCTGTGCTTTGCTGTATTTGCCGAAGGCAGCCTGCGACTGGCAGGTATTCAAAGCTGCGTAGCGCTTGCCGTAAGCCACGTTCCCGTCGCCATTATGAAGAAAAAATTTCCGCGACTTCGTCCTTATCTCGTCGTTCCCGACGTCCATACGTGCAAAAATCCGCTGACCGACCATTCGTTCCCGTCCGGCCATACAACGGCCATATTCTCCATCGCCGTGCCGCTGGCACTGATCCATCCGCTCCTTGCGGCGATTTTGCTCCCGCTGGCATGTCTCGTAGCCTTCTCGCGTATATATTTAGGACTGCACTACCCGTCCGACTGTCTCGCCGGCTTTGTCATCGGGGCGGTTACGGGCTTGTCGACCGTTGCATTTTTCGGGTAAAAGCATTAATGTTAAATTTGTGCAATTCACTTGGTACAAGGTGTGGTGAACCGCCAATGCGTAAGAAGAGAGTCTTGTTACTATCCGAGGGCTTCGGCGCGGGGCATACGCAAGCGGCTCATGCCCTGTCCGAGAGCCTCCGCATGATCTCTCCCGAAATCCAGACACGCGTGCTCGAGCTCGGAAGCTTCCTGCATCCGACGCTGGCCAGATGGATCTTTACCGCATACCGTAAAACGGTATCCAATCAACCGAAACTGTATGGCATCGTATACCGGTCTCAATATAAAAAATCGCTTAACCGCTTTACCCAGTTGGCACTTCACCGTATTTTTTATGCGCAAACCGCCGAAGTGATCCACCAGCTTCGTCCCGATACCATCGTGTGCACACATCCGTTCCCCAGCGCCGTCATATCCAGGCTGAAGCGTTCGGGGCTGGACGTGCCGTTATGTACGGTAATTACCGATTATGACGCTCACGGCACCTGGGTCAGTCCGGAAGTCAACAAGTATCTCGTCTCAACGGCAGACGTCAAGGAAAAGCTGCTCAGCCGCGGCGTTCCGTCCGATACGGTCAAAGTGACCGGCATTCCGGTTCACCCCAACTTCTGGCAGCCGCATAACCGGGAGGAGCTTCGTGCCCGTTTCGGCCTGAAACCGATTCCGGCCGTGCTTGTCATGGGAGGCGGCTTCGGGCTTGTTAACGACGAGTCGTTTCTCGGCCATCTGACCCGCTGGCGGGAGCAGATCCAAATTACGATATGTCTCGGCCATAACGACAGAGCGATGTTCGAGCTGGCGGAGGACGAACGTTTCCGGCATCCGCACATTCGGCTGCTCGGGTTTACGAAGGAAATCGATAAATGGATGGACGTTTCGGATTTGTTAATTACGAAACCCGGTGGAATGACCTGCACGGAAGGACTGGCGAAAGGAATTCCGATGCTGTTCTATAAGCCGATTCCGGGACAGGAAGAAGAGAATTTGCAATACTTTGCCCAGCACGGGCTCGGGGAACAGATCAAATCGGCGGAAACGATTGATCACTGGTTCCAATTGTTAGTCGATCATTACCCCGATGTCGTCCAGCGCCGCGATGCGTTGACCCACAGCATCGAACCGTACAATCCGGCCCATTGCTCGCAGGCGATCGTCGAAATTCTCCAGCAACTGGCAGCGAAATCATAGTAGTGATTCGAATGCCGCTCGCATCTCATGCCGGAAGGCGGCATCAAACAAAAAAACCATGGTCTCGCCGCAAGCGGCTCCATGGTTTTCTTTTTTACCGATCTTGACCGATCGCCAGCTGCCGCAAATGATCGGCCAGCGCTTGCTCGCCAATAACCACTTCCAATCGGTGTATCGGCATGCTCCGTTCGTAAAACTTCGTTTCGTATTCCGTCATGATTAAATCGGTTCGCGGCCCTTCCGCATGCAAATCGAGCGAAATGTTGCGCATGCGCAAACCGAGATCTGCGAATGAATTGAGCGAAAACTCAAATAAGGAACGGGAGTCCGTTTTAAAATGAATTTGTCCGTTAGCATTTAATATGCCGGCATATTTGTTTACAAAATCACTATGGGTCAAACGCCGCCGGGCATGCTTCTTCTTCGGCCATGGATCGCTGAAATTCAAGTAAATCCGCTCGATCTCATCCTTACCGAACATGTTCTCGATGGATTCGATGTTGTACCGGACCAGGCGCAAATTGCTCAGATCGCCTCCATGCTCCTCCCGGGACTCTCTGGCCTTTTCGCAGCCGCGGCGTATAAGCTCGTCATACATATCGACGCCTATGTAATTAATATCCGGGTTGAGCGCGCTGAGCTGGCTTATAAACCGCCCTTTCCCCATCCCGAGCTCCACGTGAATGGGACGGTCGTTACCGAACACGGTCGACCACTTTCCTTTAAACTGTTCAGGCTGCAATACTGCAAGTTCCGGCTGCGCCTCCAGCGCCTCCAGAATCCCTTTCCGACCTCTTAAGCGCATAATAAAATGTAAACCTTCCTTTAACCGATTTTCGTACCGCTTCAGGCTTAGATTATACTCTGAATCGGATAGAAAGAAAAGAACCGGCTAACCGCCAAACAACAGCGCGATCAGCCGGTTCGTACCGCCAGGTCAGGCTTCGAGCAGTTGATAATGGATTTTTCCCGTTTCCGGAAGAATCATCGTCTCGATGGTCTTCCGTACTTTTTTCCTCGCCTCCACAGCAACCCGCGGGTCATTGTTGAAACGAATGCCGGCTGCAAGAGCCATTGCTTCCTTCAAGGAAAGCTCCACCGTCACCTTCTCTTCGCCATGACAAACCGTAATGTCGTCCATAGCACATCACCTCACTGGAAAGAAAGTGCGAGCGAAGACGGCTGTTATCTTACTTCGCGCTCATCCCGGTTGCGTCCGCGCATACCGGTCAGACCAAGAAGTCCCAGCAGACCAAGCCATCCCCAGTTCGAACCGTTGTTTGTCGCGTACGGACGGGCCGTATTCGTACGGTAGTTAGCCGTGTTATAGTTCCCGCCGTAGCCGTAACCTGTGCGGTCATTGGCGTTCGTATAAGTGTTCATCCGGTCAAGCATATGGTCGCTGTAGTTGCGAACCGTATTGCCTGTTGTCGTGCCAGTCGTACCGGTCGTGCCGGTTGTTGTGGCGCCGTAAGCACCGGAAGTCGTGCCTGTCGTTCCCGTTCCATAGGTTCCGGCTCCGTAATTTCCGACCGTTCCAGTGGCCGTACCTGTCGTACCGGTAGCCGTCGTTCCGGTTGCACCGGTTGTCGTACCGTACGTGGTGGAAGTGGTGCCTGTCGTGCCAGCCGTTTCGGCCAAAGCTTGACCGCTAAAGCCGATCGTTGCCGTTACCGCCAAAGCCAGTACCGTTTTTGCAAACTTATTCATGGGTTAAATTTTCTCCTTTCGGATACTGTTTTTATAGTGCAATTAATAATGCAGCGGCTTGCAGTCATAGCATGATCTCCGCACGTTGTTCTTATCCTGCGCGCGTTCTGGAGGGTTTTGTTAGAGACGAAAGTTCGCTTTTATCGCGATTTTTCGGTAAAATAGAAGCATATTCGCCTTTGTGAAAAGAGGAATTCGCATGCAACAGCTGGATACGGCTCCTCCCCGCTTATGGGGAGATAAACGCTTCCATACCTGGAATTACGAAATGAGAGAACAGTTCGGCACCAAAGTGTTCAAGGTGATGCTGGATGCCGGCTTTACTTGCCCGAACCGCGACGGCAAAATCGCAACGGGCGGCTGCACCTTTTGCAGCGCGCGGGGTTCCGGCGATTTCGCCGGTAGCCGCAGAGACGACCTGGTGACACAATTCAACAAAATTCGCGACCTGCAGCATCAAAAATGGCCGGAAGCGCAATATATAGGTTATTTTCAAGCGTATACCAACACATATGCGCCGGTGGATGAGCTGCGCGAATATTATGAAGCGATTTTGCAGCAGCCGGGCGTCGTCGGTCTGTCGATCGCAACTAGGCCCGACTGCTTGCCCGACGATGTGGTCGATTATTTGGCCGAGCTGAACGAGCGCACTTATCTGTGGGTGGAGATGGGGTTGCAAACGATTCACGAAAGCACCTCCGCGCTGATTAACCGGGCGCATGATACGGCTTGTTATGCGGACGCCGTCGCCAGATTGAGAGCGCGCGGCATTCGCGTCTGCGCTCACATTATTTACGGCCTGCCGCAGGAGACGCATGAGATGATGCTGGCTACAGGCAAGGCTGTCGCGGCCATGGACGTGCAGGGGATCAAAATCCATCTGCTGCATCTGATGCGCAAGACGCCGATGGTCAAGCAATATGAAGCTGGTTTGCTTCAATTTTTGGAAAAGGACGAATACGTCAAGCTGGTCGTCGATACGCTGGAGTTGCTCCCGCCAGAGATGATCGTCCATCGGTTGACGGGCGACGCGCCGCGCGATTTGCTGATCGGACCGATGTGGAGCTTGAAGAAATGGGAAGTGCTAAACGCCTTTGACGCGGAACTAACCCGGAGAAATACGTGGCAGGGCAAGCTTTGGAATCCGCAGCCGCAGATTGGATAACCGATTCAAGGAGCCTGCACCCTTATCGCGTTCCACCAGCGTTTATAATAGTAGACACGGCTCAAATTCAAGGAGGGATGACGGGTGAAACGAATGTTGATCGTAGCGGCGGCACTCGTGTTTGCCGCCGGCTGCGGCAATCGGCCGGCAGCGCCGACCCCGGCGCCGGCACCGGAATTGCCCGTCGTCGCAACGACGGAGCCAGGTCTTGGCACGCCGCCGAAAGCGGAACCGGCCGCCCCCGAGGCGACCGATACCGCGCCGGCGGGCGGCGCAAGCGGCGAAGCCGACCGCGGCGGCCAAGCTTCGCCACCGGCGGTAAAGCCGTCGGCACCGTCTGCTGCCACCCCGCAGCAGCAGCAGCAGCAGCAGCAGCAGCAGACGCAGGCGCCGGTGGTGACGCCGCCGAAAGCGCCCGCCGCGGAGATGCCGAGTGCGCCCGCGCTGCAGGAGCCCGCGATCGCGACGGCACCGCCGGCAGCGGCGAAGCCGGAGGACAGCGGCGGCAAAGCGGCGCCGATGCCGACCGATTTGATCGCGCCGCCGAAGCTTGAATCGTCTGGCGCTGCGTCGCCGTCTTCGGCCGATGCGACCTCGTCGGCGCAATCGCTGTTCGAATCGACCTGCGCGGTCTGTCAGGGCGGGAAGCTCGAAGGCGGCAAACCGCCTCGCCCGTAGCCAGGTTTTGAATACCATTCGTACCGCTACGTACCGTCGGATTCCGGCGGTTCTTTATTTGTCATCTTTTCGCAAGGGAAAGGAACATCGCCGTGGGATTCGTATCGATCTTAAGCTTCACCCATCAATTGGTCAAAGAACGCGTCTCGCCCGGAGACACGGCCGTGGACGCGACGGCAGGCAACGGTGTAGACACGCTGTTCCTGGCCGCGCTGGTCGGTCCTAATGGCGTCGTACACGCCGTTGATGTTCAAGCGCAAGCGCTGCGCAATACCGCAACGCGATTGAACGAAGCGCTGCCGGATCATCGGACGCTACTGCATCACCGAAGTCATGCCGAGCTGCAAAGTATCGTACCTACAGACCGGTGGGGACAGGTTGCCGCCGTGATGTTCAATCTCGGCTACTTGCCCGGTGACGATCATGCCACCGTGACGCAGCCCGATTCCACGCTGACCGCACTCGCGGCGGCAGCGGAAGCGATCCGGCGCGGCGGCATCATTACCGTGGTGCTATATACCGGCCATCCCGGCGGCAAGGAAGAGGCTAACGCCGTGGAAGCATGGGCTGCCGCGCTGCCGCAAAAAGCGTATCAAGTACTGCAGTATCGCTTTTTTAACCAAAAAAACAATCCGCCTTACTTGCTGGCCATCGAGAAACGGTAAGGATGCGTATCGGTTTACTATAGAAATACGGACGCCGGCTTGCTATAATCCAATCTATAGATTCGACAGGCGCGATGAGCGCGAAAACTAAACCAAGGAAGCAGGGAAGACATTGAAGCCATATCCGTTGCAATGCAAACCTGAGTTTAAAGAACGCGTCTGGGGTGGAAGAGCCCTGGAGCGGTTCGGACTGAATTTGCCGGAAGGTCATATCGGGGAAGGCTGGATGATCGGGGATCATCCGAACGGCACGACCTCGGTCGTGAACGGAGAGCTTGCCGGCATGGGACTCGATCAAATTCGCGAGCAGTATGGCGAAACGTTTTTCGGCAGCAAAGGCTTTTCCGAGAAAAACGGCCGATTTCCGCTGCTGATCAAGCTGCTCGATTGCCAGGACGATCTGTCGGTACAAGTCCATCCGAACGATCATTACGACCGTTTGCCGAAAGGCGAGCTGGGGAAAACGGAAATGTGGTACATTCTGGATGCAAAGCCGGGCGCCAAAATCATATACGGTCTCAAAGACGGCGTAAACCGCGAACAGCTTGCCGCCGCCATCGAGCAAAACCGGATCATGGATTGTCTGAACGAGATCACGGTAGAACCCGGCGATTCCTTCTATATTCCGGCAGGAACGGTACACGCGCTTGGCGCTGGCATACTCGTCGCCGAAATTCAGCAAAACTCCGACAGCACGTATCGTCTATACGATTACGACCGGCTCGGTCTTGACGGGAAGCCCCGCGAGCTGCACATCGAAGATTCGCTTAGCGTCATCGCCTATGAAGGATCGGGCGCTACTTATATGAAGACGGAGCTGAGCCGCGCAGGCGAATGGTTGACGCTTGCCCAATCGCCGTTCTTCGTTACGGAGAAAGGCGAGGTCGACGGCGCGTGGAGCTTAAGTACGCTTTCCGATAGCTTCGTCATTCATATCATTTGCGAAGGAACCGGATCAATCCGCTATGCGGACGGCGAGCTTCAGGTGAAGCCCGGCGAATGCTACCTGCTGCCGGCCAATCTGGGCAGCTACGAGCTGACGGGCCGCATGACCGTACTGCGCAGCTATTTGCCTTAATGCGATGATCAGCCAATCCAATGTAAATGTATGCAATCCCTGGACGAACGGCAAATCAAGTATGGCGAGCAGACAAGCCTGTCACTTAAAGAAGTCGTTCCAGAAGAAATAGGTGAAGCAAGCGCGCCGGTGCCGGTGCTGCAACCGACGAAACATAAAAAGCAGGCATTCGGAACCGCCGAAAGCCTGCTTGCTTATCCTTTTGCAGTATACTACGCTTTGCTTGTTTCCAGCGCCATCGTGAACGACGCCGGGCGTCCGCCGGCCGCATCCGGCGAAAAATAAACGATCAGCAATTGCTCACCCGTCATGTCCATTTCCCCGGACGCCAAATAATGATCCATCCGGAACGGCACGACCTCGATCATCACATGCTTGTGAAGTTCCTTCTCTCCGATGCCAAGCGCGGCGAATTGCGGCGATACGTCCTCGGGCCGCTCTGCCAAGCGGCGCATATATTGCCCCTGCTGCTGCTTGTCCAAGGTGAAATCCCACCAAATTTTGCGGGGCTTGTACTTATGGTTCATGAAATAATCGAGCTTCATCAGTCCCTCGATCACTTCCATGCCTTCCGTCTTTCGATGCGTTAGAAATGCATGCAGCCGGGTAAACAAATCCTCGAGCTGATGGCCGATCTTCTGCCAGCCCCGCTCTTCCCAATAATCGCCGAACTCCTGGAAAAAGTCGAACGCCGACGCAAACTCCCGTTTGATGAGATAGCTTACCGTATGGTCCATCCGATGCGCGTTCCAATATTTCTCGAGCACATCCTCCACCCGCTTGATTCGCACCAAGTCGGAGAACGGCAAAATCCGGTTGCCGAGAATTTCATAAGGCGCATGATCCATATAAATATAGCCGTACTGCTCCGCATCGTTTCGCATGCCGGTCCCGCGCAGCATTTTCAAGAAGCCGAGCTGCAGCTCCTCCGGCCCCAAGGCGAACACATCATTGAACGTTTTACGGAACGATCCGTAATCTTCCTCCGGCAGCCCGGCGATCAAATCGAGATGCTGGTCGATTTTGCCGCTTTCCTTTACCTTCGTTACCGTCCGGGTCAGCTTCGCAAAATTTTGCCGGCGCTTCACTAGGCTGTTCGTCAAATCATTGGTCGATTGTACGCCGATCTCGAACCGGAAAATGCCCGGCGGCGCGTTCTCCGCGAGGTAATCGAGCACCTCCGGCCGCATAATGTCGGCCGTAATCTCAAATTGAAACACGCATCCGCTGTGATTCTGAATGAGAAATTCAAATATTTCCATCGCGTAATCGCGCTTGATGTTAAACGTCCGGTCGACGAATTTGATCAGCTTGGCGCCGGAACGGATCAAGTAGAGCAGGTCGCTCTTCGTTCGCTCCATATCGAAGTAACGCACGCCTACTTCTATAGAAGAAAGACAAAATTGACAGCTGAACGGACAGCCCCGGCTCGTTTCGAAATAAACGACCCGGTTCGCCAAGCTCGGAACATCCTCGGCAAAACGGTGCGGCGTCGGAATGTCATCCAGGTTCAGTTTCGGCCTCGGCGGATTGAGGATCACCCGATCTTCTTTGCGGTACGCGACGCCGAATACGCTGTACAGCGCCCGGTCTCCCTTCAGCTCCGTCAGCAAATGATGGAACGTCTCTTCCCCTTCGCCCATGACGATATAATCGACCTCCGGCAGCCGGTTCATCCAATATTCCGTATCATAGGACACTTCGGGCCCGCCGAGTATGATGGTCAGTTCGGGCATAATCTTCTTGAGCATGCCGATCACGACGATCGTCTCTTCGATGTTCCAAATGTAGCACGAGAACCCGACCACATCCGGCTTCCGCTGATACAGATCGGACACGATGTTCATGGCCGGGTCCTTGATCGTATACTCCGCGATCTGGATATTGTGAAAATCCCGCTCGCTATAAGCTTTCAAGTAACGAAGCCCGAGCGAGGTATGGATGTATTTGGCATTCAACGTAGAGAGTACAATATTGTTCATGAGGTGAAACCCTTCTTTTATCCAAAATAATATCCCTATTCTACACGGAATCCGAATCGAACACAAAAAAAAGAAATGGAACCTCTCGGTCCATTTCCACATTTACAATAGAAACGATTGGCTTTGCATCGCTTCGGTATCCGGCGACAAGGCCGCGAGCACAAACTCGTCTTGTCCTTCTTCCTTCCACGTGCTTGCTTGTGTCTTGAGCTGCGTATCCATCTGTTCTTTCTCTGTCATTAACGCGGACACGTCTCCCTCCGACCGATTGATCGTGTGTTGGAGCCGGTTGCGCTGCTCGAGCCGTTTGGCCAACTGGTACAGGATCATGCTACGTTGATCTTCCTTTCGCTCATAAGTTCTTGCTTCTATGCTACCGTGCGAACATGAAGACAAGATTAAGGGAACATCAATAAAGTATTAAATCCCCTCACCCACTATATGCGGCTTCCAGGATATAGCATTTCCCAAATGTATGAAAAATATGTGAAAAGGCTTCTGTCTATTTGCGTTTACCCTAGCCGTTTACGGAAAAACCGACGCGCCCAACGGCTGCCGCCTCACTCCCATTTGAACGTGAAGCAGGCGATTCCAAAAGCAATAACGAGCCAGCCGCCGAGCAGCAGCGCCTGCCAGCCGACTTCCATCAGCCCCGCTCCTGCATTCATCACTTGCCGCAGCGCCGTCGTCAAATGGGAAATCGGGAGCAGCTTGACGATGGGCTGCAAAAATTCGGGCATATTTTTGATAGGAAAGAAAACGCCGCCGAGAAACATCATCGGAAACGAAATGAAGCCGGCGATCGGCCCGGCGCTTTCCGGCGTCTTAGCCAGCCCGGCGATGATGAAGCCGATCGACATGAACGTCAGCGTGCCAAGGACGATGAAGCCTAGCAGCAGTAGCCAGGAGCCGTTCACCCGGGTACCGAAAAACACCGAACCGATGAGCAGCACAATGACCGCCTGCGCACCGTTCAGCAGCAGTCTTGCGGTAATTTGCGCCGCAATGAACGTCGACGCGCTGAGCGTCGTGCTTTGCATCCGCCGCAGAACGCCCCGTTCGCGCCAAGAGGCGATTTGCCCCGCAACGCCGTTCAAATTGTTGGACATGATCATCATCGCTACAATGCCGGGGACAAGGAAGTCGATGTACGACAGCTTCAAGGCTTGGACCGCTTCTGCATCCAGCGTTATTTTCGGCATATACCCGGACAGCTTCTTGTCGATGCCGTCAATAATCGGGGAAATCAGTTGAAGCCCGACCTGCGAGGCAGCGGCGTTCGTCTCGTCGTAATATACTTTGATCGCCGCGGGCGCGCCGTGCGGTTTCTCCACCTGCTGCCCGTACCCTTTCGGGATGACGATGACGAGCTGCGTATCCCCATGCTTCAAGTCGTCCAGCGCCGGAGAAATCTCCTTGGCATCCTGCAAATCCAACACGACATTGCTTTTTAAAGCCTGCACCAATGCCGTCGAAGCGGAGCTCCGGTCCAAGTCGATCAAGTTGCCCGACACCGTCACCGGATTTCCTTTGCCGAGGAACGATCCGAGCATGACCATGAAGAAGATCGGAAAAAAGAGCGTCCACATCAACACTTGCCGGTTTCTGGCAAACAACCGGAGCTGACTGACGGTCAGCTGAATATACGCATTCATTCTTCCCTTAAGCTCCTTCCCGTCATGTGAATGAAGACGTCCTCCAACGTCGCCGTCCGCGTCTGCAAATCGTGCACCTTCCACCCTTTTTCCTCGGCGAGCGCAATCAGGTCGACCAGCGACGTTTGCAGTTGATCCGTGTACAGCACATACACCTCTTTGCGGCGGTCCACCTGTTTCACCTCTTTCCGCTCAGCCAAGGCGTCCCTCACCTGCTGCTCCTGCTCTTCCGTAAAATCGTCGCTTCCCTCGAGCCGGAATTCGATCGCGCTATCCGACTGCAAGCTGCGAACCAAGTTTCGCGGGGTGTCGAGCGCGATGACCTGCCCGCTGTCCATCAGGCAAATCCGGTCGCACAGCACATGCGCTTCTTCCATATAATGCGTGCTGAGCACGACCGTCTTGCCCCGCTCCTTCAGCCGCAGCACAATATCCCACAACGTCCGGCGCGCTTGCGGATCGAGTCCCGTCGTCGGTTCGTCCAAAAACACAACCTGCGGGTCGTTCACGAGCGCAAGCGCAATGGCCAGCCGCTGTTTTTGCCCGCCGGATAAATGCTTGACGCGGTCGTTTCGTTTTTCCTGCAAAATCATATCATCCAGCAGAGGCTCTATCGGCACCGATACCGAGTAGAAACTTGCGTACATGCGTACAATTTCATGCACTTTGAGCAAATCGAACAACGACGTCGATTGGAGCTGTACGCCGATCACCTGCTTCACTTTCTTCAGCTCGGTCCGGGTATCGTATCCGGCAACCACCGCATGCCCGCCATCCGGCCGGCGCAAGCCCTCGATCATTTCCATCGTCGTCGTTTTCCCGGCTCCGTTCGGTCCGAGTAGGCCGAACACTTCTCCTTTGTACACCTCGAAATGAACGCCTTTAACCGCCGTAAAATCGCCGTATTTTTTGATTAAACCATCCGCTCTGATCATGATTTCTGGCGCCGACAACTTTCCCGCTCCTTTGCACACGCTTTATCCAAACCTTGCTCCAGTATACCATTCGTGCCGGCGCATTGCACTGGACAAAGGACGGGCGATTTCTCCCTGGACGGCCTCCGTGGTATAGTAGTAGCATCGATTAAACGAAACGGAGCGAACTTAGCTATGGCACCTTTGAATCCCGACTCAACATCCAAACCGAACCCGACGAAATCTCGATCCTATTCGAATAACAATAACGATGGAAATGCCGGTAAAAAGCATTCCTCCGGCCCTGGGCGCGGCAAGCCTGGCACTGCCCCGGGCCCAACCGCGTCTGCCAAAAAGCAATCGGTTACGCCAGAGGCGCAGTCGATCGGAATCGGCGACCGGATCGTCGTCACGATCAAGCGGATCGGCATCAACGGGGAAGGCGTCGGCTACTACAAGCGCAAAGCGGTGTTCATTGACGGTGCGCTGCCGGACGAAGTTGTCAAAGCGACGGTTACGAAGTCGGAGCCGACCTACCTGCTCGCCGAGCTGACAGAGATCGAGAAGCGGTCGCCGGACCGCCAAACGCCGCCGTGTCCGGTATACGACCGCTGCGGCGGCTGTCAGCTGCAGCATCTGGCGTATCCCGCGCAGCTGCGCGCGAAGGAAGAGCTGATCCGGGAATCGTTCCACCGCTATACCGGCACCGCTCCCGAAGCATTGCCGCTTCGCCCGATTGCCGGTATGGACGACCCGTGGGGCTACCGCAACAAAGCGCAGCTTCAGGTCGGCAACGTCGACGGGCATGTGCTGACCGGCTTGTATTCGCCGGGGACGCATAAGCTAGTCGACATCAGCGGCTGTCCGGTACAGCATCCGGCGATCAATAGCGTCGTCGAACACGTCAAGAAGCTGCTGCACGAGCTGCGCATCCCGATCTATCACGAGCGTACCCGCAAGGGCATCGTTCGCACCGTCGTCGCCCGCGCCGGAACGGAGAGCGGCGAAGTGCAGCTGACCTTCATCACCGCGGCGGATCATATCCCGCAGCAGGAAGCGCTTGTACGGCTTATCCGCGAAGCGCTGCCGCAGGTGACGACCATCGCCCAAAACGTAAATAAAGGCGTAGCTCCGCTCGTATTCGGCGACAAGACAACCGTGCTATGGGGTAAGGAGCGGCTTGACGAGACGCTCGGCAGCGTCCGCTTCTCCTTGTCGCCGCGCGCCTTCTTCCAGCTCAACCCGTCGCAGACGGTGAAGCTGTACGATGCGGTCAAGGAAGCGGCCGCCCTCACCGGCGACGAGCTGGTCGTCGACGCCTATTGCGGCACGGGCACGATCGGGCTGTGGCTTGCCCCACAAGCTCGCGAGGTGCGGGGCATCGAAGCCGTTCCCGAGGCGATCGAAGATGCCCGGGACAATGCGCGCGCGAGCGGAGCCGCGAACGCGCAGTTTTTCGTCGGGCGCGCCGAGCGGCTGCTACCCGAATGGGTGCAGCGCGGCGTCCGTCCCGACGTCGTCGTGGTGGACCCGCCGCGCACCGGCTGCGAGCGGCCGCTGCTCGACGCGGTCGCGCTGGCGAAACCGGCACGGCTCGTCTACGTGTCGTGCAACCCGTCCACCCTGGCGAAGGACTGCCAGGTGCTGTTCGGGCACGGCTACCGGCTGGAATGGATTCAGCCGGTCGACATGTTCCCGCATACGTCGCATGTGGAGTGCGCCGTGTTGTTAAAGTGGGCGGGTACCAAGAAGTAATGGGCAGTTTCCTTTCTTTTTATATATAAACCTACTAACATTAAAAGGCGCGGGTTTCTGCAACCCGCGCCGTTACTTGTATTCATTTCATTTTCAAGTAGTAATGAACAATTCCCTCGTCACAAATCGCGTATAGCTCTCCGGATAGAACGCCTTGCATCACTGATATTTTTCCGTGCGTCATCCAGGCTGTCAAGCGCATCCCGAAGGTCGCTTTCTTGTTTAGCCCGATATGGTCTCTTTTTTACTGGAGCTACTTTCGTTTTTACGGGAGTTACTCTTTTCTTGATAATTTTCACGGCCATTTAAAATCACCTCCAATTTTGAAGATATTTAATCATATGCCGAAAACGAAATCCCGCTTCATGCTGCTGACTATCTTTATAGTAACTATACCTAAATTTCATTAATATGTACGATGCCCTAACCTCCCTTGGATTTGCTGCGATGCTCATAGCTCTAGTCCAACATATGGTATACTATTTACAAAAATAAACAGAAATCCAAAGCAAGGAGTCGTTGCCTGTTGCATATCGGAATCGATTTAGACAACACCATTCTCGATGCTACCTCGGCCCATTTACAGTATTATAATCAGGTGTCCGGGTTATCGCTAACACCCGGCGATGTTAACGATTTTTATATATACCGCTTGTACGGATGGGATGATGAAAAACGAGATGCGGTTTATCATCAATATGGACATGACATACATTGGAATTCATCGCCATTGCCGATGGCAGTAGAAATATTACAGCAGCTATTTCTTAAGCATCAAATATCCATCATTACTGCACGACCGTTGCTTTTTCATGATGTAACCGTCGAGTGGCTGAAGCTCCACAAAATCAATTATCATACCATCGCATTTACCGAAAACAAACTCCAGCATTGCATCCATTCCCATGTAGATGTGCTGGTTGACGACGGTCCTCATTATGCGGAGGAGTTCGCTCTTGTTAATAAGCCCGTTATTTTATATGAACAGCCTTATAATCTGAACGTTACGAGTGCGTTCGTCTATCGTGCTTCCAACTGGATCGAAGTTAAACAGCATGTTGATGACTTGGAGTCTAACGAATAGCGATTGGATGAGGTATGAAGTAAGTCTGCCGCCTTGTTAAAATTGAATCCCCTCAAGATCACTACGGAGCCGTCGTATGAATTTTTGATCGTTATTCGCATTTACATGATCGCGCCGAAAAAACGATTGAGCAAACATTGTTTGAATTTAAAACGATCCGAGCACATAGCATAACCAAACTTAAGGCTATAATCGATTCAGAACTGCATTTGGAATTGACGGGTTCACACCCCGCATTCGGCACAGTGAAGGTAAGAGAATTGCTTTCCACTTGGGTTGTTCATGATTTAACGCATATCACGCAAATCGTAAGAGTCATGGCCGTGCGGTACAGTACGGACGTTGGACCTTGGAAACAATATTTAGGTATATTGCAAAAACAATGACAATTTTAGCGAAAGATCTTTATTATTGGCCTCTGCCAACTACATATCATCAAAAAAAGACAAGCAACCGGAGCCGCTAAAAGGCGGGCTAAGGTTGCTTGTTTTTTTGTGCATCTCCCCCCGCACTACATACACAGCATGGGAACGATCGCAATGTAATCTCATTCGTATTTCCCCTGCGCCGACGTTATTTCGTGTGACCCGGTATGGATAGGTTATCGACGACCGCAGAAGCCAGTGGGATGCAGTATTTTTCGCTAGCGGGCGCCAACTCATCCTTTACTTCAACCGACTCCCTTTTTCAGGCTACCGTTGCGAGGGCCAACGTTAAAACGAAAGCCTCAAAGCGGTTTGTTCTCAACAGACTAAAAATTACAATATTATAATTCCTATATTGCTTTAATTTTCATGATAGTGTATTATACACAGTATAAGCGATAGTGTATGACGCATAGTATGAAGCACAAGAGGTGGATCGATGAGTACTTTACTGAGTTCTCTGACGACAGAGTTACGGAGAGGGACACTGACGTTAGCCGTATTAAGCCAGCTGCGTACACCTAAATATGGATATTCGCTCGTTCAAATTTTGGAAGCGCGCGGGATCGCGATTGACCAGAGTACGTTGTACCCCCTGCTGCGTCGTCTGGAGAAGCAAGAGCTGGTGACGAGCAGTTGGGATACGTCGGAAAGCAGACCGCGCCGTTATTATGAGTTGAGCGAATTCGGCACGCAGATCTATGAGCAGTTAAAAAAAGAATGGGAAGAGACAACCCGGGAACTGAACATTTTATTAAAAGGAGAGGACATCATTGAACCTGATTGACCTTTATATTCATGAAGTGACGCGTAGGCTACCTGAAAAAAATCGTGCAGACATTGCGCTTGAGCTGCGTTCGACGATTGAAGATATGCTGCCGGATGAGTATTCGGAGCAAGACATCAAGTCCACCCTATCGAAGCTTGGAAATCCGGCAATTCTTGCAAATGGTTACCTGGATCGACCGATGCATTTAATCGGACCGCGTTTTTATGATCTGTATATCCAGTTGCTAAAAATGATTTTGCCTGTATCCATAGCGATTTCCATCGTTTCCGTCATAGCGAATCGTGTGATCGCATACGACGGGAGCGAAGCGGTGCTGAACGTCATACTCGATACGATTGGGCATGGAATTTGGAGTATTTTGAGTGGAGCGATTCAAGTGTTTTTCTGGTTAACGATCGTGTTCGCTTTCCTGGAACGCACTTCGCATCCAAAAGCCAATATTACCTGCACCTCTCATTTCAAAGAATGGGAGCCTGATGATTTGAACAAAATCCCCTTTATCCCTAAAGAAAAGGCGATTTCCAAAGGGGAAGTGTTCGGCAGTTTACTGTGGACGGCCATCTGGGCATCCGTTTATTTTAACGCCGCCCATCTGGTGGGCGTGTATGAGAAAGGACAGGATGGCCTTATTTTCGTAACACCTACTTTCAATCAAGAAGTGCTTCTTTCCTATTGGCCGCTCGTCGTCATCGTAATCGGTCTTGAGGCGGCCTCGGCCATCTATAAATGGACTACCGCGCAGTGGACCCGAAAAGTCGCCTTACTAAACGCTGCGTTCCATCTCGTATCCTCCATCATATTTATTGTCGTTATTAGCGACTCCCGATTGTTCAATACCGCCTTCGTATCGTACATGACGGATTTATTTACAATGACGGACGAAACGAAAAACGGGATCTACGGGCTGGTTGTCTTTATATTCGTGATCTTCGCAGTGATCGACGCCTATCAAGGCTTTCGCAAAGCAAATGGGCACCGAAACAAAAAGTTGAATCTTTGAAAATACAAAAGCCACTTCGATCCGAAGTGGCTTTTTCATCAACAAATGAGGATTCAGGTGATGTCATGCCGGAGAGCCTCTACAATATTCCGGGTCGAATCGTCGTTATTTTTGCTGCTGCAAGTTCCCCGCTACCCGCCCCCCGCATTGTACGATTCAAGATGGATCTGCTATACTGGGAACTGTACTTCCCTATGAACCTAATGATCAAGGAGGTTCCTCCTTTTTATGTGCGGCATGGCATTTATTCGTATAAGGTAGTTTAAGGTACAGAACAATGGTCCCTACCATTTTTTATGAAATGGCTCGGGTCTATTTGGGCTGTGCCTTTTTCATTCCTTATTACGAATGAATGAGGTGCTTTTTTTCGTGTCCAAAAATAAAGAAACGCATCGCGGAACGTTCGGGGTATCGCCTAACTTTTCAGCGCAGCATCTATTGATCAATAAACGATTGATTCATGATTTGATTGATCTTGCGAACATCATGCCGTGCGACACAGTGCTCGATATCGGTGCGGGGGCGGGAGCCATTACATTCCCGCTGGCGGAGAAAGCGGCCACCGTGCTGGCCATAGAAAACGATCCTGTTTACGTCACAAAATTAGCAAGCAAGCTGCGGGAAGGAACGAACATTCGTATCAAGCCGGTTGATTTTTTACGGTTGGACCTTCCCGGGAAACCTTTCTCCGTCGTCTCCAACATTCCGTACTCGATTACAACGCCGATACTCGGCAAACTGCTGGACCAACCCACGGTACCGCTGCAGCGTGCCGTACTCGTCATAGAGCACGGGGCAGCCAAACGTTTCACCGCGTCCCCCATAACGGACCCGCGCATTCTGAAATGGCGCATGTGGTTTGATATCCGGATCGTTTGCACCGTATCGCCCGATCATTTTTCACCGCGGCCCCGCGTGAATTCGGCGGTCGTTGCTATAAGCCGAAAGAAGAATCCCGCTGTTCCGCCGCAGCATCATGCAAAATTCGCGGCGCTTGCCGCGTATGGGCTATCGCGTCCGCAGCTTCCGTTTTTTGCAGCCTTGGCGGACATTTTTTCAGCTCCGCAAATGGCACGGCTCGTGAAAGCGCTCGGAATCGAGCGAACCCAGCCTATCGGGGCGCTCCGCGAACAACAGTGGGGAACATTGCTGCTGGCCATGCTTCAGCATGTCGAGCCTCACCGATGGCCGAAAATGCCGAAAATGGCGAAGAACGTTACACGGAAAAAGAAACGGCGGTGACAGGAACCACGCAATAGAAATTCCATCGTAAATGGATGAAACGCAGCTTCCCTGACCGAAACTGGCAGGGAAGTTATTTTATGATAGCGATATCACCTATTCGAGGAGACGTCATAATGAACCCTACTGTTACCGAAGAGCAAAGTTTGGAATCGATCGGCTTCGTATTTATTCACGGCGCAGGATTGAACAGCGGAATATGGAAGACAGTCGCCAATCAACTGGAGTATCCGTATTTGCTAGTCGATTTCCCGCAGCGGCAAAGCCCGAAAGCCATGCGGCATCACCTGACGCTTCACGATTACACCACCCATATCCAAAAACAAATCGAAGCTTGGAAAGTAAAAAAATTTGTCATCGTCGCGCATTCGTTAGGCGGTATCCCCGCGCTTCAGATCGCCTCGGCGATGCAGGATCGACTGGCAGGCTTTGCCGCAGTCGGAGCAGCCATCCCGGCAAACGGCGGTTCATTTCTTTCCATCATGCCGCCTGCAAAACGCGCCATGATGCATGTTCTTTTGCGCGTATTCGGCACGCAGCCCCCGGAATCGGCCATACGCAGCGGGCTTTGCAACGACCTGACCGCGGAACAGACGGAGGAAATCGTTCGCGGCTTCGCACCGGAATCGATTAGAGTCTATACGGATCGGACCGAAGCCCCCATCCCGAACGCCCCGAAACTGTATGTCAAGTTAACCAATGACCGGGAGTTCGGATTGCCCCAGCAAGACCGCATCATATCCCATCTCGCCCCGGACCACGTCGAGCTACTGGATGCAGGACATTTGCCGATGCTCAGCAAGCCGAACGAGTTACACCGCGCGCTGACGGACTTTTTAGCCCGCATTTAGCCGTTCCATAAAACAGCAATTTATGATAATATATCCTCTTTAGATCTTATCGGGAGGTATTTGGCGTGAGCGAGCTTATGCAAGTCAGAGTGACGGGAATTATTGTGGAGAACGATCATATCTTAGCGGTCAAACAGAAAGTAACGGCGGGCCGAGAATGGTCTTTGCCCGGCGGGCGGGTCGAGCGAGGAGAAACGCTGGAGCAGGCGGTCATTCGAGAGATGGAGGAAGAAACGGGAATCGCAACCAAAGTCATCAAGCTTCTGTACGTATGCGATAAGCCGGATGCCGATCCTTCCTTGCTGCACATCACCTTCTTATTGGAGCGGCTTCACGGCGAGCTGCGCCTGCCTTCCAACGAATTTGATCGCAATCCGATCCAAGACGTAGCGATGATCCCTGTGCATAGGCTGGAGGCGTATGGATTTTCGGAAAAATTCATGAAGCTGGTTCAGGACGGATTCCCTGAGGCCGGGAGCTATCAGGGGTTAAAGCGCAATATCGGGCTGTAACAAAGGAGTGATCTTATGAAGAAAATATACGTCATCAGACATTGCAAGGCTGAAGGGCAGGCCGCCGGCGCCCCGTTAACAGAGACCGGACTGAAGCAAGCGGCGCTGCTTGCCGATTTCCTTTCCGATCGGGACATCGATTCGATTACTTCCAGCCCCTTCGAAAGGGCGTACCGGACCATCGAGCCATTAGCCCTACGATTGCGTCTCCCTATCGCAACAGACGACCGATTAGCCGAACGGGTGTTGTCGGTTCGCCAGCATCCCGACTGGCGCGAGCGGCTTCGTTCAACATACGATGACATGGACCTTTGTTTTGAAGGGGGCGAGTCCAGTCGTACGGCCATGGGCCGGGCCGCTAACGTTGTCAAAGAAGCGCTCGCCAGCGAGCATCGCAATATCGCGGTCGTCTCGCACGGCAATCTGATCTCGCTGCTGCTGAAACAGTTTGACGAGCGGATCGGTTATGCGGAATGGGAAGCATTGACCAATCCCGATGTGTATCTTCTCTCGTTCTCCGCCCCGCTCCAGCATCCCCCTGACATACGCCGTATATGGACAGATTGACCGCGCGGGCTCGAACCGCGATGGCTTTATGGCACGATCATGCCGCTAGGATCTGATCATTCGATCATCGCTTCCCTCGGTGCTCGATGCCATATTTCATCGACCGTTTGTTCAGGCGTCAGCCCGGATGAATCGATCCACATGCCGATCCGCGGCGTTTCCTTTCGCAGCACATCGTCCAGATCGGCTACGGTCCATATGCCGTAGCCTGTTTTGGTACGCGAAGCTTCTCTCGCTGCAACCACGTCCGCTCTCGGGCACAGGACGACAACATATAACGGCCGGCTCCGGACATAAGCAATAAAGTCATGCAGCAGCGGCCCGATCACGACGTCCTGCATAACGACGGAAAAGCCGTTTTCGCAGTAGGTGTCCGCAGCTTGCGCCGTTAACCGGTACCGCAGACGAAGCTGCTCCAGCTGCCGCTCGTCGGCGTTCGGATGCACCTCTTGCCGATCGTTCACGATCATCTTGCGGAACAAGTCCCCTCTCAAATGAACCGACGAAGCCAATCGTTCCGACAGCAGCTGTGCGACGGTCGATTTCCCGCTGGCCATGATGCCGGTTATGAGCACCATCCGTTGTTCGCTCCATGCCATGCGTTATTCCCCTCCTGCCTCATTTTCTCTAAAGATGTACTTCCTATCAGTATAGTTATTTTTCCCCGCCGGTTGTAGGAATCGTTACGTTATACTTAAACTCTCCGACAGCACCCAGACGCTCCATTCGCAAATAAAGTTCCAAATCGCCGGTACGCGGCTCTCGTTGCAAGCGCTTAGCATCAGCACTGCTGCTCAGCTCCGATGAATCGGGCGTCAGTCAGATGAGCATAACATATTATATAGTAGTAACTTAATGGATGCCGTTTTTCGCAAAAAGAATCAGTAATATTTATCCAATAACTACCTATATAAGGGAGTATATATCCCATCGGCACCTGCAAATCGCGTCAGAAAAGCATTTCCTGTTGGCAAATTGTTCGTTTTAAAGTAATCTTGATAGATGACGGGCGATATATGGATATCCCACCCTATTCGCAGTAATCGCGAATGGGGGTTTTAACTGTTCGGAAAGGATGAGTAAGCATGGTCAAGAGCCTGAATGCAGCCGACCAGAAGAGGCTGCTGGAAGCCTTGGAGAAGGCCAAAGAAACAAGAAAAAAAATGGGGGCTAAGGAAGAGGAGCAGCGCTGGCTGCCGTTCGAAGAACCGCTCGACCTCGCCAATTGCCTTGGGAAATTGACAAAGAACGAATTGTCGACCATTCGGGGCCATTTGGATATAAAAGGAGTAAGCTCGCTGAAGAAGCAGGAGCTCATCGAGAAGCTGGTAGACAAACTGTCGGCCATGCTGCCCGTTCTGCTTGGCAAAATGGATGAAACCCGTTACCGGATTTTGAAGCAAGTCGCAAGCCGCGGCGGTCGTGCCTTGCTTCTCCTTGAACCGCAGCAGCTCGATTACTTCAAGCAGCGGGGCTTGCTCTTCACGGGAACGTATAAAGGAAAACGCACCCTGCTCATGCCCCAGCCGCTCGCAAAGAGCTTCGAAGCAGCGGACAGCCCCTCCCTTCGCGAGACGGTTCACCGAAACACGGAATGGATTCAGCTCACGCAAGGGATGCTGTTTAACTATGGCACGCTCAACATTGCCGAGCTGGACAGCTTGATGAAGCAGCATACGGGCACGAATCTGAATTTGGATGCGTATGTAACGGTCATAGAGGACTCCTTGCCATTCTATAATGGTATCAAGCGAAGCGCTCAAGGGTACTCTCATATTCGCGTTTGGGACGATGAAAAAGTGAAACAGGAGCACCAGTCCAGACCCGATTTGCCGTTCTATCCGTTCACGAAGTCCCAGTTGAAGCTGGCCGGTGAACCCGATTTCGTCGACCGGAATGCTACATTCCAAGCCTTTTTCGATTTCATCAAGAATCATTATGAAATATCGTCCGACGAGGCAGACCATCTCGTGGAAGAATGCGTATATGCCATCCGGAACGGGGAGTTGCCCAATCGGCTGCTCGAATATATGCAATCCCAGATGGACATCAACGACCTGGAACTGCTCAAAGCGTTTATGGCGCATATTATGATGCTTCACAATTCGACCCGGCAATGGGATCTCAAAGGATACGCGCCCGACGATCTCTCCGCTTCCCGCAACGGGAAATCCCCGACACAACCAACGGCCAAAGCGGACGTAATCGATCTGGCGGCGAAAAAAAACGTGGGCAGAAACGACCCTTGTCCTTGCGGCAGCGGAAAAAAATATAAGAAATGCTGCGGATAAGTAATCGATGATTCCTACTAAGGATAGGTGGAGAACAAAATAAATATGCAATCACAAGCAGCCGGCAAAAACAATGAAGACGCGGCGCCGTCAAACCGGCTCGTTCAGGCGCTTTGTTTCGTGCTTTTTTTCTCGGTGATGAACGCTACGATGTTTAATGTGGCTTTGCCGGACATTGCTGCGGAGTTCCGGCTCGCACCTTCTGCGGTAAGCTGGACCGTCACCGGCTATTCCGTTCTGTATGCGCTCGGTTCTTTGCTGTTCGGCAAGCTGGCCGATAAATATCCACTCAAGCAGCTGATTACCATCGGTTTGCTGCTGTTTTCCGGCGCGTCCGCCGTCGGTTTTTTCGCCGATTCGTATGCGCTCGTGCTTGTGTGCCGGCTGGTACAGGCGGCTGGCGCATCCTGCGTCCCGGCTTTGGTGATGCTTATTCCGGTGCGGTTTTTCCCTCCGGAACAGCGGGGCCGGGTCATGGGCGTGATCGCATCGACCATCGCTTTCTCCTCCGGACTCGGTCCGATTGTCGGCGGATTTATCGCAGGTCATTTTCATTGGAACGGTCTGTTTCTCATTTCGCTGCTTGCGCCGGTCGCGCTGCCGTTCATCCGCAAGTCGCTCCCGCACGAGGAAGTTCGTACGGGGGAAAAAGTGGATTTGATCGGGGCGGGGATGCTTGGGGCAAGCGTCGCTTCGTTCATGCTGTCGGTCACTCAGTTTAGCCTGGCTTGGCTTGCCGCAAGCGCCGTTCTGGCGGCATGCTTCTTCTTGCGAGTTCGCAAAGCTCCCCACCCGTTCATCCGGTTGTCTTTGTTTCGTATTCCCGGCTTCGTTCACGGCCTGATTATCAGCTTCATCGCTTTATTCTCGGTATTCGGCATTTTTCTAACGACACCCATGATGTTAAAAGCGATGCATAACCTGGATGCGCAAGCCATCGGCTTTGTTTTGTTTCCAGCGGCCATGCTTGCTGCGGTGATGGGACGGCTCGGCGGCAAGCTGACCGATTCCCGGGGCAGCCGGTTCGTGCTGCTGCTTGCGTTCAGCCTGTTCATTGCAGGTCTAGTGTGCCTTTCGTCGTTTACCGGCTTGTCGCCGTGGATCATCGCTTTTTGTCTGCCGCTGATCAATGTCTCGTTTACGTTCGCACAAGCCGCCTTGGCCAAAATCGTTTCCTCCACGCTGCCGCGCGAGCAAACCGGAATCGGTATGGGCGTATACAATCTGGTCAACTTTTTGTCCGGCGCCATCAGCGGAGCGGTATTGAGCAAAACGGTGGAGTTCGACTGGGCCGCCTTGAACGTGAATGCCGTCGGAGCGTCTTCCACGTACGGAACCGTATATTTGATATTAGCCGGCATTCTTGTCGCCAACATCATTCTTGTAAGCATGAAGCTCGAAAAGCCGATTGACGCCGTTCGGACGATACAGCGGAGCAGCGCCAACGGGTAAACGAACGATACACGTTAACGGCGACCATAACGATTCAAAGCATGGATTCATGCATGAAATAAAAAAATGAGCGCTTCCCGCTATCTTGGGAAGTGCTCATTTTTTTCGTTTATCAACAATCGCTGCAGCCGTAAGGGATCGGTAGGTTCGCCGCAACGCCTTGGCAGAAGCGAGCGGAGTAGCGGCGATCAGCCGTCCGTCGATTGCGCCGCATGCTTACTTCTTCCCACTGCCGTCACCGTATCAGCGCAGCAGCGCCAAATCTACCTTCGGTACAAGCCCTTCCTCTGCAGCCCGGCCGAGCAAAGCCGTTACGGCCGCATATCCGTCTTCGCCCAAATCGGCGGTAAATCGGTTAACATACAGATCGATATGCGCTTGTGCCACTTCCGGAGACAGCTCCTGCGCATGGCTCATCACATACGACCGGGATGCCTCCGGGTTTGCCCATGCATATTCGACCGAGGCGCGAATCCATCCGGCGAGCGCTTCCCGGTCCATGGAACGGCGGGCGATAATCGCCCCGAGCGGAATCGGAAGGCCGGTGTCAGCTTCCCACCAGTTCCCCAGATCCGAGAGCAGCGTCAGCCCGTATGTAGGATAAGTGAACCGGGCTTCGTGGATCACAAGTCCCGCGTCGATTTTTCCATCCCGCACGGCGGGCATAATTTCATGGAACGGCATCACCACAATTTCGCCGACGCCTCCCGACACATTTTGTGCCGCCCAGAGACGGAATAACAGATAGGCCGTCGAGCGCTCGCTCGGTACGGCGACGCGTTTGCCGGACAATGCCGCAGGCTCTGTCGCTTCTTTCGCCAATACAAGCGGGCCGCAACCTCGTCCTAACGCCCCTCCGCAAGGCAGCAGCGCGTACTCGGACAGCACCCAAGGAAGAGCCGCATACGAAATTTTGAGCACTTCCGGTCCGCCCGGTTGAGCCGCCAAATTGTTCGTAATGTCGATGTCGGCGTACATGACGTCAAATTTCGGCGCACCGGGCACGAGCCCGTGCACCAAGGCATGGAATACAAACGTATCGTTCGGACATGGAGAAAAAGCAATATTCATGAGAACACCTCCGCTATGATGGAACTTACCGTTTCCAGCGCGTCCAATGCTTCCTTGATTCGCCATGCGGACCGGTCGCGCGGGCCGACCGCATTCGAGACGGCGCGAATTTCGAGGATGGGCAGCCCGAAGTGGCGGGCTGCGACGGCTGCGCCATAGCCTTCCATCGCCTCGGCCGCTGCGCCCGGCACCCGCCCGGACAGCTCCAAAGCTCCCTCCGCGGTGCCCGTCACGGTCGATACCGTGAGCACCGGGCCGGAGACGGCGGGCAACCCGGCGGCCAGCAACGCCCCTGTCAGGCGAGCCGCCGAGCCGCCGTCGACTTCAGCGCGAGCCGAGCCGAAGCCCAGCTCGTCCAAGCTGATGAAGCCATCCGGCGATTGCGCCCCTAAATCCGCGGCGACGATCTCGCTCGCAATAACGACCGTGCCGATCTCGGCTCGTCCGGCAAACCCGCCGGCAATGCCGGCATTGATCACAAGGCCGTATCCGGCTTTGGACAACGCCAACGCCGCGGCCGTACGAGCCGCGGTCGCCGCCGAACCGACGCCGGACACGATCACGTCAATCCGGTCACACTTACCGGCGAGACCGCGCTCCACCGCCTCTTTCTCCGCGGCAACCGAGGTGACGATCAGGATACGCGTTCCCGCACCGGATAGGCCGGTAACGTCGGTCGTTCCTATTTGTGCATCCAAGCTCATTTTATTCGATTCCCCTTATCGGCGTATCTTGACTCGTTCCTGTAACGATCTAAAGGACCAACGCTTATTAGTAATAAGGTACTCCGAACTTCTCTTCATGTAAAGAGGAACGGCCCGTTAATGCGCCGAACCCGCACGATCGATATGCATCAAGTGCTTGCGATTGATCCAGATGAACAACACCGATAAGAGGACAAAGCCGCCTCCGACAATGAATGGAACATGCGGGTTGAACACTTCGGCAAGCTTGCCTGCCATCCAAGGCGCCGCCGCGCCACCGAGAAAGCGGAGAAAACTGTATGCAGCGGAAGCCGTAGAGCGTTCGACCGGCGCGGATTGCATCACGGCTGTCGTAATGAGCGTATTGTTGTTGCCGAGAAAAGCGCCTGCAATAATGACCGCGGCAATGACGATCCCCTTCGCATCGGTCCAAATCCCCATCGCGAGCAGCGTAACGGCGAACAACAACAGCATGGCGATCATCGATTTGATCGTTCCGAATTGTTTCTCCAATCGGGGCGCCACAAACACGGAAGTCACCGCGAGCAAAAGCCCCCATCCCAAGAACACATATCCAAGCCCGCGTTCCTTCAAGTGCATGACAAACGGCGAATACGCAAGCAAAGTGAAAAAGCCGAAGTTGTACAGCAAAGCCGTCAGGCCGAGCGTCAACAAACCGCGGTATTTCAGCGCACGGAACGGGTCCAGCAGCGAGCTTTTCTTTTTGACGACGTTCTTCGTTCTGGGCATGATAAACAAAAGGAACAAGAAAGCGATAACCATCAGTACGCTTACCCCGAAGAACGGTCCGCGCCACGAAATGGAGCCGAGTTCTCCGCCGAGCAGCGGCCCTACGGATATGCCGATGCCGATAGCCGCCTCATACAATATAATGGCTTGTGCCGTGCCCGCCGTCGACAAAGAGACGATCGCGGACAAAGCCGTAGCGACAAACAGCGCATTGCCGAGCCCCCAGCCGCCCCGCAAACCGACCAATTCCCAAATGCCACTCGACCATCCGCCAAGCGCCGCAAATAAAGCGATAATAATAATGCCGCAGAGCAGCGTGTTTTTCACCCCGAGCCGAGTAGATATGACGCCTGTCACGAGCATGGCTACCGCCATAACAAGATTGTAGCTGGTAAACAGCAAAGTGACCTGGCTTTGCGAGGCATTCATTTTTTCGGCGATCGCCGGCAAGATCGGATCGACCAGCCCGATCCCCATAAATGCGATAACGCAAGCGAAAGCAACAGCCCATACCGCTTTCGGCTGACTTAACATGTTTGTTTTTCCCACTGCTCGTTCCATTGCAACGCATTCTCCTTTTTGATAATCATTTATTGCCCTTCCCCGCTCTCTCTGGCAATGGCCTGTTGAACCCGCAGATGAAATTGCTCCACTTCATCGCGTATTTCAATCATTTTCATTAGCTTTTCGTTAATAAGTCGCAGCTGGTTGCCGACGACCGGTTCAATCTCCAGCAGCTTCTTGAGCTTCTCGCCCTGGTCTTCCGTCTGTCTGTAGCCTTGCCGATAACTATCCAATTGTTCGCTGATCCCGATATAGGTTTGCAGCTCTTGCAAGGAAAACCCCAACACATCGCGAGCGTTAATCAGCCGCTTCAGCCGTTCGATATGCTCGCGCGTGTAGAGCCGTATGCCGCCGTCGCTTCGTTCCGGAGGGGGCAGCAAGCCGATTTCCTCGTAGTAGCGCAGCGTCCGTTTCGTCAACCCGCATTCCTTGGCTACTTCATCGATTTTGTACTTTTCCAAGCGTATCCTGCTCCTTCCGCGCAAATCAACGTTTCTTATCATAATACAACTTAACGTTAACGTCAACGTTAAGTTTTACTTTCGGCTTATTTTCTTTTCGTTTTTTTCTTCGTCGCCGGCATGCACAAAGGATTTGTTTTATTACTATCGTGCACTGTGCGGATATATTTCATTCCGATGGAAATAGTAAGGAAAGTTATATCGGTTGATTAAGGTGGTGGAACGATGAAATCGCTCAGCAAAATCGTGCGATATTTGTTGGATCGCCCCTCGCGGCAATTCGACACGCAGGCTCAAGGCCATGCCGTCAAGCAAACGCTCGCAGCTTCGCTTCGCGACAACTTCGAGCATATTCAAGGCACCTTTGGCGGCAGCACCGATGTCGTTATGCAAGAAATGACCATTAACGATACTCATCCGCATACGATCGGAGTCATATACATTCATGGGATGGTTAGCCCTCAAGCGGTACAAAATTTGATCCTGGACTCGATTCCATCCGATCCTGGCCCGTTCTCGCTGCAAACGCTGAAGAACGCCATGACCGCTCTTGGCAAGGTGCAGGAGATTACCGATCTGCCATCGCTGTGCCGCGCCATTTTGTCCGGTTCCACCGTTATCCTACCGGATGGCTGGGCACTTGGTTTGGCTGCGAATACGCAAGGGGGCGAGCATCGTTCCGTTGAGGAGCCCTCTTCCCAATCGGTCGTCCGCGGCCCCCGTGAAGGCTTCACTGAGCAGATCAACACGAATACGGCGCTGATTCGCCGCAAGATCAAAGATCCGAACTTGTGGCTGGAAACGATGACGATCGGCCGCATTACCCAAACCGAAGTTGCCCTTATGTACATCAACGGCATTGTGAACGACAAGCTAGTGGAGGAAGCCCGAATCCGTCTCGGGCGCATCGATATTGACGGTATACTGGAGAGCGGCAATATAGAAGAACTGATTCAGGACGAAACCTATACCCCATTTCCTACCCTGTACAATTCGGAACGGCCGGATGTCATTGCGTCAGGCTTGATGGAAGGACGCATTGCGATTCTGGTGGACGGCACACCGTTTGTCCTGATGGCGCCCGCGTTGTTCACGCAATTTTACCAATCGGCGGAAGACTATTATCAACGAGCCGACTTCGCTACGCTACTGCGAATTTTAAGATACGTATGCTTCTTTATCTCTTTGCTCGCTCCCGCCCTTTATATTGCCATCACCACGTTCCATCAAGAACTATTGCCAAGCTCGCTGCTGTTCAGTCTGGCGGCGCAGCGCGAAGGGATTCCTTTCCCGGCATTTGTCGAAGCTTTGCTTATGGAAACTACATTTGAGATTTTGCGCGAAGCCGGCGTCAGGCTGCCCAAAACGGTCGGACAAGCGGTTTCCATCGTGGGGGCGCTGGTCATCGGCCAGGCGGCCGTTGAAGCCGGTCTCGTGTCGCCGGCAATGGTCATCGTGGTTGCGATTACGGCCATATCCAACTTTGTCATTCCTTCGTTCAACATGGGCATTTCGATCCGTATTTTGCGATTTTTGCTCATGCTTTTTGGGGCCACGTTCGGGCTATTCGGCATAACCGTAGGGTTGATCGGCATTGTGCAGCATCTGTGCAGCATACGCTCCTTCGGGGTACCGTACATGTCTCCCATGGCACCGTTCATCTCCGAAGATCAAAAAGATACGATTATTCGTTTGCCGCAGTGGGGATTGTTAACGCGGCCGCGATTTATAAGCCAAAAAAACATATACAGGCAAAATAAAGACCGTCCTGAAAAGCCGGAACGAAGAAAGCCGTAAACGAGGTTATGAACATGTGCAAACCCACCGTTGTCTGCTGCCTTCTGATCGTTGTCGCCGCCGCGCTCTCGGGCTGCTGGGACCGGCGTGAGCTTAACGACCTGGCCATTGCCGTCGGACTCGGGCTTGACAAGCAGGAGAACAACATCAGAGTGACGACACAAATTGTAAATCCGGGCGAAGTAGCCACCAAGAAAGGCATGGGAGGATACAGTACACCGGTCAGCACGTTTAGCGCTACAGAACCGACTATATTCGAAGCCATCCGAAGGCTCACGACCATTGCCCCGCGCAAAATCCTTTCTTCCCATCTTCAGGTGCTCGTAATCGGAGAGGCGCTTGCTCGACAGGGCATTGCTAAGGTCATGGACGGCATCTCCAGAAATCACGAGTTTCGTTCCGACTTTTATTTGGTCATTGCCAAGGGAGACCGCGCCGAGAACATTTTGCAAATATTAACGCCCGTCGAAAAAATACCGGCAAGCAAAATGTTCAATTCGTTGGAAATTTCCGAAAAAGCATGGGCGCCTACAGTCAAAATGCCGCTGGACAAGTTTATTTCCGATTTATCGAGCCCGACGAAAGATACGGTCCTGACCGGCGTCCGCATCACCGGAGCCCAGGAAACAGGTAAAACCAAAGGCAACATGAATCGATCCGTTCCGCACGCCAATTTGCAATATGCCGAGCTGGCGCTATTCAAACGGGATAAACTGATCGACTGGTTAAGCGAGCAAGAAAGCAAAGGGTATAACTACATCATGGGCAACGTAAAAAGCACGATCGGCCATTTGTCCTGCCCCCGGGGCGGCGCCATAGCCGTCGAGGTGATTCGGACAAAATCGAAAATCAAGGGGAAGGTCGAACACGGCATTCCGAAAATTACGATCGATCTGTATGTTGAGCAGGACATTGCCGAAGTGCTCTGCAGCATGGATGTGACCAAAACCGAAACGATAGACCAGTTGGAAAACATATCGAAAAAAACATTGGCACATATCGTTCAGTCCGCCATAACGGTGGCCAAAAAAAACAAAGCCGATATTTTCGGCTTCGGAGAAGCCATTGAAGACGCCGATCCCAAAGCCTGGACGGAAATGAAGAAGGATTGGGACCGGCGTTTCGCCGATCTGGATGTTGAAGTCCGGGTCGAAGTGCAAATTCGGCGTCTGGGCACAACGAACAATTCACTGATGGAAGAAGGGGAGGAATAGTCTGATGTGGTCGGTAGCGGGTATTCTCTTGGCTGGAGCGCTTATCGCATTCATCGAGGCTCCCTATCTCCTGAAGCACAATCGGATTAAGGAGCTTGGCGTTTTTGCGGGCTTGCTCTTGTTCGGCATTACGGTGAGCGTACTGCAAAGTATGAGAGTCCCTCTGCCGAATCCGCTGGACTGGATTACGGCAGCCCACCAGCCCATCAGCGATTTCATCTTTCGATTACTGGCCAAGGGGGAGTAAGTATGATTGAAAAAGGCAAAATCGGCGTCCATCAATTTACGATATTAACGGTACTCTTTACGGTCGGCAGCTCGATTCTGATCGCGCCTTCCGGGCTTGCTCACGACGCTAAGCAGGATGCATGGATCGCGGCGGCCTTAGGGCTCGGCGTCGGGCTGCTTACGATCTTGTTGTACAACCGAATTACGGTCCGCTATCCTTCCAAAACATTAGTGGCATGTTGTCAGGAGGCGTTCGGGGCATGGGTCGGCGGGTTCATTTCATTTCTGTACTTTGGCTATTTCTTCATGTTGGCCGCGCTCGTGCTGCGCAATATCGGCGACTTTATGACGACGCAAGTACTGCCCAATACACCGATTCAATTTATTCATGCCCTGTTCCTCTTCGTCGTCATTATGGGACTCCGCAACGGACTCGAGACGATCACCCGGACTGCGGAAATCTTTTTACCGTGGGTATTATTCTTCTTTCTTATTATGGTCGTGCTGCTTCCGCCCAAGTTCGATTACCATAACTTGCTGCCCGTATTCGGCTATGGGATGAAGCCGACCGTGCGTGCGTCCATTCCCTTAATCAGTACTCCTTATATGGAGCTTATCGTATTTTTAATGATTTTCCCGCACGTTTCGAACGCACCTAAAGCGAGGAAAGCGTTTCTGGCCGGTACATTCATAGGAGGAATGCTGCTGGTCGTTATCGCGCTCCTATCCATCCTCGTGCTCGGAAGCGAATTAACGGCAAGACACCTATACCCGAGCTACAGTTTGGCTAAAAAAATCAGCATAGGCAAATTTTTGGAACGGCTCGAGGTCGTCATGGCAGGGATTTGGTTTATTACGATTTATTTTAAGCTCGCCATATGCTTTTATGGTTCCGCGACAACGCTTGCCGAGCTATTCAAACTGAAAGAAGTCAAACAGCTGTATTTGCCGCTGGGCATCATCATCATCGTTTTTTCGGTGGTTGCCTACCCTAATATCGCGTATTTTATGTTATTCGGTTCCAAAATCGACTTTCCATATTCGTTTCCATATGCTTACATAATCCCTTTCGCGTTACTCCTTACCGCCCGGTTTCGTAATAAAAACATGCGTCAATGAACCGCACGTAAAATAGGACTCCAAAGATTCCGTAACGAAACATATAATGAAGAAAGGGTAGGCAGCACAGTGTCAGTGTGGAGGTGTAGCGATGTTCAAGTACAAAATCGATTCCGAGGTTGAGCTCAAGATGTTGGGAATGCAGGAAGCGGAAGCGCTGTTTCGGCTCACGGACGCGAATCGGCAATATCTTCGCGAATGGATGCCTTGGATTGACGAAACGAAAACATCAGAGGATACCCGGTTATTCATCGAGGGAACACGGAAACGCTGGGCGAAGGGACTCGGGATCGCAACAGGGATTGAATATCGCGGAGAGCTGTGCGGAGTCATCGATTTGCACGGGCTTAGCTGGACGAACCGCAAAACCGCGGTAGGCTACTGGCTCGGGGCATCGTTTCAAGGCAATGGCATCATGACAAGAGCATGCCGGGCGATCGTCGACTATGCAGTCCACGAGCTGAAACTGCACCGGATCGAGATTTGCGCGGGAATACATAACGTCAGAAGCCGCGCGATTCCCGAACGGCTCGGTTTTCAGCTGGAAGGGATCGCAAGGGGAGCGCAGCTGCTCTACGGCCGTTATATCGATCTGGCCGTATATAGCGTATTGGCGGATGAATGGAGCGAAAGCGCCAGAAGCCGGTAATGCGCCATGTTCCGGGAATTCCCCGCGGCTGCTACCCTAGCTGGCCTTGTCGGGGTGAGCTTCGCTTCCTACACAAAACAGCCCGGCTCTCGTCAGCAAAAGCTGCGTAGAACGGGCTGTTTGTCATGATTCCGTTTACGAGAAGTTAAATAAAGAATCCCCCGCCGTAACCGTACGGATAACCGCCATAGCCATAGCCGCCAAAGCCGCCATAACCGCCATAACCGCCGTAACCGCCGTAAGCATAAGGGGCCGTTCCGACGGCGAGCAGATCGAACAGTACGAGCGGAAGAATGGCTGACGTCTTTACTTGTTTTCCTTTGCGGGGAGCAACAAACAGCTTGCTGCCGCTAATGCGGACCAGCTTGCCTTGTACGACGGTGCCGTCCTTCTTCACTGCGTAAATTTGTTTGCCGATCAGCATCTGGACATCCTGCTTGCGAACATGGTTTTGCATGCGTGTGCACCTCCAACTTTTAGCGTCGGGCCAGGCCCTTGTAATTGTCGTCACCGATCGATGACGGTCAACGGGTGTTAACGCTATATTGTACGGAAGGCGCGACATTTGTGCCTGTATAGCTGTCCGTAGCAGGCAAAGATGTGCCGCTGTCCTGACGGCTGTGGTCTAGCTAAGAGCCCGGCTATCCGGGCTAAGCGGTTTACGCGCGCCGCAGCCGGCCGAGCTCCATTGTGATCGCTTCAATCTCGCTGATGCTGAACTGATTCTTGCTGGCAACCATTTCGTAAATATCGCGCAGGTCGTCGTACTGCTCGTCGTTGAGCTGCGACGCCTTTAGTGCGGCGCCTGTAGCCATGCGCAGCTTCTTCTTGATCTCCTCAATCATATATTCGGTGTTATCCATTGTGTTCACATTCAAATCCGCCATGTTCCGATCCCATCCCTTTCTCCAGAATTGTTCTGTTTCAGCTTGAATCATTGTACCACGTTTTGTGATTCGGCGCCCTGTACTATATAATGGGGGCACCTGCAATCCGCTTACGACTAAGGAGGTCTATATGATACATACGCTGCAACTTCGAACCGAAGAACGGGATGAGCTAATCGAAATTACGCGAGAAGTGCATGATTTATTGAAAAAAGAAGCGCTGGAGGATGGCCTCGCCGTCATTTATTGCCCGCACACGACGGCTGGCGTCACCATTCAGGAAAACGCCGACCCTGACGTTAAGCGAGATGTGATTATGCGGCTTGATGAAGTGTATCCATGGGAACACCCGAAGTACCGGCACGCCGAAGGAAATACCGCTTCGCATCTGAAGGCGATGACGGTAGGGAGCTCCCAAACCGTTATCGTCTCAGGCTCCCGTCTCCTATTAGGACGCTGGCAAGGCATCTATTTTTGTGAGTTCGACGGCCCGCGGGACCGCATTTGTCTGGTAAAGTTTATGCGCGGATAAGCGGGCAAGCGTCAATGCTTCAAAGCATTGAAGTGTAAGGCTGCGATGATTTCCGAGATTGCGCGTTGTAGGAGAGTAATTATCCTCGCAGCCCCTCGCACAAATATTTGACATGCGACTCGGCAAGCTTTTTCACGTCTTCGTAAGCCTGGTTGTAATGAATGTTATACGATATAAATCCGTGCAGCGACATAAACAAACTCCAGGGCAAACTGTACATTTTCTTTTCGCTCATCGGCTGTTTGGCCACGACCGCCCGTACGACCGTAGCGAACAAATCCAGACTTTGAGCCTGCTCGGTTCGCGAGTAACGCTGAAGTTCCGGATCTTTAATCATGAACATGATTTCGTAATGATTCGGATTTTCAAGGCCGAAACGGACAAACTCGAGCATCAACCTTTCCAACTGCGCCAGATCGCCGAGACGCGTTCGACTCAGCATTTCCCTCTGCCTTTCGAGCAGCATATTGAAGTCATCCGTAACCAAAGCATAGAACAGCTCGGCTTTTTCCTTGAAATGGTAATACAACGCACCGTGACTATAGCCCATCGCCTTTGCAATGCTGCGCATCGTTAAAGCGTGATAGCCGTGCTCGATGAAGAGTTGCCTCGCCTCATCGAGAATTCTCTCACGGCTCAACTCCTGTGCAACCGCTTTTCTCGCCAATTTCCCGCACTCCCCTTTGCGCAAGTTAGCTTCATCTATATTCAAGGCTTTGCCGGCTCCCCTTGCTCAGGGCAGCTCGGCGTGCTCTATATATCGCTCATCACTCGGAACAATGACACCTTGACCGTGGGTCAAATCGGTCATCCAATTTATGAAGGTTTCGGACTCCGAAGCAAGCGGCAGACAGCAAAGCGTCACTTTATCGGTAAATGCCGTTTCCCCCATCAGCATCCTGCGTCCCCTAAGTTCATTCTCGACTTTCCCCAATAGCGTATAGTCGATTTCCACCAGCACTTCTTGATGCAGTACTTTGTAAACTTGCTGCGCCGCCGACAACCCGGCCACCGCGCCGTCCGTATACGCGCGAATCAAGCCTCCCGCGCCAAGCATAATGCCGCCAAAGTACCGTGTGACCACGACGGCGACGTTTTTCAGCCCCTGGTTTTTGATGACCTCCAAAATCGGTTTGCCCGCCGTCCCGCTCGGTTCGCCGTCATCGGACGCCTTCTGGATCTCATCGCGCTCTCCGATCATGTAAGCGGAACAGTTATGCGTCGCAGACCAATGCTCTTTCTTGATGCCTTCAATATACTCGATGGCTTCCTCTTCGGATGCAACCGGCTTCGCATGACCGATAAAGCGGGACTTCTTGATGACGATTTCCGCTTGTCCCGGTCCTTTGACCGTTCGATATTGCATCAGCGCCATCGTCTTGCTCCTCCTTCCTTATCTCTTCTTCAGCTTTCTGTGAAAATTTTGCAAAAAAAGCAGCCACCCGAAGGATGAACCGCTCTTTTCGCTATATGCCTGAAATTCGATTTCAACTCGCGAAACCGTAAGAGAAGCTTTTTTCAATGAACCAGCCTTCCCGCAACCCGGGCTTTGATCGGAAACGTTCTTATTCGGACAATCTCGCCTCAAGCTCCGCTTTTTCTTTCTCGTAACCAGGCTTGCCGAGCAGCGCGAACATATTTTTCTTATACGCTTCGACGCCCGGCTGATCGAATGGATTGACCCCGAGCAGATAGCCGCTGATGCCGCATGCTTTTTCAAAGAAGTACACCATGTACCCGAATGTATACGGGCTGGTGTCCGGCAACGTTACGATCAGATTCGGCACGCCTCCGTCGGAATGGGCAAGCATCGTTCCCTGGAACGCTTTTTTATTGACGAAATCCATCGTCTTGCCGGTTAAGAAGTTAAGCCCGTCCAAATCTTGCGGATCGCTGCCGATCTCGATATGTTCCGTCACCTGCTCTACCTGGATGACCGTTTCAAACAGGTTGCGCGAGCCTTCCTGAATGAATTGGCCCATCGAATGCAGGTCCGTGGAGAAATCGACGGAGGAAGGATAAATGCCCTTGTTGTCTTTGCCTTCGCTCTCCCCGAACAGCTGCTTCCACCACTCGGATACGTAATGCAGCGACGGCTCGTAGTTGACAAGAATTTCGGTCGTCTTGCCCTTGCGGTACAGCGCATTGCGCACGGCTGCATATTGATATGCTTCGTTCTCCTGCAAGCTTGGGTTCGCGTACGCCTGACTCGCATCCGCCGCTCCCCGCATCATCGCTTCGATATCGACGCCCGCCGTTGCAATCGGCAGCAGGCCGACCGCCGTCAGCACCGAGTAGCGCCCGCCGACATCGTCCGGGATCACGAAGCTTTCGTAGCCTTCTTCCGTCGCCAGTTTCTTCAGTGCGCCCTTGGCTTTGTCCGTCGTAGCGTAAATGCGCTTTCGCGCCGCTTCCTTGCCGTACTTCTTCTCCAGCAGTTCGCGGAAAATGCGGAATGCAATCGCAGGCTCCGTCGTCGTTCCCGATTTGGAAATGACGTTGACGGAGATGTCTTTTCCCTCAAGCAGTTGAAGGAGATGCGTGACGTATGTAGAGCTGATGTTTTGCCCGACGAAATAAATTTCCGGCGTCTTGCGCTTATCCTTGGGAAGCAAATTGTAAAAGCTGTGGCTGAGCATCTCGATCGCCGCTCTCGCCCCGAGATAAGATCCGCCGATCCCTATCACCACAAGCGCATCGGAGTCGGATTGGATTTGCTTTGCCGCCTGCTGAATGCGCGCAAATTCCTCTTTATCGTAATTGACCGGAAGGTCGATCCATCCGAGATAATCGCTGCCTGCGCCGGTTTTCTCATGAAGCTGCTCATGCGCTTTCTGCACCGCCGCCTCCAAATAATCCACCTCGTGCTTCGCGATGAAGCCGAGCGCTTTGCTGTAATCGAAACGAAGCTTGCCGCTCATTGAACTAAATCCCCCTAACCTTAGTCTTTTGCTGTATATTCACTTTTCAATAGCATACTTCACTTTACCTCGGGAAAGCAAGTGTCCAATTCACAGTAAAGCGATGAAATGCTACAATCAGTGGAAGAGGTGATATTATTGAAGAGCATCGGTTTTATCGGGCTGGGAACCATGGGTAAACCTATGGCCGCCAACCTATTGAAAAAAGGCTTCTCTGTCGCCGTATATAATCGTTCCGCGGAGAAAGCGGATGATTTGGTGCTCCTGGGCGCAAGGGCGGCTCATAGTCCGGTGGATGCTGCACTGGAAGCGGACGTCGTGATTACAATGCTCAGTACGGAGCATGTTGTTCTGGACACGGTATTCGGGGAGAACGGGATCGTCCACAGCCTGCGGCCCGGACAAACCGTTATCGACTGCAGCACCGTATCGCCGGAAACGAGCCGAAAGCTGAATGACGAGTGCGCCGCACATCTGGTCGATTTCCTGGACGCGCCTGTTGCGGGAAGCAAGCCGGCTGCAGAGAACGGGACACTCGGCTTTATGGTCGGCGGGCCGGAAGAGGCGCTGGAGAAGCATCGGGATGTGCTGGAAGCGATGGGGACGACCATCGTCTACATGGGACCGGCCGGTTCCGGCTCGTATGCGAAGCTTGCGCATAATACGATCGTCGGCATTAACGCCGCAGCGCTCGTAGAAGGACTGTCGATGGCCGTTAAGGCTGGACTCGATCCTGCGAGTTTTCTGAGCATCGTGCAATCCGGAGGCGCCAACAGCAAACAGGCGGAGCTGAAAGGCCCGAAAATCATCGACCGCGATTTCAGCAGCCAGTTCTCCCTCGGCTTGATGCTTAAGGATCTGATCTTGGCGGAGGACGTAACGAACCGGTTCCGCATGCCGGCCCCCATGCTTCGCGCCGCCGCCGGACTGTTCCAGATGGGATACAGCAAAGGGCTAGGCGACGAAGACTTGAGCTCGGTCGTCAAATGCTACGAGGATTGGATTCATGCCGAGATCAGCGGCCGGCTTTCCGGCGGACAAGCCTCCGAGAACGGAGAACGCCGCAAAAGCGCGCGAATCCGGATGAACATCAGGCTCCATCTGTCCGTTTATCAATGGGAGCAAGAAGGTGCCTTCTCCGGGCAGCTGATTGACGGAACGCTGGAAGATTTATCCGACAGCGGCATTCGCATTTTATCGGAAACGCCGCTTGCCCGGGACATGTTCATCGTGATCCATTTCCCGCAGGAAGCCGACCTCCCGCCGGTCACGGCGCGCATCATCCGCATCGATCAGGAAGAGAACCAATTCCGTTACGGCTGTATGCTGTCGGGCCTGTCGCCGCATGTGCGGCTCAAGCTTGAGCAGTATATCCACAGCAAAACCGGAGAACCGGGTGCAGCCTATTAAGTGTTAAGCCTGCATGCTAAAACCCCGCAAGACGAAACGGCGGCACTTCCAGGAGAAGCGCCTTCGTTGTCTGCGGGGTTTATTCATTTCGTCCGGCCCGAATGATTTACTCGGCGATATAAGAGCAGCAGTAATCCGTCACGGTCTTGATCTCGAGCTTGAACTTGCTGTTCGCCGGCACGGTAAATTCACCCGTACCGTTAATGTGCAGCCATTCGCTTGCGCCCGGAAGCAGCACCTTCAGCTCGCCTGCCATAATTTCCATAATTTCTTTGGCATCCGTACCGAACTCATATTCGCCCGGAAGCATGATGCCAAGCGTCTTCTTGCTGCCGTCGGCAAACAAGACGGTGCGGCTGGTCACTTTGCCGTCAAAGTAAATATTCGCTTTCTTCACGGCGGTTACGTTCTCGAATTGGGACATGAAACGGATTCTCCTTTATGCATTAATGAACGCCGGGAAGCTTCGGGCCACTTCGGGCTCCTGTCGTGTTAGCCCGAAGCGGCCGATCGCCATCCGCGGCGTCCTTCCGCAGTTATTTATTCAAAAGCTGTTTCACTTGGGAAACGACATTTTCAACCGTGAAGCCATACTCGCGAATAACGACCGGTCCCGGTGCGGAAGCCCCGAACTTGTTGATGCCGAGCACGCTTCCCTGATCGCCGACGTAACGGTCCCAGCCGAACGAGTGACCCATTTCCACCGCAAGACGCGCTTTCACGTCCGGAAGGATGACCGAATCTTTGTACTCCTGCGGCTGCTTGTCGAATAGCTCCCAGCTCGGCATGCTGATCACGCGAACCGCGATGCCTTCCTCTGCCAGCTGTTTCTGCGCCGCTACCGCGAGCTGCACTTCCGTACCTGTTGCCAGGATTTGCGCTTGCGGCTTGCCGCCTGGCGCATCGGAGAGCACATACGCGCCGCGGTTCACTGCGCCGTTCTTCGTGCCTTCGAGCTGCGCAGCGGCCTGACGGGAGTAGATCAGCGCAACCGGACCGCGCTTGTTCTCCACGGCATAGCGCCATGCGGCGGCCGTCTCGCTGCCGTCCGCAGGACGAATGACCGTCAGCCCCGGGATGACGCGGAGCGCTGCGAGCTGCTCGATCGGCTCGTGGGTCGGGCCGTCTTCGCCGACGCCGATGCTGTCGTGCGTGAATACGTAGATCGCCGGTACGTTCATGATCGACGCCAGGCGAATTGATGGACGCAAGTAGTCGGAGAATACGAAGAACGTACCGCCGAATACTTTCAGACCGCCATGCAGCAGCATGCCGTTCACCGCCGCGCCCATGCCGAACTCGCGCACGCCGAAGTAAATGTTGCGGCCGCTGTAATCTTTGGCCGTCATTTGTCCGAGGCCTTTCATATGCGTCATCGTGGAAGATTCCAGGTCAGCGGAACCGCCTACGAGCGCCGGCGTGTTTTGGGCAATCGCGTTCAGCACGATGCCGGAAGCGGTACGCGTGCCTTTGTCCGCCGGGATGTCGGCCGGAATATCTTTGTCCCAACCTTCCGGCAGGTCGCCCGCTACCGCGGTTTCGAACTGCTTTGCCAGCTCTGGATAAGCACTTGCATAGGCCGCAAACTGCTTTTGCCATGCTTCGTACGTTTGAATGCCTTTTTGCTTCACATCGGCGAAATGCGCGCGCACTTCAGACGGCACATGGAAATGCTGGGCATCGTCCCATCCGTAAGCTTTCTTCGTAAGCGCCACTTCGTCCACGCCGAGCGGGGAACCGTGCGGGCCTACATGACCGCCTTTGCCCGCTTTGTTCGGGCTGCCGTAACCGATAACCGTCTTCACTTCGATCAGTGTCGGACGGTAGTCCGCTTGCGCAGCCAGAACCGCTTTGTGAATCGCGTCCAAATCGTTGCCGTCCTCGACGCGAAGCACTTGCCAGCCGTAGCCTTCGAAGCGCGTCGCTACGTTCTCGGAGAAGGAAAGATTCAGCTCGCCGTCGAGCGAAATATCGTTCGAATCGTACAATACGATCAGCTTGCCGAGCTTAAGGTGGCCCGCAAGCGAAGCGGACTCGGAGGAGATGCCTTCCATCAGGTCGCCGTCGCCGCAAATGACGTAAGTATAGTGGTCGATCACGTTAAATTGATCGCGGTTGTATACCGCACCCAGGTGCGCTTCCGCCATCGCCATACCAACGGCCATGCCGAAGCCTTGGCCAAGCGGACCGGTTGTCGCGTCAACGCCGGCCGTATGTCCTACTTCAGGATGCCCCGGGGTCAAGCTCCCCCATTGACGGAACTTTTGCAGCTCTTCCATCGGAAGATCGTAGCCGCTCAGATGCAAAAGGCTGTACAGCAGCATGGAGCCGTGTCCGGCGGACAGCACGAAACGGTCCCGATTGATCCAGTTCGGCTGATCGGGGTTGTGGTTCATCACTTTGGCGAACAGCTCGTACCCCATCGGCGCAGCGCCCATCGGCATGCCCGGATGTCCGGATTTCGCCTTCTCCACCGCGTCGATTGAAAGCGTACGGATCGTATCCACAGATAATTGTTCGATCGATTTGTTTGTTACCGTCATTGTTATCCTCCTACGTTGTTGTTTTCTCTTAGCACACGAGCCCCTAGTAGTATAAGTATACACGACTTCGTTCATCTGTCGAACAAAGTTATTGTTCACGTGTGCATTGTCGTTTATTTAAACTTGCCTTATTGTACCATTCCCTGTCCCAGTTTGCCATAACAAACCGCTAAACATACGTGAAAATTTGTTCAAATTGTGTGCATTTGTTCAGACTGCTTGCAAGGGGTGGTGCTGCCGCTGGGCGCGCTCGCTTTAAAGCGGCGCAGTCCGCAGCCGCACCAAGCGGCCGGAGCGCCCTCGTGGCAGCGGCGCGCCGTACGCAACAAGCGCAGATCCGCAGGCTCCTGCGAGCATCCTGGATCTGCGCTTCTTGGCCTCGACCGACTCTAGCTGAACACCACGGTCTTGTTCTGGTGCACGATGACGCGATCCTCCACATGCCAGGACACGGCGCGCGCCAATACCGTCCGCTCGATGTTGCGGCCGATCCGTTTCAGATCGTCCACATTGTCGCGGTGACTGACCCGCTGCACATCCTGCTCGATGATCGGGCCGCCGTCCAGCTCCTCGGTCACGTAGTGCGCCGTTGCGCCGATGATTTTGACGCCGCGATTGTACGCTTGCGCGTAAGGCTTGCCGCCGACGAAGGCCGGCAAGAAAGAATGATGAATATTGATGATCCTGTTCGGAAAATGCTCGATGAATTTCGGCGAAATGATCTGCATGTACCGGGCCAGGATGACGGCATCGACTTGTCCGGAAACCAGCTCCAGTTGACGCTTCTCCGCCTCCGCTTTCGTCTCGGCCGTAACCGGGATGTGATGATAAGGGATGCCGAGCGGCTCGACCAATCCCCGCATGTCGTTATGATTGCTGATGACCATCGCGATCTCCGCGTCCAAATCGCCGGACTGCCAGTGCCACAGCAGCTCCAGCAAAGCGTGCTCTTCCTTGGATACGAAGATGGCCAAACGCTTCTTCCGGCTAGCTCTGGTCATGCTCCACTCCATCCGGAACTTGGCCGCTACCTCGGCAAAATCGGCCTTCAGCTGCGCACGGCGCTCGTCCAGGTTGTCCAGGTCGAATTCGATTCGAATGAAGAACAGCCCGCCTTCAGGGTCCATCGTATATTGGTCCGATTGAACGATGTTGGCTCCGTGTTCGAATAAAAACTGCGATACTGCCGCTACGATGCCGGGCTGATCCGGGCACGATACAAGCATGCGCGCCCGGTTGCTCAGATCGGCGCTTTTCGTTGGGGTTACTTTCTGAATCATTGTTTTGTGTCTACTCCTTCAGATGCTATTCCATACTTACACGGTCGCAAGCACATGCTCGCCTGCGAACCAGGCGGTCAAACGTTGATTCACCTGCTCCTCGTTAAGCTCCGGCAGCAGGCTCTCGGCCAGCACCATATCGTACAGCCGCTCCATCGGTTCGCGACCGTCGGCTTTTTTCGCTTTCGCGTCGTTTTTCAGCACATCCCATGTTTGCAGCACGTATTCCCGCGCTCGGATATCCTGTTTGGAGAAGAAGTGCTCGAGCTTCTCCACATCGCTCAGAAACTCATCGCCGAAACGCTCTTTTACCGTACCGCCGAGCAGCGCGATTTCCGCCTCGTACATCGGACGCTGGCTGTTGTCTTCCTTGCCGATCCATGGCGTTTCCAAAATAAACGGCAAGTGCTTCAGCTTCTCATGATGCACGACGCCGTGCATCGCTTTGAAGCCGATCCAGCCCGCTCCCACAGGGGCATGGCGGTCTTTGCCGGCGCCTTTCGGATTTTTGCTGTCGTTCAAATGGACGACCGCCAGCCGGTCAAGTCCGACGGTGCGGTCAAATTGCTCAAGGACGCCGTCCAGGTCGTTCACGATATCGTAGCCGGCGTCGTTTACGTGACATGTATCCAGACATACCGTCAGCTTGCCGTTATCCTCGACCTTCTCGATGATCGAAGCCAGCTCCTCGAAGCTGCGGCCGATCTCGGTTCCTTTGCCCGCCATCGTCTCCAGCGCGATATGCACGCCCGTGTCTTTGACTCCGGCAAGCACCTCGTTCAAGCCCTGAGCGATTCTGGCGATGCCGTATTCCGCATCTTTATCCGTATAGGCGCCGGGATGGAGCACGATCTGCTTCACGCCGATATAATCCGTACGGCGAATCTCTTCCTGAAGGAAGCGGACCGCCAATTCGAACGTATCTTCTTTGTACGAACCGAGATTGATAATATACGGGGCATGGACGATAATTTCGCCGATGCCGTGCTTTTCCATGAGCGCTTTGCCCTCTTCGATGTATTGGTTTTCAATCGGTTTACGCCGCGTGTTTTGGGGCGCGCCGGTATAAATCATGAACGTGCCGGATCCGTAAGTTACGGCTTCCTCTGCCGCATTGAGCAGCCCTTTGTCGGAAAACGATACATGCGAGCCTATCTTGATCATAAGCAAGAATCACTCCTTTTTTATTCACTTTTATTATTTTACTAGGATTGCCGCAAGAAAGCTAGAATAGGAAAAGAATACCTTTCGATTCGGCCGTTTTCGTAATGGCTTGTTTTGAGGTATAATGGGAGCGAGGTGACCTTTCGATGAATTCCGTGCACACCGGGTTTATGTGGTTTATATTTTTTTGGGTATTCGTGCTGCTGTTTATGATGTCGGTCGGCGGCTATTTCATGTTCCGCAAATTTTTCAAGGTGCTTCCCAGAGAAGACGGCAAATCGAAGCTCGATTGGCAAAATCATTACGTCGAAGCTTCCCGCCATTTATGGGACGATGAAGCGAAGGCGTTCCTGGAGGTGCTCGTCGACCCCGTACCCAGCCCGTTCCGGGATATTGCGCGCCATTCCATTGCGGCGAAGATCGGACAGGTCGCCCTGGAAGACCATGCGGACCGCGTCACGCAGGAGCATTGCATCAAGGGATATATTTTGGCTACGCCGAAACGGGACTACAAGAGCTTGACCTCTTATCTCGATAAAAAACAAATCGACTATTCGCCATACAAGCATATGCTGCAATAAGGCAAGCTTCTGACCGACACGTATCAGTTACGTTCGTTCTTGAAAATGCAAAGGCCGTCCGTCCCATATTCCGGGGACGCAACGGCCTTTTCGCATACTGTTCTATTTTTTCTTTTTGACCGGTTCTTCTTCGAGCAGGCTGACCGATAAGGTGACGTTCAGCTCGCCGCGTACGTTCGGGTCCGGGCTCCGTTGCTGCGAACGAAAGCCGACAATCGACACTCCGGCCACCGATAGCGTCAGCGGGAACTCCTCCTGCTTCACGAAAGCGATCTTTCCGTCCAAAATGATATACAGATCCACTTTCTCCTTGGACTTCAGATCAACGGTCAAATACTTTTTCCCTTTTGGCTGCACCGCCGCTTCGAGCTCGCCGTTATTCCGCACATCCTTGACGATGACGCCCTTTTCGTTGAAGTAGTCCTGCACGCGGATGATCGATTTATCGGACCAGGACGAATTGCTCCCGCCCGTTCCCCCTCCGGATCCGCCCCCCGGCGGGATGATCACGTTGCTGTCGGGGTTATTGTTAAACGTTCCGCCTCCGGACGATCCTTGCCCCGCCGTTCCCGGATTGGTTGATCCGCCCACAGGTCCGGTGCCGTCCAAATTAATGGAAGAGTAATCAAACAGCCAGTCGTTTCTTTCCAGGAAATGGTAAGCCCGATCGAGAATCGTTACGGCTTCCGCTCGGGTTACCGGTTCTTGCGGGCGAAAAAATCCGAACTCATCCGGCGTCATAATACCGTTCGCCTTCAGGCTGGCCAGCGCCTTGGTCTGCACGTTCGAAAGCGGGTCGCTGCCGAGCGTGCATTCCTCGCTCTCGTGTTCGAGCATCAGCGTAATGTAGAGGTCGTCGCTGTCTACATTCATCAAGCCGTTCGCCATATAGCGACCGTCCGCTGTAGCGGCATCGTACCCTGCCTGGCTCGCGTATATTTTCGTCGGGATATCCTTGAGCTCCGAAACGACCGAGCAGGCGACCGTATTGTCGAGCCGCCAGTCGATCAGCCGGTTATCGAAGAAAGCATACAACAACTGCGCCAGCTGCAGCCGCGTGAGCGGCTTATCGGGGCGAAACGCAAGCTCGCCGCTCCGGTTCAGCCCATAGCCGCCGACGGAAAACGATGTATCATACAGCTCCGAGATTTCCTTATAAGCCCAATATTGCGCAGGGACATCGGCAAAGCCGCCGATTTTCCGCGGACCTTCCACATACAAATTCGGCCGGTATCTGTCAAAAAGCCGGTACACCATCACCGTCCATTCCGCTTTGCTGACCGGCAGCTCCGGGCGAAAGCGGCCGTCGGGGTATCCGGTTAACACTTGTTTATCCGCCATGAGGCCAATCGAGCGAACCGCCCAATCGTATCGCGCGTCCACATCGGAGAAGCTGGCTTCTGCTCGAACGGTCTGTGACGGCCAAAGCGATAGCATAACGGATGCAATAAGCATTGCGACAAGCAAACGTCGCATCGGTAAGGAAAGCCTAATCAAATGAATTCCCTCCATTCTCTCATCATCTATATCGGATGATCGGAAGGAATTTGTTACCTTTCGGAAAACAAAAAAAACAGCCCCGGACAAGCTCGGCGATTCGCCGGCGTCTGTACGAGGCATTGCAGCGCAATGATTCCGCTATATACGTATATCCAAACTTTTTCCCAAATACGGATGCTGAGCCGCCGCAAAATCGCGCAGCAGCGTCGCCGCTTGTGCCGTCTGCACATCCTTCATTGTATCCAACAGCGTTATACCGATCGCCTGCTTAAGCAGATCGCCGCCGTTTACCGCACTTAGTGCCGCGTTCACATTCACGAGTCTCACCTTTTCCCCGATCCTATATTTGATTATAGTATACGAGATATGCCGGTTCGCGGCAAGAAAAAAGGAATACCCCCTTGCTTGCAGAATGTTTAGTAAACGGGTGTTTTGTACGAAGCTGCTCGATCCTGTCGCGAGCAAGCTATATTGCGAGGTGAGTGTGATGGCTTTTTATAGCCGGGAGCTTGTTTACGGACTAGTCGCGGCCGTGATCATACTGGCATTGATCTGGATCGTCGCTTCAAGAAAGCGCAGCCGCAAGGGACCGACTCCTCTGCAACGGAAAAAGCTGTCTTTGCAAAAACAAAGCTGCTCCTATTGCAAGCAGAAAGTGAGTCCCAAGGAGCTCACGTTTTATGCCGGCCCCGTGCACGGCAAAGTCGTCGGCGTGTGCCGAAAATGCAAGCCGCAAGCGGAACGGCAGTCTCTGGCGCGGTTATAAGTCTCGGGATTCGTAACAGAAGCTTCGACCGAAGTCCTTCAAAGCAGCCAGAACGTTTGTATCGGATTTTTTTCTTGGTGCAGACCGCCGCAGCATGCTTTAATGCTTTATCGTACTTTAAACCATTTGCGATAATAATAAAAGACGCCTTATGCAATAAGGCGTCTTTCTGCGCAATGATATATGCGGTTGAGAGGACTCGAACCTCCACGGGCGTAAGCCCACTACCCCCTCAAGATAGCGTGTCTGCCATTCCACCACAACCGCGTAATGTTGTCATTATATCGCGTTCCGGAGCAAGAGTAAAGTGGATGCTTTCGGCAATTTCGATAAGCTCGTTCTTGAGAATCGTGTAACTTTTTTTCCATCCGCGCGTCATTATTATAATGATTCAGATTAGGAGTTGATGAGATATGTCGTTTGGCGGGCCGCCTCCCCTATTTTCTTTCTTTTTCACCCTCATCCCTGTACTCGTTGTTGGCATCTTTGTGTTTGTCATCGGCAGAGGCCTGTTCACTTGGATGAAAAACAATGCCAGCGACCAGGTTGTCACCGCGGCAGAAATCGTATCCAAGCGTACGCTGGTCAGCGGAGGGAGTGGAGATACTTCCGCCCATACCACGTACTATGTGACGTTTCAATTCGATAACGGCAATCGCGTCGAGCTTCGTGTCCGGGGCACGGACTACGGGCTTATGGCCGAAGGTGATCAAGGACAGCTTGCATACCAGGGAACGCGGTTCCTTTATTTCAATCGCGTTGGTACCGGGCTTTAACGAGCGGTTCTGTTACGATTCCCCCAAGCCGCAGCTAGCAGAGCTTCACCGGGCGCCATCATCTTTCCTACGCGCGAATCGTAGCCGGAAGTTACGGCGCTGCACGGTCCGTCGCGCCCGCTCGGTGTACTAGCTGCGCAGCGCCCCTCCCTCTCCATATATCAATATCATCCATAAACCGGATTGCAGATTGCGCGTTTGTCCCATATCATCGATAATATTCAATATATCAACGATCTTGCTATATGGGTGGTGGCAACTTGAAGAAAGAAGTATTGCTGTGCGGCTACTCGTACCACACGAGCAAATTTTATACAAGCCACCGGGGTCAAGGTCTCGGCAGTTATTTGATCCGCCTGCAAACGGAGGGTACAAGCCTTGTAACGGTTAACGGGCGGGAAAGCCGGCTTGCCGCGGGGGATGTGCTGCTGCTGCCTCCCGGAACACTCTACGAATTACGAATCGGCGAAGAGCCGCCGGGCGACGCATCCGCTGCCAAAATCGCCAGCGGCGATTATTATTTATTTTGCTTGAATGATCAGATCTCCGAGTGGTGGAACCGCGCGCCGCGAAAATGGAAGTATCGTATCGAGCCGAACGAGATGCTGCTGTCCTTGTGGAAGCAGCTGATTTTGGAAAAGTACCGGCTCAGTGAGGATAACCGCGAATTGACCGCTCATCTGCTTGGCGCCTTTTGCCTGTACTTGGACCGTGCGATCAACGAAACCGATCCCTCGCATAACCGCCCCTATACGGCCGCCCGCATGAAGCGGTATGTCGAAGCGCATGCGATGGAGACCTTTACGCTGGAGGACGTGGCCAAACACGTCGGCCTGAGCGTTTCGCGAGCCGTTCACTTGTTCAAGGAAAGCTACGACAAGACGATGATCCAGTATGCGATGGACATTCGGTTATCCGGGGCGGTGGACCGGATGAACTATACCTCGATGACGCTTGGGCAAATATCCGACAGCTGCGGGTTCAAGAGTTATACGTTTTTCCACAAAGCCTTTAAGGAGAAATACGGCATATCTCCGGCGGCATACCGCAGTAAAGTGAAAGAGATGCAGCCGGTGAGCCGCGATAAATAAATGATCGTTGTTGGCATGAGATGTTTGGTGGACCTTCCTTTGGTCTGTACATTCACGTTACGGCAAAGTTTACCGTTACGTCATCTAGCTTGCTAGCGATTGACTGATAGGAACGAATCCATGAAAGGAATACATCTCATTCATGCAAATCAAGGAAATAGCCGCAAAGCTGAATATTTCGCCGCGAGCGATCCGTTTTTATGAGGAGAAGGGGCTTATTCATCCGGCCAAATCGGCCGAGAACCAATATCGGTCTTTTACGGAAAACGATGTGTGGAAGCTTCAATGCATCATAGCCTTGCGGGAAGTCGGCATGAGTATAGAGGATATTCGGCTGGCGTTAATCGAGGTCGATGCGGGCAACCAAAGCGAGCTATTGTCGCTGCTGGAGATTCAACGATCGGTGATGTTCTCGCAGTGGTTGGAGCTGAAACAAATGGTCGAAACGACGGATCAGATGATTGCGATGGTTAAGCAGAAGCAAACGCTGCCGCTCGCCGATGTATATACGCTGGCCGAAGGTTCCAAGCGACTTCGCGAGCTGCGCAAAAGCTGGCATGACCGCTGGAACTTCGACAAGCTGGCCCCGCTTCACGATGAACGGGTTGCCAGCGGCAGCGGCGCCGATTATCGCAACTATGACGAAGCGCTCACACAAACGATGCACTGGGTTGCGCCTGCGCAAGGCGAATACGGGCTGGACATCGGCACGGGTACGGGGAATTTGGCAGGTCGGCTTCTGATGCGGGGCATTCGGATGGCGGCGATCGATCAATCCAAGGAAATGCTGAAGCATTGTCTCCGCAAGTATCCCGGGCTCGAGACGAAGCTGGGCAATTTCCTATCGCTTCCCTTCACGGACCGGCAGTTTGACTTCATCGTATCCAGCTACGCCTTTCACCATTTGACCGATGAAGAAAAGATGCTTGCACTCGCGGAAATGAAACGTGTCCTGAAGCCGCACGGCCGTATTTGCATAACGGATCTCATGTTCGAAAATGAAGCGAAACGGAGATACCCTGAGCCGGCCCACCCCGCAGATGAGCGGCACTACGCTGATGTTTCGCGCCTGATCGACTGGTTTGAAGCGAACGGATACCTCGCCACCTATAAGTTGCTGGACGATATGCTTTGCATCCTGTATGCCGTTCCAATTTGGCGGCAGTAGTCGTGTGGTTTGCTATGAAACCTCATACAGTGCCCCGCTGCGACGCACCGTTCGTAGTATCGTTGAATAGCCGTGCCGGGATTATTTGTTTCCCTGACCTCCTCCATCTAGCGCTGCCGGCTCAAAATCGTACTTGACCTTCTCGCTGCGTGAAGCCGTAGGCTGTTTGTTGTAGCGAATAAATAGTTGAGGAGGTCAACACGATGCCTAACCACACTGACATTTATAACACACAAGCCGACACGTACGAGCAGCTCATATCAAAGCAGCGCAGTCTTCTTGATAGGATCGAATCTGTAAGACCGATAGGAGGGCTGGACGTGCTCGACCTAGGCGCAGGTACGGGAAGATTTTCTGCGATGCTGGCGCCAAAAGCCCGGTCGCTCGTTGCGCTGGATGCCTCGGAAGCGATGCTTCGAGTGACGGCAGCCAGGCTGGCTGAGGCCGGACATGCCAACTGGAGGACGGGTACGGCGGATCACCGGAGCTTGCCGATTGCGGACAACTCCATCGACCTGGTCGTGTCCGGCTGGAGTATCTGCTATATTGCGAGCAGCAACGTCCCGAACTGGGAGCGCAATCTGCAGAAAACGATGGACGAAATTGACCGCGTCTTGAAAAAGGACGGGACCGTCATCATTTTCGAAACGCTGGGAACCGGCGTGGAGCAGCCTCAGCCTCCGGACTTCCTGAAAGCCTACTACCGGCAGCTTGAAGAGGCTTACGGTTTCACCCATGCCGCGTATCGGACCGATTACCGGTTCGAGTCGCCGGAAGAAGCTGAGCGGCTGACCCGCTTCTTCTTTGGGGATACGCTTGCGGAAGTGGTACGGCACAACCGGTGGAGCGTCGTACCGGAATGTGCAGGAATGTGGTGGCGGCACCGCGCAAAGCAGTAACACGTTCTGGATCGATAGCTTCTAAAATTGATGAACGGTTGGGAATGCGCTTCGATGAAAATCATTTATTTTAACGGAGGCTCATGTCCTTCGGCTTTACCATCCTGCCGCGAAAAGTTTAACAAAAAGGAAGAAGCTCTTGTGCTTCTTCCTTTTTGGCCGTTCGTTCAAGCATGCCATATCCGCGGCATTGCCAGCGGTTCTTTGCCGAGCTCCGCCCAAACGTATTTGAGCAGCAGTTCCGCTTTTAAAGAGGCATGTTCCGGATCGTCCCACAGATTGCGAAGCTCGCCCGGGTCCTCCTGAAGATCGAATATTTCGCCGTATGTTTGGTTGTAGTACACCGTGATTTTATAACGCTCATCCACATACGTCTTCTGATGGATGGTCGTCGGCTCATGCCGGAACTCGCATATCGCGTGGTCGCGAGCCCGCTCCCGCTCCCCTGTCCAGACGGCGCTTTGATCTACACCGGTCATCGCAGCCGGCACATCGATCCCGCAAAAGCTCAGCATCGTCGGTGCCAAATCAACAAGCGACTGTATAGCGGCAGTTCGCTTCCCTTCCGGCACATGCCCCGGATAGCGCACGAGGAACGGCAGCTTAATCAAGTCCTCATAGTGGAATCCGCCCTTATGCTGAAGCCCGTGCTGACCGAAGAAATGACCGTGGTCGGTTGTGAAGATGACCACCGTATTGTCCGCCAAGCCGAGCTCGTCTAGCTTGTCGAGTATTTTGCCGATATATTTATCCATCAGACTGATCATCGCATAATAGGTTGCTACAATCCGCTTCCGTTCGGCCTCCGGCATCAAATGCGAGCGGTAGCCGTGCACGCCGAAGCCGCTCTCCCGCAAATGGCTGAAGTCCGGCTTTTCCTGCTGCGTCATTCCGAAATGCGGCGGATTGCGATCGTGTTCCCCCGGCGTGATTGCCGGGATCGAGAGCTTCTCCGGGTCGTACATCGTATCCCACGGCTCCGGCACCAAATAGTCCGGATGCGGATCAAAGAAACTCGACCAAAGGAAAAACGGCTGATCCTCTTCCTTATATTGTTCCAGCAGCGCATTCGTCCGCTCGGCAATCCACGTATCGTAATGGTATTGTTCCGGAATCGGCCATTTATGCCGTATTTTCTTATCCATCGTACCGGTCGGCGGCAAAAAATAATCCCGCCAGTTGCTGCAGCCCTTCTCCTCCATCCAAACGGCGTAGTGCTGGCCGACATGAGCTTCGTTCGCATGATTGCGCGCGAGCTCGACATGGTCGAAGCCGTAAAACGGACCGTGGAACGTCCGCCAAAAGTCCAAATCCTGCAAGACCGGATACGATTCCAGCGATGAATATTGCTCCGTTTCTTTCAGCGGCTGAAAATGCGCCTTCCCGATCAACGCCGTCTTATAGCCTGCTGCTGCGAAATCTTCTCCGACCGTATGACGGTCTTCCAGCAGCTTCGTCCCAAGCGTCCAGGCGCCATGCTGGCTCGGGTACATCCCTGTTATGATGGACGCCCGCGTTGGCGTACAGGTCGGATTCGGACAATAGGCGCGGGTAAAGGTCGTCCCTTCCTTAGCCAGCCGGTCCAAGCTAGGCGTGCGTAACTCCGGATTGAAAGCCCCGATCGTGTTCCAGTGCTGCTGATCGCTCGTGATTAACAAAATATTCGGCCGCTTCATTCGAACAACTCCCCGGTTTCCTGGATTTGTGTGCATGCTTCTTTCGATTACTTTTAGATTACCTCGAATTGGTATAAAAGGGAATGTCATAATGTATTTTGCAAAATGTCAGGTCGGGCACCGGTAAGGAGAGTTGAAGCGGAACTGATCGATTCGGGGCGGTAGGCTTCCCGCGGCTATTGCGTGATCGCAGGACGGTCCAGCTATGCAGGTACCTTGTTCGACAAACAGTAAAAAAGCCCGCTCGCGCGGGCTTTCCCAAAAAACAATCTATGCGGTTGAGAGGACTCGAACCTCCACGAGCGTACGCCCACTACCCCCTCAAGATAGCGTGTCTGCCATTCCACCACAACCGCGTATTAAAAATAGCAGGAGGCTGAGACTGGGCAGCTTACGCTTCCGAAGCCAAGCTCCGACGAACCCGTCGGGTTCTCATCCCCTGCTTTTGTAATGACCCGTAGGGGATACTCTCCGTTTCACTCCGAGACTGCGCAGCTTACGCTTCTGAAGCCAAGCTCCGACGAACCCTTCGGGTTCTCATCCCCTGCTTTTTATAATGACCCGTAGGGGATTCGAACCCCTGTTACCTCCGTGAAAGGGAGGTGTCTTAACCCCTTGACCAACGGGCCACGCTTGTTATAAACGCCGTCTTTTTGAGCGGCAAGTGTTATTATATCGGAGTCGACACGGATTGACAACCCTTTTTTCTATTTTTTTTGAAATCGAAATACGAAGTACGGATTTATACTTGCCCCCCTCTCTTACCCTCTTACTCCTGTATACAACAAAAAAAACGCCTTTCGGCGGTTTCTTTATTATACGGAGAGAGAGGGATACTCGCGCTTCGCTCGCGAGACTCCGCAGCATCTACTCACTGCTCCGACGCCCCCTCTTCTCGGGTTCAAACCCCTCTTTTACTCCCGTATATAACAAAAAAACCGCCTTTCGGCGGTTCCTTTGTTATATACGGAGAGAGAGGGATTCGAACCCTCGCACCACTTACGCAGTCTAACCCCTTAGCAGAGGGTCCCCTTGAGCCACTTGGGTATCTCTCCAAGAAAAAATGGCTCCCCGAACAGGACTCGAACCTGTGACAACTCGATTAACAGTCGAGTGCTCTACCAACTGAGCTATCAGGGAATGACAATCTTTAATTTATCATGAATGTTTCTTCAAGTCAAGTTGATGCAGCTTCAATTTGCCCTTGCAATAACCGCACACATATTTCCTTGGATCGGCCTTCCGTTTGCGCATATATTCAGCACGGCAGTTCACGCATACCAGCTTGTAGCGATACGGCTCCTTGCGCTGAAGCGACGACGGAAGCGATTTGCAGTACCGCGTCCCGCCCACTTGGTCGAGCAGCCGCTTAAAATCTTCATCCCGGTGCTGGTACCCCTGCTTGAGCAAATGCAAGTGGTAATGACACAGCTCGTGCTTAATGATTTTCTCCACATCGGCTGCCCCAAACTGTTCATATTGCAGCCAACTGATCTCGATATCGTGCGTCCGGGTAAAATATCGCCCCCCTGTCGAACGAAGCCTTCGATTAAACCTCGCCCGATGTACGAAAGGACGTCCAAACGACGACAGCGAGATTTGCTCCACCCACAGCTGCAGCTGTCGGTCATCCATCAGCTCTCCCACCCTTGGTTTTCTAGTATCTCTCTAATGTTCTCACTTGAATTGTAACCACTGCTTAGGCTACACTGTCAAGTAGGAATCATCAATATCGGACGTTCTAAGACACTTTTCCCCTTATGAGAGGAGCTTTTCCAACCATGTCTAAAAAGTATGCATTGCTCAAACAAAGTGAGACGATTGAATTTGTGGAAATGCCCGCTTCCCATATGTACCAGTTGGCTGCCCTGAATCAGCGTCTTCATAAAGAAGTAAGCAAGTTGACCGCAAGCAGTGTGCCAGCGCTGCCCAGCTTCATTGCGGAATTCGACAACCTGGAGATCGTACATCCGGATTACAAGCTTCACAACGGGTTGGAATACATCAACCGGTTGGAGCAAACGTTTGCTTCGATTCAGGAAAAAGAATACCCGCTCGTCTCCTTGCTCACGGAAATCCGCGCGCTTCAAGCACAGCTGGAGCAGTGGTATGAGGACGAGGAAGAATTCGCGTAAGCTGCCTCTATTCCATTAGGAGCAATCGATTGATTTTGCAAGCAAACCATACCGTTTGGGACCTGCACCGTTATCTTCTGCCGCCCATATGTTATACCAAAGAGAAGGCAGCTAGAACGGAAGGGACTGATCGTCTTGCCACAATGGCTTTGCAACCAGTTAATGCGAGCGTTTTACAATAAAAACCGCCGGCAAATCCGACTGCTTAACGATTGCTGGTTTTTTTACCGGACGAGAAAAAGCGACGGCGAATCGTCGACATCTGAATTGTAATCATAAAAAAACGAATAGAGCATCAGCGCGTCGCAAGAAGGGCAGTGCTTTTCCTGCGCCGGCGCATGCTCTATTTTTATGCGTTAGGAGGGCTTTTTCATCGTAAGCCCTACGCGGCCTTTCTTCAAATCAACATTGAGCACCCACACCGTAACGACATCACCGACGGAAACGACATCCATCGGATGTTTCACGTAAGAATCGCTAAGCTGTGAAATATGCACCAGCCCATCGTTCTTAATCCCGATGTCGACGAAAGCGCCGAAGTCAATGACATTGCGAACGGTGCCCTTAAGCTCCATGCCCGGAGACAAATCCTCGATTTGGAGCACATCCGTACGGAATATCGGCGCTGGCACGTCTTCCCTCGGATCGCGTCCCGGCCGCTGCAGCGAATCCAGAATATCGCGAAGCGTCGGCACGCCAACGCCCAGCTTCGGCGCGAGTTCCTCCGGCTCAAGCCGCTGCAGCATTTCCTTCAGCTGCGCGCTGCCGAGCTGGGACAGCTCGAGCTTCAGCTCGCAAAACAGCTTGTCCACCACGTCGTAAGACTCCGGATGAATCGGCGTATTATCCAGCGGACTGTTCCCTTCGCCGATCCGCAGAAAGCCTGCGCATTGCTCGAACGCTTTCGCCCCTAGCCGCGGCACCTTTTGCAGCTGAGCCCTGCGCTCGAATTTCCCGTTTTCGTCGCGGTATTTCACGATGTTTTTAGCCAGGGTGCTATTAATCCCCGAAACATAGGAAAGAAGCGACGGCGAAGCTGTGTTTACGTCCACACCGACATGGTTTACCGCAGACTCTACGACAAACTTGAGGCTCTCCTCGAGCCTTTTTTGCGTGACGTCGTGCTGGTACTGGCCTACTCCGATCGCCTTCGGCTCGATCTTTACCAGCTCGGCCAGCGGATCTTGGAGCCTGCGCGCGATGGAGATCGCACTTCGCTCAGCTACATCCAGCTCGGGGAACTCGGTCTGGGCAAGCTTCGATGCGGAATACACGCTCGCACCCGCCTCGTTCACGATCAAATATTGCAGCTTGCGTGATTTCACCTCACCGATCAGCTCCGCAACAAACTGCTCCGTCTCACGCGACGCCGTACCGTTACCGATAACGATCAGCTCGACGCTATATTTATCGATCAATTTTTTAAAAGCCGCTTTCGCTTCCGCAACCTTATTATTCGGCGGCGTCGGATACGTGACGGCGATTTCCAGCATTTTGCCCGTATCGTCCACGACCGCGAGCTTACAGCCTGTCCGGTAGGCCGGGTCTACGCCCAGTACCACTTTCCCTTTGACTGGGGGCTGCAGCAGCAGGTTGCGAAGATTTTCGGCGAATACTTCGATCGCCTTCTCCTCGGCTTTCTCCGTCATTTCATTCCGAACCTCGCGTTCGATGGACGAAGCGATCAGCCGCTTGTAAGCATCCTCAATCACAGCTATCAGCGTCTCGCGCACGACGGACGGGCCTTTTATATACTGCTTTGCGATGTAGTCATGGATTCGTTCTGTCGGAACTTCGAGGTACACTTTCAGCACCTCTTCCCGCTCCCCGCGGTTAATCGCCAATATGCGATGCGGCGGCAGCTTGCGGACCGGCTCCTGATATGCATAATACATCTCGTACACGGACTCTTGATCCGCATTTTTAGCCTCCGTGCGAAGGATGCCTTGCTCGTATGTTTGGCGGCGTACCCAAGCTCTCACCTTTGCGTCGTCGGCGATCTGCTCCGCGATAATATCCATCGCGCCCTGTACCGCTTCCTCGGCAGAGCCAACGCCTTTGTCTTCGCTCACATATTTGCCGGCTTCCGCCATTACATCGCCCTGCTTCGGCTGCTTCAACATCCAATCCGCAAGCGGTTCGAGTCCCTTTTCCTTGGCCACGCTTGCCCGCGTCTTCCGCTTTTGCCTGTACGGCCGGTACAAGTCCTCCACTTCCTGCAGCTTGACGGCGCTCTCGATCGCGGAGCGTAGTTCGCCGGTCAGCTTGCCTTGCTCATCGATGAGTCTTATGACCTCCAGCTTGCGGTCTTCCAAGTTTTTAAGATATGTATGTCGCTCCTCGATGTCCCGCAGCTGGTTTTCGTCGAGCTCTCCGGTCATTTCTTTTCGGTACCTGGCGATGAACGGAATCGTGTTCCCCTCTTCCAGCAGTCCGATCGTCGTCCTTACGCGTCCCGCCGGCAGCTGGAGCTCCGCCGCAATCTGTTTTAAAATACGCTCATGGATCGCCGTTTTCATTTCATCCGTCAATTCCACGTGTGCTCTGGCTTCGTCTGCTTGTACCGCTTGTTCTTTGGCCATCCGCTGCTCCTCCTACATTGCAACTGTTACATCAGGGTGCTGATGTCAGTTGTCAATCTTACATTGCAACTGTTACATCAAAGGTGCTGATGTCAGTTGCCAATCAAACATTGCAACTGTTACATCGAGGTAGTGCTGTCAGTTGTCAATCAAACATTGCAACAATGATATCAGGGTTACCGCTATCCATTGTCAAATAAAAAACGAGGGTATCAACCACCCCCGCCTCGAAGATTCATTAGAATTCGATCAGTCCAACGCTAATCTGCAATGCATCATCGACCTTGCGCATGGTTTCTTCATCCAAGTGCGTAATTTTATCGGTGAGCCGTTGCTTGTCAATCGTCCGAATCTGCTCCAATAAAATGACCGAATCCCTGTCAAAACCGTGCGCTTCCGCGTCAATCTCCACATGCGTTGGCAGCTTGGCTTTTTGAATCTGCGCCGTAATCGCCGCCACGATGACCGTGGGACTGAAGCGATTGCCAATATCATTCTGAATGATCAGAACCGGACGAATACCGCCCTGCTCCGAACCGACAACTGGTGACAGATCCGCGAAAAAAACATCGCCCCGTTTGACAATCAATCGTCACACCCCGCTCACTAGACGGTCCAGCGTATGGTCCGCATCTTCCTCCGCTTGAAATGCCTCCGAGGCCATGTGTAGGTTGATCTTCGCCATCTCCATGTACCCGCGCTGCATCGATTCGCGCAAATGACGCTTTTTCCGTTCCAACAGGTAAAGCTTCATGGCTTGACGAATGAATTCACTGCGATTGGAATTTTCTTTCTCAACCAGATGGTCCACTTCCTGCAGCAAATAATCCGGCAAACTGATCATGATACGCTTTGTGTTATGCGCATTGGACACCTGAACATGCACCCCCAAAAACAATACAAACACCTATTACCACCAGTATGGCAAACTCCCAGTAAAAATATACAAAGTGAGTATATGCTTAAAGTATAGCAAGTATGTTATACCGTGCAATGCATTCGCAAAAGTATTTTATATACATATTCGCGGTAAAACAAGAAAATCCTCTCATCGGTTAAAAAAAGTTCGATGGCAATTATACCCAAACGAACGATTCGTTGCCTCTTTCGCCATTTGGCGGCAGCCGGTAGTGGGGTCCGCCATACCACCACCAAATACCAGCAGAGTACTACAACGAGGCGATTGCGACCCTGGAGCGACGTTTGTCAGTATCGGGCAGCACTGTCGGTTTCCCCGTTCCGCATCACTTATCTGCAAGTAGAGACCAAGGTCCCGTTGTTCCATCGATCAACTATTCCGGCTGTTCCCATACGTGATGAAGCAGCGGGTTCACGGTCAGAAATACGCGGCCATCCTTGATGTATACTCGCGGCACTCTGTGCGAGATCATGCAAGTCACTTCGTAATTGATCGTACCGAGCCAAGCCGCGTGATCCTCCGACGTAATCCGCCCGTTCCCCTGGCAGCCGATAATGACTACCTCTTCTCCAATAGAAATATCGTCAAGCCCGGTTACATTCAACATACATTGATCCATGCAAATTCTGCCAACCACCGGCATGCGTCTTCCCCGAACCAGTACTTCCGCTTTGCCGGTCAGCATTCGAGAAAAACCGTCCGCATATCCGATCGGCAGCGTCGCAATCGTCTCTTCCGTAACCGGCCGATATATTGCTCCGTAACTTACGCCGGCACCGGCAGGCACTTTTTTGACCATCACTACGCCTGATTTGATACTAAGCACAGGCTGAAGCTCAATGCGGCGCTTGTTAACTTCCTCCGAAGGGTACATTCCGTACATGCTGATCCCGAGCCTTACCATGTTGAAGGTCAAATCGGGCGTATCGATTGCCGCAGCGCTGTTCCCTGCATGAATATAAGGAAATTCAACGCCTGCCCGCCGAAAATGCTCCACCACTTGCGCAAACTTGTTGTGCTGCTCGTAAGTGTAGCTTTTATCCGTTTCATCGGCACATGCATAGTGCGTGAACAAGCCCTCAACACAGAGCCCCGGAAGCTGCCTTGCCCGTTCAATCAAAGCGATGGCGTCTTCCACATCCGTTAGCCCGATCCTATTCATGCCGGAATCGATCTTGATATGCGCTTTTAACGGGCGCTCATTGCGTTTGGATTGCCCGATCTTCTCCCATGCATTCAGCAGCTCATGCGTATATACATTCAGCGTTATATCGTGCTTCCAGGCCGTCTCCAATCCTTCGGGAGGGGTGTACCCCAGCACAAGGATCGGCGCCGTAATGCCCGCTCTGCGCAGCTCCAAACCTTCATCCAAAAACGCTACCGCAATATAATCAACGCCGCATTGAAGCGCCTCCCGGCTTACCTCCACGGCACCGTGTCCGTAAGCATCCGCTTTGACTACAGCCATCATGTTCACGTGCTCGGGCAGCACTTTCCGGAACTCTCCCAAATTATGCCGCAGCGCGTCCAAGGAGATTTCCACCCGAGTGGGCCGGTAAAACGAATCCATACCCTTTCACCTTCTTCAGTCTCATTGAGCACGACAGTATCGTGGAACGCGCACCACTATCGGTTTTAACCAGCGAATGGGCGCTTCCCTGCGTGCAATATCCCCATGTTAATCCGTTCCGCCGCGCACTGTCAACGAATAAAACAGTAACAATTCCGTTCGTCAGTATTTACCAGCGATTTTGTAACGACGTTTTGTGTGCAGAAGTATTTCGTGTGTCCCTGTAAAAAGCGATTGGTGATCGTTTGTAAATACAAATATTTTCACGCCAAATTGAAGTAAAAAGCCTCGCTCCCCGAATGAAGATTTCTCATCGGAGAGCGAAGCTTTTTCGATTACCTGCTTATTTGCCCATCTCACCTTGCACCGCTTGTGCTACCTTGATCATTTCCTCTGGAGGCAGATCACCCGTCGACAAACGGAACTCTACACCGTCATACGTCCAGGTGAGCGTTTTCTTAGCGTCGCCCGTCACTACGCCCAGCGTAAAACCGAGATCCATAATATCGCCCGGCAAAATCGATACTGTCTGCGCTTGCGGACGCGACTCCGTCAACGTGTAGTTGTATTTCCCGGAATAGCGCAGCATGACCCCTTTGTCCTCACCCAGTTTGATTTCGGTTACATCCTGCTTCTTCACGCCTGTAGGCATATATCTCGGCTCGATAATGCCGAACGATTGCTGTTTCTGCCCCTCGGTAGTCGCACCCGCTGTTGCACCGTTATTGCTGCCGGTTGCTGCGGCAGATCCACCGCTTGTTCCTGCACTGTTGCCGGTTGCTCCGGTGGCATTGCCGTTCGCCGAAGCCCCATTGCTGTTAGTAGCTCCGCTATTGGAACCGGACGTCGTTCCGGCGCTTGCATTAGACTTATTATCGGTCGGCGCGGTTGCGCCATTATTTTTGCTTGTTCCATTGCCCGTGGCCGTCTCTTTGCCTGTTCCCGTGCTTGTTGTAGCTTTGGCGTCCTCTTTGCCTTGTGCCGTTTCATGCGTGCCTGCTGCCGAAGCTGCGCCGCTACCTTGCGCCATCGTCGGCAACGATTTGAGGTTCCAGCTTGTCATATTGCGCTGCATGTCGAAATAATCTTTCTCGAACTTCGTTCCAAATTCAAATTTGTCGAAGTTCACTACCATCATCACGTTGGCATTTTGATCGGAAACTTCCACATGCTGCGGCGCCAAGTTTTTCTTATCGAGCCATACTTTTTGACGTGCCAGGGAGCCATTCTGGTAGTTGGCCACCACATCGAAAATATACGCTTTTTCATCGGATATGAACTGGCGCTCGTTATCCATGATGATGCTTTGTGCCAGCGACTGATATAAGTAGGCTTGCCCTTGGTTCTCCGGCCAGTCGCTTTGGAAACGGAAGCTTTTGTTCAAATGTGGGGTCAAGACAAACACCCCATCATCATTGCGAAGCACAATCTGCGTAATATCCTTCTTTGCGTTCGTGAGCGAAATCCGGTAATACGACGGTGCCTGGAAGCAAACTTCCACCGCATACTCCTGCGGCTCTTGTCCCGTCTTGAGCGTCATTTGACCGATGCCATGATAGCTGGTCAGCTTACTCATCGTCCCGTCCAGATCCTTCACTACCGAGCCGGCGTCTCTTTTCGAGAGGCCGCACCCGCTCACCACTACACTTAAACAAACCATCACTAGGGCCACTACCCACGTGAACCGCCGCATAACTCCATCCCCTCCACCACATGATCAAGCTAACTGATAACATGTCTATGTGGGGACTTGGACAATTATGCAGACAAGGTTTGGGGAGGAAATAAAAACTCCTATAACGGGTAGGTTATAGGAGTTGGATGTATTATTTAATCTCATCAATAACAAGAGATTGTAAAGCTAGTGCAAGAACTCGTTGATCGTCGCTCAGCTTCATATCAAAAGGAGATACGGCATCAAGAAATTCTAAATTGCAATGAATAACATCATCATTTGTCAATTCTTTGGGGATTTTAACTTCCCAGCCCCCTTGCGAAGTTATATCCCACTGCGTTAATAGTTTCCCATCTATTTTTACATTGACTCTTTGATGAGTAACTTGTCCAGCAAGAAAAGGAAATCCAGTGATTTTAAGAATTAAATCTTTATCAGCTTTTTTTACCGGAATGGAAAGGGAAGCCCCTTTTCCATCGGTCCATGTAAAGCCTTGTTCAGGAGTGCTAAAACCCCAAATTTCATACTTTGTTGTGTCGCCACCAATACCAAATTTTGATTGATTCCCATACTCGTAGGTTGGTGGAGGACTAAAATTAAGTCCTTCTGACGAATATTTTCGGTACGTCGGTATCCATGAATCTTTGTTCCAGCTGTAACCGTTAACCGCATATTCCGTCATCGTCGGAAGATATTCTTTATTCCAATATTCATGCTCCCAGGAATAAAACATAAAGCGACGTTGCCGTTCATCATCTTCCTTAAGTGTTAATAACGACTGTCCCGGGAATTTTTCGTTAATCCCTAATTCAGAAACGATGGTACTTGAAATGTCGGATAAAGAAGCCGGTACTTTTGAGATTTTCAGTTGCCCAGTAGCATTCATAGGTTTATACAGCATTAATGGAAGTCCGGATGCAACGACCGAATTATTAGTATAGTTGGCGTCATTTGCCGTCCCTGCATTAACATTAACTTTTTCACCGCCTCCATGGTCCCCAATAATAACAATAATGGAGTTATCATAAACTCCTATACGCTTTAAATCGCCCAGGAATTTTTCAGTGATTTTTAATGCAGCGTTTGCTTTTGTCTTATACCCCTCTCGGCCTTCAAGCTTTACTCGCTCTAGTTTTTCATTAAGGTTATAAGGGGGATGTGCACCTTCCAAATGATAAAATTTAAACGTTGGATTCGTTTCCCCAACTTGTGATTTTTTCTCGGCTCTCTCTACAAAATTAACGTCACGGCCGTGCTGCTCCGGGTCTTTATTTAAAACATCCACTTTGTAAAAATATTTTTTCAAGAAATGAGGTACGTATCTAAAGAAGGTCGTTTGATACAAGTCTTTGACATAAGTCGTGTTGGCTAATGTGAAGGACTTAATTTTTGAAACATTCGATGCCGTCTCCTCAGATGGGTATACGGTCTGAGTAACCATCGGATAAAGTCCTACATTAAAGTTGTGCTTTCTAAGAACTAATGGAATCGATTGCGTTAAGTATTTTTCTTTCACAAACTGTTGCATGGGTACCGAGTTGTCATAGTACTGGCCAGTTAAAATAAAGGGAACCGAAGCATATGTTGTAGGAAATCCGCCTACTGTATTGGGGTAATAAGTAAACCCAGACAACATATTTTTGTATTCCGCGTTCTCACTAATTAACTCAGAAAAAAGATCCGTTTGAAACGTATCCAGCAATAAAACAATTACATTCTCTTTGGCCGAAAATTTAAATTGATTTGTTTCATCGTACACATACTTCTTAAATTGTGGTTCTGGCGGAGCTTGAACCCATGTATAAGTTAATGAGATTACTTGTAATAAAATAAAAAACAAGCTTCCCTTTTTTATTAATTTATAAAAAAAGTCTGTTTTTATAAATACAAGTATTAAAAAAATAACCCAAACTGAAATATCGATTAATCCATTACTCGTATATTTCTCCCAGGGTATTTCTTCACCATTGAAAACACCGTACTTCCAAACTAACACGTTCCC
>NZ_CAJVCE010000011.1 GCF_910594985.1 Paenibacillus allorhizosphaerae
GTTGAAGGCGAGGTAGTCCGGTATACAGCTTTATATACCGAATCGGAGATGCTCTCTCCGTAGACGGACGTACCTACAGGGCCGTACAAATTAATGTAATCATAAGTGCCTAGCCCGGACGTGGAAAACTTATAGTTGTAAACCCCGTCGTACACGCTGTAGGTTACATCAGTTACTTTGAGCTGGGTGCCGCTTGGGCTGTACAAATAAACTTGCGAATTGACGCTATAAACGTCGGAATAGACCGTACCGGTTACCGTGCCGTTCTCGTACTTCACATCCTTGAACCCGGATGCGGCGAAAGCGAGTACCGGAAGCAGGATCGAGATGATAAACATCACCACGGTCACTTGCGCTGTCTTTTTAAAAACAGCTGGCTTCATGCAGGATTCACTCCTATCTCTTTGGACAAATAATTTCGAATTGCGATTTACAGGCTCCCTCGACAAATGCATTTCACCTCCTTCTATCGACGTTCCATATAGATTGTTCGAAGCGGACAAGTAGTTTCTGTCCATGTTGGTAAAAATTACTAAACAATCTCGTTAGACATTATATGACCAACCCGGGACTGTCCGCTGCCAAACATCTCGACAGAGTGAAACGCGGATAGTTTTATAAAGGTTGCGGTCATTTTTATTTTTTGTACTAAAGTACTAAGAACATCATACCCGAGAACTACGATTGTTTTTGAAATTGGGTCAAAAGAAAGCCCCGACCGCAATGCGGAAGGGGCGGACAATGGACTCGGTGCAATCCCAAAAATTTACGAGATTTGTCGATTTTTATAGATCCGGCGTTAAGCGCGGGCTGTTCGGCTGATACGATTAATAGGGAGCAGGCAAAGCGAGAGCATCAAGAATACAAAAGCGATAAAATAAGGCGACGTATGCGTGCGCACTTGTCCGGCAACAATGGGGCCTATAAAGGCGCCGATGGAGTAGGAAATAGACAAAACCGAGAAGACGCGCCCGTATTTGTTCGAGCTGGTCACGCTGGCGAGGAACGAAGCAATCGCCGGGAAAATAACCCCCTTAGCCATGCCGATCAAGAAAAGCGACGCGGAGATCGGGAGCGGCCAGTGCACCGACATGCCGAAAAAGACGAGCGCAAGCGCCAAACTGCCGAATGACGTTCGCAAAATCGGCGATACGCGGCTGAGGAACAACATGCTTAGCGTTACGAGCGATCCGAGACTGATAAGCGAGAAAAAAACGCCGGATGTGACAATGGAGCCGTGTGTTTCTTTCATTAACGGTAGTTCGAAAAACAAAATGCCTTGCGAACACGAAATACCGAGCGGAACGGCGTAAAAAAGCCATGGAATCCGGTTTGATTTTTCGTTGTGCTCAAGGCCGCCGTCCGGCAGAGCCGCAACCGTGCCGTGGGGAGGAAACAACTCCGCAGCCGTCTGCTTGTACTGCTGCTCGTTAACGCCGAACCAGGCGAAGATTCCGGTAATGATAAGGATCCATCCCAGAAAAGTAAAGGATGCGGCAAAACCGAACTGCGCAACCAAAAAAGCGCCGGCGGCAGGACTAAGCACGGAAGCGATCGTATGCACCATTCCGTTGCCGGCCATCAGCTTGCCTTGCTGAACATGATCTTTGGCGATCTTTGCAAGCAGCGTAAGGCAGGCAGGCGATAAAAACGCGAGCACGAATCCGCTGATCGAACGGATGATAAGCAGGTCCCACGGATCGGTGACGCGGGATTGAATTAGAAGGACGATTCCTGCTACAATCAGGCTGAATACAATAAAAGCTTTGCTGCCGTATTTATCGACGCCGTAGCCTGCAATCAAATTGCCGGGCAAATGGGTAATCGAGTACACGCCCAAAATGAGCCCGATGAAGGACGGCGCCGCCCCCAGGGATATCGCAAATGGAGAAAGAATCGGATACTGCGCATGCAGGTCGAAAAAGGCTACGAACATAAACAGATACAGCCATACTGCGGTTTTCACCCAAATCACCTCACACATAATTGATGGTTGTCCGTTGCCTATCTTTACTACGTTTACGCCAGTGGGGGGACGAATAGTACAAGTTTTTTGAAGGGGGAGCCAATGGATACGCTTGTGACGGCGGTCCTGATCGTCATCGCACTCATCGCGCTGCTTCGTTTGAGGCGGACATTCCGCAGGTCGTCGCAGCAGGACCGGGGTGATGAAATTCAGCGGAAGCTGGCGGAATTGCGGAAAAAAAGAGATGAAGATTAGAAGGAAAATATTGTATGATGAATAACGAATAAGAAAGATGTTTATTAAGGGAGAGATAGCGTTGGATTTTCTCACAGCCTTTTTGGCGGAGCGTTGGTACATTATTTTAGCTGCGCTCATTGTTTTATTTTTGGTTGTCAAAATCGTGAAGACGGTGATCAAGTGGGTCATCGTGCTTGCGATCGTGGCCGGGCTGTTTTTCTACGGCGCGAGCTACAAGGATCAACTGCTTGAGCTCGGCACGACGGTAGGTGCAAAGGTGGCGGCGGAAGCGAAGACGCAGGCGATGAATGCGATCAGCGCCGAAGTTAAGGAAGCGAAATATACGCAAAATGCCGACGGCTCGTTTACGATAACGACCAAGAGCGTAAAGGTCGACGGAAAACCGGGCGCCGGGGAAGTTCAGGTGACGTTCATGAATCAGACGTTCAACGTGAAGGTAGACGAGATGGTAAAGACGTTCATAGAACAGGCGAAGAAAAACGCGGGATTGTAAGAGAGAGACATCAACGTAAAGATGGATTCGTTGTATCAAGGTGTACCGTATAGAGGAGGGGGGAGCCGATGAACGTCTGGCAGCAACTGCAGTTGCAGCTGCAGCAGTTGAATTGGATTACGGTTATGATCAGCGTTGTCGTAATTGCATCGATTGTTCAAGGGCTGGTCCGCGGCGCATCCTCCTCCGCGAAACGATTGCTGCTGATGGTAATCGAGGGAGCCGTAACGCTGCTGAGCCTTTTTCTTGCTTGGGAGTTAAGTAACTGGCTGTCGCCGAAGCTGCAGGCCTTTCTGACGGGGCTCGGCATCGTCATTCCATCGGAGGAGCTTGGTTTCTGGAGACAATTATACTATACCTTGCTGACGGCGATTCGCGATTTTTCGCTGCTGCGCTTCAGCATATTGTTCGTGCTGGGTTACGGCCTGATCAAGCAAGTCGTCTACCGGATCGTCGATCCGCTGGTCGATCGTTGGGAGGCGGGGCGAGACGACCAGCTGAAGCCGGGTAAAGGAACGCCGTCTTTGGTCAGCAGTTTGATCGGCGGCGTGCTCGGCGCTGTGACCGGCTTTGGCCGGGGCATGGTCATGATCGCCGTGTTGTTTGTCGTCACGACGCTGTTTCCGCAAACGCCGGCAGCAAACTATATCCAGGCCTCCTCGCTTTATCAAAAAGGAGCCAAGGAAGTGATCGAGCCGGCCGCAGGCGAGTTCATCGCAAACCGATTGCCGGTGTTTACCCGGGCGGTGGAGCAGGAATTCGCCAACATTTTGCAGCGGAAATACGAAGTGCTTGACGCCAAAATACCGCCGGATATCGCGCTGGCGGCGAAGGAAGTAACGGCGGACGGCAAGACGGACGAAGAGAAGGCGAAGCTGCTGTACCGGTGGGTTGGTACGCGCGTCAAATACGATTGGAACAAGGTCAAGCTGTATGAAGAGCAGCGTATCTGGAAAGAGCAAACGCCGGAAGAGACGTTCAACACGAAGAAGGGCGTATGCATTGACTTTTCCAGGCTATATGCGGTCATGGCAAGATCGACCGGTTTAGACGTCAAGGTAGTAACGGGACTCGGGTATGACGGCCGGGGAGGGTACGGCCCGCATGCCTGGAACGAAGTGTATTTGTCGGAGAAAGAACAGTGGGTGCCGCTGGATTCCACTTGGGTGGCGAGCGGGGGCAACTGGTTCAATCCTCCGAACTTTCAAGAGACGCACATAAAAGAAACGTAAACCGAAGCAATGATTGCTATTCTTTATAGTCGCAAGCCGGAAGGGTCGAAAGGATGACAGCTCCGGCTTTTCTTTTGCACATGAGGAAGTTATGGTAAACTAAAAGTTATGAGCAAGGCCGATATTTCGGCCCGATACGAGGTGAAACATCGATGGTCAAGACACTCAGAGAATATAAAGCGATCTTTTTTGATGTAGGCGATACATTAATTACAATACCTGCCGCGCGCGTCATTATGCAGCAATATTTGGCAAGCCGGGCTATGCACCGGGGAGAGGAACAGATCGGTGAACTTTTTACCGAAGCGTTCCGTCTATTTTATTACGGCAAGCAGCTTGACCCGTTCGAGGTATGCACGCCCGAATCCGATAGAGCATTCTGGGTCAAATTGTATCACTATATTCTTCAGAAATTGGGAGTCGACGAAGAACAGTGGACGGAAGAGCAAGTGCACGAATGCTGCCACGAGTTGTACCATTTGTTTACCGCACCTGAGCAGTATGCGCTGTTTGAAGATGTGAAGGAATGCATCGAGCGTTTAAGCAGACAGGGATACAGGCTTGGCATTATTTCCAATTTCGCTCCAACGCTTTCATCGATTTTGGACCATAAAGGCATTTTGCATTATTTCGATCCTGTCATCGTATCGACCGAAGTCGGGCTGGAGAAGCCGGATCCGGCCATTTTCAGCCTGGCGCTAGAGCGCTCGGGACTGGAAGCGAAGGACGTGCTGTATGTCGGTGATCACGACCGCAACGACATTTGGGCGCCGGCACAAGTCGGCATCGATGCCGTCAAAATCAAAAGATATGATTATCATACCGGGGAGGGCATTCATTCCCTGCGCGAATTGTTCGCAATGTAATTCCAAAGCGTAGTAAAGGAGTCGCAGTCTCGTGAAGAAGCCGATAGTCATGGACGACCCGCAGAAGCAAGAGCATAATAAGCGCCGGCAGTTTACGTTTCGAATCAACCTGTTCTTTTTCTTTACGTTTTTTCTGTTTTCCGTTCTTATAGTGAGGCTGGCGATGCTTCAGTTCGTGGAAGGCCACGAGATGAAGGCGGAGAAAGCTGCCCGAAATAAAGCGGATACGCCGATTCCTCCGATCCGCGGCAATATATACGACCGGGGAGGAGCTCCGATTGCCTACACGACCTCGACGCAGTCGCTTTATTTTCGGATCGAGCAGGAGCAGCCTAAGGAGGAAGTCATTACGCTTGCCAACAAGCTGGCTAAGATTTTCGCAGATTACGGCGAACCTACACCAAAGCCGCTCACGGCCGCCGATATTATTAAGGCAATGGACGTCGGCTATGATCTGGAGCAAAACAAAACGACGGCCCCAAGCTATTTTGCCGTGCCGCGGCGTCTTAAATCCGGTTTGTCCGAGAAAGAGATGGCGTATATTTACGAGCACCGCGATGAGCTGAAATGGCTGGAGATCACGGAAGAAAGCATCCGTACCTACGATACGGATACTACGCCGGCCGTGCAGCTTATCGGCTATATGCGTCCGTTCTCGGCGGCAAGGGAGCCGAAGTACGGCTTGCCTTTCTACAAGGACAAGAAATCGGAAGGATATTTGGACACCGAGGACGTCGGCTATGACGGCATCGAGTTAATGTACCAGGAGGAGCTGCGCGGCAAGAACGGATATAAGACATATCCGGTGAACGCTTCGCAAAAAATTATCGGCAAAGTCGAAATTACGAAGCCGATCAAGGGCAACAATTTGTTTTTGACGATCAACAAAAACGTGCAGCTTACTACCGAGCAGGCGATCATCGATCATCTCAAATGGCTCAAGGGGCCCGAGGCGCGCAACAACCCGTATGCGAACAAAGGGAGAAACGCGGTGGCCGGCTACGCCGTGGCGATGGAAGTGGACACGGGGAAAGTGGTCGCGATGGCCAGCATGCCGGATTACGATCCGACCGTCTGGTTCGGCGGCATCCCGCAGGCGGAGTACGAGCGAATCAAACCGTTTATTAATAACGGGACGATCACGACCGCATATCCGGATTATCCGGACGCCGAACTTGCGAAACATCCGACCTCGATCGTTTATATGGGATCGGTCGTAAAGCCGCTGTCCGTGCTGATCGGCTTAAACGAAGGGTTGTTCACGACCGCGACGAAATATAATGATACCGGCGTGTTTTACTATGGAAAAGACAACAACGCCAGACTTTCGAATTCCGATAGCGCCGCGTGGGGAAACATTAACGCGACGGAGGCGATTCGCCGTTCTTCCAATACGTTCATGTCAGCGATGATCGGCAATGCGCTGTATATGCGCAACGGCAATAAAGCAGTCGATCTTTGGGAGACGTATCTCGGCAAATTCGGCTTAGGCGTATCGACCGGAAGCGGGCTTCCGAGAGAGTACGCGGGACTTAGCGAGTTCAAGACGAATACGAAAGAAACCCCACAGTCCCGGATGGTGTTCGCCTCGTGGGGACAAAATGAAAAATACACGACTTTGCAGCTCGCGCAGTATGTAACGACGCTGGCGACGCGCGGCAAACGGCTGAAGCCGCAGTTTGTGGACAAGATTGAAACGTATGAAGGCGAATTGGTGAAGAAATTCGACGACGCGGAAGTGCTCGACGAGACGACGTTTCCGAAGCCGTATTGGGATGCGGTCATTACCGGCATGAAGCAGGTCGGCATTCAAGGCTTCGACGGATTCCCGTACGAAATCGCCAGAAAGACGGGAACGTCCACGCAGCGCGTCGGCGGCGGCAAGGAAGTCGATAATGCGGTATTCATTGCGTTTGCTCCGGCGGATAAACCGAAGCTGGCGGTAGCGGTCGTCGTGCCGGAAGGCGGGTTCGGTTCCTGGGGCGCAGCGCCGATCGCGCGCAAAATTTTCGATGCATATGATCAATTTGTCGGACTGGACGGCGTTCCGAAAGGGAATCCGACGGGGACTGATTCGAAAAAACCGTAAACGGCAGTGCAAAGAAATCTCCTGATATAAAGGGGATCTCTTTTTTTTATAAAATAAATGTTGCACAAAGGAAACATATTTGTATATAATTAAAATATAGTCAGGAAGTAAACAAATGTTGTCTTGGCTAAAAAAGAAGGTATAAGACAACATTCGAAGTTATATAGATGGATCATATGATAAGAAAGGTTTGGGGTGTAAATGATGCTGAAGAACAAATCGGTACCGTCCTCGTTCAAACGATTGATAATGACACTTCTATTTTTGACGCTGGCGGTCGTGTCGGCGGCTTGCGGCAATTCGCAAGAAGCCGGGGCGGACGGCAAAGTGAAAGTAACGGCCACCATCGGCATGATCAGCGATATTGTCGCACAGGTTGGCGGAGAACATGTGCAAGTGACCGGATTGATGAAATCCGGCGTCGACCCGCACTTATACAAAGCATCGCAAGGCGATGTGAAGAAGCTGGAGCATGCGGACATTATTTTCTATAACGGATTGCATCTCGAAGGCAAGATGGTGGATATGTTCGAGAAGATGAGCAAGACGAAGCCGACCGTGGCAGTGTCTAGAAACATTCCGGAATCGAAACTGCGCGGCTGGGACGGCGGCGAAGCCTCCCATGATCCTCATATATGGTTTGATGTGAAGCATTGGATCAGCGCGACCGAAGTGGTGCGGGAGGAGCTTAGCAAGCTGGATGCGGCGCATGCGGAAGACTACAAGAACAACGCTGCCGGTTATACGAAGCAGCTTGAGGAGTTGGACCGGTACGCAAGGGAGCAAATTGCTTCGATCCCGGAAAACCAACGCGTGCTCGTCACCGCGCATGATGCGTTCGGCTATTTCGGAGATGCGTACGGCATTAAAGTGATGGGGCTGCAGGGCATCAGCACCGCATCGGAGTACGGCTCCAAAGACGTGAGCGACCTGAGAGATTTCCTCGTGCAAAATAAAATCAAAGCGGTGTTCGTGGAATCGAGCGTGCCGAAGAAATCGATCGAGGCCGTCATTCAAGGCGCGAAGAAGCAAGGTCACACGATATCAATCGGCGGCGAGTTATACTCCGACGCGATGGGCAAAGAAGGGACGCCGGAAGGAACGTACATCGGCATGGTGCGGCATAACGTGGATACGATTGTGAAGGCATTGAAATAAACGAAGCGGGGAGTGATACCTATGATGGAGATGCAAAGTAAATCGCCGTTGTCCGTGCGCGGCATGACGGTTGCTTATCAAAAAAAGCCTGTGCTAACCGACATTACGTTCGATATTCCGGAAGGGAAGCTGGTCGGCATTGTCGGACCGAACGGCGCAGGCAAATCTACGCTGATCAAAGCGGCTCTCGGGTTAATCCCCCGTGTCAGCGGAGAAGTATCGATCTACGGGCGCCCTTACCGCGAGCAGCGGAAGCTGATCGGCTATGTGCCGCAGCGGGAATCGGTCGATTGGGATTTCCCGACGAGCGCGCTGGACGTGGTAATGATGGGGCGGTACGGCCATCTCGGATGGTTCAAACGCCCGGGCGCGGCGGAACGGAAGCTGGCAATGGATTGCCTAGGTAAAGTAGGCATGGCCGATTTCGCCGACCGGCAAATCAGCCAGCTTTCGGGCGGACAGCAGCAGCGTATATTTCTAGCAAGGGCGCTCGCCCAGGATGCGCGGCTGTATTTTATGGATGAACCTTTCGTAGGCGTTGACGCGGCGACGGAGAAAGCGATCATTACGCTGCTGGGTGAATTGAAGAACCAGGGGAAAACGGTACTTGTCGTCCATCATGACCTATCTACGGTGAAAGAATATTTCGACTGGGTTATGCTGCTCAACGTACAGTTGATGGGGATCGGACCGACGGATCAAGTGTTTACGAAGGAACAACTGCAAACGACGTACGGCGGAAGGTTAACGCTATTAAACAGGGACGATGATGCGATCATCGTCGGTTCGAGGTGATCGGTTATGTTTAGCGCATTCATGGATTTATTCCTCGATCCGAACACGCAATGGATTTTGCTTGGCAGTGTGCTGCTCGGATTGAGCAGCGGCGTGCTTGGAAGCTTCGCCTATTTGCGGAAGCAGAGCCTGATGGGCGATGCGCTCGCGCATGCAGCTTTGCCGGGCGTATGCATCGCGTTTATGCTGACCGGCTCCAAGTCGATCTTCTTCTTTCTGATCGGTGCCGTTATCGCCGGGCTCGCGGCCACATTCGGCATCGGCTATGTTACCCGCAATACGCGAATCAAGCAGGATACGGCGCTCGGCATTGTGCTATCGGTCTTTTTCGGGCTCGGCATCGTGCTGCTGACGCAAATTCAGCACAGCGGCAGCGGCAATCAGAGCGGGCTTGACAAGTTCTTATTCGGCCAGGCGGCATCCATGGTGCTGTCGGACGTCATCACGATGGCCGTGGTCGCTTTGCTGCTCGTAGCGGTATGCGCACTGCTGTTCAAAGAATTCAAGCTGCTCAGCTTTGACGCCGGTTTTGCCAAGGGACTCGGCTATCCCGTTGCTTTTCTCGACCAATTCATGATGTTCCTGATCGTCGTGGCCGTTGTCGTCGGCATCCAGGCGGTCGGCGTCGTGCTAATGTCGGCGCTGCTCATTACACCTGCGGTATCCGCGCGCTACTGGACGGAGCGGCTCGGCGTTATGGTCGCGCTGTCGGGCGTTTTCGGCGCCGTCAGCGGGCTGATCGGCACGATGATCAGCACGACTGCGAACAACTTGCCGACGGGGCCGTTCAGCGTGCTCGCCGCGACGCTGTTGTTCGTCGTTTCCGTGCTGTTCGCGCCGAAGCGCGGACTGCTGCCGAAGCTGCTCCAGCGTCTGGCCGTGAAGCGCGAAGTGCTTGCGGAGCTGCAGGATCGGCCGCGCATCGCGGTACACGCGCAACCGATACAGAAAAAGGAGGGGCAGGCATGAACGACTTTTGGATTTTGCTCACGGCGGCGCTCGTCGCCTGCTCCTGCAGCTTGCTCGGCTGCTTCCTGGTGCTGCGGCGCATGGCGATGATCGGCGACGCGATCAGCCACTCCGTGCTGCCGGGCATCGTGATCGCCTTCCTGCTCAGCGGCTCGCGCGATTCGTTGTTCATGATGCTGGGCGCATCGGTGATCGGGCTGATCACCGTGTTTCTAATCCAGATGTTTCACCAGAGCGGCGTACAGTCCGACGCGGCGATCGGCGTGGTGTTTACGGCTTTGTTCTCCATCGGCGTCGTACTCGTCAGCATTTATACGCGGCAGGTGGACCTTGATTTGGATTGCGTATTGTACGGTGAAATCATTCATGTCCCGTGGGATACGATCACATTCGCAGGTATGGACATCGGACCGAAGGCGGTATGGGCGCTCGGCCTCGTGCTGCTGCTTAGCGGCACCGTCATTGCTTTGTTTTATAAGCAGTTTAAAATTTGCGCCTTTGACCCGGCCATGGCGGCGGCCGTCGGCATACCGGTGGCGTTGTTCCACTACGTGCTCATGGGACTCGTCTCCGTGACCACCGTCGCTTCGTTCGAAAGCGTCGGCGCGATTCTCGTCGTCGGTATGCTCGTCGTACCTGCGGCTACCGCATATTTGCTGACGGAAAAACTGAGCCGCATGATCGCGTACAGCATGATCATCGGTTTGTTGAGCTCGACGGGAGGGTATTACTTGTCGGTGGTGCTTGACGCATCGATTGCCGGATGCATGATAACGGTGGCCGGCGTCCTGTTCATCGTAGCGTTGCTGCTTTCTCCTTCGCACGGCGTCGTATGGCGCAAAATGAGACAAAAGCAGGCGGCGCTGTAAACGAAACCTTAACGAAACTAATGCTTTACTGCATGAAATAAGCGTTAGACCGAAGATGACCGTCGATATGGCGGTCATTTTTTTTGGAATAGTAAGAAAATATAAATGTTCAGACCGAGGAAGGCAGCTTCAGACAACGGTTTTTCCAACTTGTAGAGAGAGGGAATGCGGGAAAACGACACCCGAAGACCGAGCAGCCGGATTATAGAAATAAGCAGAAGGTAGGTCAAAGAGGAAATGGGCATGGGTGGAATAACGTAGCGGCTGGAATCCCATAACCATTCCTCCCTTGCGCAAACGTATGGATAAGCATGGTCAGAGTCATAATGGCTAAAATTGCAATAATAAGAGCATCCAAGTTCCGCGGCGCACTAACGAATCCTTCGCTTCCTGCTTTTCTGGTACAATGAGGTGCGAAAGCAAAGGGAGGGTCATCATGAAATTCAAAAATACGATTTTTTCGAAAATGAACGCCGTTATTTTCTTTTTTCTAATTTCGATCCTGCTGTTATACGGCATATCGCATCAAGTCAGCGTGCGCGTGGTGGAATCGCTTCTGCAAAAGGAAACCGGCAATCAGCTGGACTTTGTCCGCAAGCAGCTCGATTCCATGGCATTGAGCCTGGCGATGAACGCCGTCACTTTGACGCGCGATCCGACCGTGCTTGGAATCGAACGCACGTCGCTGATCGGTGGGGAACGGGCGCTCAGCCAAATCGAAACGAGCGTGCAGGAGAAACTGACTTTGCAAAGCTCCGCAAGCAGCTGGTACAACGATATTACGCTCTATTTTCCGTCCGTGAAAAAAACGATGACCACCGCCTATCGATCGGCGCCCGCCTATGACGAGAAGCAGCTGGAACAGCAGGTAAGGCGCAACAGTTGGACGTATCGGCCGGACTTGTCTTCCTTCGTCTACTATGCAGGAGGTCCGATCAACGAATCGGGAAAAATCGAAGACAGCAACGTCATCGTGGAATTAGCGTTTTACGAGCAAAACATTACGTCTTTACTCGATCAACTGAAAACGGGCGGTAAAGGCGACCCGTTCATGGTGAGCAAGCAGCGGCATATCGCTTTCAACCGGACGTCCGATAAGGAACATACCCGCGCGGTGTCGGAAGCGCTGTTCCTTGAGCCGGAGCAGGATCACGGGAGCTTTACGAAGGACATTGGCGGTCAAACGTATCTGGTCAATTATGTGTATTCGCAGCCGCTCGGATATTATTTGGTCGATTACACGCAAATGCAGCAAATTTTGATGCCGATTACAACGATCCGCAACTGGTTTTACGGCTGCATCGCCTTGCTGCTGGCGGTCGGCCTCGTCTCTTCCTTTCTTCTGTACAAGAACGTCCAAGTTCCGCTGCAGGCGCTGATCGGCGTGTTGAAACGATTTCAGAACGGCGATTTCAGCGTCCGGCTGAACCAATACTTTCGCAACGAGTTTGACACCGTCGTCGTCCGATTCAATGATATGGCCGGGCAAATTCAATATTTGATCGAGAACGTGCTTGAGGAGAGGAACCGTTCCCGGCTGGCTACCTTAAAGCAACTGCAAGCGCAGATCAATCCGCATTTTTTGTACAACTGCTTAAGCTTTGTCATCAGCTCGGCCAATCTCGGACGCAACGACTCGGTCATCGCGATGGCGTATAACCTGAGCGATTATTACCGCTATATTACAAGGCTGGACGACGCGGGCACGCGATTGAAAGACGAGATGAATCTCGTCAAAAACTACTTGGAAATCCATTTGCTCCGATTGCAAAGGATTCGATACGAAATCGACATCCCGGAAGACATGCTGGAGATTCGGCTGCCGAAACTGCTCATCCAGCCGATCGTCGAAAACGCCATCGTGCACGGCTTGGAACCGAAGCCGGGAGGGGGCGCGATCGTGATCAGCGGGAGAAAAAGCGGCGAACGGGTGCAGATTACGGTGGAAGACAGCGGCATCGGCATGTCCGAGGAACGGCTGGAGCAACTAAAGGAGCAGCTTCGCCGCCCGATGGATGAATCGACTGGGACCGGCTTATGGAACGTGCACCAGCGATTGAAATACGGGTTCGGCGAAACGGCGGGATTGTCGCTGGAGCGGTCGGGCGCGTTAGGGGGACTCAAAGTAACGATGCACTGGAGAGGAGAGCTGCGCCAATGATTCAACTGCTGCTGGTAGACGATGAACCGGTCATACTGGAAGATTTGGCTCAATTTTTTCATCAGATTCCCGAGGTCGAGCATTTATATACGGCCGTTTCGGGACAGGAGGCGATGGAGCTGCTGAATCGGCATCCGATCGATATCGTCGTGACGGACATCCGAATGCCGGGAATGTCGGGGATCGAGCTGTGCGAGTACGTAGACCAGTCGGGAACGGGCACGCTGTGCATTTTGTTGTCCGGTTACGCGGAGTTCGAATATGCGCAGCAAGCGTTAAAAACAAAGGCGGCCGCTTATTTGCTGAAGCCCGTAAAAAAGGATGAGCTGCTGCTTACGGTGCGGCAGGCGGCCGATGCGCTGCAGCAGAAGCGGGAGGCGGAGGTGGCGGGCAGGAAGGCGCAGCAGACGCTCCGTACGCATCTGCTGCAACTGCAGGCTGCGCTGCTGCGCGACCTGCTGAGTGGAAGAACAGCTTCGGCGCCTCAGCTCGTCGAAGAAATGGGCAAGCTGGATATCCCCTTCGTCATCGGACAGCCGGCGGTGGTCATCATGCTCCGAATCGAAAACCGCTTTTTGGAATATGATGAGCGCAGCATTTCCTTGTTCGAGTTCGCTATCGTCAATATCGCGGAAGAACTGATCGGGGAGCAATTCCACCTGTGGGCGTGCAAGGACGACAATCAATATTTAACGCTGCTCGCTCAGCCGCGGCAAGAGACGGAGGAGGAGAACTATGCAAGGAAGCTGCTTGATCACAAAATCCGCGAGCTGCAGAGCAGCGTGACGCAATATTTGCAGGGCCATATTTCGGCCGCAATGAGCGATTTCGAGTCTTTTCCCGAGTCGATGTCCAAGCAGTATCTCAAATTGCTTGCTCTACTCCGAAAATTGCCCGGAAGCGAACAAAGTTACTTGCTCCGGTTATGGGATCAGCCGCCGGCGACGCCTCTGCGGTCGCTTCAGCGTCTGTACGAGCCTCCTACCGTGCTGCAGCTGATGGAAGCCGGTAGATGGAGCGATGCGGAGGCGAGGCTCGGATCGATGATGGACGAATTGGCCGTCAGCGGAATGGATACCGCTGAAAACATGTCGGAGCTGTTTTACTATTTGTCCAATGCTTTTACTTACATGGTGCATGCAAGCGGGCTGCAGCTGGCAGATGTGCTCGAAGATCAGTACGGACGGTCGGTCAATGCAACCACGTTCCGTTCCGTCAGACAGCTGCACGAATGGGCGATCGACCTGCTGCAAAAGATTAGGGAGCGAACACGGGATGGAGAACGTGAGCATCACGGCGCCTTCGTCAAGCAGATTCACCAATACATCGAGCAGCATTTGTCCGAGGATGTGACGCTGCAGGCGATCAGCGAGCATGTGAGGCTCCACCCAACATACATATCGGCGATGTACAAACAGGAAACCGGCGAAAATTTAAGCGAGTACATTTACCGCTTTCGCATGGACAAGGCGGCTTATTTGCTGCGGAACACGAATGCGAAAATTTATGAAATCGCCGCCCAGATCGGGTATCAGTACACTCCTTATTTCACGAAGCTGTTCAAAAGCTATTACGGCGCATCCCCGCAAGAATATCGCAAAGCCTCTGTCTGAAACATAGAAAAGCTTTAAATTGTCATCTATTTTCTTAAAATATCATCCGTAGGACGCCTCCCGATTCCCTTTTATAATTACAAGTGTGAGAGTGAAAAGACATTTTTACACTGGGGGGCGTCTTCATGAGTCGCATGATATTGGATACGGATATTGGAACGGATTCGGACGATGCCGTCGCGCTTGCGCTGGCGATGAGGTCTCCGGAAATAACCGTCGAAGGCGTGACAACGGTTTACGGCAACGTGATCGTTCGATCGAAAATCGCGCAAAAAATTATGGCGCTGTGCAGCGCCGGCGAAGCGCCGGTCTATGCCGGCATCGTAAAGCCGCTTTTGCATAACCGTGATGTATTTTGGGCGGGCATCGAGGGCGAAGGGCTCGATATCGCGGATGACCGTGAGGAAGGAACGAAGCATGCGGTCGATTATATCATCGAAACGATTATGGGCAATCCGGGTGAAATTACGCTTGTGACCATCGGCCCGCTCACCAATATCGCGGCGGCGATCATTCGTGAACCGCGCATTGTTAAAGCCGTGAAGGAAATCGTCATGATGGGCGGCGTTACGCGTCTGGGAAGCACCGGGGTCGAGCTGCCGGCCATAGAGCATAACGTAAAATGCGATCCGGAAGCGGCTTCGCTTGTGTTTTCCAGCGGAGCGAAAATATTGATGGTCGGACTGGACGTGACAAGACAAGTATCGATTACGCGGGCCGATAAAGACGAGCTGGCAGCCTCGGGTACTCCGCTGGCGCAGACGCTTACTGCGCAAATTACTGGGTATATGGATTACCGCCAAAGAGATTTTACTTTTATGCATGACCCATTGGCCGTCGCGCTGCTCATTAACCGCAAGCTCGTCAAGACGAGACAGATGGACATCCGCGTCGACTACGACCATCGCCATCCGACCGGAATGACCGTCGGGGAGCTGAACGAGAACGGCAACGTCGAAGTTTGCCTGGAGGTCGACCGCGAATCCTTCCTGCGTTTGCTGCAGCAAAGAGTATTCAGCTAAGCCGATCTCATTTATACGAACCAACTTAGAGGGGGATTGCTTACGATGAACATGATGAAGACAGGCCTCATCGGATCGCTTGTTCTTGCGCTTGCCGCAGGCTGCTCGAATGCTGCCAAGCCGGAAGCCTCGTCCGACAAACAAGCGCAATCGGGCGGCGTAACGGAAATCTCGTATTTGGCCAACTCGATCTGGGAGAAGCCGATCAAGAAAGTCATCGATGAATTCGAAAAAGAAAATCCGAACATTAAAGTCAACTTGCAGCTCAGCCCGACGACAAAGCTGACGGAAACGATCGAAATCAAGCTGGCTTCGAAGGCGCAAGACCTGGACGTCGTATCGGTCGATGTACCGCTCACTATGGGATATTCGCTCAAAGGCTACCTGGAACCGCTCGATAACCTGCTCGGCGCCGACGCCAAGCAGAAGTGGGTAGCTTCCGCCGTGGATGCCGGATCGTATAACGGACAGCTGATGTCCGCGCCCATGAATACGTCCAGCGTCGTGCTGTTCTACAACAAAGACTTGCTTCAACAGGCGGGCGTACCTTTCCCTTCCGAGCAGATCAAAGACCGGATGACGTGGGAATCGCTGGTGGAGACGGCTAAAAAGCTGTCCAAAGATACGAACGGCGACAACCAGAACGATGTATTCGGCTTCAGCTTCGACCAGGTAGGCAAAGCTTATCAGCTGCTCGCGCTCGGTCAAAGCAAAAAAGCCCAGGCGCTCAGCGACAACGGGCTTACCGCCAAAGGATTTACGAACTCGCCGGAGATGGTCAGCGCATTCCAGTTTTACTCCGATATGTTCAACAAATATAAGATCAGTCCGAAAATCAAGCGCGAGGAAGCGCTGGATTACTTCATCTCCGGCAAAGTAGGAATGTTCCTTGCTTCCACGCAAAACTTGCCGAGAATCAAAGATGCGAAAATGAATTTCGGCATCGCCCCGCATCCGTATTTTGAAGGAGGTAAAGTGGCGACGCCGACAGGAAGCTGGCACGTCGGGATCTCCAAATATTCCACGAAAAAAGAAGCGGCCGCCAAGTTCGTCAAATATTTGACGCTGGGTAAAGGTTCGCAAATTTGGTTCGAGGAGAACGGCGCGCTGCCGGCTACGCTGGAACTGCTGGATCACATCGATAAAGATGCCAAGTACAACGAATTTCCGAACACGATCATGAAGCTGGCTGCCGGCGAAGCAAGGCAAACGGCGGCGCTTCGACCGAAAACGCCAGGCTATCTGGAATGGGAAAACAACGTAAACAAAGCATTTGAAGATATAAAGAATGGCACAGACCCGAAAAAGGCGCTGGACGACGCGGCCACGCTGATTGACAGCCAGCTCAGAAAATATCAATCCGTCGTGAAGTAACGTTTGGGGGAGGGAGCGATCCCTTCCCTTCTTCATTCTTAACTAAAAATCTACTAAGCTAAAAGACTGAGGGTGAGAAACGGATGAAAGTGGAAAAGCTCACGCCGTACCTGTTTTTGTTTCCCGCCATGCTGGGCCTTCTCATATTCAAGCTGTACCCGGTGTTGAACGGCTTGCAGCTTAGCCTTTACGGACCGGAGTTTTTAAATGCGGGGAAGGCGTTCGTCGGCCTGCAAAACTATGTTTCTCTATTTACCGATCCCGTATTCTGGAGCTCGCTCAAAATAACGCTGCTGTTCAACGTGTTTATTAATCCGATTCAGGTTGCACTCGCATTCGGGCTTGCGCTTCTGCTCAACGGCAAGTTAAAGCGTATCAGCTGGTTCAGAGGCATTCACTTTGTGCCTGTGGCCGTATCTATTCCGACAGCGTGTATTTTATGGAACATAATGCTAAGCCCGGAGCAGGGCGTAGTCAACTCGGTTCTCGTAGGTCTCGGCCTGGAGCCGCAGCCGTTTTTGTCCAGCAGCAGCCAGGCACTGGCTTCTATCATCGGCATCGCCAGCTGGAAAGGCGTCGGCTATTGGGCGATCTTTCTGCTGGCCGGTTTGCAGGAAGTTCCGGCATCACTGTACGAGGCATCCGCTATGGATGGCGCTTCCCGCTGGGAGCAGTTCAAGCAGGTGACATTTCCGATGATGAGCCGTTCGCTGACGTTTGTCGCCGTTTCGGTTACCGTTTCCAATTTCCTGCTGTTCTCGCCGATGTACATTATGACGCACGGCGGGCCGGAGCACAGCACCAACGTGCTGATGCTGGAAAGTTATAACAGCGCATTTATGTATTCGGATATGGGCAGATCGTCGGCGATCGTCATTGTGCTGTTGTTGATCACACTAAGCGTCGTAGCGATGCAGTTTAAATTTTTCAAGGCCAAACATTAGGAGGTGGGCTTCATGCAAAAAAGAAAAGGCTCCGTCCCGCTGCAGTATGCGATTCATATCATTCTTGCACTGATTGTGCTGCTTCCGCTCGCTTTTGCCCTTGTCTCCTCTTTGCGGCCTTTGGATGAAATTTTCCGTTATATGTCGCCCGTTTCGTGGAGGACGTTTATTCCCACCCATATTACGTTTGACGCCTATGTTTCCTTATTCACGGAAAGAGGCTTCGGGAGAATCTTTTTCAATACGTTCTACGTGTCTGCGGTTAATGTAGTGGTCGGCTTGATTGTAGCGTCGATGGCTGCTTTCGGTTTTGTCTATTTTTCATTCCGCGGCCAATCGTTTTTGTTTTTGCTTGTGCTGCTGACGTTTATGATTCCATTCGAGGTCATCGCGATTCCGCTGTACAGCTTGGTCGATAAGCTGGGCTGGATCGATACGTATTCCGGCATTATTATTCCCGGCATCGCAAACGGCTTGGTCATCTTTTTGTACCGTCAGTTTTTCCTCGACTTGCCCAAGGCGCTCATCGAGTCAGCGCGGATCGACGGCGCTTCTTGGTTCAAAATTTACGCGGGGATCATTATGCCGCTATGCAAGCCGGTAACGGTTAGCGCCGGACTGCTCATTTTCATCCATCAATGGGAATCGTTCATGTGGCCGCTGATTGCGACCCGGTCGAAAGATTATAAAGTGATTCAAGTCGCGCTGAGCGACTTCGTCACCGAGTTCGCCACCTATTGGAATGAGATGTTCGCAGGAGCCGTCATCGCGGTTATCATTCCGGTCATTGTGCTGCTGCCGCTTCAGCGTTATTTTGTCAACGGCATTGCCAATACCGGCTCGAAAGAATAAGACGGGAGGTGCCGTGGATGGGAAACATCATTACAGTCGGAAGCATGAATATGGATTTCGTATATTACGTGCGCAGCCACCCGCTGCCGGGCGAGACGGTGCACAGCGTTAGAACGGAGACGAAATCAGGAGGGAAAGGCGCTAATCAGGCGGTTGCCGCCAAGCTTTCCGGAGCCAACGTGACGATGGTCGGGGCACTCGGGAAAGACCCGTATAGCGAAGACGTGCTGGCCGGTTTGCGGGGATACGGTGTCGATACAAGCTCTATTGTGCTCAAAAAGGGAACCATCGGTACGGCGTTTATTACGGTAGACGAGTCGGGGCAGAACAGCATCGTACTAAATGGAGGGGCTAACGCACTTTTGACCGTGCAAGACTTGGAGTGTCTGCCGTCGCTGTTCGAACCGTCATCCGTCGTGCTGCTGCAGAACGAAATCCCTTGGGATTGCACGCAATATGTGATCGAAACCGCCTACCGCCGCGGAGTTTCCGTATGTTTAAACCCCGCTCCTGCTTTAACGATACCGCCGCACCTGCTCCCTCTTATCGACATTATGGTGCTAAACGAAACGGAAGCCGCATGGGTGACGGGCGTAAAGGTGGAGCACGATGAATCCGCCGTACGGCAAGCGGCAAGCTCGCTCATCCGCTCCGGAGTGAAGGAAGTCATATTGACGCTTGGCGCCAAAGGATCGTTTTACATGAATGAGCGTGAAGAGGTCATCCATACGCCCGCTTTTAAGGTAAACGTCGAGGATACCACCGCTGCGGGTGATACATTTATCGGCTCGTTTCTTGCCGCAAGACAGAAGGGGCTGCGGACGGAGTCGTGCTTGCGGTGGGCAAGCGCGGCGTCGGCCATCGCCGTATCTCGGGCCGGAGCGCAGAGCTCCATCCCGGATGCGGAGGAAGTGGCGGCATTTTTAAAAAGCAATGCGTAGCGGGCTTGACTAGAGCGTAGGAGTATCCGGAAAATTTTGTTATTTTTAGAAACAATAAGCGCTTACCGTATCAAATACGGGCTGATTTTGCTGCTATTAAAGAAAAATCTGACCGACTGTATGCTTTGGTAACTGGAAGTCATCACAAATCTACAAAAATAGGAGGCCGTATAAGCGGCCTCTTGCGTATTGAATCGCAGCTGTAAAAAATCGCTAATTCTGCTGTTCAGGGGAGCCGTGCAAAGTCAGCCTGATTTAAAGAATGAGCAGTTACCCGTTGTGCTCGGGGAAATCTACAGAAGCGCCGCCGCCTTCGCCAACAACGCCGATCCGCTTTCCTCCGCCTTCATGGCACGACGGATATAAGGGGCGGCGTATCCGGCCATTTCCCTTGTCCAGCTTCTTTGTGCGCCGAAGGGCAGCAGTGCGGCGGATGCCTCCAATTGTTCGGCTACTTCGCGGTATACGCCCCACGCATCGCGGAGAACGACACCGGCTTCGCCGTCGATCCTCGCTGCGGCTTCGGACAAAAATTGTTCACCCATCCGGCGGCATTCCGCCCAGCATTGTCCGCTGTAGGCGAGGGCAAATGCGTTGGGCTGTTCGCTTTCCAACGCGCGAATCCATTGCTCATATGCGGGGATTCCCGCCGTATACGGATCGCTTACCCATTTGCGAGGCGCTTTTGCGAACTGCAGTGCAAATTCCAGCGCTTCGCGCACGGTGGTGCGATCATCCGATTGGCGGCACGGCTCGACCCAATACATTTCCAATAAACCGATATGGACGGTTCCCGGCTTCGTCCACGGAGTGAATCCGTTGCCGCGCAGCAGCACGGAGTGGCCTTCGGTCGAGAGCACTTCGCGGATACCGCCGTTATGGATGATCCGAACGTTTCCGGCCAAAGCCATGCCTCGCGGTGCAATGATTCGATTGATGGCATCGATGAGTTCAGGGTAATGGTCAAGCTTGACATACGTCTTGTCGCCTAGCGGCTCCAGCAGTATCTGCATGTACTCTGGAATATCAAACAAATTGCTATCGGAGTCGTCCGGGCTTGGCTCCGTTCCGATTCCGCGAAACCAGTAGCCGTTTTCGTCATAGCCGTTTACAACGTAATACTCGGGAATGCCGAGATTATACCCGTAACAGGGGAATCCGCGGTCGATGGCGAGCCGGGTGTTCTCCCAAGCCATGATTTGCTTTTGTGCAAAGTCGGGGTCTGTTTTAAACCCGTACACCCCTTGGATCATCAGGCCAAGATTATGGCATAAATTCATCATGGGCCCGCCCTGCCATGGGCCGTTTGCCCCGAAGCCTTCCGGATCCATATGAAGGACGAACGCGGCGCCGGTTCCCCCGAACAGCCATGCATCCGTGATATCCGATCCGAGCGCCTCCGCGCAGCTTTTGAGCGCTCCGAGCTGCGAATTCCAAAACGGGCGCCAATGCAAGTTGTCGATCTTCTTCAAGCCTCACAACTCCCTCGATAAAATAGATGGTTCAGACTTTGTCTGACTCCATTCCATCATAACCGGGGGACCCGGACGTATAATGTCATGCTCAAGCTGATGGCGCAATTTATTTTCCAGCAGAGATAAAAAACGGTTGCGAAGCCAGCCAGGCGAGCGAACGGAGCAGCCGGTCACGCAAGTAAACAATGCTGCAAGAAGCCTGTCGGGATCGTAATAAGCGATGCGAAATAAATGCGGAGCGACGCGTTCGGCGCGAAAAGGCAGAGTCCGCGCGTACGACTCCGCATCAAAGTGTACATAAGCAAAAATCCGGCTCGGATAAAAGCTCTGGGACGATGCTCGCATCTTTCAAAAGCGGCGCCAGGTCGAACGGGACTTCTGTCCGTTCCGCCTTTTGCAGGCGGCTTACCGCGAAAAAGCGGATTCGTCCTTCCGGTTCGCAGTATCCGACGACGTAGTTGTCGAGCTGATGCGCGTACACATGATAAGGCGACAACCGAATCGTTTGTAATACGCCGTCGTCCGCAGACACAACGGTTACGTCTACCTTCGTAAAGGAGCGAATGGCGCAGGAAAGCGTATCGAACATCGCCAGCTCGCCCGGGTCGGCAGGAAATAAAGGCAAGACCAGCTCAGCTGCGGGATCGTTCGACTGATCGATAAGCCGCCGGAACAACCGCGCCAAATGCCTGGCATGATCCGACTCCAGCCTGGCATAGCGGTCGGCTAAGTACGATAAGCTTTGGCGCTGTTCTTCCGTAATGACCACATGCCCGTGTACATAAGACGATTCGGTGTAGAAATAACCTCGCTTCAAGCGGCAGTATTCGAGCGGAGCGCCCATCGAATCGCGCAAATATTCGATATCGCGGGCCGCTTGCCGCAGCGAGATGGAGAATCGTTCCGCAAGCATACGGCAGTTCGGGTAACGCCGCTCCCGAATTTGCGCGTCCATCCATGCGAGGCGGTGTGCGTTGCTCACCGAAACCACATCCTTATCCGCTTGATATGACCGGCGATGCCTGTTCTCCTTTTTGCAGCTGATACATTTTATAGTATCTGCCCTCTAGCGCCATAAGCTCGTCGTGGTTTCCCCGCTCGACGATTTCTCCCCGGTGCAGCACCAGAATTTGATCGGCTTCGCGAATTGTGGACAACCTGTGTGCGATCACCAAAGTAGTCCGGCCCTCACTAACGACTTTGAGCGCTTGCTGAATCAACCCTTCGGTCTCGCTGTCAATGCTGGCCGTCGCTTCGTCTAGAATGAGAATGGAAGGATCGAAAGCGAGCGCTCGCGCAAACGAAATGAGCTGCTTCTGGCCTGCGGACAACGTGCTTCCCCGCTCCACAACCGGTTCGTCATAACCGTTTGGCAGCTGTTCGACGAACGATGCCGCACCCACGTCTTTCAAGGCACTTTTGACACGGTCCAGCGAGATGTTTTCGTTGTACAAGCTCACATTGAATTTAATATCGCCGGCAAACAGGAACGGGTCCTGCAAAACAATGCCCATATGTTTGCGCAGCTCCTGCTTGGAGAAGGAGGCGATGTTGCGTCCATCAATGGTGATGTTCCCATCATTCGGTTCATAGAAGCCGAGCAGCAGATTCATGATCGAGCTTTTGCCCGATCCGGTGTGCCCGACGAGCGCGACCGTTTCCCCTTTGCCGGCTTCAAACGAAATGTTCTTCAGCACCGGCTCTCCCGCTTTATAGCCGAAGGTGACGTTGTCGAACTTGACGGCACCCTCCGGGCGGCGGACTTGATCGGTTTTCTCGACCTCCGTTCCGTCCATATCGAGAATCGCAAACACTTTCTCTGCGGACACGAACGCTCGCTGCGCATTCGTCAGTTGGTCGAAGATCCCGATAATCGGCTGGAAAATGCGGCCCAAATAATCGATAAAAGCGTAGAACACCCCAAACGAAATCACCGTTTGCAGTGATTCCCGGCCGAAGTACCAGACGACCATTGCGGTCACTAAGCTGCCGATCGTGCCTACGATGTTGCGGGAGGATAGGGAAAACACCTTGAACTGTTTGAGCTGATTGGCGTAACGGTCCTGGTTCAGCGTCTCGAATTCGTCCAGCGTCACCTTTTCCCGGCGGAACGCTTGAATGATCTGCATAACGACGATCGATTCGTTGATCATCGCGTTCATATCGCTAAGCCGCGCGCGCATAATGCTGATGAATACCTTGGAATATTTCAGATGGATGATCATAATGATCGCGAATAAAGGGGGCAGCAGCAGACAGAACAGCGCGAGCCGTACGTCCAATATAAGTAGGGCGGTAAAAATACCGGTCAATTGTACCAGGCTCACGACGAATGTTGCCATAAAGCTCATGAACAAGTCGCGGACCGCTTCCGTGTCGTTAGCGATTCTCGAGACGACCTGCCCGATGGGCGTGTTGTCAAAATAGCGCAGGGAGATGCGCTGAATGTGGCGCATCAAATCCATGCGCATGTTTTTAATAATTTGCAATGCTGTCGATTGCAGAATGTACGCTTGAACGAAGTTGCCTATGCTGGCGGTTAACAACAGCCCCATATACAAGGCGAGCAGCCCGAGCACTGGGAGCAGTTCGCGGGTGCCTGCGGACAAATGTTTGTCGATAATCGTTTTCGTTATATAAGGGCCGGCAAGCTCGGCCCCAACCGCACAGCAGAGGATGAGCAGCGCGCCGATGATTCTGAATTTATAAACTAAAGCGTAAGCGAACAATCTTCTCGCCGTGGATTGCTGCGGCATTCGGGTCGGCCTCCTTCACGTAAAATGTAGCGGTGCTGTCCCAAATGATCGGCATGATCGATTGGGGTACTACGCGCGCGGATTTCGGGAACGCATTGGGGTTTATGTGCCATTTCATTCCTCCAGGCTGGCCTGCATCTGTTGGCGGTCCCACTGTTCCTTATACCAGCCGCCATACAGCATCAAATCTTCGTGCGTGCCTTCCTCGACAATCCGTCCGTCGTCCAGCACCACGATCCAATTCGCATGGCTTACTGCCGACAGGCGGTGCGTCGTGATCAGGGTTGTCTTGCCTGCGCGTTCCTGGCGAATATGCTGAAGAATGCGGCTCTCCGTCCGCGCATCGACCGCCGACAGCGCATCGTCGAGCAGCAATATTTCCGAATCGATCAGCAGCGCCCGCGCGATCGCAAGTCGCTGCTTTTGTCCGCCGGACAGCATGACGCCGTTCTCGCCGACAATCGTCTCCAAGCCTTCTGGCATTTGCTCGATATCCTGGGTGAAAGAGGCCATCTCGACGGCTCGGGCGATCTCTTCCGGTTTCGCATCCGGCTTGCCGAGCGCGATATTGTCGCGAATCGATTTGGACAGCAGCAGATGTTCCTGCGGCACATAAGCGATCCAGCGCTTTACTTGGTCGATCGCGATTTGTTCTACGGGAATGCCGGAGAACAGCAGCTTCTCCGGATCGACCGGATATTGACGCAGCAGCTGCTTCAAGAGCGTGCTTTTTCCGCTTCCGGTTTTGCCGACGATGCCAAAAGTTTGGCCGCGCTCCAAGACAAAAGAGATTTGTTCGAGACTCGGACGGCTCGAAGTCGGATACGTAAACGACAACCGTTTCATCTCGATGCTTGTCGGCACGCTGACGGCAACGGGCGCTTCCGCATCCTGGACGTCGGCTTGCTGCGTGAGCGCGGTTTCCAGCCGGTCGGCCGAAGCGCTTCCGCGCTGCAGCACATTGATAAACTCACCGAATGAAATCATCGGCCAGATCAGCATGCCCAAATAGATGTTGAACGAGATCAACTGCCCGAGCGTAATTTGATCGTCAAACACAAGGTAGGAGCCGTAGCCGATTCCGATCGAGTAGCTCACCCCGACAATAAGCGAAATGAGCGGCTGAAACAGAGCGTTCATGATTGCTACGCGCTTGTTCTTATTCATCACGTCGGTCGTTACTTTATCGAAGGCGGTCAAGTCGTGATATTCCTGCACATAGGAGCGAATAACGCGAATGCCGGAAATTGACTCCAGTGCGTGATCGTTCATTTTGCCAAAGGAAGCTTGCGCTTCGAGAAATCGAGCCCTTACTTTTTTGCCCAGCTTGCTGATAACCAAAACGAGAAAGGGCAGCGGGATAAGCGCCGCAAGCATTAATTTAAAGCTGATAAAAGAAATCATCGTTACGATGACGACGGACGCCCCGACAAGCGTATTGACCAGCGTCATAACGCCATAGCCGGACGTTTGTCCGATGGCGAGAATATCGTTGGTCGCCAGCGCCATCAGTTGACCCGTACTGTTTCGCTGGAAAAAAGCCGGAGTCATTTTCGTCAAATGCGCGAGCAGTCGCCCGCGGAGCAGCTTCTCAATGAGCGCCGAATTCCCGAACAACGTCGTAATCCAGACGTACACCATCACATATAAGAGCAAGGACAGGCTGACGAGAAGCAATACGGTTTGGCTTAAGCCGGTCGAGGTCAACGTTCCTTTCCGCATCAAATCGATCGTATTTCCGATCATTTTGGGCGGTATCGTCGTAAGCAAGCTAACGCAAGCCATGAGGCTGATCGCCAGCAAATAGCTGCCCCATCTTCTTTTAAAAAACCATTGCAGCCGGACTACAAAAGACAAATTTCCCACCTCTTTCCAAAATGGCGATAACATATTGATTTTACAGGTTCTTTCCCCTCAAGTCTATGTAAAAACCGGTTATATGCAAACGATCCGGTTGTTGAACCTTCGTTCAATAGAATCGCCGTCCCTGAAATGAAAGGATGTTTTCAATAGGGAAAACGGTTTTTCCCGTGCAAAAGCGGCCGAAACGAAAAAAAAGACTCCAATCTGGAGTCTTATTTCAATATTCTCGATCCACTGGGTGCCAGCCTTTTTGCATAAGCGGTTGTGGCAGTCCGGGTGGAACTAGATGATAGTCGGAACTTGTGAGTGCGACGGATTACGCCGACTACGTACATGCTTGCTAAGGTTTTTATTCCAGTCCAGCCGACGCAAATACGTTCGAGAACGCGCGCTGCGATTTGGCAAACAGCTCTTCGGTCGGGGCGGTCGGCGGCTGCGGTGTCAATATTTCCTGTGATACAACACCCGTATAACCAATGGCATGAAGTCCCCTGAGGAACGAAGCCAAATCGATTGCGCCTTCTCCCGGATACAGGCGGTCATTATCCAATACTTGGGCGACCGGTACATTCGGGGCATCGTTAATATGCGCATGAACGATTTGATCCGCGCTCAGCTTCAATATATCTTCGTATGTCGATTCGCTTGTATGCCAATGGTAGGCGTCGAAGAGCAGTCCGACGTTGCTTTTGTCGATGGCGTCGATCCAGTCGAGCGTACTGCCGATATCCCATATAAAAGGGTTCGCCCAGCGGGTTCGCAAATGGTGCGGTCCGACGAATTCCAATCCGAAACGGATCCCGTAAGCTCCGAGAATTTCGGCACAGGTTCGCAGGCGTCTGGTGGCAATGGCCATGAAATGTGCGGCATTATAGTCGGTCGAAGGCAGCACATACGTACAGCAGCGGGTCACGCCAAGCTGTGCGGCGATTTGGGCGTCCTTGGCCAGACGCGGGATGCCTTCGAGAAACTTCTCCTCGCTCTGCCGCCATTCCACCGGCAAGCCGATCGAACCGATTTGCACGTTTGTTTCTTGAAGGACGTTTTTTACGCCGTCCAAGCCGGCGGCCGCAATCCAGTCTTCCAGTTCCTTGCCCCCGGCGTCAATCGCTCCAAAGCCGAAGCGCGAAGCGAGCGTCGCGAATCGTTCCACCGATCCGACTTGACCCAGTCCTGCTCTCGTTAACCCTTTTATCACGGAATCATGCTCCTTTCCTCATCGCCAATATGGTCACGCTGACCACATCATATCCAATGGGGTAGGGGCTGTCTACTCAAAAATAGCGACAAAAGCGTAAGCCGATTTGTATGAACTCCCAAAATGTCCGGAAAATGGTGTGAGCCTTTCGAGATACCAGTCTATTTCCGCAATTCGGGACGAATATGGTATACTGTTATATCGGACTATTATAGTTGATTGACAACTGCCATCGACAATCACCCGTTGACAGTTGCAATATGGATTGACAACTGCCATCGACAATCACCGTTGTCAGTTGCAATATGGATTGACAACTGCCATCGACAATCACCCGATGACAGTTGCAATATAGGAGGAGTTACTTGCTATGTGCGGGATCACCGGCGTCATGTATTTTGAGGATAGAGAGCCTTCCCCGTCATTGCTGAAGAGCATGACCGATTGTATCGTACACCGGGGTCCGGATGATTTTGGATTTTGGAGCGACAACCGCATCGGTCTCGGATTTCGCCGGTTGTCCATCATCGACTTGAAGGAAGGCCATCAGCCGCTTGCGAACGAGGATGAAACGGTATGGATCGCGTTCAACGGCGAAATTTATAACTATAAATATTTGCGCAATACGCTGCAATCCAAGGGACATCAGTTCAAAACCCACTCCGATACGGAAGTGATCGTTCATTTGTATGAGGAGTACGGGGAAGACTGCGTGAAGCAGCTGCGCGGCATGTTCGGATTCGTCATCTGGGACCGCCGGCAAAAGAAGCTGTTCGGTGCGCGGGACCATTTTGGCATCAAGCCTTTCTACTATTATAAGGACGGAAAAAGATTTCTGTTCGGCTCCGAGTTGAAAAGCATTTTGGCGGCCGGCGGCATGGAACGGACGATTCATACGGAAAGCTTGCTGAATTACTTAACGTTTCAATATGTGCCGGAGCCGGACACGATGTTTCGCGGAATACATAAACTGCCGCCGGGGCATACGGTCTCTTTGAGCTATGACGGGGAAATGACGATCCGGCAGTATTGGGATCCGATGCTTGCGCCGGAGGAGCAATCGTTTGATTCGTGCGTGGAGCAAATTCGCGAGACGCTCAAAGACTCCGTTGTCCACCACATGCAAAGCGATGTGGAGCGGGGCTGCTTCTTGTCCAGCGGCATCGATTCGACGGCGATTGCGGCTCACATGCGGTCCATCGAGCCGATCCGCACGTTCTCCGTCGGCTTCGAAGGAGCCAACAACGAGACGGTCATCGCCAGGCAAACCGCGTCAGCGCTCGATACGGAGCACTATGATAAAATCATAACGCAAAGCGATTATTTCGCCACGCTGCCGAAAGCGGTATGGCATCAGGACGAGCCGGTGGCCGATCCGTCGGCGATTGCGCTGTACCATGTCGCACAGCTGGCAAGAGAGCATGTCACGGTCGTGCTTTCGGGCGAGGGAGCGGACGAGCTGTTCGGCGGCTACCGGATTTACTGCGAACCGGGCTCGCTTGCGCCGGTAGAGCGTCTGCCGCTTGCCGTAAAGCGGATGCTTCGCGCGCTTGCGCGCCTGCTGCCGGAAGGCACGTACGGCCGCAATTATATTCTGCGCGGCACGACGCCGCTGGAGGAGCGCTTCCTCGGCAACGCCAAAATTTTCAGCGAGGACATGAAGGCGGAAATTGTGCGGGTGGACAGGGAGATGCTGCGCAGCTACAAAAACCCGGTGCAGGTAGCCAAAGCGTTTTACGATAAGAGCAAACACCTTGATCCGGTATCCCGCATGCAGTATATCGATATGAATTTATGGATGCCGGGCGACATTTTGATGAAGGCCGATAAAATGACGATGGCCCACTCGCTCGAGCTGCGCGTACCGTTCCTTGATGTGGAATTGTACGAGGTGACGCGGCGCATACCGGCCAAATACCGGATCGCGGAAGGTACGACCAAATATGTGTTCCGTAAAGCGATGGAAGGCATTATCCCCGATTTTATTCTCAACCGGCCGAAGCTGGGGTTTCCGGTGCCGATGCGCGAATGGATGAAGGGACCTCAGGGCAAAGCGATTCTGGAGCAGATCGAAGCGAGCGGCATTGAGGACTATATTCGGATGGACACCGTACGCAAAATGATGAACGGCCATCAGAACGGGCAAGGCGACTATGCCCGCCGCATTTGGACGCTTTATATGTTTGCGCTGTGGCATCAAACGTATATGGAAGAGGTGCCGTCTCCGTCGTTGGCGCACGCGCATTAATGTAGAATATATTAGTAACGGAGCCTTAAAACGGCGCATGGTATGTCGGTTAAGGGTGCGTCGGCACCGTGCGTTCTCGGACGATACGGTTCGAACGCGTACGTTGCAGCGAAGAAACAGGCGTATGAGCCTCAAACGGCATGACGCCGCACATGCGTCTTCGAACGAGCGTGCAGAGAGTACGATAACGGTACAAATAAGAAAGCGGGGAATACGATGGGCAACTACAAGCTGATTGCACTGGATTTGGACGGAACGCTGCTTACGGAGGAGAAGACGATTTCAGAGGAAAACCGCGCAGCTCTGCTTGAAGCGCAGGATGCCGGCATATCCGTCATTTTCTCAACCGGGCGAGGAGTGCAAAATGTACAGCAATATATCGAGGAGCTGCAGTTGACTTCTCCCATCGTCACGGTCAACGGAGGCGAGGTATGGAAACAGCCGGGCGAGCTGCACGTGCGGCATACGCTGGATGCGGCACTAGTCCGCCGCATGCATACGTTGGCCAAGCAGTACGATACCTGGTTCTGGGGGTACAGTGTGAACGAGCTGTACAATAAGGAACGCTGGTTGCCGGACGAAGAGACGGATGCAAGGCAGTGGTTAAAATTCGGGTACTACACGGAGAATGCGGAGAGCCTTGGGGCGATTCGCGAGGAACTGAATTCATGGGGGCTGCTTGAGCTGACGAATTCGCATCCGTGCAATATCGAGGTGAATCCGAGAGGAGTCACGAAAGCGAGCGGCGTTCGCGCAGTATGCACGATGCTCGGCATCGAGATGTCACAGGTCGTCGCCATGGGGGACAGCCTGAATGACGAATCGATGATTCGGGAAGCCGGACTCGGCATCGCGATGGGCAATGCGCAGGAAGCGGTGAAACGTTTCGCGGATACGGTCACATTGACTAATGAAGAACATGGAGTAGCACACGCCATCCGCAAATATGCGCTCGTCTGATCAAATGAGGAGTGTGGATATATGCTAATCACCACGGCCTGGATCATTATCGTTTTATTATTCGCTGTCGGTATGGCCGGAGCGGTCTATCCGGTACTGCCGGGGGCGCTTGCAATTTATGCCGCTTATTTCGTCTACGGGTGGATGATCGGCTTTGAGTCGTTCGGCTTTTGGTTTTGGCTTATACAAACAACGATTGTCGTCGTACTGATGATTGCGGACTATGCGGTGAGCGCGTTGGGCGTGAAAAAGTTCGGCGGCACCCGCGCCTCGGTCATCGGCAGCACGATCGGATTGCTGATCGGGCCGTTCGTGATCCCCGTCGCCGGATTGATTGCCGGTCCTTTTCTAGGTGCCGTAGCGGGGGAATTGATCGCAGGAATGGATATGCGACAGGCGCTGCGTGCGGGCGTCGGCGCGTTGGTCGGCTTTTTTTCCGGTTTCGTCGTCAAGTTTGCGCTGCAGCTGCTCATGATTATCCTGTTTATTATTTGGGTCGTGAAATATTAGTTGGATGTAATATACACGTGAAAAAATTGCCTCGTAACGGTTGGCACAAACGCTTTATTGCCGCCATCTAGGCCGTCAGGTTGACCAGGAAGAAGGTAACGCAATTGTCCAAGGATTCGTTAGTCAAAGGAACGCTGATCCTCACCTTGGCTGCGCTCGTAGCCAGGGCGCTTGGCGTGGTGCAGCGCATTCCGCTTGTATATCTGCTTGGCGATATCGGCATGGCCGCTTACGGCATCGCCTTTAACTTATATTCCGTGCTGCTCGTCGTCGCCACGGCAGGCATCCCGAGCGCGCTCAGCAAAATGATCTCCGAGCGCACCACGCTCGGCCGGCATGCCGAGGCCGACCGCATATACAAAGCGGCGCTGCTGTTCGCGGCGGTGGCGGGCGTCGTGATGACGCTGCTGCTCTACATCGGTGCGCCTTACTTCGCCGAGAGCATCATCAACCCGCAGGCGGCGCTGCCGATTCGCGCCATCGCCCCGGCGCTGCTCTTGTTCCCGCTGATCGCCATCATGCGGGGCTACTTCCAAGGCCGCCGCATGATGATGCCTAACGGCGTCTCGCAAATCATCGAGCAAATTTTTCGCGTCGCCACTTCGGTGGCGCTCGCTTATTTGCTGCTCAGCCACAGCATTGAATACGCCGTCGCCGGCGCTTCGTTCGGCGGCGTGATCGGCAGCATCGCGGCAGCGGCCGTCATGCTCTATTACGCGATGCGGCTGAGGAGCAGCGACCGGCGCGAGCTCGAGGCTCAGCCGCAGCCGGAAGCGGGTACCACGGCGGTGCAGCCATTCCGCTCCATCTACGCACAGCTGTTCAAGCTATCCGTCCCAATTGTCATCTTTTCTATGACGGTGACGCTGATTTATACGATCGACTCCTCGATCGTAACGCTGCTGCTGAAAGACGACATGGGCGAGGAGCCGTCGCGCGAAATTCTCGGGATCCTGACCGGCCGGGCGCAATCGCTTGCCGGGATCCCGATCATTCTCGCGGTTGCGCTCAGCCAGTCGATCGTGCCGATCATTTCGTCGGCCTATTCGCAAAAAGACATGCAGCAAGTATCCGGCCAAACCGGAAAAGTGCTGCAGTTGTCCATTTTGTCGGGCTTGCCGATGGTATTGATCATTTGCCTCGCGGCGCGTCCGATCAACGGGTTTATTTTCGGTAACCCGAGCGAGTCGCAGATTGCCGCCGACTATGCGGCGCCGGTCATTATTGCGCTTACCGCGAGCGCCATATTCCAGATCGTCATGCAAACGTCCGGCGCCGTACTGATGGGGATGGGGCGGATGAAGCCGCTTGTGCTTGGCGTTGTGATCGGCATTGTTGTGAAACTCGCCGCCAGCTTCATGCTTGCCCCGTACTTCGGCATCTATGGTATTATCGCGGCGACCGCGCTCTGCTTCATCGTGATGACGGCGATCAATTTGCTGGTGCTGCGCAGCGAAGTGCGATTCCGGGTGCTTGGCGGCCGCCGTTGGATTTCTTTGGCAGCATCGACGGTCATCATCTGTGCGGTCGGCATCGGGCTGGATGCCTTTTGCCGTGCCTACATCCAGCCTTTCGGCAGCGTACGTTGGGACGATATGGTGCAGTCGATTCTGCTCTGCGCAGTTATCGGCGCAGCTTACCCAATCATGCTGTTCCTGACGCGCGTCATGACGCTGAACGATTTGCAGCATTTGCCGGGTCCGCTGCGCAAGCTGGCGAAGCCGATTCTCGCAAAGCTGGGCCGCAAACAGCGACAAACGCCGTAACAGGCTATGTGAAGCAGGGGTACATAGTTTGCCTGCTAGAGTGAGTTGCGAAGTAACTGAACAGGTATAGATTTAGGCGGAACAGCCCCGAACACCAGGAGGACGATTGCGTTCGATCTCCGGCACGTTCGGGGCTTCTTTGTCGTCGCTTCGCTTTAACCTTCAAACCAGCAAGTCTCCCGCCAGCACCGCCATTTCAATTTTCTTCAGCCCAAAACAAAACTCGCCCGTCATATCGAACGAAAAGGGGGCGCGGATGTCCGTGAAATAATCCAGCGCCTTCGCGCTTTCGTACCAATCGCCAGGCTCGGCGGGCGCGACGCTGCGGTCTTTCCAGCTGTCGGCGAGTTGCGGGCTGTACAGCTGCGCTGCGCCGGGGCGAAGTTTGCAGCCGTCGAGCCGCTCTTGCAATTGTCCGCGTGAAACAGGCGGCTGCTTCCGCACTGCGGCGAACAGGTGCGGCCAATAGTCGGCACGCGATCCGCTGTGCCGCCTGCTGTCCGCGAACCGAAGCGATCCCTCGGATACGGCGGGGATGCCGAAAAGGATCGCGTACAGCTTTTTGCCGGCCTCGATTCGTTCCTGCAGCGAGCTGAAATTTTCCAGAATCAGTCCGGCCAGATGAGTCTGCTCGCCGTCCGCATAAGGAAATACGACCTGATTCAGCTGCAGAAGGGACTGCGTTTGAAAAAACAACGTATCGAGCACCTTGTGACGGTAATCGGGATGCCGGACGACGCGCGATTCGATAAAGTGCTGCTCATTCACAATGAGGCCGATCGTGAGCATGGCCGAATCGCGCCGCTCCCAGAAGCCGTCCCATACCGGCCGCATGAACCGGGAAACGTCAAGCTGCGGAAGCAGGTGGAAGAGGGGGGTGCGAGCTTTAAGGCTGGCGCTGTAGAGCAGCAGCTGCGGATAGGCGTCCCGGAAGATGAGCGCATTGGATCGCTCCAGAAAGAGGAATACTTGCTCGCGCTGCTCCTCATTTAGTAGAAAGGGCAGCAGCTCGCCCTGCAAATCGGTCATGAACCAGCCGCCGTTGCGCGATACCATATGCGCGAGCAGCGCCCAATGCAGCTCCGGGTGCTTCCGGTACATCTCCCAATACGCCGCCGTGCGGGTGACGTTGTTGCGATTATGCCGGTCGCGCTCCTTGCGGATCGTTTCGAGCAGCACAAGCTCGGCACCGCTCGGATTCCCACCAAACCCTCCCGCGAAACCGGCCACGGCGTCGCTCCATGTCCCGCTCCCGGACAGATCTTTCCAACCTGCGAGCTGATCCAATCGCTGCAGCCGCTTGGCGAGCATCGCCTTTGCCTCGCCCTGCAGACGGATGGGATGGGCGGGCTCCAGCAGCTTTTTTTCCAAAAGGGCGGTTTGCGCCTTCGCTTTCATCCAATGAACAGCTTCAAGCGGCAGATCCGCCAGCTTGTGGAGCAGGTCGATGCCGTTCCAACGGTTTTTCTGCGGGTTGCGATGCAATGACGCCCCCTCCATTAACAAAAAGGATTTTACTGAAACGTGTCGAATTAGTATATGACAGGTATTTCGGCCAATTGCTAGAAGTTCCTGATATCTGTGTACGGTGCATTACCGCGTTGTACATAATTTTTTCGGTTGGAGGGTGTTCATTTGTTTAAACAGAAAAGACGTACTATGTTGCTCAGCTCTTTGCTCGTGTTGGTGCTGCTTGTGCTGGCAGGCTGCCAGCCGGTCGGCGGCCTGGACGTGAATAAAGTGCTGACGAACAGCTTTTCCGTGAAATCGGCGGAGAGCAACCAGACCATAACGCTGGAACTGACGCCGGACAATACCGGGTTGTCGCCGCAAGCGCAAAAAATGTTCGATTTGTTCGGTAAGATGAAACTGACGGTGACCGATGCGAAGACGGAAGACCGGTTCCATGCATCGATGAAGGGCACGCTGGAGTACGCCAAAGGGCAAATTCCATTCCAGCTAGCGATGGACGATCAGCAACTTACTTTGCAGATCGAAGGAGCGAAGAAACCGCTTGTCCTTCGCACCGGAGCCGCTGCGCTCGGTTCTGCGGAAATGCCGTCGCCGCTCTCCAAGGCACTGCAGGAAGAGATAGACAAACTGAGCAAAAGAATGGTCGAATCCGCACCTTCCCTTGCGTCGTTCGTGACGCGGAGCTTCCCGAATCCGAATGCGATTTCGGTAGAGAACGTATCGGAGAAGATCCACGGGGAGTCTGTAAACTTGCAGAAGCTGCATGCCGAAGTGCGCGGCAGCGAGCTGATCGATTTGGTCAAAGGATTTTTGACCAACGTGCTGGCCGATGAAAAAGGTTTGAAAGAGTTTATCGGCGGGCTGTACGATGTGTATTCGCCGTTCCTGCTGGCGATGGCAAAAGAAGCCGGTGAGCTTGAGAACGACCCGATGACGGACATGATCATGCCTTACCTGCAAAACAAAACATTGGCCGTAGAATTTGTATTTACATTTTTGAAAACGCAGCTGGAGCAAGCGCTTAGCAAGTATGACGCAAGCGTTGCCGCTTATTTCGCCACTGAAGAGGGCGCCGCTACCAAAGCATGGCTGGGCGGACAATATGTGAAAGTGGACCTGTATGTCGATCGCGACGGCATGACCCGCAAATCGGTAACCGAGCTGATGATCACTGCGCCTGAAGGTAAAGCGGACGGGCTCAAGAGCGTGAAAGTCACTTCATCTGCGGAAATGTGGAACATCAACAAGCCGGTAAAAGCGGACAAAGTTGACACTTCGGCAGGCGTCATCGAGCTGAACGGCACGACCGGACGGATTACGCCTAGCAAGATCGTCGCTTCGCTCGAACCGAATTCCCAATTGTACAAGCTGCTGAAAAACGATCTTCAAATTACGAAAAAAGAAATTACGATGCTGATGAACGACAACGGCAACGATTACGGTTTCTTCGGCACGAAGCCTTACAATGACAACGGAACCGTTATGGTGCCGGTACGCTTTGTCGTTGAACGCCTGGACGCCGACGTTGAATGGGATGCTGCTACCAATCTGGTCAAAGTGACAGATCCGCTTAAGGGCACCGTCATTACGCTTACGATCGGCAGCACCACGGCGACCGTGAACGGAACGCCGCAAACGCTGGAGAAAGCGGCCGTTCTTGTAGACGGGACGACCTATATTCCGGTACGGTTCGTAACGGAAAACATGGGCGCAGAAGTCAAATGGAACCAGGAGACGCAGACGGTTAGCATTACCAGAGATTAGTATGCGCTGAAATATAAGCAATCATTAGAAAATACAGCATCTAGTACAAAACAAAAAGCCTTCCTTTTGACTCCGCCTGGAACAAAAGGAAGGCTTTTTCTATTTTGCTGCTCATTCGTCGGAAGTCCGCGTCTCGCGGTTTTCCGGATCGGAGCTGGAGGAAGCGGCGGGGGCGCGCCCGGAAGATAGTCTGCCCGCCCGAGCGGCAGCGTCGCGCAGCAAATATTCGATATGGCTGTTGACGCTGCGAAATTCATCGGTCGCCCATCGTTCGAGCGCTTCGTACAGCTTCGGATCGAGCCGCAGCGGGAAATTTTTTTTCGCCGCCATGACGCCGCTTAATACAGACTTCCCGTATTAATGACCGGATTGGCGGAACGGTCGGATACGATGGCGACAAGGAGATTGTTGATCATGGCAGCTTTGCGTTCCTCGTCCAGCTCAATGACCCCTTCGCGCTGCAATTGGGCGATGGCGAGCTGTACCATGCCGACGGCGCCTTCCACAATTTTGCCGCGCGCAGCAATAATGGCTGCGGCTTGTTGGCGCTGCAGCATGGCGCTGGCAATTTCGGTGGAGTAGGCGAGGTGCGTCAGCCGGGCTTCGAGCACTTCCACGCCCGCGACGGACAAGCGGTCCTGAAGCTCGCGGCTTAGCTCGAAAGCGACTTCGTCGGAATTGCCGCGCAGCGAATAGCCTGCTTCGTCAAAAGAATCGTAAGGGTATTTATTGGCCACGTGGCGCAGGGCAGTCTCGCTTTGAATTTCGACGAATTGCTCATAGTTGTCAACGTCGAAAGAAGCTTTGGCCGAATCGACGACGCGGAAGACGACGACAGCGGCAATTTCGATCGGGTTGCCTTCAATATCATTGACTTTCAGCTTGGTGCTGTTGAAGTTGCGTACGCGCATAGACAGCTTCTTGCGGAGAGAAAATGGAACCGTGAGCCATAAGCCGCTCTCGCGGATCGTTCCGGCATAGCTTCCGAAGAAGGTAACGACTTGCGCTTGATTCGGCTGCACGACAGTGACGGAGGAAATGAATAAAGATGCGATGATCAGCAGCGCCACTCCTGGAATCGGGGCCGAGCCGGGGAGCAGCAGGATGAAACCGAGAACGTAAAGGGCAGCGATAAGCAATACACCCAAGTATCCGTTAACTTTCCATGCATTTCTTTCTTTCATCATGAACCAGCTCCTTTAGTATGAGATCGATTGAATATCTTTTCGATATAATTATGATATGACTTTTTCAAAATAATGTAAACTGTAATAAATGCCCATTTGCATCGTTGATCTGATACATCGCGAACTCCACGCTGCCGCTTATTGACAGAAAGGGAGCGCAGTGCTATAAGTTGGATAAGTCGCAAACCTTATACAAATCGAGAAGGACGGTGCTTTTCCATGGAGAAAGTGACTACGGAAGAACGTTTCCGCGAAATCGTCGGCGGCTCGAAGCCGACCGTTGCCGTATTTAAAACAACCTGGTGCAAAGACTGCCATTTTATCGAGCCGTTCATGCCGCAGATCGAGGAGGCTTACCAAGATCGCCTCCAGTTCATTCATATCGACCGGGATGACATGCCGGACTTGTGCTCCGAACTGAATATTCTGGGCATTCCGAGCTTTATCGTTTTCCGCGAAGGGCAGGAGCTGATCCGCTTTGTCAGCAAGCTGCGCAAAACCCGCGATGAAATCGAAGAATTTCTGAACCGCGCCGTCGAAGTGGCAAACGCCTTGAGCAAATAATAGGAAGAGATCCAATCCGTCGCTGCTGATTGCAACGAAAATGAATCGCGTATAATAAGGAAATTCCCCTGTCCGACACAATTTCGGCAGGGTTTTTGTTCTTTCATGGCTTTGTAACATTTCCGCATGGATTTGCCTGACGTTAATCGTTATAATGTTACTAAAGTGATCGGCCTTGTCTTACTTTGTCGATCAAATGCACACAAAGCGGGTGACTACGCTTCATGACAATGCATCGTTGGCTCAAACGTTTCTCCTTTGCCAGCATGATCGGGATGTTTCTCATATTGCTGATGGGCGCTCTTGTGACCAAGACCGAATCCGGCGCCGGTTGCGGCGACGATTGGCCTCTTTGCAACGGTAAATTCATTCCGGCCTATACGATAGAATCGATGATCGAATACAGCCACCGTTTCGTGGTGGGGATCGTCAGTTTAATCTTGCTTGCGACGATGATTCTTGTGTTTATGTACAGCAAGCGCAAAGACGCCAGGTGGTATATTAGCGGCGCGATGTTCTTTACGATGCTTCAGGCCGTTCTCGGCGCGCTTGCGGTCATTATGCCGCAGTCGTCGCTCGTAATGGCTCTGCATTTCGGATTCTCATTGCTGTCGTTTGCCTTTACGCTGCTGCTCGCTCTCGTATTTACGCGATTCGGAGAATCGATGCAGCGAAGCAACGGAACCACATTGACCAAAGGGGTCCGTGTGGCAATATGGAGCGTTCTGGTATACTGTTACGTCGTCGTATATTTGGGCGCTTTCGTGCGTCACACGGAATCGCTCGGCGGGTGTATCGGCTGGCCGCTTTGCAACGGTCAAGTAATTCCCGAACTTACCGGAGCGACGGCGATCGTATTCGTTCACCGGGTCGCGGCCGCTATTCTCGGAATTACGGTTCTTCTGCTCTTCCTGGTTATTCGGACGCAGGCTCGTTCGGACAGCAGTCTTTATCAGGCGACGCGGTTGTCTTTGATCTTTGTCGTCCTGCAAATCTTGAGCGGCGGCTTTGTAACATTGGCCATCGGTTACGATGTGTACCTGCTGGCAAGCTTGCTTCACACCTTGATTGTTTCATGTCTGTTCGCCATGCTGTGTTACTTATCGATCACGTCCCTGCAATCGGCGGAGCGATCCAATGTTCAGGCTTACGCGGCTCCAAGGCTGCCGTAAGCCTTTTTTATTTTGAAGGGAGCACCATTATTCGCCGCATCTGTGCTGTCCGGAAGGGCTGTTCGATGACGGAAACCGGGTGCGACGGCGGGCACAAGCCTTAATGTTTGTACGACATGCGCTGCGGATAAGCTGCGGATAATACGCCCCTTTCGAGGGGCTTTGTTTGTTATAAAAAACCGGAATCGGTTATACTTAACCATACAATAACCGACGATCGGGGAGGACTGTTTATGTTAAGAGCTCTTTTCGGCGATCAGCCGAGGCGGGCTTCCGGCCCGCTGCAGGACGCGTTCCATGCGATCAACAAATATATGAACAGTTTATCTTTGATCCCATCGGACAAACAGACGCCGTGTGAGCGGCGTTTCATTATTTTGAGCCAAAGTCTCATTCGGGCAATCGATGAAATGGAGCAAAGCCAATATGCCGCCGTACGCTTCGGACAAAAAGTAAAGAAGCGCTACGTCGACCAGATGTCGCAAGAGGAAAAGGACGATTACCATCGCCATCTTTATTTTTACAGGAACGCCTTAATTCGACTATTCGCTATATTGGACAAGCTGGGGTATTTTATGAACGAGCGGTTAGCGCTGCAAACGGAGCGGATCAAGTCCCGCTTCTCCTATTTCACCGTGCTGCGGAAAATGCACGAGCACCGGCTTTACACCGATCTTGAGCAGCAATTATTCGAGCAGAAAATGAAGTATAAAGATGCGGTCGCCCGTCTGCGAAACGAACGCAATATGGAGATTCATACGATCAATGCGGATTTGCTCGACGACCTGATGAAGGCAGCGGAGGCGAAGTACGGGGAGCGGGTGAGGATAGAAACGGACAGTATCGGCAGTCATCTTGACGATTTAGAGCAAGGCTGCGAGATGACGCTGCGGGCAGTCACCATCGTATTCCGCTACCTGATGAAGAACCCTGCCGCGGCCGGCGCTAAACCGCCACATCGGCAAAGTTGAATCCGTCTGACGCTTGCACTATACTTTGAAGTATAGTCAGGGAGAGAACCGGGAGGAAGCAGATGGAGCAACGACGTAAGGTGGCGCTTATTACCGGAAGCGCTAAGGGGCTAGGCAAAATGACCGCCATCCGGCTGGCGGAGCAAGGCTGCGACATTGTCATTAATTACGTCCATAGTGAGCGGGAAGCCGGCGAGTTATGTGAGCGCATTCAGCAGCTAGGCGTGCAGTGTATCGCCGTTCAAGGCGACGCGGCCAGTTACGACGATATGAAGCGGCTTGTCGAAGTAGCGGTTCAGTCGTTCGGGACGATCGACATTCTAATTAATAACGCCGGACCATTCGTTCGGGAACGCCGGCTTTTCAGCGAGTACCGTCCGGATGAAATTCAGTATCTTATGCAGGGCAACTTGGTAGGCGTCATGTATTTGGATCAATTGGTCATTCCTTTTATGCGAAAGAGCGCATGGGGAAGAATTATTCATTTTGGCTTCGGGCACGCGGCCGAATCTCGCGGATGGCCGCATCGCGCCGTCTACGCCGCAGCCAAGGTCGGGCTTGTTTCCTTCACCAAAACGCTCGCCGTCGAAGAAGCGGCGAACGGCATCACCGTCAACATGATTTGCCCCGGAGATATTAAAGGCGCCAATAAGGAGAAAACGATCGTGGAGGCCGAGCATCTCACCGATGATGAGTCGCCGCGCGGCCGTCCGGGCACCGGAGAGGACATTGCAAGGGTCATCGCCTTCTTATGCGAAGAGCGGTCCGATTTCATCACCGGCAATATAATGGACGTCTCCGGCGGTCTCGATCCGATCCGTGCCATTATCGGAAACAAATAAGCGTAGTGTATGACAATTGTGCGACCACGGTTCGAATTCAATGATAAAAAAGCCCCGTACCTTCGCAAACATTGCAGAAGGGTACAGGGCTTTTTTCACCGTATTAAAATACTTGCATAACTTCTTGAACGCCTTCCACTTCTTCCAACAGGGCGCGCTCGATGCCGGCTTTGAGCGTAATGGTCGAGCTTGGGCAGCTGCCGCATGCACCCATCAATTTCAGCTTCACGATGCCGTCCTCGACGTCCACGAGTTCCACGTCTCCGCCATCGCGCTGCAGGAATGGGCGCAACTTATCTAAAACTTCAAGCACCTCATCATACATCGTGCTTTGCTGTGTGTTCTCACTCATTTGCATCATCTCCCTTCTATAACTTATTATATTACAATACAATTAAAAATAAAATGGTTTGCAAGGTGGCATGCGAGCGATGAGACCGATTATCGAATTTTGTACGAACAATATGCATCACGGAACGGAACAATTGTTCAAAAAGCTCGAGCAGAATCCGGATTACGACGTGATCGAATACGGCTGTCTGGGCAATTGTGGCGAGTGCTTCATTTTGCCGTACGCGCTTGTGAACGGGGAGATCGTAGCCGCGCCTACCGTGGAAGAGCTGGAGGGCGCGATCGACCGGAAAATAAAAGAGATCGAAGCGATGCTCGACCTCCTTGGAGATTAGTCGTTCTTATCCGAGATGCTTTTTCGACATCCAAAGTACGCCGCTTTTCAGTGCGCGCGGCACCATGCCGAGCATGACGGTGCGTTTGCCCATCATACCGAAGCCGCATTTTTTACCGAGTGATCCAAGAACTCCCTTCAGCTTGATTTTGCCAAGCCGGGGAGTTTCGTTTTTCCAGACAGCCTGCAGCACTTCCGCTACTTGCTTGCCTTGGGCTTCAGCCGCTTGTCCGCTCGGGGAGAAGGGGAGCGCCGCACAATCGCCGACCACATATATATTCGTGTAATCCGGAAGCTGATGGTATTCGTTAATTACCAGCCGCCCTTGATTGTCTTTGGGCAGATTCAGATTTTGGACGATCGGGCTTGGCTGAATGCCTGCGGTCCAAACGGTCGTGTTCGTTTCAATCAGCTCCTGCCCGTTGTGAAGCACGCCTTGCTCGAGGCGGCAGAGCGATATATGCGAGCGCAGCTCGATATCATGCTCCAGCATCCATTCACGGACGAATCGCTGCAGCTTCTCCGGGAATGGAGACAGCACGCTGGCTCCCCGGTCCAGGATGCGGATATTGAGATCCGTACGGCTTTCCCGAAGCTCCGCCGCTACCTCAACGCCGCTAAGTCCGCCCCCGACAATCGTCACCTGCCCGTAAGGCATAATGTCGTTGACGACCTGATACGTTTTTCGCGTAGACGACAGCGTCTGAATGCTGTGGGAAAATTGCTGCGCTCCCTCGATGCCGTGATATTTGTCCACGCAGCCTAGAGCGATGACGAGCCAATCGTATGCAAGCGGATCGTCGTTCTCGAACATAATCAGTTTCCGTTCGGGATCGACGGTTGTTACTTCGCCGTATTTCAGGATGAGCCGGGGATCGACGGGAAATTGCACGCGAATGTCAAGATCCGATACCGTTCCTGCGGCTAGCGCGTAATATTCCGTTTTCAGACCTTGATAAGGCATCCTGTCGATTAGAATCATCACGGTGTCCGAAGGCAGCTCGCCGTCCAGCAGTTCTTTAGCAACCGTGAGGCCGCCATACCCTCCGCCCAAAATTACAAGTTTCTTCATCACAAGGCAAACCCTTTCTATGCTGCGGAATTAATAAACCTTGATTTCGTTGTAAAAGGTATCGCGCTCCACCGGAATCCGGCCTGCGCCTTTGATTAGCCATACCAGTTCGTCCCGGGTCATGCCTTCCGGCGATTGCGCACCCGCGGCGTGGCTGATCCGTTCCTTAATAATCGTACCGTGCGCATCGGATGCGCCGAATGTAAGCGCCATTTGGGTAAGCTGTACGCCCAGATTGATAAAGTAAGCTTTCACATGCTGAATGTTGTCGAGCATGAGGCGGCTGATAGCAATCGTCTTTAAGTTATCATAGGCCGATACGCGCCGTTTGATTCCGGCGTCTACGCTTGACGGCTGCAATGAATTCGGGATGAATACCATAAACCCGCCTGTTTCGTCCTGCAATTCGCGCAATTGGATCATGTGCTGGATCCGTTCTTCCAGCGTTTCGATCGCACCGAACAGCATGGTCGCATGCGTCTTCATGCCGAGTTGGTGCGCCGTGCGGTGCACGTCAAGCCATTGTTCCGTCGACGCTTTGTCTTTCAGTCGCATTTTTTTGCGGTAGCGGTCGGACAAGATTTCCGCTCCGCCTCCAGGCAGCGTGCTCAGTCCCGCATCCATCAGCGTCTGCAGAACCTCTCTATAGCTTAACCCGCTAAGTCTGGAAAAAAACTCAATCTCCGCCGCAGTGTGCGCTTTGATCGTGACGTTCGGGTAGCGTTCTTTCAAGCTGCGAATGTTATCGACATAATATTGGAAAGGCACGTTTGCGTTATGACCTTGGGAAATATGAAACTCGCGCAGGTCGGCATGGTAGTGCTGGTCGATATATTCGAACATTTCCTCGGGCGTTAGCGTATAGGCGCCTTCCTCGCCTTCATCGCGGCGGAAATGACAGAAGGCACAGTGCTCCTCGCACACGTTGGTGAAATAAAGGCTCATGTTGTCGACAAAAAAAACTTTTTTGCCGTTTTTACGCAGATTGACCTTGTTCGCCAGTTGGCCGACGGTGAGCAAATCATCCGATTCATATAAAAACACGCCATCCTCAAGAGTCAACCGTTCGCCATGTTCCACTTTTTCCGCGATTTCGGCCATACGAAGTTCCGATGGATTCGTTGCGATACTCATAAAGCCACCTCCATAAACGATTATTGCGCCCTTGAGTATGGCAGGGACGCATATACAGTAATACTTTCGAAACATAATAATGATAGAGTGTAAACCGCCTAGCCCAGCTAGCCCAGCAGCAACTATGCAGCTCGACCGCCTTCTTCGGTGTATGCAGCATGCTTTGAAGCTGTGAAAGCTTGCACAAGCGTATGTCCGAAAACACAACACACCCTATTATAAACCTCATATCAAGAGGGGGCAATACATCGCGCAACAAAAGCGTTTTCAACTCGGGAAAAAGAAGTTGATACAACATGATGTATAAAAATATTGCAGATTCCGGCTGAATTTTGCTGAATTCCTATTTCTTTTGTCAGTACAATCTAGTATAATTTTACATTGAATCTTCGTTAACAGGCGGTGCAAAGTTCTTGGGTTCGGTATCCTCCGATTCGCACTCTGTCATTTCAGGCGAAATTGAAAGAGTCCGCGAACAAATGGTAAGACTCGGTGATCAATTCGGATTGATGCATCCTGAAGTACAGCGGTGCAGCCAGCATCTGGACGTCCTGTTGCTGCGTTTTTATGAGATTAAACAGCGCGTAAAAGAGGCGGCTACTCTTGAGGAGCGGCGTTAGAAGGAGTATACTTAAAGACAGAAGCTTTTGTCTTAAGCTGTGCTTCTTTTTTTTATATTCAACTATAGGGAGGTCCTACACATGATTTCGATCAGCGAATCGGCTAGCGATAAAATCAAAGAAATGCTCGCGGCAGAACAAATGCCGAACTTGTTTCTGCGGATCGGCGTGAAATCCGGCGGCTGCAGCGGATATTCTTATGGAATGGGCTTTGACGATAACGAGACGCAAGATGATAAATCGTTTGAAATTCATGGGCTGAAAGTGGTTGTGGACAACGACAGCTCGAAATATTTGTACGGCGTCGAGATCGACTACACCGATTCCGGCATGGGCGGCGGCTTCACCATTCACAATCCTAACGCCGTAGCTACTTGCGGGTGCGGCTCCAGCTTCCGTACGAAAGAAGAAGACGCGGCGCAAGCTCAGCCTTGCGAGGATTAAGCGTATAAATGAAGTAAAGACTCTAGATTGAATGTAGGGTTCAGAATAACGACCTCCTGGCGGAAGTTCCGCTCGGGAGGTTTTTGTTTTGGCTATGTAACTTTATAAGCCTCCGCTGCGTCTATTTTTGTAAAATCATGAAGGATGATCCCGATGAAAATATACAGCATATGCATCGTGCTCATCGTTTGCGTCGCTACTTCAAGCGGCTGCAGCGGCAGCGCCCCTGAGAAGCTAGCTGAACGGCCCGATCGGGCGCTGCTCCCGCAGACAAATACGGAAACGAAAGGAACGCCCCTTCGTCCCATCGACTACTCGGGAGCAGCAGATTAACTTGATCGCCGCGAAATCGAAAGAAGCGGGTCTTGCAAAAGTGTATATCCCGAAGAAGACAGCCGTAGAAGATAACCCTCTATTGGATATGAAAGTGCTAAGCAACAGAGCTCTGGAGCTGCAATATAAATATATGACGGTGATCCAAAGCGTCAAGACGTTCGAGGAAGTGAAGGAAGCGACCGTGAAAAAGGTTGAGTTGGCAGGCGGCATCCATGGGGAATGGATAGGTGACAAAGCCGGCTTGCCGAAAAATCGACTGTTTCGATTTCAAATCGACTCATGCTATATCGTGCTGGAGGATATGAGGAATTTGCCGGAGAGGGAAGTGCAGGCGATAGCCGAATCATTTGCTCTATTGAGGTAAGGGGGCGCGATAAGGTTGGCGCAGGAGAAAGACGATCATGTCTAGCGGGGGGAGAAAGGATGATCTTTTTGCGCAGATTTACATTTTGGTTCGCAGCGGCAAGTCTGTGCATATGTCTGAACAAATATGGGGGAAATGACGACAGCAACATCCTTTTGGTCGGCTTGAACCCTGTCTTGAATGCCATTGCTTATACCGAACCGATGCGGCACTGGATTTTCGATTATGGAAATGTGCCGCACCCGGAGAACAGTGCAAGCATCGGGGTTCGCTTCCCTGCGTATATGCTTCATTTGATGTCTTTCGTGCTGATCGGAGCGATCATTGATTTACTCATCCTCAAGCTGCGGACGAAACGGGTGAGCAGCAGCAGTTAAGCCGAAAAAAAATGCTTTTCAATTCATGATCGATTTCCATATTTTGATTACTCTTTTTTATCAAATTTTGCATGTGAATGACTGTGTATAACTTTGTCCACATAACCCACCGCATAAACATCCATAATTCTACAGTTATCAACAAACTGCTAACAGGTTATACACATTGTTTTGTGGATAACGGAACGCTTGTTCTATTCATGACGCCATGTTAATATAATTTTAAATTACAGGACAAGGTGGTCCCTGAATGAAATTTATAAGTAATGAAATGTTAGTGGATTCTTATCTCAAAGCCGTCAGCTTGAAATTGGAGCAGGATTTTGTCGAATTATTGCTGGAAGAAATCAGACGCCGGCAAATCAACTTGGATTATTACAAAAATGGCGGAGCCCAGGTCAGCTGACCGGGCCTTTTTTTTGTTCCGGCATCATGTGGATAAAAAGAAACCAGGCATTCAACCATCCACAATCGCTGCAACGTTTGCGGTTATGCCGCCAAGTTGTCAACAGTGGAAAGAGAAATGCCCGGATGAAATGCCGATTTATTCAGAAAATTTGCGGAATTATGCACATCTTGTGCATATGTGCCCGGTTACAGCTTCATGTTGCTGCTATGTCCTGGGGATAGCTTAGCCGTAGGATCAATGTATACCTTCGCGTTGTTGATAGCCGTAGGCGCTTCGCCGAAGCCGACTGCGATCAGTTTGAGCTTGCCCGGATAAGTCGTAATGTCGCCGGCTGCGAAAATCCCCGCTACATTCGTTTCCATACGGGAGTCGACGATCAGCGAACCGTTGTCGATTTCCAGACCCCATTCGGCGATCGGACCGAGCGAGGAAACGAAACCGAAATTAACGATGACGGCATCGACGTCGATCACTGCTTCTTCTCCGCTTTTGCAGTCCTTCAGCGTCGCTTTTTCAATGAAAGATTCCCCGTGCAAAGCCGTAATTTCCTTCGGCGTCAATACTTCTACCTTGGAGTTCATCAAGTTTTCTACGCTGTGCTCATGAGCGCGGAACTTGTCGCGGCGATGAATCAGAGTTACTTTCTCCGCGATCGGCTCCAGCATTAATGCCCAGTCAACCGCAGAGTCGCCGCCGCCGCTGATCAATACTTTTTGCCCTTTGAAAATCTGCAGATCGCTTACGAAGTAATGCAAATTTTTCTTCTCATATTTAGCCGCTTCCGGAAGCTCCAGCTTCCGCGGCTCGAAGGCGCCGACCCCGCCCGTAATGATGACCGCTTTGGACAGGTGAGTTCCTTTATCCGTCGTCACCTGGAATAGCCGTTCGTCTTTCTTTTCCACTTTCAATACTTTTTCTTCCAAGCGAATGTCGATCGGAAAATGTTTCATCTGCTGATCCAGATTGTTGACGAGCTCTTGCGCCGTTACTTTTGGAAAGCCGGCTACGTCATAAATATACTTTTCCGGGTACAGGGCTGCGAGTTGTCCGCCGAGCTGCGGCATGCTCTCGATTAGTTTGACCGACGCCTGGCGCATCCCGCCGTAAAACGCGGCGAACATTCCCGCAGGACCGCCGCCGACGATAATAATATCAACCATTTCCATACTCATGTAAGTAAAGGACACCTCCGTGACTTGTTTATCCACTATATTATAATCGTACCGACTGTTTATGAAAATAAAAATTACATTTTCATGCGAGCAATTTAATTGATGATGCCGATAAAGTTTTTGTATGAGAAGAGCCAGGTAAACGCGTTGTCAAGCAAGTCTCGCTGCGCTGCAAATTTTTCCTTCCATTAATGCAAAATAACGCTTGCCTTTTAAGGCGTATCATTATATCATTCTTTTAAATTGGATAAAACTGTGTCGATAATGAAACACGTTTGGCATTGAATGTGCTTATATTAGTATTAGCCAGAGAGAAAATGAAGGATTCAAACGATTCTTGGCAAAGTTTGTGTATTTTTTCACATACTGCTGTTTGAGTCCATGGGATAAATAATTTACGGGATGGAAGGGATACAACCATGAGTCGAATTCCAAGAATCGTCATTTTGGGAGCAGGGTATGGAGGCATTGTCACGGCTCTCCGTCTGCAAAAACAGCTGAATTACAATGAAGCGGATGTAACGCTGGTCAACAAGCATGACTACCATTACATTACGACTCATCTTCACATGCCCGCGGCCGGAACGGATAAACCGGACAATGCGCGTGTGAACATCACGAAGCTGATTGACGAATTTAAGATTGACTTCGTTAAATCTACTGCCGTTCAAATTCGTACGGAGGATAAGAAAATCGTGCTGGAAGAAGGGACGCTCTCTTACGATTACCTGGTCGTAGGACTTGGCGGAGAGCCCGAAACGTTCGGCATTCCGGGGCTCAAGGAATACGCGCTGAATATTCGCTCCATCAACAGCGTACGCTATATTCGCGAACATATCGAGTACCAGTTTGCGAAGTATAAGCGAGAGCCTTCCTGTACGGATCTTCTGACTTTCATTGTCGGCGGAGCCGGGTTTACCGGAATTGAGTTCGTCGGCGAGCTGGCGGACCGGATCCCGGAGCTGTGCAAAGAGTTCGACGTCGATCCTTCCCTCGTAAAAATATATAATATTGAAGCCGCTCCGACCGCATTGCCGGGCTTTGATCCGGAATTGGTCGAGTACGCGATGAACGTGCTTAAAAATAAAGGCGTCACATTTAAAATTGCAACGGCGATCAAAGAATGTACACCGGAAGGCGTTGTACTGGCTACGGGTGAGGAAATCAAATCTGCTACAGTCATCTGGACCGGCGGTATACGCGGAAACCATATGCTGGAGGAAGCGGGCTTTGAAACGATGCGCGGACGAATCAAGGTGGACGACTATCTCCGTGCACCGGGTCACGACAACATTTACGTACTTGGCGACTGTTCCATCGTCATGAGTCCGGAAGGCCGTCCGTATCCGCCAACCGCGCAAATTTCGATGCAGCAAGCGGAAGTGTGCTCACATAACCTCGTATCCCAGATTCGCGGTTCCGAACTGAAGAAATTCGAGTTTAAACCGAAAGGAACGGTGGCTTCCCTAGGACGCGGCGAAGCGATCGGTATCGTCGGCTCCCGAAAGATCAAGGGCGGCGTCGCCTCGGTGATGAAAAAAATTATCGATCTTCGCTATCTCTACATTATCGGCGGAATTCCGCTTGTGCTGAAGAAAGGCCGATTCTAACGATGAGACATTGCAGCGTTCAAGTCCGCGGACTGTTGACCAGAGAAGAGCTCGACCGTTACAACGCGCTTATGGACGTCGGGCATTATCTGGAAACGCAGAACCGATACGACCTAGTGTATACTGTGCAAAAAGAAATCGACACGTTGATTTTACCCGCCATCGAGCGTCTGAAAGAAAAGTCTCGTCAGCGCGACCGGGACACCGAGTTGTATTTGCGGCAAAAAGAAGCCGGGTTTTCGGACATGGACGATGAAGACGAAGATTAAATCATCGGGAATAAGGGCGTATGGCAGAGGCTGTTACTTTGCTGTACGTCTTTTTTTTCGTATTGGTGACGGAGGCGTTCAAGCGAATTGCGAACAAATAAAAAGGCTGTGCGCGGAATCGTTACTTGCCGATTGTGAAGCGAACGATGCCGCAGCCCCAAGCGATAAGAAACAAAGATAGATAAATGCCGATGCAGAGAAAATCCCAGAACCAATAACCGGTAGTAAGCATACAAACCGTCTCCTTGATTGAAGTAATCGAAGTAATGGCATTTATTTGTAATATTTATATTACTATAGCGGAAAATACGAATCAACCGCATCCATCGCGCGAATAAAAAAAGGATAAAACGGCGCATGGTGTGCTGACCGCTTTATCCTTTTTAAATGTACATTTTTACAGACGAAGCATCGCTTCCATCTTTTGTTTATCGAGCAGGTTACCTACATAGAAGTCGCCGAAGTCACCGAAACGGGCGCTCGTTTCATCGAAACGCATTTCATGAACGATCTTCTTGAATTGAAGCGCATCTTCCGCGAACAGCGTAACGCCCCATTCCCAGTCGTCCAGACCGATGGACCCGGTGATGATCTGCTTGATCTTGCCGGCATAATTGCGGCCGATCATCCCGTGGCTGCGCATGAAGTTGCGGCGCTCTTCCACGGAGAGCATATACCAGTTATCATTGCCTTCACGACGCTTGTTCATCGGATAGAAGCACAGATGTCTCGCTTTCGGCAAAGCCGGCTTGAGACGCGCGACAATCTCGGGGTCTTCCATCGGATCTACGCCCGGTTTCGCCATATAACCGCCGAGCTCGACGATGGACACGTAGGAATACGTTGGCACCGTTACTTGGGCGAAGAGCGACTTGTTGAACTCGGTTTCGAGCTCATTCAGCTCTTCCAACGTTTCGCGCAGGTGCATGAACACGAAGTCGGCTTTTTGTCCGACGATCGAATAGAACGCCGTGCTGCCTTGCTTTTGGTCTTCGGTTTGTTGGTACTTGCCCAGCAAGGAGTACAGCTCGTCCTCCGCTCGGTTTCGTTCCTGAGCCGTCAAGCTTTTCCAAATATTCCAATCGATTGCGCGGAAATCATGCAGGCAATACCAGCCTTCCAATGTATGTACAGCTTCACTCATGGCATTCCATCTCCTTTTATTACGCTTTGCGGAAGTTTTCTTCATTGTAGCGAAATCGGGTGCAAAGGGCAAATGATAGAGTCCGATTATAGAAGAAACTTGCGCCTTAACGCATCATTCCGTTCAATAACCGTTCACTTTACCAAAGGCTCGATTTTATTATAATATAGATAAGATAAAGCTTTTGCACGTTCGTCTACTTTTGAAAGGAGCGGTTCGTTTTGCTGCAGTTGATTATCGTTACCGTGCTGTTGTTCGTGCTGTTTTTCGGGCTCGGTTTTATTTTGAACATGCTGATGAAAACAACCTGGTTTCCCATATACGGTTATATTGCCTTGGTGATCGGCCTTGTCATTTATTGGGGTTGGGGGACAGGGTCTCTCGCCTCCAACTTGGCTGAGTATTCGGTCTTTGATTACGTGCCCGCCGTGGGCGGACTGATCGGAGCAATCTTAAGCGGATCGACGATCCGTTCGCTTCGCCAAAAAGGCTTCAGGATGTTTTAACTAAACGCTGCAAGTCGAGGGCTCAGCCGAATTCGGCCGGGCCTGTTATTTATTTTACAGCAAGCTTTTTCTTCTCCCGCCCTATCGATTAATGTGGTAAAATGGAGAAACACTCGAATCACGGATGGAGTTTTGCACGAATGCGGATTACGAATATGCTCCACTTTTCCGAATATCACCGCTTTTATGTCGGACGGGATTTTGCGCTTAGTACGATGGACTACAAAATGCTCAGCAGCGTGTACCAGCCAATGATCGGCGCGTATGCAATCGGGATATACCATACGCTGTTTCAACAGCTTCCGGCGGACAAGGTCGGATTCTCCGCCGTCGAGCAGCAGCGCAAGCTGTTCTTGGCGCTCGAGCTCGAATCCGGAGAGCGCGGACGGAAGCTGTTCATCGAGCAGACGTCGCGGCTGGAAGCGGTCGGTTTGCTAAAGACGATGCGCCGGTTTGCCGAAGCGTCGGAAGATTACGTATACGAATATACGCTGTTTGCACCGCTGATGCCTGTTGAATTTTTCAAAAACCAGCACCTGACGCTACTGCTGCGGGATAAGGTCGGTAAGTATGCCGTCTTCGCGCTTCGCGACGAGCTGGTGCAGAACCCGGCGGAAGAGCTGAAGGACGCGAATTCCGAAAATTTGTCGGTGCCGTTCTACGAGCTGTTCCGGCTCAACACGCAGGTGATCGATTATGAATTGGAACGGGCGTTTTTTGAATCGGCCGTTACGAAGCCTGAGGGGGAATCGAAACCGGACGTGACGAATAAGGGTTTTCAGTATGCCGACATCATTATGCATTTCCCGAGAGAGTCGCTGAACCGCGAATATGTCGAACGGTTGAAATACGAATCGGAGCAGCTGGCGACGATCAATTTTGTGGCCAAAAAATACAATTTATATCTTACCGACGTTTGCCGGCTACTTGACGAGGATGGCGTATTCAACGAAGAGGGTAGAATCGTGCTGGAATTGCTGCAGCATAAGGCGAACCAGGTATTCCGTCAGGACAAAAAACGCACCGACGATCGCACCCGGCTGTTGGCCAAGCTTGCCGAGCAGGGCGTCGTGAGCGACGAATCCGCTTCGTCCGCCTTGAAGGATAAGGTTGTCGAGATGGAGTTTTACCTCGAGGTGCCGGATTTGTTCCAAGGAGAATGCAATCAGCACCAATACAACTACATTTTGCGGAATGAGCCGTATACGTATTTGCTGGAAAAAATTTTTTCCAAAGGCTCGGTTCCCGACGGTTTGCTGGATACGCTGGCGAAGGTCGATTTGAATTACGGCTTGAAGGAAGAAGTCATTAATGTCCTGATTCATTTTATTTATACGAACAAACGGTCATGGTCCAAAACGTCGATCGAATTCAGCGTGACGGATATGCTCGGCAAGCAAGTCAGTTCGTTCGAGCAGGCCGTCACGTATATTCGCGAGCAGATGATGTACCAGGAAAAGAAATCTTCCCGCGGCACGCAGCAGAGCGCGGCGGGTTACGGCAAGGCGGGGAGCCGCGGAGGCGTGCGCGGGCGGCAGAAGCCCGTGATCCCGATCGTGCAGGATGCGCCGTCCGCAAGGCAGCGAACGGCGGCGGAACGGGAAGCACTGCGGAAAAAAGCACAGCAGCTCGACGGCAAAATATAGCGGCACGGACCGTCTGCACATCATGAGCTAAGGGAGGTTCGGTTATGGAATCGTTAGGAGCGCTGCTGCGCGGCGGAATGCAAGGACGGAAGCTGCTGAAGCAGGCCGAGGATAAACTGCACGAGGTCGCTTCCAATCCGTTGATTGCAAAGCTCCGCGCAAAGCACCCGGAGCTTGACAACGAGACGATGAAACTGAATTTGAACAAACTGCATCAGTACGTGACGGAGTTCAATAACTGCACCCACTGCCCCGGACTCGACCGCTGCCCGAACGATTTGGAAGGTCATTATACGCTTCTTTCGGTTGAGCCGGGGGAAGACCGGACCCGGGTGTTCGACCAGAAGGTCGCGTGCAAAAAGTATTTGGCCAAAGCGACGCAGGATGCGGTGCGCAGCCGGATTCGCAGCTTCTACGTCGACGAGCGGGCGCTTTCGCAAGGGTATTCGTCCCTTGAAATATTGGACAAGGACCCGGAACGGGAGGAAGCGGTCGGGCAAGTGATCGATTACATTTTCAAAATGCGGGAAGACGGCCTGCAGAAGAACGGACTTTATTTGGCAGGCCAATTCGGAACCGGCAAAACGTTCTTGATGTGCTACATGCTGTACGAGCTTGCGAAGGACGGATACACCGGGGCGATCGTGTACATGCCCGATTTTGTCGAAGATTTGAAATCGATGTTCGACGAGCCGCTGAAGCTGAAGGAAACGATCGATGTGCTGAAAGAGACGGATCTTCTCGTATTCGACGATATCGGAGCTGAGAATTTGAGCCCGTGGCTGCGCGATCATGTGATGGGGGCGATCCTCAACTACCGGATGAACCGGAAGCCGACGTTTTTTACTTCCAACCATGATCTTGACGCGCTGGAGAAGCATTTCAGCTTTACGAGCAAGGACGGAGACGAGGATTACAAAGGACGGCGCATCATGGACCGGATCCGGCCTTTTGTCGAGACGGTGTCGGTGAACGGTCATAATAAGCGGGGACGATAGACGTTGTGGTTGCATGCGGATACGATAGGTAGAACCGTCGACGGACATGGCACCGGACGGTTCTTTTATTTATGAGCGAGTGCCGGCGCACGATTTTTCGGATGCGTCATTGTGTATCGGCCATTTCGTTGAGCGACAACGTAAAAAAAGCCTTACCCGCATCATCGGCGGATAAGGCTCTTCTTGTTTCTCATCATCTCATTGCAATCGTAATGATCGTGGCCACGATGGCGATCACGAACAAAACTGCAAAAAAGACGCCAAAGCCCATTGCAACGTCCATTAAGTCGTCGCGTTGTTCCTCATATACGTGAAGCTCCGGATGTTTGGAATCGGTCATCGGAATCGTTCCTCCTTAATGCGTGCCAGTTCATCTTATTATGATTAGTATACCCAACTTCCCGAACAATTGTAAAGGACGGGAAAAGTGACAATTGTGCAAACTTTGGCGCGGTTGAAAAAGGACCTCATTGTGGTATACTTTACATGTTGACTCTTATTATTCGTCAAAAAAGGAGATATGAATCATGGCTATCGTAAACGTAACTGACCAATCCTTCACGAATGAAGTGGAAGGCTCCGGTACGGTTCTTGTAGATTTCTGGGCACCTTGGTGCGGTCCTTGCAAAATGATCGCTCCGGTGCTGGAAGAGCTTGATAAAGAAGTAGGCGACAATTTGAAAATCGCGAAAGTGAACGTGGACGACAATCCGGAGTCCGCTTCCCGTTTCGGCGTAATGAGCATTCCGACGCTGATCGTGTTCAAAGACGGCCAGCCGGTGGACAAAGTGGTGGGCTTCCAGTCCAAAGACGCGCTCAAAAACGTAATCGGCCGCCATCAGTAATGTGGCGTGGCAACTGCCAACGTTACGTTGCAACGGTTGCAAAATGTTGACAACCGGCAATGCTAATCGTACATTGCAAGAGTTGCAAATTTGTTGACAACCGGCAACGTCGTTCCTTCGTTGCAACGGTTGCAAATTTGTTTGACAACCGGCAACATTGTTCCTCCGTTGCAACGGCTGCAAATGGCAGATGAGAAAAAGCTCTTTTTCTGGTATTCTGGAAAAAGAGCTTTTTTGTCGCGGAAGGGGAGGGGAGAAGCCGCATGTCTATTTTCGAAGGGGATAACGAACGGAAGAAACGGCTGGAAGCGATCAAGACGAAGCTGTCGCTTGTGCCGGAGCAGCCCGGCTGCTATTTGATGAAAAACCGCGAGGGAACCATCATTTATGTCGGTAAAGCCAAAGTGCTGCGCAACCGGCTCCGGTCTTATTTTACCGGAAGCCATACGGCCAAGACGCAGCATCTCGTTAGCGAGATCGTCGACTTTGAATATATCGTTACAGCCAGCAACGTCGAGGCGCTTATTTTGGAATGCAATTTGATCAAAAAGCATCATCCGCGCTATAACGTGCTGCTGAAAGACGACAAGTCGTTCCCGTACATTAAAATTACGAATGAAACGCACCCCCGGTTGGAAGTGACCCGCAGGGTGTTTAAAGATAAGGCGAAATATTTCGGTCCTTACCCGAACGCTTTCGCCGCGCAGCAAACGAAGAAGCTGCTCGACCGGCTGTACCCGCTCCGAAAATGCAAGACGCTGCCGGACCGCGTATGCTTGTACTATCATTTGGGCCAATGCGTCGCTCCTTGCGAGTATGAAGTGGAGCGGGAGACGTACGATAAAATGGTGCAGGAGATCAGCCGGTTTCTGAACGGCGGACACGATGAGATCAAGCAGGACCTGACGCGTAAAATGCAAGAGGCCGCGGAAGAACTGAACTTCGAGCGCGCCAAAGAGTTCCGCGATCAGATTGTCCATATCGACGCCGTGATGGAGAAGCAAAAAATCAATACGTCGGACATCGTCGATCGCGACGTTTTCGGCTTTGCCGTGGAAAAAGGGTGGATGTGCGTGCAAATATTGTACATGCGCCAAGGCAAGCTGATCGAACGCAAAGCAACGATGTTCCCGTATTACGGCGAGGCGTACGAAGATTTCCTGACGTTCGTCACGCAATATTATAGCGATAACCCGGCACTGCCGAAAGAAATCTTCATGCCTGCGGGCGAACAGGACACGGCTGCGACCACTGCTGATTTCACGGGAGATCAAGCGAGCGGCTTGGGGGAGATCGCGGCGGGTGAGGGCAAGGTAGAACGCATGGATGCGGCGGATGATGGACGCAAGGCAGGCAGCGGGACGGATATTGCCGCGGAGCAGAACACGGTGAGCGATACGTTGGAAATGCAAGCGGACATTTTGTCGGAAGCGGTAGCAGAAGACGATGCCGGCAAGCCGTCCGAGGCGAAAGCGGATGTCAAAGAAGCGCTAGAGAGCTGGCTGAAGGTGAAAGTGCATTTCCCGCGACGAGGTTTGAAAAAAAATATGGTAGGGATGGCCTGCGACAATGCGCGGGTGGCGTTGGAGGAGAAATTCCGCCTCATTGAGCGGGATGAGGAACGGACGATCAACGCCGTAGAAAACTTGGGCGAATGGCTCGGGATCGGCACCGTTCATCGGATCGAGGCGTTCGATAACTCCAACATTCAAGGCTCGTCCCCGGTCTCGGCCATGGTCGTATTTACGGACGGCAAGCCGGACCGGAAGGAATACCGCAAATACAAGATTCGTACCGTAAAAGGGCCGGACGACTATGAGACGATGCGCGAGGTTGTACGCCGAAGGTACGAGCGCGTCTTGAAGGAAGGGCTGCCGATGCCCGATCTTGTCGTCATCGACGGAGGCCGGGGACAAATTTCCGCAGCGGTCGACGTGCTGGAGAACGAGCTTGGCCTGTATATTCCCGTTTGCGGCTTGGTGAAAGACGCGAAGCATAAGACGGCGCAGCTGATGATCGGAGATCCGGCGGAAGTCGTGCCGATTCGGCGGGACAGCCAGGAATTTTATTTGCTGCAGCGCATTCAGGAAGAGGTTCACCGCTTCGCCATCACGTTTCATCGGGAGACGCGCGGCAAATCAATGACAATTTCCTTGCTCGATTCCATTCCGGGCATCGGAGAGAAACGCCGCAAGGCGCTGCTTAAGCATTTCGGCTCGCTGAAAAAAATAAAAGAGGCTGCAGTCGAAGACTTTAAGCCTCTTGGCATCGGAGAAAAGCTGGCTTCGCAAATATTGCAGGCTTTAACGTCTCCGAATCCGGATCAGCCGGAAGGTGCAGCGGATCAAACGGAAAACGATACGGTTTCGGACGGAGAAGCCGTGGAAACGTTAGAGGCAGACGTGTAATACGTCTGCCTTTTTGTCGTGCATTTGGTTACCGCGGCACCGGCCGGTAACGGCCGCCTGAATAAGTGCGGTGCAGCCAAGATAGCAGCCAGCCGATGAGCGCCGGAACGGCCAAGTAAACTATGCCGGTCAGCACCTGCAGCGGCTCGCCCATGTACATGAGCGACAGCCCCATCAAAATGCTGTCCATGGCGGCATGGGCGAAAATAACGGTGAGGAAGCCGTAGCGGAGGAAAGCCCATCCGAATATTAAGCCGATCACGGTTACTTCCACGAGCCGGGTATATACCGGATATATCGGATATTGCGTATGACTTGCGGCCCAGATGACGCTCGGCAGCAGTACCGCCAGAAACCGGTTGCGTGTCAGTTTCAGGAACAGCGCGATGCCGAACAGCCTGTAAACCGCTTCTTCCGAGATCGCCGCGGCCCACGCCATCAGCGGGAATAAGGCGGGATATACCATGTTGTACACGGAATCGGCCGGGTCGCTGACAGCCCATACATCGAATGCTTCCCCGGCGGTAAAAAGCATCACCTGCTGCAATCCGAGCAGAAATAAACAAAGCATATAGCCGCGAATCATGGCCGTTCGCACATGATCTCCGAATATTTGATCCTTCCATACGGGCCATGCGCTCCATCCATGGTCCAGCCACATATGCCGGCCCGCGGAAAGCGTGAAATACGTCGATAACCCCATCAAGAACACGAATATGTTGACAAACCACAAGTAGAATATGGCGCCCGCTTCCGTCGGTCCGCTGCCGTGGGTTGTCCGGAATGCAGGCATCATGTTGAAATTGTTGACGATGTACACGGCGAGAAAGAGAAGAGTTAATATAAGGCCTTTGGAAAATCCGATTTCTTTGCGGTAGCGAATGACGATCCAAATCGCCACTATCGTCATCATGAGCGATACGAGCATGCTGATGCGGGTCATGAGCGCAGACTTGTCGTCTTGGGCATTTTTCCATTCGCCGTACGAGCCGGGAATCGAAAAGGCGGGACGAAATGCTGTCGTCTGGCCGCTTTCGACCTTCATCACGAGTGCCAGCTTTGCATCCCCGATGGATTCCGATTTGCTCTTGAACATAAATGAACCGTTAGCGGAACTGTCTTGTTCCACCACAAAAGCCGCCGGGTTATAGCCCATCTCGGCTATCGTTTGTTCCAGCAGCTTGGTCAAGTTCGTCTCGGACGGGCTCACGCTGTTGGTTTTCGCCGCCGCGGGCTTGTTCCGCTCAAAGCCGATCACGGCTAGCGTGTTGTAGTTTACCGCAATAAAATAGTTCATGCCGGACGCGCGATCGTTAATTTCGACTTCATAGTAGTCGAGCGGGAAGCGTTTGCCGTATTTTTTTAAGTAATCGTCGTACAAATGCTCTTTCTGCAAATAACCGCTCCGCGTCGTGTACGATTGATACAGCGTGCTTGTCTCGACGTCGCTCGAAAGCCGGAACCGGCTTTCCGCAAACTTCAATGCGGCGTCGGCTGCCTGCTGCTTCGTCACGGACGGCTTGTCAATGTTATTCTCGTCGAGCCGGTCGGCGCCCTCCATGAAAGGGGATATGAATATAACGCCCAAGTACATGATCAAACCGAGGACAGCGAGCAGCAGCAGCGAGGGTTCGGACCGTTTTCTCTGCATGGGGGGCTCCTTCTCCATTTTTATTGAATTATTTCATTATATTCATTAAACGTAGCATACATGCGCCGCGGAATTCCAATGAATTCGCGAGTGTGACGAGGATAATCGAAGCAAAGCGAAGCGCCGTATCTAATGGAGCGCTTACATTTCGTTAATATTCCTTTAATCCTGTACATTTCACTCATTTACGACTTTGTACTTCTCGCTAAACACGATTATAATTCATATCAATTGAATAAAGCCGAATTTCTTAACGAAAACGGGGGAACCATGAGTTTAGGGGTGAATTCAGCGAAGCCGCTTCAGGCCGCTGATAGGGTGACTGTACATCCGAATCCGTCAGCTAACCTCGTAGGCTTACGTTGCAATTGGCGAGGTGTGCACGCCGATGCCGTTGCAACTTTTACAGGAACCTGAAAAGACGACATTGGGTTTCCAGTGTCTTTTTTATTGCCCGAAAATCAGAGTCGAGGTGCAACATGAACGCTCCGGCAAAAAAATTTGAGCTGACGCCCCCGCAAATCCTAGTCATCGGTTTTGCGGCGATCATCCTGACGGGGGCGGTGCTGCTGTCGCTCCCCATCGCATCGGCAAGCGGAACGCCGCTGCGTTTTCTGGATGCGCTCTTCACGGCGACGTCGGCGACTTGTGTGACCGGTCTGGTGGTTGTGGATACAGGAACGTTTTTCTCCAAGTTCGGGCAGGTCGTCATTATTTTATTGATCCAAGTAGGCGGTCTTGGATTCATGACCATGTCGACGCTGTTCGCTTTCATGCTGAAGAAACGAATTTCGCTCAAGGAACGGCTCATCTTGCAGGAAGCGATGAACCAGGGAAGCATGGAAGGCATCGTCCGGTTAATCCGGAAAGTCATCCGCTATTCATTGACCATTGAATTTATCGCCGCCGTCGTCTTCTCGATTCGATGGTCGATCGATCTTGGTCCCGCCAAGGGTATCTACTTCGGCATATTTCACGCCATTTCTTTTTTCAACAACGCCGGGTTTGACTTATTCGGCTCTGTTACCGGCCCTTTCAGCAGCCTGACGTATTACGCCGATGATTTTATCGTTAACTTCGTAGCGATGGCATTGATCGTGTTGGGCGGCATCGGTTTTGTCGTCATCTCGGATTTGCTGGAGTTCAAGCGGAACAAACGGCTTTCGCTCCATTCCAAAGTTGTGCTGAGCGCAACGGGCATTTTGATTCTCGTCGGGGCTATAGTCATCTTCGTCTTTGAATTTTCCAACACGAAGACGGTCGGCTCGCTCAACTGGTACGGAAAGCTGCTCGCATCGTTTACGCAATCGGTTTCTCCGCGTACGGCGGGGGTCAACACGGTTGACCTCGCCAGCTTGCGGCAGGCGACGCAGTTCTTCATCATTATCCTGATGTTCATCGGCGCTTCGCCGGGTTCTACCGGGGGCGGAATCAAGACAACGACCTTCTCGGTGCTGATCGGCGCGATGATCGCGATGATCCGCGGCAAGGAAGACATCGTATTTTTCCATTATCGCTTTGGCAAAGACCGCATCTTGAAGGCGATTACGCTTACGATGATCGCGCTGTTCCTCGTCATTACGGTAACGATGCTGTTGTCGACGACGGAGGATCATTCGTTTCTGGTCATCTTGTTTGAGGTCACTTCCGCTTTCGGCACCGTCGGTTTGTCGCTCGGGCTGACGCCGGACTTAAGCGATTTCGGCAGAGTATTGATTGCCCTAACGATGTTTGCCGGTCGTCTTGGTCCGCTGACGCTTGCTTATGCGCTCGGTCCGAAGGTGGAGAAAGAATTATACAGGTATCCCGAAGGAAAAATTACGATTGGATAGGGGAAAAGAGAAATTATGAAACGTGGTCAGTACGCGGTCATCGGATTAGGAAGATTCGGCTCGAGTTTGGCGAAGGAGCTCGTCGATCTGGGGTATGAGGTGCTTGGCATCGATCGGGACGAAGAATCCGTTGATGAGATGAGCGATCAGCTCACGCATGCGGTCGTGGCCGATGCCACCGATGAAGAGGTAATCCGCTCACTCGGCATCCGCAATTTCGATTGCGCCGTTGTCGCCATCGGCGACGATATGCAGGCTAGCATTTTGACGGCCATCTTGCTGAAAGATATCGGCGTCAAAACGGTTGTGGCGAAGGCGCTATCGGAGCTGCACGGCAAAGTGCTGACGAAGGTGGGGGTTGACCGCGTGATTTATCCGGAGCGGGATATGGGGATTCGCGTAGCGCATCAGTTGGTATCGCCCAACCTGCTTGATTATATCGAGCTTTCGAACGAATATTCCATCGCTGAGATATCCGTTCCGAAGCGGCTGTCCGGCCGGTCGCTCGAAGATTTGAATCCGAGGGCGCGGTACGGCTGCAGCGTTGTAGCCATTAATAAGAAGAGCGGGGTTATAATTGCTCCGACCGCCAGTGATATTGTGGAAGAAAAAGATGTGATGGTCATTATCGGGACGAATGATCAAATCGAATCGTTCGAGCATGAAGTGAACCGTTAGTCTGTAATGATAAACGGGCTATTCAAAAGCGATCCCAGATGACTGATTCCTCGGGTTACTAACTAACTATTCGACGGATGCTTCTTAATTGGAGGACTAGCTCATGGAAAACGGAGCGCAACTGGATCATGTTCTGTTTTTGATCGTTATTATACTTACGATGGGCATGTTATTCGGGAAAGTGGCGGGCTGGCTGAAATTGCCGGACGTCGCTCTTTTTTTGGTCGCGGGCATGCTGATCGGCCCGGGCTTTCATCTGGTAAGCGAGTCCAGCGCTTCTTTTACGAACCAGTTCATACTTACCGTCGGGTCGACGCTCATTTTGTTCGACGGCGGGCGCAACATCCGTTTGTCCGGCCTGCGCAAAGTATGGATTACCGTATCGCTGCTGAGCGTGCCGGGGGTGCTGATCACATGCGCGGCCGTGTCGGTTGCGGCGCATTTCCTGCTCGGCTTGCCGATGATTTACGCGGTGCTGCTGGGCGCGATCATTTCCTCTACGGACCCGGCTACGTTGATTCCGGTGTTCAAGCAGGTGAAGATTCGCGACAAAGTGCGCGAAACGGTGGAAAGCGAGTCCGCCTTTAACGATGCGACCGGGTCGATCTTGACGTTCTCGGTGCTGGCCATCGTTATGGGAGGACAAGCATTCTCTGTCTCGTCGGGAATCATCGAATTCTTGAAGACCGCGCTTGGGGGAATAGCGGTGGGAGTCATCGCCGGTTCGATCCTTGCGTTTGCCACGGCGCATTTGAAACTCGGCTACTTGCGGGATTATGCGACGATCGCCCTGGTGGTAACGGCGCTGGGAACGTATTGGCTGGGAGATGCTCTGCATGTGAGCGGCTTTATGGCGACCTTCGCCGCGGGACTGATCTGGGGCAATGTCGATTTGTTCAAGCTCGACTTGAATGACAAGCTGCATGAGATGGCGCACTTCACGGAAAATACGACCGTATTGATGCGCATGCTGATCTTTATTTTGCTCGGCAGCCAGGTGAACTTCACGGTCATTCTCGATCATCTGTGGCCAAGTCTCGGCGTCATTGCCGTATTCATGTTCATTGCCCGGCCGCTCACCGTACTGGCTTCGGCGCTGCCCGACCGAAAGGCGGACTGGAAGTGGAACGAGATCGTGTTCATGTTCTGGGTGAGGGAAACCGGCGTCATTCCGGCGGCTTTGTCCGGCATGGTCGCAGGGCTCGGCGTCAAATACGCCGATGTGATCGCCTCCGTTACGTTCCTCGCGGTGCTGCTCACGATATTGCTTCAAGCCGGGACGACCGCCGCGGTCGCCCGCAGGCTTGGGCTCGAGGAACGCAAACCCGCGGCCCGGCCGCGAACGAACTAATCCACGCGAAAATCGGCTTGGTAATGATGCACCGCTTTGTCGATAAACTGCCGGATAGACGGCTCGTGGACGGCTTCTTCTGTGAACAGCAGGGAGGTCGTCCTTTTTGTTTGTTCCAGCTCCGCAATAAACCGGACCGTCAACTGGTTATTTTCCGTTAACGTATGCCGCAAGTAAGACTCGGGCAGCAGCGTCGCCGCTTCGCAGGTCGTTACGAGCCGCGTAATTGCCTCGAACGAGTCGATCTCCATCTTGACGTCAGGATGCACCGCGCAGCGGTGGAACATTTCGTCCATCAGCACCCGGTACCATGTTCCGCGCGAAAACAAGATCATCGGCAGCTCATGCAAGTCTTGTATTGTAAGCGTGCTTTTGTCGGCGAACGGATGCTTGACCGGCAGCACGAGGCAGAGATGATCGTTGAACAGCGGCACGCAGGTAAGTCCCGGCTCGCTGATGCTGGAGGCAACGAGGCCGATGTTCACCTTCTTCTCCTTGACCAGCGGAACGATCTCGTGGGTCTTGCCGGTCACCGCCTTAATATCGGTTAGCGGGTATTCGCGCGTATAAATGGTAATCAAATCGGGAAGAGTGGATTGCAGGGTCGTCAAGCTTGCGCCGATCACGATGCTGGCCGGTGCCGTGTTCGCCTTGAAGCCTTGAAGCGCCTGATGAAGCTTGCGCTCCAGCCGTTTTTGCTCCAGGGCATGCTCGTAGCATATTTCTCCCGCTCGGGTAAGTTCCAGCCGTTTGCCTTTGCGCTTGAACAATTGTACGCCGAGCTCTTCCTCAAGCCGCATGATTTTGCGAGACAGCGCCGGTTGGGAAATGTTCAGCAGCAGGGAAGCTTTATTCAGGCTTTGCTGTTCCACGACGGTCGCGAACACATCGATCAGTTCCATTACAAACACATCCTCTATGTCTCTATATGCACGTAAGTTATAAGCTATTATAAATAATAAGCACTTCCATTATAAGCGAAACAGGAGTAGTATGTATATGTCACTCTTTGTTCACAAGTTTTGCCGATTCCTGCATAAAAGAATGTCGATTCATGGAAAATAGTCGTAGCGTTTTTGGTTGACGCTCCCAACATGCGGGAGTACAATGGTAGATGGTTTTGACGATGCGGTGACAAGCCTTAATTTAAGGGGGGAATGAAATTCAATGTTCAAAAACTCGTATTATTCACGAAAGCTGCATTCATTGTTGGGGGTCATTCCGGTCGGGTTCTTTTTGATCGAACACCTGCTGACAAACTATTCGGCGGTCAAGGGCGGTCATGAGGGCTTCCTGGAACACGTCGAATGGCTTCACGGATTGCCGTTAGTACTGCTTTTGGAAATTGTCGGCATCTGGATTCCGCTGGCGTATCATGCGATTTACGGCTTGTATGTAGCGTACACGGCTAAAAACAACGTAAACAACTACGGTTACTTCCGCAACCAAATGTTTTTTCTGCAGCGGGTTACCGGGGTACTCACGTTCCTGTTCGTTGCATGGCATTTTTTCCAAACACGGTTTCAAATTACGCTCGGCCTGCCTCAGGAACATATCGGTATGCGTATGAACGAGATTGCAAGCAATCCCGTTTATTTTGTGCTGTACTGCATCGGGATCGTTTCCGCCGTGTTCCACTTCAGCAACGGCATGTGGTCTTTCCTCGTTAGCTGGGGCATAACGGTCGGCCCGCGTGCGCAGCGCGTGTCCACGTACGTCTGGATGGGCGTGTTCGTAGTCATGTCGATTATGTTCATTATGTCTTTGTCGGCTTTCGTGGATCCGCAGTTCCAAGAGATGCCGAAAGTAGCGAAAGGTTAAGGGGGAGAAAGCGAACATGGCGAATTCTAAAATCATCGTAGTCGGCGGAGGTCTCGCAGGCTTAATGGCCACCGTGAAGGCAGCAGAAGCCGGAGTTCACGTAGACCTGTTCTCCTTGGTGCCTGTGAAGCGATCCCACTCCGTATGCGCGCAAGGCGGCATCAACGGAGCTGTAAATACAAAAGGGGAAGGCGACTCTCCGTGGGAACATTTTGACGATACCGTATACGGGGGCGACTTCCTCGCGAACCAGCCGCTCGTTAAGGCGATGTGCGAAGCCGCGCCGGGCATCATCCACTTGATGGACCGGATGGGCGTTATGTTCAGCCGTACGCCGGAAGGCTTGCTAGACTTCCGCCGTTTCGGGGGAACGCAGTATCACCGTACGGCATTTGCCGGTGCGACCACAGGACAACAGCTGTTGTACGCGCTGGATGAGCAAGTGCGCCGCTGGGAAACGGCCGGGCTCGTGAAGAAGTACGAGCATTGGGAATTCCTCGGCGCTGTGATTGACGACGACGGCGTCTGCCGCGGAATTGCCGGTCAAGATTTGCGCAGCATGGAAGTGAATACGTTCTCTGCGGATGCGGTTATTTTGGCTACCGGCGGACCGGGGATCGTGTTCGGCAAAACAACGAACTCGGTTATCAACACCGGTACGGCTGCGAGCGCCGTATATCAGCAGGGTGTATATTATGCCAACGGCGAGTTTATCCAAATTCACCCGACGGCGATTCCAGGCGACGACAAGCTGCGTCTCATGTCCGAATCGGCACGCGGCGAAGGCGGACGGATCTGGACTTACAAGGACGGCAAACCATGGTACTTCCTTGAAGAGAAATATCCGGCTTACGGTAACCTGGTTCCGCGGGATATCGCGACCCGTGAAATTTTCTCCGTGTGCGTAGACCAGAAGCTTGGCATCAACGGCGAGAACATGGTATATCTCGACTTGTCCCACAAAGATCCGAAGGAGCTTGACGTCAAGCTCGGCGGTATCATCGAGATTTACGAGAAGTTCATGGGCGACGACCCGCGTAAAATTCCGATGAAAATTTTCCCGGCCGTTCACTACTCGATGGGCGGCATGTGGGTAGATTACAACCAAATGACGAACATTCCGGGGCTGTTCGCCGCCGGCGAATGCGAATATCAATATCACGGCGCGAACCGGTTGGGCGCGAACTCGCTGCTGTCCGCGATTTACGGCGGGATGGTGGCCGGACCGAAGGCGATCGAATATATCAAAGGTTTGGGCAAGCATACCGACGATATTTCCTCCTCGGTATTCGAGCGATACAAGCAGCAGCATACGGATCGTTATGAAAGCATCCTGAAGCTGGACGGCACCGAGAACGCTTATGTGCTCGGCAAAGAGCTCGGCGACTGGATGAACAATAATATGACCGTCGTTCGTTTCAATAAAAACTTGGAGCAAACGATCGATAAGATCAACGAGTTGAAGCAGCGCTGGAAAAACATCAATGTGAACGACTCCGCCCGGTATAACAATCCAGGCGTCGCTTATACCCGTCAGTTGTGGAACATGCTTGAGCTGGCGCATGCCATGACACTCGGCGCCTTGCTTCGCAATGAAAGCCGCGGCGCGCACTACAAGCCGGAATTCCCAGAGCGCAACGATGAGGAGTTCCTCAAAACGACGAAAGCAAAATGGACGCCGGACGGCCCGCAAATCGAGTGGGAAGAAGTCGACGTATCCTTGATTCAGCCTCGTAAACGCGACTATACAACCGATAAGAAGGGAGGTCATTGATCATGGCCGAAGCAACCGCAACTGCAACCAAAAAAGTGAAGTTTATCGTCACTCGCCAAGATTCGCCGGAAAGCGGTCCGTATACGGAGGAGTTTGAAGTTCCTTACCGTCCGAATATGAACGTGATCAGCGCGCTGATGGAAATTCAGCGTAACCCGACGAATGCGGCTGGGAAGAAAACGACGCCGGTATGCTGGGAATCGAACTGTCTGGAGGAAGTATGCGGCGCTTGCTCGATGGTGATCAACGGCAAGCCGCGCCAAGCTTGTTCCGCGCTTGTCGACAAGCTGGAGCAGCCGATCCGGATTGCGCCGATGTCGACCTTCCCGGTCGTGCGCGACCTCGTCATCAACCGCGAACGGATGTTCTCCGCGCTGAAGAAGGTCAAAGCATGGATTCCGATCGACGGTACGTACGATCTTGGCCCGGGGCCTCGTCTTGCGGAGTCCAAACGCCAATGGGCGTATGAATTGTCCAAATGCATGACATGCGGCGTTTGCCTCGAATCCTGTCCGAACGTGAACGACAAAACCGACTTCATCGGTCCGGCTGCGATTTCGCAGGTGCGCTTGTTCAATACGCATCCGACAGGCGAAATGAACAAGGAAGAACGTCTGGACGCACTGATGTCCGAAGGCGGCATCGAGGGCTGCGGCAACTCGCAGAACTGCGTGCGCTCTTGTCCGAAAGGCATTCCGCTGACAACGTCCATTGCGGCAATGAACCTGGATACGACCAAGCACTTGTTCAAAAAATGGCTCGGCATGTAATCCTGTGTGCAATAACTCTCTTGTTCTGCCGAATGGCGGGGCAAGGGAGTTTTTTTGTTTAGGCGTTGACTGGGGATTTATTTAGGTATAGAATGAGTTTAAACGTTTAAATTATAGATTTTGGTGAAAAGGGGGCTGCCTTCATCGCATGAGCAGCAAACGGCAAGTAACGATCGTAGATATTGCGGAGGCGGCCGGCGTATCGATTGCTACGGTCTCCAATGTGTTGAACCGCCGCAATGTGCCGATGTCGGAAGACACGATCCGGAAGGTGGAGGAGGTCGCGGAACGGCTCGGCTACCGGCGTAACGTAATGGCGGCCAATCTGAGCCGACGCAAGACGTATGAGCTCGGGATGCTTGTGCCGGGCTTCGGAGGTTACTATGGCCGGTTTGCGGAAGAAATGCAGCGCAAAGCGCATTTGTACGGGTACCACTTGTCCGTCTTCTCCGCCGCCGGCTTCGATCCGGAGATCGAGCAGAGGCATCTCGAAGTGCTGCTTCAGCGACGGGTGGACGGGCTGTTCTGCCACGGCCTCGCGATGTCGCACGAAACGACGCGCAAAATCGTAGGCGAAGGAACGCCGCTCGTATTGTTCAACGGCTGGGGATGGCCAAGCGATATCGCTGTCTGCGCGGTCAACCTGGACTTTGCCGGAGGCTGTATCGATGCGGTCCGCCATCTGTATGATCGTGGCAGCCGCAAGCTTTATTATTTCGGCAAGGCGGCGGCCCATGCCACGGACCGGCAGCGGCGCATCGGTTTCGCCGAAGGGGTCCGACGATTGCCCGAAGCTGTAGCGTCCGAGATCGTGGAGTTTCGTGATTCGAAATCCATGGATCAATTAATGGACGAAGTGGTTGCTGAGGCGAAGTCCGATGAAAGACGTCCTGTCGGCATATTGGCCTTTGACGACAATGACGCGCTCGCGATTATGTCCGCGGTCTTTCATCGGGGGTACCGGGTGCCTGACGATTACCTCATTGTCGGCATCAACAACGATCCGGTCTCGAAGCTGGCTTATCCGTCGCTGACAACGATCGATATTCCGTATCAAGAGCAAGTGCGGCTTGCGATCCGCTTGATGCTGCTGGAGCTGGGCGAGACGGAACGGCTGAAACAGGTGGATGGGGACATTCCGTCCGGTTTTTCCACGAATGAACAGGAGATACGCATCCCGCTGCAGCTTATTCCCCGTATGTCCACGCTTGGACGATAAAGGGATTGCGGGCATGAGCAGCGATGCGGTAAACGAATATTCCACAAGTTGACGCGGGGAAATCCATTTGCAGATTTACGGCGATCTCCGTTGTCAACCACCCATCCGAAGGAGTTGGTCCTCATGAGTTTATGGCAAAAGGCGATTGAAGACGCGGTACGAAAAACGAAAGCGAACATCGAGCGGTACGGGGACTTGTTCCCGCATGTGAGCAAAAACGGAAGTTATTTGCTGAACGACAATACCGATTGGACGGACGGGTTCTGGTCCGGCATCTTGTGGCTGTGCTACGAGTACACGCAGGATGAAACGTTTAAAAAGGCGGCTGTCCGCACGGTCGAGAGTTTCCGCCATCGTCTGAATCAACACCGGCATTTGGATCATCACGATATCGGTTTCTTGTATTCGCTTTCCTCGAAAGCGCAATGGATTATCGAGAAGGATGAAGCGGCCAAACAGCTTACGCTGCAAGCGGCTGACGTCCTGATGAAGCGCTGGAGACCGAAAGGGCAGTATATTCAGGCTTGGGGCAAAGAAGGGGACGAGCACAACGGCGGACGGATCATTATCGACTGCATGATGAACTTGCCGCTCCTGTACTGGGCGTACGAGCATACCGGGAATGAATCTTACCGCGACGCAGCCGTCATTCATGCCGACTTGTCCCGCCGTTTCCTGGTGCGCGGCGACGATTCTTCCTACCACACGTTCTATTTCAACCAGGAGAACGGTGAAGCGCTGCGTGGCGGTACGCATCAAGGCTACATGGACGGGTCCACTTGGACACGCGGCCAAGCGTGGGGGATCTACGGATTTGCATTGTCGTACCGCTATACGCGCAATCCGCTTTACCTGGAAACATCCCGGCGGATGGCGCGCTATTTCCTGGAGCGTCTGCCGGAAGACGACGTTGTGTACTGGGATTTCAATGCGCCGGTGAAAGCCGAGACGAAGCGGGACAGCTCCGCATCCGCGATTACGGCGGCCGGCGTGCTTGAACTGCTGTCACATCTTGAGCCGGATGATGCGGATCGTGCATTCCTGGAAGACGGCCTGCATCGCACGATGACATCGCTCGTTGAGAACTACTCCACGATCGGACAGTCGGACGCGGAAGGGCTGCTGGAACACGGTTCCTATAGCGTCAGAGGCAACAATGCGCCGGATGATTACATGATCTGGGGCGATTATTATTACCTTGAAGCGCTGCTTCGCCTGGAACGGGGCATCCCGGGCTACTGGTACGAGCGCAAGTAAAAACATAAACCTCCTGGACTCGACGCATCATGCGTTCGGAGACAGGAGGTTTGTTTTATTGCGTATGCTATTGCCGGTGGGTGGCGAAATCGCTTAGTGCGCTTTGTCTTCTTCGCGATGGCGCAAGAACTCTTTACCGTACTCGCCGTGCGGATGAATGCCTGCGTGTTCCATCTGGATCGTGCTATGCTCGATGCCGTATTTTTCTTTCAGCGTTTCGTTAATCGCCAATATAATGCAGAACGGCTGAATTTTATCGTCGATGAATACGTGCGCCGTTAGCGAATAATGGTCGCTTGAGATGGCCCAAAGGTGCATTTCGTGGACGTCTTCGACGCCTTCCACTTTTCCGATGTCTGCGCGGATTTCATCGAGATTGAACCGCTCCGGCACGGATTCCATCAAGATCAAATACGATTCTTTAATGATTTTGGAGCCGCCGACAAAGATGATGCCGCCGATCACCATACTGATCAGCGGATCGACCCATTGATAGGCGGTGTAGTAAATGATGATCGCCGAAACAATGACGCCGGCCGAGCTCAGCAAGTCCCCGATGAAATGCCATAAGGCGCTTTGGACGTTCAAGTTTTCTTCTTCCTTGATGCTGCGGCTGAGCACGAGCGTGAGCACCAGATTCACTATGAAGCCGATCGAAGCAATGATGAGCATCAGCTTGAAATCGATTGGCTCCGGATGAATAAAGCGGCGAACACCTTCAATGAATATGCCGACGGCAATGATCGCGAGGGCAAGGCCGTTTAAGAACGAAGCGATAATTTCAAACCGCAAGTATCCGAACGTAAATTTGGCGTTCGGCGGGTGCGTCGCCAAATAGATGGCGATCATGCTCAAACCGAGCGCGATCACGTCGGATATCATATGCGCCGAATCGGACAGCAGCGCAAGCGAATTGGAGAGGATGCCGCCGATGATTTCAACAACGGTAAAAAAAGCAGTCAGAATCAGCGTAACCCACAATGCCTTTTTGGATTTGGTCTGTTCTTTGACGTGATGTAAATGGTGGTAATCGTACATGGTTCTCACCTGACCTTATGGATGTTTCTCTCTTTAACGGATTATACGTCAAGGCCGGAATTTTGGCAAATAGTTTAATTGAGAGCGATTTTCAGGCATTTGAGAGGGATTATCACTGATTTGAGAAGCTTTATCAATTAATTCGGACGAATAGATCGGATGGGACAAATTGCATTGTAACTGTATGGCAGCGCCTTCACATTTGTTACACAAATGAAATATTTCTGTTACCGTTTTAACATATTAGGGGTGTAAAATAATAGCCAAGACCCCCTTTTTAATATATACACCTTTAGGCTCGCCCCGTTGGCGAGTCTCTTTTTTTATTTATGAAATATTGAAATACGAAGGCCTCTATGTTCAGAGCGTCGAGGAATAAATCCATCCGCCTGAAGGAATAATACGGAAAAAGTTTCTTTCTTGGAGGATTTTTATGAATAAGCAGGAGTATTGGAACCGGGTTTACGAAAGAAAGGAAGAAGTCAGCGCATTACTGCGTTCGTATTGGCACCATTATTCCCACATGGGAACATGGCAATTTTGGATCGTAGCGGCTATGTTAGTGCTCCCGCTGGTAGTGCTTTATTTTACACTCGACCGCAAAAGAATACTTGAGGTTTTGTTTTACGGGTATACCGTCCATTTGCTTTGGACTTATGTAGACATGACATTGGAGCTCAACAATTATTTTGTGCACACGTATATGCTTGCTCCGTTTTTACCGTTCGGATTGAGCGTAACCGCTTCGCTCTTGCCCGTCTCCTTCCTTCTTTTGTACCAGTATTGCTTAAATCATAATAAAAACTTCTACCTTTATTCTGTGCTGCTAAGTGGTCTGTTTGCATACGGATTTGCCGTAGTATCGAGTTCCGTTGGTATCTTGCAGGTTCGCAAAGGGATGAACTATTTTCATTTGTTTCTGATTGATTTGGCCGTTGCATACTGTTCTTATTGGTTAACGAAGGTCGTCATGGCAATGAAAAATAACAAAGACGGCCCGAGAAGCCACTTCATTATTATAAAAAAATTGAATTTCAACAAATACCGGATCTATGATAAAGCCAAGTCCTAATGCGTAATCAAACACCGTGCGCGAATCAAAAAATCCATAGCCAACAAATCGTTAGCCACATGATCTACGGCGGAAGAAAGCATAGGAAAGCCCACATCTTGGTGGCAAGGTGTGGGCGATTTTACGTTCATAGCGAAAAATACGAATCTTCCTTCGTCAAAAACCGCTGAACGGACTTTTTCATTCCGTCGGGCTTGCTTTTCAAATGAGCCACTTCTTCCGGAACCCCGCAGGCTGCCGCCGCGTCATAAATGGATACGCCCTCCAGCAGCAGCTTGTCCGAGATCAGCAGCTCCACCGCAAACTCGTTGGCTTCCCGTTCGATCCGGTCGACGGATAACAGCGTATTTTTACGCAAAAATGGCGTGTTAAGGTTCGGATGCAAAACGACATGGCCGAGTTCATGTGCAATGACGAAGCGCTGCTCGGATTCGCCGTTGTCTCGGTTAAGGTGAATGAATTTCATTCGTTTGTATGTGCTATAGTAGCCCAAAATATCGCCAAGCTGTTCGTACAATACCGTGATGCCTTTTCTGGATGCGATAGTGAAAGGGTTGTTGGTTTTATATATTTTGAGCAATTTCAAGACAGATTGCTTAGGTAACCGCATCCGTCAGCCCCCTAATTGTTTTATTCTTTACGGTACTTCTTCGGGGTGAACTTCTGTTTGGCCATCTGCTTGGCCAGACGCATCGAATTTTCGAGGGATATTCTCAGAAGTTCTTTGCTCTCTTCATCGATAGGTTCTCCGTGGAATGCGAGGGCTTCGCCGCTCTCAAGATCGGACATAATGCGTTCAAGGTCTTTGGCGATATCCCGTTCTTCTTTGGAAGTAATGGGCCGGGGCTCCGCGTTACCTTGATTCCATTGCTCATCGAGCAGCTGATGGACTTCTATGTGAAGTGCTTTTGCTATCGATTTTAACGTATCGACACTGGGGTTATAGCGATTTCCTTCTACATCGGCGAGATACGATCTGGAGAGACTCGCCCGTTCGGCGAGCTGTACTTGCGTCATCGTTTGTTGCTTGCGAAAAAATTTGATTCGTTCACCTATCGACATGTTAACGCCAACCCTTCGAATGTCGGTATATCCGACGGTTGGTTCCATTATACACGGGAGATGTCGGGTATACAAGTGTGGTATGTGACGGAAATACAAGTAAAATTAGATTGTAATAAGTAATAATTAGGAAATAATGTGTTTAAATATAAATTCGAGCGAAAACGGCCCAATTTTATCTTTTACAAATTGTCGTGAATACTATACATTTTGGGTACAGCAGACAAGCAGTCAAACGGTTATAAAAAAGCACATATAAGCTGGCCATATTTTTGGAAGAAAAAGAGTGAAGTGTATCATAGACGTCGGAAATACAAGTCATTATCTGCTTAAGAATTACAAAAAGAGAGGAGAGATTTTTATGTCGGAAACGAGTAAAACGCAGCAGGAAATATTACAGCGGCTTACCCGGGTTGAAACGAGAATGGATATGATGGTCAGTGCCAGGGATATTGCAAATGAGGCTCAGCAGTTGGGCAAGTCGGCGCATAAACGGCTGGACAGTCTGGAAGATAATCAGAAATGGCTGTGGCGGACGGTCGCAAGCGCATTGATCGTCGGATTAATCAATTTGCTATTTAAAATCAAAGGGATGTGATCGAATGAAAGATGGTCCGCTTTTCACGTGAGATGCCCTTTTCGGTGATGGGAAGCGCGTTGTTATTAACATTTTTCGACTAACATGCGGTTGAGCAGCAACGGAATGAACTCAGCCGCTTAGTCATTTCTATATAACTCGCAAATATATCCACAACGGCGTATAATTTGGAAGCAGAAGCAGACAACCATAAATCCCATAAGGATGAATAGCGATGGAATGTATTCTTTTTATCGGCATTCAGGCATCCGGTAAGTCCACGTTCTATAAAGAAGCTTTTTTTAATACGCACGTAAGAATCAATTTGGATATGCTGAAAACGAGGCAAAGGGAACACATCTTTTTAACCGCCTCATTACAAGCAAAGCAGCCTTTTGTCATCGACAACACCAATCCTACCGCCCAGGAAAGAAAAAAATATATTGAGCTTGCCAAGGAACATCGATTCCGCGTGATTGGGTATTACTTTGAGCCGCATTACGAACAGTCGGTTATCCGAAATGACCGGCGCACGGGGAAAAGTAAGGTGCCGGGAATCGGCATCCGGAGTACGCTGAACAAACTTCAGCCACCAGAATTCAGCGAAGGCTTTGACGTATTGTATCGCGTCCGGGCGGAAGAGGGGCTGTTTCGCGTGGAGCCGATGTACTAGAGACAAGATCTCGGTCCGCGTTTCGTCGTGATCGAAAGTGTCGCACACGATAACCGGCATCACCGCGCATATTAAAAACGCACCGACAGTGCGAAGTCGCCCTGTACAGTGCGTTATTTGCATTACTTCCTCTCGCCGCTGCCATTAGAAATGCTGGACCTGGTGCCTCCGGACGCCTGAACGCTGTTGTTGGCTTTTGGTTTAGGCTCGCCACCGGTCATTTGCTCCGGCTTTGTCTGCTGTTCCGCTGCATATTTTTGAATTTCATCCACTGGATTAGTCACCTTCCTTTCTTTGCATGCCATACTGGCAGTGCTTATCTACAAACCTGTATTACTTTTCCATTCTTCCTCCCAAAGAATACATCCCGAGCACGGATCATATGAAAATTCGCTCCCCGCGAATACCGATTCATAATTCCCCGCCATTCCTGAATATGCCAAAGATTCAGCACCTTGGAGAGAATGACGCATCATGCTATAGTAGTATTGAAAATAGATGTGTTGCGAATTTTTCAGGAGAGAAGGCGCAAAAATTGGATAATCAACGAGCGGCGGAAGTATTGGCAAATGTACGCAGCAGCAATCCTTTAATTCATAATATTACGAACCTCGTGGTGACGAACTTTACGGCCAACGGCCTGCTTGCGCTAGGCGCTTCCCCTGTAATGGCCTACGCCAAAGAAGAAGTCGCGGATATGGCGCGGATTGCGGGATCGCTGGTCTTGAATATGGGGACGCTGGATGAGCAGGTCGTGCAGTCGATGCTCATTGCGGGAAAATCCGCGGCAGCGCATCAGGTGCCGATGGTGTTCGATCCGGTTGGTGCCGGGGCAACGCCTTATCGGACGGAAACGGCCCGTTCCCTCATGAAAGAGCTGCCGATTACAGTGATTCGCGGAAATGCCGCCGAAATTGCCAATGTCATAGGGGAAGACTGGAGCATTAAAGGGGTCGATGCGGCTGTCGGTTCGGAAAGCGACGTTGCGGCGCTCGCCCGGAAAGCAGCGCAATCGCTTGGGTCCGTGACGGCGATCACCGGCAAGGACGACTATGTCAGCGACGGTAAGGTCACGTACAAAGTAAGCAACGGCACGCCTTTGCTTACGAAAGTGACCGGTACGGGGTGCTTGCTGAGCGCAGTGATTGGGGCGTTCTTGGCTGTTGAGAAAGATGCCATCTCGGCCGCCGTCTCCGCGCTTGCTTATTACGGGGTCGCCGCAGAGAAGGCTGTGGAAGTGACAGGAAATGATAACCCCGGCAGTTTTCAAATCGAATTTCTCAATCAGTTGCATAGGACGGGTGGCGAGGCGGTTCGTCAGCAGGCGTCGGTGCAACGTGTCGAATAACGGCTGCACGGCAGCATAAGGTGCGGTTAGCGCTAAACGGCTTTATAAGTCATGGAAATGACTAACAAATTTTCGTACAGCCGACTATCGCAGCCTTCTCGGCTGTCCGGCCTCAACCCGCGAAAACGACCAGTTTTGACTTGATTTTCCGGTCCCTTTCAAGCTTTCGAACACGAATACATAGCGGTTATCCGCCGTTCCAAGCATTCAACGAATAAAAAAGCGCAGCCCGTTGCCAAAGCAAGAACCGGCTACGCTTTTTTTGTATAAATGAGGAAAGTCAGCAGCAGCATGCCGATGATTTCAAACAGCATCAAGACGGGCGATACGTGAGCGCCGGAAAAATGCAACGATGAATGCAGGGCGTCGTACTTGGGGCTGATTTTAAGCACCCACATAATATCCGGGAGGGCGCCCAAAAACCCGGCTGCAAGGATGAAAAGTTGTTTATCCCGCCAAGCAATGTAGAGCAGATACAGGATCACCGCCATGCCGATAGCGACGTTGCCGCCCATCTGCAGCTCATCGTGCGGGATCGCATCCAAGGCGAAATGCGAACCAAAGGATAGCGCGAGGACGATCGGCAGCGCGATCGCTTTTTTGCTTGCAGGCAGATGATCGACGGAACATAATTTGTAGATAGCCGAGGCGGCCAGCATATGGGTGGCGACTAACACGATACGTGTTCTCCTTTACGAACGAATATGAACCACTGCCATTATAATCTTTCGCTTCCTTGTTTTTCAACAGAGGGCTGGTTTCAGAAATTGTTTAGAGCATACCGATTAAGATGAAGGAGCAGGATTATTGTGCGATCAAGAATAGCAAAACGAGAGGTTGGCAATGATCTGCTATGATCTGGAAAACGAACGATGACGTTAGTGCAAGATTCGGTCCATTGTTCCGCTTAAAGGCAAACCGAATGAGCAAACCGGTTGTAACGATGCTGTGCATGATTGGCGCTTTTTTTGTCATACTGCTGTTCTTTATGTATCAGTGGCTTCACCCTACCGTCAGTTACCCTGCGGCTCATAATGGAATGCTGGATGCCCGGGGCTGGAATTTTGCCAAGCAAGGGATTATTCCGCTTCAGGGGGAATGGGAGTTTTATGAAGGCAAGCTGCTAAAACCGGAAGATTTCGAAAACCATCCCGAGCTTGCATCGGAACGGCGAATGCTGAAAGTGCCTGGCAGTTGGAAGGGCGTGCTTGCGACGGACGGAAAAGACGGCTACGGGGCAGGCACGTATCGTCTGCTCGTTCAAGTCGATAAGACGGATATGTATGCCCTTCGAGCGAAAAAAATACGGATGTCCAGTCATGTTTATATGAACGGCACCGACCTGGGAGGAAACGGAACGACGGCGCTGGACAAGCGTGAATTTGTCGCGAGCAATTTGCCGTTTCTCGGGGTCGAGAAAGCGGATGCCGGTACGGTGGAAATCGTTATTCAGGTGGCAAGCCTCAATTTTTTGGCCGGCGGTCTGGTACAAGCGCCGGAATTCGGGATGTATTCCGAGGTGCTGGAGCGGGTGGATAATTCCCGGCTTGCGGATATGGTGCAAATTTCGACGATGCTGCTGTTCGCGCTTTATTATGGCGGCATGTTCAGACAGTGGCGCAAGGAACGCCATTTGATGTATTTCAGTCTGTTTTGTCTCGCTACAGGCGTTTTTTTCAGTTTGGACAACGAAATATTAATGACGAACGTATTCCCGAATATTTCATTTGTATTGCTGCAAAAAACGGTATTCGTCTCCGTGTATTTATCTTTTTTATGGTTTGCCTCCTACATATTCCGGTATTTGGGACAGCCGGATAATTTCGTATTTACATGGACCCGCAGGGTCATGTATGTGTATTTCATATTTATTATTCTCCCTAACGACAATTTGGCCAATACCCTGGTGCTCAATCTCTCTTTACAAGCGGCAACGTTCGCGAACATTTTTTATGTGCTGATTCGCGGCCGCATGAAGGGCGTACCGGGGACAGGGTATTTGTCGCTGGGGGTATTTTTCCTGATCACCAGCTGGGGATTTGCTCAATTTCGTTACGAGCTTGCGCTGGACAATCCGTACTATATGATCATCTCGCCGCTGCTGCTTGTATTTTCCCAAGCGTTTCTGATGTCAAACCGGATCCAGCAGGAGTTTCATAAGAACGAGAAATTATCCGAGCAATTGCTTGCATACGACCGGCAAAAGGACGAATTTCTGGCCAAAACTTCGCATGAGCTGCGAACGCCTCTTCATGGTCTTATTAATTTGTCCCAGTCGATGCTGGAAGACCGAAACACTGAGCTTCCGCAGCGGCATAAGGAAAACGTGCGGCTCATGAATTTGGTCGGCCGGCGTCTGGCCGGACTCGTCCACGATATATTGGACATGTCGCTGATGAAGCATGGGCAGCTGCGCATTCATAAAACCGCGGTGGATCTGCGGATGACCGTAGGCTTTGTGCTTGAGATGCTTTCAATCACGCCGACGAACAAGCTGGTGATGATCGTCAACGATGTGCCCGGCGATTTGCCGCTCGTTTATGCCGACGAAAACCGGCTGAAGCAAATTTTATACAATTTGCTCGAGAACGGGCTCAAGTTTACGGAAAGTGGCACGGTACGGATTACGGCGGAACACAAGGGAACCGACGTCGTCGTATCCGTAATCGATACCGGCCGGGGCATCCCAGAAGAGCAGATGGGCCGCATTTTTCGGCCGTTCGAGCAATATGTGGAGACGGGGGCCCATTCGCCGAGCGGCATCGGTCTCGGGCTCAGCATTACGAAGCAGCTGGTAGAGCTCCAGGACGGCACGCTGGAAGTGACGTCGGAGGTCGGACAAGGCACTTGCTTCACCTTCAATTTGCCTGTGGCGGAAAGGAAAGCGTTCGTGGGCAAAAAAAATTACGTGCCGCCCACCGCCGAGCCTACGGCAATGACCGGTCTTTCGTCGCTTGGTGGACAGGATGAAATGAAAATTCTCATTGTCGATGATGAGCCTTTCAACGTGAAAATATTGATCGATGTCATTTCCTCGCTCCATTACGGTTATACCGCGGTTCATGGCGGGAAAGAAGCGATCGAGGCGATGCGAGATTTTCCGAAACCGGACTTGGTGCTGCTCGATTTGATGATGCCGGGCGTCTCGGGACTCGATGTGTGCAGGGAAATCCGCAAAACGCATGGACTGGCTGAGCTTCCCGTATTGATGCTTACGGCTTCGGGGCAAACCGGCGATACGATCGCCGCATTCGCGGCCGGAGCGAACGACATATTGCAGAAGCCGTTCGAGCTGGCGGAACTCAAGGCCAGAGTGCAGTCGCTGCTGTCCATGAAGCGGTCCTCGGAGCACGCCGTACGCAGGGAAATGGACTTTTTGCAGGCGCAAATTACGCCGCATTTCTTGTATAACAGTTTGAACGCTCTTGTCGGACTGAGCTATAAGAATACGGATAAGCTGAGAGAAACGATCCATCACCTGACGACTTATTTAAGAGGGAAATTTACGTTTACGTTCCAAAGCCAGCTTGTGTCGTTTGACCGGGAGATGGAGCTTGTGGAAGCTTATCTTGCGATCGAGCAGCTTCGCTTCGGCAGCCGATTGCAGGTTCGGTACGAAATCGAACCTGATTTTCACTGCATGATGCCGCCGCTGACTTTGCAGCCGCTGGTCGAGAATGCGGTGCGTCACGGGATCGGGCCGAAACCTTCCGGAGGCACGGTGCTCATTCGCGCCCGCCGTGTGGCCGGCGGAGGGGAATTTACGGTGGAGGATGACGGGATCGGGATGGGAGAAGAAGTGTTGGCCAAGCTAAATTCGGATCAGGGCAGCGGCGTCGGCACTTTGAACGTGAACCGCCGATTGAAGATGCTGTACGCCCAAAAGCTCGAAATTGACAGCGAGCCAGGCCGAGGAACGACAATTAAATTTTTTATAGCGGAGGAACCCGATGCTCAAAGCCGTGTTAATCGATGACGAAGAAATTGCGCTGGATGTGCTGGAAATCGTGCTCCAGGAAGTAGGCGGCGTCTCCGTCGAACGCAAGTTTCTTCATGTGGACGATGCGATCGCGTATATGTCCGAGACGAAGGTCGATTTAATTTTTCTCGATATTGAAATGCCGGGCATGAACGGGCTCACTGTGGCGGAGCGGCTGTCGCTCCGGTGGCCGGATATACAAATTATTTTCGTCACGGCTTACCAGGAATATGCTTTGGAGGCGTTCGAGGTGAACGCATTCGGCTATTTGCTGAAGCCCGTTTCCAAGGAGCGGCTGGCCAAGACGTTGGACCGGTTCCGGCGCCGCATGGAGGGGAAGTCCGAGCAAGGGGAGGCGCCTTCGGCTTCGCCCAGTGACATCGCGGGTCCAGGGCCGTCTCCGGCTGAGCCTCGCTTCCGGTTGAATATGCTCGGCAGTATGGAGCTGTACGATAGCAATAACAATCTGGTGACTTGGCGGACGAAGAAGGCCAAGGAAATGTTTGCTTATTTATGGCACCATAACGGAACGCCGGTGCAGCGGCACCGGATATTAGACGATTTGTGGCCGGAAGTGACGTTCGACCGATCGCAAGCGCTGTTTCATACGACGCTGTACCATTTGCGCAATACGCTCAAACAGGTCGGCTTCCCGAATATGGTCATGTACGGGGATGAACGGTACTGGATGCGCACGGACCAAACCGTCAGCGATGTGGAACGCCTGATCCTGCTCATGGGCCGGCCGAACGAGGCTCAGGCCGATGTGGCTGAGCTGACGGCGATTTACCGCGGAGATTATTTGGAGTCCGATGATTATGCTTGGGCGGAATCGCGGCGTTCCGAACTGCGGACCGCCTATTTGCGGGCGTTGGAGCAGCGGCAGCTGCGGATCGGACGCGTGGAGCGGGAAGCGGTACTGCGAAAAATGATCCAGGTAGAACCCTATGCGGAAGCGTACTACCGCCTGCTGATTCGCGATTTGAAAGAAGCCGGGGACAGCGTTGCTTTGCAATCTTTGATGGAACTGATGAAGCAGAGGTTTCAGAGCGAACTCGGAATCGATATGGCCATAGAGTGATATAACCGGGTCTTTGCGAGGATCGTTGTTTAGAAAATGTTTAGATGCCGCCGGTTACAATGGACAAGACGAAGGAATGCAATCACGTTTTGGTGAGGTGGCGCTCGATATGGCAAAAATACTTGTTGTGGACGATACGATTTTTATGAGAATGATGCTGAAGGAAATTTTGTCCAAAGAAGGTCACGAGATCGTAGGCGAAGCAGGAAACGGGATGCAAGCCGTGGATAAGTACAAACAGCTCAAGCCGGACTTGGTCACGATGGACATCACGATGCCGGAGATGGAGGGCATTGAAGCTTTGAAGATCATTCGCGGCCAGTTTCCGCTCGCGAACGTCATTATGTGTTCGGCCATGGGGCAGCAGCACAAAGTATTGGAGGCCATCCAGTGCGGCGCGCGCGATTTTATCGTGAAGCCGTTTCAACCGGAGCGCGTCATCGAGGCGGTTAATCGAGCCGTTATATAACCTTATTTTCACAAGCGATGCGATGTCCATGACTCAGATACTCGACCCAGGTAGCCGAAGTGAAAATGAAAGTTGGCCGTTGTCGGATTCGCATCGGCTGGTATAATGATATCGTATCGTTATACTAACAGAAAAGAGGACAAGTCATGATCGATCATATCGTCATCATCAAATTTAGCGAAACGACGACCAATGAACAGTTAGCGGAGGTATGCGCTCGTTATAAAGCGCTAAAAGATCGCATTGCGGGCATTGTCGACATCCAGGCGGGTATTAACTTTTCGGAGAAAAGCCAGGGCTACCAGGTGCTGCTGTCGGTCCGTTTTGAAAACCGCTCGGCGCTTGAGGCGTACGGACCGAATCCGGATCATCAGGCGGTCGCAGCCTTCATCCGCGATTCGGGAAGAGTCGACAGCATCGTGCTCGATATTGAAATATAATCATCGATCCGGGAAACGCCGTACGCGGCAAACGATCGGAATCGGTTCATCACCGATTTCGCAAAGAAAGGAAATGCTCTCTATGAGGTTGTCTTAGAGCAATTCCTTTCTTTTTTTGTGACGCAATTCACTTTCCGTTTGCGGGAGCGGCGATATAATGAGATGGAGAAGCTTCAATAAAACGGGTGCGAGCGCGGAGGGAACCTATGATGGATAAAGAAATAACGAAGTTGATCGATATGCTGCATCTGGAGGAGAAGGAGATTTTAGAAAGGTTTCGCTTCACCCTGGAGGGGAAACGGTTGACAAAAGTAGAGGCGACGCGGTTTATTCATTTTCTTCGCGAAGAATTGGGAAAGAAAGCACCCCTTAAGCACTAAAGGAGACCTAATTACATGGGTCTCCGTTTTTTTTATTGTTGCGAGTCATAGGAATGACGACGGTGATTTTTTTATTGTACATTGACAATCCTTGTTACTTGATACAAAATGTATCTATGGATAGAAGATCAGCAAGGGGGGGCCAATGAATCATGCTGTATAAGGAAGAAGTCCCAACGGAACTTGTTGTTGGGAAAGAGTACACGCTTCGGCAAGTCGGCCTATTTATCAAAATGAACAAAAACGTAATTGTGCTTAGCGATTCGATCGAATACTTCGCGAATATTCGCGATGAGAAGGTCCTCGTCGTGACGAAGGAAGAATGCTTTGCGCATTACGTCGAAACGAACAGCTACTTTACGAAACGACCGACGAAAACGATCTACCATGTAAAAAAGCTATAGCTTTCATGATATGGCCCCAGCAGCGTCCCTTTCGTGTAACAGTTTGGAGCAATCCTTTCTGGACCGAAAGGGTTTTTTGTCGTTTACAAAACAAATATAAAAATAGTAATTGAAAAAAAACTCCACCAAAGATATTATAAAAGGAGAATATCACCTCTAAATACGACACGAATAGGGGGTTACCGATTGAAAACGGTACATGAAGCGGGAAATACGCTGCTTGCGATTCGGAGCCAGCTCAACGCTTTGACCAAAACGGAGGCGGTCGTCGCACAGTACGTATTGGAGCACCCGGAGGATGTTATTTACTTGTCCGTGACGGATGTGGCGGAGAAAGCCGGCGTCGGCGAAACGACGGTGCTGCGGTTTTGCCGCAAGCTGGGTTACCGGGGATTTCAAGATTTTAAACTGCTTCTCGCCCAGGACCTCGTCCAGCCCGCAGGGCATACGCCCGAAGAAGTGAAAGCAGGCGACGACCCGGGGACGCTGCGGCAGAAGATCGTCAATTCCCACAGCCGCATTCTGGAAGACACCGGGAAGCTGCTCGACGCAGGGAAGCTCGGTGAGGCGATCGAACTGCTTGCACAGGCGGATACGATCCATTTTTACGGGGTAGGTTCTTCCGGCTTGACGGCGCTGCAGGCGGCTCATTCGTTTTCCAGGATCGGGAAGAAGAGCGATGCGAAGCAGGATACGCACTTTCAAGCGATGTCTGCGTCGCTGCTTACGGGGAACGACGTCGCTGTCGGAATTTCCATTTCCGGAAGCACGAAGGATACGATAGAGAACTTGCGTCTTGCGAAGGAAGGCGGGGCCCGCGTTATATGCATTACGCACAATGCCCGCTCGCCGATCACCAAGTTGTCCGATGTCGATCTGTTGATGGCGGCTAAAGAGAATCCGTTTCAAGGGAGCTCGCTGTCGGCCAAAATTTCACAGCTGACGGTCATTGATATATTGCTTGCCGGCGTGTCGCTGCGTCTGCAGGAGGCGGCGCACAAGTTCCGCGAACGGACGGCGAAGGCCGTTTCCGAAAAATTATATTAACCGTGGGGGGTTATGCAATGAAACTACATTTTCTAGGCACGGCCGCAGCGGAAGGATGGCCGGGGCTATTTTGCCGGTGCGAATTTTGTCAGAAAGCGAAGCAATTGGGCGGGAAAAACATTCGAACCCGCTCGTCGGTACTAATCGACGAAACGATCAAGGTCGATTTCCCTCCGGACACGTATTACCACATGCTGCGGGATCAAATCGACATGGCGGCCGTCGAGCATTTGTTCATTACGCATACGCACACGGATCATTTGTTTGCCGCCGATTTGGAAAAGCGGATGCCGGTATGCGCCAAAGGGGTTGAGCACCCGTTACATATTTACGGGCACGATCTTGCGCTTCACCACTGCGCCCGGGAGCTCGATTTGAAAAGCAAGCTGTACGAGCTTCATCTCGTGCAGCCGTTCCGTACCGTGCAGCTCGATGATGAAACGCAGGTGACGCCGCTGCTCGCAGACCATGACCGCAAACAAACTTGCCTGCTGTATTTCATTGAACGCAAAGGGAAGGCACTGCTGTACGGCAACGACTCGGGATGGTTTCCCGACGAAACGTGGACTTGGCTGGAGCAAAAATCGTTCGATGCGGCGATCCTCGATTGTACGAAAGGTCCGCTGCCGGGCCGGCGCAATCATATGAATATCGAAGCGGTGCTCGAGATAAACGAGCTGTTCCGGCAAAAGCGGATGCTGCGGGAAAACGGCCGGATCATCGCTACTCATTTTTCCCACAACTGCGGGCTGCTCCATGAGGACTTGGAGAAAGAGTTTTCGCCCCATGGGGTGCTTGTGGCCTATGACGGCATGGTGCATCATTTATAAGCACGAATTAAGTACGCATCGCGGAATTGCGCAACGTAAAGCAATGGTAAGCCGTCCCGCTAACTACCAAGCTTAGGCGAGAACAACAAAACTTTCAGCGGACATGATATCCACCCAATCGAATCCAAGAAGAAAGATAGGGATGTTATGAAGAAAGTCATATGTTGGTTAACCCTGCTTTGCGTATGGACGACCACCGTAATGCAAATGCAAGCTCCTGCCTTGGCTGCGGAGGACAATAGAGCCCCTTCGGCCGCCGCCGTAACCGTACCCCCGCTGCTCATTACGGAGGTCGTCCCCGACACGACCAACGTCGGCAGCTCGGACGGATACGAATTTGTCGAAGTATACAATGCGACGGACCAAGCAATTGATTTTGCGGATTATGCGCTTGTGTACCGGTACCCGAGCGGCCCGCAAAGAGACGTGGTATGGAAGCCGGCGCAGCGGCATTTGCCGATCGCACCGGGCGGGACGCTCGTCGTGTGGCTTGGCAACGAGGCCAACCAGAGCAAAACGGCGGCCGATTTTAATGCGAATTTCGGTAGCAGTCTGACGGACAACGTCAGCTTGGTGAAAGTAATGACCAATGGGCTCGTCAACGAAAGAATGCGGGAACTTCTCGTCGTGACGAACGCCGGGGAAGAAATCGCCGTTGCCGCATACAATGACGGTTCCTTTGACGTGGCGTCCAATAAAGGAGTTTTGTTCAAATACCCTGAGGACGGTTCGAATCGTATGGTGAAAACGAGCGCACGGACCAAACCGGCTTCGCCCGGTACCGTCGAGCCCGGTCAAGTTCCGGAACGGCTGCTTCACTTGGGCGATGCATCGGCGCCTGCGATTACGAATGTTACCCGCACAACCTCGGCACGGCCGCTTGAAAGTATCGAGATCGTAGCCGACGCCCGGGATGACGTACGGGTCGTCACGATGACGCTGTATTACAAAAATGCCGAGCAATCCGAATTCACACAGGTAAGTCTGGGAAGGGACCGCAGCGACGGGTTTTTCAAACATGCCGTCGATTTCATGAACACGATCGACAGCGAAGCACTGCACTATTATTTTACAGCCTCCGATGGAACGCATCAGACAACCAGCGAGACTTACACCATCCCCATCATCAGAACCGACAACAATCCCAGGCTGAATTTAAAAGACGGAGAAGCCGTATCCGGCACGCGCCTCGTCCAGGCGACGATGAACGGCACCGCTCCGAGTAACTTAGCTCTATATCTCGACGGCACGGTCGTCGGTCATACGTACCGCAAGCTGGAGCAGCCAAGCTTCTTCGTATTCGAAGCGGAAGGTATCGATGCGACGTTTCAAAATGCAGTGACGATGGGTAACGACGTTGTCCACCTGCTCGATTATGCCATCGCCGGGTATACGACGGTCGCCGTGCCGATCGGACCGGAACGATTGGCCGAGGGCAGCAACACGATTACGCTTCGCGCCGGGTCCAAGAAGACTCCGTTCGAGACGACGCCCGGCGTCAATCTGGACGATTTCAACGTTCGCAACGTCAGGCTGATCATGGCGGACGGAACCGTCTTGCGAGACCCCAAGTACAGCGATCCGAAGCTCGTTTTTGACATGGGCGACGGAGGACGGTATTTGCCTGCGGTAGACTTTACATTCCAACTTTCGGCGGATCGCATGACTTCGCTCGCGCTCAACTGGGATACAACCGGCATACGCGACGGCGAGCATTGGCTTAAGGTGGCAGCCCCTAATAACAAGGAGGCAGTCGTTCGGGTGGTGGTTGATAATACCAAGCCGGTCATCGAATCGACATTATCCGAAGGAAGACAGTACGTAGGCGCCTTTGTTGTCGATGCGGCCGTTTCCGATCAAGGATCGGGACTTCCGTCCGTCAAAGCCACGCTGGATCTTAAACCGATTGAGTTGCCCTACCGTACGTCATCGGATCTGCTGACGCCCGGAAGTCACACCTTCCACGTCACGGCCACGGATCAAGCGGGCAATGCGGCCGAGAAAACGGTCCGTTTTTCAACGGCGGAACCTTTGAGCGCAGCGATCCGGCTTATTTCGCCGGTCGACGGCGAGTCCGATGCCGGCACGCAGCCTTTGTTAAAGGTTAACGTAACTTCGTCGGTCTATGAGAACATGGATATCACATTCTTTAAAGGAAACAAGTACACCACTGCGAGTTCAGCGAATGTTAAAGCGTATACGAATCACTATCCCGTTGAGCCTCCGCAAACAAACGTGCCGGACGGCGAGCACGCGCTGAGCAAAGATGAGGCGGATGACGTCTCAGCCCAAGACGGGCGTTACTTGATTCAGGACTCGACGGAGCATTTTCCATATGTGCGCTTTGAAGTGAAGCTGGACGAAACCGTCGATACTCGGGATACGGTAGAACTTGTGTGGGGAGGCAAATCGCTTCCCGGACGAAAAGTGACGATGTACGCTTGGGATTACGGGCTAAGCCGCTGGGATGCAGTCGATTCGTCCATTCCGGAGACGGAGGCGGATTTCACGTTGCGGGGAACGGTCGACGTACCGCAATATGTCCGTAATCATACGGTGAACGTTTTGGTTCAGGACCAAATTCCAACGAGAGAGCAGTACGATTATACGATGGTCTGGCTTTCGGATACGCAGTTTTATACCGAGATGTATCCCGACATCTATAGCTCCCAGGTGAACTGGATTCGGGATCGCAAGGACGAAATGAATATTCGATACGTCATTCATACGGGCGATATAGTCAACGAGGTCAACCAGGATTTCGAATGGCAGACAGCGGATCGTTCGATGCGCGTTCTGGAGCAAGCCGGCATCCCGTACGGCGTGCTGGCCGGCAACCATGACGTCGATGACAACGGCACGGTGAATTATACGAACTACGCCCGTTATTTCGGGGAAAACCGATTCAGTAACCAGCCTCACTACGGGAAGTCTTACCAAGACAACCGGGGCCATTACGATCTCGTCTCCGCCGGCGGCAAAGATTATATGTTCCTTTATATGGGCTGGGACATCGGAGATGAGGAGATGGCCTGGATGAACGACGCTTTGGCGTCACACCCGGAACGAACTGCATTCATCGCCGTGCATGATTATCTCAACCCTGACGGCGTCCGCTCGGAAACCGGCAACGCCATCTACCGAAACGTCGTCGTTCCGAATGCGAATGTCGTCGGCGTACTGAGCGGGCACTACACCGGCAGCTCGGTGAAAATCGACACGCTGGACGATAACGCGGACGGCGTGGCCGACCGCACGGTGTATCAGCTGCTCAACGACTACCAGGGGCTGCGCGAAGGCGGATCCGGCTATTTGAAGTTGCTTCACTTCGATGCGGACAACGGTCAAGTCATCGTCAATTCGTATTCACCGTACAAGAACGATTACAACTTTTACGATCCGCCGCAAGCCGGATGGCAGGAGGAGCTGACGATGTCGCTCAACCTGGAGCCGCAGGTGAAACGGGTGGCGACGGATTACTTCGAAGCGAAAGTATACACCGGCGAAGCGATCGGTTCCGTCACGAACGTACCGAACGGGCAAAATGCGGAGATGAAGTGGAACGGCTTGAACACCAATCAGACGGCGCATTGGTATGTTCGTGCCGAAGACCGTCACGGCCGCCAGTTGAAATCCGAGCTGTGGAGTTTCTCTACCGGGCAAGCGATCGCCGCTCCTGCGAATCTGAAGGCGGCAAGTGTGACGGATACGAGCGTGACGCTGCAATGGGACCCGGTCAGCGATCCCGGCGGAAATCCGATTCGTTACGATATTTATCGGAACGGCAGCTTGTACCAAACCGTGACCGGCAGTGTCTATACCGCATCGGGACTAATGCCGAGAGCGGAGTACGAGTTTTACGTAAAAGCCGTAGATGCACAGGGCCGTACGTCTCAGCCGAGCGGCAGCATAATGGTGAAAACGCTGATTAACGCGTCTGTCGTGAGACGGCTTACGGAGGATTACATCGCTTCGGGACAATTGACCGGTCCGCTGGCAACTCAGTTGTCCGCTAAAATCAAACAGGCGGAACACCAGTTCGGCAAAGGCTCGCAAGATCAGGCAGCCAAATTTGTACAAGATTACATTCAGCATTTGAATCAAGCTTCCATGCAGCAGCACATTACAGCCGGGGCGAGAGACGTCCTCAACGAAGCGGGAGCCGCGCTCTTGTCGGCATGGGGCCGTTAAATCGGTAATGTATCGACTCCTAAGACGAACTTTATGGAGAAATCGTTTGTTTGAACGCAAATCATGAATAATCCCATATAGAAGGAGAATACAAATGATTCCATCGAATGGTAAGAGCCCTGTTTCTTTTTTGCAAGGCCGATGGGTTGCCGGGTTATGTCTTTTCACCGCGAGTGCGCTGTTGTTCGCCGGATGCAGCAAATCTCCGGGGCCCGAATCGAACGCGAAGGTAGAGGAGAAGCACGACCCCGTGACGATCAAGGTGGGGATCAAAGCTACGGGTTACTTAACCGAAGAGGAGTTCAACCGGTATATTACCGAACCCGTCAAGAAAAAGTTTCCGTGGATTACGGCGGAGCGCGTGATCTACACGACGGGCAATCTTGAAAAAATCGTGGCGTCGGGCGAAACGCCGGATTTGATCGTCTCAAACAATATTAACGGATTCCCGCAGCTCGCCCAGCTCGATTTGCTCGATTCGATGGATTCGCTCATCCAAAAGCACGGAATCGACCTGAACCGCTTTGAGGGAGGGACGATCGACGCGATCAAGATGGGTGCCAAACGGCAGGATATTGTGGCGCTGCCTTACTCGCGAAGCTTTGCTGTTTTGTATTACAACAAAGAAATATTCGACAAGTTCGGCGTGCCTTATCCGAAGGACGGCATGACGTGGGAACAAGCGACGGAGCTTGCCAAAAAAGTAACCCGGCTCGATAACGGGGTTCAGTATCGCGGGCTCGATCCGAATGTGGCGGAGCGGCTCGGAGCCCAGCTGTCAATGCCGTTAGTCGACTCTAAAACGAACCGCACGCTGATCAATACGGACCCATGGAGGAAAGTCGTCGGTCAAATGGCGAGCATTTATCAAATTCCGGGCAACGGCAGCATCACGGTCAAAAGCGCGGGCGCCGAGCTGCTCAGCAAGAAAAGGCTGCTGGCGATGCTTCCCGAAGGCAACATCTTGTTCGGATACGGGCTGGAGACGTCCCCCGAGTTTTGGGATATGGTCACGATTCCGGTATGGCCGGAAGCTCCGAAAATCGGGATGAGTCCCGACGAACAAATAATGGTATTGTCCAAAGTAAGCAAGCACAAAGACGATGCCGTACGCCTGCTGTCCGTCGTGCTCTCCGACGAGGTGCAGATGGATATGTCCAAAAACGGGCGAACGAGCATCATGAAGGACCCGAAAATTCAGGGGGCGTTCGCGCAGGATTTGGCCTTCATGAAAGGGAAAAACATTCAGGCTATATTCAAGACGCAGATGGCTAATTATGAAGCGACCCTCTACGATACGGCGTCCATTAACGGGCTCGCCGCGGCCTTGAAAAGCATTGTAACGCAAGGGAAAGACGTGAATACCGCACTCAGGGAAAACGAAGAAGCGGTGAACAAAAAAATAGACGAAATGATCAAATAGTATAGTAAAGTAGGGAGATTCTATGGAAGTCATCGAAGCGAGTGTTCTTTCGAAGACCGGCGATCCGCAAACGTGTGAGGACCGATACTGCGTAACGGAGGATTATGCTTGTGTGATCGACGGGGCGACCGACGTGTCGGGCAAACGGTACAACGGGCGTACATCCGGGCAAGTGATCTCAGGGGTCATTGCCGAGACGATCCCTATGCTGCCGGCAGATGCGGACATCAGAGAAATCATCGATATCATCAATGAAACGTTGATCCGTTATTATAAGGCGCAAGAGATGTACGATTCGGTCACGGAGTCGCCGTACACCCGTCCTACCGCAGCGATGATCCTATACAGCCGAAGCCGGCATACCGTATGGATGGTGGGCGATTGCCAGTGCATGATCGACGAAGAAGCGCATACGAATCCGAAAATCGTCGATGACATCATCGCGAATACGAGATCGCTATTCCTCGAAGCGGAAATTCGGAAAGGAAAGACGGTCGAGGAGCTTCTGGAGAAGGATACCGGCTTCGAAGCGGTGCGTCCGTTCATCCAAATGCAATATTATATGCAAAATTTGCAGGAACCCAACCAGTACGGCTATATTGCCGTCACCGGCTTTCCATTCGACCTGGGTCAAATCAAGACGGTGTGCGTCAAACCGGATGCAACATCGCTTGCGCTCGCATCGGACGGCTACCCAACCATCCGGCCGACGCTGCAGCAGTCGGAAGACGCCCTTCGGGATATACAGGAGTGCGATCCGCTTTGTTTCCGGGAATACAAGCTGGCCAAAGGGCTGGTGAAAGGAAACGCTTCTTTCGACGATCGGACCTACATAAGGTTGCGGTTGAAACCGAGATAAAGGCGTACATGCAGAGAAGTCAAGTAACCTTATGGTTCTTGGCTTCTTTTAACGCGGTAGACGAGCGTCCGGACAAAAAAGTTAGCTCCGCTTGTATGCTGTAGGGCAAGGACACAGTCCATCGGGTCATGATATGTGTATATTATTTTATAAACCACAAGGGAGTGAGCTTAATGGCTTTTTGTCCGACATGCCCGACAAAAACAGTGTTCGATCCGCCTGTACAGCAGTACCAAAACTATTATCATCCGCAAATCGTTCAAGTGATTCATCCGATTGAAGTCATAAAACAGCATCATTGCGTGCCGGTGTATCATCACACAGTGGCTTATTCGGAAAAAGATGTCATGTGCACGATATCGTCAAAAAAACGCTCCAGAAGAAAAAGATAATGACCCGCTGCCTCCGCTCATGATAACCGGAGGCAGTTTTTTTGTTTCATAAATAATGATTGTTGCCATTGACAAATGATAATGATAACCATTATCATTTGAGATGAATAGGTGATCCTGAGAATCGATTTCATTTTGTGAAAAGAAAACGACAGTTGCTTTCTAGGAGCGGTATGGAAAGTCGCTAATGAACCGAATGTTGATTGTGAAAATACGGGGGAGTATACAGCGTGATCAAATTGGATTGGAAGCTTGTGGAGGAGCGGTTTTACGTCAGCTTATCCGGCCAAACGGACGCCATTTGCTCCATTCCTGCGGCGGAGCTGCTGCAGCCTGAACGGGCAAAGTCGTTTGTTGATAGGTACGGCGAAGCGATTGGAGCGCTTGAACCGGCTGCTGCTGCGGCATATTTTGGCGGATGGTTCAGCGGCGTCGCCCACGCGATGCAATATGCGGTATCCGTATGCAACGTATCGCTTCATGCCTCGCTCGCCGCTTTGACGATTCAAATGATACATAAGGAAAACAGGTGCGCTCTGTGCTTCCGGCTGCAGGACGGAACGGTGCTCGAGGCGCCCGAGGGGGATCACGCACGTTCCGAGTGGCGCAGCACGATCTTGACCGCTTTCTACAGAGATACGGTGCGGCCGCTCTTTGAGGCGGTCGCCGCTGCGGCGGGTTGTGATGTCGGCCAGCTGTGGGGCCAGCTCCCGAGCCGGATGGCGAACCAGACGGAGCAGTGGCGTACATCCATAGCAGGGGAAGACGTCCGCTCAAGAATTGCGGCGGATGTCCTGTTTCTCAAGGATGGGCTCGATCCTGTTTTGCTGAACAGAGTGAAAAGCCCCTTCGACGTCAAACTCAGGTATGTAGAAAGCATCAAAGACAAGGCGCAGAACATTGCGCTCAAGTCCTCCTGCTGCATGCATTACCGTACCGGCAGCGGCGTTTACTGTTATACGTGCCCGCGGCTGACGGAGAAGCAGCGAGCCGAGCGGCTTGCGGGGCTGCGTTCGGCGGAAGCCGTCAAGTCTTAAAAACCTGGAAAGGCGGCGAACGGCTGCCTACGCGTTCACAGGGGAATCGTTCAGATCGCAAAAGGGAATCGCGAAGGAGTTCGATCAAGCAACAACCCTATTCGGGAAAAGAACAGGAGCGCTTCACACCGGGATTCGGGTGTGTAGAGCGCTCCTTTATTCACGTTGCACTATTTTTAATGCTCACTTCACCAATCTGCCTAAGCATTTGCCCGTTTACGACGATCGGCTGCTTTCCGACGTTCTCAAGGCGGAAGTCCCCTAAAAGCTCGGACGCCTTCACAGGCTCGAGCCGATCGCGCAGGCCGCATACATGGGCGAGCCAGCCGACGACCTGCTCGGGAGCGGCACCCGCAGCCTGAAGCTCGCGCAGCGCGACGGCGCCGTGGCGCTTCGACAGCTTGCGGCCGTCCTCGCCGAGCAGCAGCGGGACATGCGCAAACGCGGGAGCGGGCAAGCCTAGCGCTTCGTAGAGCCACAGCTGACGGGGCGTCGAGTCGAGCAGGTCGCCGCCGCGGACGACATGCGTCACGCCCATGGCCGCATCGTCGACGACGACGGCGAGCTGGTAGCCGAACATGCCGTCGGCGCGCTTCACGACAAAATCGCCGCCGCTCCCGGCCGGCACTTGCTGCGGCCCTTGGATTTCGTCGACGAATCGGAGCGGGGCATCCGGCAAGGCAAACCGCAGCGAAGGCGTTTTCGCCGCGGACTTCGTGCTGCGTTCGGCCGCAGTCAGCCTCCGGCACGTTCCGGCATAGGCCGGCCCCTCGGAGGCCAGTCCATGCGGCGCGCGGGCGATGGCGGCGAGATCGGCACGGCTGCAGTAGCACGGGTATAGCCGCCCCGCAGCTTCCAAAGCATGCAGCGCCGACTCGTAGCGGTCGAGGCGTTTGTTCTGCACGTAAGGAGCATACGGCCCTCCGACGTCGGGGCCTTCATCCCAATCGATCCCGAGCCAGCGCAAATCTTCCAGCAGCTGCCGCGCATATTCCGGCTTGGAGCGCTGCGTGTCGATATCTTCGATTCGAAGAATGAACTGTCCGTGGTCCTTCCGGATGTGCAGCCATGCAATCAAGGCTGACAGGGCGTTGCCCAGATGCATCGGTCCGGACGGGGTCGGTGCGAAACGTCCGCGTTTCATTTCATCTACACCTGCCTGTGCGAAAAAGTGCAAGAAGAGGTAAACGCAAGAGAGCCGCTGGCAGCGGCCCGGAATCAAGTCAAGCATAGCAAGCGACCAGTAGAACGACAGTGCTATGCATCATGCTTATTTACGTTCATTGCCGCGATGGCATCGTTATTCGCAGCAGCCGTTTACTGTAATGGTTTGCCGATAAGGCTGCCGAAAGGTATGCCGCCGAATTGATCGCTTAAGGAAACACGCCCGCCGGTAACCGATGCCAATGCGTCATCGTCAAGTTCCGTCGCTGCTTCGCGGGAAGCTTGACGAAGCGCATGCACGAACTGTTCCGCGGTAAAAGCGAACCCGGCTTCCGAGCTGAACGACGGCTTCTACGGTATCCAAAGCTTTCAGGCGGTTCGCCAATAACGGATCACTTGCGGCTTTGCTGAAAAATGCGTATACGGTCGTCAACGCTGCATTCCCTCCCTTTATTAATCATACTGTATTCGACGGCGGAGGGACAGTTTCCTCCAGCCTGCGGCACACCGTTTCCAGATCATCGATTTGCGACCAGTACAGCTTCAGCTCCTGCCGAATGCGCAGCAGCTCCTCGGCCGATACGTTCAGTTCCGTGTACAACATGAACGTAGGGATCGTTTCCCGGTACATGTGAAAGCGCGAAGGGTGAGCGACGGCCTCCTCCCCCTGCCATTCGGCCGCTCTTTTCAGCGCCGGAATGCTGAGCGTGTTTTGGCGGATGAAAAGCTGCGATTCATGCGATAAAAGATATCGCACGAGCGCCAACGCGGTGGGGCACGGATCGAGTTGAAAGGATTGGGCATTGCGGTCGATTCGGCGCAAGTGACCGTTAAGGTGACCGCGAACGCGATGTCACCTTAGTTTGTCGAAGCGCTTGTGCTCCAGTCCAGCAGCTTCGAGCACCGACGTTTTCGGATGTTCGGTGATTGATCTCCTTCGTTGCACTCCTACGATTCCGTTACGTTCTCTGTGTATGATTGCGCGCAAAGCGATCATGAAGCAAAAGACCGCTTCCCCAAATGGTCCCACAGGACCGATAGGGCGCGGTCGTATTGTTTTTACACTACCTTCTGCGCGTCGTCGACGCGGGCTTGCGAGGCGTTGATGCATCGCTTGCACACCTTGAGCTGCTTGCCGTCCGATTTATTGCGGGTATACAACAATTTGATACGAATCGTTTTGCATACGGGGCAAGTGCCTCTTCCGTGCGAAGGCATTTTCCACAGCGCTTTTCCTCGATTGGTTTTGGACATGGGTACATTCTCCTTTTCGCTCGACTTTCATGCTTGGTACAAGCGATATTCATAAATTCGAATCTGTTTCGCTTCCCGTTCGAAACCGGCCGACCGAAGCAGTGCTTCCCCGGCAACATTTGAGCCGGACACCGCTGCCGATACATGCGTTCTGCCGAGTTCGCGATGCTGCTGCAAGCTTGCGGCAAGCAGCCCTTTGGCGATGCCTTTTCTCCGCCAGCCGGGGAGGGTGAATAGACGTTCCGTGATCCCGACCTCCGTTCCCCAGCTCATGGAGCTTCCGATCAATTTGTCTCCGTGGAATGCAGCCATCACGAACCAGACCGGACCGCCCTGCATATAGTTCAGCATTTCCATCGAGTAATCGTTCGGGAAGATGGACTGATCCGCTCGAAGGTAAACTTCCTTTTCCGCGGACGAACGCATCGGCCACGGCCTGATCTCGATTCCGGTAGGAAGCTGCGGCACGGCCGGGAAAGACGCTGAAATATCTCTCAAATACAGCTGAATGATGTCCCCGGTGGGAAGAAACCCTCTCCCTTCATACAAATTGCGATCCTCCTCATTTCGGATTCTGGCAAGCAAGCGGGGGATGACGCCGGCTTTTTCGCAGTGCCGTTCAAGGAACCGGTTCACCAACGCATCGGCTAGCTGCGCTTTCAAGCGCTGCACTTCGGCTTGAGGCAGCGAGGGAGAATGTACGGTCCGCATTAATAAATTCGCATCCTTGTTCATTAACGCCCCTGCGCCGACTAGCCGATCCCGCTCGTCCGTTGCGCCGAACATACTGAGCGGATCGATCGTTCGGTCCCACTTGAAGTGACCCCACGTGCCTGCGTCTATTGCTTGAAGCTGTTCCAAATGTTCCTCACGAAATGGCCGAACCGTATAATTCATCCATATGCACGCTCCTTTTATCGAAGACCGATATTCCGATACCGGCTGCCGATGACTTCGCGAAACATTTCTTTCAAGCGGATGATGGCATCCGACTCGATCCGCCTCGCTTCGGAAGTGGCGTCAGCCAGCATTTGAAAGGCCTTCCGATGATTCGGTTTTTCTTCGGCGATTGCCGTGCGCAACAGTTCCTCCATTTGCCGAAAAAGCGCCGTCAGCTGATCGTATCGTTCGATCACCGGCCCCAATCCCGGCAAATGGGATTCGATTTCTTGCAGATAAGCAAGGACGTTTTGCTTCAGCTCCAGCAGCCATCGTATGACCGCCGCAGCGCCCGTCCGGTCAAAGTCACCGGTCCGGAAAGCTTGGAGCATAAAGCCGTAGGCGCGTTCCCCGCAGCCGTATTGTTCCGGTGGGAGCACGCTGTCGTGCCTTTCCCACAAATAGACGGCCTGCACGAGAGATTCGCGGTACAGCTCTTCCATGCGAACTTCCAGCTTGTCTCCGAACGTTTGGCAAAACCAGAATGGAGGACAACCGTACAGCAAATCGGCTCCGCCCGGCGCGTCGTGGCGGGGATCGGTCACGGTAAACTTCCCCGTCCATAGGATGGACGGACGGCCATGCCGGTGCGCATTCGCGACAGCGTCCCAGGCGGCTTTCTGGTACAACGGAAATGTCGGACTATCAGTGAATCCGCACCAAACCGTGTTGTGAATCCCGAGAAAATCGGCCGACAGCCAGTGCTCGGCTTTCCAGTTGTAAGCGTGGATAGCGTCCGCCGTCAGTCTGCAATGCGTCTGGAAACGGAATGCATTCGCCGTTATTCCGCTCAGCAGCGCTTTGGACCCGTGAAAGTAACCGGACGCGGTCAAAGCAGCGTGCAGGGCATCCGTATAGTGTAAACAACGTTTCATCACGACAATCCTTTCATCTGGGGGGAGCGGATCCCCACCTCGGCATTGGCCGGTCGGCGGCCGGGTATCCGTCTATGATCGCTCGAATGCATTGAACCGTTCGTTCCTCCATGGCCGCCGCTTCCTTCAACATTGCCGCCAGTTTAAAAGCATTGTTGGAATGGCGCGTAAGCCCGTCTTGGTAAAGGGCATCCAATTCGTTGTACAACGGGATAACATCGGTTAGCCCCGGGATGAGCGGAGCGATTTCTCGGAAATAGGCATGGAGTTCCCGTCTCGAATACGCAGCAGAGGAAAGGATGTACGATGCACCAAACGGATGGAAACCGCCTTTCTCAAGTGCTGCGATCCAATAGCGGTAAGCGAGCTGGCCCGAACCGATATCGATATTGGGCGGCGTCTTGTAGGGCGTCTCCCATTCCCGGACCGCGGTGCGCAGCGATTGCAGCACGACATCTAGCGGATCACGCTCCACTTGGCCGAGGATGAGGTGCGCATACCAATACGGCGTAAAATTCAATCCGAAATTGTCGTACAGCTTGATCTTTTCTTCATGGGAGCGTCCGTCGGAATAAAAGAACACCTCATCATCGTCGTCATACCCATGTATGACGCAAAACTCCGGCTCCCAGAAAATGACCCCGACGCCCCGTTCGATCGAAGCTTTCATCTCCCGGATGAAGGCCTCGCGGTACAATGGAAACGTGTGATGGCGCGTATGTCCACAATATATCGCCGATGCAATTCCGATATTTTCAGCAGCGGGCTGATGCTCCTCTATCCATTCGCCGTATGCGGTAACCGACAAAGGAAGCAGCTCCTTATGGACGCAAAACTTGAACGCCATTCCCGTTTTGCCGGAAAGCATATATTTAGGCTCATTCGAGAGACCTGCGGCGACAAGGACGGCATGAAGGCAGTCGACGAATGTTTTGGATTCTCTTGTCCATGTCAAGCCGGTAACGGTCCTTTTCATGCGGTTCCTCCTTTCCTTCGCTGCGTAGTGTTATCATAATATAGATGATACGACATAAAATGTCGTGTCAGTTAGACGGCGGCTTGGTTTTTTCCATAATTTGTTGACAACGGCGATAGAGCTTGTCCTTCAGCCATCCCGGCGACTCCACGGTTTCCCATTCCTCTTCCATGAGCATTGCCACAAACATATCGGGATCAAAAAACTCAATTGCATACACCTGCTCCGCATCGGTCGCAGCGGCAGGATAACCTCTCCAACGGGAGCCGTTCAATGGTTCGCGCAGGCGAATTCGGGCGCAGAACGGTTTCGGATTTTTGGGGATACCTCCCGTAAGACCGGGATTAGCCGTTTGGGGCGAGGAGCCGGATAAAGGCGGAATACTCAACCCGTCGTTGATAGTCGCCCCCGGCTCTTGCTTTATGGAAGATTCTTTCTCGACGACGATCTTCCGGATCCGCTGCAACGCGACATATTCCTCCTTCGGCGCATCTGCACCTGCGGTGCGGACGATAACGTAATCTTCCCCGTACCGGTACAGAAGCTGCTGCGGGATACCGCCGACGATCCGTTCACCGTTGTCAGACGGAAGCCAAAGCTGCACCGGACGCTTTTCTTTTACGGCAGCGTTCAACGTGCTGATTTTGTGCAGCAGCTGCGCGTCGTATTCGAAGGCGGGAAGCTGGAACTCGCTGTCATCGTCCCGCGCGCCGCTCATTTGCTTGAATAAATGAGACAGCCGGTTGGCGTTGTGGAACGTTCCCCCGGTCACTTTGTTCGCTTGCTCGAAACGATACGATAAAAACAGCAATATTTGCCGTTCCTGCTCGGTCATGTACATATTCGGCAGCACATACGCTTCGTCCGTATAAGCATAACCCCGTTGCTTGGCAACATATTGCAGCGGGGCTCCCATCGATTCGGTCATGTATTCGATATCCCTTTGCGCCTGTCTGGCCGAGATTTCGAATTGCCGGGCAAGGAGCACGCTGTTCGGATATTTGCGCAGACGTACCTGCCGGTCGAACCATAAAATGCGGTGCTGATTGCTCAAGTCGGTTCCTCCCGTTCGAAGTGATTCGTTAGCATTGTACAAAAAAAGCTGAATTTTGGCTATTTATACCAAGAGCGTGGTCGAGTTATGATCGATGGAAGATTTATTTTATGGACAGCTATGATCGAGTTTGAATCGGAGGGATCGACAATGCAAACGAAACAACCTACAGTGCATGAATGGATCGCAGTAGAACTGCAGCATGAGACGATGGAAGTGCGGATCGGATATCCGGCCGTTCTTGTGCCGGGCGACGCATACCCGCGCCTGGCGGTGACGAGTGGGCGGGCAGGGGCGGTCGAAGTGAAAGTGATTCATGAGCAGAGCGGCGAGATCGTCGCATCCGCTGCTGAGCAACAGCTGCAAGCCGGAGAGGAAGCCGTTATTCGTTTTCCGGGTACCGTTCGTAAGAAGGGAGGCTGCCGCATCGAAGCGGAGTTTCGGCTCGACGGGCTCGCGCCGGAAACGGACAGTTATTATTTCACCTCTATCGATGAGCGGCAGCTTCCGCCGAACTGCAGCAAAGCCGCTTATACGAACGGGCAGGGACGAATGGTATACTTGCCGGACTACCGGGGAAATCGCCTACCGGATTTTTCGGGAGTCGGGTATGGCGGTGGCGGCGTGGCGATTCCGGATGTTCCGGTCAAAGTAACGGTGGAGCCTGCGCCGGGAGACAATACGAGCCGGATTCAAGAGGCGATCGATCAAGTATCCGAGCTGCCGCTGGATGACAACGGGATTCGCGGGGCTGTGCTGCTGCGGAAAGGGATCTATGAGATCACCGGTTCGATTGAAATAAAGGCGAGCGGTGTCGTGCTGCGCGGCGAAGGACAGGGCGATGTCAGTAAGCTGTGGTACGATCCGGACCGGCGCTTTGATCTGGAGCAGCTACAGAAAGCGCTTGTTGGAGCAGAAGCCACCGTCCTGATCGCGACCGGCCATAACCGGCGCCGGGTGCTGAAGATTCACGGCTCGGAGCAATCCGTTCGCGTACGAACATCGGACAGCAGTGAAATATTGGACACTTATGTTCCGGTCGGAGCTAATTCGTTTCGCGTAGAGCACCCGGAGCGGTTCCGGGTCGGCGATACGATTGTCGTGCAGCGGAGCGGGAATGCCGATTGGATCGGCGAGATCGGGATGGACCGTATTCCTCCGCGGGGCGACGGCGGTAAAATTACGCAGTGGTCGCCGTTCGACCTGGAGTTCGAGCATGTCATCACGGCCATCGAACAGGACCGGATCACCGTCGATTCTTCCCTGATGAATGCCGTAGAAAAGCGGTGGGGCGGCGGGCGAATATATAAATTCGAAGACCCGGGCCGTATAAGTCAGGTCGGCGTCGAAAATGTAAGGGCCATCGCGTTTTGGCAGCCGAACGAGGACGGTGTAGACGATACGCGGCATGCCGACGAATTCGTCGACCTGGACTATTGCAAGAACGGGTGGGTACGAAATGTGACCCTAGAGCACTTTAACAGCACGAACGGCGCGTTCCGGACCGGAAGAGGCTCGAAGTGGATTACGATTCAGGATTCCTCGAATCTGATTGCTGACAAAAAGTATTATAACGGCAAAGGCTACGACCCCACCGGACGCACGTTTTATGAGACGAACATTTATGTTGGCCGTTACGGCTTTTATCTGATCGGCCAATCGGGGCTGGTGCAGCGGTGCTTTGCCTTGAACAACCGTCATGGCTTTACGCTCGGTTCCCGGGTGACGGGACCCAACGTATTTCTGGACTGTATCGGCGAACAGCCGCTTACATGGAGCGAACCGCATCATCGCTGGTCGGTAGGGGGATTGTACGATAACGTACATGATATGATTTCGTTGATGAACCGGCTGAACATGGGCTCCGGTCACGGCTGGGCCGGCGCGAATTACGTCGCATGGAATACGGAAGGGACACTCGTCGTCCAACAGCCGCCGACAGCCCAAAACTGGGCGATCGGCCATATCGGGGAGAAGGATGCGGGCGGCAACCGGGGACCGGACGGCTTTTGGGATTCGCACGGACAGCATGTGGAGCCGCGCAGTCTGTATGTGCAGCAGCTTAAAGACCGCCTCGGCGAAGACGGATTGCGCAGCACAGGGTATTAGAAGCAAGTAGGATTACAAATGAACTTTGAGGATGACCACGGGCTCGCCTATGAACGGAAGACGCAAGCAATTGCGTCTTTTTTCGTTTGATTAGCTAACTCATGGAAAGGCGGAACGGGGAGCCATACAAAGTTTTTTACTAAATGTTATTGAATATTGTATCTATATGCGATATATTGCATATAGAAGAGGGGGAATTGATGATGCCTATTCCTAGCAATTTCTCAACGCCGGCCCGTATGTCGGCCAAAGAGCGGGCTTTATCGCAAATCCAGCGCTGGATTATAGACGGAACGCTTCAACCCGGCGAAAAATTGATCGACGCGGATCTGGCGGATGCGCTCGGGGTCAGCAGAACGCCGATCCGGGAAGCTTTGCAGCTGCTGGAAATGCAAAGTCTGGTCGAGATGCACCCGGGGAAAGATACGCGAGTCAAGACGATCGAAAAAGACGACGTTTTGAAAATGTACCCTACGCTTGCCGCACTGCACAGCTTAGCCGCCGAACTGGCGGCACCGCTCATCATACCCGGACAAATCGAGCAGCTTAAGGAGCTTAACGCAAGGTTCTCCCAGGCCATTGAACTCGGGCAGCCTTTCCAGGCGATGGAGATCGACGAACAGTTCCATAATCTCATCATCGACATCGCGGACAACCCGTATGTATCGTCCTTCAGCGCATCGCTGCAAATTCATATTCGCCGGTTCAAGTACGTTTTTCTAAAGCAGCCGGTTGCCGCAACCTACGCTTCGGTTCAAGAGCATGCCGACATTATCCAAGCTTTGGAACAAGGGGATCGCGCTGCTGCAGCGGCCGTTATGAAACAAAACCTGCTAAGGCCGATGAACGAGTTGTATGCTTTGATCTAATTTTTATATCGAAAGGATTGATTCGTATGCCGGACAACGAAGATTTGCGCATTCGCAGCAAAGTCATCAGCGAAGGCGTCAACCGCACGCCGAATCGGGCTATGCTTCGAGCCGTTGGCTTTCAGGATGAAGATTTTCAAAAGCCGATGATCGGCGTTGCCAGTACGTGGAGTGAAGTGACGCCTTGCAATATTCATATCGATCAATTGGCCCGGCACGCGAAAAAAGGGCTGCAGGAAAACGGCGGCGCTCCGCTGATTTTCAATACGATCACCGTGTCCGACGGCATTTCGATGGGGCACGAGGGCATGCTGTTTTCTTTGCCCAGTCGCGAAATCATCGCCGATTCGATTGAAATCGTCACGAATGCGGAACGGTTCGACGGGTTGGTCGCGATCGGCGGCTGCGATAAAAATACGCCTGCCTGTTTGATGGCGATCGGCCGAATGAATATTCCTGCCGTATACGTTTATGGCGGCACGATTCAACCGGGACAACTCGACGGCCGGAGCGTCGATATCGTAACGGCTTTCGAGGCGGTCGGCCAATACCATGAAGGCATCATGGACGCGACGCAGCTGCACCGGATCGAATGTACGGTATGTCCCGGAGCCGGCGCTTGCGGGGGGATGTACACAGCCAATACGATGGCATCGGCAGCGGAGGCGCTCGGAATGAGCTTGCCCGGATCGTCATCCACGCCTGCCATTGCAAGAGGCAAGTCCGACGAATGCGAGGAGGCCGGGAAGGCGGTACTGGAGCTTCTGCGTAAAAATATCGTTCCCCGCGACATTATGACCAAGCGGGCGTTCGAAAACGCGATTGCGGTCGTAATGGCGCTTGGCGGCTCAACGAATGCTTTTCTTCACTTGCTGGCGATCGCCCATTCGGTACAAGTTGACCTGACATTGGACGACTTCGAACGCATCCGTTGCAGAGTGCCGCATCTTGCTGACCTGAAGCCTAGCGGACAATACGCGATGCAGGACCTCAATGAGGTCGGCGGCGTACCAGGGGTCATGAAGCTGTTGCTAGAACATGGACTTTTGCACGGCGATTGTTTGACGGTAACCGGAAAAACATTGGCTGAAAACCTTGCTTCGGCACAGCCGTTGAAGGAAGGTCAAAGGATCATTCGACCGATTGACAATCCGTTAAAACCAAGCGGACCCCTGGTTGTGCTGAAAGGGAATCTGGCTCCGGAAGGCGCAGTGGCCAAAATGTCAGGGCTGAAAAAGTCGCGCTTTACCGGCCCCGCTCGCGTATTCGACAGCGAAGATGAAGCGACGCAAGCGATCATGAACGATAACATCCGCAAGGGCGATGTCGTGGTCATCCGCTATGCAGGACCGCAAGGCGGGCCGGGCATGCCGGAAATGCTGTCCGTCACGGCGATGCTCGTGGGCAAAGGGCTAGGCGGGGAGGTTGCGCTGCTGACCGACGGCCGGTTTTCCGGCGGCTCGCACGGTTTCGTAGTCGGTCACGTGGCGCCGGAAGCGCAGGTCGGCGGCCCGATCGCTTTGCTACAGGATGGCGACTCGATCACAATTGACAGCGAGACGCAGGAAATTCATGTTGAAGTATCTGCGGCGGAGCTGGAAGCCCGGGCTGGGCGATGGATAAAACCGCCGCTGAAGTTTTCGTCCGGCGTGCTGCATAAATACGCCCGGCTTGTATCGCCGGCGTCCAAAGGAGCCGTCACGGACCTGGACATATAAGTAATTCGAGAAGCCGCCGTCTGCCGAACGCCTTATACTCGCATCTTAACACGCCGTCCCCTCGGATGCGGCAACACTGTTTGCCGTGCGTGCGCGAGCTGCACCCGGCTGTCCCAAATAAGGAATTATTGATTTTTGGACGCTTCGCTACGGGTCGAATGTTCTAATGTAAAAAGAACCTCCAATTTCCACTTTGAAAGTGGAGAATGGAGGTTCTCCTGCGTATGAGCGATCCTGGGCAATAAGCGCCGTTTATCGTGCCGGAGCAATGCGGAGCCCGGCATCGCCAGCCGAATCGGCGGACGCTTCGCCGGACTGAAGCCGGTACATCTGATAATATTTGCCGCGCTGCCGCATCAGCTCCTCATGATTGCCGCGTTCCACGATACGCCCGTGATCAAGGACCAGAATCCGGTCCGCGCTGCGGATCGTGGACAGCCGGTGGGCGATGACGAACGTCGTACGGCCCTTCTTGAGCACGTCCAGCGCTCCCTGAATGACCGCTTCCGTCTCGGTATCGATGCTGGCGGTGGCCTCATCGAGGATGAGGATTGCCGGATCGAAGGCAAGCGCCCGGGCAAACGAGATCAACTGCCGCTGCCCTGCGGACAGTGTGCTGCCTTTCTCGATTACCGGCTCGTCGATGCCTCCCGGCAGCGCCGCGAACATGTCGTAGGCCCCCACGTCGCGCAGCGCCTGCTCTACTTGGTCCCGCGTGACGGCCGGATCGTTCAAGCTGACGTTGGAGGCAATCGTGCCGGTGAACAGGAACGGATCCTGCAGCACGATGCCCATATGCTGGCGCAGCAATTGACGCGGAATGCCGCCGATGTCGCGGCCGTCGATGCGGATCGTGCCCCGCTGCGGATCGTAGAAACGGAACAGCAGGTTCAGAATCGAGCTTTTGCCGGAGCCGGTATGGCCGATGAGCGCCACCGTTTCCCCCTGCTTCGCTTCGAACGAAATATTCTGCAGTACCATCTCGTCGTTCTTGTAGGCGAAGTGGACATCTTCGAACGAAACGTCGCCGCGGTATCGTTCCAGCTTGCCGGAAGCGACGTCCGTCCCTTCCTCGTCGAGCAGCTCGAACACCCGCTCGGCGGAGACGAGCGCCGTCTCCAGGTTGCTGAGCTGATTCACGATGCCGACAATCGGTTGAAACATCCGGTTCATATAGTCTACGAAAGCATACAGCACGCCGACGGTGACCAAGGGGCCGAGCCATTTTCCGCCGAACATCCAAATGACGATAAGGAAAATGATATTCCGAAATACGTTGACCAGATTATGCGAAGTAATGGAATTCAGATTCAGCATCTTGTTCTGATATGTGAAATATTCCCCGTTCAACCGTTCGAAATCCTTCATCGTATGATCCTGCCGCCGGAACACGCGGATGATCGGCATGCCTTGGATCGACTCGTTGATGATGCCGTTAATATCGCTGAGACGGGACCGAATGACGCGGTTATATGCTGCGGCGAACCGGCGGTAAACGAGTATCCAGACGTACGTGATCGGCAGCATCGGCAGCGCGATCAGCGCAAGCGTCGGGTTCAGCAGGAACAGCGCCCCGAGAATCGCTCCCATATAGATGATGCCCGAGAAAAAATTGGCCAGCACGTTGACGTACAGCTCGCGCACGGATTCGGTATCGTTTGTAATGCGCGAAACGACCTTGCCGGCAGGCAAGTTATCGAAATACGGCACGGGCAGCCGCTGCACATGGGCAAACACATCCGTACGCATCCGGGCAATAATCCGATTGGCTGACGTTTGCAGCAAGTACCGCTGCCCGTACGTGAACAGCGCGCTCAGGACGAGCAGGCCGAAGTAGCATAAGGCGAGCACAAGCAGGACCGATAATTCCGGGCGGTAAAAGCCGAACAGCTCCGCAGAGGTCAGCTGCTTCGCGGCGTACGCCGCTTCCCGTCCGTCCGTGCTGACGGTTAGCCGTCCGCCTTCCACGCTGCGTTTGCCGTCGAAGGCGAGCGGTTCCGCTATAAAGTAGTAGCTGCGGCCCACTTGCAGCACGCGGACCTCCGGTCCCTTCGTTTCGCCTTCGGCCCAATGATCGCTTCGTTTGTACCGTTTGCCGTCGTATGGGACCGCGGCCTTATCGCTCGGCGAAGCTTCGTACCACGCGTATTCGATGCCGAGAATGTGCCGGTCAATCATCCGTTTGGCGATTAGCGGACCGGCCAGCTCGGCACAGACGGCCAGCGTCAGCAGGGCGAGAGCGATGAGGATCGGTCTCTTGAAGCCCCATGCATATTGAAACAGTCTGGCCCCGGTGCGTTTTGTTTTTATCATATCTTGTTTCACCTTTTTCCTGTTTCCGTTTCGGTCGATCCTTCGAGCTGCTGGCGATCGTACTGGTCTTTGTACCAGCCGCCCGCCTGAAGCAGCTGTTCATGCTTCCCTTCCTCTACGATGCGTCCCTCGTCAAGGACGACGATCCAGTCGGCATGCTGCACCGCGGAAAGCCGGTGGGTCGTAATGAGCGTCGTCTTGCCGGCTCTTTCGCGGCGAATGCCGGACACAATCTCCGTCTCGGTCTTCGCATCGACGGCCGAGAGCGCGTCGTCAAGCAGCAATATTTCCGGATCGGCGATCAGCGCTCGGGCGATGGAAACCCGCTGTTTCTGCCCGCCGGAGAGCGCCACGCCTTTTTCGCCGACCAGTGTATCCAGACCGTCAGGCAGGAATTGCACGTCTTTGGCGAAGGAAGCAAGCTCCAGCGCCTGCTGCAGCTCTTGTTCGCCTGCGCCCTCCCGGCCGAATAAAATATTGTCCCGAATCGACCTGGAGAACAGCACAGGCTGCTGCGGGACGTAGCCGATCCAGCCATGCAGCTGCGGGAGAGCGATGCGATCTGCGGCGACGCCGGCAATGGCGAGCGTTCCGCTTCCAGCCGGATATTCGCGAAGCAGCTGCTTCAGCAGCGTTGTTTTGCCGCTGCCGGTGCGGCCGACGATTCCTAGCGTCTGGCCGCGGGCAAGACGGATGGATATGCCGCTCAAATTATTTGTCGGCGAGGCAGGGTAGCGAAACGTGACGTTGTCAAACTCGATGTCATGCGGCACGCCGACGGCGGCCGGATGATCCGCGCTTTCCACGTCAGGCGTGTAAGCTAGCGTCTCGTTCACGCGGTCGAGCGAAGCATTGCCCCGCTGCATAATATTGATCAGCTCGCCGATCGCAAGCATCGGCCAAATCAGCATACCGAGAAAGACGTTGAACGAAACGAGCTCGCCGAGCGTAATATCGTTATGGAATACGAGGTAAGCCCCATAGCAAAGTCCGATCAAATAACTGACGCCTACAAGCACTTTGACGACCGGATCGAACAATGCGTCGATTTGGGCGACGGCCCGGTTTTTCTCGTACACTTCATCGGTCATTTGCTTGAATTGATTTTGGCTGGACGCCTCCTGCACGAAAGCGCGAATGACGCGAACGCCCCCGATCGTCTCCAGCACTTGATCGTTCATCCGGCCGAAGGCGTCCTGCGCGCGGGTATACCGCTCATGAATGCGTCTGCCGAACTTTTGCATCAGCCAGGCCATCAGCGGCAGCGGCAGCAGCGAAGCGAGCGTCAGCTTCCATGAGATGAGCGCGGCCATCGTGACCAGGATCGTCAGCATGAACAAGCTGGAATCGATCAAGGTTAGAATGCCGAATCCCGCGGTGACGGACACGGCCCGCAAGTCGTTGGTAGCCCGCGCCATCAGATCGCCGGTCCGGTTCCGCTCGTAAAAGGTTGGCGTCATCCGCAGCAGATGCTTCATGAAGCCGGTGCGAAGCGTTCGCTCCAGGACGAAAGCGCCGCCGAACAACTGGTACATCCATACATAGTTGATCGAGTAGCCGATGACGGTAAGTGCGATCCACCAGGCCAGCAGGCGGTACAGTTCTGCGCCGGATAAGGTGCCCGTATGGATGCCGTCGATGGAGTACCCGATCAGCTTCGGCGGAATGACGTCAATGATGCCGGCAATAGCGAGCAGCACGATCGCCGAGGCGTATCTTTTCCAATGCGCGGCAAAAAACCAGCGCAGCTTTTTTAACACAATGAACATAGGAGATCCCCTTCCTTAACAACCGTCAAACAAGCCTTAGAAAAAATAAAAAGGCATCCGCCCGCAAGCGACATGCCTTCCGCTCCGCTGAAGCAGAGCCCGCCCGTTGCACCCGTTCATCCGAACAGGACACAAGCTATATAAAAGGCGCACGATTACAATAGCGTAACCGGCGCGCGCATGATTCCGTAAAATCATCTCACGATCGTTTCCTGAAACGGCTGGCTACGCTTTCTATGCTATGCAGTTGATCTAGCACGATATGATGCGCTGCGTTTGGCATAACGTAACCATCCTCTACTTGAAAATCACTACATCGTCAAATTTATCATTGGGGTGAATGAGCGTCAACGGAAAGAATCGTTATAATCAACAGCCGGTCCTTCCCCGAACTGGACAAACGCTGCCGTGTCACAATATATAAAGTGCGGCAACGGCTGAGGGTCGTGCGCCTCCGTACCCTCTGGATTCCGTTAAACCGGGCGAGCGGAGCCGCTCACCCATTTTAGCGCGTGCGGTTCAACGACCCAAGCCTTTTTTTGCCGCATAACATACGATAAAAGGAATAGACAAGTTGGAACATGTTGTCGGAACGACAAGTATTTAAAAGGCAGGGATAACGATGAGCAAAATAAAGCAGTCGAAACCGGGAGCGTTCACTCCGAGCGATGCTATGAACCGGGGGAGGAGCAAAGTGTATTACCCGCCGGCAAATAAAGGCCGAGAAGCAGCGGCCGCTTCGACCAAGGGCAAACGGAACGGCGGTATGACGCGTAAACCGAGAATCGCCAAGCCGCGGTACGATTTAAACAATGTGGAGGTTCAAGGATTGTTCAGTGCATTCGGCGGCGGCGGAGGAGGAGGAGCTGCTGCGACCGGCGGCGCAGCCGCGGGCGGCGATTTCTTTTCCCTCTTCAAAAAGGTTGGCGGGCTTGACGGTATTATATCGACCATGAGCAAAGTCCAAAAAATGTATACGCTCTTCCAGCAAATGGGGCCTATCTTTAAACTGATGGGCGGCTTCGGCGGAATGGGGAGCTTGCTGGGAGGCGCCCAGGTGAAAACGGCAAGCGTGAAATCCGGTTCCGGGAACCGGTCAATGCGCCGCAAACCAAAGCGCTAATTCAATCATGCCTGCGAAAGGAGGGGACGGCAGTGCTCGTATATGCAGCGGTGGGGGACTCGCTGACCGTAGGCGTAGGTGCGTGGCCGGGGGCCGGTTTGGTCCCGCAGTATCGCGCGCTCGCGTCCAGAGCTGCGAATGCATATGTGGAGAGCATGAGTTTCGGGATGTCCGGCGCGACGACCGGTGACATACTCCGTCTGGTCAAGTTCAATCCCAGGCTGCGGTTTATACTCGCCCGCGCCGACATCATCACATTAACGGCCGGAGGGAATGATTTGATCCGCGCGGCCAAGCAATATGCGCGCAAGCAAGACCCGCTCGTCTTCCCGGAGGCGCTTCGCGAATGCCGGGAGCATTACGCCGAGCTAGTCAATACGATCCGCGCCTTGAAAGCAAGCCGTGGGAGCCGCTATATTATTCGCGCAGCCGATTTGTACAATCCGTATCCGGCCGTGCCGGAGGCGGCGCTTTGGGTGAAGCGCTTCAACCGGCATATCGACAGCCTGCAATGCGGCAATTTCAAAATCGCTTCGGTCTACAGTCCCTTTGTCGGACGGGAAAAAGAGCTTCTTTCCGTCGACGGCCTTCATCCGAACAAGCAAGGTTACCGCGTCATCGCGGAGCAAATGAGCCGGCTCGGGTACCGGCCGCTGCTGTAATTCGCATGTATAGCAAAAAATCCGGTGCAGGCTCCTAAAGCCCTTCCGGATTTTTTTGGTTTGTCCTTAACCTTCGCCGGCAAGTCCGAGCTTCCTAAAGCGGCACCGAATAAAGTTTTTTTTGTTTGTAATACACCCATTCCGTAAAGCCGATCGCTTTAAGCCGCTTCGCGACTTCTTCCCAATCGTCTCCCACGCGTTCCGGCTTGTGGGCGTCCGAACCGAACGTCACTTTCACGCCGTAATGATGCGCGCGCTCGAGAACGGCGTCGATCGGATACCAGCCGCCGCAATCTTTCGTTTTGCCGGAAGTGTTGATTTCGATGGCAATGCCGTGCGCCGCTATCGCCTGGAGCGTCCGGTCGACGGCATCCGTCTGAATGTCCGAGAAGGCGGGGTAGAAGCCGCGCATCGCGTCGATATGGCCAAGAATTTGGAACATCCCGCTGCGCGCCGATTGTTCGATCAAATCATAATAAATTTCTTTTTGCTCGATCTTTTGCTTATCGGTCAATCCGTTCCAGCGCTTCTTGTTGAAAATACTGACGCCGCCCGATAAATGAACGGAGCCGATGATATAGTCGAAAGGGTACTGCTCGTACATTTGACGGTACAAATCCGCATGCTCGGGAAAAAAATCCGATTCCACGCCAAGCAGCACCTCGATGCGGCCGCTGTACTCTTCCTTCAGCTTCAGCACCTCTTCAATGTAACGGTTAAACTCGCTTTTGGCCATCGCAATTCCTGGTTGTTCGCGATCCAAATCGCTCGCAAAATAAGGCGAATGGTCCGAGATGCCGATGACGCCCAGCCCATGCCGGATGCCTGCTTCAATATAATCGCGAATGGTTCCTACCGCGTGCCCGCATCGTTCATGATGGGTATGTAGATCGAATTTCATTGTTTTCTCACTCCGAACCTATGAATTGAATTTCCTGCATGCCCTTCAAATCTTGCAAAAACTGATGTAATGCCGAGCTCAAGTAGCGCCCGGACTTGTAGACGACGCCGACCGGATGGCTGATGGCCAGTTCGTTCACTTTGATCATCTTTAGAGAGCCGAGCCGCAGCTCGTTTTGAATCGACAGCTTGGATATGATAGCGGCGCCGAGATTGAGCTCGACCATTCGCTTTACCTCTTCACTGCTGGAAAGCTCCATAACGACCTGAGGCGTAATGAACAGCTGCCGTAATATTTGATCCACAAACCGGCGCCCGGCGGTTTCCGGCGACAGCATAATAAGCGGCAAATCATGCAGTTTCTCAATCGGGATATGCCCGTATTTGGAAAGCGGATGTTCCGGCGCAACGACGAGTTCGAATGTGTCGTAATATAGCACGGAGCTTTCGAGCGCGGGATGTTTGTCGAACAAATAAGTGATACCGATATCGATCGATCCGTTTTCCACGTTCAGCATAATTTGCGAAGTCGTCATGGAATGAATCGTCGTTTTGATTAGAGGGAACTGATTTTGAAAATAGGATAGCACACGCGGCAAGATTTGAATCGCGATGGAAGTCGTCGTTCCCAGATGGATATGCCCTTGCGGGGTTTGGTTCAAATCCGCGAGCCGCTGCTTCAAATCTTCAACCGTTTGCAAAATGGACTCCGCATGTTCGAGGAATATGCGTCCGCTGTCCGTCAGCGTTACCGGCTGATTGCGGTCGATCAGGACGGTTTTGAATTCATCCTCAAGGCTTTTAATTTGTGCCGATACGGCGGGTTGCGTAAGATTCAGGAGCTCGCCGGCTTTGCGGAAACTCATCGTTTTCGAGATCGTGATCAACGTTTCCAGTTGATTCAAATTCACATACGTTCCCCCCTCTCCCCAAACATTGTGTCCATGCCCGCAGGCTGCCGGTTCACGCTGTAAGAAAAAACGAAACTTATTATCGAGTTCTGTCAAGACGATCAGGACTGCAGTGACTGCAGCCGAATTCATGGTGTTTTAAACATGGCGGCGGCATCTCAATCGCGCACCGGCATTCATTTTTTCGTATTATTTCATTATATGACAATTGAGAAGAGAGGGCAAACAAGCGATGCTGCGACGGCCAGGGACGCTTTGAACCGTTTCCAGGAAAATGGTATGATGATGGCAATAGAATCAGCGAACATACATTTGGTGGAAAGGGAGAGATGGCTTATGACCGAACCGGAGAAGGCGCTGACGGCGTTTCACCCGCTGATGGCGTCATGGTTCGAGGAGGCGTTCGGCCGGCCGACGGACGTTCAGGTCCGATCGTGGAAGGCGATCGGCGCGGGCGATCATACCCTTATCGCCGCTCCGACCGGCTCCGGGAAGACGCTTGCGGCGCTGCTGCCCTGCCTGAATGCGATCGCGGAGGCGAAGCTTGCGGCAGGGGAGCCGCTTCGCGGGGTAAAGCTTTTGTATATTACGCCGCTGAAGGCACTCAATAATGATATTCATCATCATGCGGTCGAATTTATTCGCCAGTTGATGGAGAAAGCGGAAGCGGAGGGTGCCGTATGGCCGGGATTGTCGTCCGGCGTCCGTACGGGGGACACGACCCAGAGCGCGCGCGCCTCGATGGTAAGACAGCCTCCGGACGTGCTCGTGACGACGCCGGAATCGCTATATATTATGCTGACGTCGATGAAAGGCCGGGAGATGCTGCGCACAGTGCAGTTTGCCATCGTCGATGAAATTCACGATTTGGCTGCGGACCGGCGTGGACTGCATTTGTCCGTCACCCTGGAACGGCTGACGGAGCTATGCGGGCGAACGCCGCAGCGGATCGGCGTATCGGCGACGCAGAAGCCGATTGAGCGCGTTGCCTCATTTCTTGGGGGATTCGAGCATGCGGCGGGAACGGCTGGGGCAAGCGAGCGGCGGCATGTTGAAATTATCGAGAGCCGGATGGAGAAGAGCATTCGCTTGTACGTGACGATGCCGGAGCAGACGCTGATCGCCAAAGACAAGCAGGAAGCGGTGTGGGGACCGTTGACCGACAAAATCTTCAAGCTGCTTGAAGACAGCCGCTCGGCGCTTATTTTCGTCAACAACCGCAGGCTGTGCGAGCGTCTTACGCTGCGGCTCAACGAGCATGTCGGCTACGAGATGGCCCGTTCTCATCACGGAAGCGTGTCGCGCGAGCAGCGGCTCGAGGTGGAGCGCGCACTCAAGGAAGGGGAGCTGCACTGCCTCGTTGCGACGTCGTCGCTGGAACTCGGCATCGATGTCGGCTACATCGATCTCGTGCTGCAGATCGATTCGCCGAAGAGCGCCGCCGCGGGCATCCAGCGCATCGGGAGAGCCGGACATGCCGTCGGCGGCGAGAGCCGCGGCGTCATCATTGCACGCAGCCGCGGGCAGCTCGCGGAATGCGCTGTGTTGGCGCGCGATATCGCCGCTCGAAATATCGAGGAGATCGTTATTCCGCGTTACTCCCTCGACGTGCTTTGCCAGCAGACCGTCGCCATGGTTGCGGCGGAAGATTGGGACATCGCACGGCTGCACGCCGTACTTGCGCGCAGCTACGGCTATAACGGCTTTCCGCGGGAACGGTTTGAGGCGGTACTGCAGGTGCTGTCCGGTTACTACCCGTTCGTGCGGCCGCTTATCGAATGGGATCGCGAAACCGGACGATTGTACCGGCGAAGCGCAACGGCGATGGCGGCGATCATGGGCGCCGGGACGATTCCGCAGGGCAGCGCCTATCCGGTTCATCACGCGGAAAGCCGTATCCATCTCGGAGAGTTGGACGAGGAATACATCCATGAGAGCCGCGTAGGAGACGTATTCCAGCTCGGCACCAGCTCTTGGAAAATTCAATCGGTTCGCAGCGACCGGGTGTACGTCGTGGAAGCGGGCAATACGTTCAGCGAAATCCCGTTTTGGCGCGGGGAAGGACAAGGTCGAACGGTGAGCTTCTCGCTGCAAATCGGGCGATTCATGGCGGAGCTGGAAGTAAGAACGGACTCGGAGGATAAGTACGCCACGCAGGAATGGCTCATGGCGGAACATTGCCTTGATGCGCATGCTGCGGAAGAGCTAGTGACCCTCATCCATGCCCAGAAAGCCGTCTCCGCCGTTCCAACGCACCGGCGCATCGTGATCGAACAATTTCAGGACGATATGAAACGGCAGCATCTCGTCATCCATAGTCTGTTCGGCCGAACGTTCAACCGGACGTGGCAGCTGGCGATCCAGCTTCACATGGAAAGCCGTTTGCCGTTTCGGCTGTATGCGACCGCGAAAGACAACGGCATCGAGTTCATGCTGAGCGAAGGCGGAGCGGAGGGCGCAGCCCGCATGCTTCCGCTGCTGCGCGAGGTGACGTCGGAGCGGCTGGAAGCGCTGCTGCGTCAGGCGGTGCCCGCTTCTCCGCTGTTCGGCGCAGCGTTTCGGCGGCTGGCGGAGACATCGCTGCTGCTGTCCCGCAGCTTCACGCGCATGCCGGGATGGAAGAAGCGGCTGCGCAGCGAGGAGCTGCTTCGGGAATCACTCCCGTATGCGGAACAGTTTCCCTTTATCGGCGAAGCGATGCGGCTGTGCTTGCAGGAGGATCTGGACATGGGTCGGGTGAAGGTGGCGCTCGCTCAGCTCGAATCGGGCGAGCTCGAAGTCGTCGTGCGGCAGAGCGGATTTCCTTCGCCGATGGCGGCGATCTTCACCGCCGATTTCATCAACGTGCAGATGTATGAGTCCGACGCCGTCAGCCGGGATTTGCAGGCGCATTTGCTCGGCGTTGACCGGTCGCTTGCCGGCCGTCTGTTCGGAGAGCAGGCGATTCAGGAGCTGCTGGGCGATGAAGAGGCGGAGCAAGCGGGCACGCTTTCCGACGCGGACTCGCCGGTGACGGCCGATGAGCTGCTGCGGTTATTGAAGCGACATGGGGACATGACGTCGGAAGAAGCCGTCCAAGCTTCAGGCAATGCCGCAGCATCGGCGGAATGGATGACGATGCTTTCTCGGGAAGGTAAAATTCGCAGCGTGCAACTGGCAGGGGAACAACGGTGGATCGTCAGCGACGAGGCGGAGACGTATGCCGCTTTTCCCGGCGATCCGCTTGCGGAACGATTTGTGCTCACCCGGTATATCGAACGGGGACTCGATTTTACGGCGTCGCAGCTTGGAGGCCGATTTGGCTTAGAGCGGGCGAAGGTCGAATCGCTGCTCAAAGCATGGGAAGACGAGGGGCGGATCGAGCCGTCCCCGAGAGAGCTTGGCGAACCGGCCTGGATCAGCAGACAAGCCGCTTCCCGGCGCATTCGCAGCCGCGTGGAAGCGCTTCGGAGCGAGGCGGCACCGGTCGATCCGGTTCGTTATTGCAGCGCGGTACTGAAGCTGCAGCACGTCGAGGGGGAAGACCGGCTCAGCGGCGAGGAGGGGCTTCGCCAAATGATCGGCAAGCTGCAAGGACTTTTTCTCCCTTTGTCCCAGTGGGAAAGCTCGGTCTTTCCGCTGCGTCTGCCGGATTATCGCAAGGAGACGCTCGACTTGCTCTGCGCCGGAGGGGAAGTTATCTGGTTCGGCAGGAAGGAGCCCGAGGAGAAGGAAGGGCGCGTCGCTTTTTTCCTGACGGAATCGAAGGAGCTGTATGCGCCGCTTGTGCAAAAGGCGGAGCAGCTCCGTCAGCAGCAAGCGGAATCGCCGCTGCTCGATCTGTTGGAGCGAAAGGGCGCGAGCTTCTTGTCTGCGCTCAGCCGTGAGACGGACAAAGTTCCTTCAGAGCTGACGGCGGAATTGATCGGCCTTGCCTGGGAAGGCCTCGTCTCCAACGATCAGTTCGCCCCGCTGCGGCTTAACGGAGCTTCTGCGTCTTCCGGCAAAGGCGCGGGGAAAAGCACTGCCGCGGGCCGGGCAGGCCGCGGGCGAACCTCGGGAGCGGGAAGCTTCCAATCGGGCTTGGGCCGCTGGTATGCGGTGTCCTCGCTCGCGGACGCGTCTTTCGACGCGAATGCATCGCTTGCCGCATGGGTACATCATCTGCTCGGCGCTTTTGGCTTCCTGACCAGGGACATTGCCGCGGCGCATTTGCCCTGGTCCTGGGACGATGCGTACGATACGCTGAAACGGCTGGAGCAGTGGGGTATGCTCACGCGGGGCTTATGGGTGCAGGAAGTGCCGACGATGCAGTTTTCCACTCCGGAGCTCGTCCGTCGTCTGCGCGGTCAAGGCTGGGAAGGCGGTTCGGCCGCCGCTGCGCGGCTGCTGCCGTCCACCGATCCGGCCAACCCTTTCGGTTTCTCGGCGAAATGGCCGTCCTTGCCGGACAGCGGGATGTCTTTTGCCCGGAAAGCGGGCAACGATCTGGTGCTGAAGGAAGGGCGGTGGCTGCTTTGGATCGAGGGCGCCGGCAAGCGGATGTTCACGTTGCATGAGCTGTCGGGCTATCAAGAAGAATGGCTGTCTGCCGAGGATTGGCTGGAGACGCTGAGGACGGTGGCACGGGCTTATCTCCGCCAGCCCGGCGTAAGAAAGCTCGTCGTGGAGACATGGAACGGAGAGCCGGTGCGGGATTCGGCTGTCGCGGAACTGTTTTTGAAGCTGGGCGCGGAAGCGGATCAAGCGAAATTCGTTCTGTGGCCCAGCGCCATCAAATAAAGCGAAACGCCCTTTCGCAGGGCGTTCGTTTTGCTTGATGGCGGGCAAGGGCAATACGTAAGGTCCGATTTTCGGAGACGAAACGCCCGCCGGGAATGGCAATAAGCTTCACACCATGCTGCAAAGTCAACGGAGCATAGTGCACGGAACCAGCCGTGTCACCTGCGGCCACGCTACACTATCGCTATACCACTGTGCCCTATGTGGCGGGACACCATATGCGATTCGTACAGCCGTCACCGTGGGCTGCCGATATGACCGGCAAGCTCCATCAGATGTTTGCACACCAGCATCGGCGTGACGCCGGTGCTGGCGATTTGCGTTTCGTAGTTGCTTTCATCGGCGAGCCCGGTCAATACGAGGGCCGACCGACATCCGGCGTCCACGCCGCCGCGGATGTCGGTATTCAGGTTATCCCCGACCGCCCATATGTGCTCCAACGGCAATCCGAGCTTGGCGACGGCGTATCGCATAATGATCGGCGAAGGCTTGCCGATGACGACAGGGGCCGTCTCGGCCGCGCGCTCAATCGAGGAAGCGATCGAACCGGCGCCGGGCGTCAGCTCGCCGTTCCACGGCAGCAGATGATCCGGGTTCGTCAGCACAAAGCGGGCGCCGCGCCGAATGAAGCGTACGGCCGTCATCAGCTTGCCGTAGCTGAACGAGCGGTCGATGCCCTGCACGACTGCGGCGGCTTGCGCATCCGGCGGCGCGTCGTCGGCGAGCAGAACGAAGCCGGCTTCCTGCAGCGCCTGCCGCAATCCGCCTTCCCCGATGCAAAATATTCGTTGCCCGGACAAACCCTCGTCCGTCATGTACAGCGCCGCCGCCTGCGAAGAGGTGAATACTTCGCTTGGCGATGCGGGAATTCCCGTCTTTTCCAAATGCGCCGCCACTTGTTCCGGCGTCCGCGAGGAATTGTTGGTAAGAAACAGAAATGGGTAGCGCTCCCGGCGGAGCCAGTCGATAAAGTCCGCGGCGTACGGGATCGGCCGGTCCCCGGAATACAGCGTCCCGTCCAAATCAAGCAAAAAACCAGGCATATGTTATCCTCCCAAATGCGCAATGTTGGAGCAATCGATGAAACGGATGAAATGAAACCAATCGGGCAAGCCGCTTTTCTGGATATCTCTGCATAATGTTCAGTCCCTGACTCTAAGCGACGGACAATAAGGACATGTCCCATCCTACTGTACAACAAACGTTTGCGAATCGCCAAGCGGTCTATTCGGGACAACGAATGAAAGGATCAACAGGCACCAGGCGAAAGCGTGAGACAGCGCAGAAATTCCGCTTCATCGGAACGACTGAAGAACTTCCGCTTTTAAGCTGCGGTAGTTTTCCAGCATCGCTTCAAGCTCGCGTTCTCTAAGGTCGGTGCCGCCCAAGTTAAACTTGCCTTGATGCCGTGCGTACACTTCATAGCTTTGCAGCTTGTCCGACCAGGCGAGGAAAAAAATATATTTTAACCCGGCCTCGGCTTTGCGGTAGCTGCCCGAAGGGTATTCAGTTTTACCCGGTTTGAAGCCGTTATCTTCAATATAAGTTGGCTCGACAATCGTAATTGTTGTGGGCGCAGCGATCTTTGCATCGGATTTAAGCACCTGATCGACATGGATATCCGTAAACATGACCCGGCGTACGATTCCGATTCTCGCATCCGCTTCATAAATGCGGGGAAGCGTATGGGACGTAACGGTTGCTTTGACGATCAGATGCACGGCGGGCTCATGAATGAGATCCTCTGCGTGGGCGTAAGGAATTACCCAAGCGGTTGAACCGCTTTCCCGCACCGTAATTTTGCGATCCGCATCCATGTACCATGCGGCAATCATAAGACAGACGCTTATTGTGGAGAAGGCGAAAAGCGTCCGCATTTTTCCGATTCCGATCGTCATCCCCTCCCCGTTTTCTTCCATTTTACCAATTCTCATCGAATCAGTCGCATGAAAAAAAGCCGGCATCCTAAGATACCAGCTTCAACTTCACGTATAGATGAATTTCACCGTTCTCCGATTCCGCCCAAATCGTACCTTCATGCGACTCCATGATGCTTCTGGCAATCGCCAAGCCGAGCCCGGAGCCTCCGGTTTCCGAGGTGCGCGCGGTGTCCACGCGGTAAAACCGGTCGAACAGCTGCTCAAGCTCCTCGCGCGTCAAAGCGTCCGCTTTGTTGCTGATCCGGATGACGACATGTCCGCGATCCCTCGCCATGCCGACGGAAATGGTGCCGGGTTTGGGACTGTATTTGACGGCGTTGCTCAGCAAATTCTCGAAGACGCGAATCATCTTGTCCACATCGATAAGAACCGTGTACCGTTCGTGCGGGATGCTGCGAATAATCGTCAACTGCTGTTCTTCGCCGATCGTTACGTATTCTTCCAACAGCTGTTCCAGCACCTCATTGATGACGACGCCGCGTTTGTACATCGGCACGTCGTGATTCGACAGCTTCGTATATTCGAACAAATCGTCAATGAGCAGTTTGAGCTTTTCCGATTTATTGTAGGCTACGCTTGCATAGGAAGCAGCCTGCTCCGGCGTTTCGTAATTTTTGTCGTGCAGCAGCCTTAAATATCCCATAATCAATGTGAGCGGCGTGCGCAAATCGTGTGAAACGTTAGTGATCAGTTCGTTCTTGACGCGTTCCGCCCGTCGTTCTTCCTCGATTTTATGCTGCAAATCTTCGACCATCATATTCATGTTTTTGGCCAGCGAGCCGAGTTCGTCCTGCGAACGTTCCACGACCCGGTAATCGAGATTGCCCGTGGCGATGATGCGCAGGCTGGAGGCTAGCTCTTCGACGTAACGCATCTTCTTTTGCGTCAAATAATAGAACAAGAAAATAAAGACGGCCAGCGCGCTCAAATACGATAGCGGGCTTTCTCCTTTCGTATAGCTGATATCCGGTTGCGGAATGCCCGATACGATTAAGTATGATTTCTGATTATTATAAGTAACGGGGTAAAAGCTGGAAAACTCGGTTCGCGAGCTAAGGTCGCGCGATTCCATGGCGTTGCGGATCACGTTATGCACGTCCACGTAGGTTTCCGGCGCATTGTCGCTGCGGAAAATGACCCGGCCCTCCAGGTCGGTAATGACGATTTTGTACTTTTCGTTCGTCGACAGCCGTTTCACCAAATTTAGAAAGTCCCGCTTGCGCTCTTCCTGCTGCTGTCGCTTGCGCTGCTCGGCCTCGGAGTTGGAGCTGCCGCTTTGCGGTGCTTTCGGCGCAACTGCGGCACCACCGGTACCCGGTACGGTCTGCTGCGTTCCGCTGCTCGGTTGTCCCGGCGTCCCCGCGTTGGCTTGCCACGGTACGGAGCCATCGCCTTGCCCTGCTTCGCCGGCCTTCGGTTCCGTCGATGCCGGTCTGGCGGCCGCTGCCGAGGTTGATCTCGTTTGCTGCTGGACGAAAGGCAATCCGCTTTGCATTTCGCTTTGTTCTTGGGCTTCCGGCTCATCGATCTCATAACGCTGGTTGTCCGGATCGAGAATTTCGACCAAATTGCGGGCTTCGTTATCGATGCGGTTCACACCGTGCGTATAATCGATGACCGTTTCTTTATTGATTTGGCCGAACAAAGAGGAGCTGATCCCGTAGAAAAACATGGACACGAGCAGACATAAGGCAAACGTGATCATCAGCTGCAGGCGGATGCTGCGTTCCACTTGCGCGCGAGCCATATAATATAAATCTTGGATGAACAGCAGGAGGCTGCGCAGCAAATTAAAAGGAAACCATGTGAATGGAAAACGTTCCAAAATCGGCTTGCGCACTTTGGGCACTTTCACCTTTTTACTCAACTTTATATCCCACTCCCCAGACGGTTTTGATAAACTTCGGTTTGCGCGGATGTTCTTCGATTTTTTCGCGGATTTTGCGGATGTGCACCATCACGGTGTTATCGGCATCGAAGTAAGCTTCTTTCCACACCGTCTCGTATATTTTCTCTATACTCCATACCATGCCGCGATTTCGGGCGAGCAGCTCCAGAATGGCGAATTCCCGCGGTGTCAGCTTTACGTCGCGTCCGTCTACTTTGACTTCGTGCGTCGCCGTGTTGATCGTCAGCTCGTCGATTTCGATTTCATTTTCCTTGTTCGGCTGCGGAACGTTGAGCCTTGTATACCGCCGCAGCTGCGACTTGATTCGCGCAATCAGCTCTAGCGGATTGAACGGTTTGCTCACGTAATCGTCCGCGCCGGAGCTGAGCCCGAGAATTTTATCCATATCCTGGCTTTTTGCCGACAGCATAATGATGGGCATATTTTTTTGCTCGCGGATTTTCATGCACGCCTCGATTCCGTCCATTTTCGGCATCATAATATCAAGCACGATCAGATCGACGTTTTCTTTTTGCAGCACGCTTAACGCTTCAAGCCCGTTGCTGGCACGCAGCAGGCGATAGCCTTCATTTTTTAAGTAAATTTCCAGAAGATCGATAATCTCTTTTTCGTCATCGACCAAAAGCACCGTTTGCTCGGCCATCGACGCCCCTCCTTCTTGCGAATCCAATCTGTAAATCAACAGAATATCACTCTCGATGTTGGTTGACAATTGCGTTACTGTGCTTAGTATAGCCCCAATATCTTAACGGATGAATACCGCAAATCTTAAAACATTCTTAAAACGCCCCTTGCAACATTTCTTTCCTCGTAAAAAATCCATTTTCATAGATTGGCATACAAACAATGAACGCAAATCCTCATACAATAGTTACATGAAAGGAGGTAGATTCGCTATCGCTTCGGGGAGAGGATCGGCGATTGATCGGGTGAAGCCTCGGGTCTGCGTTTTTTCATCAGGAATGACCATTGTACAGACACCCATCGGCAGCACGAGGAATACACAAGAATTAGATTATTATCTCGCTGAATGTTCAATATATAAGTATTTCTTATGAAACTGTTAAAAAAAAATGATGCCGTCAAAGGAAGTCCGATGTAACGGGCTGCGGCAGGGAGGATTATTCGATGGATTGGAAATTATCGATGGAAAAAGCGCTGCAGGAGGCGGTGTGGCCGTCCGTACAGCAGCTCAAGTCAGCGATTGAAGCGCTCAACATATCGGTGGAGAAAGTATCCGGCGCGATTGCGAATCCGGGCAGTCTGCCGTACGGGCGCACCTTGTTGTACCACACCCCCGATACGGAAGCCGTTCTTGTTCACTTGCCGCAAGGCCGTGAAACGTATATTCACGATCACGGCTTTTCGATCGGCTGCGCCAAGGTGCTGGAAGGAACGATCGCCAACCGGATTTTCCGGGTCGACGCCTATGGTTATCCGGTGTATGCGGGAGAGACGATTCTGGAGCCGGGCAGCTTCTATTCTTCGCCCAAAGGTCAAATTCATCAGCTTCGCAACGTCGGGTTCGGCCGGGCGGTTTCGTTTCATTTGTACGCTCCGGCGCTGAGCGGAGTAAAAAATTATTACCCTTACGAGCAGGTGCTCGATTTTGTCATCTGATAATGGACCCGTCTCCTGTATGCTTGCCGGCATTTCGGTGCCGAAGTACAGGAGATTTTTTTTGCCTGACCGCCTAGGAGCGGGAGAACAATTAATTTCGGTGCCGGCGCAACTTATTTGCCTGTAAATGCGTCCATTTCTAAAAAAAGGAAGGGATCATATGCGTTATGCTGAAAAATTGGTTTTTGCCCGTTATGGCGGCTGTCCTCGTCCTTTGTTCCGGCTGCAGCGAGCCGGCTGCCCGGTCCATGCTGGCCGAGCGAAGCTATAAGCCGTCAGAGCTGGATTCCCGTATCGTTCAGGCGAGCAACGCCTTCGGTTTGCGGCTGCATCAGGCGGCGGTGAAGGCGAAGCCGGACGCCAATGTATTTTTATCGCCGGCCAGCGTATCGATGGCATTGACGATGGCTTACAACGGGGCTGGCGATTCGACGCGGGAAGCGATGGCAAAGGCGCTGCAGCTGCAGGGGCTGCCGATCGACGATATAAACCGGGCCGAGCGAGTATGGAAAGACTTGCTGGAACACCAGGGGGCGGGCGTACAGCTTTCGATTGCGAATTCTCTCTGGACGCGGAAGGGAAAGCCGCTCCTGGAAGGATTTTTGCAAAAAAACCGCGAGTATTACGGAGCGGAGGTCATCCCGATCGATTTTGCAAGTTCGCGCGCGGCGGGGACGATCAACAGTTGGGTGAAGAAGCATACGAACGGCAAAATCGAGCGGATCGTGGACGATAAGCCGGATGAGCAGACGATGCTCATGCTGGTGAACGCCGTTTGGTTTAAAGGACAATGGACGCGGCCGTTCCATGAATCGGCGACGGTTCCGGGCAGCTTCTTCACATCGCCCGGCGCATCCCGGCAAGTGCCGATGATGGTGCAGTCCGGCAGCTTCGAATATATGCAGGAAGCCGGCTTTCAAGCCGTTCGGCTGCCTTACGGGAAAGAAGAGAATATGGCCATGCTGCTCTTTTTGCCGGAGGAAGGGGCGGGGCTGGACAGCCTGCAGTCGAAGTTGTGGAACGAAACGGAGCTATGGAACCGGCCGTTTCCGCAGCAGCAGGGCGTGCTGGAGCTGCCGCGATTTAAGATGGAGTACGGCGAGCGGCTGAACGATACGCTGAAATCGCTTGGCATGAGCGAGCCGTTCGATCCGCTCAAAGCCGATTTTTCCGGAATGGCGCCGGTACCTCCGCGGTTTGCGATCAACGAGGTTATACATAAGACGTATGTGGACGTGAATGAGAAGGGAACAGAGGCTGCTGCCGTCACATCCGTCGGGATGGCAGGCTCCGCGCCTCCCAAAGACAAGTTCAGGATGACGGTGAACCGCCCCTTCGTTATGGCGATACAGGACCGGGAAACCGGCAGCTTGCTGTTTCTCGGCACCGTCCGCGATCCGGTCTCCTGAATCGAGCGTGGGGGAGCGAAAGGCTGTTCGTTGGATGAATGAAAAAAATGGAAAAAATGTTCTTGTCATGCCTGACATCACATGCTAATATATTCAAATAATTAGTGGAAGGGCTTCTAGGGATCCGACGGGCGACCGGGCGAACCGAGCGAAGCCGGGCGCAGTTCGATAGAAGCGCTACAGCGACGTTGCAGCCGCACCTCGATCAATACGAGGTCGGCTGTCAACAAGGTATAGAAGACCTCGTGCAAGTTCCGCCGTTAATCACGGTGAGGACAGTGCGAGGTCTTTTCTGCTTTAGCAGAAGAAAGGAGCATGGGGAAATGAAAGCGATAGGCGTGCGGGGATTGACGAAGCGGTTTGCGGTCAAGCGAAAAGAAGAAGGACTGCTCGGCAGTATGCGTTCTTTGTTCCGGCCGCAATATGCCGAAAAGGCGGCGGTACAAGGGATCGATCTGGAGGTGGAGCGGGGAGAGACGCTTGCTTTTCTCGGACCGAACGGAGCGGGCAAGTCGACGACGATCAAGATGCTGACCGGCATCCTGCATCCGACCGAAGGAAGCGCAGAGGTGCTCGGGCTTTGCCCGTGGAAAGAGCGCGGCCGTCTCGCTTACCGGATCGGCTCCGTCTTCGGCCAAAAATCGCAGCTGTGGTACCACTTGCCGCCGATCGATTCTTTCGAGCTGATGAGCCGCATATACGAGCTCAAGCGAAGCGACTACTACGCCCGGCGGGATGAGCTGGTCCAGCGCTTCGAGCTGGAGCCGTACCTGCATACGCCGGTTCGCAAGCTGTCGCTCGGCGAGCGGATGCGCTGCGAGGTGGCGGCGGCGATGCTGCACCGGCCGCAAATTTTGTTTCTCGACGAGCCGACGATCGGGCTCGACGTGGTGGTGAAGCAGAAGATTCGCGAACTCATCCTTCACATGAACCGGGAGGAAGGAACGACCGTGTTCCTCACGTCGCATGATGCGGGCGATATCGAGCAGTTGTGCCGCCGGGCCGTCGTGATCAACTACGGGCAGGCGATCTTTGACGACACCGTCGAGGCGATGAAACGCGAGCTGCTTACAGACAAAACGATCCGGCTGCAGCTGCTTGAGCCGGGCATGCCGTTTCACTTCGGCGGCACGCGGGTGCTGAGTCAGACGGATCGCGGGCTTCACCTGTCGGTGGAGACGCGTTGCGCCTCGATGGAGGAAGTGCTCGCGCACCTCGTCCAGCACTACCGCGTATCCGACATTACGATTGAGGACCCGCCGATGGAGCGGATCATTACGCATATTTACGCGAAGGAAGAAGGCGGTGCTTCATGAGAACGAAGGCGCTCAAGTATACGGCGGTCGGCCGCATCAGCTTGCGTAATCATTTTGCCTACGTCTACGACTTTCTCGTTCGCTCGATTTTTCTGGTCGTCGTGATGTACATCTTTATTCAGCTCTGGCAAACTACATTTCAAGGGGAAGGCAAACCGCTGATCGAAGGCTACAGTTTTCGCCAAATCATCTGGTATATCTTGTTTGCGGAGTCGCTAACGATGGCGTTCCCCAGCCTGGCGATTCGGATCGAGGAGGAAGTCAAGAGCGGCGATGTCGGCTACAAGCTGATGAAACCGTTCAGTTATATCGGCTATCATTACGTATCCTACGTGAGCGAAGTATATGTACGCTTGGCGGTGAATTTTACGGTCGGCTGCACGCTCGGCATAGCGGTATTCGGGTTTCCTTCCTTCGGTATGGGCTGGGCTGGATTTTTCATCATGAGCTTCGGATCGATCACGGTCAACTTCCTTCTCGGGATGACGCTTGCGCTTTGCGCCTTCTGGGTGGAGGAAACGCGAGGGCTCGAATTCGTGTACAACAAACTGCTATTCACCGTTGGAGGGATGCTGATGCCGCTGGAGCTTTTCCCCGAAGCGCTGCAGCAAGTATGCAAGTGGCTGCCGTTTCAGGCTGTGCTTTACTTTTCGGCCAAAACGGCCGTCCGGTGGGAGGACGTGGACCTCGTTTCGATGCTTGCTGTGCAGTGGGCTTGGGTGACTGGTCTTGTGCTGGTTGTCGCCTGGGTGTACCGGCGCGGCGTCCGCAAGCTCAATGTCAACGGGGGCTAAGCCGGTGATGATATACGGGAGCATGGAGGCAATCATAGCTCATAGCAAGGGGAGATGGAAGCGATGGTCACATTGACGCATGCCGCACGAAAAAGCACAAGGCTGCTTCAGTTCATATGGACGTGTTGGAAGCTGAATGTCGCGGGGGCGATGGAGTTCCGGCTCAGCTTCCTGATGACGGCCGGCATGATGATGGTCAACAATATGGTATGGATTTTGTTTTGGGGCATTTATTTTCAGCGATTCCAGGTGGTGAACGGCTGGACGCTGCACGATGTCATGATGATGTGGGCCGTAAGCGCCGGCGGTTTCGGCTTGTCGGCCGTATTGTTCGGCAACGCCTATCGGCTTGCCTCGCTTGTTGCCGGGGGACAGCTCGACGTATATTTATCGCAGCCGAAGCCGGTTTTGCTGCACCTGCTGATCAGCCGAATGTCGGTTTCGGCGATAGGCGACGTACTGTTCGCGCTGGTGCTGTACGGCCTGTTCGGCAATTTGACGGCGATCGGCCTAATCAAGTTCGGACTGGCGCTGCTCATCACGATGCTGATCTTTCTCTTCTTTGCCGTAGGGGCGCAGTCGCTTGCGTTTTACATGGGCAACGCGGAGGGGATCGGCCAGCAGCTGTTCAATGCGGTTTTGACCTTCTCGACTTATCCGACGAGCATATTTAAAGGCTGGGGGCGGCTTATTTTGTTTACCGTGCTGCCCGCCGGATTCGTCAGCTACCTGCCGATCGGACTGCTCCGGGAGACGGATGTGGCGTTTCTGTTGGCGGCGCTCGGCATGACACTGCTGCTTACGGCAGGGGGATTGTGGTTCTTCCATAGAGGTCTGCGGCGCTATAGCTCGGGAAACATGACAGTGCTGCGGATGTAAGGTTTTCTAACTTTTTTCTGGATATTGTGACAAAGGTTCTATACTTGTTTGGTATTTTTAGGTATAATGAGGGAACCAACAAGTCCTATAAAGGATCGCGTATGTCGAAAAAGGAGACCACCCTATGAAGGCTGAGTTAATCAATCCGTTTCTCGAGTCTGCTAGAGTTGTTATCGAGCAAGTCGCCAATGTCAGACCGAGTACCGGCCAATTGGGCATTAAAGATGTGAAGTTTTCGGAAAGATACTTGTGGATCATGATCGGTATGACGGGACAAATGCAAGGCGATATCGTCTTCGGGCTGCACGAGGAAGTGGCGCTGCGAATGGTGTCCGCCATGATGGGGGGATATGCCATCACGCAAATGGACGAAATGAGCAAGAGTGCGATTTCCGAGCTTGGCAATATGATCAGCGGAAATGCAAGTACGATGCTGTACAATCAGGGCGTACACGTGGACATCACGCCGCCGAAGCTGATGCACTCGGAACTATTCGACGGATTCGCCGTGAAGAAAGCGCTAACGATTCCGCTGATTATGGACGGGATCGGTGAGCTTGATATTCAAGTTCTAATTGCATAGTTGAAATGGGGAATCGATAACGTGTAATCTGAAAGCGAAGGGTTCCGGACCTCCATGTCCGGGAGCCGTCGCTTTTTTGCGTTGGATTCATGCCGGCAGGACGGGCATGACGAATATCGGACATGAGACGATACGGCAAATAGGGGGCTATTCCATGTCTTTTGAAGGGAAAATCGCAGTGATTACCGGGGCTTCCAGCGGGATCGGCGCGCTTATGGCGCAGATGCTAGCGGCACGCGGCGCGATACCGATTTTGATGGCGAGGTCGGAGCGCAAGCTGGCGGAGGTTGCCGGAACGATAAAAGGGACGCATGACGTATACGTGCTCGATGTCACCTCGGCGGATCAGGTGGCGCAAACGATGGAGAAAGTGATCGCCGGACACGGGCGAATCGACATCCTGATCAACAACGCCGGATACGGGGTGTTCGAGCCGTTCGTAACGGCGTCATTGGATGAATTCGAGCAGATGATGGACGTGAACTACATGGGTACGGTCCGCTGCACGAAAGCGGTGCTGCCGCACATGCTGAAGCGGGGCAGCGGGCATATCGTCAACATTGCGTCGATGGCGGGCAAGATCGGCTCCGCCAAGTCGAGCGGTTATTCGGCGACCAAGCATGCGGTGCTCGGGATGACGAACTGCTTGCGGCAGGAACTGGTCGGCACGGGGGTGCATCTGTCGGCCGTCAATCCCGGACCGATCGATACGCCGTTTTTCGATAAAGCGGATCCGTCAGGCAACTACGTGAAAAATGTCAAATGGTTCATGCTGAAGCCGGAGCGCGTGGCCGCGCAAGTGCTAGCCGCTATCGAGCGCCGCATCCCTGAAGTCAATACACCGCTCATGGCGGCGTCCGGCGTGAAGCTGTACCAGCTGTTTCCCCGTCTGTTCGACCGGATCGCTTATAAACTGCTGAACAAGAAGTGAGGCGCGTCTTGAACCGGCAAAATACGCAGATTACGGCAATAACGGGGAAACTCGCGAAGATGATTGTATAATATTCCATGAAAGTAGAGGGACGGATGATGCAAGAGAACAACAAGCTGCAGCCCGAAGCGGCTGCGGCGGCCATGCTGAAGCTGACGATGACTTCGATCGATAAGCAATGGGGCGTATTGCAGCCGGTATTTGCGGCCTTTACGACCGATGCCGTATTGACGCGGGAGCTTGAGGACACGCTGCTGCAGGAACTATACGTAGCCGTGTTGGCTTTGGAGCTGTACGACCTCCCGCATGTATTTGCGTCCGGGGAGGACCGCGAAATCGAAAGCGAGCTGCTGCGCATCCTGCAATCGGGCGATTTTGCGCCGCTTCGGCTCGCAGAACCGATCCGCTTGCAATATTTGCCGCGGCTGCGTGAAATCCGCAAAGAAGAGACGGACGATATGGGCGCGAAGCTGCTGGAGGAAGCGGTCGGTATTTTGTACGACCGGCTGCCGCTGCCGTTGAAACCGTCGGCGCCGCAAGGCAGTTTTCTATGGAGCCGGCTGATGCAGGCGATGGCGTTATGGATCGGCAAATGGCCGGCGATTGTCAAAGGCTTCGCCGCGGCCCCGCCGAGCCGGCAGTAAGGTGAGAGATGGAAAGCACATTGACGGATGGACCGATCCAGCTATGTTCTGCAAGCTGCTGCAAAAGGCATTAGCGGAATGGATTGACACGGGGCAATCCGCTCCGCTTTGCGCGGCACGCCCGTCTCACGCTTGCGCAATGCGAGCAGGCATACGCATACGAAAAAAGACTTGGCGGTGCACTTTGAAGTGGCGCCAAGTCTTTTCCATATTCAGCGAACCGTACGGCTAATCGGACTCGATCCGAAATTGTTCCAGGCGCGCCTGCAGCTCTTGATGAATGCGAAGCAGCGTATCGATGTCTTCTTTGGACATGGAGGAGAGCGCGGAAACCATGGCACGGTACGAATAAGCATTTTGACTTGATTTCTTGGATAATTCGATCCCTTCGGCCGTCAGACGCAGCTGCACTTCCCGGCGGTCCCCAGCGGAAGGGAGTCGTTCGACTAAGCCTAACCGGACAAGTCCGTCCACACTGACGCTAATGGTGCTTTTGGCAGAATCGAGTTTCTCCGTCACTTCTTTCAATGTGATGCCGGGGGAGGAGAACAGCGTATTCAGAACCGCCATCTGCTGCAAAGATAATCCAAGGCCGGAAGCGTTCTGCTGTGAAAGCCTCGTCGTTATTTTGTTGATCGCCCACAGGGACTGCAGCACGGCTGCCGACTGCTTTACGATCGGATCTTGATAATCCATCGAAACACCTCCGAATACAATAATAGTCCCGTTCGGAACAGTTCGTATATGAACTATTATATTGCAACGATAGGCGGCATTTCAACGTAAACTTTCCTGCTATAAGCGTTAAATTCTTCGTTTCAAACTAGTTTCCATCCGGCGAAACGGATTCGCCCTTGCCTTCGCCTTGCTGCCCGATGCTTTGATTTTTTGCTTTCAGCTTCAGGTTCAAATCGCGCACTTCCTCAAACAGCTTGCGGATTTCGGCTTTACCTTCCGGATGCGACTGGTTCCAGTGGCTGGCCAGCGCCGGCATTGTTTTATGAATATGGTTGTAAATCGCCCATATTTTAATCTTTTCGACCATTTCAGGGGTGGACTCCCCGGTCAGCAGCTCGGAAAACTTTTCAACCAGCGCTTCAAATTCAACAGAAAACCCGGAATTCACTTAAAAATCCACCTTTCAGGTATAATAAGCTTTAGTGTAACCCCGGTGAACGTTGGTGTCAAAAAATGGAGTGTGAGCTATGGACGTAACGATACCTGATGAGCATCGATCGGCGGCTAGCGAATGCAGCGATGGGGGGCAGGAAGGGGCTTTGCTTGAAAAAGTGCCGGTCCGCTGCCACGCCAAAGGCATTTCGTTATACCTTGTTACTTATTCAAGTCAGACCTTCAAGGTCAAGGGCTACCTGGTCGTCCCGAAAGATGTGCCGCTCCCCGCGCCGGGCGTCATCTATTGCCGCGGCGGCATACGGAAAGTCGGCATGGTGCGCAAACGCCGGCTGTTCGCGATGGCGCGCCGCGGATTTGTTGTGTTTGCGCCTTTTTACAGAGGAAACGAAGGCGGGGAAGGGCGGGATGAATTTGGCGGCGACGACCGGTACGATGTATGTCACGCCATTCCGATGGTTCAATCGCTGCCTGAAGTACAGCCCGGTCCGGTGCCGTTAATCGGATTTTCCCGCGGCGCCATCATGGCGATGCTCGCCGCCAAGGAATGCGAGCAGGCCGGTCCGGTCGTCATCTGGGGCGGCGTCAGCGACCTGTTCGACACGTATGAAGAACGCGTCGATATGCGGCGCATGCTGAAACGGGTCGTCGGCCATCCGCGCAAGCAGCCGGGAGCGTATGAGCAGCGTTCGCCTGTGTATTGGATCGAAGCGATTCGCGTTCCCGTCATGATCGTACACGGAACCGGAGACACCCAAGTCAGCGTAGAACAAGCCCGTAAGCTGGGACAAGCGCTCGAAGCGGCCGGCAGGGACTATACGATGGAGCTGTACGACGGGCTGCCGCACCGTTTTCCGAAGGAACAGGACGAGCGGGCGCTGGATGCCGTATTTGCCTGGATTCGCAGTAAGCTGGGGCGTACCCGGTCTTCATAATTTTCGGCTGCCTGCTCGTCAAATTGCCCGAGAATTCGCGGAACCATTCTGTTATACTAGGGAAACGCAACCCATGTAAGTGTAGAAAGGATGATGTTATGAGCGGCTTTGCTTCTTTACATATTGATCCGGTTTATTTGAAACGGCTGCAGGAACAGGACATTACGGAACCGTCTCCGATTCAGCGAGAGGCGATTCCACCGATTCTGGAAGGCAAGGATGTGGTTGCCCAGTCGCAGACGGGTACCGGTAAAACGTTGGCTTATGCGCTTCCCCTGCTGCATAAAATAGAAGAAGCTACGCGCGAAGTACAAGCGTTGGTTCTAGTGCCGACGCGCGAACTTGGCATGCAGATCGCGCAGACGCTGGAGCAATTGACCAAGGAAACGGGCACCCGCGTGCAGCAGTTGATCGGGGGCGCTTCCATCGAGCGGCAAATCGACAAGCTGAAGCTGAAACCTCAGATTGTCGTCGGTACGCCGGGCCGGATACAGGAGTTGGTCAAGCTGCGCAAGCTGAAGCTGCACGGCATTCGCACGGTCGTCGTCGACGAAGTCGACCAAGTATTCGAGCTCGGCTCCATGCAGGATGTGGAGGCGCTGTTCAAAGGAATGCAGTGCGAGAAGCAGCTGCTCTTCTTCTCGGCGACGCTGCCGGCGCCGATTCAGGAGGTCATCGACCGCTGGATGCGCGATCCGCATTTCGTTCGGGTCAATCCGGCGCAGCGTACCTCGGAGACGTTGGAGCATGTTTACTTCGTATGCCAGGAACGGGACAAGATCGATACGTTGCGCAGGCTGGTGCGGCATTACAACCCGAAAGCGGCGATGGTATTCATTAATGCAACCGACGATATCGGCGAGGCGGTGGCCAAGCTCAAGTATGCCGGGTTGTCCGTCGAGGGGCTGTACGGGGATTCATTCAAGCAGGAGCGGGCAAGGGCGATGCAAATGTTTCGCGCAGGCCGGTTCCAACTGCTGCTCTCAACAGATGTAGCGGCGCGCGGGCTCGATTTGCCGCAGGTGACGCATGTGTTCAACCTGGATCCGCCGGTGGACGCGGATCATTACGTGCATCGCGTCGGACGCACCGGAAGGATGGGCCGGCAAGGAGTAGCCGTATCGATCATTACGCCGAAGGAGCAGTTCATTATCGACAAATTCACGAAGACGCTGGGCATCGCGTTGGAACGAAGAGACCTGTTTCACGGCCGTATCATCGACCCCGAGCGGGAGCAGGCGATTCGTCTGGAGGCGAGAAAAACGACGGCGCGTGCGAAAACGCGGGAAGGCGAAGCGGCGGTAACGTCCGAACGGGAGGTTCGTTCCGTCCCTCGGGCTGAAGTGAAGCCGCAAGCTTCGAGCGCTCCGAAGCTGGCTGCGGACAAAGACAGAAAAGTTACCGTCAGCAGCGCCGCCCGGCAGCCGAAAGCCGCTATCGTGCCGCCGGCAGCCGACAAGCGGAAAGCAAACCGCGAACGCGACCGAAAAAATAAAGGCGCGCCGCGCTGGCTGAAGGAAAAGCAAAACCAATCGGAAAAGCCGCGGCCTTAGCCGACCGCACGCTGCGAATCGGGAACCATCACGAAGCGAACGGCGAGGAAGAAGGAGCGCCCGGCTCGGCTTGCAGGCGGGAGTGATGTGTAAACGATGGGCTCCGTACTTAAAATAATCATAAGTTTGTTCATGATCGGAATGATAGCCTCCTTTTTGGCCATTGCTTACGTGAAGCCGGAGCAGAAGCTCGATTTGGCCTATTCGGAGCTGCCGCTGCGGGATAAGCTGGCGGGCATGCTGGTGAACCGAAAGCCGGAAATAACGTTGACGGAGTCCGAGGTAAACGAGCTGCTCAAGAAAGCGCTGGCCGCCCGTCCTGACGTGCGGCCAGACGTTACGGTGACGGGCGCGCGATTCGATCTGCAAGGCGATCAGCTGACCGCCGACGTCAACGTGCGAATCAAGCGCCGGATCGAAGCGGCGGCAACGCTTCGCTTCGATCTGGACTGGAAGGAGCCTTATTTAATTGCCGTGCACACGGGAACGTTCGTGAAACAAGTTGGGATTCCGGGGTCCTGGTTTCACCTGGAGCCGCTGCAGGCGAACTTGAACGACTACTTGCCGCGGCTGGCGGCGATTCGCAGCGTTGCGTTCGAGAACGCGGGCGTCAAGCTAAGCTTTAAGCTGCGTTAGCAATCACAATGCAACAGAGAGAAGCCCGCTTCCTCCACATGGGAGAAGAGCGGGCTTCTTCGGCTTTATCGTATTAGGTCAAGCTTATACGTTGCTGATATATTGATTGATCACGTTTTTGATCAGCTCGGTGCGGCCGGATTGGTTCACGATCGGTTTATTTTGCAGCGCGTACGCTTCGAGCGATTTGAGATCCGCTTTGCCCGAGACGATGTCGGCGCCGATGCCGGTCTTGAAGGAAGCGTAGCGGTTGTCGATCACGTCGTCCAGCACGCGGTCTTCGATCAGCTTCACGGCCACTTGCAGACCTCTCGCGAAAGCATCCATCCCGGCGATGTGCGCGTATACGACATCGATCGGCTCGAAGGAGGAGCGGCGTACTTTGGCGTCGAAGTTGACGCCGCCGCGGCCGATGCCGCCTTCGTTGAGAAGGATCTCATACATGGCGAGCGTCGTCGAGTACAGGTCGGTCGGAAATTCGTCGGTGTCCCAGCCGAGCAGCATGTCGCCCTGGTTCGCATCGATCGAACCGAGCACGCCGTTTATCCGTGAGACGCGCAGCTCATGCTCGAACGTATGGCCCGCGAGCGTCGCGTGATTCGCTTCGATATTCAGCTTGAAGTGCGGGAGCAGGTCGTATTTATGCAAGAAAGACAGCGCCGTAGCCGCATCGAAATCATACTGATGCTTCGTCGGCTCCTTCGGCTTCGGTTCGATCAGGAACTGCGCGTCAAAGCCGATTTCTTTGGCATAATCGACGGCTAGGTGGAGGAATCTCGCCAAATTGTCTAGCTCGAGCCCGAGGTCCGTGTTGAGCAGCGTCTCATAGCCTTCGCGGCCGCCCCAGAACACGTAGTTTTCCGCGCCGAGCTCTTTGCCGTGCTCCAGCGCTTTTTTCACCTGCGCTGCGGCATAAGCGAACACGTCCGCATTGCAGGTCGTTGCCGCACCGTGTACGAAGCGGGGGTTGGAGAACATGTTGGCCGTATTCCAGAGCAGCTTTTTGCCGGATGCTTTCATGTGATCTTTCAACAGCGCGACGATCGTGTCCAGGTTCCGGTTCGTCTCCTGCAGCGTAGCGCCTTCCGGAGCGATGTCACGGTCATGGAAGCAGAAGTAGTCGACGTCCAGAATGTTCAGCAGCTCGAAGCAGGCTTCTACGCGGGCTTTGGCGAGGTCCATGCCGCTGTATTGATCCCAGCCGCGAACCGCCGTGCCGCTGCCGAACGGGTCGGTGCCGTTTGCGGTGAACGAATGCCAGTAGGCAACGGCAAAGCGCAAATGCTCCCGCATCGTTTTACCGAGAATGAGTTGTTCCGGGTTGTAAAATTTAAAGGAAAGCGGGTTGGTCGACTGCCGGCCTTCGAATTGAATTTTCGATACATTACCAAAGTAGCTCATTGATCATCCCTCCGGATAATAAAAAATAGGAGTCCGTTCCACGGCTCGATCGGCCGTATAGAAACGCTTGCAAAAGTCATCATATCATGAAGCTGCCAACTTTGTAAATTGATTAAACAAACTTAGTTAATGCAGAAACGGATCGTTTCGTGTTAAAATCAGTGTCGTCACGAATATACTTGAATGTTCGCTTACAAGCGTTCGTCGGTCCTGCCAGGATCGGCTATGCTTGGAGGCGCGGAGGCTTAACGAATGAAGCAAACCGGTGATTTGAATCTGGTGAAAAAAATAAACAAATCGATCGTTCTGCAGCATATTCGCAGTACTTCGCCCGTTTCAAGGGCTCGCCTGGCGGAGCTCACGGGGCTGACGAAAGCGACGGTGTCGTCGCTTGTGGCGGAGCTGATCGAAAGCAGGCTTGTCGACGAGATCGGCGCGGGGGAGTCGAGCGGAGGGCGCAAGCCTGTCATGCTGCTGTTCAACGGGACCGCCGGTTATGCGGTCGGGGTGGATCTTGGCATCAACTATATATGGGCGGCGCTGACGGATTTGAACGGCAATACGGTGGAGCAGTATCGGCTGAAGCATAACAACACCTCCGTGGAATCGGTAATCGCCGATCTGATCGCCTGCATCCGGGAGGTGGCCGGACGGGCGCCGGACAGCGCCTACGGTATCGTCGGCATCGGCATCGGCATTCCGGGCTTCAGCGACGAACGGGGCAACGTCCTGTTCGCCCCGAATCTCGGATGGGAGAACGTGCCGCTGCAGCAGTTGATCGAGCAGGAGTTTGCGATCCCGGTCGTGATCGACAATGAAGCGAACGCGGGCGCAGTAGGCGAAAAGCAGTTCGGCGCAGGCCAAGAAGCGGCCCATCTCGTGTACGTCAGCATCGGTATGGGGATCGGCACCGGCATTATTATCAAAGACGAGTTGTTCCGCGGCTCCTCCGGCTTCTCGGGGGAAATGGGGCATATTTCGATCCAATATGACGGCAAGCCTTGCCGCTGCGGAAACGCCGGCTGCTGGGAGCTGTACGCGTCGGAGAACGCACTGCTGGAACAGGCGCGCGCCGTCATGCCGGGCGGCGACGTCAGCGTAGAGACGCTCATTCGGCTGGCGGAAGAGGGGGACCTTGCCGCGATAGAATGCTTTGAACGGCTGGGTCGCTACCTCGGCATCGGGATCGTCAATATTATTAACAGCTTCAACCCGGAGCTGATTGTCATCGGGGGAAGATTGGCGGAAGCGGAGCGCTGGCTTCGCGGAGCGGTTCATGAAGTGGTGGAGCGGCGTTCCTTGCCTTACCCCCGGGCGCAGCTGCAGGTGCAGTTTTCCGCGCTCGGCGCGGGAGCGACCGTACTTGGCGCGTGCTCGTTTGCGATCGGCAAATTTTTCGCTTCGACAAAAGTATCGGTGGAGTGATCGACATGGACATACGTTCAAGCAAAGCTTCTTACCGCATCCCGTTATTTTGCGCGGTGACGCTGTTATTCTGGTTTTCGATGTACACATGCGTGCCGATATTGGCCGCCTACGTCGAAGATTTGGGGGCGTCCCATAAGATGGCCGGCCTGATCGTCGGCATGTACGGACTGAGCCAGATGCTGCTGCGCATCCCGGTCGGCGTCATTTCGGATCGCTTCCACAAAAGGAAGCTGTTCATCGTCTTCGGGCTGGTGTTCTCCGTGCTGGCGGGCGTCGGCATTCTCGTCACGCAAGACTTGACGTGGATCTTAATATTGCGTGCGCTGGCCGGAGCGGCGGCTGCGACATGGGTCGATTTCACGATTTTGTTCGCCAGCTATTTTGCCAAGGAAGCGACGACGCAGGCGATGGGCACGCTGTCGGTCTACAACTCGCTCGGACAAATGCTCGGCATCTTGACGGGCGGCTGGTTTGCCGATTATTACGGGTGGGAATCGGCGTTTCTCATCGGGGCGGCTGTTGGCGTCATCGGGCTTGCGGCTGCATTTTACCTGGTGGAGAAAGTGGACCCGGATGCCCAGAAGATCACCTTCGAGGGCGTGCTGGAAGTAGCGGGCGACCGGACGCTGCTGACGGTTTCGTTCTTGTCCATTTTGTTCCAGGTGTTGACCTTTGCGACGGTGTTCGGCTTTACGCCGGTGTTTGCCCAATCGCTCGGCGCTTCCAAGCTTGATATGGGATTGCTGACGTTTTTCTCCACGTTCCCGACGGCGCTTGCGGCCTGGATCGGCGGCAGGCATCTGGCTCAGAAAATCGGCGAGAAGCAGGTGGTCGTTATCGGCTTTGTTATAAGCGGCCTCTTTACGCTGATCATTCCGTTTACGGGATCATTGTGGCTGCTCATCGCCACGCAGGCGCTGGCCGGCTTCGGCCGCGGCTTCACGTCGCCGGTGCTGATGTCGCTCAGCATCAAGCATATGGATACGGGCAAGCGGGCTACGGCCATGGGCTTCTACCAAGCGATTTACGGGCTCGGCATGTTCGGCGGGCCGCTGTTCATGGGAATCGCCGGCGATTGGCTCACGCTTCAGCAAGGATTCGTCATCGTCGGCCTGCTCGGATGCGTGACCGCCGTCCTAGGCCAGCTCCTGCTTCGCACGGGACGGCGGCCGATGCCAAACGCTGCGCCCAAAACGAATGCCTAGACCAAATAAAACAAAGCCGTTGCGCTTTAGATGGAGAACGGCGGAAACAGCGCAGCACCCCGCTGCGGCATAACAAAATGAGCCATTCTACCCGACTATGTTTCACGGTGGGTAGAATGGCTCATTTTGGCTTCCGCTCCAACACGAATGTATCCTCATCGAAAAAGCTTGGTCACAAGTTCATCCTGTTCAATCACTCTTCAAGTATATAACAGCGTTATGACAAGCAGATTGTAGAGTACTAGTGGGAGAATCACATTGTAATAAGAAGCGCCGGCAACCGGGCCCCAGAAGCCGCGATGCCCGTGCGGATGCGGAACGCTCAAATACACGTGTCCCTCGTCGCAGCTTACGATGACGCCTTCATATACATGGCCCTCTACCGTCTGGAGACGGACGAAATGATGGGTATGCTGTTTACAAATATGGTGGATGCGGTCGCGAATCGCCTTCAAGGTGTGAACGGCCTGCGTATCGGCTTGATACAATACTTGCGGTTGTACGGGATGGTGATAACTCATGACTTTACCTCCGCCTGGAATAGGCTGTTTTTACCAGCGTATGCAGGCGTCCGCCCAAAGGTTCCGCGTTTGACTAATCAGGCGAATTGCTCCGTGGTGCCATTTTTTTCGCCTCTAACGGCGCTTTACAGGCTTGACTCGCAAAAAAATAACCCCCGGTTCGTCGGAATCACTGACCGAACGAACAGGGGGATTGACTTGAATGTACCGCTACTTCTTCCTTGTCTTGATATACTGAGGGTAGACGATTTCGCCTGTGTCCAGCTTCGCGATTTCATCCGCCGTCCAGCCTGCGATCTTGTTGTTGCCGGTGGCGCCGGTCAGCTTGATGTTGTATTTGCTGGCGAGATAGCTGTGCAGCGCAGGCATGTCCGCTTCCTTCACTTCGCGCAGCTTTTTCTTGCCTTGAATTTGCCCGAGGATGACGCCGATCGATTCGGCGGCCAGACTCGTATTCGGCTGAATGCGGGCACTGCCGTAAGCGATCGCCGAGGATCCGACGTTTTTTCCGGCCATAATGACGTTGTCGTAGTTTTTTAGCAGGAAGCTGCGCATCGGCATGCCATACTTGTCGGGTCGTCCCATCTCGATGCCCCATTTGTTGGCGCTCGTGCCTTGAAGATCGAGCGGATAGCCGGCGATGCTGACGTTATCCCAGAACATCCGGGCGCCCAGCATATCGGACGGTTTCAGCACGTAATCGGTTTCGTAATGGTTGTACTCGCGGATGTACAAATAATTCGGGAAGCCGTTCAGCTCGGCATGTTCCCAGCCAGGAAGGCTTTTGCGGAAATGCTCGAGAATGAGCGGGATTTCTTTTTTGCCGAGCGTCATGGCATCCGCAACCGATTGATCGTCCGCAGGATCGACCGTATAGATCAGAAACGCGTTAATGATCACTTCCCCGTCCCGTTGGTTCACCGCATTCAGTCCCCGCAAAAACACGCGGTCGTTCGTCGGCTTGTACTTGCCGGTCATGCCGGCCAAGCTGATCGCATAGCTGTTGTCTACCGAACCCCAACCGTATTTGGTGCGCTTTTCGTCGGCCGGCGTTGCGTTGAACTGCGATTGGAACTTGGCCCAATCGACATTTTTGAATTTCATCATCATGCCCGAGCTCATATATTCGACGTTCGTTTGCCCGTAAAATGATTCGAGTCCAGGCATCCGAGGCACTTGCAGCTTGCTTACGAGCGCGGCGAAGTCTGAGTTTTCCACCCAGTAGGAGGAGGTAATCCGTTTCTTTTGGCCGTCTTTGCCCGTGTAGACCAAGGCGTCGATCGCATGGGGGCCGAACGAACCGGGAGACAGCTCCAGACCGTTGATTTTAACACCTTGCTCGACCGGAATGTCTTTGCTCAGCTTGTCAAAATATTGCTCGAATTCCTTCAGCTTGCGAATTTTTCCGTTGCGGAATCCGTCGAACAGCTCCTTGGCCCGTCCTTGTACGAGCAGCCGATGCTGATCGTCCCGGGTTTCGTCCAGGAACAGCATTTCGCCCTGCAGCACTTGGCCTCCGAACGCTGCCCGCGGATCAAGCACTTTGACCTTCAATCCTTCGTCCGCCGCCGCTCGGGCCAAATACAACCCTTCCAATTCGCTACCGATGACGACAACATCGACTTTCTCGGTCGGCGGGGGCGGATCTTTCGGCTCCGGTTTCGATTCCGGCTTCACGGTGCCAGGATCTGCCGTTCCGCCGGTTCCAGACGGCGCGGCGGCATTGCGAGGTTCTTTGGCCCCGGCATTCCACTGTATCACGCTGTAGATCGCCGCCAGCGCCACCAGGGCCAGCACGGCGACGCCTACGGAGAGCCTTTTGCCTTTTTTTCTCATCGCTTACTAATTCGCTCCTTTACATATGCAGGCGACTGGCTTGGTTCCCGCAGCAATCATATTTCTCTTACTAAAGTCTACCATGTTTCATAGAACGGTTCAAAAACGATTTTTCAGCAAACCTGCGGCGTTTATTCAGTAAATGTTCAGCACCCCCACAAACGATTTCGCGATAGCGAACGATGTAGTAAATCCAGGAACTCTTCGCGCGAAAGTTCTTACACTTACATAACCCAAAGGAGAATGACACTTTATGAACAATACGTTCAAGAAAACAATGATTTCCGGATTGACGCTGGCGATGGTGCTTGGCGGTTCTACGGCTGCGTTTGCAGACGGCAAAGGCAAAGGCAATGACGATAAAGGGAAAGGCCGCGACGATAACGACCGCAGCAAGTATGAAACGACGGTAAAAGGAAACATCGATGTCAACCTCAACATCAAGCTCAGCTTCGACGATTTGAAGGGCAAAGACGTGGAGTGGGCTCAAAGATACATCGCATCTCTCGCTTCCAAACGCGTATTTGAAGGTTACGAGGACGGTACGTTCCAGCCGCGCAAAACGATCTCCCGCATTGAAGCGCTTACGGCAGCGGTTCGTCTGATGGGACTTAGAGACCAAGCGGAATCGGCCGATGCAACACAGGCGAACTTGAACTTTAAAGATGCCGACAAGCTGAAGCAAAAATACCCTTGGGCAGTAGGCTATGTGGCTGTAGCGCTGCAAAACGACCTGTTCTCGGAATCCGAAGACATGGTTCAACCGGAAAAAGAAGCCGACCGTCTTTGGGCGACGACACTGCTTGTCAAGGCGATGAAGCTGCAGGACGAAGCGAAGTCCAAGATGAACGCGAAGCTTCCGTTCAAGGATGCAAAGCAAATTCCGGCAGGTTCTGTCGGCTACGTAGCGGTCGCGATTGAACACAACCTTGTTGACGGCTATGAAGATAATACGTTCCGTCCGAACAAGCCGGTTACCCGTGCAGAGCTTGCGGCGCTTCTTGACCGGACAGGCAGCCAGCTTCCGGACAACGCTTCCATTAAGGGGACGGTTACGGGCACTGTGTACAACAACCTGCTGACGGTCAAAACAAGCAACAACGAAACGCTCAGCGTCGAGCTGGATCCGAACGCCTTCATCTTCCGCAACGGCTTGAAAGTGACCGCGGGCGAGCTGCAAACAAGCGACAAGGTGCTGATCCGCACTTACGGCGGCAAAGCGATTTACGTGGAAGTGTTGAACGCTTCAAACGATCAACAGCAGCGCGTCGACTTTACGGCAACGGGAACGTTCAATAGCTACACGCTGAACTCCAAAGGCGAAATCGGCTCGATTTCGATTAACCAGCAGCAGGCCAGCGGCAGCGTGACGACAGCCGTGTACAATGTAGCCTCCGAACTGTATATTTCCGGTGATGTAAGCCAGCTGACGCAAGGACGCCAGTTGGAGCTGAGAGGCAAAGATCAGCTCGTGCATACCATCATCATAAAGTAGATAAAGATAAAAAGGTTAGAATGACAACGAAGAACAGTCCTCTCGAGCGGAGAATAAGCCGTGCGGGAGGGCTGTTCTTTTGTACGCTCAAGGGAAAGTTGATGGCAGGGGTGGACAGCCGTTCCGATCCGTGTATAATTATATAAATTATTAACTTGCTTGGCTGAATGACTTCGAAGGGAATCGGGCGGAGGAGCGGAGAACAATATGAAGCAAGACCGAATCAAGCTGGAAGATATCATCGTCGCCAGCCATGTGCTGAAAGATGTCGTGCATCACACCCCTTTGCAAAAAAATTTCATTCTATCGGAAAAATACGGCTGCAACGTTTTCCTCAAACGGGAGGATTTGCAGGTGGTCCGTTCGTTCAAAATACGCGGCGCGTACAATATGATTAAAAGCTTGCCGGAGGAAAAGCTGCGCAAGGGCGTCGTCTGCGCGAGCGCGGGCAATCATGCGCAGGGCGTAGCCTACTCGTGCAAGGCGCTGGAGATTCCGGGCAAAATTTTCATGCCGGCGACGACGCCAAGGCAAAAAATTTCGCAGGTCAAGCTGTTCGGCGGCGCCTTCGTCGAGGTGATCTTGACTGGCGACACTTTCGACGATTCGCTTCGCGAAGCGGTCGAATGCGGGGAGCGGGAAGGGATGCAGTTCATCCATCCGTTCGATGATGCAAAAGTCGCGGCGGGACAAGGCACGGTCGGACTCGAACTGATGAACGACATGCGGAAGCCGGTCGATTACGTATTCGCCGGGATCGGCGGCGGCGGACTCATCTCCGGGATCGGTACTTACGTGAAGAGCATCAGCCCTTCGACGCGGTTGATCGGTGTGGAGGCGGCCGGTGCCCCGTCCATGCGCGAGTCGATCGACAAGGGAGAGATCGTGACGCTTGGCGAGATCGATAAATTCGTCGACGGTACGGCCGTGAAGAGAGTCGGCGAGCTAACCTTCGAAATATCCCGCGAAGTGGTGGACGACATTATCGTCGTTCACGAAGGGAAAGTGTGTACGACGATTCTCGAGCTGTACAACGAGAATGCGATCGTCGCCGAGCCGGCCGGGGCGCTGCCCGTAGCGGCGCTCGAATTTTATCGCGAGCAGATCGCGGGCAAGAACGTCGTTTGCGTCATCAGCGGCGGCAACAACGATATCGACCGGATGCAGGAAATCAAGGAGCGTTCGCTCATCTATGAAGGGCTCAAGCACTACTTCATCGTGAACTTCCCGCAGCGTGCGGGCGCATTGCGCGAATTTCTCGAGTATGTGCTCGGACCGAATGACGATATTACGCGCTTCGAGTATACGAAGAAAACGAGCAAGGAGAACGGGCCGGCGCTTGTGGGCATAGAGCTCAAGCAGCGGGACGATTACGGACCGCTCGTCGAGCGGATGCAGCAGAAGGGGTTCCGATACAGCGAGATCAACAAGGACCCGCATTTGTTCAATCTATTGATTTAACAGATGAATAGGCAGCTTAAACCGAAGACAGTAACGGTTTAAGCTGCTGCTGTTTATGTATTGCTTTTTTCAAGAGAGTGTCTAATCGGCAAGAATGATCTCCTGGCTCATCTTCACTTGTTCGATCATGTGGCCAATATTGCCTTCCCCCGCATACCGGGACATGTCAAAAAAGTCATTATCCAGATTCGACCAGTATAATTCATTTTCATCCCCTGAGATCTTTACGTCGCGTTTCAATTTGCCGGCATACACCTCGACATAACATTGCTGAAAGTAATATTGAAAGTCCATGACATGATGCAAAACAACATCTTCTTTGGCAATGCCGGTTTCTTCCAACAGCTCCCTGTAAGCCGCCTCCATCCCCGTTTCTCCAGGTTCGATTTTTCCGCCGACCAGATTGCTTAACCCCTTATAGGGCTCTTTCAATCGTTTGCACATCAGCAAGCGGTCCTTTTCTTTGCTGTATATCATAATGACGTTATATCCTTGCATGGTTTGACCTCCTTATTTTTCATTTTGAGCGAAGCAGAAAATCATATAAAAAAGCCGAGTTTCTGAACATCCGCTAGCGATAGCGGACGTTCGAGATACCCGGACTTTTTTGCTCCAAACAACCGACAACGTTATTTGGAAGCGACTTTATTGAGATCGATAACGCCTTGGTAGATCGTTTCGAACAGTTCTTGCAAATCCTGCTCTTCGATGCAGGAGAAGGCGACGCGAAGGTCGGTTTCGCCGAGAGCGATCGTGCCGATGCCGTACTTGTCGAGTAGGTGCAAGCGGAGCGTTTCGGCGTCAACCGTCTTCAGCTTCAGGCACATGAAATAGCCGGAGTTGAACGGGTAATATTCCCACACATCGCCGAATTTGCCGCTATCCAGCAGCGCTTTGACTTTATTGGCGCGGCCCTTCATAATTTCGAATTTCTCCTGCTTCTGCGCCTTGTATTCCGGCGATTGCAGCGCGCGCAGCACGAATGTCTGCGACGGATGCGGCCCGCTGGAGATGGTCGCGCGGATGATGCCCATCGTCTTTTGCTCCAGTGCGGCAAGCATCGCTTCACTTTGGCCGGCATACGTAATGAAGCCGACGCGGAAACCCCAGACGAATTCTTCCTTCGTTGCGCCGTCGATTTTGATCGACAAGACGCGCGGATGCAGATCCGCCAGCTTGCCTGCAAGCGACTCGTGAAGCGAATCTTCGAAGAAGAGGCCAAAGTAGGCATCGTCCGTCACGGCCACGACGTTAATGCCGGCTTCCGCCGCTTCCTTGATAGCCGCGACGATGGCATTGCCTTCTTCAGGACCCGGTGTGTAGCCTGTCGGGTTGTTCGGAAAGTTCAGGACGACGATCGCTTTGCCTTTGCCCTTTTGGGCGAGCAGAGCGCTGCGCAATGCATCGGCGTTGAACTTGCGCTGTTCGTTGTACAGCGGGTAGTATACGAGCTCGGCGCCGCGGCGGATGCCGAAGGTCAGCTCGTAGTTTTCCCAGTTCTTATCCGGAATGACGACGGCGTCGCCAGGCCCTGCGAACAAGTCGGCGACGATGCTGAGGCCGTGCGTGAGCGCGTTCGTTGCGATCGGCGTGCCGAGGCTTTTGCCTTGCAGCGACGGGTTTTCTTCCAGCATTTTGACTTTCCATGCCGCACGCAGCTCCGGCTTGCCGGCCGGCGGCGCATATTCGTAAATGTCCTTTGGGTTATAAGCGGACAATGTATCTTGAATGATTTTGAGATGCATCGGCTGCCCGTTCTCCAGAGCGGTGCCGATCGTTGCATTGAACTTGTTGGCCTTGGCTTTCGCTTCCGCGGATTGGCTCAAAATGCCGACCTTCGGAAAATAAATTTGTTTGCCTAGCTCGGATAACATCTCGTACACATGCGGATTCTCTTTGGCGATCGTATCGCACAGCTGTTGGGCAAGAGGGTTCATTACCTTTCATCCTTCCATGTTCTTCTTCTTGGCATTAGCCAATATTATATCACTTTACCGCAGCAGCGTCACGGCCGTCTTGGAACTTTGGCGGAATATTTTCAGAGGAACGGCTTGGTTTTGTTAAATCGGCTGTGATACGATAGAAGCGGCTACCACGGTAGCGTTTACTGCGTCAGGAGGTCTACGGGTGACAGCCATCAAACGATACGAGAAAATTATGGAGCTCCTCATGGCTCAGAGGGAAGTGTCCGTGGCGGACCTTGCCGAGCGGCTCGGAGTGACGGGAAAAACAATCCGGCAAGATTTGGTCAAGCTGGAGGGCAAAGGTGTGCTGGTCCGAACCCACGGCGGCGCCGTGCTTGCGAACGAGAACTACTCGGGCCTGCTTCAGGAACATGCGCCGAGCAGCAAGCGGAAGGACGAGAAGCAGCAGGCGGCGGCATGCGCCCTCGGGTTCATCGAACCGGGCGACATCATCGCGCTAGACAGCGGCAGCACGACGCTGGAGATTGCAAGAGGGCTCGACGACATACCGCTGACGGTCATTACCAACGATCTGTATATCATCGGCGAGCTGATCAAGAAAGAGCAGATCCGGCTCGTCGTACCCGGCGGTTTCCGCAGCCGCAACCTGCTGGTCAATGAAGATGCCGGCCGTTTTTTGCGGAAGCTGAACGTGCAGAAGGCGTTTTTGTCGACGACTGGCATTCACGCCGATTACGGCTTTACGATATTTACGCAAATGCATGTGGAGCAGAAGCGGGCGATGATTGAGACCGCAAGACATGTATACTGCGTGGCCGACCATGCCAAATTCGACAAATGCGCGCTCATTACATTCGCCGGATTGTCCGAGGTAGCCACGATCGTTACGGACCCGTCCGTCTCTGACGATACGGTGCGTAAATATGAACTTCTCGGCGTTCGTATTGAACGGACTTCTCATGACTAATCAGGTTCATTTTGGTTTAAATTTTTTTGTAATTGAACTTAAATAAACATTCGGGTTATAATAGTGTTGCTAAGAAAATGCACTCCGGGAGGAATTGAAATCATGGAAATCCGTTATGCCGTAAGCCCCGCAGAGACGAAAACGCTCGGTACCGAGCAATTGCGCAAAGAATTTTTGATTGAAAATCTGTTTGCGCCGGGCGAACTGAAACTTGTCTACTCGCACGTGGATCGCTTTATTACAGGCGGCGTCATTCCGACGAACGAGCCGGTCAAGCTCGAAGCGGACAAGCATACCATGGGTGCGGACTATTTCTTGGAGCGCCGCGAAATCGGGATCATCAACGTAGGGCCGAAAGGCTATGTTACCGTTGACGGCACCGAGTACGAAATGGACAGCAAAGATGGTTTGTACGTTGGTCTAGGCAACAAGGACGTCACGTTCCGCAGCGCAGACCCGTCCAATCCGGCGCGTTTTTATTTCAACTCGACGCCGGCTCACAGAAATTACCCGACCGAGAAAATTGCGATTTCCCAGGCAGATCCGCAGCATCTGGGTTCGATCACGAACTCCAACGAGCGGACGATCTACAGATACATTCACCTGAACGGCGTGAAAAGCTGCCAGCTCGTTATGGGCATGACGCTGCTGAAGCCGGGCAACATGTGGAATACGATGCCTTGCCATACGCATAACCGTCGTTCCGAGGTTTATTTTTACTTCGATATGCCGGAAGACGGCGTCGTGTTCCATCTGATGGGCGAGCCGACGGAAACCCGCCATGTCGTTATGCGCAACGAGCAGGCGGTCATTTCTCCTAGCTGGTCGATCCATAGCGGTGTCGGCACAAGCAATTATACGTTCATTTGGGGAATGGCCGGCGAGAACCAAGAGTTCTCCGACATGGACATGGTCGCAATGAAAGATTTGAAATAAGGTTGTTCCACTGTTACAAGACAAAGGCACAAGCGCGCGAATCATCGCGAGGCTTGTGCTTTTTTGCTTCATCATAAGAGCTTCGTTCAGAAACTTTTTAAAAATAGGTGAGTGGTTGCGCCATCCGGCAGCGTAGTAAACAATAAAGGGACTGAAGCGGCATCCGCAGGATGGGGGTTGCATGGAGATTAATGAAGAAAATGCCGGCATGGAGCTGGCGAGGCGCAACCCGCAGGCGCCTTAAAGGGCCGTGGAACATCGAGCTGGGTCAAATGCCCTCAGCGGCGGAGCGGTAAGGAGCGTTTAGAAAAGGCTCCAGTCGAATTCGCCGGACAGCGTCTCCAGCAGATGCACGCCGGCGACGCTGTTGCCTTTGTCGTTGAGCGCCGGCCCGACGACGCCGATGCCGTAGCGTCCGGGCACAAGGGCGAGAATGCCGCCGGCGACGCCGCTCTTGGCAGGCAGCCCGGCACGGATGGCGAATTCGCCGGAAGCGTTGTACATGCCGCAGGACACCATGAACGTCTTGGCGATCTGCACGTAGCGGCGGGGAATCAGCTCGCGGCCGCTCTGCGGATCTTTGCCGTTCAGCGCCAGCACGAGCGCCATTCGGGCGAGCTGGCGGCATGTGATTTCGACGGAGCAATGCTTAAAGTACACGTCCAGTACTTCTTCGACGTCATCCTGCTCTTCCAGCACCCGGTTGTCTTTCAGGAAATAAGCGAGCGACCGGTTACGGTGAGCGGTGGCGGACTCGGAACGGTACACGGCTTCGTTCCACTTCAGCGACGGCGCGTCCGCCAGCTCGCGGAAGAACGCGAGGATGCGTTCCGCTTTCGCGGCCGGGCTGCCGCCGCGAATCAATGAACTGATGGCGATCGCTCCGGCATTGATCAGCGGGTTGAACGGAATGCCCGGCTCCACCAGCTCCAGCTTCAGCATGGAATTGAAATCGTCGCCGGTCGGCTCCATCCCGACTTTCCGGAACACGCCTTCTTCGCCGTGATCCATCAAGGCCAGAATGAGCGTGAACACTTTGGAGATGCTCTGCATCGTGAAGGACAAGCCGCAGTCGCCGAGGGTGAGCGACTGTCCTTCCGTGCTCATGATTGTAATGCCGAGCGCGTCGGCGGGCGCGTGGGCGAGCTCGGGTATGTATGTGGCCGGACGGCCTTTGTGGGATTCCCGGCGGCTTTCCTCAAGCCAAGAAGGAAGTTGCTTCGTTAATCGTTCCCATTCGGATGCGGCGGTCATCGGATACACTCCTCTGTCATAATAAACCTATATTTGTCATTCATCGTCCCGGCCATAACTATTCGACATCTTTCCGGCGCCTTCCTGCCGCTTGGAGCCGCTCCGACACTAACGGCAGGACAACGACAGAGGCAAGGCCGGAATCGGCAGGCTTTATCGGTATCCCGGCAAGATGAGGTACACGAGGTATTCGCTTTTCGTTCAAATGCGAAGCGATGGGATGATTGAATATTATATCCGTTCCCCCTACAATAAAACAATGGAGTGTACCGTCTGACCCTTAAGTTGGCGGAGAAAGGAGCGCTTATGTCCAAAGCCGATAATATGCTTTCCATTTTATGGCTGCTCAAAACGAGAAAGCGGATGACCGCTCAACAGCTGTCGGAAGAGCTGGAAATCCATATCCGCACCGTGTACCGGTATATTGACGCTTTATGCGCGAGCGGCGTCCCAATCGTGGCCGATTCCGGGCATAACGGCGGCTACAGCCTGCTGGACCATTTTACCGAGGTGCCGCTATTTTTCGATTTGGACGAGCAGAAGGCGCTCATTCAAGCGGCGATCTTCGCGCAGGAGTCCGGCTTTCCTCATGGAGATGCGATGAACCGTGCGGTCTCCAAGCTGAAAAGGTACACGAATCCGGAACAGCAACAGACGCTTGAACGCCATACGGCCGGGTTCGAGGTGATCCGCCCGCCTGCCGACGCAGCGCTTGAAGCCGTACTGCAGCAGCTGGAACTGTCCGTTGCCGGAGGGCGGACGCTCGGTATGGACTACGTCAAGCGGTCCGGAGCGGTTACTGAGAACCGGCGCATCGATCCGTACGGGATCGTGTATTGGAAAGGAAGCTGGTACGTCGTCGCATTTTGTCATCTGCGCAAGGAGCTTCGCAGCTTTCGCGCCGATCGCATCCAAGCGTTGTTCGCCACGGATGAGGGATTCGAGCGGCCTTCATCTTTTTCCGCAAGTGAGTATTTCTTAAAGCATTTAATTCCCGAGCCGGAGGGGCAGGAAGACCTAGTTTCCGTATGGCTTGAAGGAAGCCCACGGTCGATCGGCGACGTATGCCGGCACTGGCTGCTGGGACACACCGTGGTCGAACGGTCGGAGCACAGAGTGAATCTTCGTCTGGATGCAAAATCCACCCTGGCCTTCGTCCCGTACTTTTTGCTGTCTTACGGGAAGTCGCTTCGCGTGCTGGAACCGTCCTCGCTCATCGAACAGACGGCCGAGCTCGCGGCGGACCTGTACGATTATTACCGCACAATGAGGCAAGAGCCGGCAGCGGACCGCGAGGACGACAGGAAGGATTAGGCTTCCTCGCGATGGTGCGGACAAAACGCTTTCATCAGCGCGATCGTCTCCGCATCCAAATCCCGTCCGCGACCGGCCAGCCCTTCCGAAATTTTAGTGAACTTTTCCTCGTTCAAATTTTGTCCGAGCTTGAATTTCCCGGTCATTTGCTCAATTCGGATGCGAACGACGGAAGTCGCCCGCAATTGCGGCTCGTAATCCGGATCGGACGGGTCGATCGGCGCATAACCGCCTTCAGGCTGCAGCTTGCGCATGAATGCGGCGAGCGCGTCCGCTTTTTGCTGAAGTTCCGTGACGATTTCAGCATAGCCTTTGATAAGCACCGATTTGAAATAAGCGGTAGCGGGACAAGCCAGCTTCGGATCAAGAAAATGCGACGGAATGATGGCATATTCTTTGGATACGGAGAAAGTCGCTTTCGGCTCCGTCTTCAAATTGCGCATCTTTTGCCCGACCTTGCTGCCGTGGAAGTAAACGGCACCATCAGAGTATACGAAGTTCAGAGGCGTTAGCTCCGGCCATCCGTCTTCCCCTTGCGTGCCAAGAACGCCGTAGCTCGCTTCATCGAGCAGTGCCCCGATTTCCCCGAGGTCCATCACTTCAAACTCATTTCTTCTCATCTATCATTCCTCCAACGACAGAAAATAATGGTAAAAATCCACATCTCTTTTATACCCGGCCGCTTCATATAACCGCTGCGCCTTCTTGTTGTCCGCTGCCGTAGCCAATTCGAGCCCTTTGGCTCCCGTCTCGGCCGCATGCTTGCGGGCCGCTTCCAGCAGTGCCCGACCGGCGCCTTGCCCCCGAAACTCGGCTTCGACATACAGGTCGTTCAACACCCACAGCTTTTTCATGGAAACGGAGGACAACATCGGGTACAGCTGGGTAAAGCCGTGGGGCCGGCCCCGCTCGTCCGCGAAGGCAAAATAGATGACCGATTGGTTCGATTGCAAATTGTTCCGTAAAAAAGCATCGGCTCCGCCAAGGTCGGAGTTTTGTCCGTAAAATTGGCGATACCGGTCAAAAAGGGGAGCGAGGTTCGGAATGTCCTGCAAAAGAGCGCGTTCAATGTGAATGTGTTGCTGGGAAGTCATGTGGGTTTGCCTCCTTGATGTGGTATCGGCTGCTTGGAAAACGATGTGGGAATTAGATGCAAGTTTACACGGTTCATTGACAATGAAAAAGAACCAATTTAAAGTATTTTTATTAGACCAATAATGTTGGACAAGATCCATGGGCAAGGGAGAAGGGGAACGCATGCATTTTCAAATCCCGTATTACTCCTATAGGGAACGATACGATACGAAGCTGCTGGCGCTTTATCATGCGCTCAAAGATACGATTACCGGGGGCGTGCTGGCCTATGACTCACGGATTCCTTCCACCCGGGAGCTTGCGCAGCTGTACGGGCTGTCGCGCGGTACGGCCAATCAAGTTTACGAGATGCTGACATCGGAAGGATATGTGCGCAGCGAAACGGGGCGGGGGACATTCGTATCGTACCGGCTAAGCCCGGGAGCGGCCGGAACCGGGCCGGGCATGGAGGCGGCGCGGACGCCGTCCTTCCGCTTATCTCCATGGGGGGAGCGCGTGCAGCAGATCTCGTCTCGCGAGGAGGATGCTGCCTTACAGCCGGACCCTCCGGCTGTCATCGATTTTAGCCGCTTCGCCCCGGACCCGGGCGCGTTTCCGCGGGAAGCGTGGACCCGCTGCCTGTACGCGCAAGTGCGCGAGCTGAGCAGTCCCGCGGGGCCCTTGAGGGCGCATCCGGCGCAGGGGTGCCTGGCGCTGCGCGAGGCGATCGCCCGCTACTTGCGGCGCGCCCGCGGCATGGCGGTGCAGCCCGAGCACGTCGCCGTCACCGGCGGCTCGATGCAGGCGCTGGCGCTGCTCGCGCAGCTGCTCATCGGCGAAGGCGAGGCGGCCGTCGTCGAAACCCCGGCGTACACGGGCACCCGCCGGGCGATAGTCGCCGCGGGCGGGCGCTGCACCGACGCGATCGTCGATGCGCAGGGCATCGTTCCGGCGGATTGGGACGCGAAGGCGGCGTTCGTCACGCCGACGCGGCAGTTTCCGACCGGCGCGGTGCTTAGCCTTGAGCGGCGGCAGGCGCTGCTGCGGTGGGCGTACGAGCGCGAAGCCGTCATCGTCGAAGACGATTACGACAGCGAGTTCCGCCACCGGGGCAAAAGCCTGGAGCCGCTCAAGGCGCTCGACCGCGAGGAGCGGGTCGTCTATGTCGGCAGCTTCACGAAGACGCTGCTGCCGGGGCTGCGCCTCGGCTATGCCGTGCTGCCGCCGGCGCTGGCCGAGCCGTTCGCGCGGGCGCTGGCGCACTATGAGCCGCAGCCGGTCCATCTGCTCGAGCAGATGGGGCTTGCCGCATTCATGGCCTCCGGCGAGTACGAGCGGCATTTACGGCGGATGAAAAGGATCTACAGCCGTAAATTTCATAGCTTGACGCAGCTGCTCCAATCGGAGCTCAGCGGCCTCTTCGATTGGGTGGAAAGCGATGCGGGACTTCATGTGTTCGGTTGGTGGCGGGGGACGGCGGAATCGTATGCGGCGTACAGAAGGCGCTGTTTCGCCGCTGGCGTCAAGTGGGCGGAAGTGCCCGTGGCGGCAAGCGATGGGCAATGGAGGCAGGGGTTGTACTTGAATTTTCCGCATATACCGGAGGAAGCGCTGCGCGAAGGCGTTTTTCGCATGAAGCAGGCCGAATCCGGCTGCTGAAGCCGGGTGCTGCGGTTGGCGGCAGTGTGTGACACGGCAACTTCGGGCTAGGCATACAAAAAGCTCCGATTTCCCGGGAACAGGAAGATTCGGAGCTTTTGAGCGCGATGCGAAGAGACGGTTATGATGTCATCCGCTGCATTAGGCTTCCTGCGACCATGACTTCACGATTCGATCGTTTGGCAGCAAAAAAGTCAGCAAGCCGAGCAGCGGCAGGACGCTGACGAGCTGCATGACGACCGGCAGGTGAATCCAGTCCGCCAAGCCTCCAAGAGCGACGGCACCGAGCGCCCCCATGCCGAAGGCCAATCCGGTAATGAGCCCGGAGACGGTGCCGATCTTGCCGGGGATGAGTTCTTGGGCATAAACCACCGTGACGGAGAAGCTAGACATCAGGATGAACCCATTGATAAGCAAAATGATGTATGCACCGGCGCTGCCCACATAAGGAAGCAGCAGAGCGAGTGGCGCTGTTCCGAGCATCGAGAATAAAATCAGATTGCGGCGCCCGAACTTGTCCGACAGCGGTCCGCCGAAAAATGTGCCGGCCGCTCCGGAAGCGGCGAACAAAAAGATGTATAACTGCGCTTGCTCAAGCCGGATGCCGAATTTTTCCATGATATAGAACGGGTAATAAATCGTAATCCCGGCGGAATACCAGGAGCGGGCAAACACGAGAAATACCAAAGTAACGACGGCGAACGCGATCTGTTTTTTGCGGGCAGGGCTCATGACGCGTACGCCGCTCTTCTTCTTGACGGGCGGGTTCGCCGCGATGTAGCCGCCGTACCATTTGGCGATATACAGCTGTACGATGATGGCGAGTCCGGCGACGAGCGTAAACCAGATGGCGCCGAGCTGCCCGAGCGGCACAAAGACAAGCGCCGTCATGACCGAAGCCAGCGATTGGCCGGTATTGCCTCCCACCTGGAAGATCGATTGCGCCAACCCGCGCCGGGCTCCGCCGGCCATGAACGCCACGCGCGACGCTTCCGGGTGAAAAACGGCGGAGCCGATACCCACGAGAAGCACGGACAGCAGCACGAACCAGTAATTCGGAGCAATCGCCAGCCCCAGGACGCCGAGACAAGTGGATACCATGCCGAGCGGCAGCATGTAGGGGGAAGGTTTGCGGTCCGAATACATGCCGACGACGGGCTGCATGACCGAAGCGGTCATGTTTAGGGCAAAGACGATGATCCCGGATTGCGTGTAGTTCAAGCTCATTGAATTTTTTAAGATCGGCAAAATGGCCGGAATGACGGACTGAATCGTGTCGTTAAACAGATGGACGATGCTGATTGCGATTAATATGCGAAACACAGTCGGCTTGACGTCCGTTCGGGGAGCGGTCTTGTACAGCGGGCCGCTCCGGGCCGAATCGGTTGGGGCTTGCATCTCGGTAAAGCTCCTCTCTAGGATGTGGTGCAGCGGCTTATGCTTTAAGCTTGAACGTTCCGAGCGGTTCGCCCATGCGAACCTTGCTGCCGACCGACAGGTCCGATCTGCTGTTGAACGTGCCCGTTTCGGTCAACAGGACGACCGTGGAGCCGAATTCGAAGTAGGCGAGATCTCCGCCCCGCTCAAGCGCATCCGGCAGCGGAGATACATATTGAATGCTGCTGACGTTGAGCGCGCCGACTTTGACGACGGCCACTTCGCCTCGTTCATGCTGCACGTATGTAATGAGCCTTTCATTGCGGCTCAATACCCGGCGCATATGTTTCAGGCCGAAATCGTTGACGGGGTACACTTTCCCGGCCACGTGCTCTTTCTCTACAATGACGCCCGTGACAGGGGAATGAATCCGATGGTAATCCGTCGGACTCAAGTACAGGACATAATAAAAGCCGTTCTTATAATTAATCATTCGCGGGCTGTGATTGAGCAGTTCTTCAATCGTATAATCTTGGCCTTTCACATTCACGATCAGACCGTCCTTGATCAGCCCCATCCCGGTCACCAGCGCGTCTACGGGCGAGATGAGCGTATCCGGAGTCGGATCGACCGGGCGCAGGCCGTCCTTCAACCGCCGTGTAAAGAAATCGTTGAGCGACGCGTATTCATGAACAGCCTTTTCCGCATCCTCCACGCGAATGCCGTAAGTTTTAGCAAATCGGGGGATCAGCATGCGGCTGGTTTTTGATTTGGCGAACGCTCCCGTCAATCTGGATACCGTTTTGCGGGAGGAGAGCTCGGTCAGCAGCCGGAACAGCGATATTTTCATAAAATTAACCTTCACCTGTTTCCTTTGTTGTAAGTATGCGAACCTACCGACTATCTTGACACAGAACAGGGGACAAAGCAACAGAAAAACGCAGGCACCGTGATAGCAAAAGTGGACGGTCTCTGATGAACGATGCGAGGTCCGCACGGGTATGTCGGCTTCGGAACCCGCTGTCTGATGGATTCATTCGGAAAGGCGGTTCAATGGAACTGATGCAAATGAAAAAAGCTCCCGAAGGAGCTTTTACGGATACATTTTGCACTTGGCCTGTCTGTATTCTCCGCAGGATAAGCAGGTGGCCAGGTTCACCAGCACCGGTCTGCTCGAACCTGAAAGCTTGGTGCAATGAACGGGAGTATTGTACTGCGGGTCCGGCGAAATCATCGTACAATAAGTACATTGGGATACCATTTCCGTTGTAACGGCTACCGCTTCGGCAGCCGCTACAGCAGGCGCAACCGTCGCTGCTGCTTCCGATGGCTGGAACTCGCCGCTAATCGCTTCATTCATACAAATCGCCCCTTTGTCTTACCTCTATAAAGATAGCGCTTCCATTCTTGGGGTTACTCGTGCTCGTGTTGAACTGTCCAATATTATGCCGTTCCGAACGTGCTTGCAGTTCATATTTTAGCACGAACAGTGAAATTTTTCCATAAAAAGTTGTCTTGCTGTTGGTTCGGAGAAACCATTGACAATTTATTGATTCGTGTTAAGATGAGTTATGTCACTAGGGGAGCCGCGAGGCTGAGATTGGATCGATAGATCCTAGACCCTCTGAACCTGATCTGGATGATGCCAGCGTAGGGAAGTGGAGAGCGTTAGCACGCTAGTATGATTTGTGCTTACTAAGAGCCGCTTCCGATATGTTCGGGAACGGCTTTTTTTGTGCGCTGCGAGAGGTTGGATCATCCTGAAGTATTTCGGATGAACCGGCCTTACGCAGCCGGAAAAACTTCGCCGGCCATGCGAAACGCAAGTACTTGGTTTTGTGAACTTCAGGTCAGTGAAGTTTTTCCGGCGTATCCGCGTTAGAGGTGCCCGGTACAAACATTTAGATGAAGGAGTGGATTGTCCATGTTCAAAGGGTTGAAGCTGACCGATGTGCTTGTCACGATTGTCATTGCGGTTGTGTTCGGTGTCATTTACCGGGTATGGGGTGATTTGTACAACATCGCCAAAATCCCGGGCATACAGCTTGAGCAGCTGGTGTACGGGATGTGGTTCATGGCGGCGACGGTAGCATTCCTGATCATTCGCAAGCCGGGCGTCGCTCTGCTTGCAGAGATTGCGGCTGCGCTTACCGAGATGCTGATTGCTTCGCAATTCGGTATAGAGGCGCTGACGTACGGCGTCCTGCAAGGGTTGTTCGCCGAGCTTGTTTTTGCGATGTACGGTTACAAGCGGTTTAGCGCCGCCGTGGCCGGGTTGGCCGGGATTGCCTCCGCCGTAGGCGCTTTTATATTCGATTTTTCCAAAGGCTACCTTGCCGACTTGCAATCATGGAACCTTGTGCTTGCCATCGTATTCCGCATCGTAGGCACATTCATCATTACGGGCCCGATTGCTTACGTATTGGTGAAGGCGCTTGAGAAAACCGGAGTGACGCAGCTCGTACGACCGGCGAGCGCTGACGATTACCGTGCGCTGGACAAGAAAAACATATAATGAAGGAACGAATGGAACAACAAGGTTCGGAGCCAGCCGTATCGGTCGCGGGACTTCGCATGAAGTTCCCCGGCAGCCCGAAGCTGCTGTTTGAAGATTTGTCGCTGGAGGTGCCTCGCGGGCAAAAGGTGCTGCTGCTCGGTCCGAGCGGGTGCGGCAAGTCTACGCTGCTGCAGGTGCTCAGCGGGCTCATCCCGCAATCGATCGAAGTGCCGCTGCGACACGACGGCATCCGTATCCCCGAATCGTGGGGTTATTTATTTCAAGATCCGGATGCGCAGTTCTGCATGCCTTACGTCGATGAGGAGATTGCGTTCGTCCTTGAAAATATGCGGCTTCCAAGGCAGCAGATGCCGGATCGCATCCGGCACTTGCTAGGACAGGTCGGCTTGCAGCTTGCTGAAACGCACGTGCCGATCGGATCGCTTTCACAAGGGATGAAGCAGCGGCTGGCGATCGCCACGCTGCTCGCGCTGCAGCCGGAAGTGTGGTTTCTGGATGAGCCTACGTCCCTGCTCGATCCGGAAGGGACGACGGAAGTATGGGATACGGTGAAGCAGGTCACCCGGGATCAAACGGTGCTGATCGTCGAGCATAAAATCGACGAAATCGCCCATTACGTCGACCGAGTCGTGCTGTTTGGACCTGACGCCCGGATCATAGCGGATGGGGCACCGGAGCAAGTTTTCACGCAAAATAAAGGGGAGCTTCAGCAGTACGGGATTTGGTACCCGGGCGTGTGGGACGACTACGCCGCTCGATCGGCCGCACTCGCCGATCGGAACGCGGAACAAGCGGGTGTCGCGTCATCAGCCTCAGCGATTCCTGCCGCCGAACCGCTCCTGCAACTGCGCGATTTCACCGGGTTTCACGGGAAGATCGCCAAGATCGAGGCTAGCGCCGAGCTGTATGCCGGTGACTGGGTTGCTGTGGTAGGCGACAATGGCGCAGGCAAAAGCACGCTGCTCCAATCGATGATGCAGCTGCTGCGGACTGAAGGCGAATACCGCTTCATGGGACGCCCGGTTCGGGGATTCGACGATGTGGCCGATTACGCCGCTTATGTGTTTCAAAATCCGGAGATGCAGTTTGTCGCCGCTACCGTGCAAGACGAACTTGCTTTTAATTTTCGCCGTGACGGGGAACCCGAGGCGGAGGTACGCTCCAAGACGGAAGAGCTGCTGGCATGGTTCGGGCTCACGGAGCATCGCGAGCTGCACCCGTATCAGCTTTCGCTCGGGCAAAAACGTCGGCTCAGCGTTGCTGCGGCCACGGTCAAAGCGCAGAAGCTCGTGCTGCTCGATGAGCCGACGTTCGGGCAGGATGCCGCCAATACGTTTGCGCTGCTCGAAAAGCTCGAAGCTTGGAGGCGGCAGGGGACGGCGATTGTCATGGTGACGCACGATCCCGAGATCGTGCAGCGGTTTGCGAAGCGCGTATGGGAAGTCGGCAGCGGCAAGCTGAGCCGCGTGCTGACCCCGCAGCAATACGGCGAGCGCTTCGAGCAGCACCGCATTCTGCAAGAGACGAGGAGGTGATGCCGGATGCCGATTGCAGGTTCCGTCCGCGAAACGTGGCTGCATCGCGTAAATCCCAGCTTTAAGCTGGTGCTTTGCGTCGCAATGTTTGTGCTTGTGCTGTTGACGGACAACATCAACGTGCTTGCCAACGCGACTTGGATGTACGTCGCGCTGGTGGCTGCCGCATCGGGCCAGCCGATGCGCCGGCTGCTGCTGTTATCGGCGCCGTTCGCGCTCATGTTCGTCTCTTCGGCGACGTCGATGATCTTTTTCGGCAAAGGGGATACGACCTGGTACCGCTTAGGCGTTGTTCATATTACGGAAGAAAGTTTTTACCGAGGGATCCATATCGGACTGAAAACCGTCGATATGGCGCTGATCGGCATGTTGTTCGGCTTTACGACAAGTCCGGTGGCGATGTTTTATTCGCTGATGCAGCAGCTGCGGCTGTCGCCGAAGTATGCTTACAGCTTCATGGCGGCGCTTCGGCTGATGCCGATGGTTGCCGCCGAATTCCGCACGCTGCAGATGGCTTTGAAGGTGCGCGGGGTGCGGACGCCCAGAGGCGTCAAGGGCTGGTTCGTGACGCTGAAGCGCTTCTCGATCCCGCTGCTGTCGCAAAGCATTCGCCGTGCGCAGCGCATTGCGGTGGCGATGGAAGCGAAGCGGTTCTCTTCGTCAGCCGGGCGCACGTATTATTACGTGCTGGGCTGGTCGGCGAACGATGCGCTTCTGATCGTTGCCGTCGGCTTCTTGTGGGGAGCGGCCGCTTGGATCGGCTTGCATTATCCGTACTTTAGCATCGGCGATGTCCGTTATAATATCTCATAAACGATTGATGGGGAGGCTTTAACGATGAAATTTTCCGAGCAATTGCGTCAGGCGGCTGACGCCAGCTGGAACGCGAGCTTTGAGCATCCGTTCGTGCAAGGCATTGGGGACGGCACGCTGCCGCTCGATTGTTTCCGCCATTATGTGCTGAACGACGCGTATTACTTGTCGCAGTTTGCCCGCGTGCAGGCGCTGGGTGCGGCCAAAGCGGACGACTTGTATACGGTAAACCGCATGGCCGTGCATGCGCAGGGTACATACGGCGCCGAGCTGTCGCTGCATGAAAAATTTGCGGGTCTGCTCGGCATTACCGACGAGGAGCGGGCCGCTTTCGAACCTGCACCGACTTCTTACGCGTATACGTCGCATATGCTCCGCGCGGCTTACACGGGCCATCTCGGCGATATCGTCGCTGCGATCCTCCCGTGCTACTGGCTGTACTACGAGATCGGGGAGCGGCTGAAGCACTGCACGCCGGAAGAGCCGATCTACCGCGAATGGATTGCCGCCTACGGCGGAGAATGGTTCAGGGAGCTGGTCGAGGAGCAGATCGCACGGGTTGACGAGCTGGCGGAGCAAGCATCGGAGAAAAACCGGGAGCGGATGATGCGCCACTTCGTCATCAGTAGTCGATACGAATATATGTTCTGGGATATGGCATACCGCAAGGAAGCCTGGCCGTGTTAGGATAGCTATTGCAGCAATGCAAGCGGGCGCCGCTGCCACTGGTGGGCGGCAGCCGATACGTAAATTGGATACAAATAAGACCGTAATCCGAGATGGATTGCGGTCTTATTTGGATTACTGCCCTTTTTTGCAGCAGGCGAAGCGAACTTGCGCTGCACTGGAAACAATTGTTATACCCATTCATTACGTTGATTGAGCCGGGAGCGGCGAATAATGTTAAGTCAGGAGCCGGCATGGAACGCGGACCGGTCACAGGAGGATGATAAATGAATTTGAACCATGACGATCTTCAAACGTTGGGAATGACGGAACTTACGAAGGTCGTGCAAACGATGTTCGATGACGAATCCGTTCAAGTTGAAACGTGGACATCAAAACCGTTGCAAGGCGGAACGGTCGGCCTCGTTTATGAAGTATGCGGCACATGCAGCCGCAGCCGAACGCATGAATCTGCTGCAACGGATGGCGCCGGGGAACCGGTCCGCTCGGTAAAAGAGCCATCCGCCGGCCGGGAACCCGGTCACAACTGGGCGGCCGTACTCAAAATCCAAAAACCGTTTGCCCGCTTCGGCGATCCGGAAAGCTGGCGGCGTGAAATGCGGTTGTACCAGTCGGACGTGTACGACTATTTGCCGCGAGCCGTGAAGGTTCCCCGCTGTTACCGCATCGAAGAAAAGGACGGCACCATCTGGATGTGGATGGAAAAAATGACAGGCAGAAACGGCACGCAGCTATCATTGGACGATTACGCGCTGATCGCACGCCATCTGGCCCATTTCCAAGGGGCGTTTGTAACGGGCAAGCCGCTTCCCTCGCAGCCGTGGCTCAGTACGCAGTACTGGCTTGTACATACGTCCGCGGATTGGGCGACGCGCGCCATTCCTTGGCTCGAGCCAAACGGTGAGCGGCAAAAAGATCCGCTGCTTTCAGAGGAAACGGTCCGTGATGCTCAGTGGCTGTGGGTGGAACGGGACCGGCTGCTCGACGTATTTCACACGCTTCCCCGCACGCTGTGCCATCGCGATTTTAGCGCAGGTAATGTGTTTACATCAAAAGATGCGCGGGGAATGGAACAAACGGCAGTCATCGATTGGGATTGCGCAGGTATCGGTAGGGTGGGGGAAGATATCGCCGATTTGGTCGGAGAAGCGCTTATATTTTATGACTTCGAACCGGCTCAAGCTGCGCTATTGCAGGAAACCGTCTTGTCGAGTTATATATCGGGACTGCGGGAAGCGAACTGGAAAGGCGATGAACGGTTGATCCGGCAAGGTTATGCCATCAGCTTCACGCTGCACTGGTGTTTTCGCATCGCCAGCCGCATTCGGAAATTGGAGGATCGTGAAGCGAGGCAGAGGTATGCATCGGTGCTGTCTTTTGTCGCCGGTCAAGCGGCTCCGATGCGGGACATGATGGCATAACATCGTACAGATAGAGACGCAGGCGTATCATCCAAATGAAGCAGCTTGCTCTGGAGGTAACGAATGAATGTCGATTTTAAACAATACCGCGATTTGCTGGTAACGTATTTACAGCCCCAGGGTGCCAAAGTGATTGCCTTGGGTGCGATGCTTCTGTTCGGGACGGCCATATCGCTCGTCAACCCGCAGTTGATCAAAAGCTTTATCGATGCCGCGACATCCGGCCGGTCGTCGTTCCATGCGCTGCTTGGGCTCGGGCTGTTATTTGTGACGGCGACTTTCGTATCGCAGCTTGTGTCCGTATGTACCGTATATCTCGGCCAAGTCGTCGGGTGGTCCGCTACCAACGCGCTACGCGTCGACCTGTTGCGCCATTGCTTGCGTCTGGACATGTCGTTTTTCAACAAACGTACGCCGGGTGAACTAATCGAGCGCATCGATGGCGATTGCAATAACTTGTTTTCGTTTCTCTCCGGCTTCGTATTTCAACTGCTCAGCAGCGCTATGCTGTTGATCGGCATTATCGGTTTGCTATTCGTCGAGAACTGGCGGATGGGGATCGCTTTATCGCTTTTTTCAGCCATTTCCATTGTTATACTGATTCGAACCCGAGGCATTGCCATACCGTCAGGACGAAGAGAGCAAGAGGCGCGAACCCACTTATACGGATTTTTGGAGGAACGTCTTACCGGGATGGCGGACCTAAGGACGAACGGCGGATTTCCGCATATGATGCGAACGTTTTATGAGCTGCACAGCAGCCGGTTTTTGACCGCGAGAAAAGCTTGGATGGTCGGAAGAATGTCTACATGGGGGATCACGGCCATCCTGATCGCGATTGGAAATATCATCACGTTCTCGATCAGTATTTTCCTTTATCAACGAGGGCAAATCACGATCGGGGCGATCTATTTAATGTTTCATTATACGGAAATGCTGTTCCGTCCGTTGGACCAAATCACTTCGCAGCTTCAAAAACTGCAAAGCACCAGCGTCAGCATCATTCGCTTGAACGAGCTGTACCGGATGCAAAGCGCAGTAGAGGATCAAGGATGCGCAACGATGGCGTCCGGCCCTGCGGATATCCGCTTTCGGGACGTGTCCTTCTCGTATGGGGATCAAGGCAGCGTGCTCGATCAGGTATCGTTTCATCTTGAGCCTAACCAAGTGCTCGGGCTGCTGGGCCGGACCGGAAGCGGCAAAACGACGATGACCCGCCTGCTGTTTCGCATGTACGATCCTTGCTCCGGCGAAATCCGGTTCAATGGCACGAACTTGAAAGATATTCCACTAGGACTGCTTCAGCAAAAGATCGGGATGGTGACGCAGGAGGTACAATTGTTTCAAGGGACGATACGCGATAATTTGAGCTTTTTTGATGCCTCCGTTTCCGATGAGCGCATGTTGGAAGCGATACAAACGCTTGGATTGGACGAATGGTTTCATAGATTGCCGGACGGACTTGACACTTACATCCGCTCGGGAGGAGAGGGGCTATCCGCGGGAGAGGCGCAGTTGGTCGCCTTCACACGCGTATTGCTGAAAGATCCCGACCTTGTCATTTTGGACGAGTTTTCGTCGCGGCTGGATTCCTTGACGGAGCAATGGATTCAAGGTGCGCTCAAAAGGCTGCTTTTGAACCGGACGGGAATCATCATCGCCCATCGCCTGGCTACCGTACGGCATGTCAATCACATTATGATACTGGACGGAGGCCGCATCGTGGAATACGGCTGCCGGGAAGAGCTTGAGCAAGATTCGGGTTCGCGTTACTCCCGTCTGCTCCAAACCGGATTGGAGGTGCAGACCGCATGAATACGTTCCGTTTCGTTTGGGCGCTCGTTTATTATCAAAAATGGACTTTTTTGTTCAACATCGTTGCCTTTTCGCTATTTTCCGTGCTCGCTTTGGGAACCGGATACGTCGTTTCGCAAATTTTCGAACGGTTGAACGGCAGCGCCGGTATCGGTCTTCATACGAATGCGCTGCTTGCGCTGCTGCTAGGCATTGCCTTGGGACGCATCTTAACGAACGTCATGAGTTTATACAGTTGGGCTTCCCTCCAGTTCGGCTACTTGGCGCTGCTTCGAAAAAATTTGCTTCACCGATTGTTTCATGCGGAAGTGTCCCGAGCGGACGTGTCTTCCGGCGATGCCGTTAACCGGTTTCGGGACGATGCGCAGGCGGTCATCAATTATTTGGAATACTGGATTGACGGCAGCGCGGCACTTGTCTATTCGATCGTTGCAATAACGGTGATGTTTCGGATCGATCCGCTCCTTACGCTCGTTATCCTGATTCCTCTTGTTGCCGTGCTCGTGATTACAAAAAAACTGAATACCCGTATTGAAAAATATTATATCCGTTCCCGAGAATCGACCGGCAAAGTGACGGGATTTATGGGGGAGCTGTTCGGAGCCGTTCAAGCGGTAAAAGTTTCCGCAGCGGAACAAGCGGTCGTCCAACGGTTTGCCGCATTGAATGAGCAAAGGAAAAAGGCAGCGGTCGCCAATTCGATGTTTTCGTCGATCATCGATACGATCAACAGCAATATTACGAATGTGACGATTGGCGGCATTTTGCTTTTAGCCGCCGGCTCGATGCGCGCAGGCACGTTTACGGTTGGGGATTTCGTGCTGTTTGTGGCGTATTTGACGCAAGTATCGCGCTCCATCTCCCATCTCGGATGGTATGTGGCCAATCACAAGACGGTCGAAGCGTCGATTCGCCGTATGACGGAGCTTGTTCCCGGTACGGAACCGGAGCAACTCGTGCAATACGGTCCGGTGTACATGACCGGACCTTTTCCCGAAGCGGCTCGTGAGGAGAAGACGGAAGCAGATCTTCTGCAAACGCTTGACGTTAGGGCCATGTCATATACATACCCTAACACGACACGCGGGATTAAGGACGTTCAGCTATCGCTGCGGCGCGGATCTTTCACCGTCGTCACCGGACGAATCGGATCAGGAAAAACTACGCTGCTGCAAGTACTGCTCGGACTGCTGCCAATGGATTCGGGAGAAATCACCTGGAACGGCCGGACGATTGGCCGGCGAAGCGCGTTTTTCGTTCCGCCCCGGTGCGCCTACACCGCGCAAGTTCCCCGATTGTTCAGCGAGTCGCTGCGGGAAAATATGGTTCTGGGGCTACCCGTGGACGATGTCACCCTGCATAACGCTTTGCATACGGCAGTAATGGAACGAGATATTGCCGAGATGGAGCGGGGACTGGATACGGTTGTAGGCCCTAGAGGCGTCAGGCTTTCCGGAGGACAAATCCAGCGGACCGCCATCGCCCGAATGCTCGTGAGGGACGCCGAGCTGCTCGTCTTTGACGATATATCGAGCGCACTGGACGTCGAGACGGAGCAGCTGCTATGGAACCGTCTTTATGATCGTAACGATCTCACCTGCCTTGTGGTATCGCACCGCCGAACGACGCTGCAGCGGGCTGATCACATCCTTGTTCTGAAAGACGGCAGGGTGGAAGCACAGGGGTCATTGGAGGAGCTGCTGCAGACAAGCGCGGAAATGCGCGATCTTTGGCATGCCCATACAAACAACCAGGCTTGTCCGGACGGTGAGAGAAACCAGACTTAGGACGCTACGGCAAAAAAAAGGAGCAGTTTTTGCGCTGCTCCTCCTTACAACATATTATCGAGAACGTTGCAATAACATGAACCCGCTAATGCTAGACGTATTTTTCTGAAATACCACTTTGAAACCGATATCATGGTCTAATAAGCAGGCTAAGGCATTTTTAACCAGTCCATTGGTTCTCAACGTAAACCTGCAAGGCTGGGCGCTGCCAATCACGCGAGTCGCGGTGATTCTGCGTGGGGAACCGAGAACCAAGGGGCTTCTTGTCCAACTGATCAATATGAAATCAGGCTGACGAACAGCTTTTACACGAGCTATTCCAATCACCTCGTTTCCATTGTAAGATACTGTATATAAAATGCTCTGAAGATTTAATACGTGCTAGACAAAGAGCGCAATAGTAGGATTCTCTATGAAACTTTCTTGAACGAAAATGAAATAAACCGGAAAGTTCAAATGTAAAGGTAACACATGAAGATGACTGCAATGGCAATCGGGCTTGTTCATCCAACGCTATGAAAACTAGAAAGACCGGTTTTCATTTTGATCATATTGGTCTTGGCTGCAGGGATGGCGGAATGATCAGGCCGTGGTTATAATATAAATGAATTTGAAAGCGCTAACATATTGATTGAGAATTTGAGAACAATGGAGGGAGATTATGAAAGCCAAAGCGTGGAGTTACGCTTCGATTGCCCGTTCTACCTCATTTCAGCGGTTAATGGCACGCAAAAAACGGTTTTTGCTGCCGATGTCCGTGTTTTTTTTCGCGTACTACTTTGCGCTTCCGATTTTGACTTCGTACACAATAATCCTGAATACGCCGGCTATCGGACCGATCAGTTGGGCCTGGGTATTCGCATTTTCCCAATTCATCATGACTTGGGCGCTCTGCATGATTTACTCCAGCAAATCCAAAGCATACGATGCCATGATTGAAGACATCCGCAAAGAGCTGAACTAACCATAACGATTCCACCGGAGGGATTGCGATGAATTTAACGGCCTTCATACTTTTTCTTGCGATTGTCGGAATGACACTGGTGATTACTTATTTTGCAGCGAAAAAAACCAACTCCACCAGCGAGTTTTATACGGCGGGCGGGGGGTTGACCGGCTGGCAGAACGGCTTGGCCATTGCGGGCGATTACATGTCGGCGGCGTCGTTTCTCGGGATTGCGGGGACGATCGCTTTGGCGGGATTTGACGGATTTTTTTACAGCATCGGCTTTCTGGTCGCCTATCTTGTTGTGCTGTATTTGGTTGCTGAGCCTCTGCGGAATCTCGGTAAATATACGATGGCCGATATGATTGCGGCTCGTTACGACAATAAAAAAGTGCGCGGCGTCGCGGCGTTGAATACGATTGTGATCTCCATCTTTTATATGATTGCGCAGCTCGTCGGGGCCGGTTCGCTGATCAAGCTGCTGCTCGGTCTCGATTATACCACCTCGGTCCTGATCGTCGGCGTGCTGATGACCGTGTATGTCGTCTTCGGCGGAATGCGCGCTACATCTTGGGTTCAGATCATCAAAGCGATTTTGTTGATGGCCGGTACGCTGATTGTTTCGCTCATTGTATTCGGCAAATTCCATTTTAGCTTGACGGACATGTTCGAACAGATGAAAGCGGCGACGCCGCTGAAGGAAACGTTCCTTAACCCGGGCAACAAATACAAAATTCCGCTCGATACGCTGTCGCTTAATCTTGCGCTTGTGCTCGGTACGGCCGGATTGCCGCATATTTTGATCCGTTTCTTTACGGTAAAAGATGCGCCGACGGCAAGAAGCTCGGTTGTGCACGCGACATGGCTGATCGGAATATTTTACGTGATGACCGTTTTCCTGGGCTTTGGCGCGGCTGCATTCGTCGGTTACGATGCTATTATGGCTGCGGACAAAGGGGGCAACATGGCTGCGCCGCTGCTCGCCAAGGCGCTTGGCGGCGATTTCTTCTTCGCCTTTATATCCGCCGTAGCTTTTGCCACCATTCTTGCCGTGGTCACCGGACTCGTACTGTCGGCGGCGTCCGCGTTCGCCCATGACTTCTACACTCATATTATTCGCCGCGGCGATGCCGGGGAGAAAGAGCAGATGAAAGTGGCGCGCTGGGCCTCCGTAGGAGTAGCCGTGCTGTCGATTTTGCTATCTTTGTTTGCGCAAAAGCTCAACGTGGCTTTTCTTGTCAGCGTGGCTTTCGCCATCGCAGCCAGCGCCAATCTTCCCGTGATTCTGTTCACGATTTTCTGGCGCCGCTTCAATACCACGGGGGCCATCGTCGGGATGCTGACCGGTCTCATCTCCGCTATTATTCTTGTGGTGCTGAGCCCGAGCGTGTGGAGTCCGGAAGCAGGCAAGGCGATCCTTGTCGGCCATCCGCTGTTCCCGCTCGCGAATCCGGGCATCGTCTCGATCCCGCTTGGATTTATCGGCGCGATGATCGGTACGCTGCTCACCTCCGGCAAAAACGTACCCGCGGCGGCTTCCGAGAAGTTCGACGAGATTCTCGTTCGGGCCAACACCGGCATCAGACCGTCGGGAGAATAAATAGATAGAAAACTTGGAGTTCGTTTTGCGGAGCTATAAATGGGAGCCTGCCCTCTGGCGCAGGCTTCAAAGTGTCGATTAAAGTCTCTCAGACTTTTCGGCACTTTTTATTTTTTTATATGGAGGCTCGTATCTCATAGTGTTAGTCCTCACTTTTACTGATCGTACAAAACAACGGGAGTTTTCAATAATCTAAAGGCCGACTATCTAACAATCTCCTGCCTCGCGAAGGTGATATACGGTTGCTCGCTTGTGATAAGGAGGAATGAAAAACGAACCTTCTTTTACAAAGCGTTTCATCCATTCGGCAGCCGTACTATTGCAGATGCCAAATTCCACCGCTACTTCTCCGGGCTTGATTTTACCGTTGCGGCGGTTTGCCATTTGAATGACAAGCTTTTTCCTTTGAAGCCATATATCCGCCGCATGGACCGTCAGCGCTCCATGATCAATCGTCCACCAGTGACCGATGGCCTGCATAATTTGCCTTTGGCATAATTGAGGGCGCTTCTCAACTTGACGTGCCGAAAAACGAAGCAGCAGCCAACCGTACAAAATGAGGTCGTTTTGCCGCATCAAATGGTCGTCAAATTCGCCCGAAGATATGTCTCGGGCATGTGTGGTGAAGCCGTCGATTTCGATAATGAGCCTCATTCCGTTTTTCACGAACACGAAATCGGCAAAACGTATGCCACCTTTGAAATCCTTAAAAGGATATTCTGCTTTTAATCCGTCGTAGTTGTGCTGAAAGGCAGGGCCCCACACTTCTTGCAGAAAGACGAGCTCCGCTCTCCCGAGTTGATTGCGAAATGAACCGTTTTGCTGAGCTTCGCGCTCAAAATTGCCGATAAACCGCTTCAGATTCGTATGCATTGCACCCTCCATTTCTTCACGTGAACACAAAAAACACCCAATACGCAGAACAAATTCTGCATACGGGGTGTGCTTCACTCCGGTTGATGATTTGGTTTTGAGGTAAGGCTGCTTTACCGCACGATTGTGGTTATGATTGTACGGCAGTTTATGCGGATTTGCAAGCTCTTTCGTGTGTTGACGTTTGGATATCGATTCATTTGCATGAGTCCCCGAAATGAGGAGTAAGTTGAGTTAATCAAATTAAAAACACGCTTTCTCGGTATCCCTTAATAGCGGCAACTGACCCGCAATGAGACGCGCAAGAAGGAAGCGGATTTGCGAGCGCAGCAGTTGCAAATGAGAACGCGTTACACCGACGAAATATTAATAACACCATCCATCACGATAAAAATTTAGTAACGCCAGATGAAGATGCACAAAAGGGCAGCTATCAGGGAAAATCGAACTGTTACTAGCCCTGTACGAACTAACTTCGGCACCAAGATAGGTAGAATTGCGAAATAATAAGGCAAAGCGAACTATTCAGAGGGTAATGGCTTTGAATAATGGTATTTTGCCAACTATTCAGTCAATTGCGTTGAAATGAGGCGAATTTAGTACGAATTGGGCAATTATTAGTTGCTATTTTCCTGATGAGTTGAAGTGTCTCTGACAGGTCTATTTTACGTCCCTAATCCGTGAAGACGGGTGGAGGAAACAGTACCCTAAGCAATTTTTACCGGAAAATACACGAAAAGGTTGGCTAGAATGGAGAACTGAACTATTAATAGCCTTATGCTCACTAATTTCGGCACATGATAGGTAGAATTGCGAAATAATAAGGCATAGTGAACTATTCAGAGGGCAATGGCTTTGAATAATGGTCTTTTGCCAACTATTCAGTCAATTGCGTCGAAATGAGGCGAATTTAGTACGAATTGGGCAATTATTTAGTTGCTATTTGCCCGATGAGTTGAAAGAGTCTCGTGCTCAGGCCAACGCCGCCTCGCCGCCGTGGTGGCCGACGCAGTGTGCATTCGCGCGGCTCCATGCCACCGCGCCGTTTCCGCCGCTCTTCCTCCGTCCGCATAGCCGCTATCGTACGTACTACCGTCATCTTGCTGTTCCCACACGAAACTACTACGGATTACGCACCACCTACCAATTGTACATAAATCGTTCACGATTCCGCTTCAATCGGTGTGATTTTGATCATAGTGGCGAGGAGCGCACTTTTCTACAATGAGCACATGAAGAACAAACACCCTGCGTGCAGAGGGAGGCAGCGACAATGGCAAAACCGCAACAAACGAATGCAGTGCCCGAGAACAGGCCGTCCCGACCCGATCAAGGACATCAACACGACCAAAACCTCAGCGGAACTTTTGTTTCCGTCATGATATTGGGCGCGTTTCTATTAGTAACGTGGGTCGGCGTATTTTTACTGTTTCTGTCGAGAGGCTAAGCGCACAAAGAGAGAAATATTCGAGGGGATGAAGGCAAATGCATATTCATCGGTTAGAAAAGATCTGGTTAATATTCGGCATTGCGATGCTTTTCGCGTTTTTGGCCGTGGTGGGCGTCGGCGCCTTCGCAATGGGCATGCAGCCGCCCGGCGATCACCGGCACATGGTAAACCCGGAGACGGTCGATCAAGTGGCGCCGTTCAACCAACCGGGGCTGCGAAAGATCGGCGAGAACGAATACGAGGCTTACATGCTCGCTTTCGCCTTCGGCTATGCGCCGGAAAAGATGGAGATTCCGCTCGGGGCTACGGTTCATTTTTATGTAACAAGCAAAGATGTGGTACACGGTTTCCAAATTCCCGGCACGAATATCAACATGATGGTCGTCCCGGGCGAAGTCAACCATTTGACGTATAAATTCGATAAAGCCGGAAATTTTCTCATTTTGTGCAACGAGTACTGCGGCGTGGCCCACGAAATGATGATGACTACGCTGATCGTGAAATAACGCCGAATGGCCGGCTGCGAACGTGATGCGGGACGGAAAGTAATGTTTTTCACAAAGGAGTGTCTAAATTATGGGAATGGATACGGCAAAAGGCTTTGACCGCCGCGATACGTCGCTGGTACTGGCGCATATCTTGTTTGCTTTCGGCGCGCTGCTGATCGGCGGAATTGCAGGCTTGCTGCAAGGACTCGTCCGCGGCGGGATGATAAAGCTACCGTACGAGATCGGCTATTACCAGCTGCTGACGGCACATGGCGTGCTGATGGCTTTAATTTTTACCACGTATTTTATTATCGGTTTTATGTACTCTGGCGTGGCGAAGTCGCTTGGAGGTTATTTGCTTCCGATTTCGCGCAAGCTGGGCTGGCTCGGGTTCGGGCTGATGTCGACCGGTACGATCGTGGCGACGATTCTTATTTTGCTGAACAAGGCGACGGTGCTGTATACGTTTTATGCCCCGCTGAAAGCATCGCCGTGGTTTTATGTCGCGCTCGTATTCGTGGTAGTCGGCAGTTGGATGAGCGGCTTCGGCATTTTCATCAACTACCGCTACTGGAAAAAAGTAAATCAAGGCAAGACGACGCCGATCTTTACGTTCATGGCGGTGGCGACGATGATGATGTGGATTATTGCGACGCTGGGCGTAGCGATCGAAGTTCTATTCCAGCTCATCCCTTGGTCGTTCGGCTGGGTTGAGACCGTCAACGTCGTTTTGAGCCGTACACTGTTCTGGTATTTTGGCCATCCGCTCGTGTACTTCTGGCTGTTACCCGCCTATATGTGCTGGTACGTTATCATTCCGAAGGTAATCGGGGGCAAAATGTTCAGCGACGCATTGGCCAGGCTCTCCTTCATTATGTTTCTGCTGTTCTCGATTCCCGTCGGCCTTCACCATCAATTGATGGAGCCGGGCATCACGAACGTATGGAAGTACGTACAGGTTGTGCTTACCTTCATGGTCATCATCCCGTCTTTAATGACGGCGTTCTCGCTGTTCGCTACGTTTGAGCAGCACGGCCGTTCGGTCGGCGCCAAAGGCTTGTTTGGCTGGCTGAAAAAATTGCCTTGGAACGATGTCCGCTTCTTTGCTCCGTTCATGGGCATGCTCATTTTCATTCCGGCCGGAGCGGGCGGAATTGTCAATGCGAGCCACGAACTTAACGCAGTCGTGCACAATACGCTGTGGGTTACCGGACACTTCCATCTTACCGTTGCCACATCTGTAGCCCTTACGTTTTTTGGCGTGACGTATTGGCTGATCCCGGCAATGACCGGCAGGGTACTGACCCCGAAAATGCACCGTCTAGGCATCATCCAGACATTGATCTGGGTTGTCGGCATGTTCTTTATGTCCGGTTCGATGCACACGGTCGGGCTGCTCGGATCGCCTCGCCGCACCGCTTTCACGACGTATCAAGACCATCCCGATGCTGTGCTCTGGATGCCATATCATGTGGCGATGGCAATTGGCGGTATGATTTTGTTCATTGGCGTTATCCTGATGATTGTCAATATTGTGATGCTGCTGAATGCGCCGAAAGGTTACACCGAGTATCCGCTCGCAGAAGTCAGCGAGAAGGCGGAGCAAACGCCGGCCATCTTCGAACGTTGGGGTGTATGGGTTGGCATCGTAGTCGTACTGATTTTGGTTGCCTATGCAATGCCGGTGACCGAGATGATCACAAATCCCGGCGTAGGTTCGAAAGGCTTTGTCACCTGGTAAGGCGGCCAGTTTAGAAGCGAAGAAATAGACCGAAAGCATATGGGGAGATATGCGGTCATGGCCGGACTACATGCTATCATGTACATTGACCGGACAGGCTGGAATAGATCGGTCACTAATAAACCAGACACGAATGCTGCATGTCTACAATCGTATATTTGGAGGAAACCACACCATGTATACCGAACAGGAGCACTTCAATCCGATAGCGGAATGAAGTGCTCCTGTTGTTCTAAAGCAGCTGAAGCTCGGATGTAAACTTGCGAGCATCGCTTTTGGCCATCGGCGGCATGACGACCACGGTGAGCGAACCGGAGGGAACCTCCGTATGCCCGGCATCGCGAATGGACAAGAAGCCGTTCTCGGTCAAACGAAGCAGCTGCTGTTCGGAGCCCTTCAACACGATCTTTTTTTGCCCGGACTGGAGCCAGTCCTGAAACAGGGCATGATCTTGTTTGCTATTTAGCAAAATATGCAGCGTCATCGTCGTGGCTGCGTGGGCGACTTGTGCCGCGACTTTTCCGGGCGACATGCCAAGCTCCTCATTGACGATAAAATATTGCACCAAATCGATATCGGCGGACTTCATAGATCCCCATCCTTTGCCTAGTTTGTTGGAATCATGCTTCGTGACGGTCGCCGCGGGTTTGCGGTTGAGATATGACGAGAAATTCCACGTCGGCATCCGATTGGTTTTTCATTTGATGCGGAATGCCGGGCGGCACCTCGCATCCTTCCATCGCCTCCAGCGTGTGCGTCGTGCCCTCTACCTCCAGCTCGGCCGTACCGGAGAGGACGAAGAAAAACTGCCGCGCCAGCCGGTGGTAATGTCTTACTTCCGACGTTCCTGAGGGCATGCGCTCATGAATGATGCTGAGCTCCGGCTGCTTCACCAGATGCCACCCATCGCAATGCGTTCCCCAAATATAATGCTCGGCGTTCGTCTTACTGATTTTCATTGGCTTCTCCTTTGTCATCGATAGGTTCGGATGTGATCCACCTTGTTTCGGGCAGCTTTTGTTCCCGCCGTATGGCCTCGTCCATCCAACGCAGCCGGAAACAGTTCATCCCTGTACGCCCCAGCTCTTCCAGCAAGCCGTAATTGGCCCATGCTCCGACCACAGCGCCGATTCCCGGCAAGAGCTGGAGCATTTTGCGGAAATCGATCGTGTCGCGGTATTCCTGCTGCAGCTGACGCCAATTGATATGCTGCGCATACGTATCGGCAGGCGGAAGCGACTTGACCGTCTCCTCCCATTCGCCGATGGTACGCAGCAGGGCAGGCTTCTTGTTTTGGCCGGAGAACGCAAGCTGAAATACGTACAGAATAAATAACCGTTCCCGGTAGTCGAGCGTGGAATGACCGTAAATATGGGCCAGCTCGAATAAGAATTTCATTTTGATGCCGATCAGGATCGGAAAGTCGGCCAGCCCGAGCAATATGCCGCCTGCGCCGGTGCCTGCGCCTTCCGCGGCGGCCAGCTTTTTATAGAACGAGATCAGCTCTTCGGCACGGTGGTCGCGCAAAGCCAGCGACATGGAGACGAGCGGTTCGCTTTTCGGAATGTAATCTATTCCGAACAAAGCGGTCTGCACAATGCCTTTCACCGTTGCCGTAATCGTTGCATGCACTTTGTCCGGAATAACCTGATTGATTTTCGATTGTACCGCTCGTGATGTTTTTTCGATGACGCCGGGCGGCTTGCGCAGTTCTTTTTCCCAACGGATCAGCTCTTTGGCGACCTGCCGCTCGTAAACGGTAAAACGGTCGTTCATGCGGTCGATCCCCCTCTTGTACAGCGCTTATTCTTAGTATATAATCATACCATAATTTCAGACCGTGACTATGCCGATGACGGGCTTCCAACCTTGAGGCGTTTTCGTCAAGAGCATTTCTTGCATGCCTAGCGCAGAGGAATGCGACCTAAGTCAACCGGCCCCGCCCGTTACAGCGGAACCAAGCGGACCTGAATGCGCATGCGTTCGGTCAAATTGGGTGGCACCGCGAGCAAGCGCTCCTCGTCCCAATCGGATGAAGGCGCTTTTTGCATTTTTACACCCATTTGAAAGGATGAGAAGCATGAACGAACAAAGAAAGCATAACTTCAATCCGGGTCCTGCAGCGCTGCCGTTGGAAGTGCTAGAGGAGGCGCAGGAAGCGTTCGTCGAGTACGGCGGACTCGGTATGTCGATGATGGAGGTATCCCACCGCAGCAAAGCGTACGAACAGGTACATGAGGAGACGCAGTCGCTCTTGCTTGAAGTTCTCGGCCTGCCGTCAGGCTACCGGGTGCTGTTCATGGGGGGAGGCGCGAGCGCCCAGTTTGCTCTCGTACCAATGAATTTGCTGACGGAAGGAAAAAGCGGGGTCTACTTGCTTTCGGGCAGCTTCGCGGAAAAAGCTTATCTGGAAGCACTAACGGTCGGTGACGCGGTCGTCGCGGCAAGCACGAAAGAGCAAGGCTGGCGTGTTCTTCCGAAGACGGACGGACTCCCCATACCGCCGAATGCAGCTTATGTGCATATGACGACGAACAATACGATCGAAGGCTCCCAATTCCGTACTTTTCCCGAACCGGCGTACGATGTGCCGCTGATCGGCGATATGACCAGCGACCTGCTCTGCCGCGACATCGATCTGTCCCGGTTTGCGCTCATTTACGCAGGGGCGCAAAAAAACCTCGGCCCCGCCGGGGTCACGGCCGTCATCATCCGCGATGATTTGCTCGAACGTGCGTCGAAGACGATTCCGGCCATTTTCCGGTACGCCACGTTTGCCGACAGCGGGTCGCTGTACAACACGCCGCCGGTGCATTCCATTTATATGGTCAACCTGGTGTTGAAATGGGTGCAGCGTCAGGGCGGCGTAGCGGCGCTGGAGCGGCGCAACGCCCGCAAAGCGCAGCGGATCTACGAAGCGATCGATGTAAGCGGAGGCTTCTATCAAGGCATCATAGAGAAGGACTGCCGCTCGATCATGAATATAACATGGCGCATGGTTAGTGACGCACTCACCCCGCTGTTCGTTGAACAATCCGAACGCTACGGATTCGACGGCCTGGCGGGCCACCGGAGCGTAGGCGGTTTGCGGGCATCGGCGTACAATGCGGTGACGGAGGAATCGTGCCGTGCGCTGGCCGATTTTATGACGGATTTTCAAAAACGATACGGTTGACTATGACAGCATTTGTCATAGTTAATGATTATACTTATACGGATTAGGAGGGACTAGGTATGGAAGCTAATGTTTGCCGATGCGGCTGGGTCAATGAAGACCCGTTATATATCGATTATCACGATAAGGAATGGGGGGTTCCGGTACACGACGACCGCCAGTTGTTCGAAATGCTTACGCTGGAGGGGGCCCAAGCGGGACTTAGCTGGTATACCGTGCTGAAAAAAAGAGAAAATTACCGGGAAGCGTTCGACGGCTTCGATCCGCAGCTGGTAGCTGCTTATGATGAGGAAAAAATAGCAGCGCTGCTTGCCGATCCGGGACTTATCCGCAACCGGCTGAAAATTCGGGGGACCGTAACCAACGCGCAGGCGTTTCTTCGCGTGCAGCAGGAGTTCGGAAGCTTCGACCGGTTCATCTGGAGCTTCGTCGGCGGATCGCCGATCCTTGGCCGTTGGGAGAGCCTGAAGGAAGTGCCAGTCAGCACGCCGGAATCGGATGCGATGAGCAAGGCTTTGAAGAAGCGCGGATTTACATTTGTCGGGACGACGATCTGCTATGCGTACATGCAGGCGACGGGTATGGTCATGGACCATACGACAAGCTGTTTCCGTTACTCCGAAGTTTTGGAAGCGGCCGCAGAGACAAGTTAATTTCGGAAAGAAAATGCCGGTTCGCTGTGCGGCCGCCTATTTTTCCCTAGACGGATGACCTTCTTCTGGGTATATGCATATGTTACAAGTGACTTTATGTAGTTATATCCAACGTTGTTGACCATCAAAAAGTTCATCATGTACAATGGGAGGCCCGTCATGAAAAAGGTGAGCCGCCGGGAATCCGGCAGGAAGAGCCGTGCGTTAAAAAGCAATCGCATGGGTGCGTTTGTTAACGAATTGAGCTGGTTGGATGAAAAACCGGAAACGGAAACGGCAAGTGCTAATAAATCAGTCAAAGTGAGCAGAGTAACGGTCGATGCAGATGAAATGAAACAGGATATGGATAGTGACTGGAAGGTCAAACAGGATATGAACTCTGAATGGAAGGTACAACCGGATATTCGTTCTGACCGGATTGTGCCTCCCGCGCTTACCGCCCCCCCTGTTTCGGTATTGAAGCAAATTACGGAGCGGAAAGCTACGGTAGCTTCGGGGCCAATCATTTATACGGACGATTTGGCCGATGAATCCGTCACTACCGAGAAAATCGCAAAGTTCGCAGTAGATCATGAAAAAATCAAGCGCGGGAGCATCACAAGGGATAACTTAGCCGACTATGCAGTGGACGGCACCAAACTGGCGGACCGCAGCGTTACCCAGCAGAAGATAGCGCATCGCACAATCACGGAGGAGCATATCGCAAACGGCTCCATTTCAACGGAAAAAATACAGGACCGGGCGATTACCGGAGATAAGCTGCTGGACAACAGCATCACTTCCGAGAAGCTTGCCGACAAGACGATTGATGCGATGAAAATCGCCGAGCGTTCGATCCACTCGAAGCATCTGGCGGAGGACACGATTACAGCCGATTTGCTCCAAAACCAGTCGATTACCTCAGAGAAGATTCGAAGCGGAGCGATCCAAACGGCTAACCTGGCCAATTATGCGGTTAACACGGCCAAACTGGCTGATAGCGCCGTTACGACGGAAAAGCTGAGAAACTCGTCGGTAACCGGTGATAAGCTTGCCGACGGGGAAATTACGTCCGCCAAGCTGGCCAATCAATCGGTAACGGAAGAAAAGTTGGCGCCATGGAGCATATCCTCCGATCATTTGAAATTAAAATCGGTGCTCCAGGAGCATTTGACGCCGGGAGTTGTACGAGGGATTAACATCTCGCCGAAGCAGATCGAAGCGGTTCACTTGACTGAGGACTCCATACTGCCGGTACATTTGAGGGATGGCGCGGTAACGACCGACAAGCTGGCCAAAGGCTCCGTGCAAAGTGTGCATTTGCAGGAAGGGATCATAGGGGGCAAGCATCTTCAGGAAGGACTTATCCAAAACCGCCATATAAGCTCTCGCTCAGTAACGACCGATAAGCTGGTGGAGGGAAGCGTAGGCACGCCGCAGCTCGCAGATGCATCCGTAACGACAGATAAACTGGCCGAGCAAGGTGTAACTTCGCGGAAGATTGCCCACCGTGCGGTGCAGAAGGAGCATCTTGCTGCCGGATCGGTAGGAACCGGGCATTTGTCGGAAAAAGCAGTCCAGTCGGGGCATTTGGCATTCAAATCGGTAGGCAGCGAGCATCTGCAGGAGCGTTCCGTTTCCTCCGATAAACTGGCTGACCGGGCGGTAACCTCCGATAAACTGTCTGGGGCGGCAGTACAGGCGCAGCACCTGCAGGAAGGTGCCGTTCTGACGGGGCACATCGCCAACCACAGCATCACAGCCTCCAAGCTTTCTCCGGAATCGGTTTCTACGGATAAAGTGACCAATTTGGCGATTACCTCGTCGAAGCTTGCGCACGGCAGCGTTACATCGGAGAAGCTCGACAAAGGAGCCGTTCAGTCCGAACATTTATTGGCGGGTGCTGTCCAATCCATCCATTTGGTGAAAGCATCAGTGAAGACACCGCATCTGGCCACAGGGGCGATAACAAATGACAAGTTGGCGGACGGAGTCGTATCCGCAGAGAAATTGGCGGAAGGAGCTGTCACGTCGGTACAGCTTGCTGAAGGAGCGGTGCGCAGCCAGCATGTAGCTGAGGGTGCAGTCGGCAGCGAGCAGTTGGCGGAAGGTTCGATAACCGCCGCACATATAGCACCGGGCGCGATAGACGGCAGCGGACTTAGCGCACAGGCGGTAACATCGTCGCATCTGGCAGCGGAGGCTGTTGAGACGGATCATTTGGCTGTAGGTGCGGTGACACGGGAGAAACTGGCCATAGGAGCCGTAGGGGTAGATCAACTGGCTGAGGGCGCGGTGATTTCGAGGAAGTTGGCACCTGAAGCGGTGGGAGCGGATCAGTTGGCCGAAGGCGCGGTCACGTCAGAGAAGCTGCGGGCGGGAGCCGTAGGAGTGGATCAACTGGCCGAAGGCGCTGTGACGATGGAGAAGTTGGCTATTGGAGCCATCGGGGCAAAGCAACTGGTCGATGGCGCCGTAACGATAGAGAAGTTGGCGGAAGGAGCGGTCGGAACCGATCAACTAGCTGAAGGTGCCGTGACGTCAGAGAAGGTGGCGTCCGGATCGATCGGAACCGATCAACTGGCGGAAGGCGCCGTGACTTCGAGGAAACTGGCACTTGAAGCCGTAGGAGCGGATCAGCTGGCCGAAGGCGCCGTGACGTCGGAGAAGGTGGCGTCGGGATCGATCGGAACGGATCAATTAGCCGAAGGCGCCGTGACGTCGGGGAAGCTTGCGGCGAGATCGATCAGAACGGATCAACTGGCCGAAGGCGCTGTGACGTCGGAGAAGCTGAGGGCGGGAGCCGTAGGAGCGGATCAACTAGCCGAAGGCGCCGTAACGTCAGAGAAGCTGATGGCAGCAGCCGTTGGAACGGATCAATTGGCAGAAGGCGCCGTGACGTCGGAGAAGGTGGCGTTGGAATCGATCGGAACGGATCAACTGGCCGAAGGCGCCGTGACATCGGAGAAGTTGAGGGCGGGAGCCGTAGGAGCGGATCAACTAGCCGAAGGCGCCGTAACGTCGGAGAAGCTGATGGCAGGAGCCGTTGGAACGGATCAACTAGCCGAAGGCGCCGTGACGTCGGAGAAGGTGGCGTCGGGATCGATCGGTACGGATCAACTGGCCGAAGGCGCCGTGACGTCGGAGAAGGTAGCTGCGGAATCGATCGGGACGGATCAGCTAGCCGAAGGTGCCGTAACGATAGAGAAGCTGGCAGCAGGCGCGGTCGGGGCGGATCAACTGGCCGAAGGCGCCGTGACGTCGGAGAAGGTGGCGTCGGGATCGATTGGAACGGATCAGTTGGCCGAAGGCGCCGTGACGTCGGAGAAGGTGGCGTCGGGATCGATCGGAACGGATCAATTAGCCGAAGGCGCCGTGACGTCGGAGAGGCTTGCGGCGAGATCGATCGGAACGGATCAACTGGCTGAAGGCGCCGTGACGTCGGAGAAGGTGGCGGCGGGATCGATCGGAACGGATCATTTGGCCGAAGGCGCCGTGACGTCGGAGAAGGTGGCGTCGGGATCGATCGGAACGGATCAGTTGGCCGAAGGCGCCGTAACGTCGGAGAAGGTGGCGTCGGGATCGATCGGAACGGATCAACTGGCTCAAGGCGCCGTGACGTCGGAGAAGGTGGCAGCGAGATCGATCGGAACGGATCAATTGGCCGAAGGTGCCGTGACGTCGAAGAAGCTTGCAGCGAGATCGATCGGAACGGAACAACTGGCCGAAGGGGCCGTAACGTCGGGGAAGCTTGCAACGAGATCGATCAGAACGGATCAACTGGCTGAAGGCGCCGTGACTTCGAGGAAACTGGCACGTGAAGCCGTAGGAACGGATCAATTGGCTGAAGGTGCGGTCACGTCGGAGAAGCTGAGGGCGGGAGCCGTAGGTACGGAACAACTGGCCGAAGGTGCCGTAACATCGGGAAAGGTAGCAGCGGGATCGATCGGAACGGATCAACTGGCTGAAGGCGCCGTGACGCCTGAGAAGGTGGCAGCGGGGTCGATCGGAACGGATCACCTGGCCGCAGGTGCAGTGACAGTGGAGAAGCTGGTGGCGGGAGCCGTCGGAACGGAGCAGTTGGCCGAAGGCGCCGTAACGTCGGGGAAGGTAGCAGCGGGATCGATCGGGACGGATCAGCTGGCTGAAGGTGCCGTGACGTCGGAGAAGCTGGCATCCGGATCAATCGGAACGGATCAACTGGCTGAAGGTGCCGTGACGCCGGAGAAGCTGGCATCCGGATCAATCGGAACGGATCAACTGGCTGAAGGTGCCGTGACGCCGGAGAAGCTGGCAGCAGGATCGGTCGGAACGGACCAACTGGCCGAAGGCGCAGTGACAGTGGAGAAGTTGGTGGCGGGTGCCGTCGGAACGGAACAGTTGGCCGAAGGTGCCGTGACGTCGGCGAAGGTAGCAGCGGGATCGATCGGGATAGATCAATTGGCAGAAGGCGCCGTGACGTCGGAGAAGCTTGCAGCGGGATCGATCGGAACGGATCAACTGGCCGAAGGCGCAGTGACAGTGGAGAAGCTGGTGGCTGGAGCCGTCGGAACGGAACAGTTAGCCGAAGGCGCCGTGACGTCGGCGAAGGTGGCAGCGGGATCGATCGGGACGGATCAACTGGCTGAAGGTGCCGTGACGTCGGAGAAGGTTGCGACGGGTTCGATCAATACGGATCAACTGGCTGAAGGCGCCGTAACTTCGAGGACGCTGGCACGTGAAGCCGTGGGAGCAGATCAGTTGGCCGAAGGTGCGGTCACGTCGGAGAAGCTGAGGGCGGGAAACGTCGGAGCGGATCATCTGGCCGAAGGCGCCGTGACGTCGGAGAAGGTGGCAGCCGGATCAATCGGAACCGATCAACTGGCCGAACGCGCCGTAACGTCGGAGAAACTCGCGGCAGGGGCTGTCGGAACGGATCAGCTCTCCCAACGAGCGGTCACGGGAGAGCACATCCGGGTGGATTCAATAGAAGGCATTCACCTCAAGCAGGAATCGCTCTCCGGTTATCATCTCATCCCTGGTACGGTATCTGTGCTCCATCTGGAGCCGATACTCCAAACGCTGATCGGCGAGCTGTGCGCCGAACGCGCAGCCGCACTTGCATTGCCATTTTCCGAGGAAGAGCGGGCCATCGTTGAGGCTGTGGAAAGCAATTTTCCTCAGGAAGACGCTATCGCTGAAAACTTTTCATGGCAAGAAATGACCGGAGCAGCGGTATCCATATCCGCGGTTTCCGAACTGGAGACGGAAGCGTTCACGCTAGCGGAGCCACCGCTTCAGCAATCCGTCAAATTGCCAGTGGCGTCGCAGCAGTTCGGACTCGCGACATTCCTGCTTCAAGACGGGGCAGATGCCGTGAGCATCCATTTAGCTTTCGATCATCCTTTTGCCGACGTCAGCTACGCGCTGGTAGCGACGACAGATCAGGCCGGCTGCTATGCCATCGTGAGCAGCAAGACTAACGGCGCTGCGGAACTTCAGATCGTCCGCAGGGATGGAAGCCGGCGCAGAGGTAAAGCGGCAGGTGCCGCCGACCTGTCAGGAACGGTCAACTGGATAGCCATCGGAACGGTTGAAGCATAACGATAAAGTTTTCCCGATGAAGCCCGCGGAAACGCCGTACGGCGCATTCCTCGGGCTTTTCCTTGCCCTTGTGCAGGCGATTAGGCAAAGGCCAATTTTTCGCGTGTACTCCGTATACGTCTGTCGATCGCTCTCGAAGGGGCATATGATAATATAGCGATACCAATTGGAATAGGGGTAACCAAAATACATCCGATATGCGTCAAGGAGTCGCCCAATGGCAGAAGCCGCTGTTATTTCATTCGACCGCGAAGCTCCGCTGAGAGAGGAAAATTGGCCCATGAGGATTGTTGTCATCGATAGCAAGTCATTAACAGGACATATGATATGCCAATATTTATTGGAACGAAACAGGCACGAACTGTACTCTACTACTAAGGATCCCGGGCGTTCTCCGAATCGGTTATATCTCGACCCCCTCGACTCGCTGATGGTTGAGAAGTTACTGCAATCGCTTCGTCCCGACGTGGTCATCAATTGCTCCGGTATCGTATACGATGAAGCGCGCCAGCACGAGGTCGACGCATACCGGGTTAACGGCTTGCTGCCGCATCAACTCGCCGAACTCGCAAGCAGGCTCGGATTCAAATTGATTCACCTTAGCACGGACAGTGTTTTTGACGGGGAGCGCGGCTCATACGAGGAACGCCACGTGCCGAACGGCAGCTCCGTCTATGGCAGGACAAAAGCGCTTGGAGAATTGATCCAGCCGCCGTCCTTAACGGTGCGAACCTCTTTGCTTGGCCCTGCGGCAGAGGGACGGGAGGAAGGGCTGCTGAACTGGTTTTTACATCGAAAAGGGACGGCGCGAGGGTTTGCTAGCGTGTTGTGGAACGGCATCACGACTCTGGAGCTCGCCAAATTTATTTCTTATGTCATCGATAACGCCATTGAACTTGGCGGTATCGTTCACTTGACAGCCTCGCAAACCATTTCAAAGCATGATTTGCTGCTGCTGCTTCAGGACGTGTTCGAACAGCGTGACATTTCCATTCATGCCGACGATTCGGTCGTATTGAAACGAACGCTTGCGTCTACCCGGCCGGATGTCCGTTACCCGACCCCGTCCCACATCGAAATGATTACGGAGCTTCGCGACTGGATGATCAAATATGAAATGCAAGGGCGCTGAGTATTCAATCAGCGTCTTTTTTGCTGCCGCTTATAGTACAACTCTCCGGAAAAACCGTTTTATCGCAGGACATACGCCAATTTTCCTAAGCAAGGTTATTGGTCTATGTCTTGTCTAGGTGATAGGGCATATCATTTAAGAAGTGGTTTAGTTTTGTGGTTGTCGATTTGACAAGCGCTTAGGCCATGTAGAAGTAAACATGCAGAAGGAAGGTGAGACCTGATGAAGGTCCGTAAAGCAATCATTCCGGCCGCAGGCCTCGGAACGCGATTTTTGCCGGCCACCAAAGCGATGCCCAAAGAAATGCTGCCAATCATTGATAAACCGACGATTCAATTTATTGTGGAAGAAGCGGTGGAGTCAGGCATTGAAGATATTATTATTGTAACAGGCAAAGGAAAGAGAGCGATTGAGGATCATTTCGATGCCGCTTTCGAACTGGAGTACCACTTGCTGCAAAAAGGCAAGCTCGAACTTCACGAGAAAGTGCAACGACCGTCGCAAATGATCGATATTCACTATATTCGCCAAAAAGAGCCGAAAGGCCTCGGTCATGCGGTTTGGTGTGCTAGAAAGTTCATCAAGGACGAACCGTTCGCCGTGCTGCTTGGCGATACGTTCCTTAATGCGAATCCTCCTTGCTTAAAACAAATGATCGACTACTATGACCGCTACAAGACATCCATTATCGGCGTACAGCCTGTGGAACGAAGTCAGGTGTCCAGCTACGGCGTTGTGGATGCCCGCCGGCTGCAGGATCGGTTATATATCATCGACCGGCTGGTAGAGAAGCCGAAGCCGCAGGAGGCGCCGTCCAACCTGGCGATGATCGGAAGATATATACTGACGCCTGCCATCTTTGAAATATTGGAATACCAGGAAGCGGGAGTAGGCAAAGAGATTCAGCTTACGGATGCCATTGCCACGCTGAACTTGCAAGAGGCCGTCTATGCATGCGAAGTAAGCGGCATTTGGCACGATGTCGGCGATCATCTCGGGTATATTAAAGCGATGCTGTGGATTGCACTGCATCGCGACGATTTGAGAGAACCGGTCGTCCGGTATTTGAAGCAACTGCTGGACGGCAGCTCGGGAGAAAACGGCAAGCTGCTGCGAAAGGAATCGTAAAAAAGCAAACGGGACGGAGCATATATATCCGCTCCGTCCCGTTTTTGTTTCATCCTGCTGCGATCATATTATTGACGAATGATCAAAATATCGCGAGGAGGGGTGCCCGTTCTGCGGATGGTGTTGATTTCGCTATTGCTCAAGTTCCGCCCGATGAGGAGAAGTGACTCGGTTCTATCGTTGAAATCGCCCAAGCTAGCGACGTTCTGGGTGCCGCGAAACACGCGAAAGTTCCCTTGAAAATTATCGCGGGAAAATAAAACCAATGTGACTTCGTTTCTGGATACGACATTCCTCAGCCGGAAGCTGGAAAGCATTTGATCGAAGCGAATCGCCTGCATGTTGGTGATTGCCACGCCTCCGCGTCTGAACTGAACACGACGGCCTCCGAAGTTGTTGTCTTCGAAAATAGCCAATCTTACGTCTCTATTTGCCAATGTTAGAAACCTCCTTTGTATTGATAATACAGTCTATGCATGTTTCCACGGGATGCACTGGACGAGTAGCCTGTGGCATAAGCCAAAGTTGTGAGACGACTCGCGAGCAAAAACGGGACGAAGCAGATGTGCTGCTTCGTCCCGTTTTATTTTCAACCCTGCGAGGTATTGGCCTAACGATGACTCGCGTTTCTAATAATCACTTCATCGTAAAATGATTTTTGTTTTTCCAGCTGGCGCGATAAATTGAAATCCGCCTCCACTTTTTTACGCGCTTCCAGCCCGTAACTTTTCCATGCCTCGGGATGCCCGGCTAACCAGATCATCGCTTTGGCCAGCTCCGCTCTTGACTTCTCGGGGACGAGCAGCCCGGAAACTTTATGCTTGACGAGCTCCGGAATTCCTGCGTGGGTCGTGGAAATGACAGGCATTCCCGTAGCCATGGCCTCCTTGACCGTGTTCGGAATCCCCTCCTGGTTTCCTTCCTTATCGGTGCAGCTCGGCGCGCAAAAGATATGGGATTGGTAATACTTCTTCTGTATATCGTGGTAACTGACCCAAGGGATGATCTGGACGCTGCGGCCCAATCCGTAAAGGCGGATCAGCTTACGGTATTCCGCTTCGCAAGGCCCTTGGCCGATCAAAGTCAGTTTGACTAGCGGAATTCGTTTTTTGACGACGGCGAAAGCGTAAATCAGATCGGCAAATCCTTTTTTCTCTACGAACCGGCCAATCGCCAGAAAACGGATCTTTTTCCCGGGCTCCCACTGGCGGGGACGGTCCTGGAACCGCTCCAAGTCGACGCCTCCGTACAGGACGCGCACTTTTTCCTCGGGGCATCCGAGTTTGACGATCATTTTTTTCAAATGATTGCATACGGGGAAAAACAGATCGCCGGTCTGAAACAGCTGTTTAAGTTCGGCACGGCCTTGTTTTTTCTTCGGGTATACGGTGGCGTCTTTGCCGCGAAAGCTGACGAACAGCGGGATGTCGTGCTTTTCTTTTAAAAACAAAAATTTCGGAGCGAGCGATCCATGGTGAATATGGACGCCCGAAATATGAAGATGCTTAAGCAGACCGGGCTCACGCTTAATATCTTCCAGCGAGACAATGGATGTCGCGGGCGCCGCATCGGATACGTTGAGCAGCTTCAGACGGTCGGATTCTTCCGATGGAGAAGCTACGGAGGCAAACGGAATTTCTGTCTGTTTCGAAATGGCATCTTTGGTCAGCATAATGCCTTTATACCCCTCAACACGACAAATTTGCGCTGCCACATGACCGTCTTCCAATGAATATTTGTGGTGAAGAATTACTGGATTCACGGGTGTTCCTCCCTATGGTTTGGTATACATCGGATTTACGCTTACACTCGATTCCTGTAGCGGCGCAGCGAATACCTCCGCCTCTTGGTGTACTTTCTGGCAAGCGCGTGCAAGGTGGTCGTTTTCCACCTGTACAGTTTCGTTGCAGTACGCCTGATCTTCAGATGGCGGCGGTAAGAGGGAATGAATTTCCGTTTGTGTCTGCGGTATACGGCGAGCGGCGTTTTTTGGCAATACCCCCGGTAATAACGTGCCAGGCGGAGCCACATATCCCAGTCCTGCGAGTACCGGTAATTGGGATTGAACAGCCCGACTTTGTCGAAACAGCTTCGGCGTATGACCGCTGTCGATGTCCGGATGGTAAATTTTCGTTTGTAGAGATAATACCGAAATTTATTGAGTTTGGAAGGCGCTTTGACGTTGCGGACGATTTTTCGCTTTTTGCCGTCTCTTCGATCGTAATACCAGCTGTATAAAAACCGGCAGTTCGGATTTTTATCCAAATACTGCTTGTTTCGCTGCAATTTATTCGGGAGAAAGACATCGTCCGAATCCAAAAATGCGACGTATTGGCCTTTGGCGAAACGAATGCCCGTATTTCTAGCCTCGGAAGGACCGCTGTTTTTTTGGTACACATACCGGACGCGCGTGTCGTACGACTGAACCACTTTGGCCGTGTTATCCGTCGACCCGTCGTCAACGACAATGACTTCGAAATCTTTGTATGTTTGCTTCAGGACGCTCTCAATCGCTCGGCCGACATATTGATCGCGGTTGTACGTCGGGATAATAACGCTGAAAAAAGGGACTTCGCGTTCCCGGGCTTCATGGGTATGGATAATCCGGTCGAACAGTTGCTCCAGTTTGCCGATTTGTGCTTTCCGGTTGAACTCGGACTCGATTTTGGTTCGCGCATTCCAGCCTAGCTGCTGCCAGGTTTCCGGCTGTCGAATGACCCCGATCAGTTTATCGGCCAGTTTCTTCGAGCTGTTCTCGGCAACCAAGTGTCCGTTTATCCCGTCATCAATCAATTCGGGGATGCCGGCGTGGAAGGTCGATATGACGGGAAGTCCGCAAGCCATCGCTTCTTTCAGCGCATTAGGAATGCCTTCCTGGTTGCCCATACTGTCTTTTTTGCTCGGAAGACAGAAAAGATGGGCTTTCTCTAATTGCTCGGCTACCTCCTGATGCGATAAAGCTCCTTTAAACTCAATATGGTTTTCCAAACGCAGCGACTTGCTCAATTGCTGCAGCCTTCTTCTTAATCTCCCGTCCCCGATCATGATGAGTTTGGTTTGCGGGAACTGCCGATGCACTTGCCGGAATGCCCTGATCAGTACGTCGGGTCCTTTCTTTGCCACCAGGCGGCCTACGTAAACGATGTTCACCGGCCCTTCCTCCGGAAAAAATCTTTCCTTATAAGTGAATTGCTCCACATCGATACCGCTGTAATACACTTCGATTTTGTCGGCCGGACAGCCGTGCTTGATTAATTCCCTTTTCATGGCTTGGCAGGGGACGGTAAAGCAATCTCCTATTTTAAACAAGCGCTGCAGCGACGTTCTGTGCTTCTTCATTATATTGGAACCGGGCGTATCGTAACCGTGAAACGAAGTGACGAGCGGGACTTTCCATTTTTGCTTGAAGGGGATCATCCGTATGCCTGATGGAGCAAAACGGGCATGGATGAGCTGAAACGAACGATTTTGCAGCATCATGTTCAATTTCACGAACCGGGGGTCGATATGGACTTGTGCATGAGGAAATCGGTGTTCGTTCAGCCGCTTCCGGCAAAAGACGTAAGGATCGTATTTTTTCATTTGCCGGATTTCTCCGTAAATAAATGTTTCGCTGATCGGTAAAAAGGTGGATCGTATAACAGCTATACGGTTCAACGAAGAGCCTCCCTTACCTATTGATGGTTTCTTATAATCTTATTCTTCTAGGGATTTGGATGTATAGACGACCGTGGAGAAAATACGGTGATTTATCAATAGGAGGCATTTGTCAGCAGGGGAGCTTTGCCCACACATTATATATGTACGTGAATACTGTGTTAGGGAAATCAATAAAAGCAACGGAGGCGGGGACACTGGAGGAGCTATTGCGGCAAGTGCAGAGGGAGTTCGGATTCAAAGCCCAGACCTGGAACTTACTCAAACATATAGCCCAGTCCAGCCTGGTTGCTCGAATCATTGCAAAAGACGGCAAAAGCTATTTGCTTAAAAGCCTCTTTATCCCTGAGGAACGCCAGCACTTTATTGTGAAGTCCGAGCAGCTGTTGGCACAGGAAGGAGTGAAGCTTGCACGTCCGATAAGCACGGTGAACGGAGACCCGTTCATGATCTATAACCAAATGCCGTACGTGTTATATGAATGGATTGATGGCAAACCTGGCGTACTCCGCAATCGCAGCGCCTTTACGGCGCTCATTCAAGTGATGGCCCGGTTTCATAAGCGGTCCAGCCGGGTGGTTTATCCGGATGATGTCACCGTATACGGGCACCTGCATTGGGAAAAAGAATACCGGGAACGCATTCACTCCATGAAGCGTTGGTCTCTGGCCAACGCATCGCCGAAATCGCCTCAAAAGCACATGCTGCGCCACTTTCTACCGTTTTTTGAGGAAATGGCCGAAAGAGCGCTGAAGGAGCTGATGAAAAGCGATTACGAGAACTACATTAACGGACATGTTGCCGCCAAAAGTTTGATCCATGGAGACTATCACCAAAAGAATCTCATTAACCGTAAGGGAGAGTGGATTCTGATCGACTTTGAAGACGTTCGTTACGATTTTCCCTCGAAAGATATGCTGCGCCTTTACGGCATGTATACCAGAAGACATCCTTTCGATGCCAAAACATTCAACGGCATGATGGAAGCGTATTACAGCAAACATCCGCTGCCCGCAGGAGCCAAACATCTGATGCTCACCGATTTCCTATTCCCGCATATTGTCGAGAGAACGCTGCGCAAGAAGGATTACGTACACATGAGCCCGGAAATGCTGGAGCACCGATTGCAGCAGGAAAAGCGCAAAGCGATGTACGTATCCTCGATCTTGTCCGACAAACAGCGGCACTAAGCCAAGGGGGTGATTATGTTGAAGAAAATTGCTTTTGTTCGAACTCGTTATCTGCCTGCATCTGAAACGTTCATTTACGAAGAGTTGAAAAATATAAGAAGGTTTAAGGCAATCGTATTCGCGCGAAAAAGATTCAATTTGAAACGGTTTCCGTTTCCGAGAATCAAACGTCTGCCCCGCAGCACAAAAAAACTGGTGCGAGCCTTCCGCAGGAAGCGAATCCGTCTCATCCACGCGCGCTTCGGTCCTGCAGGCATTCGCATGATGAAGGTGAAGCGCCGTCTTCGCATTCCGATGATTACGTCTTTTCACGGATTTGATTTGCCGGCCAAAATAAACCGCAAGAAAAAGTATTACCGCAAGCTGAGAAAGCTGTTCAAAGTCGGCAACAAGTTTACGGTTCCATCCCGGCAAATGAAACGGCAGCTACGGCGATACGGATGCCCGAAGAACAAAATTAAAATTATGTACAGCGGGATCAACGTGAAAAAATTCCGTTACATTAAACGCCACACCTCTACCAACAATGTGACGATCATCTCGGTAGGCCGGCTGCATAAAAAGAAAGGCTTCCGATATTTAATCCGCGCTTTCAAGAAAGTGCATGCAAAAGCACCGTCAAGCCGGTTAATTATCGTTGGCACCGGAGTGGAACGCAAGAACCTGAAGCGGCTCATCAAGAAGAAAAAGCTGAAGGGTTCCGTTCGCCTGAAAGGCTTTGTTCCCCACAAACGGCTGATGAGGTTATTGAAGCGCGCGGACATTTTCTGCTTGCCGTCCATCACGACCAAAGATGGAAATCATGAAGGCATCCCGAACGCGATTAAAGAAGCGATGGCAACGGGACTTCCAATTGTCGCCACTCGTCACGGCGGTATCCCGGAGCTTGTCACCAACGGCCGTGAAGGGTTTCTGGTACCGGAAAAAAATGTGCGTAACTTGGCAAGAAAATTGAAGCACTTGGTCAAAAATCCGTCGTCACGGCTGAAGATGGGGAGAAGAGGGCACAGAAAAGTGGCAAAGCGGTTCAATTCGAGGAAACAAGTCAGAAGACTGGAATCCATTTATCGCCATTTAATTAAGAAGGGACGAAAATAATCATGGATCAAACCGAAGGGCAGGCCAGAGCTCGGATTTCGGGAAAAAAATCGGGTAGAAAATCGCCTTTGGTTACCGTCGTGATTCCGACCTACAACCGCGCCAAATTCATCAAACGGGGGATCAAGAGCATCTTACGCCAAACAACCGGCCGTTGGAGGTTGCTCATCTTGGATGACGGTTCTACCGACAAAACGGCGAAAGTCGTCAAACCGTTCTTGAAAGATCCCCGAATTCGCTACGTCAGACGCAGAAAGAACCGGGGTGTGTCCGCAACGCTGAATCGCGCCTTATCCATGGTCAAAACCAAATATTTTTCGCAGCTGGATGCGGATGACTGGTATGAGCGCCGTACGCTGGCGACCTGCCTGAAAAAGATGAGGAAGTCGAGCCGCAAAGTCGCTGTCGTTTATGGAAACGAGAAAGTATGGAAATTGAAGAAAGGCAGGCCGAGATATAAAGGCACGAAGGTCAAGCGTCAAATTCACGGCAAATACGACTTTATTACGTTCCACCCGATGATCTATCCGCGGTTTTACCGGACCCAGGCGCTCCGCAGCGTCGGAGGCTGGTCCACGAAGGTGCCCCAAGGCGGCCGCTTTGCCGAAGACAGGCAAATTTTGCTTAAGCTGGCGGGACGCTATAAATTCAAAGCGGCGCACAAAGCGTTATATAACCGGTTGCGGCACAAGAACAACAATTCGAGGATTCAAAACCGGAAGAAATACGCCAAAGTAACCAAGTACCTGTACAAAACCGCTTTAAAACGTTGGGGCAACCGGTATAAAGCGAAGTTCGTCTGGAAGAAAGGCCGGCTGAAAGTAGGCCGGATCGTCAGAAGACGTTAAAAAACGATAGAATAGCGGGGAACAGCGATGGGCAGAGACCAGCAAAACTGGTTGTCGACTTTGGAAGTGATTGAGGAGATCGAAAAGGCCATGGAACAGAAAAAGCCTCTCTCCGTTGTCCGTGTCGGTGACGGGGAGAATCTCTGCCTGGCCCAATATAAGGTGTGGCCGATACGGAAAGTTCTTGCTACACGCTGGGCCAGATTGTCGCGCAGCACGAATTGGAAAGGGGTTCGCCTGCCGAATATCGAGCTGCGCGACAGTTTGATCAAATCGATCAAAAAAGCGGACATTGTCGGCATACCTTACCGAAACGATAAGGAAATATTGGCGGAGCAGCATCAATATTTGCGTCCTTTGACAGATGCCTGCTTCGGCAGATTCGATATCGAGCCCGCCAAGCTTTGCCATACGTTTATTAACCGGCACATGGTCGAGTACTTGCAATTTTGGGAAATGCTGCGAGGCAAACGCGTCGTCGTCATTTCCCGGTGGGCCAATCAGTTCAAGCGGTTGGTCGGGAAAAAATACGGCGATTTCGACATCGAGATCGTTAAAACGATCCGGATCGACCGCTATGAAGAAATACCTGCGGTGGTGCAAAAGATGAAATCGGTGGAATGCGATATCGTCTTTATTTCCGCAGGCGTCAACGCCGTCATTTTGGCGCAAAAGCTGGCGGAAAAGCAGGGAAGGGTTGCTGTTGACTTCGGCAAATCCGCAATATTTATGATCAAAGGGAACCCGAAAGTCCGGGCATGGAGTCCGAAGCGTGACGGCGGCAAGCGAATACCGGAGAAGCCTTCGGTAGAAGCGGAAGCGCAAATATCCGCAGAGCGGTCCGACGAAACGGAAGATCCGGGCACCGTCCCTCCGTCTTCCGATTGAGTGCGGCCGGACACGACGTTATTGCAAAGGAGAGAGAGACTTGAAAGTTACTGTCGTCGGTTCGGGATACGTCGGTACGACAACGGCTCTCGTACTCGCCGGTCTTGGACATCAAGTAATCGGTTATGATATCGACGCCGGCAAAGTCGAGAGGCTGAATGACGGTGAGCTGCCGTTTACGGAACCCGGACTGGACCAGATGCTCCGGGACCTGCTCGGAAGCGGGCGAATTACGTTCACTTCCGACAGCCGGAGCGCCGTGACGGAAAGCGAAATCTTGATGATTTCGGTCGGGACACCATCGATGCCAAACGGCGGCGCCGACCTAACGTATTTGCGTCAAGTGTTGGATACGATCGCAGCGCATATCGATGGACCGAAAATCGTTGTCACGAAAAGTACGGTGCCGATCGGCACGAATCGCTGGATGAAGCAGCGGCTCTCGGATATCATCGATACGCAGAAATATCCGGTTGAGGTCATATCGAACCCGGAATTTTTACGGGAGGGCGAAGCGCTGTACGATTCGCTCCATCCGTCCAGAACGGTGATCGGCGGGGAGAACGAGTCCGCGATGGAACAAGTGAAGAAGCTGTACGAATCGTTGCAAACAACTTATCTCGTCTGCAACTATGAAACGGCTGAAATGATCAAATACGCCTCAAACGGTTTCCTGGCCGCCAAAATTTCGTTCATTAACGAAATCGCCAGGTTGGCCGACCGGGTAGGGGCGGATATACGAGGGGTAGCCAAAGGAATGGGTATGGATCCTCGCATATCGCCACACCACTTGTATGCCGGGATCGGGTACGGCGGCTCCTGCTTTCCGAAGGATGTCGACGAACTGCTTTACTTCGGCAGCCAGCAGAAGACGGAATTGCACTTGCTCCGTCAGGTCAAGCGAATTAACGATTCGCAAATCGCCTGGTTTGCCGATAAGATGCAATCGATCCTTCCGTTGGAGGGCAAACGGATCGCCGTGCTGGGCGTCGCTTTTAAGGAAAATACGGACGATCAACGGGAATCTCCGGGCATCAAGATGATCGAGCAATTATTAGGTCGGGGCGTGCAGGAAATCCGCGTCATCGATCCGACGGTTGCTTCTTTGGAGCAAATTCATTGGAGCAAAGGATTCGATCGCACGCAGTTGTCGAGAGTGGGCGTGTTGACGGATGCCCGGGAAGCGGTTGCGGGCGCTCATGCGGTTGTGCTCGCGACCCCTTGGCCGCAATTTGCCGACTATCCGTGGGAAGAATGGGCGCAAATCGCCGAAAGCACCTACTTCTTCGACGGACGCAACTATCTCGATCCTGTGGAAATGCGCAGCAAAGGCTGGCATTTCACGGGCATCGCCAGAGGTGAAACGACATGAACATTGTGGTTACCGGGGCGGCGGGTTTTATCGGGTCGCATTTATGTGAAGCATTGCTCAGTCAGGGTCATCTCGTGAAAGGCATTGACCAGCTACAACCGGCGTCTGCTCTGAAGATCAAGGAAGACAACTTGAAAAACGTGCTGGCGCATCCGAACTTTGAATGGCAGCCCGCCGACCTGCTCGGCATGGATTTGGACCGCGAGATTGACAAGGCCGATATCGTGTTTCATCTGGCGGGTCTGGCCGGCGTCCGCAACAGCTGGGGAAAGACTTTCGCCGATTACTTGCAGGCAAACATTTTGCTTACGCAAAAAATTCTCGAAGCGTGCAAGCAAGCTTCCAGGCTCAAAAAGCTGGTCTTCGCTTCATCCTCCTCCGTCTATGGCGGAGGAGGCGGGCAATATAATTCCGAGTCATCGCCGACACAACCCATCTCCCCATACGGGTTAACGAAACTGGCAGGAGAGCAGCTTTGCTATCTTTACCATAAACAATACGGGGTTCCGTATACAGCGTTACGATATTTTACCGTGTACGGGCCGAGGCAGCGCCCGGACATGGGCTTTCATCGTTTTATGAGGAACGCGTGGCTGGGACAGCCGCTGTTGATATACGGCAACGGAGAACAAACGCGCGACTATACGTATGTAAGCGACTTGGTTGACGCCAATATCAAAGCGATGCACTATGCCAAGCACGGCACGGTGTTTAATATCGGCGGCACCGAAACGGCGTCAATCAATGAAGTGGTGCAAAAAATCGAACGGCTTGCCGGGAAACCGCTGAACATCACGTATTCGCCGGAACAGCCGGGAGACCCGTTCGCAACCAGAGCCGATATTGCGCTGGCAAGCGCGGAGCTTGGATATCAACCGAAGGTTTCGCTGGACCAAGGCTTGGGGGAGCAATGGAGTTATATTACCGCGCTTTATGAAAACCAAAATCCGTAATTTTTGAACGGAGGTTATGCGATGATCGGAATACTATATCCGCCCTCGCTCCTGAAGCGGCTCATGAGCGGTCAAAGCAGCTTTGAGAAGCCGGCCTTTTACATCGCAGCAGCCCGCAAAGAGGGAGAAGAAATCATTTTCTTTTCGCTGTTTGATATCCATTGGAGCAAAAACACGGTGCTGGGCTGGACGGGAACCGCTCGAGTGGAGAGGCCGCTGCCCGCTGTCATCATCAATCGAACGAGAACGAATCTCCTGTACGTCAAAAGGGCGATCTTGCGTTTGAAACAGATGGGAAAAGTCATTTTCAACCAGCATAATGTCGTTTCCAAACTGAGAATTCATCGCATTTTATCCGAAAACGAATTGCTGCTGCCGCATCTGCCGATGACCGACGATGTGACCTACGATTCGGTGAAACAGCTTTTGGATCAAAACGCATGTCTGTTTTTGAAGCCGCGCACCTCGTCCGTCGGGAATGGAATTATTCGCGTCCGCAAAGAGAACGAGGACATGATTGCGGAAATCAACATGCTCGGGCGGACGAAGCGGAAAAAAGTAGGGATTCACCAGCTCGTCAACATCGTCAAAGCGAAGAAACAAAATTACTTGGTGCAGCAGGGAATTGCGATGATGAAGTACAAGGACAGCCCGGTCGATTTCCGGGTATCGGTGCAAAAGAACGGCAGCGGCGTTTGGCAGTATACCGGCATGGTGGGAAAAGTGGCGAGAAAGGGAGCCATCGTCACCAATATTCACTGCGGAGGAGACTCGCTGAAAGCGTCCGAGTTGTTCGAGCATTGGGGCTGGAACGCGGCAGGCGTCGAGCAGAAAATCGCCAGAATGGCGCTCCGTATCGCATCCACGCTGGATGAAGAACTGCCTCACATTGCCGATCTGGGACTGGACATCGCCATCGATGAGGCGCAGCATCCGTGGCTCATCGAGGTGAATTTCCGGGATTTGCGGATCACATTCCAAATTGCGGGGGAAAGGGAGAAATGGCGGGCTACCTTTGCGACTCCGGTGAAGTATGCCGCGTATCTCAACCGTCAAATCAAAGCGCGGGAGCGGATGAACCGGCGGGCGCAGAACGCGGCGGTCGCCGCGAAGGGCACGGCAGGGGAGTCCGGTGCCGTGCCCGCAGACCGCCCGGGAGCGGAACCTGCGCTGCCGTAACGACCTCCGGCAAAGTCAAAAAAAATCTTCCTCAGCATAACGTGAGGAGGATTTTTTCGAGCGCCGAAGGACGAGCCTGGCCAAAGTATGTGCGCTGCGCTCGGCAGCAAAAAAAAACGGAGATGGTTAGCTCCGTTTCCATTAAGCTTCCGTTGGATCGACTTCTCTCGTATCGCTGTCGGAGCCGTGCCGGCGGTTCGCCGCACACCCTGCTGCCACCATGGGATGGATCCAGGGCTTTCCCGGCAGCCCGAACGTTTTGCGGCGAATCCGGATGCCGATCATTTTGACAGCGATTTGGCGTTGGTACCGGCTGATGGCATCGATTTGCTCGATCAGCGTTTTGCCGGCGTTCGTGCTTTCCGCGGATTCGGCCATAACCTCGATGATTTTGGCCAAGGCGCGCTGGCTTCGGGCCAGAGAGTTCAAAATATGAAGCTTGGCGCGTGTCGTTTCATCAGCCGGATGCATCGTTGGTTCCCCCGAGTGACATCATGTCTCCGAAGTTCTCCGTGCCTCCTGCCGCTTCCGGGGCTACCGGTTCCGGCTCGGTAAGCAGCGCCTGGAGATTTTTGGCGAGCGCTTGCTCCATTCGCGTCAAGCCGTTAATCACTTCGAGCAGCTGATTATGGATTTCTCCGGTTCTTCTTACCTGCTCGTAATGATTCATAAAATGGGATGAATCCAAATGATTGCACACCCAGTGCTTGGAGCGGGCGGCTTCGAACGCCTGCGCATCCAAGATCAAGGCAATGTTATGCTGAAACTCTTGTATCGACCGCAACATTTTATTATAAGAGGCGGATCTGCTCATGTCATACCCTCATTTCCGTCATCCATATACTATTCTCCATCATTCGGAACAACAACCTCTTTCATAACCATGAGCAAATTATCTGCTATGGCATCTTCCAGGTCCGCCAAACCGACCAAATAGGATGCGACGATCCGGTTGACGCTGAGCGTACATTCCGTCAGCATGTCGATACTGCCGAAGCTCGGGTCTTCCTTGGGGATGTCGGTTGTCATTTGCGCCATGTGGTTGACGATTTGACGGTTGGCCTCGATAATCCGTGTCATATTCCAATGAGAAGAGGCCATATGTTCGATGATTCTGGTAACCTGACGCTCCACCTACAGACCTCCTTCATAAAGATATCTCTACATATCTATATGCAGGGAAGCGAATCAAGTGCCATGACATGAGCCCAGTTCAACTGCTGATTGTCCGCTTGCGAGTAAACAGGATTGCTGCGTGCGTCAACCGTAATTTACGCTAGCGTCCTCCAGTTCAGCAGCAGCCCGCCGTAAACAAAGCCGCTCCCGAAGCCAAACAGCAGCACGGTGTCGCCTTCCTTGATGCGTCCTTCCCGGATGCCCTGGTCGAGCGCCAGAGGAATGGTCGCCGCCGACGTATTGCCGTACCGTTCGATGGTATGAAGCGTCCGTTCCAGCGGGATGCCGGTCTTCTCGCAAACCGATTCGATAATCCGCAGATTGGCGCTGTGCGGAATGAACCAGTCGACGTCGGACGCCTCGATACCGGCCATCTCCGTCAGCTCCGCTACGCCCTTTGGAACGGTCTGCACGGCGAATTTATACACTTCACGGCCGTTCTGTACCAGTTTTTCGCTGTCGTGAAGCCGGATGCCGTTCAGCGAAGAGGCGGTGAACGTTTTGTACAGATGCACGCCTCCGCTGCCGTCGGTTCCTCCGGTATAAGCGAGGAAGGAAGGCTGCTGCGCTGCGGAATCATCCCGCTCCACCAGCACCGCACCCGCGCCGTCCCCGAATAAGATGCAGGTGGTGCGATCGGTGTAGTCCGTTATTTTAGAGAGCGTCTCCGCGCCGATAATGAGCACTTTGCGGTGGAGACCGGAAGATACCATGCCGTCGGCCAGATGCAGCCCGTACACAAAGCCGGCACAAGCCGCGCTGAGATCCATTGAGGTCGTCTGCGTGATACCGAAATGCGCCTGCACCAAACAAGCGGTGCCAGGAAATGTGAAGTCGGGCGTGCTGGTACAGACAAGCAGCAAGTCTACATCGCCCACGGTAGTATTGTAGCGGTCGAGCAAATTTTGCACCGCTTTGATGCACAGATGGCTCGTATACTCCTCATCTTCGCTGATGCGGCGTTCGCGGATGCCTGTGCGCGGGACGATCCATTCGTCGCTCGTATCGACCATTTTCGCCAGATCGTCGTTCGTCAGCTTACGTTCCGGCACGTACGTGCCGATAGCGGTAATGCGGGATCGGGAAGCGGATGTTGCAGCGTTTGTCACAGGAGATCACCTCATAATTAAAAGATTTGATGAGATTATTACTAAGATTTAATACTAAGTATTAGTACCAAGTACTAAAATAAACTTACACCAACTTGCTGCTTCTGTCAATGTATGGATGTGGATGCATGCGTTTCTCCGTACTGCAAAGGGTGCGTTTATTTTGGTGGTCGTTGTATAATAAGACAACAAAGCTTGGGGAAGGCGGGATTGCCGGTGAAACGTAAACCGAGCGCAGGACCGACCTATGTGTCGATGCGCACGTTAAAAATTTTATCTATTCTTCTTCCTCCGACGCTGATTGGAGGATTTGAATATTTTCGCCACGATTTTTTACTGCATGAGCTGTCCATGGAAACCGGAAATTTGTACATTACGCTGTTGACGCTGCTTCTGTCGTTTTTATTTACGACGTGGATGTTCGGCCGGATCCGAACGATGAACGCCCGGTTGTCCAAGGAGCAGGCAAAGCGCGCCGTATACGAGGAGCGGGAACGTCTTGCGCAGGAGCTGCACGATAATATTGCGCAAATTTTATTCTTTTTGAACGTTCAGTTAAAAAAAGGCCAGATCGACGAGGCGCGTTCGGCGGTAACGGAAATCGACCTGCACTTGCGGCAGGCGATCTTCAACCTGCGCACACCGCCGGAGGAGGGCGAGAATTTCGCCGCCCGCCTTCGCGCCTGGCTGAAAGAATGGAGCGCGCTCAGCGGCATCGCCGTCGAAAGCCGCATCTCCGAATCGGCCGAAAGTCTCGCACCATCCACGGAGGTGCCTCTGTTCTCCATCATCCGCGAAGCGTTCACGAATATCCGCAAGCATTCCATGGCCGATCAGGCGATGATTGAGCTGGGGAAGACGGATGACGAGGGCGGCTGGCGTCTGTACATTCGAGATAATGGTGCGGGCTTGAGCGGGGAGTCATTACCGGAAACGGGCGGCCGGTACGGTCTCTCGATGATTCGGAAGTGGGCTGAGGAGCTCGGCGCCACGCTAGACATTCACTCTTCCCGGGAGCATGGCATGGAATTGACCGTGACGGGACCGATAAAGAAAGGGGCAGCCGATGAAATCAAGAGTGCTCGTAGCTGACGATCATCCGCTTGCACGTAAGGCGGTTCGTTCGTTAATCGAAGGGGTGGACAGCTTCGAATGGGTCGGAGAGGCCGGAAGCGGGGCCGATGCCATCCGGCTGTGCGGAGAGCTGCTGCCGGATTTGGTGCTGATGGATATCCGCATGCAGGACATGAACGGTTTGGAGGCGACCCGTCGCATCAAACAGATTTATCCACATATCCGCGTCGTCATCCTGACGGTATCGGACGATGCGGCTGACTTATTCACGGCCATCCGGTACGGGGCCCAGGGCTACCTGCTGAAAAACATGGACCCGGACGATTGGATCACCTACCTGCAGGGGCTGCTGGACGAAGACAGCGAAATTTCCCGGCGCATGGCCGATCGTCTGCTGCAATCGTTTCGCACGGCTCATGAACCTCCTGTGTCGGAAATAGGCCCAGTCGTGCTGTCGCCCAGGGAATGCGAGATTTTGTCCTGCGTCTCCAGCGGCCAAAGCAATCGGCAAATTGCGGAAACGCTTGTCATTACCGAGAACACGGTAAAAAATCATATTAAAAATATTCTTGCCAAACTCGAGCTCGACAATCGGGTGCAGCTTACCGCTTATGCCGTACGTCACGGCTTGACACAGATCAGCCATAAACCGGGGGGAAAATAGCCCGATCGAGTCATGTTGCTTATCCAGCGGATTACGGTACATTGTTAATGGAGATAATGACCGCTGAAAGGCAGGAAAGACGATGAGAAAAATATCCGTATTATTTTGTGCCATTTTTTTAATTTCGATGCTGGGGGCCACGCTGGCAAGCGCGCATGTGACGGTGCTGCCGAATGAGTCGACGCAAGGGGCATATGAGAAGTTTGCCGTCCGCGTACCGAACGAAAAAGACATTCCGACGGTAAAGGTGGAAGTGAAGTTTCCGCTGGACGCCGTATCCGTCTCCCGCTTTGAACCGAAGCCGGGCTGGAAATACGATTTGAGCAAGGACGCCAACGGCAAAATTACCGGCGTGATCTGGACGGCGACCGGCGAAGGGCTTGGTGCAACGGAATTCGCAGAGTTTTACATGCAGGGCAAAGTAGCAGATAACGCAGCTTCGATCTCTTGGAAGGCGTATCAAACCTACAAGGACGGCAGCGTCGTCGAATGGGTCGGCGCCCAAGGCTCCGACAAGCCTGCTTCCGTCACGAAGGTGAACCCGAAACCGGCCGGCGCGTCAGCCGACAGCCACGGCAACATGACTGCGGCTCCGGGAACCGCCGGTGCACAGACCGGTCATCCGGAAACGGGCGGGGCGCCGTCCTCATCGGTGCCGTTGTACTTGTCCATCGTGTCGCTCGCGCTGGGCGTGGTTTCCCTGATCGTTGCGATCTCGGCAAAAAACAAGCGAAAATAATAAGGAAGTGCAATTATGGGCGAAATTGCTCGGAAGGCTCCGGCAATGCAGCATAATGGGTTCGTTTCATAAAATTGCCCGGCACGGGGGAACATGGAATTGGATAATGAAATTCAATTGCATACCTTTGGGAGGAATTGAACCGCATGCTGCAAAGCTTTCGTAAAAGAAAAACAACGATGCTGCTGGTTGTTTGCCTCATCGTAAGTCTGATGTTTTCCGCTTACGCTTTTGCGTTCGGCAAAGGCACCCAAGGCCCGGACGTCTACGCCGTTCAAGGGATGCTGAAGTCGCTTGGATATTTCCAGGGCAGCATTACCGGGTACTACGGCTCTTCGACGGAAAACGGCGTGAAGCAGTTCCAGAAAGCTTACGGGCTTCCAGTAACCGGAGCGGTGGACAGTCAAACGCTGCAGTCGATTTTGTGGGCGTACGGCAACTTGAAAATTCCGAAGCAGCCGGCGCCTCAACCGACGCCAAATCGTGGTCCGACACCAAGCCCTGTGCCTACACCAAACCCTGGCCCGACGCCGAGCCCTGCGCCGGCACCGAATCCTGTGCCGACGCCGAATCCTACGCCGCCCCCGCCCCCTGCCCCGACGCCGGAAACGGGCCCGGAGCTGTCCGCGGAAGAGCGGCAAATGATCGACCTCGTGAATAAAGCGCGCGCGGCAGCCGGGCTGCCGGAGCTTGCCTTCGATGGGGAGCTATCCAAAGTGGCTCGGCTCAAAAGTCAGGATATGGTGGACAAAAACTATTTCTCGCACCAGTCTCCGACATACGGCTCTCCGTTTGATATGATGAAGCGGTTCGGGATACGCTACAGGACGGCAGGCGAGAACATCGCGTGCAATCAGAACGCCCAAGCGGCTCACAACGCACTGATGAATTCGTCCGGGCATCGGGCCAACATCCTGAGCAAAGACTTTACGCATATCGGCATCGGGATCGCAGACGGCGGTCCCTGCGGCCAAATGCTCACGCAGCAGTTTATCGGCAAATAATCGATATACCGCAATCCCGGCCATTCTATCGGCCGGGATTTTTTGCCCTTTTCTCGAGTGCACACGCACTTGGATCGCAAATTAGGCAAAAAGCCTGTTTTCATAATATTAAGAAAAACTTTAGAATTAATAGTACTTGTTCCGAACATTTTTAGGTTATGCTAAGAGGTAAGACTGAATCCTATACACGCGAGCATTCTTTCAATATTTTCATTGTTTTCATTATTTTCGTCATATAAAGGGGAAAAGTTTAATGATAAACGATATGCTGCTTTCGATGATCGGACAATACGGCTATGCCGCGTTGTTTTTCGCTTTATGGCTTGGTATCGTAGGGATGCCGATTCCGGATGAAGGCATTGTAATGACGGGCGGTGCGATCGCCGCAAGCGGACTTCTCAAGCCGGTGCCCGCGTTTCTATTAACTTATCTCGGCGTCGCTTCAGGGCTTTCGCTAGGCTATGTGCTGGGCCGGTTTATCGGCACGCCCGCCATGGAGAAGCTGAAGCGGAAGAAGAACATGGTCAAATACATTCATCGATGCGAACAGCTTGTCACCAAATACGGCAGCTTTGCGCTCGTCGTCAGCTATTTCTTCCCGGTCGTTCGGCATGTGATGCCGTATATCGTCGGGGTGAACAAAATGCGTTTCCGCACGTATGCCCTCTACTCGTACACGACCGGATTCGTATGGACGCTGCTGTTTTTCATCGCCGGCAGCTTGGCGGGCAGCCATGCGGCGGCCGTTGCCGATGTCGTCTACCGATACGGGCTGAAGCTGCTATGGATTCCGGCTGCGGCCATCGTTATCTTCATCGTGGTAAAACGGTTTTCCGCCGTCAAAGCGGAAAGGAAGCCGGCGGAGTAATTTCATGAGCTACTGAAGTGGGCATCCGTGACGGATGCCCATTTTTTATATACGACCCATACTTACAGCACCAATGGCGCCGCCTTTTCATAAAATGTTTTGACTGTATCCCTAGACCTTGTATTGAAATAAAAACCCGGGCAAGGAGGGGTGACACTTGAAGGGCGAACATAAAAGCAAATTTCTATTGACGAATCGCGAACGCGAAGTTTTCGAGTTGCTGGTACAAGACAAAACGACGAAAGATATCGCGCAGCAGTTGTTTATAAGCGAGAAAACTGTGCGTAATCATATTTCGAACGTGATGCAGTTTGAAACACACCGGCAGTTGGAAGTAGCGTCCGGTCGTTGATACATAATCATAAAAAAACACAACTTACTACAAACAAGTCCATTGCCCGCCAAGCGCCCTCCAAAGTACAATTCAACTACAATAGGCTTCATGAACTGGAGGAGGGTGGAGAATGGCAAGTAAAATTCAAGCTTCGGATCGGGCTCGCGTCGGTTTTGGTTCGAAGAGAGCCAGATGGGTATTCGTGCGCAAATATTTCGCCTTGTACCTCATTTCGGTACCGGGGATCGTGTTCTTTCTTTTGTTTAAATACGTACCGCTGCTTGGGTCGGCGATTGCCTTTCAAGACTACAACATTTTTAAAGGCATTACGGAAAGCCCCTGGGTCGGGCTCGACCAATTCAAACGAATGTTTCAATATACGGAATTTTTGATCATATTGAAAAATACGCTGTTGATCGGATTATACGACCTTGTATTCGCATTCCCTGTCCCGATCCTTCTTGCGCTTCTGCTGAACGAACTCAGAATCGCAACTTACAAAAGAATCGTGCAAACGGTCATTTACATGCCGCACTTCTTGTCATGGGTTATCGTCGGCGGAATTGTGGTCGGCTTGCTGTCTCCGACGACGGGCTTTGTCAATCACATCTTGTCATCGTTAGGAATCGAACCGATTTATTTCCTGGGGGATAACTCGTATATCCGTACCATTCTGATCGGCTCCGGCATATGGAAAGATAGCGGATGGGGCACGATTATTTATTTAGCGGCGATCGCGGGCATTAACCCGGATCTGTATGAAGCCGCACAAATCGATGGCGCCAATCGCCTTCGTCAAACGTTTTCGATTACGATACCGTCCATCATGCCGACGATCGTCATTTTGTTCCTGCTCCATATCGGCAATTTTTTGGACTTCGGCTTCGAACGGGTTTATATTTTCCTCAATCCGCTTAACAGCACGAACGGGGAAATTCTCGATACCTATGTATACCGAGCGGGCTTGGTAGACCGGCAATACAGCTATACAACCGCAATCGGGCTGTTCAAATCGCTGGTTGGGCTTCTGCTTATCATGATCGGCAATACGCTGAGCAGAAAAACAACGGGTGACGGGCTGTACTGACGAATACCAAGCATACGGGAGGTGAAACGATATGATTATGAGTAAAACTGAAAAAACGTTTAGTGTCATTAACATTGTATTTTTAACCGTACTCGGGCTGACGATGCTGCTGCCGCTGCTCCACGTTCTCGCCCAGTCGTTCAGCAACAGCGTGGCGATTAATAAAGGACTCGTTTCGTTTTGGCCCGTTCATTTCACGACGGCCAACTACGCCAACATATTGAAAGACCCGACGATTTGGCTTGCGTTCCGCAACAGTGTCATCATTACGGTCGCGGGCACGCTGATCAACCTGATCGCTACGGCATCGCTGGCGTATCCGTTATCCAGACAGGAATATTTGGGACGCAAATTCATCTTGATTATGGTATTGATCACGTTGATTTTCCATGCGCCGCTCATTCCGAACTACTTGCTGCTGAAGCAGCTCAAGCTGCTGGACACGCTGTGGGTTCTCATGATTCCGAGTGCCATCAGCGCCTATAACATGTTCGTTATGCGCTCGTTTTTTATGAACCTGCCTAACGAGTTGTTCGATTCCGCAAGAATCGACGGCTGCGGCGAAATGCGCATGCTGTGGAACATCGTCCTGCCGCTGTCGAAGCCGGCGATGGCCACGATGGGCATCATGTACGCGGTATCCAACTGGAATACGTATTCCGCCGCAATTTATTATATTAACAACCGCAAATTGATTCCGCTTCAAGTACGTTTGCGGGAGATGGTCATTACCGACCAGTTCGGCGCTTCCGATTCGGCGATTGATTCCATGCTCAACTTATCGCCGGAAGGAATGAAGATGGCCGTTATCGTCGTGGCGACAATCCCGATCATGCTGGTCTACCCGTTCCTGCAAAAGCACTTCATTAAGGGGATGCTCGTAGGATCGGTCAAATCTTAAAAAAACACAAGCGTCCGTAAATTTAACAATATGGATTATTGCCACGCTGCGATATGATATCCATGTAAACGTAACCATGCAGACGAAATAAAGACAGAAACCAAGAGAAAGAAGGGGTACTATGAAAAAAGCGGTAAGCTTGGGTCTGGCAACCGTACTCGCGGCGGGCTCCATCGCAGGCTGCTCCAGCGGTGCAGGAACGAAGGACGGAGCTCAAAATGGTGGACAATCCGGGTCCAATGGTCCTTTAAAGTTCTCGATTTCTTTTCCAACGACAACCGGAGACGGTTACGGGCAAAGACAACCCGATCTGAACAAGGAAAAATGGGTTCAGCGGTTGAATAAGTTGACCAATACGGAACTGGATGTTAAGTTAATCCAAAGGGAAAAGATGAGTGTTCTGTTTGCCGGCAACGATTTGCCGGACGTGCTGGGCAGCCTCGATTTGCCGACAGGCAAAGATATGGCCGGATCGGTCGAGGCAGGCGTATTCCAGCCGCTTGACGACTTGCTCAAGCAGTACGCGCCGAACCTGCTCAAGAAAGTGCCGAAGGAAGCTTGGGATTCGGTTTCATACAATGGGAAAATTTACGGTATTCCGGACTATTTGACAAATCCGTCCCGTCGCGGCACGTTTATCCGTACCGATTTGCTGGAGAAAACCGGCCTGCCTGCGCCTAAGACGGTCGACGAATTCATCAACGTCATGCGCGCGTTTAAAAAGCTCGGCGTAGAAAATCCTTATCAAATGCGCGAGAATTTTAAATATGCCGACGTCATCCTGGGCGCTTTCGACGTGCTCCCTTATAAGGACCAGTTCGAGAAGCAGGGCGATCAAATCGTACCGAAGTTTTTCGATGTAGAAAACACGCAAAAGGCGCTGCAAGCCTATAAAACAATGTATGACGAAGGCTTGATCCCGAAAGATTTCGCAACGATTTCTTCCACGGACTACAGCAAAAACATCAACGCCGGCAAATCCGGCATGTGGTCTGCGAACGCCGCAGGACTGAAGGACTTCAGAGCAGGCATTAAAGGGGTCGATCCTTCCGCCAAAGTGGATATTATCGATTCCCCGAAAGGCGGCGAAGGCAAAGGCGGGTATTTCCTCTACTCTCCGATGGTACGGACGTTCTACATCAACAAAAACGTGAATAAGGAAAAAGTGGCCGGCATTTTGAAGTTTTTCGAATGGATGACGACCCCCGAAGCGGAGAAGTTTTTCAGTCTCGGCGTAGAAGGCGAAAACTTCACGGTAGAGAACGGCAAAGTGGTGTACAAAGTGCCGGCTAACAAAGAGGACGCACAGGAAGAAGGATGGCGTTCCGGCACACTCTGGGTAGCGCAAGATGCTACGTACAACAAGCTTCTGCTCAGCCAGAGCCAAGACGGTCAAGATACGCTTAAAGCGTTCGATACGATTCTTTCCAAGGAAGGATTGCCGGGTATCGGGTTCTATCCGGATTTGAAAGCATTCTCCAAATTTCCTGACCTGACGCCGCTGGGAGACACCGGTCCGAAGCTGATTATCGATCATATGGTCAAAATGATTTACGGCAAAGAGCCGATCTCCGATTGGCCGAAAGTCATCGAAGAGTATAAAGCCAAGGGCGGAAACGAGATTATTAAAGAAGCAACGGAACGATACAATAAGAAAGACGGCGTAGCCAACTTCACCAACGCCAAAAAATAATTGACGAGCATCTGCCCTGATCATTACCGATGAGGGTGGATGCTTTTCCCGTTTATAGAAAGGGGACTAGGGCATGAAGCTGCTGATCGTCGACGACGAACCTATCATTCGCAAAGGCCTTGTTCGAATGGCGGAGCAATACTCGGTGCCGCTGTCGGGCATCTATACCGCAGCAAACGGTCTTCAAGCGCTGGAAATCATTCGTGCGCAAGCGCCCGACATCTTGTTCACCGATATCCGCATGCCCAAGATGGACGGTCTTGAGCTTTGCAAGCAGCTGCACAATCAATATGATCACATTCAAATTGTCGTCATCTCAGGCTATTCCGACTTTGAATACGCGCAAAAATGCATGTCCTACGGCGTGAAGCACTACCTCTTGAAACCGGTAACGAAATCGGATGTGGCAGAAGTGCTGGATACATTGACGAAATCGAAAAACAAAAGCTATTTATCCTTAACGAAGTACGAAGAATGGATCGAGCAGGTGGAGCAAGCGATCTGGATGCTGAAGCCAGAGGAATTAAGCCTGCTTACGGAACAATGGAAAAGGTATTGCCTATCCTCCGAGATGAACGTCATCCAGTTAAGGGAGCTGCTTGACGAATGCATCCGCATGTTGATGAAGCGGCTGGCCCGCAAATCCGTAAGCATCGCGGTTGAACAAACGGACAGTCGTTACATGACAAGGGAAGAAACGTTCGATGCGTTCGATCGCCAGCTGAAGCAGATCCTATCCCAACTGACAATGCAGCGAAGCGGCAATTTCAAAGACCCGATGAAGGAAGCGAAGGCGTACATCGATGAACATTTGTCCCAGGACGTCACGCTGGAGGAAGTCGCAGATATGGTCGGTTTGACGCCAACGTATTTCAGCGCGCTGTTCAAGAAAATGACGAACGAAACGTTCGTGCAGTATCGAATCAAGAAACGGATAGAACTGGCGCAGCAGTTGATGGCCATACCGCACATGAAGATGAGCGACATCGCGGCGGAAGTCGGCTACGACGATTACCCGCATTTTACGAAAATGTTCAAGAAAACGACCGGTTATTCGCCGTCGGAGTTCCGCGGCAGGCTGGGGATTAAATAATGAAAGGGAGTTTGTCGCGCAAGCTTGCCATCTACTTCCTGGTCGTCATCGTGCTGTCATTAGCTTCGGTCGGGGTCGTTACGTACACCCGTTCGTCTAAAGAACTCAATGAACAAAGCAGCCGTCACATGGCGCAGATTGCCAACAACGCGATGTACCAGACGGATTTGTACTTTCAAAATTACGAACGCTCGATGGCTTCGCTGTTGTCCAACCAAGACATCAAACAGTTTGTAGATCAGTCATCACGACTTGAAGGCTACGACTACTACAGCTATTTTTCGTCGATCAGAGAATACGGCATGAGGCCGATCTTCATCCGAAGTCCGGAAATTCTCGATATTTATATTATCAGCTACGCCGGCAATTCGATCCACGCGTTTAACGGCGTAATGGATCGTTCGTTCACGCAGAACGAAATGGAGCAGCGGCTTGCCATGCTGAAGGAAAAAACGAAAGACAACGGCTCTTTAAGCGCCATCAATGCAAGCATCATACCGGAATGGAAGAACGGCGTCATTACGTTGGCTCGCAAAATCAGAGGCCGTACTTCGCCGGAATATAACGGGATTCTCGCCTTCGAGGTGCAATCCAAGGAACTTTCGACACTATGGGGAGGAATCGATCTTGGCCAGGGCGGATATTTTTTCATCGTCGATGAAGCCGGAGAGATCGTCTACCATCCGAAGTCTGAGATGATCGGCACCCGAGTGCCGGAAAACATCGGACGAAAAATTGCCGAATCCGACTTGCAGACATTCGAGAGCGAGGGAGAGCATGAGAAGCGGATGTTCGTCAGCCGCAAGTCGGATTACTCCGGTTGGACGCTGGTCGTGTCCATGCCGATGGATGAACTGAAAAGGCCGATCGCGGGCATTCGTACGACAACGCTGGGGATCGGCCTCGTGACCCTTGTATTAGCGATTTGGCTGTCGCAGCGGTTCGGCCGCTCCATCACCCGTCCGATTCGCGTGCTGAAAAACGGTATGCGTCAAACGGAGAAAGGCAACTGGGTTACGATCCCCGTCCAACATCATGAGCCGAAGGACGAAATTGATGAACTGACGTTCCGTTACAATCTGATGGTGAAACGGTTGTCGGAATTGGTCAAGCAGGTGTACGAAGCGGAGCTGCAAAACCGCGAGACGAGGCTGGAACGGCAAAAGGCGGAATTTCAATCGCTTCAGCTGCAAATCAACCCTCATTTTTTGTACAACACACTCGAAACGATTGCTTGCTACGCCGCTCTGAAAGACTCCGAAGAGATAACCGAAATCGTGAAGGCGATGGCTTACATGCTGCGGTATTCCGTGCAAACCAATTTGGAAGAGATCACGGTTGCCAACGAGCTTAAACATGTATTGACCTACATGGTCATCATGAAGCACAGGTTTGACCATCCCTTCGAGATCGATGCAGTGGTGCCGCCGAAATATTTGCTTCATAAGATGGTGCGGCTGACGCTGCAGCCGCTTGTGGAAAATGTGTTTCAGCACGCGTTCCCCGACGGCGTGGAACCGCATCATTACATCCGCATCGACGCAGGGGAAGACGACAACACGTTCTGGGTCAGTCTGGAAGACAATGGTGTCGGCATACCCCCGGACAAGCTGGCTGAATTGAACGAGCGGCTGAATACGTACCGGCTTACCGATGAAGGCGACAAGAATGAGAAGGTAACGGGCGGCATCGGGATCGTGAACGTACATCGGCGCATTCAAATGGTGTTCGGCGAAGAGTATGGCCTCCGAATTACGAGCAAAGAGGGAGCAGGAACGAAAATGTATATGGTCATGCCGCAGTCGAGGCCGGTATAGAACGGTAGTCACAAGGGCTGAATATGATTCGAAAATTGACTGTCATGGTACAAGAAGGCGGCTGCATACGATGTAATACAGCTATGCCGGGAGGAGAATGCCATGAGGAAAAAATCCGACACATCCTTTCGCATTCGCATTCAATCGGGGCGCCGGCCCTTGGCGGAACTGATTGACGAATTGGCCAGGCAAGCCGTCCGTAAACATATGGATGCGTGCCGGGCCAGCGGCCATCGGGTAAAAAAAATGACCGCAGCAGGACGTGCCGCTTGATCGAATCATAGCGGCAGCACATAAACGTATGTACCACCCGAATCCCTCTGGTAAGCGGCGCTTATACCAGAGGGATTTGTATTTTGCGGAGGGGGCGTAGGCGATGACAAGAGCAGCGATATACGTTCGGGTCAGTACGACCAAGGACAGTCAAAAGGACAGTCCGGAGCATCAGATCGCCGCTTGCAAGCATTGGGCTGAAGATATGGGATGGGAGACGGCGGAGCATCTCGTCTACGAAGACCGGGAGTCGGGAACGACGATTACGGACCGCCTGGCGATTCAGCAAGTCGTGAAGGACGCGCAGCATGGCGCATTTCAGGCGATCATTTTTGCGGCGCTCTCGCGCTTTGCCCGGGATATCGGCGACTCGGTCAGCTTGAAGCGGAAGCTTGTGGATGCGCTCGGCATCCGTCTCATCTCGATTGACGACCATTACGATTCGGACCGTGACGGGGAACTATTGTTCTCGATCATTTCCAGCATCAATCAATCGATCAGCGAGCAAATCAGCAGAAGCACCCGCCGCGGGAAACGGGAATCGGCGCTGAAGGGCAATTTTACCGGGAGCAGGCCGCCTTACGGGTATGACAAAGAGGTCCGGGACGGGTTTAAAGTGCTTGTTCCGAATGAAGAGCAGAAGGCGGTCGTGCAGACGATGTTTCAGCTGTATACGGCCAATCAAATGGGCGAGAAATCGATAGCGGCCTATTTGAACCGAAAAGGGATCGCTTCTCCGAAGGGAGGAAAGTGGGGGGCGACGACGGTACAGCGCATTTTGCAAAACGAAGCGTACGTCGGCAAAAACAGATCCTCCAAATATGTGACCAAAAAAGTGTACACAAACGTCCATGATACCTCCGAGCGAAAAAAGGTTCAGGTGCAAAAGCCGAGGAGCGAATGGAGATACGCCCATAAAGTGAAGACGCATCAGGGCATCATTGAGGAGCACATTTTTCAATTAGCGGGGAAGGTGCGGTTGGAACGCGGAGGAGGGCAGCGGGGCGGAGCTCGTCAGAAGGTGAACGTCTTTGCCGGGTTGATGAAATGCAGGCATTGCGGTTCGGCGATCGTAAGCGCGAAATCGGTAAGTAAGCGGTCCGATCGGGAGCAGGGGGGCCGGGAATACCGCTACCTCGTTTGCTCCAGGCGCAGAAGACAAGGGGATGCGGGGTGTGATAACGATATTTGGCTCCCATACGAGCCTTTCAAGGATCAAATCATGACGGCTTTTTCCGGAATGCTCCGCAAGGCGGCTTCGGCCGAGGAGCTGGTGGAGAAGCATAAGGGGCTTATTCAGGTCGGCGGTTCGGACATCGAGGCGGAAATCAAAAGAGTAAGCAAAGCGGTCGCCGATAACCGGAAATATTTGTTTGCTCTGCGCAAAGAAAAATTATCGGGGAAGCTGCTGGACGAACAGCAGTATGAGATGGAGAAGAGCGCATGCGAGCAGGAGATTGTTCAATTCGAACGGCGGCTGAGCAGGCTTCGCGAGGAGCTGCTCGAACAGGCGGATTTGACCGAGCTGCATGAAAGCGCAGCGGAAGAGCTCAATGCATTATTGAATTTGCATGTCGAGCGGGTCGACGAGATGCAGTTGATCTTGAAACGGCTCATATCGGGAATGACCGTAGACAAGGAAGGCTGCGTCGAAGTGGCGGCCGCGTTTGAACTGCTCAGTGATACGGAGAGCGCTTATGAATGTGTATACATTCGCGGAGGCGATTAACTGTGTTTCAAACCATATCTCCAACGTGATGCAGAAACTAAACGTAAAAGGCCGTTCGCAGGCAGTAGTAGAGCTGATCAAGCTTGGGGAGCTGCAAATCTGATCGATTAGTCGAAGCTGTGGATCCAGTTTAAGGAATCAACCGCACCCAGCCTTCTTTTTAACCTTTCCGGCTATGGAAAGTTTAAGAAGAAGGCTCTTTGGTTTTCGGAATGGCAGGAAACGATGCTGAGCAAATTTTGTTTCGTTGGATTATTCCCAAAATGATGCTATAATGGATCATATTCGCGTATCTGAAAATCACACGTTATAAAGAGTATCGGTCTTCTGAAAGGTACTTTTTATTATGTGTGATTTTTTTTATTACGATATGTGAAGCAGAACGAACATGGGAGGATACGATATGCAAACAGGTACGGTGAAATGGTTTCATAACGAAAAAGGTTTTGGCTTTATAGAGGTTGACGGAGGAGGAAACGACATATTCGTGCACTCCAGCGCGATTACCGGCGATGGATTCAAATCATTGGTCGAAGGACAAAAGGTGCAGTTTACGGTGGGGCAAAGCATACGCGGTCCCCAGGCTGAAAATGTCGTAAAAATATATTAAGGGTGAAAGCTGATGTTTACAAAGAATGAATGGCTTGTAGACCCAGCCGATTTTGACAATGCGATGTTTTTGGAAATTCCGGTCTCGGTATGGCGCGGAAATCAGTATATTGATTACGGAGGTGTTATAAAAAAGCATGACGCTGTTGCCGTTTTTATTGACGGCAATTGTTTTCATAAAAAGGAATTCAGATTTAAGATCAGATAAACGAACATTGCGGCACAAAAAGAGTTATTCGTTCTACTTTTTCGTCCCCTTGAATAAGGATACAGGAAGGAGGTGTCGTGAATGGTCGTATACAATTATAACGAAGTACCGAAAGAACTATTGGTAGATCACTCGTACACATTGCGACAAATTAGATTGTTTATGACCGTCAATAAAAATTGCTTGTTTCTTCATAAAGACTTGAACGCGCTGGATGCGGAATCGAATAAAAAAGTATCCGTCGTTTCGAGAGACGAGTACTACATTCATCAGTATGTAGAACGTTCATACCTGATCCCGTACGAGAAGAAGGTCGTATTTTTATTAAGCCAAGCGGATGATGGGACATAATGTGGCGAGTCAAGGCAAATACGCAGGATATAGCTGATAAGGCGTGAAAGCGAACGTCCCCGTAGCATAGAAACGTTACGCGAACATGGCGCCTTGTCCGGGGAATCTCTCGGGTTGCGGCGTTCTTGTTTTTTTGGGATCTGTCTGGGTTACGAAAAACATGAAAAAACAATTTGCTTTTCGCTTATATGTGTGATAGTATTACCTTATCATATATTTGAAACCTGAATTCACATATTGCAAAGGGTATCATTTGTGCGATGGAACCTTTTACAATGTGTGAATTTTTTATTTGATTCAAGAATAAAAAGTACATGTTAAATAAAATTTGGAGGTAATACAATGCAAACAGGTACAGTGAAATGGTTTAATGCGGAGAAAGGTTTCGGCTTTATCGAAGTGGAAGGCGGCAATGACGTATTCGTTCATTTCAGCGCCATCACGGGCGACGGGTTCAAATCGCTGGATGAAGGCCAACGCGTAGAGTTCAATGTAGTGCAAGGCAACCGCGGCCCGCAAGCCGAAAATGTTGTAAAGCTGTAATAGCCCAAATCAAACTGCCCTTAACAATGTGTTGAGGGCAGTTTTTCTTTTAGATCAGAAGGAGGGGTTATTCGTGTATTTTCAGAAAAGATCGTCTGAGCCTGTTCCAAAGGAAAATACGATGATATGGTCATGCGAACAAGAAGGCTGTAAAGGCTGGATGCGCGACAACTTTTCTTTTGCATACGCACCCACCTGCCATCTGTGTCAGTCCCCGATGGTTAGCAGCATGGAAATGCTTCCCTTGCTGGTAAACTCGAATATCAACATGAAATTGCTAAAGGAAGGCGTGCGGATCTTGTAGCTGCAGCCGCGCATAATTTTGCCAGTTCAATGAACGGTTCGACCTTCTTATTATATTACCTATGTTGTCAAAATTCGTTTTTTTCGCTATGATGGGGATAACAACGAACTCGTGCGCAACTGGCGATAAAGGTGGATCACCACCGGGGAGCGCAAGGGATAACGGCCGGTCGCCTGGGCAAAGTATTTGGTTCTTCGGAATCGAATACTTTTTTTGTTTTCCGATGATGGATTCAGGAAAAAAGAGGAGGCGCACAGGATGGGATTGCGGATGAGAGGAAAGGAACCGGCCGATTTGCTTGCGGCCGACATTGCAAGGCAGGCGGAGGATTGGAAAGCGAGAGGGCATGAGCCGCGCATCGTTACACTGCTGGTCAAGGGGGACCCGGCTTCGGCTTATTACGCGGAAGCGAAACGGAAGGCGGCCGAACGGCTCGCCATCCGTTTCGAGCTGCACGAATTCGAGCCGGATGTGCAGGAGTCGGCGCTGCTGCGGGCCATTGCACAATGGAACGGCGACCGGACCGTCCACGGCATCATGGTGGAGCTGCCGCTGCCGCCGCATCTCGATACATCTAGCGTGACGGCGGCGATCGATCCGCTCAAGGACGTAGACGGCGTCACGCCGGTGAACAAGCTGGCGCTGCAGTCGGGCGCGGACGGCATCTACCCGGCGACGCCGCTCGCCTGCATCCGGCTGCTGAAGCATTACGGCTACGAGCTTGCGGGGAAGCATGCGGTCGTCATCGGCCGGGGAGAGACGGTAGGAAAGCCTCTGGCGCAGCTGCTGCTCCGGGAGCAGGCGACGGTTACGGTGTGCCATTCACGCACCCCGGATCTGGCGAGGCATATTCGGCAGGCGGATGTTTTATTTGCCGCAGCGGGTCGCAGGGGGCTTATAACGCCGGATATGACGCATAGCGGCCTTGTCATCGTGGACGCAGGGATCAACGAAGGAGACGATGGGCGAATCACAGGGGATACGGCGGTGGAAACAGCAGACGCCGTTGCCGCAATGAGTCCGGTGCCCGGGGGTGTCGGAGGCGTTACGACCATGATGCTGTTCCATAATCTGATGCTCGGCATGGAGCGTCAGCTGGCCCACGGGATCTCTGAGGCGGATCGGCCGTTTGAACAAACGATAGGCGCTTTTCTCACGGCAGCAGCTTCCTCTGCGCCAACGCCGGGCGGAGGCGGCGTCGCCGCCGTCGCTTGCGCGCTTGGAGCCGCCATGGGGGCGATGACTGCGAAGCTGTCCGTCGGTCCGAAATACCGCGAATGGGAAGAGCGCATGAAGGAAGCGGCGCGCAGGCTGGATACGGTTGCAGCGGACTGTGAGCATGTCGCGGCGGGAGACGCGGACTCGTTCCGCCATTACATGAAGGCGCTGAAACTGCCGAACCAATCACCGGAAGAGAAGGAACTGCGCAAGCAGGCGATTGCGGCAGCCGCGGAGCAAGCGACGAAGATTCCGCTGGAATTGATTCGTCTTTGCGTTGACACACTACAAATAATCGACGGGATGAAAGAAGGAGCCAATCCCAATGTGCTGTCCGATCTTGGCATCGGCGCCGTTCTTGCCGAAGCCGCCGCGCAATCGGCGTGGCTGACCGTGCACATTAATTTACCGGCCATCCGCAATTCGGAGACAAGGCAACGATTCCGAGATATGGCGAATGAACGGATGGAAGCGATCCGCTCAAGGAAAGAAGCCGTTCAAGCGATGGTGATCGGCCGGTTGAAGGAAGACCGAGGCTAAAGGAGAGGAAGATCCGCCACGGCAGGCAGCCCGGCTGAAATGAGCCGACTTGACTTAGTGGGTCGATCGTAATATGCAGCTTCGGGGGCCAAGAAAGAACGGTTGCCGCCTCATGGGGAACGGGTCGAACGGCGGGAATGGATTTACAGTTGCCGTTCGACAGGATATGATAAAGTCAAACTACCTACCCCGAAGGAGTGGCATGCTTGCTAAGTTCCCACTTTCACGGCCAAAAGGTTTTACCGGCGATTCGGAAAATGAAGGATTTGGAGCATCTGATGTCGTCCAACTACACGACGCTCGTTCTTCTCGACAGCCATATTGCGCAATTGGCCAGTATCGGGCAGCTTGTAAGAAAGCACCGCAAACAGCTGCTTGTACATGTAGACCTGATCAACGGACTGAAAAATGACGATTACGCCATCGAATTTGTATGCCAAACGATGCGGCCCGCAGGAATCATCTCGACCCGCTCCAGTGCGGTGATGACGGCGAAGAAGCACAAAATCCTCGGCATCCAGCGGCATTTTCTGCTCGACTCGACCGCGCTGGATATGACCTACAAGCTATCCGATAAGATCCAGCCGGACTATATCGAAGTCATGCCCGGCATTATGCCCCATATTATTGCGGAAATGCGGGAGCGGATCGATATCCCGATCTTGGCGGGCGGACTGATCCGGACGCCCGGCGATGTCGATCTGGCGCTCGGTTCCGGAGCGATCGCCGTGACCACATCGCTCAAAGAGCTGTGGGACGCATTCGCCGATCAAACGCCAAAGGCGCAGGATTAATCCTGCGCCTTTGGTTCGACTGCATCATGGATCAGCGTATCGAGCAGACGGGTATGAGCCCCGGTCTCTTCTTCAGACCACCCGAAACGGTTTGCCATGTAATTAATGACTTGCGTCTTCCACTGTTTCGCCCAAGCGATATCAAAGTACACGGCACCGGTACGGCGAATAAAGAAGTCCGCCGGCGTAGCCGTCATTTCTTCCTCGATGCTGTAGAGCAGCGAAGCGAACACGTCCTGCGGCAAGCCGGCTTGTTCCGCCTCTTGTTTGGCACTCAGTCTGCCGTATACAAGGCCGATATTGGAGCCGTAGCGCTGAGTCAGCTTGGCGGCTTGCTCGCGGCTCAGTCCATACTGATGCACGCCTTCTTCCGTCTTTGACTTCAAGTAAGCGGCAAGCCCTTGCGAACCGCCGACGTCGCCGCCGGAGAGACGGACTTTATCCGTCGTACAACCCGGATAGGAGCCCTTGCCTTCTTGCTGCAGCTGATTCGCCACCATGTCGACGATCCGTTCCGCCATCTTTCTGTAGCCTGTCAGCTTCCCGCCCGCGATCGTCATCAGACCGGACTTTGCAAGGAAAATCTCATCTTTCCGCGACAGCTCGGAAGGGGATTTGCCGTCTTCATGAATGAGCGGCCGCAGGCCGGCCCAGCTCGACTCGACGTCTTTGTTCGTCAGCTTGATCGTCGGGAACATGAAGTTGGCGGCAGCGATAATATAATCGCGGTCGGCCACCGTCATGCGCGGATGCACGATGTCTCCCTCGTAGTTCGTATCGGTTGTGCCGACATACGTTTTGCCGTCGCGCGGAATCGCGAACACCATTCGGCCGTCCGGCGTATCGAAGTAGATCGCTTGTTTCAGCGGGAAACGGCTGCCGTCGATGACCAGATGCACGCCCTTGGTCAAGTGCAGGCGTTTGCCGAACTTGGAGCCGTCCTTTTCGCGAATCGTATCGGCCCATGGCCCTGCGGCATTGACGATTTTGTGAGCGTAGATTTCGTAAGACTCGCCGCTCAACTGATCGACGACGCGAACGCCTTTCAGCTTTCCGTTATCGTACAGCAGTTCTTCCGCTTTCGCGTAGTTTACGGCAAGCGCGCCGCGGCTTACCGCCGCTTTCATCGTCTCGATCGTCAGTCTGGCATCGTCCGTGCGGTACTCGACGTAGTAGCCGCCGCCTTTCAGCTTGTCGGTGCGAAGAAGAGGCTCGCGGCGCAGCGTTTCTTCCTTGGACAGCATGATGCGGCGTTCGCCGCGTTTGACGCCTGCAAGCATATCATAAACGTACAAACCGACGGAGCTGGCAAGCTTGCCGTACGTGCCTCCCTCGATTACCGGCAGCATCATCCATTCCGGCGTCGTGACATGCGGCGCATTTTCGTATACGATGGCACGCTCTTTACCGACCTCTGCCACGATCTTGAACTCAAGCTGCTTCAAGTAACGCAACCCGCCGTGAATCAGCTTGGTGGAACGGCTCGACGTGCCGGAGGCGAAATCCTGCATCTCGATCAGGCCGATGTTCATTCCGCGGGTGCGCGCGTCAAGCGCAATGCCTGCGCCGGTAATGCCGCCCCCGATGACCAGCAAGTCGAGAGGTACGGCAGCCATTTGCTCGAGCAGCTGGCTTCTTCGTTCACTGGAAAATGTGATTGCGTTTGTCATAAGTAAGATCTCCCTTTTCAGTAATCTGTCTCAAAGACATAAAAAAAAGAGAAGACGCGGACAATGCTCTTCGGCATAAACATGCCGGGAGTTTGTATCGCGGTCTTCTCTGGTTCTCTGACCTTGATTAACTTGTTGGTATCATCATAGCACGTAGCGAATGCGAAAGCAACCATTTTTCATCGGTTTTCAAACTACCATTGACAGCGAAAAAGAGCGTATGTTAGATTGCGAGTGCAAGCAAATCGGAATCGATTCATTCGTTCATTGGGGAGGGAAAGCTGTGACAAAACCTGGTTATATATTATCCCTGGATCAGGGAACGACGAGCTGCCGCGCCATATTATTCGATCATGAAGGCGCTGTCATTCATACGGCACAAGAAGAGTTTCGACAAATTTTTCCGGAGCCTGGCTGGGTGGAACACGATGCGGATGAAATTTGGAAGGTACAATGGAAAGTAATGAAGCAGGTCGCCGCGAAAGTACCCTCAGGATCGATCGCCGCGATCGGTATAACGAACCAGCGGGAGACGACGGTCGTATGGGACCGCGTAACCGGCAAACCTCTGCACAACGCCATCGTTTGGCAGTGCCGCCGGACGAGCGCGCTGTGTCATACGTTAAAGGAACAAGGCATGGAGTCTTCGATCAAGGAAAAAACCGGCCTGGTGCTGGACCCGTACTTTTCCGGGACGAAGCTGAAATGGCTGCTTGATACGTTCCCGCATATTCGCGAGAAAGCGGACAAAGGAGAGGCGCTGTTCGGAACGATTGACTCCTGGCTGATCTGGAACTTGACCGAAGGAAAAGTGCATGCTACCGATGTATCGAACGCGTCGCGTACGCTGCTGCTCAACATTCATACCTTGCAATGGGACGATGAGATACTGGAGCAGCTTAACATTCCGAAGACGATGCTGCCGGAAGTCCGGCCGTCCAGCGGTTTGTACGGGCATACGGCGCTGCTTGATCCGCGGCAGCCGGTGCCGATTGCCGGCGCGGCCGGAGACCAGCAGGCGGCGTTGTTCGGTCAAGGCTGCTTCCGCGAAGGCATGGCGAAGAACACATACGGCACCGGCTGCTTTATTTTGAATAACACGGGGGATAAGCCGGTGCTCTCGAAGAACGGCCTCCTGACAACCGTAGCATGGCAAATCGGGGATCGCGTGGACTACGCGCTCGAAGGCAGCGTTTTTATTGCGGGCGCCGTGATCCAATGGCTCCGCGACGGTCTCGGCGTGATCGGCGATGCGGCGGAAACCGAAGCGCTTGCGCGCTCCGTCGAAGACACGGAAGGCGTCTATTTTGTTCCGGCCTTCGCCGGCCTTGGTACGCCGTATTGGGAGCCGGACGCCAGAGGCATGATCACCGGTCTGACCCGGGCATCGGGCAAAGCCCATCTGGTGCGCGCTTCGCTGGAAGCGATCGCTTATCAAAGCCGCGACGTGCTCGAAGTCATGCAGCAGGAAACGGGCGTACGGCTCAGCGAGCTGCGCGTGGACGGCGGCGCCGTGCGCAACGGCTTCCTGATGCAGTTTCAGGCCGATTTGATGGGCGTTTCGGTCGTCCGGCCGAAAGTCACGGAATCGACCGCTCTCGGCGCCGCGTTCTTGGCTGGTCTTGCGGTCGGCTTCTGGGGCGGGTTGTCCGAGCTTGAGCAGCTCAAAGGACTCGACCGGGTATTCCAGCCGGAGCGCGACGAAGCGTACCGCGAAACGAAATACGCCGGTTGGCGGCGGGCGTTGTCATACCAATTGAATCTTCGGGAAGTCTAATACCTGACTGACAGCTGACGGAAGGAACCGAGTGAGGCCGAACCGGTTCTTGAGGGGGAACGAGCGTTGGAAAGGAACGACGATTGCAAGCGAACATCCTGCGAGGTGCACAGCCGGCGTCCTTGGCCGCTGCCTTCATGGCCATGGATCATGAAGCAGACATGGCGCGACTTGCTGTTTGCCCACTGGCCGGTTCGCCCGCATGCCGCCGGAGCTTCCGCTGGATACGTACGGCGGAGAAGCGTGGATCGCCGTAGTGCCGTTCCATATGAGCGGCATACGCCCGCGCTTCCTGCCGCCGCTGCCGGGAGCAAGCCGCTTCCCGGAAATCAATGTACGTACGTATGTGACGCTGCAGGGAAAGCCCGGCGTTTATTTTTTTAGCCTGGACGCATCGCATGCGCTGGCCGTGAAGCTGGCCCGGCGGTTTTATCATTTGCCTTATCGTCTTGCGAACATGCGCGTGGCTGTGCAGCCAGGTTCCGGCGAAGTCCATTATTTCAGCAGCCGCAAGGGCGGAGGTGCGGCGTTCGAGGGGACATACCGGCCGATTTCCGCCCCTTTCCGGTCGTCCGCCGGTTCGCTCGAGTACTGGCTGACCGAACGTTACTGCTTGTATACGCTGGACGGGGAACGAAACGTGCTGCGCTGCGACATCGATCATGAGCCTTGGCCGCTGCAGCTTGCGGCAGCCGACATTTCGCTCAACACGATGGTACCGGGACAATGGCATGACTTGCTGACGGATACGCCGCCGCTGCTTCATTTTGCGAAAAAACTTGACGTACGCATCTGGCCGATTCTACGGGGCAACTCGTAAGCGTCGGCTTTTTTTTATGCAAGAAAACCCTCATATCCTCCTGCATCCCGCGCATCATATATATTCCAAACCTCCCATATGCTGTGCCACGTCGCGCAGAAGTTTAATTCGGCACCCCATCTGCGTTATAATCAGTTATGGAGCCCTTTGATTCCATAGACCGAGATTGTGTAACCGAACCGGTATGTCAAGCGCCATATTATCAAAAAATGGACCAAAATCTCCCAATATCCTGAATGTTTCGGTACTTTTCGGTGTATAATGGAATTATATGAACCTATTTATAGTAAAATACTATAACGCTTAACTTTCCAAGTGAGCCAAGGAGGAATATGGTTATGGATCAAATCTCTTCTCTGTCGGAACTGCTGGCGGAGCAGAAAACATCGTCTTACATCGAAATCCCGGGAGTCGCCTCCAGAACGTTCGGTCAAAGGACGCTGTCCACTACATTGCCGATGAGCAAGCTTTTTGCCATCTATGAAGTCGATTTGGAGGTTCAGCGTTCGATCGTTCCGCAAAACTTGTCCAAAATGATGGATTATATCATGCTGTATCTGGATCACGGACAGGGCATCTATTTTCCGGGCATCATTTTGTCGGCGCGCGGTGCGGGCGAATACGACGAGGATGCGAAGATGTATCGTCTGCAAGCGATCGAGAAGCTGTACATCGTTGACGGGCAGCACCGTCTTGCTGCGTTCCGCCGTTTGATGGAAACGCTGCAGAGCGCGATGGCGCGAGCCAAAGACCGCCGGGAATACGACCGGATGGAAGAAATTTCAGCCAAGCTGAGCAAGCTGTATGCATTCCCGATGTCTACGATGATCTATCTTGACATCAATGCAAGACAGGAACGCCAGCTGTTCTCCGATATCAACAAGCTTCCGCGCAAGATCGGAGGCAACCTGGCCGTGCTTCGCGAGCAGCGCCGATTCTATCACGTGCTGGCTACGCGCCTTGCGCTGGATGCGCCTGTCATGAAGCAGCTGTCCGTCGATATGTTTACCGAGCGGGGCAAAGGGCCGGAGTACTTGTTCTCGTACCATTTGCTGATCGAGATCATGACGGGGCTGTTCGAAGGCCGCTTGAAATCGGCTGCGCGCAACAACGGGTACTACTTCGAAGAGAAAGAAGTGGAAGAGCATTTGAAGCTGGCTTCCTTTTACTTCGAGCATTTGCTGAAATATTTGCCGGACCCGGCCAAAGGCGAGCTCTGCTGGTCGGAAAACTTGCAGATCGCGCTGTCCATGTTCTTCCACGGCGAAGTGACAAAAACCGGCACGTTCAACAAATATGCGCTGCAGTACGTTTCGAAAATATTGCCGCACATCGATTGGAACGCCATTTATACGGGAGATGAGAAAGACCGCCTGCCCAGACGTTCCCGCATCATGAAGGCGTACCAGTTTATCAAAGAATTTTACGAGGAGCATCACCTGTTCCTGATCCGGGAAGACGATATAATCGATGAAGATATGACAGGTCAAAGCACGAAGGAGGATGCGAGCTGATGGAAGGTTTGAATCTGAAAATGACGATACACCCGTTTTGCGGAAAATATGGTTTGGCTACCGTACCGGTTCAAGTGCAGGATCTGCTCAACTATACGATGATCGATCCGATGGTACAGCGGAAGCTAAGCGCCGGACAACGGCGGAAAATCGCCAATTATTTGCAGGAACGCGAGCTCGACCGCGTCTTCTTCGGGCCGGTTACGCTCAGCTTGCGCGACGTAAGCAGCCTGGCCAAAACCGAAAACGGCCTGTACCTGCGTCCGGGTTCGAAAATCAGTATTCTTGACGGGCAGCATCGCATCCTTGCGCTCGGCTACGTCAACGATCAAATTTTGAAGGAAGCACGGAGCCTGGAGAAGAAATTGGCCGCCGCCAAAATCAAGCAGCGGAAAATGCCGGACGACGCCGAGGCAAAGGAAGAGCTGGAGCAGTTGCAAGGCCAAGTGGAGCAATTGGAGCGCCGCCGTCTGGAATTGATGGAGAGCGAGCTGGCTGCGCAAATTTACATCGGGTTGAGCGAAGAAGAGGAGAAGCAGCTGTTCGGCGACATCAACTCCAAGGTGCAGCTCGTCAGCAAAGAGCTCGGCCATTCGTTCGACTCGATCGATCCGCTCAATCTTGTCATTCAACAGGTCGCCGATCATAACGTATTCCTGAAGGCCGCCGGCGTCGAGCGCCGAGCCAACTTGACGGCCTACAATAAAAATTTTTCGTCGTTCAGCTGGCTCTATTCGACAGCGGTCATGCTGTTCACCGGCAAAATGCAGCCTTCGTATGAGCTGGCTCGCAAAATCAAGAACGATCCGTCTACGTTTATCGAGATTTTGCATCAGTTCTACAGCACGCTGCTGCCGCTGATGCCGGAACAGCCGGGACTGCCGCAGTACAGCTCGTCGGCTCGCGCAATGCAGGAAAGCATCGCGCTGTATGCGCACCGCCACCTGTTCTTGGACGGCAAATACGTGAAAAACTGGACGTCCTGCCTGAGCATTTTCGAAGGCTTCGATTGGTCGCACGACAACGAGCAGCTGATCGAACGGTTCGGAGTGCTTGATAACGGCAAACTGAACCTGATTCACGAGAAGTCGCTGCGCAAGCACGGCAAACTTGTACGCTTCTTCCAGGAACTGCACGGCGATCCGGTAGAAGAAAACGAAGCGACCGCGTAATCAAGCGGCGCGTCGCTCTCAAGGACTCGCCGCACTAAGCCGCATAAGTAAAAGCTCCGCATTTTCATCGATCGACTCGATGGTGAGCGGAGCTTTTTTGCGCACAAGCGGGCTTGCTGTTTTTGCGCTTAACAATAGTTCAGCTCAGTTCCGTCAATTTGCCGACAATCATGAGCGCCGCCCCGGTGGCAACCGCCTCTTCGCCGAGCGAGCCTTGGCTGAACACAACTTGGTATTTGGGGTAATAATACGCTCTCTGAATCGCAATGCGGGTGGCGTTATGGAAGAAACCGGAATGGCTGCTGATCAGGGAGCCGCCCAGGATCACCTTCTCCGGATGCAAAATATTGAGCAGGTTGGACAGGCCGATCCCGAAGTAAGTGGCCGCTTGGGTGAACAACTCGACCGTCAGCGGATCGGTTTCCCGGAGCGCCTGCTGCAAATGCGCGAATTGAATTTTGTCCGGGTCGCTCTCCATGCGGAGAAGAAGACTGTCCCGGCCTTGCTTGAGCCGAGAACGCGCTTGCAGCTCCAGCGCATGGATGGAAGCGTACGATTCCAGCGATCCGAAGTTGCCCTGACCGAGCAGGCGAGGACCGTCCGTCTGGATAATCATCTGGCCGATCGAGCCTTCCATGTCGACCGCGCCATAGACGACTTTGCCCCCGGTCATCATCGCCGAACGCAGGCCGACGCCGACATGCACGTACAGCAGATGCCGGTAGTCCCGGTCCCGGTCCGTCCACGACTCGCCGAGCAGTGCCGCATTCGCGCCGTTATCCAGCAGTACGGGGATGCCAAGCCGCGCTTCCAGTATGCTTTGGATCGGAAGGTTGCCCCAGCCGGAAGAGGGAAAGTAAATCGGGTCGAGCAGGACGCCGGATTCCCGGTCGAGCGGTCCGACTGCGCCAATCCCCATGCCCAGAACCGAATCGGATGCAAGGCTGCGGCTTGAAAGCATGGCCGCAGCGGCTTCGGAGACTTGCTCCAGCAGTACGGACGGTGTCAATTGCTCGGTCATCTGCCAGTGTTTGGATGCCAGCCTGTTCATCGCAAGGTCGAATAAGCTTAAACGGGTATGCATGCGGGAAATATCGAGACCGAGTACGTAGGCGTATTCAGGGTTCGTTTCATACAAAATCGGCCTGCGGCCGCCCGTCGAATCGCCGAATCCCGCCTCCCTAATCACTCCTAGGTCGGTCAGCTCCTCTAACGTGCGGGTCAAGGTACTGCCGGTCAGTCCGCTTCGTTCGAGAAGCTCGATTTTGGAAACGGTGCCCGCCCTGCGGATAATTTCAAACAGTTCTTTCTGCTTGCGGCCTGCAAGCCTCGATTCAATCGGCATTTGTTCCATTACGTGTCTCCGTCCTTGGAAGATTCCGGAATGTCTAAACTTAATTTACTCTATACTTAACCGGGTTGTCCATCCTGCCGCAAGATGCGGTTCGAGAAACGGGATTATCGATTTGAAGAAGTTGTGCTTTTCCGCGCGGAAATCTGGTAAAATAGGGCTTGACGTCACGTGGCACGCCGGAAATACAAGGTGACACAGCATGGTTTTGATGCAGAAAGGAAGAGTCGGACATGTCGGAATGGTATGAAAAAAGTTTCGGAGACGATTATTTGCTCGTATATAAGCACCGCGATTTGCAGGGAGCGTACGAAGAAGTACGCAGCATGATGGAATGGCTGGAGCTGCCGGAAGGCGCGGAAGTGCTCGATTTATGCTGCGGTATGGGCCGGCATTCGATGGCGCTGAACAGTTTCGGTTTTAAAGTGACCGGCGTCGATCTGTCCGAAGTGCTTCTCGCCGAGGCGAGAAGGCTGGATACGGACGGTGAAGTCAACTGGGTTCACGGCGATATGAGGGACGTGCCGCTTGCAGGCCCGTTCGCGGCCGTAGTCAATCTGTTCACCTCCTTCGGCTACTTTGATGCGGACGCCGAGAACGAGCGGGTTCTTCGGGAAATGTACCGCCTGCTGGTGCCGGGAGGACGATTTATTATCGATTACTTGAACCCGGAGTTCGTAAAGGCGAGCGTGGTACCGCATTCGGAACGAAGGGACGGAAACCTGCGGATCGTGGAGGACCGGCGTATCGAGGACGGCTTTGTGCGGAAAAGAATCGTGCTGCAGGGGGATGGGGAAGCGGAACAGCGCGTATACGACGAGCAGGTGAAGCTGCTCGGCCGGGAATGGTTCCAGTCGCATCTGAACGAGACGGGTTTGGCCGTCGATGCCGTATACGGCTGCTATGACGCTTCGCCGTACGAGCCTGCGACCTCGAAGCGGCTCATCCTGGTCGGACGGAGGGAATCGTGATGACCGGACATGCTTCTGCCGCTTCCGCCGTAAAAAAGCATGGAGATATCGTGCAGGTCAAGGTGCCGCTGCCGTTTCCGCTGCGCTGGGTGAACAGCTATCTCGTTCCCGGCCGCAGCGGCTGGACGCTCATTGACCCGGGGCTTCGGACGGAAGCCGCCGAAGCGCTGTGGGATACGGCGCTGGCCGAACTCGGCATCGCCTATGGCCAAATCGAGCGCATCGTGCTCACCCACCACCATCCCGACCATTACGGTCTCACCGGGTGGTTTCAGCAGCGCTCGGGCGCGCCCGTCCTGTTGTCGCGTACGGGCCTGGAGCAAGCCCGCCGCCTGTGGGGCGACGGGCAGCCGATGACGGAACAGTTGCTTGCGCTGTTCCAGGGCCACGGCCTGCCGCCGGAGCTTCGTGAACCGATGCGGGAGCACATGGACGGCTTCGTGCCGTCCGTGTCCCCGCAGCCGGACGTCACCGCCCTAGAGGCGGGCGACACCGTGTGTCTCGGCGACGACGCGTACGTGTCGATCTTGACGCCCGGCCATGCGGCGGGGCATCTATGCTTTTACCGGGCGGAGACGGGGGTGCTGTTTTGCGGCGATCACGTGCTGCCGCAAATTTCGCCGAACGTCAGCTATTTGCCCGGCGGCATCGACGAGAACCCGCTGGACAGCTACATGCGCAGTCTGCGGGACATCGCCGGGCTCGAAGTGCGGCTCGCTTTCCCGGGCCACCGGGAGCCGTTCCCGCATTTGGCGCAGCGTGCGCACGAGCTGATCCGCCATCACGAGGAACGGCTGGAAGGCATGCGCCAGCTGCTTGCGCAGCCGAGGACGGCTTACGACGTATGCCGCCTGACCTTCGGCGACCGTCTGAGCTTGCATCAGCTCCGGTTTGCGCTGTCGGAGACGATCGCGCATCTGATTTGGCTGCGGGAAGCGGGACGAGCCGAGGAATACGGGCGTGACGGCGTCGTTTGTTACAAACAGTAAGTAGACAACTCCAGATGCGGCGCGCTTCTTTTCGCGGGAAAAGAAGCGCGCCGCTTTTCTTTTCTGCCGTCCGCCATTCGATACGAACGTCGCTTCGCTGCATCCCAACCCGTGCGAATTCGCCTGATGTGCATTTTCGCCATTGCAGCAGCGCATCCCACTCATTCTTGGCGTTTCTACACTGGATGGCAGCGCCCCGACTCCATAAATGAAGACCGGCAGGACAGCACCGCCAGGTTCTCTCGCTTTACAGTCGGCGGGACATGACAAATGCCGCCCTCCTGTGCGTTCCGTGCATAGGAATGCCGTAATTTGGGAAAAATTAACGGACGATGTTGTTGAACAGGGAAGGGGGTACGCAAGTGGATCGCCAGCTTGGCTTGATCCGTCGCCGACAGACATCGGTGTTGATGGTGTTAACGGCCTCGATGCTGCTGGCCGGTTGCGCCTCGTCCGGCTCCGGATCGCCTCGCGCGATGGTGGAGGAGCGCGGTTCGATTACGGTGGTAGGCGTCGATACGGGCGCCGGCGGGATGAAAATGACGGCTGCGGAAATGCTCCCAGCCGGATCGCAGGATCGGCTGCAAGCTTACGGTACGCCAATCGTGCGTACGCAGTCATTCGTTTCATTGGCGGATGCGGTATGGCAGTGGGAGCGGAAAGGCGCGCCGCAGCTTGTTGTTATAGGCGAGGAATGGGTGCGCATGCACGGATTCGCTTCTTCGTGGGCGAATCAGATCGCCCGCCTCGGATTCAAGGACGGACGCAGGCCGCTTGTAGCCGTCACGGAAGGAGCGGCGGAACATATCGTTCGCAGCAGCACCGCAGCGAGAAGCAGCGCCGCTCTTCTGCGTCAGGCAGACTGGACGGCAAACCCGCTGCGAGCGCGGTCCGTAAGCTACGAGGAAGATTTGGTTCTTCCATACTTAACGAGAACGCAGGAGCACGATCGTGCGGAGAAGGTTTCAGTACAGGCTGTGCTGTTTAAGAAAGGGCAGCTTGCGGGCATGCTCTCTCCGCAGCAGAGCGGTATGCTTTCCTGCTTGCGGGGGGCCGCGAACTTGCCTGAACTTTCGTGGCCGATGCCTGAGGCTGACAACGGAGCGGCTATGCTGGAACGCGTCTCCTGCCGTTCCGAAGTGCGGGGCAACGGCAGCTTAACCGGCCCCGTCCTTACGGTCGATGTCGCCGTCCAAGGAGAAAGCGCCGCATTCGGTTCGGCATCCGCAGCGCAGGCCGAAAGCGCCGCGCGGGCGCTGCTTGCCGCAATGACCGCGCTTGTCCGCGATTTGCAGGAGCGCCGCATCGATCCGCTCCATGCAGGCGATTCTTTCCGCCAGCAATATGCCGGCGTATGGTCGCCGGATCGATGGCGAGAATCGTTTGCCAAAGCCGAGGTGAGGCTGTCGGTCAAATTGAACCTGATCGGAGGAACGAACCCATGAACAAGACAATCACGACATTGAACCATCGAAAGCTGACGAAAACGGCTCTCTGGTTTTTCGTGCTCATTGCCGCTTTTTCCTTGACGGCCGGCTGCGGCAAGCCGCAAGCAAAGCCCGGTGAGAATGCCGGGCAAGGGGCGGCGAATCCTCCGCAGCAAGGAGGAACGGCGGGACAGCTGCCGCAGACCGGGACCGGACAGGGCCAGGGCCAAACCGGCCAGCCGTCCAAGCAGCCGGAATCGGCTCCAAAGCTGACGACGATCGCTTACTCCGACGCGGATAAGCAGATCTTGACGGCAACGGCCAAATCGTCCGGAGTGAAGACGGTCTATATTCCGCAGCAGGGGGCGACGGACGATAAGCTGGATGTCGTTCGCGGCACCGCCAAGCAAATGACGCTGCAGTATTTGAAGATGGTCGTTGTTGAATCAGCGGAGCAATTGGTCCCTGTCGGTAAAGTAACGGACCAGACGGAAGCGAAGCTGAAGAACGGCACAGCGCAATGGATGAGCGTTAACGGTCAACCGACGCTTTACGTTAAGCTGGGGGATACGTTCATCTCGATCAGCTCCGCCAAAGCCGTTTCGAAGCAGGAGCTTGAAGCGATCGCCGATACGCTGACTCCGCTGAAATAAAAATGCTCGGGTGCATCCCGATCGCGCAAAGAAGCCTTCACCGCTATCCGTCCGGGTGAAGGCTTCTTCTTTATGTTGTTTGCGGGCTTGATCAGTGTCCGCCTTTCTCCCGTTCTTCCTGTTTGCGGTGTGCGATCCGGGAGCTGGCTGCCGCCGCGATCGCGCCTACGATATCGTCGAGAAACGTATGTTTGTGCTTGCCGGTTTTATCGTTCAGCATCTTGAGAATGCCGGGCTTTATTTTATCGATGTAACCGAAATTGGTCATACCGATACTACCGTATACGTTCACGATGGACAGCGCCAATATTTCATCGCAGCCGTACAGTCCTTCGTCGTTTTCGATCATTTCCTGGAGCGGAGAGAGCAGCTTTCCTTCTTCGGCCAGCAGATCAAGCTGAATTCCGGTAAGAACCGCATTTTGCACCTCGCGTTTGGTCAGCACTTGTTCCACGCTTTGCACACATTCCTCCATGATCAGCGTTTCGTAATAATCCTTTTGCAGGAAATAAGTCAGCTCGGCAATATCTTCGATGCGAACGCCCCGGCTGAGCAGCCATGCCCTGGAAGCCTCGGCTACTTTTTTACTGTTCAGGCTATAGGTCAACAGAAAGGCCTCCTCTTATTCAGTGTTCGAGTAAAAATGAAAATGGTTTTTTCCTTGCAGTTTCGATGCGTACATGGCGGCGTCCGCGTTTTGGAGCAGCGTCTCGCTGTCATCTCCGTGCTCTGGGAAAAAAGCGGCGCCGATGGAACAGGTCAGCGTAATTTTTTGCCCGTTCAAATCGAACGGCTGGTTTAACGCATTGGAGATGCGCCGCGCAATTTTGGCGATATCGTCCGGCAGAAGAAACTGCTGGAGCAAGAGCACGAATTCGTCTCCGCCCATGCGGGATACCGTATCCGGTTCGCGGATCGAGTGGGACAGACGGGAGGCGACTTTGGTGAGCAGCTCATCGCCTGTCGCATGACCGTACGTATCGTTTATATTTTTAAAATCGTCCATATCCAAATACATGACGGCAAGCTTATGTTGGTATCGCTTTGCGGTATGAAGCGCTTGCGACATCCGGTCCTGAAACAGCCTCCGGTTCGGAAGTCCGGTTAAAGGATCGTAATAAGCGAGCCGGGTCAGGCGGTCTTCCATTTGCTTGTATTGCGTAATGTCTTTGGCCGACAGCGCAGCCCGTTTCTGCCCGTCCGGCGCGAGGAAGGCATATCCGCTGCCTTCCAGCCACACGCACAAGCCGTCGGGCTGCACGACCCGGAACGCCGCCCGAAAAGGAACGTACAGGCTGAACAGCCGATCGCAGGATGCCCTCACACTTGCTAAATCGCTTTCGTACACCGTCTCATACAGGCCGATGCCAGCGCAGGACGCAGGAGCAACGCATACCGGTAACCCGGAGGCGCCGAATATCCATAGCCAGTCCGGAGATTGCTGCACGGCTGCCCGTAATAATCCATCGGCAAAATCGGAAAGATGGTCATCCATGCGTCAGAATCACCTCTATTTGGAAAAAAGACATCTTTATTATAGTCTTCCGGTACCGGTGAAATCAAGGATCATCCGCGCCTAAAGTACCAAATCGATTGCCGGGGAAATGCGGACAAATTGTTGTCATAAACTTGTCTCCGGGCCGTATACATTAAGTAAAACGGACGAGTTGCAACGAGCCCCGGCCACCGCCGAGATACGTTGACAACAGCACAAGGAGGAAAAGCAATGAAACCGTATAAATGGACAAGGTTGGCCGCTGTAACCGGAATAGGCGTAATGTTGGTGACATCCGGCTGCTCGGTTTTGAAGCCGAAGGAACAATCTCAGCCGATTGATCCTCCGCAGGCCGGGTCGGACGCCGCCGCAACCAGTGCGAAAGCTGCCGGCGTTACGATTGCCAATCCGATGCAAGTTACCGTGTACGCCAAAGACGAGAAAGGGTTTGTCGCCCCGATCGCCATCCAGGTGGAGAAGACCGAAAGTACGGCCAAACGAGCGCTAGAATATATGGTCGAGGGCGGACCTTCCCAAGGGCAGCTGCCGGCGGGCTTCGTCAGTCTTTTACCGAAAGGCACGCAGGTCAGAGGGATCAATATCGTGAAGGATCAAAAGCTTGCTATAGTAGATTTCTCCAAATCGTTCACGGATTATAACCTTCAGGACGAACGGAAAATATTGGAGGCCGTTACCTGGACGCTGACCGGTTTTCCGACCGTAGAGAAGGTGCAGATCCGGGTGGAAGGCAAAGCGCTGAAAGAGATGCCGGTCGGCGGCACGCCGCTGGATGAACCGTTAAGCCGATTGATGGGCATTAATCTTGAGAAGCCGGAGAGCGTCGAATTCGGCCAATCCACACCGGTTACGCTGTATTTCCTGAATCAGAATCAAGCCGATTATAAATACTATGTTCCGGTCACCAGGCTGATCCAACGGACGGATAACGTCGCGGAAGCGGTCATCAAGCAGCTCATTGCAGGCCCGGACGCCAAAAAAGGGCTGGCCGCCGTCATGACGCCGGGCGCCGAGCTGTTGAAAGTCAGCAAGGCGGAAGATATCATCACCGTCAATTTTTCGGATAAGGTGCTCGGACCGGATAAGAAGGCGCCGGCAGAGGCGCTCAAAGCGGTCGTCCTTTCTTTGACAGAAAACGCGGGCGCTTCGTCCAAGGTGCAAATTCTTGTGAACGGCGACGCCAAAGTGAGCGCGACCGACAACCAGAACTATGCCAAGCCGGTTACGCGTCCGGCTACGGTAAATCAGGTCAAATTGTAAATATTCCGGTCGAAGCGATTCGATCGGAACGATAGAACGACGTCCTCTCGGCTGCCAGTGAGATTTATTCGCACTGCGGGAAGGGCGTTTTTTTTCGAAAAGGGAACGGAAGAGCACGACATCTATCCACGTTTGGTTTTCCATATGCGCTCTGGTACAATGAAAACGGTAAAGCAAAGGAGGTAACATTGAACCGATGAGAAACGATGGAAGAGCAGCAGATCAGGCGCGTCCTGTGAAAATTACGACCCATTATAACAAGCATGCGGAAGGTTCCGTGCTTATCGAGGTGGGCGATACGAAAGTCATTTGCACCGCCACGGTGGAAGAGCGGGTGCCTCCTTTTATGAAAGGGCAGGGGAAAGGCTGGATTACGGCGGAATACTCCATGCTTCCGCGGGCTACCGCCGTGCGCAATCAGCGCGAGTCTGCCAAAGGGAAGCTGGGCGGCAGGACGATGGAAATTCAGCGCTTGATCGGCCGTGCGCTGCGCTCCGTAGTGAATTTGGAAGCGCTGGGCGAGCGCTCCGTTACGCTTGACTGCGATGTCATTCAAGCTGACGGAGGCACAAGGACGACCTCGATAACCGGCGCCTTTGTGGCCATGGCGATAGCGATTGACAAGCTGGTACGTGAACGGCATTTATCCCGATATCCGATTACCGATTTTTTAGGCTCGATTTCCGTAGGCATTATTCAAAATCAGGCGCTCTTGGATTTAAATTATGAAGAGGATTCCAAAGCAAAGGTCGATATGAACGTGGTGATGACGGGCACCGGCAAATTTGTCGAAGTTCAGGGAACAGGCGAGGAAGCGCCATTCTCCAGGCAGGAGCTGGATGAGCTGTTGGCGCTGGCCGAATCGGGCATCGCCTCGATGATCCTCGAACAAGAGCAGGCGCTCGGACCGATCGCCGACCGCATCAGGGGGGCTTCCGGTGCTGCCGCTAGGATCTGAAATCATCATCGCCACGCGGAACAAAGGGAAGATGAAAGAGTTTGAACCGATGTTCCTGCGGCAAGGCATCGCAGTCCGAAGCCTGCTTGATTATCCGGATCTTCCGGATATCGTCGAAGACGGCCACACGTTCGCCGCCAACGCGTTGATTAAGGCGAGAGCGATCGCGCTCAAGTTTGGCGTTCCTGTTGTCGCCGACGATTCGGGCTTGTGCGTAGACCGGCTCGGCGGCGCTCCGGGCGTCTATTCTGCCCGTTATGCGGGGGAGCCTTCGGACGATGCGGCCAATAACCGGAAGCTGCTCGCGGAGCTGGCCAAGCTGGAAGACAGCTCTCCGTCGGCAGAGCCGGCCCGGCTCAGCCCCGCCCGGTTCGTATGTGCGATCGCGCTCGTCGATCGGGCGGGTCATCCCGTTGCCGAAGTCGAAGGCTCTTGCGATGGCGTCATCATCGATAAACCGCGCGGAGAGCACGGCTTCGGCTACGATCCGTTATTTTACATACCCGAATTGGGACGAACGATGGCGGAGCTGACGGTGAACGAGAAAAACGAGCTAAGCCACCGCGCGCAGGCGCTCGGCAAATTGTGGGAAGCGTTATCCAAGTAAGCAAGGGACAGCGCTAAAAACAAGGGACGGCATGCGGATTGAAACATTTCCGCATGCCGTCCCGTTTTGTAATAACGTCATGGAAAAGCTGAAAGCGGCCACCGGTTACCGGATGGCCACTTTATATTTACGAAGCCACATGTCTACTTGCGCAAGGTAGGCAAACAGCTGCGGGCCGGTCATCAGCTGTCCGAACCAGGGCAGATTGAATTGCCCGTTGTCGTTTTCGGCCAGCGCCCTGATTTTGGCCGTATCGATAAATTGCAGCAGCGGCGATGAGCTGTCGTTCAATATATCGAGCACCCAGGAGCGAACGGCTGCCAAATAATTCGGATTGTGCGTCTTCGGGTACGGGCTTTTTTTACGGGTGAGCACGTCTTCGGGCAGCACGCCGCGGAGCGCTTTGCGCAAAATGCCCTTCTCCCGGTCTCCGGCGGTTTTGACTTCCCACGGAATATTCCAGACGTATTCGACGAGCCGATGGTCGCAGAACGGCACGCGAACCTCGAGGCCGACGGCCATGCTCATGCGGTCTTTCCGGTCGAGAAGCGTCGGCATGAATCGCGAGATGTTGAGATACGACATTTCGCGCATCCGGTTTTGCTGCTGGTTTTCCCCTGCGAGCCGCGGTACTTCGGACAACGCCTGGCGGTACCGTTCCTGCACGTATTGCTCCGGCTTCACCCAGTCGACGAATTCGGGCGACAGCAGGTTAACGCGGTCGCGGGTCGCGAGCGCCCACGGAAACGTATTTGCGTTCAGCGATTCTTCCCGGTGAAACCACGGGTAGCCTCCGAATATTTCGTCCGCGGCTTCGCCGGAGACGGCAACGGTGGCATGTTTTTTGATTTCACGGCAGAACAAGTAGAGCGAGCCGTCGACGTCCGCCATGCCGGGCATATCGCGGGCATATACGGCTGCTTTCAGCGCTTCGACCAATTCGGGTGTGTCGAACTCGAAGGCATGGTGTTCGGTACCGAGAAAGTCGGTCATCCGTTTAATCCATGGCGCATCCGAATTCGGCTGGAAGACGTTCGCCTTAAAATGCTTGTCGTTGTCGACATAATCGATCGAGAACGTGTGGAACGTATCCATACCCGATTCTTTGTAATAATTAGCGGCAAACGTCGTTAAGGCACTGGAATCAAGCCCGCCGGAGAGCAGCGTACAGATCGGCACGTCGGAGGCAAGCTGTCGGATGACCGTGTCCTTCAGCAACTCGTGCACCTTCGCCGCCGTCGTCTCTACATCGTCTTCGTGGGGCTTGCTCTCCAGCTTCCAGTACGCGCGGATTTGCAAGCCGTTCGCATCCAGCAGCGCGCAATGACCGGGCTTCAGTTCATTCATATTTTTATACACGCCGTGTCCGGGGGTCCGTGCCGGTCCGACAGCGAATATTTCCGCCAGCCCTTCCCCGCTGATTTGCGCAGGAAAATCCGGATGCGCCAAAATCGCCTTCGGTTCCGAGCCGAACAGCAGCCGGCCGTCTTGATAAGAATAAAAGAAAGGCTTCACCCCGAGCCGGTCGCGGACGAGGAAGAGCGTCTGCTCCTCGTCATTCCAGACCGCGAAGGCGAAGATGCCGTTTAATCGGTCTACGCAGGCGCGCCCCCATTCGATGTAGGATGCAAGGAGCACTTCCGTATCGCATGTGGTTTGGAAGCGATGGCCTCGAAGCTCCAGCTCCTTTTTCAGCTCGGGCGCATTGTACAGCTCGCCGTTATATACGATCGCGAATGTATTCTCGCCGGCTTTGCGAATCATCGGCTGCGCGCCGCCCGCCGGATCCATGACGCTGAGACGGCGATGACCTAGAGCGCAGCGGGCGGTAATCCAGGTGCCGGAGGCATCCGGGCCCCGCAGGCTCATCGTATCCGTCATCTTTTCGAGAATGAACGGATACTGGGTCAAATCTTTATTCCAATCAACCCATCCCGTAATTCCACACATAGACTTCATCCTTTCTGGTCTCAAAGTTCGGCGGCTATTGACAAGCCCCTTGGTCAAGGGACGGCAGGATGTTAAAGGTTATGCGTCTGAAAACGCGAAAATGTCTGTCCCCCCGGGCAGAAAACTGAAAAACTTGGCGAAGAAATGGACAAACGGTCGAAGAAAAGTTACACTACCGATAGAGGCAATGGTAAGTTTTGCACATCCTATCAGGTTTCTATGAATAGAAACCGCTGCTTTTGTCCCACCCTATCCATATGGGTATGGAAGAACATGCGAAGGCAGACGATCAACATGAAAAGGTGGTCATCCCGATGAAAAGAACACTCTCCGCGCAGCAAAAAGAATATAAAGAAGCCAAGGAACATTTCGAACAGGTCAACAAAGATTTCGAACAAAAGCTTGCCACGACCAAGAAGCTTGGCACCGTTACGCAGGAAACGATGGAGCGGCTCGTTGAAGATACCGGATTGCATACGGCTCTGAACAAACTCGGCGCGGCGGAGGCGGCGCTGCTGAAATGGTCTCATGAAATGATTCAGAACGAGCGCGATTATTTGCAAAATAAAGAAGCCGTCGACCGCATGTACGCCTTTATCGACAAAAACCCGCACATTAAGGCTCAGCTTATTCAAGCGGCCATGAAGATGGACTAGTTTTTACTATCAGGCACGGGATGCCGAATGATGCCGGTATGACCGTATTCACGCCCTGAGCCCGAAACGGATGTTTTCGGGCTTTTTGGCTTGCAGCGGGCAGCCCGGGCCAGAGAAATTTTGCATTCCGCCCGATTTTTGGTACACTGCTTCCTATATAGATGCCAGCAGGAAAGGCGGTGTTTTATGACGGAACAGCCGACTGATAATGTAATTTTATTTCCGAAAACCGTCGAGTACTACCAGTTTGAGTTAACGCGTTTATTGGAAACGGAGAGGTACGGAGAAGCGATCGGGACGCTGCGCTTTTTGCTGGCCTGCCAGACGGGCGACAACCGCGCCAGGGAGGAGTGGCAGTCGCTGCTCGATTGGCTGCAGCTGATGTTTCCCGATTTGTCGATGGCGGAGCTGGAGGAGCCGGAGGAGGATACGGATGAGGCGGAGCTGCTGAAGCGGCATTTGCATATGAAAGCGGAGCAATCGCCTGATTACGCGAACAAGCTGTTGGAAAGCTTGTTTCAGCAAAAATCCGCGGATAAGCAGATGCTCGCGCTCGATCAGCTTGCCTTCATCGAGCATCCCGGCATAAACGACGCGCTGATCCGCTTTTTGACCGAGACGCCGCTGCCGCCGTTCATCCAGTTTCGCACGCTTCAAACGCTGAAGAAACGGGGAGCGGAAGGACCTGTTACGCTAACCAAGAACGGAGAAGCGGCACGTATCGATATCGAAGAGACGCCTGTCGATTTCGACCAGTTTCCATCGCAAATTCAAGAGATTATTAGCCGCGTGCGGGAAATTAGCGAAACGCAGCATCCGGCGCTCGCCTATTTTGCCGAAGAGACATGGAACGAATTTCTCGCGTTTATATTCGGCACATCTTCGTACCGGCAAATGCTTAGGCAGGATGCGGCCTGCGTGGACGTTTGGGCTTGCGCGCTTCATTTGACGCTCTTGGAGCGGGTTTTTGACGGAGGCGACAAGGAGGAGCTTTTCGAGCTGTATGGCATTACGTCGGAGCTTGCATTCCAGTGGGAGCAGGCCTATCGAATCATGCAGCAGTTCGCTCAGGCGGTATTTCCCGGTAAAGCCTGAATTTAAAAATGGTTCCTTATATTACGTATAGCAAGTCTTGAAAACGTAAACTATTATGGTTATAATAGAATGGTTATATTCCGGGGTAAGCCGTGTTTGAAGAATGAAAGCATATGAAATCTAAAATGTGATGGATAATTTTTGGAGGGGAAAGCATAAAATGAAAGCAAGCTGGGAAAAGATAGAGAAGAACGTTGGAGTTCTTGATATTGAAGTGGATGCGGATCAAGTTACCGATGCTTTGGACAAAGCATTCAAGAAAGTCGTAGCGAAAGTGAATGTTCCGGGTTTCCGCAAAGGCAAAGTGCCGCGCGCGATTTTCGAATCCAAATTCGGCGTTGAAAGCTTGTACCAGGACGCTCTTGACATCATCGTTCCTGATGCTTACGTGGCCGCTGTCAACGAGACAGGAATCGTGCCTGTAGACCGTCCGGAAGTGGATGTGGAACAATTCGGCAAAGGACAAGTTCTCAAATTCAAAGCGAAAGTCACTGTGAAGCCTGAGGTGGAACTTGGCGAGTACAAAGGCCTTGAATTGGAAGAAGCGGCAGCCGAAGTAACGGAAGAAGAAGTGAACGCTGAGCTTGAAAAGCTGCAAGCCCGCCATGCGGAGCTGATCCCGGTTGAAGAAGGCGCAGCGGAGAATGGCGACGTCGTTTCGATCGACTTCGAAGGTTCCGTTGACGGCGTTCCGTTCGAAGGCGGCAAAGCCGAAAGATATTCCCTGGAGATCGGCTCCGGCAGCTTTATCCCAGGCTTTGAAGAGCAGGTAGTCGGCCTTGAGAAAGGCGGCGAGAAGGACATCACCGTAACTTTCCCTGAAAGCTACCATGCGGAAGAGCTGAAAGGCAAAGAAGCCGTGTTCAAAATTAAGCTCCATGACATCAAACGCAAAAACTTGCCGGTACTCGACGATGAGTTCGCGAAAGACGTGAGCGAATTCGAAACGTTGGAAGAGTACAAAGCCGATCTTGCTAGCAAAATCAAAGAACGCAAAGCGGCGGAAGCGGACAATAAGAAGCAAACGGAAGCGGTAGAAAAGGCGTCTGCTGCAGCGGTTGTGGAAATTCCGGAAGTGATGATCAATGACGAAGCGGAGCAAATGGTGAAAGAATTCGAGAGCCGTCTGCGTACGCAAGGCATGAACATCGACATGTACTACCAGTTTACCGGTCAAGACGCTGAGGCGCTCAAAGGCCAAATGCGTGACGATGCTGCGAAGCGCGTTCGCAACAATCTGGTCATCGAAGCGATTGCGAAATCGGAAAATATCGAGGCGACCGAAGAAGAAATCAACGAGGAGCTTGCGAACCTTGCACAAATGTACGGCCGCTCGGCTGACGAAGTTCGCAGCATTTTCGCAGCGAACGGCAATATGCAAACGCTCGTGAACGACCTGGTTTCCCGTAAAACGGTGAAGTTCTTGGTGGATAACAGTAAATCTGTTGCAAGCGCCGTATAATTGAACAGGGCGATACTATAAGAGGCAAAGGCACGTGTATTTCAATGCGTGCCTTTGTTTTACCCTAAAAAGGCGCGACCGCCCAAAAGCCTTACATAAATGTTAACGGAAATACATAACAAGTGAGCATGGAAATACATAAACCCGGTGAAACGGGGCATAAGTATCATTTAGCAATACATAAGGGAGTATATATTGGTTTGAAGCAAGGCACTTGAACGTAAACGCGCTTGTCAAAACTCCAACATCTCACCCGGTATTACCGCCGAAATGACTTTACAGACAAAAGATGCTACAATGGATACGGTAACGTTTTTTGCAATGCTACTCTAGTGGGGTAAAGGGGTTGGAAACGATGAGTCTGGTACCTATGGTTGTAGAACAGGAAGGCCGCGGCGAACGCTCTTACGATATTTACTCGCGTTTGCTTAAAGATCGTATTATCTTTCTGGGCAGTGCGATCGACGATGACGTCGCCAACCTGGTTATTGCCCAGCTGTTGTTTTTGGCGGCGCAGGATTCCGAGAAGGACATCAGTTTGTACATTAATTCCCCCGGTGGTTCGGTAACTGCCGGTATGGGTATATATGATACAATGCAGTTCATTAAACCGGATGTGTCGACGATTTGCGTAGGTATGGCTGCAAGTATGGGTTCTTTGCTTTTGACGGCGGGAGCGAAAGGGAAACGGTTCGCTTTGCCGAACAGCGAAGTCATGATTCACCAGCCGCTCGGCGGCGTCCGCGGGCAAGCGTCCGATATTAAGATTCATGCCGATTGGATCATCAAGACCAAACAAAAGCTGAATCAAATTTATGTGGAGCGCACGGGACAGCCGTACGAAAAAATCGAGCGCGATACGGACCGTGATAATTTCTTGAGTGCCGAAGAAGCCAAGGCGTACGGGCTCATTGATGCGGTTATCACTCGCAGTGATTTGACATAGAAGAGGAGTGATCCCATGTTTAAATTTAACGATGAAAAAGGCCAACTGAAATGCTCTTTTTGCGGCAAATCGCAGGAACAAGTGCGTAAATTGGTTGCCGGACCCGGCGTATATATATGCGATGAATGCATTGAACTATGTACGGAAATCGTGGAAGAGGAATTGGGTCACGAGGAAGAGCTTGACCTGAAAGACGTTCCGAAGCCGAAAGAAATCCGCACGATTCTGGATTCGTACGTCATCGGGCAGGAGCAAGCCAAAAAATCGCTGTCCGTTGCGGTGTATAACCATTACAAGCGAATCAATTCCGGTCAAAACAAACTGGAAGATGTCGAGCTGCAAAAGTCGAACATCGTGCTTGTAGGACCGACCGGCAGCGGGAAGACGCTTCTGGCTCAGACGCTGGCAAAAATTTTAAATGTGCCGTTTGCGATCGCGGACGCCACTTCCTTGACGGAAGCCGGTTACGTGGGCGAAGACGTGGAAAATATTTTGCTTAAGCTGATCCAGGCGGCCGATTATGATGTGGAGAAAGCCGAGCGCGGCATCATCTATATCGATGAGATCGATAAAGTAGCCCGTAAATCGGAGAATCCGTCCATTACGCGTGACGTATCAGGCGAAGGCGTGCAGCAAGCGCTGCTCAAAATTCTTGAAGGTACCGTTGCTTCCGTTCCGCCGCAAGGGGGCCGCAAACATCCGCATCAGGAATTCATCCAGATCGATACGACGAACATTTTGTTCATATGCGGCGGCGCTTTCGACGGTTTGGAACAAATCATTAAACGCCGTATCGGTAAAAAGGTGATCGGATTCGGCACCGACGGTATGAAAGCCGATTTGAAGCCGGGTGAATACTTGTCGCTCGTGCTGCCGGAAGACTTGCTGAAATTCGGCTTGATCCCGGAATTTGTCGGCCGTCTGCCGGTGATCTCCACGCTCGAGCCGCTGGATGAAGCAGCGCTTGTCCGCATCTTGACCGAGCCGAAAAATGCGCTCGTCAAGCAGTATCAAAAGATGCTTGAAATGGACAATGTGACGCTTGAATTCGAGGCCGAAGCGCTTGAAGAAATCGCCAAAGAAGCGATCAAGCGGAATACCGGAGCGAGGGGACTGCGCGCGATCATTGAAGGCATTATGCTGGAAGTGATGTACGAGGCGCCGTCGCGTACGGAGAACTCCAAGTGCGTCGTTACCAAGGAAGCGGTGCAAGCCAAGATCGCTCCGTCGATTACGGCCGTCGATGTAAAGAAAAAAGAAGAGAGCGCGTAAGCGTACGATCATATTAAACCGGACACCTCCAATCCGCTGCCAAGTCCCTTGGAAATTTAAGGGTAAGCTTGCAGCGGAGCGGAGGATGTTTGGTATCATGGGAGAGAAGAAAACGCATGTTTCACAGAACGGAAACGGTTCCGGTTAAAGTGGGCAATCTGACGATCGGCGGCAGCAACGAGGTCATCATTCAAAGCATGTGTACAACGAAGACGGCTGATGTGAAAGCGACCGTTGCGGAAATTCACCGGTTGGAAGAAGCGGGCTGCCAAATCGTTCGCGTGACGGTGAACAACAAAGAAGCGGCAGCGGCGATTAAAGAAATCAAGAAGCAAATTTCGATTCCGCTCGTCGCCGACATCCATTTCGATTACAGGCTGGCGCTGCAGGCGATTGAGAACGGGATTGATAAAGTAAGAATCAACCCGGGGAATATCGGCCGCCGGGAAAAAGTGGAAGAGGTCGTGAAAGCATGCAAGGCACGGGGCATCCCGATTCGCATCGGGGTCAATGCCGGTTCTTTGGAAACCCATTTGCTTGAGAAATACGGTTATCCGACGCCGGAGGCGATGGTGGAAAGCGCGCTGTTTCATATCGGGATTCTCGAGGAGCTGGATTTTCACGATATTATCGTATCGCTAAAAGCATCCGATGTTCCAATGGCGATCGCCGCGTACACAAAGGCAGCCGCTGCTTTCAAATATCCGCTGCATCTCGGCATTACGGAAGCCGGAACGCTGTTCTCCGGCACGGTGAAAAGTGCGGCAGGGCTCGGCGCGCTGCTCAGCATGGGACTCGGATCAACCATACGTATCTCGCTAAGCGCGGATCCGGTGGAAGAAGTGAAAGTATGCCGCGAGCTGCTCAAGTCGTTCGGGCTGATTACGAATGCGGCTACGCTCGTTTCGTGCCCGACATGCGGCAGACTGGACATCGATTTATTCTCCATCGCCAACGAGGTCGAAGCGTATATTTCCAAGCTAAAAGTGCCGATCAAAGTATCCGTCCTGGGCTGCGCCGTGAACGGACCGGGCGAAGCGAGGGAAGCGGATATCGGCATTGCCGGAGCCCGCGGCGAAGGGATGCTGTTCCGTTACGGAGAGATGATTCGCAAAGTGCCGGAAGCGGAGCTGCTCAGCGAGTTGAAGAAAGAAATCGACATTATCGTAGATCATTTCGAGAAAACGGGAGAAATTCCTGGAAGAAAACATCACGCACAAGTATAATCGCATTCGATAGGCCCGCTGCGGAGTGAATACTCCTAAGCGGGCTTTTTCCGTGTATGCATAAAATGGCCGATGGCAACAAATAACAAGAGTATGGTCAGAAAAGGGGGAATACAGCTCATGAGGCGTATGAAATGGTGGAACAAAAGGCTGGCTGTACTCATAATGGCTGGAACGACATTATGCTCTTCGTCATTGCCATTGCAGGTGGAAGCTTCGGAACCGTCAGAGCCTACAGCCAAAAAACGAATCGCGATCGTCATCGACGATTTCGGCAACGGCATGTCCGGAACGGAGCAAATGATGCAGCTGCCGATTCCGTTCGCTGCAGCCGTCATGCCGTTTTTGCCGACGACGAAAAAAGATGCCGAAGAAGCGCATCGGCTGGGGAAAGAAGTGCTGGTGCACATGCCGATGGAGCCGCAAGTCGGCAAACCGGAGTGGCTTGGCCCCGGCGCTATTACCACCCGTTTGACGGACGAAGAAGTCAGACAACGGGTCGAGGCCGCCATTGCCGATGTCCCCCATGCCATCGGCATCAACAATCATATGGGCTCCAGAGTGACGGCTGATGAGCGTGTAATGCGGATCGTGCTCACGGTATGCAAAGAAAAAAAATTATTTTTCCTCGACAGTCGTACCACGAACAAAAGCGTCATCAAGAAACTGGCTTCCGAGCTCGGCGTGCCAACTACGGAGAACGATGTTTTCATGGACGATGTGTACACCCGCAGCCACATTTTGAAACAAGCGCTTGTCGTGCAAAAGCATGTAAAATCCAATGCGGATACGGTGGTTATCGGCCATGTCGGACCTCCGGGAAAGCATACCGCGGATGTATTGAAACAATCGATTCCTACGCTGCAGGGACTTGGTGGGGAGTTTGTCCCGCTTTCGCAAATGATCCATTAAATCAAGCAACGAGACCGCTCCCGCCAGGCAGCGGTCTTATTCAATGCCGGACCATGACAAACGGGTGCCGCCTAATGAGTTGTGGAGCCGCCCGGTTATGTTTGTGATCGGTAGGTCACTGCGCCTTTGGGAGACTTTTCTACAGCTGCAAATACTTTGTTATCCCCTCGGTAATTTTCTCCGATATCGTCCACTGTATGCTTTGCTTTTGCAGCATTTGCCGGTCTGCCGCATTCGTAATAAAACCAAGCTCAACAATAACCGCAGGGACCTGCGTATGCTTCAGCAGATAATAAGTGCGGCCTAGTACCGGCGTTTCCGATACCCCATAAAGCGGATTTAAAGCCGACTGCAGCGCGGTGGCGAGCTGTTTGCTGCGCACGTTTTTTTGATGCAGAACGAGCGGCCCGCGCCTGTCCGGGTTTCTCGCCGAATTGACATGAAGGCTGATCATTACTTTTGGTTTGATCTCATTGGCCAGATGGCTGCGCTGGGCCAAATCTTTCATATGCCGCGAACGCGTTCGGAGCCAGCCGTTCTCCGAACTGAGCGCATAATCGCCGCTGCGATTAAGCAGCACGATATAGCCTTTTTTTCGCAAACATTCGAATGTTTTTTTGGCAATGGCCAAATTGATATCTTTTTCCAGCAATGACCCGTAGCTTGTTCCGGGGTCGACCCCGCCGTGTCCGACATCAATAAGCACATCGGCATTCGTTAGAGCGGGATGATTCGCGCGGATTTCCGGAAGCAGGAACGAATCCGGCGAAGCGTCTACGGTATGGGACCAAGGGCATAACGCCAGAAGTATGGAAAGAAGCACGATTTTCGCAGGATTCAAATGGCTGGACATAGGGAATCAACTCCTCGCTATTTTAAATGTTTGTTGCACCTGCTTTTCATAATCAAGCTTAAGCTTGCACTACCGGTACCGACCTCTTATTTATCATCTCCCAAAAAGTTTCTGCACCAAGAACGATTAATGCTTCCATAGGAGGGCAATACTACCAAATATATTGCGGTTTGCAGACGCCTTCTTACCGGTGGCGCCGCTAGCGAACAGGATGGAGGTTGAGAACGATGAGCATAAGTGTAATTTTGATGGTGATTCAGCTGTTTTTTGCCATTGTGATCGGATTGTATTTTTGGAATTTGCTGCGAAACCAGCAGACCAACCGTACCGCTGTCGACAAAGAGTCGAAGAAAGAGTTGGAGAAGCTAAGAAAGCTTCGCTCCATCTCATTAAATAAACCGCTTGCCGAGAAGACCCGTCCGTCGGCGATGGACGATATCGTCGGGCAAAAAGAAGGGCTTCGCGCATTGAAAGCGGCACTGTGCGGTGCGAACCCGCAGCATGTTATTATTTACGGTCCTCCGGGCGTAGGAAAAACGGCAGCGGCCCGCGTTGTTCTCGAAGAAGCGAAGAAAAATCCCGAATCGCCGTTTCGGCCTGACGCCAAATTCACGGAAATCGATGCGACCACGGCGCGATTCGACGAACGAGGAATTGCCGATCCGCTTATTGGCTCTGTTCACGATCCGATTTATCAAGGCGCAGGCGCGATGGGAGTCGCCGGCATCCCCCAGCCGAAGCAGGGTGCTGTCACGAAAGCGCATGGCGGCATATTATTTATTGATGAGATCGGTGAATTGCATCCGCACCAGATGAATAAATTATTAAAGGTGCTGGAGGATCGAAAGGTGTTTCTGGAGAGTGCTTATTACAATTCGGAAGACACCAACATTCCAAGCTACATTCACGACGTATTTCAGAACGGGCTGCCCGCCGATTTCCGGTTGGTCGGAGCGACGACGCGCAATCCCCAGGAGCTGCCGCCGGCTATTCGCTCTCGCTGCATGGAAATATACTTCAGGCCGCTGCTCCCGGACGAGATCGGCATGATCGCATCGAAGGCGCTGAAAAAAATCGGATTCCCGGAAAACGATTCGGCGATCGAAGTCGTAAAAAAATACGCGACAAACGGTAGGGAAGCGGTCAATATCATCCAGCTTGCCGCGGGTATGGCATTAACCGATCAACGAAAAGAAGTTTCGGCTGCGGATATCGAATGGGTCGTCAACAGCTCGCAAATTCCGCCGAGACCGGAAAAGAAAATCGCACAAAGCCCGGAAGTGGGATTGGTCAACGGTTTGGCCGTTTACGGCCCGAACCTCGGTACGCTTCTGGACATCGAGGTGACGGCGATCCCGGTCGTTCAACCCGGAACAGGCAAGTTCATCATCACCGGCGTGGTGGACGAGGAAGAGATGGGCGGCGGTTCGCGTACTTTGCGTCGAAAGAGCATGGCGCGCGGATCGGTCGAAAATGTGCTTACTGTGCTGCGCAGGCTCTCCATTAACCCTTACAATTTCGATCTGCATATTAATTTCCCGGGCGGCGTTCCGATTGACGGTCCTTCCGCCGGCGTTTCGATGGCTGTAGCGATTACTTCCGCTATTAAGCAAATTCCGGTGGACAACCATATTGCGATGACCGGTGAAATTAGCATTCACGGGAAAGTGAAGCCGGTGGGCGGCGTAATTGCCAAAGTGGAAGCCGCATTCCAGGCAGGGGCAACGAAAGTGATTATCCCGAAAGAAAACTGGCAGGAAATTTTCGCCGGATTGAGCGGACTTGAGGTGATCCCGGTTGACTCCATCGAAGAGGCGCTGCACCATTCGCTCGGACTGGAGTTCATTCGATCCACGGATCATGCCGTCTTATCGCAAGAAACGGCTTCACCTGCTTCCATTACGATACTGCACGCCGATGCGCTTGAATAGAGCCGCGGCGTCTCTTTTTTAAGAGAGCGGACCGATATTGGTGTTTTGAAAACAATTTTGTTAAAATGTAAATCACAGTATGTAAGTCTAATCTGGAGGTGCTCGAGGGTGAGACCGAGCAAACAAAAGGTGCGACGCTTGCCGCTGCTTCCGCTCAGGGGGCTGCTGGTGTATCCGAGTATGGTGCTGCCTTTGGATGTGGGGCGCGAAAAGTCCGTACGGGCACTGGATAAGGCTATGGTCGACGACAGCATGATCCTGCTTTGTTCGCAGTCCGAAGTGAACATAGAGGAGCCCCGGACAGAGGATATATACCGGATCGGCACGATCGCCAAAGTAAAACAAATGCTCAAGCTGCCGAACGGAACGATCCGCGTGCTCGTTGAAGGCGTGACCCGCGCGGAAATAACCGAGTTCCTCGATAACGACGAATATTATGAAGTGAATGTTAAGGAGCTGCCCGAGCAGGAAACGACGGACCCGGAAATCGACGCCTTGATGCGAACGGTGCTGAACCAGTTCGAGCATTATATCAATCTTTCGAAGAAAGTGACGCCGGAGACGCTCGCCGCCGTATCGGATATCGATGAGCCGGGCCGACTGGCCGACGTCATCTGCAGTCATTTATCATTAAAAATCAAGGATAAGCAAGAAATACTCGAAACCGTCGATGTGCGGCAGCGGCTCGAAAAGCTGCTTGGCATCTTGAACAACGAGCGGGAAGTGCTTGAGCTCGAACGCAAAATTAGCCAGCGCGTCAAGAAGCAAATGGAAAAGACGCAAAAGGAATATTATTTGCGCGAGCAGATGAAGGCGATTCAGAAGGAACTCGGGGACAAAGAAGGCCGCGCGGGTGAAGTCGACGAGCTGCGCAACCAGTTGGCGGAAGCGAACGTGCCGGAGAAGGTCAAGGAAAAAATCGAGAAAGAAATCGACCGGCTGGAGAAAATGCCGTCCACCTCCGCTGAAGGCTCCGTTATTCGCAACTACATCGATTGGCTGCTGGCGCTGCCGTGGTCGGTGCAAGCGGCGGACGACCTGGATATCAAGAAGGCCGAGGAGATTTTAAACGCGGATCATTACGGGCTGGAAAAGCCGAAAGAACGCGTACTCGAATATTTGGCCGTGCAGCAGCTGGTCAAAAAAATGAAAGGGCCGATCCTGTGCCTTGTAGGCCCGCCGGGAGTAGGGAAAACGTCCATTGCCCGGTCGATCGCCAGATCGCTCGGACGCGAATTCGTTCGCATTTCGCTCGGCGGCGTCCGGGATGAAGCGGAGATAAGGGGACACCGCCGAACGTATGTCGGCGCCATGCCCGGTCGGATCATTCAAGGGATGAAAACAGCGGGCTCCAACAACCCGGTCTTTTTGCTCGACGAAATCGACAAGATGGCCATGGATTTCCGCGGAGACCCGGCATCCGCTCTGCTCGAAGTGCTTGACCCGGAGCAAAACAGCACCTTCAGCGATCATTACGTTGAATTGCCGTTCGATTTGTCGAACGTGATGTTCGTCACAACCGCCAACGCGGTCCATAATATTCCGCGCCCGCTGCTCGACCGGATGGAAGTGCTCTATATTCCGGGCTATACCGAGATTGAGAAGCTGCACATTGCGCGCAATTATTTGCTGCCCAAGCAAAAGCGCGAGCACGGCCTAAGCGAAGAGCAATTGGTCGTGGAAGAAAATGCGTTGATGAGTACGGTCAGGGAATATACGCGCGAAGCCGGCGTACGGAACCTGGAGCAGCAGCTTTCTTCCATTTGCCGTAAGGCTGCGAAGCAAATTGTCGGCGGAACGTCCATCGTTACCGTTTCGACGGATAATTTGAAAGATTTCCTCGGCGCTCCCAAGTTTCGTTTCGGCATGGCCGAGGAGCGCGATCAGGTAGGCGCCGTTACCGGCCTGGCTTGGACGGAAGTCGGTGGCGATACACTGGTCATTGAAGTAACGGTGATGCCGGGGAACGGCAAGCTGACGCTTACGGGCAAGCTCGGAGATGTGATGAAGGAATCTGCGCAGGCGGCGTTTAGCTACACCCGTTCGAGGGCGCAGCAATTAAATATCCAACCCGACTTTCATGAGAAGTTCGACATTCATATTCATATCCCTGAAGGCGCCATCCCGAAAGACGGTCCTTCCGCGGGAATCACGATGGGCACCGCGCTCATTTCGGCGTTGACGAACATCCCGGTTTCCCGCCATGTCGCAATGACAGGCGAGATCACGCTCCGCGGCCGCGTGCTTCCGATCGGCGGCTTGAAGGAGAAGAGCATGGCCGCCCATCGCGCCGGAATTCGTACGGTGATCCTGCCGAAAGATAACGAGAAGGACATAGAAGAAGTCCCTGAAAGCGTACGCCGCGAGCTTACGTTCATCCCGGTAGCGCATATGGACGAAGTGTTGGAACATGCGCTGATCAAGCCGGTAGGGGTATAATTTTAACTTTTTAAAGTGCCTTTGTGCGAAGCATAGGCGGAACGCAGAAGAATTCAGTGAAGATTTATCTTTTTAAAGTGACCTTTGTACGAAGTATAGGCGGAACGCAGAAGAATTCAGTGAAGATTTATCTTTATAAAGCGCCTTTGTGCGAAGTATAGGCGGAACGCAGAAGATTTCAGCGAAGATTTATCTTTTTAAAGCGCCTTTGTGCGAAGCACGGGCGGAACGCAGAAGATTTCAGCGAAGATTTATCTTTTTAAAGTGACCTTTGTACGAAGTACAACGGAACGCAAAAAGATAAATCGGAGCATTAGAAAAGAGTGAAAGCATGAAGGTCAATCAGGCTGAATTTGTTATCAGCGCGGTTGGTCCGAATCAGTATCCTGAAGGCGCCTTGCCGGAGATTGCTCTGGCAGGGCGTTCGAATGTCGGGAAGTCTTCGCTGATTAATCGGATGATCGGCCGCAAAAATTTGGCGCGGACGAGCTCCAAGCCAGGCAAAACACAGCAATTGAACTATTATCGAATTAATTCGGATTTATTTTTCGTCGATTTGCCCGGTTACGGCTATGCGCAAGTATCGAAAACCGAGCGTCAAAAATGGGGCAAGTTCATAGAACAGTATTTGCTGGAACGAGAGCATTTGAAGCTTGTGCTGCATGTCATCGACCTTCGCCATCCGCCAACCAAGGACGACCAGGCGATGTACGATTGGCTTCGGCATAACGGGGTTCCTTGTTGTGTCGTTGTGACGAAGGCCGATAAAATTCCGAAGGGAAAATGGCAACAGCATATGAAGATTGTGCGGGAGACGCTTGAGATGGATAAGGCGGATCCGATGGTGTTGTTTTCTTCCGAGCTTGGCGTCGGCAAGGATGAACTGTGGCAAATGATTGAGCAGCGGATCGGCTATCATGATTCGGCTGCTGAAACCAATAGCGAAGCGTAAGACGAACCCGCGGATGGAGACATCGCGGGTTATTGCGCGTTTATTAAAGTTTCGATTTTACCCCAAACTTGGGACGAAGCTCATTTTTATCAAGCTCTTCCGAATTCCTAAGGGAACCGCGGAACATCGTAAGGGAAACCGAGTTTTTTTATAGTTCGTGCCGCCTTCTGAGGGGAAAACGCGAAATTTTCTGAATTCCCGGCGAAATTCAAGGTCTGTGCGGCAGGAATATTAAATATTTATGTAGTATAATGTATATAGAGCAAGAGAATAAGGCTGAAGCTTCAAGGTTCGAAAAAAATGAATCGAGGGATTTTTATGGCAATGAGGTTAGCGACTGAATATGTCAAAACCTGCCTGCAATTAACGGAGGCCGAGATGGCCGTGTTTACGCAAATGTTCGTCGACCATGAGGCCTCTCTGCAAGTGAAAGTGTTTGAAAACGGGAATCAGGAAATCGGTTTTCGGAGCGAGTCCGGCCAAGAAATCGCCCTCTCGTTCGAAAAACAAGCAAATCTGTACGTATGCCAAGGAACATGCCGCTTAACCGACAACAAGCTTGTCAACTTGATGCGCAAAGCAGTCTCCACATTCAAAGGAGATGCCGTCGTGCATCGCATCTATTCGGCCTATACGATGGTTTACACGTACAAACAAGGAACCGTAGTGAAGATCGTGGAACATTCCGATGCCGGAGACAAGGTTGTGTTTGAGTACAAAAACACGATCGGCCAGCTCGAGCAAATGTTCCATAAGAACGAAGTGGAGCAAGAAATTAACCGCATCAAAGCGCAAGTGAATTCCTTGCTCGATTTGAGAAATGCTATGCAAGAACCCGCCATAAGCGAACAAATCGACGAGCGGCTGCAGAAGCTGACGCATCGGTTGTTTGTACTCGAAGCTTAATATATATTGTATACTTGGCGTAAAGAGCTTGCCCGACTTCTGCTGTAGAAGCGAGGCAAGCTTTTTTGTGTGTATTTTTATGCGAGGGTATGCATGTGGCGATCGGACAAAACCGTTCATTTTTATAGCACCACGCATACACATTAGACAAGTGTTTTACATATTTTGTTGTTGTGCTGCTGCCCTTGGGAGGAAACGATTGCCTGCCCAAAAAAAACTGTTGCATTTCTGTTCAATAGATGTTATTTTTAATCTCGTTGAAAACAAAATAGGAACCAGGATTCACTCAGGACATTGTATGTTGCGAGAGATTATTCCCTCGAGAAGTGAATGACGTAGGTCCTAGCGGATGAAATTTTCAAAACATTTTATTCCTAGGAAGGGGGAACCGAAAGATGGAATACTCAACTTTCGGAAGACACGTAGCTGTAGACACTTGGGGAGTCGACTTTGATCTTCTCAACAATGCAGAATGGTTACAAGCGCAAATGGTAGAAGCTGCTGAGGTTTGTGGAGCAACGGTATTGTCTGTGCAGTCCAAGCAATTCGAACCACAAGGAGCAACAGTATTGGTGCTTCTTTCGGAAAGTCATCTCTCCATTCATACGTATCCTGAGAAAGGCTTTGCGGCGCTCGACTGCTATACTTGCGGCGAAACGGTGGACCCTCAACTGGCAATCGAACATATGCTGTCCGTGTTGAAGCCGGAGGTTACGCATGCGAAGAAACTGGTTCGCGGTATGGGTGAATTGCAAGTGGAATCGCCGGTATTGAAGCAAGCTCAATTAGTAAAATAACAATAGCTAATATATGATAGCCACGGAGAAATCCGTGGTTATTTCTTTTGTTCGCCCCCCATACAATCTCAACGTAGGGCTTGTATCGGATAAGGGGGGCTGACGCATGAGGAAGCTGAAGAAGAAACTGTGGATCTATGGGATCGTGGCGATATTGATCGGATGGCCCTTGGTTCAGATGATCGGGATGCTGACGCACGAGAAGCCGCAGGAAAAAGCGGAGAAGCTGCTTTATCAAGTTTCTTTCTTTCAAATGGAGCTGCTCGGCAGCTATTTGACGGAGAGCGCAAAAGCAACCAATACCGGGGCCTTAAATGCGCTTCGGCAGGCCGTCTATTCCGCTCAATTCGTGCATCAGCACCTGACGATGGCCTACGGCTCAAACGAGCTATCGAAGCTGGAGTCGTTATCGCAGCTATTGCAATACATGATGCGCCTCCAAATCGGCGCGAGCCGCCCGTTAAAATCGGATGAACAGCAGTTGTTCATGGATATCAATATGCAGTTTGCCGACATCTACGACGCTTACAGCAAGCTGATGTCGTCCCGCGGCGACGTCGTCGGCTCACAGAACGACCGGCTCGTAAAAGCCGATAAAGCGATCTCCGATTTGCTGAGGAAGAAGCTATTGCAGTAGGGTATATTCTCGCGTATTTCGGCGGAAAATAAGGGAAATGGAAGAGAATGACTGTTGCATTCGTCCGTTCGTGATCCTGGTCACACCACGGTTCGTGAGCATATGGTATGGTAGTAAGGAAGCGGATAGTGAAGATGAAGTTTGCTGGGCCGCTCCCATACCGCAGCAGTAATTCACAGCACGGGCCGGGGTGCAGGGGGCGACGAGCCCCATGGGGGCCTTAATGCTTCCGATGCTGGTTTTGCTAAAGCAAAACCTTTAGG